>JAHWKU010000009.1 GCA_019347715.1 Actinomycetota bacterium | reverse complement strand
ATCGATCTTGCCATCTTCCTTGATTGCCAGGACCTTGACCGAGACTTTGTCGCCCTCGCGGACATGCTCCTTGATGTCCTTTACGTAATTCTTGTCGACCTCGGAGATGTGAACCAGGCCGGTCTCGCCACCCTCGAGTTGGATAAAGGCTCCAAAGTCAGCCAGGCGGCTAACGGTTCCTTCTACTATGGCGCCGACTTCGGCCAAAAAACCTCCATGGATTTTGGTTGGATGAACGAAAGTTATCCTACGGTCTGTCAGGGGGGCTGGCAAACAAGACCGATGAAGCTAGTCGAAGAGCTTCTTGAACCAAGACGCCAGCTTCTCATGCCAGGCCCGATTTGCAGGCTCATCCGCAGTCACGGTCTGCGTTGGAGTGGGTCCCGGCACCACGACGTATGAGGTCTCCCCAGGACGCACGAGCCCCAGCTGCTCTCTGGCAAGCTTCTCCTGGTACTCCGGGTCGTTCAGTCGAGCCAGACGCTGCTCGAGACTTCGGTTCTCTGTCTTGAGAGCCTCCAACCTGGCCTTTTCACGGGCCACGGCCTGCTTCTGTTCGTAAGCCTGCCGGGCCGGCGCCGCGGCCATCAAGATGAGGACGACGAAAACGGCGACCAGAATCGTGCCGTGAAACGTCAGGCGGATCGGGGCTGCCATCGGGGAAAGGCTGCGGTCCCGGCATATCGAGCCGATTCACCGAGAGCTTCTTCTATTCGCAGCAGTTGGTTATATTTGACGACGCGATCGGTGCGGGCGGGGGCTCCTGCTTTGATCTGGCCGCTGCCCCACGCCACAACCAAGTCTGAGATCGTGGCGTCTTCGGTTTCACCAGAGCGATGACTCATGACCGATGAGTAGCCGGCGCGATGCGCCATGGTTACGGCTTCCGAGGTTTCCGTCAGAGTCCCTATCTGGTTCACCTTGACCAAGATGGAATTGGCAGCGCCGCGCTCTATTCCAAGGGAGAGTCGCTGCGTGTTGGTAACAAACAAGTCGTCGCCGACTAGCTGCACCCCCGAACCCAGTGCCGTTGTGATTGCAATCCACCCTTCCCAGTCCTCTTCGTCGAGTGGATCCTCAATGGAGACGATCGGATAGGTCGAGAGCCATCGCGAGTAGAGCTCTCCCAGGCCGTCGGCATCAAGCGTTCGCCCTTCTCCCTCCAGGGAATATGCGCCTTCGGTGTAAAGCTCGGTGGCCGCAACGTCGAGGGCGATCGCAACCTCATCACCGGCTGCGTATCCAGATCTCTCGATTGCCTCAACGAGCAGGTCGAGTGCATCTTCATTCTTGGCGAGATCGGGCGCGAAACCTCCCTCATCTCCCAATCCGGTCGATAGACCTTTGTCGAGCAGCAGTCCCTTTAGCGAGTGATAGACCTCGGCCCCCATTTGAAGAGCCTCGGCAAAAGAGGGAGCTCCGTGAGGAACGATCATGAACTCCTGTACGTCAACGTTGTTGTCGGCGTGGGCCCCTCCGTTTAGGACGTTCATCAGCGGAACGGGAAGAAGATGAGCTCCTGCCCCTCCCAAGTAACGAAACAGTGGCATCGCCAGTTCGTCGGCGGCAGCTTTCGCGACGGCCATGGAAACCCCGAGAATGGCGTTGGCGCCGAGTTTGGATTTTGCGTCGGTGCCGTCGAGATCAATGAGAAGACGGTCGATGCCCCGCTGATCGAGGGCGTCTCGGCCCAGCAGTTCGCTGGCGATCTCGCCGTTCACATTTGCGACCGCGCCAAGCACTCCCTTGCCGCCAAAACGATCGTCACCGTCGCGAAGCTCGAGGGCCTCGAGCTTCCCGGTCGACGCTCCAGAGGGAACGGCTGCGCGCCCTACTCCCCCTAACTCGGTCTCTGCCTCTACTTCTACGGTGGGGTTTCCGCGGCTGTCCAGGATCTGACGGGCCCGCAGCTTCTCAATCGCGCTCAATCGCAACTCCTATTAACGGAAGTAACAACCTATCTTAAGGTACCGCCGGGTTTGAGGAGGGCTTTGATGCGGCGCGGCGAAGCCTGCGTGCGGCCTCCTTTCGAAGTGATCCTTCTGGATCGAGGCCCATTGACTGGGCAACGGCCACGACGTGATAAAGCAACTCTCCGAGGATCTCTTCAGATGACTCTCCCTTCCCATCTTCGACGAGCCTCGCTGCGAGGGTGAGTGTCTGTGATGGGTCGAGATCGAACTCCCGGCTTTGTCCTGCGATCCTGCGTTGAACTTTGTTCGCGAACAACAGGGCAGGAAGCCCCGAGGGAATCCCCTCCGCGATCGAAGCTCGCTCTTTCTGTTCGTGCTTCAGGGCCTCCCAGTTAACTACGACATCCTGAGAGGACGAAACGTCTACATCCCCAAAAATATGAGGATGGCGGTGGATGAGTTTGTTGACCAATCCATCAACAACATCGGCCGCTTCGAAGTCGTCCGATTCGTCGGCGATCTCGGCATGAAAAACAATCTGCAGCAGCAGGTCTCCGAGCTCTTCCTCGAGGTCACGCATATCACCGCGGTCTATGGCGTCGAGAGTTTCGTGCGCTTCTTCGAGGAGATGGATTGCCAGTGACGCATGAGTCTGCTCGCGATCCCATGGGCAACCGTCGGGTGCTCGCAGTCTGGCCATCACCGACACCAGTCTTGTGAATGCCGACCCGGCCCGAATGGCTTGGGGGCCACTGTGAGCTGCGGTAGCGGAATCAGCAGCCGTGACCAACTCCCAGTCTGAAACGGCCGGTACTACTTCAACCGCGACACCGCGCTCCGCGGCCAGCCTGGTGATCGATATCACCTCTGGACTCTCAAAGACCTGACCGGGACATGCGTATACGACTTCGCCGTGACCCTCGACCGCTTCAATGAGATGCGGGGCGATCTTCTCGGGGTCAGCCGGCACAAGCTCGAAGTGAAATCCGCGAGCCAGTATGGCCTGGAGGACTTTATGATCGGTGGTGTTCACCACGAGATGTTTTCCGGAAGCGAGAAGCTCCCAGCCTTTCAAAGTCATCAGATCGGCCGGCCCCGGACCAAGCCCGACCAAGTAGAGCCTTCTTGGCCCTTCCGTCACATCATGGGGTCCCGGCGGGATCCGCTGGGACCTGCTCGTCGGGAACGGGAACTCGCTCGTCGGGAACGGGAACCGAATCCTGCTCCTCCCCTGGGGCCGGTCTTGGGGCCTGGCGAATCGGCTCCCGCTCCGGCGCGATCGGGACGATCGTGAGGGTGTTCTTGTCGAATCTTCCGAAACGCGGGTTGATGGTGATGCGAGCTGCCCTTATCTTCTCGGTCAGCCACTCTTGGAATGCCGCTTGCTGCATTGGGGTGAGCAGCTCTTCCCTCAGCTCTTCCTTCACCGACTCGAAAGTTCTTCCTCTCTCAATGGCCTTCATGACATGCATCCCGAATTCCGTCTCCACCGGGTCGGAAACCTCGCCGGCCTGCAGAGCAAAAGCAACGGTGTCCAATGCCTCCACGAACTGTCCTGGAGCATGAAATCCCAAATCGCCGCCGTTGGCCTCGGCACTGGGATCGGCCGAGAACTCCCTTGCGAGTGCGCCGAAATCTTCACCGGCTTTGGCGCGCGCAGCGACCTCAGCCGCCTTTTGCCGGTCGGCGTCGCTGACGTTGCACTTCCTCTCGGTGGGGTTGAAGTCGGCGCAGATCAATACATGGGCAAGGTGAACCATTTGCTCATATTGCGCACGGTTGGCTTCGAAAGCCTCCTGCAGCTGCTGCTCTTCGACCTTAACCTCGCCGGTCACCGACTCGGCAATCTTCTGAACCAGAAGCTGGTTGCTGAAGAAATCTCTAACGAAGTCCTCCGTTAGCACGTTGTCTTTCAGGAAGGTCCTGAAGTCCTCTTCTGAAGGAAACTGAGTTCTAACCTGCTCGTCGATGAGCTGCTGTACCTCGGCGTCTGAAATGGTTACGCCGAGAGTCCGCGCCTCTTGGACCACAACCCGTTCACGGATGGCGTCCTCAAGAATCTGACGCTGCGCGTCGAGTCGATTCTGAGCCCCCTTTGATCCGGCAAAGAGTCCTGCGTTCTGGGGGTCCCCTTGAATCAGACGGAGCTGAGCCGAGATGCGGGCCTCCTCGATCTTCTCGCCGTTTACGACCGCGGCCGTCGGCGCGAAATAGTTGCCAACGCTCCCCCCGGCGCAGGCCGGCAGAACCAGGAGCCCTAGAGTGATGACAGCAAGTAATTTCTTCATGCTTGTTCGCCGAGAATAGCATCGAGCGAATTCAACACCCACCCGGCCAAGTCCGATGAGGGGGCCGGAATCAACAGAGTGCTCGATACATCTTTGTAATCGGCATTGAATGACTTGCGTGCCTCTATCGCCTGAAGACGGGAAAGCTCAACGGGGCGCAATTTCATTGCTCCTTCGCGTATGGAAAGTTCCTCGATACCGTGGGCTGCCATGAAGGCGCGGACCTCGGCAACCGTGAATAGATTCTCGATGGAAGCGGGCATCGCGCCATAGCGGTCTACGAGTTCCTCCCGGAGCAACCGAGCGTCCTCAGCGGAACGGATTCGTTCGATCTGTCGATACGCCTCCATTCTCAAGGATTCCCTTGCGATGTAGTCGGATGGGATGTAGGCATCGACGGGGATATCGATGCGGACCTCGACCTTCGGCTCCTGCTCCCGGCCCGATAGCTGATCCACCGCCTCGGTCATCATCCGGACATACAGGTCGAATCCAACCGCGGCAACATGACCCGATTGTTCCGCCCCCAAAAGGTTGCCGGCGCCTCGGATTTCGAGATCTCTAAGAGCGATCTTGAAACCAGAACCAAGTTCGGTGAACTCAGAGAGGATCTTCAGCCGTTCGTGAGCCTCGTCGGACAGAACCGTCTCGTGCGGATAAAAGAAGTACGCGTACGCTCGCTCCCTGGCGCGGCCCACTCTGCCTCTCAGCTGGTAGAGCTGCGACAGACCGAGAAGATCGGCCCTCTCGACGATGAGGGTGTTCATCGCGGGGATATCTAGTCCACTCTCGATGATCGTCGTGCAAACAAGTACGTCGATCTTTCCGTCCCAGACGTCGACCATTACTCGTTCGAGCTCGGCCTCACTCATCTGGCCGTGCGCGACCTCGATGCGGGCCCCAGGAACCAGTCCTGCGATCTTTCTCGCCGCCCCCTTGATGGAGCGCACGCGGTTGTGAACCAAGAACACTTGGCCATCGCGAGCGAGTTCGCGTCTTATAGCGGCGGTGACCATCCGCTCGTCGTGCTCCCCCACGAAAGTGAGAACCGGCCGCCGTTCGGCCGGCGGGGTGTCGATAATCGAGATATCCCTGATACCGGTGATTCCCATCTCTAAAGTGCGCGGGATCGGAGTCGCCGTCATCGTTATGACATCCACGCTCTCTCGCATCTTCTTGATGGTCTCTTTGTGCTTGACGCCAAAACGTTGCTCTTCGTCCACCACGAGGAGCCCGAGTTCATTGAACTTCACATCGGGCTGGAGCAACCGGTGGGTTCCGATGACGACATCGACCTTTCCGGCAGCAAGTCCCTCAAGGACCTCCTGCTGTTCCGATGGAGTGAGAAAGCGGGAGAGCTGCGCAACCTTTATTGGGAATCCGGCGAAGCGCTCCCCGAAGGTTTGAGTGTGCTGCTGAGCCAGGATGGTAGTAGGCACGAGAACCGCGACCTGTTTGGAATCCTGCACGGCCTTGAAAGCTGCCCTCACTGCGATCTCGGTCTTTCCGTATCCAACGTCCCCGCAGATAAGGCGGTCCATCGGGATCGGTTTTTCCATATCTACTTTCACTTCTTCGATCGCCCTCGCCTGATCGGGGGTCTCGATAAAAGGGAACGCACCCTCGAGCTCTCTTTGCCACGGGGAATCCGGAGCAAAGGGATGGCCCTGTGAAGCCTGGCGCTTGGAATAGAGAAGTATCAGTTCTCCAGCGATGTCCGCGACGGCCCTTCTTGCCCGAGACTTCGCCTTTTCCCACTCCGCCGTTCCCAATCGGTTCAATCGCGGAGACTCGCCACCTGAATACTTCGTTATGGTCTCGAGCTGTTCGGTAGGAAGGTAAAGACGGTCCTCCCCCGCGTATGAGATGACGAGGTAGTCGCGCGATATGCCTCCGACTTCTCGGGTGATCATGCCGTGATAACGCCCTACTCCATAGGTCTCGTGAACAACGTGATCCCCCGAGGCCAGCTCGAGAAGCAAGGCTGAAGCTCGGGCAGGCGATTCCCTTCGTTCTGCCGAAACGGCCCGGCGCCTTCCGAAGAGATCTGCCAGACCTACCAGCGCAAGGATCGGCTTGCCTCCGGGGCCTTCCCTCAGAAGAAAACCGCGGTTGACCAACTCAGTGGAGATAGAAGCGGCCCCAACGGATGGAGCTGCGGCGGGCAGCCCGAGGCCTGCTTCGCCCAGCACGTCTTGGGCCCGGTTCACGGACGTCCCCGCTGCGACTGTTACGGTGGCGCCGTCCGATCGATGCTGCGTCAGAGCCTGCACCAGCTTCTGTGGAGATCCGACGAATTCATCCCATCCCGAGATTTCCAGGTCGATCCCTTCTTCTGCGCGACGGTATGGCCACAATTCGACGGTTGACGAATCCTGCATCGCCTCCGAAAGCGTGACGAAGAGAGACCGCGTGTCTTCTCCGTCCCACTGTTCGGCTTGCTCGAGAAACTCTGCCGCCCTGTCGCCGGTTTGCTTGGGGTCGCAAACGATCACTCTGCCGTCGTCGGGGAGCCAGTCCGAAACGAGTTTCAGCTCGGGGGCCAGCAGCGCGATGTATGACTCCATCCCTGGAAACGAGATCCCTTCTGCGATCTTTCCCAGGTCCTCGCGCTTTTGAGTTTCTTCCTTCTCTTTAATGGCTAAGGCTTCAGCTCTGCTTCTGGTGCCCTCGTCGAGGATCAGCTCATCAGCCGCAAGGATCTCCACTTCCTCTATGGGGTCGAGACTTCGCTGACTCGAAACGCTGAAAGATCGCATCTCGGTGATGTCGTCTCCGAACATGTCCACTCGCACGGGGTCGTCCAATCCCGGAGGAAAGATGTCGATGATTCCGCCCCTGATCGAAAACTCCCCGGGGCGCTCGACCAGATAGTTTCTTTCGTAACCGAGATCGACCAGCTCTTCTGTAAGGCCATCCGACGCGACCTCGGCCCCCGTTTTCAGGACGATGCTTCGGTCGAGCATGGGGGCGACCTTCTGAACAAAAGCCCGCACAGAGGTCACGATTACCGCCGGAGCCCTTCCCACCTTCAGCTGGTGAAGCACACGGATACGGCGGCCCATCGTGTCGAGCGTTGGAGAAAGAGCTTCTCCCGGAAGAACTTCCCAAGCTGGATAGAGCGCTACCTCGTCGCGATCGAGGAACCCTCGAAGTTCCTGCGCGAAAGCCTCAGCATCTCGGCTCCTTGGCAGCACAACCATCAAGGGGGAGGCGCGGCGCGAGAGGCCTGCGACCGTGAAGGGCCGCGCGATTTCGGGGACCCCCGCCTCTCCCTGCAAAAGGATTTCGTCGAGGATGTCCGTTCGATCCCATAGCGGAAGAAGACCCTTTAGTTCACCCATCGACGCGTTGCCTCAACTTTGCGCGCTGGAGTTGAATTGATTCATCGCTCGATCGATACCATCGTGAACGATCGCCAGGACGGCGTCGGCAGCGTTGGCTTCGGCGAAGGCCATCTCCTCGGCCTCCTTCTTCGAAGGCCGATCGAGGAGAAAGTCAGGAGGGACGCGCTCGCCGGGGACGGGCCTTCCGGCCCCGACGCGGACCCGGTAGAAATCACGGGAGCGGATCACCCGCTCGATGGACTCGATACCATGGTGGCCCCCGCTTCCCCCGCCGAACTTGAGGCGCAGCTGTGCCTGCTTGAGATCGGCATCGTCATGGACGACTATCAGATTCTCCGGCTCCACCTTGAAATACCTCATCAGGGCCCCAACGGCCTGGCCGCTTTCGTTCATATAAGTGGTTGGCTTGGCGAGGAGCACCTTTACGCCATCGGCCGATGCCTCTGCGACGACAGCCCGAGCTTTGGATCCTTTGAATGCGACTCCGAACTTGTCTGCGAGGATGTCAACGGTTCGAAATCCTGCATTGTGACGCGAAGCTGCGTACTCCTTACCGGGATTGCCCAGTCCGACCGCGACCCATGCCGGGCGGTCGCTATCCCGAAGTCTGTTCCTCCTCCCGAGCCGCAGCACCTTCGCCCCCCTCTCCAGCAGGAGGAGCCCCCTCCTCGCCCTCGGGAACCTCGCCTTCGACGGCTTCTTCGTCCTCCTCTCCAGGAAGGACGGCTTCAGGCAGATCGGCCAGCTGAGGCTCGACCACTCCGGCGATCATTTCCTCGCCGTCGGTCAGAATCTCCAAGGAGCTTGGGACATCGACATCGGCGACACGCACACTGTCTCCGATGCCGAGCCTGCTGATGTCGACTTCGATGTTGGGAGGGACGTCGGTGGGGAAGGCTTCGACGGAGAGCTCCCATAGGTGATGCTCGACGACTCCACCCTCTTTCACTCCTCTGGACTCGCCGACCAGGTGGATGGGGACGTTGGCATGGATCTTCACATCACGGGCGACTTTCAAGAAGTCCACATGAAGGAGGTCTCCCCGAAGAGGATGTCTCTGCACTTCGCGCAGCATCGTCAGCTGCTCGTCTGCCCCGTCGAACTTAAGGGTGATGAGGACGTTATAGCCGGCCTCCGTGTGCAGGGCCTGGTTCATCTCCTTCACATTCACGAAGAGCGGCTGCGCTTGGAGGTCGGAGCCGTATAGGACGGCGGGAACCTGACCTCGGGCGCGGGCCTTGCGGGCTGCGCCCTTTCCTTTCTGGTCGCGCGCTTGCGCCTTGAGGGAGATTTCCATGAGGCTTCAGATTATACGGGGCCTAGGCCTCGTCGTCCTCGTAACCCATGATCTGGCGCTCCGGCGGAATCGCCTCGAGGTGTTCACCCTGGAAGATCTCGGAGACGGATTCGTCTTCGAAGACGGCCTTGATTGTCGATGCGACGATCGGTGCGATAGAGAGAACGGTGATCTTGTCGATCTGCTTCTCGGGGGGGATCGGCAGCGTGTTAGTGACTATTACCTCTGCCAGCGGAGAATTTTGGAGGTTTTCGATCGCCTTGCCCGAGAAGATGGGATGAGTTGCCGCGGCAATCACTCCAGTAGCCCCCTGTTCGAGCAGGAGGTTAGCCGCCCCGATCAGGCTTCCCCCGGTATCGATCATCTCGTCGACGAGAACGCAGAACTTCCCCTCTATGTCTCCCACGAGCCCGATGGTCTCGCTCTGGTTCGGGCGGTCGGCCCTGCGCCGCTTCTGAGCAAAAGCTACGCCGGCTTTGAGGTGACGGGAATACTTGTCGGCTAACCGCGCACCGCCGGCGTCTGGAGCGACAACGACCAGGTCTTCCCCGTACTTCTCATGGATGTAGTCGGCCAGCCGGGGAAAGGCGGTCAGGTGGTCAACGGGTATGTCGAAGAATCCCTGGATCTGCCCCGAGTGCAGGTCGACGGTCAGGACCCTGTCGGCCCCGGCAACCTGAAAGAGATCGGCCACCAGCCGAGCGGTGATCGGCTCTCTTGCCAGCGCCTTGCGGTCCTGGCGGGCATAGCCAAAAGAGGGCACGACCGCGTTGATGCGCTTGGCGCTGGCGCGCTTCAGGGCATCGATCATCACTAGCTGCTCCATGATCATGTCGTTGATCGGATGGCAGTGGGTCTGGATCACGAAAGCATCCGTCCCCCTGACCGACTCCGAGAACCGGCAGTAGATCGAGCCGTCCGCGAACGGCCGTATTTCCACCTCCCCCAAGCGCATACCAAGGTGGGCGGCAATCTCTTCAGCGAATCCGGGATGGGAGGTACCGGAGAAGAGCATCCCCCTCTTTTTCATGCTGGCTTCCATTACCCCTCCCGGATGGGTTACTTCTTATTGTCGCGTGGACGGGGCTTTCGTTTCCTCATCTTGCGAGCGGGAACTCCTGCGACGATATCTTCCGGATCGACATCCTTCGTCACGACGGATCCGGCGCCGGTTCCAGCATCCTTGGCGACGGTCACCGGCGCCACGAGGGTGGTGTTGGATCCAGTGAATGCCCCGTCTTCGATCACCGTCTTGGACTTGATCTTCGTTTCATTGTCGTAATTGCCGGTGATGGTTCCGGCGCCTAGGTTGACGTCCTTTCCAATCTCAGCATCGCCAACGTATGACTGATGGGGAACCTTCGACCCCTCCCCGATGATCGAGCCCTTGATCTCAACGAAAGTGCCCGCCTTTGCCCGGGGGCCGAGGCGGGTTCCGGGACGCAGTGATGCAAACGGACCGACGGTGGCCTCGGCGCCAATATGAGATTCGCGAATCACCGAGAAGGTGACTTCGGCCCTATCATCGACGATCGAATCGGCGATCCGAGTGTTCGGCCCGATCTGACATCCCGACCCGATCCTCGATGACCCTTCGATGAAGGTGAGCGGTCGGATGACGGTGTCGGGCCCGACTTCGACACCCTCATCGATGTAAGTCGTCAGCGGATCTTCGATGGTCACTCCGTTAGAGGCGAGCTTCTCCAGGTATTCGAGACGTAGCTGACGCGAGACATCCGCGAGCTCGGAGCGGTCGTTCACTCCCCTGATCTCGTTGCCGTCGTCTGCCGTCACGGTATACATCTTCCCCCCTTCCGCTCGAATGACCAAAGCGGCATCGGGGAGGTAGTACTCCCCCTGGGCATTGTCGGTCGTGACCTTCTCGAGGGCCGCGAAAAGTCCTTGGGCTCGGAAGCAAAAGATCCCGCTCGAGACTTCGTTGATTGCCTGTTCCGCTGGCCCGGCATCTGCCTCTTCGACTATCCGATCGAAGTTCCCCTGCTCGGTTCTCAGGATCCGGCCATACCCTCTGGGGTTATCGAGGTTGGCGGTGAGAAGCGAGACATCGGCCTCCGTCTTTTCATGCTCGTGGAGGAGCCTTTCGATGGTGGCCGCTTTAATGAGGGGGCCGTCGCCGGGAAGAACAAGAATCGTGCCTTCGTGATCGGCGAGTTCTTGTTGGGTGCGCTTCACGGCGTCGCCGGTGCCGAGCTGCTCGGGCTGTTCGACAAAGGTCACGCCTTCGAAATGACGATCGACGTAGTCGATGACTTCGTCTTTACCTTTGCCGACGACGACGATGACGCGGCCGACCTCGGCGACCTCCTGGAGAGCCCTCAGCACGTGATGAAGCAGGGGCCTGCCGTTGGCGCGATGCAGCGCCTTCGGTAGGTTGGACTTCAGCCTCTTGCCGAGCCCCGCGGCAAGGACGATCGCGACGGTATCGTTCAGACTGTCCTCGTCACTTTTTGTGTTGATTCAGTCACGCTCCGGGGCAAGGACTCGGACCCTGACCTCCTGGACCAAAACCAGACGTGCTCCCGTTACACCACCCCGGATCGACACCTCTAGGGTACCTCGGGAGTCACTTCGGTCTTCTGATCAAACTTCAGGTCGAGCTGGGAGCCGCCGGGAAGTCTGGCCACGATGGCCTGAAACCAGCCGTCGAGTCGCCGGTTGAAATCGCTGCTTCTCTTGACCCTAATTGTCAAACAGCCATGGTAAGCCTCACGAGTGTTCTTGCGAACGGTTTTGGGATTGTGGCGTTTGAACGTCGTCTTCCAGAATGACTCCACTGGCATGCCGGTTATGTTCGACCAGAACCTGAGCGCCCTTCTCTCGTCCGCGGACTCGTGAATCGCTAGCCACAGGCTCATGTCCGCCTTCTCGTAGCCAAGGAGCTTCAAAAAACTCATGAACAGGATGATCATCTTGGGATCGGAATTGGCAAACGCCACCTGGCGGCTGGAGTCCCAAGCCTTTTGCTTGGCACCTTCTGCCCGATAGGCGACGACCCCGGCGACAAAGAGTTCGGACTCGGCGATGGCCGGCACCTGACTGGCTGCCTCGCGTCGGATCTTTGCCTCCCGAGCAACCCGTAACGCCCGGTTAGCCTCAGCTCTGCGCCTTCCGTTCTCGCTCTTCCGGCGAGCCAACTCCTCCCGTTGCTCATCGGTCAGAAGTACATCTCTCAGCCACAGGGATAGGGAACTCTTAGAAACTCCTAGAACTCCCCGGATCTGCTTGTAGGACATCCCCTGTTTTCTCATCTCAATGGCCCGATCCCTCAGGGCATCCTTGGCCCTCGGGCGTTTGGTCCACTCCGGTGCGGGGATGTCCTTGAGCCAGGTCGATAGGGTCCGGCCCCCGGTTTTGAAGCCGAGGGCCGCTGCTATCTCTTTCCTGCTGTGGCCCTCGATCGCATGCTCACTGCCCTCTGCCTCATCTCCTCACGACTCTCGAAGCCGGGGGTGATGACGGGTTCGTATTTCATGCTTCGATGATAGAGATGGGGTACGACATCGATAAGCGAAGAAACGTTCTACTGCAGGGAATTATTCGAATTTACCGGAGCCAGAGATGCTCCTTGCGGGGATGACCCTCTCAAAGTCCTGCGAAACAGTTTTCGAGACCGCGTTTGCATGTTCCTCATCACGGCACAACCCGACAATTGCCGAGCCGCTGCCGGTCATAACGGCCCCCAACGCGCCGGCCCCGTGCATCTCTTCCTTTAGATCTCGAAGTTCCGGCTGCAGATCGAACGCCGCGACCTCGAGGTCGTTGTGCAAGAGGCCCCCAACCTCTGCAACCTCCCCCGTCGAGAGAGCGTCGAGAAACTCCTGCAACGATGGGCCCTGACTGCTTCCAAAGCGGTCGAACGCCGCGTACACCTCCTCGGTCGACATCGAGAGGTCCGGCACTCCAATCACCCACCAAGCCTCGAGGGAAGGGAGCGACTTCACGATCTCTCCCCGTCCCGAGACCAGCGCGGTGCCGCCATTCAAAAAGAACGGCACATCCGATCCGACCTGAGAGGCGATCTCGGAGAGAAGCTTGGGCGGCGTGAGGCCCCCCATCATCCGGTCGATTCCCATCAGCGCCGCGGCGGCATCCGAGCTTCCCCCGCCGAGCCCGGCTCCGATAGGAATCTGCTTGTCGACTCTCACCTCGGCCCCCTGAGTCCCTCCCACCGTCTCGTTGAAAACACCAATCGCCTTTTCGATCAGATCGGGAGGCTCGGGGGCGAGAGCTGCAGTATCGAATGAAACCCTTGTGACCGGGACGCGTTCCATCACCAAACGATCGAAGATCGAAACCGTTTGCATCACGCTTTCGATTTCGTGGTAGCCGTCGTCGCGGACTCCCGACACGCGCAAGAACAGGTTCACCTTCGCTGGGGCAGACATCTCCACGCGGTCCATCAGGGCAGCGCCAGCGATCGCGCCAGGCGGTCGAAGTCTTCTACCCCCAGCTCCTCCGCTCTGGCAGAAGGGGGGATGCCGGCCTGCTCCAGAACCCGCTCGACTTTCTGTACGTCGATAGCGAGCACCGATGAAAGCGCGTTTCTAAGGGTCTTGCGCCTCTGCGAGAACGCCGCCCTCACGACCGTCATCAGTTCCTTCGATGGCGTCTTCACCCTAGGAGGTATCCGGGAAAGACGAACCAGGATCGACTCCACTTTCGGAGGTGGCCAAAACACCGTCGGAGGAACCTTTCCAAGAATCTCCGCAGCGCAGTGGTAGGCCACCAGCACGCTAACCGCTCCATAGGCCTTGGAGCCAACTGACGCAGTCAGTCGTTCGCCAACCTCACGCTGAACCAAAACAACGAAATCGATGAACTCACCAACGTCTTCGAGAAGCTGGGCAATCAATGGAGTTGCGATGTTGTAGGGAAGATTGGATATGAACCTGTGTGGGCGCCCATCGAGGAGGTTTCGGTAGTCGACGTCTAGTGCATCCGCCGACACGACTTTGACGTTGGGAAGGTCCCCGGCAGTCTCTTGCAGAGCCGTCACCAGCCTGTGGTCGAACTCGATCGCCTTGACCGATCGCGCCACTCCCGCAAGAGCAAGGGTCAGCGATCCAAAGCCAGCACCGACCTCGACGACTTCGTCGGTTGGTCCAACCTGGGCCAGCCTCACGATGCGTCGAACGGTGTTCTGATCGATTACGAAGTTTTGACCTAGAGACTTCGACGGCCGGACACCGTGGCGGCGCGCCAGGTCTCTTATCTGCGTGGTTGTCAGCGCGCCCGGGTCACCACTCGATTTTGACGTCGATGACTCCCGTGCCGAGGCTTGAGATCTCCGCGAAGGCATCATCCGAAAGATCGATGATACGGCCCTCTACGTATGGGCCGCGATCCCGGATGGTCACCGTCACGCTCTTGCCGTTGGCGTAGTTCGTCACCTTCACCACCGTGCCGAAGGGAAGACTTCGATGGGCCGCGATCAATCCTGAAGCTGAATACCAGGAAGCTCTTCCAACATCGCTCGATCCGTGAGATACGAAGACTGGCTTTCTGGTTCCGATCAGGGTGATCTCGTCTTGTGGTTCTCGCACGATCTTGCTCTCGACAAACACTTTGCTCTTTACCCGGCCGTTTTCGTAAGTTACCCGATAGCTGCGGACTCGAAGGCCTTCTGCTCCGGCCTGGCTAACTTTTCGCTGACCCTGCTCGAGTTGATCCGACTTCTCCGTCACCTTCTTGAATGGAATGGGCGAGTAAGCGTTTTCGATCGCTTCGTTGACCCTTACCACCGAGATCGTAGAACCGCTCGAAGGGTAGGCAATAATGCTCGGCTCAACCCGATCGTGGGGGCCGAGCTGGATCCCCATCTGCCGCAGAAGCGCGCCGGCGGTAAGGACGTTCGTCACCACCGGCTGGGCAACGCCTCCATCCACGACGGTCACTTCGACGGGCTGTGCCACCACGATTTCATCACCGTCTGAGACTTTTTCATCCGCGGCTGGCGCCAAGTACGCGCCTTTCTTCTCGACCGAAAGTTGATCGAGGATCTGAGCAACGGTCCTGCCGGTCACCCGCTCAACGCTCCTCGACCCGTTTAGGACGACCACTACGTCTTTCGCCCGGTGCACCTCTATCCGGCGGGCTCCTTCGAGATCGGAATCAACGCTCGGTCGTACGACGTCGTCGGGCCCAACTTCTACCCCGAGACGATCCAACGCGTCGCCTACGGTCGGGGCGAACGTCGTGAACGAACGCACCCGGCCATCATCGGCAAGGGTCACCCTCTTCTCCGCAAGGAAGTAGGCCGTAGATGTGGCCGCCAGAGCAAGAGAGAGGAGAACCCGTAAGACCCCTCTCACAAGTGGGCGACCCTAACAGCCATTAGGGCATGGTTCAAATGTCGCTCGAACACCTGTTCGGGGAATGCGAGAGCGTTGATACTTTCGAAACCATTTGTTCGAGAAAGGAACAGCGATGCCCGAGACAATTCACCCAGAGACCCGGATAGGTCACGTTCACCTAAAGGTGTCCGATCTCCAGAGGTCGGTCCGCTTCTACACCGAGACGATGGGATTCGAGCTGATGACTTATTACGGAAGTGAGGCAGCGTTCGTTTCAGCCGGCGGTTATCACCACCACATCGGGCTCAACACCTGGCACTCCCGCGGGGCCGGGCCCCCGCCGGCGAGCTCTACCGGGCTCTATCACTTCGCGGTCCTTCTGCCGAATCGCAAGGAACTTGCGAGGACGTTTGCGCGAATCGTCGATGCCGGATGGCCTATCGACGGAGCATCCGATCACGGAGTAAGCGAGGCGATTTACCTGAGGGATCCCGATGGAAACGGCATCGAGATCTACCGCGACCGAGACCCCGACGAATGGCCGCGCGATGCCAATGGGGCGGTCGACATGCCAACCAAACCGCTCGATCTAGAAGGGCTGCTCGCCGAGATCCGTTAGGGCTGGGTCAGACCGAAGACCCTGCGCGAGTTAGCGGTGGTCGCCTCTGCGATCTCCTGAGGGCTTCGGCCCACGACCTCCGCTAGGAACGTTCCGACATTGGCCACGTTTGCCGGCTCGTTCGGCCGCCCGCGATTGGGGGCGGGAGACAGAAAAGGTGAATCCGTCTCGACCATCAGCCGATCGAGCGGGACGACTCGAGCCGCTTCTCTCAACTCCTCCGACTTCGGATACGAGATGTTTCCGGCAAACGAAAGATGGCCTCCCAGTTCAAGAGCCCTTCGCGCCTCGGCCGCACCGCCGGAGAAGCAGTGGAACACGAGGCGTTCGGGGGGATCTTCAGCGAGGATCGAATAGACCTCTTCGTGGGCATCGCGCATGTGAATCACGACAGTCTTCGAGATTCCCCTCGCCAGCCCGAGCTGGCGAGAAAACGCCTCGCGCTGCGCGTCTCGAGGAGAGAGATCCCGATAGAAGTCGAGGCCGATCTCCCCAATAGCAACCACTTTGGGGTCGCCGGAGAGTCGATCGATCTCAGCGAGTGCGGCTTCATCGAGAGCGGAAGAATCGTGAGGGTGCACACCTACCGCAGCCCACACTTCCTCGATGGCACTGGCGATCTCGACCGCGCGTTTGCTGGATGCCACGTCGGTGCCGATGGTCACCATCGAAAGAACGTTGCCGTCGCGCGCACTTGCAACTACGTCTGCAGGTTCTCTTTCGATCATGTCCAGATGGCAGTGAGCGTCGAACCAGGCCGGTGGTGTTTCGACGTCGGCCGGAGTCATTCGACTTCGATGCGAGGAAAGACCCCTTCGCCGCGCTCGGTCCTGGTACCAGCGGAAAGCACGCCCCATCTCAATTCATCGTCGAGGGCCCCAATGCCCGATGGAAGACCGAGTTGGGTGCGGATCTTCTCCGACGCATTCGGCATTGCCGGGTTTATGAGAATCGAAAGATGGCGGACGGCTTCGAGAGCCGAATAGAGGACGGTCGCAAGACGAGGTCTGCTCGCCTCATCCTTAGCGAGGTTCCACGGCGCGGCCCGGTCGATGTAGTGATTTGTCTCTCCCACGAACTCCATCACCGCCGTCAGAGCCGATGCGAAGTCCAAAGATCGAACCCCACGGTCGAGCTCATCCCTGGCCTTGCTCGCAACGGTCCGTAGCGTCTCTTCCTCTGAAGTTACCTCGGCGGGCTCCGGGACCAGGCCATCGAAACTGCGCGCGACCAACGCCAGAGTGCGGCTGACCAAGTTGCCGAGGTCGTTGGCAAGATCAGCGTTGAATCGAGCAACCATCGCTTCCCAGGAAAAAGAACCGTCCTGACCAAAGACTCCCTCCCGCAGGAAGTGATAGCGGTACCCATCCGGTCCAAAAGTGTCGAGAAGATGATGGGGAGAGATCCCCGTCAGGTTGGTCTTGGACATCTTCTTTCCGCCGACGGTCAGATAGCCGTGAGCGAATACCGTCTTGGGAAGATCGATGCCGGCAGCCATCAGGACGGCCGGCCAGATGACCGCGTGATGCCGAAGGATGTCCTTTCCGATGAAATGAAAGTCGGCCGGCCAGAGGCTATTGAACCTGTCCTCATCACTTCCATGGCCCACAGCCGTGATGTAGTTCTGAAGAGCATCGATCCACACATACATCACGTGCTTCGGATCCCATGGGATAGGAATCCCCCACGAGAAGGAGGTTCTCGAGATCGACAGGTCCTCGAGTCCTCCTTTCACGAAACTCAGCACTTCGTTTAGTCGCATCTCGGGCCGCACGAAGTCCGGATTCTCCTCGTAGAGCTTTAGCAGGCGGTCTTGATAGGAGGAGAGCTTGAAGAAATAGTTTTCCTCCTTGACCATTTCGACCGGTCGTTCATGGATCGGGCATAGTCCGTTCTCAACTTCGCTCGGTTGGTAAAAGGTCTCGCATGCGACGCAGTAGGGCCCCTCGTAATGGCCAAGATAGATGTCGCCGTTGTCGAATAGCTTCTGTACCAGCTGCTGGACGGGGCGGACGTGGCGGTCCTCGGTGGTGCGAATGAAATCGTCGTAAGAGATCAGGAGACGATTCCAGACCTCCGTCCACTGCGGGATCATCTGGTCGCACCATTCCTGAGGGGCAACACCCTTCTCCTCCGCAGCTCGCGCGACTTTCTGACCGTGCTCATCGGTGCCGGTCAAGAAGAAGACTGGTTCTCCTGCGAGCCGGTGGTAACGAGCCACGAAATCGGCCGCGACCGTCGTATACGCGTGACCGATATGCGGCACATCGTTCACGTAATAAATCGGCGTCGTTATGTAGAAGGTGTTTTTCAAGTTTCTTAAATCCTTGCGACGCAACGGTTCTTTCGGCGGATTGCCGCTTACAAGAGGCGGGGTTTATTATCCTCGACGATGAAGAGCACCGGCATGGCGAGGAGAGTCGATGACCTCGGCAGGATAGTTATCCCAGCTGAGATGCGCAAGGCGTTCGACATCAAGGAAGGCGACGAGCTGGCAATTGCGGTGGAAGACAATCACCTGATCTTCACCAAGAAAGAAGAGGCATGCAGCTTTTGCCGGTCCACTTCAGATCTAAAGGAGTTTCGGGGGCGCATGATCTGCGCCACCTGCATAGGAGAACTGACCGGCTACACCCCGGAAGGCTCCTGGGAGCCGTTCTCTCAGTAGCTCAATCCTCCAGCAACCTGTCGTAAATCTCTCTTCGCGCCACCCCGTGCTGCGCGGCAGCCTTGGCTGCAGCCTTACCTTTGGGAAGCCCGCCGGCCACCAGGCCGCGTGCTGCCTCGACCGCTGTGGGAAGATCCGGCACTGCTGCCGCCCCTTCGACCAAGATCACTGCTTCACCGCGCACGTCCTCCTCCTCAATCTGAGCGAGGACCTCCGACACCGAACCCCGGATCACCTCCTCGTGGATCTTCGTCAATTCCCTCGCTACCGCCACCCTCCGGTTGCCTAGCACCGACCAGATCGTCTCGAGCGTGCCCCGCACGCGGCCGGGGGCCTCGTAGAAGATCAGTGTCCGGTCGTCGTCCCTCAGCTTCTCCAGGCGCCGCGACCTCTCGCCTCCTTTTTTGGAGAGAAATCCTTCGAAGGAAAAGCGCGCCGTTGGCAGCCCGGACACGACCAGGGCAGCGACAACCGCCGAAGGCCCGGGGACGGTCTCGACCGGGAGATTTGCGGCTATGCAAGCCGTTACCAGCAGATATCCGGGATCGGAGATCGATGGGGTTCCCGAATCGGAGACCAGAGCGATCCGGTCCCCTCTTTTGATCCTCTCGATCAGATGCCTGGTTTGAGCACGCTCGTTGGCGTCGTGATAAGACACCAACTTCGCCCTGATCCCGTGATGGTTGAGAAGTTTCTGAGTCCGCCGGGTGTCCTCGGCTGCGATCGCGTCCACTTCTCGTAGAACTCTCAACAGCCGCAGAGAGACGTCCTCGAGGTTGCCGATCGGCGTGGCACACACGTATAGACGTCCGGTCATCGGCTGCCCCCTCCGTCCAGAAGCAAGCGGCTTCCGGCAATGATCCCAAGACGCCGCGCCTGCCCACTCTCCATTTCGAGGACCCAGCGCGCGCCGAGCAGGAACCTGCTCAGCCGGTTGGGCGCAACCGTCCTGACTGAAATCACATCTCCATCCGGCGCTACATGCATAACATCGATGGGCCGGTCCATCCCGAAAGTGTGGACCTGTTTTGCCCGGAACAGCAGCGCCGATGAATCAGGCATTGGTGATCGCTTGATCAGCCCGCGCATCCGGCTTCTCGTTCCGGTCACCTTCGTTACCTGGATGGCAACGATGTCACCACCTGCGCCCTCGACCTTAATGTCCATCGGATCCATAACTGCCATAGTTATACTGACTCGAATTTCTCCGCAGGAGGTCACCCGTCCAAGTCTCATCCGAGGCGCGCTTGGAACCCGCGCCATGGGAGCCGGAGGGCCCCCAAACGGTCCAGTCATACGGACCTAGTTGGAGCCTAAAGGACATCCTCGCCGTAGCTATCCTCATAGTCATTGCTGCCCTGATAAGGCTTCCGTTCTTATCGCAGCCACCAGGAATCGTTTTCGACGAGGCGTATTACGCCAGGGATTCGTGCCTTTATCTTGGCATCGGCCAGGAGGCGTGCAACGCTCCACAGGCGACGGAACAGACATACGTTCATCCTCCCCTCGGTAAGTGGCTCATCTCCGTCGGAATAAAGATGTTCGGCTACAACGCGTTCGGTTGGAGGGTGATGGCCGCAGTGTTCGGAATCCTCCTGGTGCCACTGGTTTACACACTCGCGAGGCGCCTTTTTCGGGACAGATTCGTAGGATTCGTGGCCGGTCTTTTGGTAGCGACCGACTTTCTTCTGATCGTGCAGAGCCGCATCGCGATGCTCGACATCTTCCTGGCTTTCTTCGTGACCCTGGGATTTTTCTTTCTCGCCATGGATCGCGAGAGGCTCATCGCGCTGAGAGAGAACTTCGTGCTGCCATTCCCGGGAGACCCGCCGAGAAGGGACCCGGAGTGGCGATTCGCAGCCGGGGCCGCGTTCGGGATGGCTCTCGCGGTCAAGTGGTCGGCAGGACTGGCTCTTGCAGCTGCAGGATTCATGGCCGTGTTGTGGTCGACGGGCTACGTAAGAGACCTGCGGGCCAAACAGAAGGACTGGGAGGAAGGGCCCGAGACCGCTCAGATGTATGAGCGCACTGGAAGACTGCTCGGCAGGGAGTATGGGTCTGCTGCCGTCGCCTTCGTCATCGTCCCACTCGTAATCTATTTGCTCTCATACTCCCTGTGGTTCAAAGACAACCTCGAAAGGGAGCACTGCACAAGCGGGCTCGACCCAGTCTGCGAATCTGGATTCCTCGCCACGGGAAAGGAGTTCGTCGATCTTCAGAGATCGATCTTCGACTATCACATCTACCTGGACGCGACCCACCCCTATGAGTCGGGAGAAGCCTGGACTTGGCCCCTGGTGATGAGACCGGTTGCCTACTACCACACGGGGCCCCCAGCAACGCCTAGCGTTCACCACATTGTGGCGATGGGAAACCCGATCGTCTGGTGGTCGGCGTTGCTGGCACTGATCTGGTTAGCCATTCGCTCGTTTCGCAAATGGAGGCCAGAGAGGGTCGTGCTTGTTGCATGGCTGGCGCAGTACCTTCCCTGGCTTTTGGTTGAGCGGCCCCTGTTCATTTTCTACATGACACCCATAGTCCCATTCATGATGATTGGGCTTGCCGGAGCACTCGGCTCTCTCAAGGATCTAGCGCGGCCGATGAAGTGGACCGTTATCGCTTATCTGATTGTCACAGCCGGTTTCCTCACGCTCTACTTCTATCCCGTTCTGACCGGAGGAGGCCTCACTCAAGACCTCTGGAACAGCCGGATGTGGTTTCGAGGAGGATGCGATGACACCAGTGCCAGTCCGTGGTGCTGGATCTAGAACTTAGGGCGCGACCTGGACTCTTTGGCTGACACATTCCTCGGGCCGAGCGGTATCGGGGGAAGCGTCGACCTCATCCGAAAACCAATCGAAGAACTCTACGCAGTGCGTGAGGTCATACGAACCGAATGCAATATCGTTGATACGGTCGAAGACCGTTGAGCTCGCCGCCGGCGCCAGCCGTTCGGAGCCACCGAGAATGTAGCCCCTGCGAATCGATCCCCCGGAGCGAGACAACTCAAATGACACATCCACGCTGGTCACGAAACCGTTGGTCCTATTCTGAAAATCCAACTCCAGGATGCATCCGCCGACCTGGAATCTGCACCGGGCTGAGGTTGGAGTAACTGCTCCTTCGATTCCCGGAGTTGCTTCTGCACTAGCCTGAGGCTCGCGGATCACCAGAGGCTTGGGTGCAGAAACGCGACGTCGCGGCGCGAGGCCGTCCACTTTCTCCTCCTTCAAGACTTCGTCATCAGCCTCACCCCCAACCGGCTGGAGAGTCCCCACCTGCTGAATCGGGTGGTGGGAGGGCTCAGGCGAGACGGAAAACAAGTTCAACAATGTGAGGAGGAAGCCGGTGATGATGAGCCCGAGCACTGAACCCGGCAGAAATGTTCGCATAGCTCGGTCAGCTTAGAACGTCAGGGTCTTGTCTGCTTCAGTCAGGATCTTGGCGGCTTCCGGTGGAGTAACCCAGGTGCCTCCGATTTCGGCCAGTTGCTCTTCGGTCGCCCCACGGGCGACTGCGCAGCCCTTTCAGACGTAAACCGCTAGGCCCTTATCCCTAACCTTTTCCATCAGTTCCTTCATGGAGGGCAGTCCGACACCCTCCAGCGAATCCCTCACTTTGGGATCCAAGAGCTCGGCTGCATCGCCACCCAGGACCAAGCTCACCTCCTGGCCCAGCTCGACCGAACCATTCACGGCTAGATGGATCGGAACCGACGCGGCGGTGGGATCAGAAGCACCTGTAGAAACGAAGTAGGTGACCTTCACTGTGTCTCCTTTGCTTGCGAACGACTACCTTTGTACACCCAAGGAACAATCTCGTAAACAGAGGACGAGCGATTATGTTGGATATATGAGTCAGCTCGCAGAAATCGAGGCCATCGCGGCCTCCATCCGATCCGCGACCAAAGTCGTCGTTCTGACGGGAGCCGGAATATCCACAGAGTCCGGCATTCCGGACTTCCGCGGACCCCAGGGCCTATGGACGAAGAATCCAGAAGCCCAGAAGTTGTCTCATATTCAGTACTACGTCGCCGACAAAGATGTGAGGGTGCGCGCATGGAAGGCAAGAAAAGATTTGCGGCCGGGTCGTTTCCAGCCGAACCGGGGTCATTCGGCACTCGTCGACCTGGAGAAGAAAGGAAAGCTCGATACCCTCGTCACCCAAAATATCGACAGCCTGCACCTCGACGCAGGGACGTCCCCAGAGATTCTCATCGAAGTCCATGGACACACGAGGGAGGTCGTGTGTCTGGACTGCGGAGAGCGGGCCCCCATGGAACGCGCTCTCGCTCGCGTTGAGGCTGGCGAGGAGGACCCTGACTGCCGCTCCTGCGGGGGAATCCTCAAGTCTGCGACTGTCTCGTTTGGCCAGCAGCTCGTCGAAGAGGATCTCGACCGGGCCTTCCACGCCGCATCTACATGCGACGTTCTGCTTGCAATTGGAAGCACGCTCGAAGTCACTCCGGTCGCTTATATGCCTGAGTACGCCCTCAGAGCGGGGGCCGAGCTGGTGATCATCAACGCCGAACCGACACCATTCAATCGATCGGCCTCAGCGGTATTTCGGAACCCGATCGGAGAAGTTCTGCCGGAGATCGTGTCGCGGGTTTAAGCGGGGTGGGTTGGCACCTTCACAATGAATGTGGTGCCTTTGCCCTGGTCACTTTTCACCTCCACTTCTCCGCCCAAAGTCGAGATCAGTTCGCGAACGATTGCCAGACCGAGGCCCCCGACCCTGAGATAGGAGCGCTCGAACACGTGGTCTAGGTGTTCGGTCGGAATCCCCGGCCCCGTATCGGAAACGGAGATCACGACACTTCCATCGGACGCCTTGCCGAAAAGACGGACCGTCCCCCCGGCCGGAGTCACTTTTAGGGCATTACTCAGGAGATTCGACACGATCTGCCTCACCCGTCCCTCGTCGGTCTCGGCCTCGAGGCTCCCTTCGACCTCCACCTCCAGGGCAACGCGGGAGAACCGAGCGTCTCCTGAATGGGCGTCTGCAGCACTCTGTAGTGTCGAGGCAAGATCAACGCGATGAACATCGAGGCGGAACTCACGGGAGCCGAGCCGCGCAAGGTCGGTCACGTCTTCGATGAGTCTTTCCACCCTTTCGGTCTCGGACCTGATGATCGAAAGGGCGTGTCTCCTTCCCTTCTGGTCTCTGACGGCTCCTTCCTCGAGGGCTTCGACATATCCCTTTATGGCCGTGACGGGCGTTCGAAGCTCGTGGGAGACGTTCTGAAGGAACTCTGACTCGCGCCGCTTGGCTTCTTCGAGAGCGGCTGCCATCTCGTTGAAGGACTCGCCGAGTTTGCCGATCTCGTCATCGGAGCTCACCTTCACTCGATGGGCCAGTTCGCCAGACGCCACCTGTTCCGTTGCTTCTGATAGCTCGTGGAGGGGTTCAGAAAGGCGTCGAGCCAAAAATGTTGAGATCACTATCGCTACGACGACGGCTGCGCCGGCCGCCAGAATGATCCTTGCGAGGATCGGTCCCCCGATGGTTTCGGCGAGACCGACAGGGCGGACCAGGATGACGCCGTGGGCGAAGCGCCTTGCGACTATAGGAAAGCCCACATAGGCATACGAACGGCCGTCATGAGCCACCGTTCCCTCGATCTCCGTGCCTTGCAGAAGCAGCTCGGCATCGGCTATCGCATCGACTATCGGCGCCGCATCGCCATCTATCCTTCCGTCCGGGCGCACCACGGCCAGCCTGGCGCCACTGATGAGAAGGATTCTCTGGGTCGGCCCAAATTCCCTTTCCGCAAGAAGTCTTCCCGCCCCCACCTCGAGGGCCACCGCCTGGCCGAGGCGCTTCAACTCGTTGAGCGCGCTGGTCTCTGCAAAGCGCCTGACGAGCCCGATCGCCACTAAAGCGGTGAACAGCACCGACAAAGCGGCAACGGCTGAAAGAGCAATCGATAGCCTGCGACGAAGGCTCATCCCTTAGATGTCTGCCTTGTAGCCAACCCCGCGCACCGTCTTGATCAGGTCCGCTGCACTACCGAGCTTTTGTCTCAGGCTCTTGACGTGAGAGTCGACCGTCCTGCTGTCTACCGGATGATCGTATTCCCAGACTCTTTCCATCAAACGATCCCTTGAAAAGACAATGCCACGGTTGCGAACAAGAAAGGCGAGCAGATCGAATTCTCTGGCGGTCAGCTCTACCGGCGATCCATCGACGGTAACCTGCCTGCGGTCGACGTCGAGTGAAAGAACCCCGAGCGAGAACTTCTCGGTCTTCCCACTGCATTCCGATGTTCTCCTCAAGACGGCCTTTACTCTCGCCACCAGCTCTCTTGGAGAAAACGGCTTGGTGACATAGTCGTCGGCTCCAAGCTCGAGACCGACGACCTTGTCGACCTCCTGGTCTCTTGCGGTCAGCATGATGATGGGGATGTCGCCCTCAGCACGCAGACGCCTGCAAATCTCGGTGCCGTCCATCCCAGGCAGCATCACATCGAGTACTACAAGGTCGGGCTCGAAGCGGCGCACCGCGTCCAATGCCTTTGAGCCATCGGTCACGTGGTTCACACGGAATCCCTCATTTTCGAGGTAAAGAGTGACGAGAGAAGCGATGTTCTTCTCGTCTTCGACTATGAGGATTCTGCCTTCAGCCATTGTCTTCAAGATAGTAGTGCGCCCGCGGATCGCGGGCGCACTCTCTATCGTTGGGGGCTATTTAGTCCTCTTGAGAGAACGCCCTTACTCCCTTCAACTGAGTCCCGTCGTCCTGGGTCCTCTGCATTAGCACTGCGGTGTCTCCCGACTCGATGTTCTCCAGAGAAGACTCGTCACCATCGCGGCACACTCTTGTTCCTTCGGCAGCCGTGGCTGAAACAGTTTCGCCGTCAGCCCTGCGGATGGTGATCTGGTTGCCATCCACGGAAGTGACCTCGCCAACGTCGAGCGTCCTTGTTCCAAATCCATCGTCGAGTCGAACCTTGGTCTCGCTGTGAACTATCCGCTTTGCCCTGTCGCGCGGCTCCGCGGGGCCGCACCCGTCTTTCCCACCTCGGTGGGCCAACTTCTCGGCCCTGCGATGTGTGTCCGCCTTGCGGACCTGGCCCTCTTCGGTGGACTCAGGTGCCGATTCTGGGTCGGGAGTCTGAGCCACTGCAGTGGTGCCCAATGCCGCCATCACTACCGAGACCAGAGCCACCATCAACTTCATAGTCCACTTCATCTCTTCTCCTTTCGTTCCTGTGACCATAGTTTTCGCATCTGCCTGTGTTGAGCCCATGACTGGTGCGTGAAGATGCTGTGAAATCTCCTATGCTCATGGGGTGATCGAACGAACCGAACTCCCTACCCGAACCGAAACGTGGCGGCGGATTCTGGTGACATGCAGCGCCCCGAAAGAAGCCAGGATCGATCCCATCTCGAGATGGCTCGTCGTGACGCGCGCATGCGTTCAGCCGATGACTCTCACCTCGGTGGCTGTGGCCGGTCTCCTAGCCGTGAGGGCACCGGGCTTCGAGTGGGGCCTGTTCATCCTCGCTGCGATTGGACTCGTGGTTGCACACGCGGCGAACAACATGATCAACGACTACTTCGATCTGGGCGTCGGGCTCGACACAGAGGCTTATCCGCGAGCTCTATATGCCCCCCATCCTGTTCTTTCGGGACTGGTCACCAAGGCAGGACTACTCCGGGCGATTGCTGTAGCCAACGTGATCGACGCCGCGATCATGATTGCGCTTTTCGTCTATAGAGGGTGGCCGGTGATCGCGTTTGCCCTGGGAGGCCTGTTCATCAGCGTCTTCTACGTTGCACCTCCCCTTCGGTTGAAGCATCGGGGCCTTGGAGAGCCAAGTGTGTTCATCATCTGGGGCCCTCTCATGGTCGGCGGCACTTACTACGCAGCGGTTGGAACGATTCCGCTGGAGGTGATCCTCGCCTCACTGCCATACGCATTCTTGGTTGCAAGCGTGCTGATGGGAAAGCACATCGACAAGGCGCCGTGGGACAAGCCAGAGAACATAAGAACGGTGCCGGTTCTCCTCGGGGACTCACGATCGAGGGCCGTTACTGCGGTGGGAATGCTCGCTTTCTACCTCTCGATAGCGGTTCTCGTGACCACAGGCATCCTTTCCATATTCACCCTGGTCGCATTCGCGGCTCTTCCGGTTTATTGGAAAGCCCGGCGCGCCTATGCCGAGCCCAAGCCAGAAGCTCCTCCCGAGGACTATCCACTTTGGCCACTCTGGTTTGCTCCATGGGCATTCCTTCACGCAAGACGGGCCGGCGCTCTCTTCGTGTTGGGTCTCATGATGGGCGCACTGTGGCCTTCTCAGATACTCCAGACACCCATCTTCTGAGAGGTCTCTGCCGATGAGATCCAATGTGGTGACGAGACCGGTCGCGGCCGCCGCAGTTCTTCTGACGGTCATGCTCGTCTCATGCAGGCCGGCTTCACCAGAAGTGGAAGTCGCTCCCACACCTTCCCCGTCCCCTTCTCCATCACCTTCTCCATCACCGATGGTCACGGGGTACAGGGAGGTGGTACTAGCAGAAAACTTGGGACTCCCCGTTGCGATCAATTTTGCTCCCGACGGCAGGATCTTCTTCGCGCAGGCTAAGGAAGGGGCGATCCGAGTCATCGATACGACGGGCGTCTTGAATCCGACCCCTGTCGCGCTGTTCGAGGTCTCCAAGATCGGGGAGTTCGGGCTCCTGGGACTCGCTCTCGACCCGGCATTTGCGACCAATCACCGCATGTATGCCTATTACACCGAGCCCAAACCCGACGGAACGGCGAAGGGAAACAAAGTCGTGAGACTCGTCGAGACCAACAACCAAGCGACTGTCGAAGCCACGATCATCGACGACATTCCACCGTCGCGTGACAAGCACGCGGGTGGAAGACTGACCTTCGGCCCAGATGGGATGCTCTACGTCGCCGTCGGGGATACCCAGCGGCCGGACCAGGCCCAAGACGCAGCCTCTCCGGTTGGCAAGATCCTTCGAGTCAACACCGATGGCGTGGCGCCTGCCGATAATCCCTTCCCTGGATCACGGGCTTGGGCGATGGGCTTACGAAATCCTTTTGGACTGTCATTCGATCCCCATAACGGGCGACTGTTCGTTGCAGAGAATGGACCGAGCTCGTTCGACGAAGTCAACGTGGTGGAAAAGCCGGGAGAAAACTTCGGTCACCCAGTCGTGTTCGGTCCCAGCGGTGGAAGGTTCAAGGATCCCATCTGGAATTCCGGCCCCGAGTCACACGGCATGAGCGGAATAGCCGTGGTTCGCAATTCCGTCGTTCCGCAATTAGACGAACGACTCTTCTTCTGCACTTTCAACACCGGGGTGCTCCACTCGCTGCCGATCCTTCCCGACGGTGGATTCGGGGCCGAAGAACCGCTGGCGCATTTTTGCAACTTGGACGTGGCAGTCTCCCCGCAGGGGATCGTCCACATCGCCAATGGGTCGATCGTCAAGCTCGAACCTATGACAGGATCACAGCCTTGAGCCCCGACTACAGCCGATGGTAGAGGGAATAACGACACTCACGGTTCTGGCATGGCTCGCCTATCTGGCGAGCCGCTTGTTCAAGCGACGCGAAGTGCCGGAATTGGTGGCATTCCTTTTGGTTGGCGCTGTACTAGGGCCTTCTGGGTTCAAGTTCATTAGCCAGAGCGATCTACAACAGCTGCGCCCGCTGACAGAGATCGCTCTGAGCGTATTGATGTTTTTGATCGGCGAGCGCCTCTCTCGAAGGGCCCTTCATGCCACGCGGTGGGTGCCACTGACCGGGATACTCCAATACCTGCTGGCGGGAGCCGCGGTATTTGTCGCCACCTCAGCTTTGGGCACTGACCCGGCCACGGCACTGCTGCTTGCCACGGTGGCGGGGGCCGGGGCCCCCATGACGATTGCCTCGATCATCTCGTCGACCAGAGTGCGCAACCGCTACTCCGATGGTCTGCTCGGCACACACGCTGTCTCGGATGCGATGGCCGCCCTCTTCTTCGCCGCCGCTCTGCCGATCGCGATACTCATGCGGGACCCCGATCCGACAGTCCTCACCGCCCTGGCGCCGTTCCTAAGAAGAGGAGTTGGAGGAGCGGTGCTCGGGGCCTTTTTCGGGTGGGTCATCGCCAAACTCGGAAGGCAGATAGAGACCTCGAGCGAGATGCTCCTGTTCGTCCTTACCCACGTTTTGCTGGCATGGACGGTCTCTTCTCAACTGCGGCTCTCATTGCCTTTGGTTGCGATCATCATGGGAGCGGTGGCCGCGTCCTTGGCGGAACCCGACGCTGCCCAACGAACTTTCATCGCGGTCCGATCGATCGAGCAACCGCTTTATCTCATCTTCTTCGCACTGGCGGGAGCCTCCGTGCACCTGGAAGCAGTGCCGGCTCTGGGGATGGTTGGTCTCGTCTACATCGTTGTGCGAACGGGTGCCAAGCTCGTTGGAGGAACCCTCGGCGGAATCGTAGGAGGGCTCCCTATGTATCAGGCAAGGCGCTTGGGAATCGACTTGGTTCCACAAGCTGGAGTTGCCGTAGGGCTAGCAGTCCTTGCTGCAGAACGTCTTCCGGGGCCGGGCAACGACATGGCTACGGTCGTACTCGGAAGCGTTGTCGTCTTCGAACTGGTAGGCCCGATCGTAGTGGGCCGGGGCCTCATGAAGATGAAGCAGGAAGCGAAGGAAAAGGATAGAGAGCAACGAGTTCATTACCATGAGGCACTGCCATCGCGAGTATTGGTCGCCGGCCCGAATTCCGTCTCAGCACCGGCATGGATTTACGACTGGTGCGAGCGCTTCAATGCCGAGCTTGCCGTCTTATCTTCGGGCAAGAACGAAGACGATCAGGTGGCTTTGATGCGAAACACCGCGAGGAGCAGGTCGATACCTTTTCGCTGGATTGAGTTCACAGGTGAGAGCTTCGTTGGCGAAACCGTCCGAGCGGCAGAAAACCTCGGTGCCGACTTGGTCGCGGTGGTCACCCCTCTAAAGGATTTGAAAGAACGCTCCAGGTTGTTACTCCACCCGCATGAAAGGATCGCGAGAGGCCTATCCTGCCCCGTAATGTTTCTTCCATTCGATACTTAGCCTACCTGCTACGAATATCCTCAGTCGATGAGAGCAGCTCCCCGGGAACTTTTCGAATAACTGCCCCGTCATACTCTCAATGGATAAGGGGGAAACGATGCGGACGACGCAAAAGATTCTTGCCATCGGGGTTGTGGGTCTGCTGCTATTCGTCGGTTGCTCGAAGGCTCAATCCGACGGAACTACTGGATCCGATCAGCCAGGGAGCCGAGCCGATACCAAGGAACTCTCCTCTGAAGGCCAAACCGATGCCATTCAAGCTCCCGGAGCTCCTGAAGATGCGGCGCTCAGTGCTCCCACCAGAGACGAATCACTGGCACAGATTCCGCCACTCCCTCCGGGTGGAGACCTGCGGGCGGGCGAGAGAGTCATTCGAAACGCCAGTCTCTCCGTGCGGATCAGTGAAGGAGAGTTTCAGGACAAGTTTCAGCAGGCCAACGCCCTGGCTGCAAGGTTTGGAGGATTCGTTGCCGCCACCAGCACCGAGGAAACAGAGGGCCGAATCGCATCAGGCAACGTGACCCTACGAGTTCCTTCGGACAAGTTCGAGGACGCGATCGAGGCTCTCAAGGAGCTTGGAGAGGTTTCTGCTGAGGAAAAAACCGGTCATGACGTTAGCGCGGAATTCGTCGATCTAGAGGCCCGGCTTCGACACGCCAAGACTCAAGAGGCGTTCTACCTGAGGCTCATCGACCGGGCCACAGAAATCTCCGACATGATCCAGATCCAGCAGCAGCTCTCTCAGATCCAGCTTCAGATCGAGTCGATCCAGGGACGTCTCAAGTTTCTCGAGGATCAAACTTCCTTCTCGACGATCAACGTCAGAATTTTCGAGCCTGATGCAGGCCCTCCCCCGGCGAGAGGTGCCCTATTGGATGCGCTTGTTCGAGCTTGGGAAGGGTTCCAAAACGTCGTCGCTGGGGTCATCGTCGGCCTCGGCTGGGTGGCGCCGTTTGCCCTGGTGGCCCTAGTGGGTTATGCCGTCTGGAGATTCTTCCGACGAGACAAGACCACCGCCGTTCCAGAATCCTCTGGCGGATAACACCCAAGTCAAACCTCCGCAGGTGACGATCAGATGATCGTCCTGGTCAACATCGAGAGAATCCATTCCATGTTGACCTAGTACGCTGGAATTTAGGTAAGCCAAAGTTCGTTGTGCCCCATGAACGACCCAAGTTCCACGTCCAAGAGCAATTGCGGACTCAACTGGACTTCCTATCAGGAGGGTGACATTGGAGAGAGACGGCAAGAAGGAGACAAATGCTCTCAAGACCGAGCTCAGGCTTCGCTTCGATCCAGAGGACTCAACCGAATGGGAGCTGACCAAGGAACGGACCATTGATGAAGATACTTGGAGAAGGTATGAGGGATATGTTGCCGAGATCTTTTCGAGTTTTGGAATGGAGCTCGACACCCCCGGAACTAAGAGGACTCCCGAACGTTTTCTGAGAGCCCTCCTTGAATCAACAGCAGGTTATGAAGGCGACCCGAAGCTGCTGACAGCTTTCCCAACCGAATGTCGCGGGGGCCCCGACTGTCGCATTAGCCAGGTGATCGAAGGGCCTATCCCCTTCTTCGCGCTCTGCGAACATCACGCGCTCCCGTTCTATGGAGTTGCTCATGTGGGCTATATCGCGCACGAGCAGATAATCGGGATATCCAAACTCACCCGCCTCGTCCGACTCTTTGCGAGAAGGTTCACGGTTCAGGAGCGCATAGGTCAGGAGATGGCCGATACGCTCGTTGGTCTCCTGGAGCCCCATGGGGTGGCCGTTCATCTTCAAGCCGTCCACCTCTGCACCCAGATGCGAGGGGTGAGTGAGGAGCAATCCAAGACATGGACCTCGTTTTGGAGGGGTAACTACGAGGACGATCCAGACATAAGACAGGAATTTCTGCAGGTGGTTCAGCGAGCAACCGCGTGAATGAGATCGCACCAAAAGGAGTCGTAGTCTGCGGGGGCGACTTGATATCAACAAGTCCCGAAGACTACCGATTTGTTATGGATGTAAACCTAACTACTGCCTGGCTATCTTGCAGGTCGGGAGCCCCTCGGCTCGTGGCAGCAGGTGGAGGAGCCATCTTGAATGTTGGCTCTAAGTCGGCACTCTCGGGCGGCACCGGGGAGGCGGCTTACTCGGTGGCGAAAGCCGCCGTCGTGCGCGTGACGCAGGTCCTCGCTCATGAGCTGAAAGACAAAGGAGTGCGCGTGAATGCCATCCTTCCCGCAGTCATCGATACCCCGGCGAACCGAGAGTCCTTACCGCAAAAGCTGGTTACCGCAGCAGCGTCTCCGGAAGATATTGCCAGCGTTATCTCCTACCTTTGCAGTGATGATGCTGCACTCATCAGCGGAGCTTCGATTCCTGTGTTCGGAGAGTTACTGGGGTGACCTTTCAAGGTCTGGAAGTCCTGTTTGAAGAGCAGGGATTACCCGAACTGGATCTGCCCCCTTCGCTGAGAGACTTATACGGTGGCTCCATAGGATTCGATGGGCCGCTCACGTACGCAAACTTTGTCACTTCCCTAGATGGCGTGGCTGCCCTTCCTAAAATCAAGGACTCTCCCGTGGTGCTGAGCGGTAAGAGCGAAGCCGATCGATTCGTCATGGGTTTACTGAGAGCCCTGGCCGATGCGGTCGTAATTGGCGCAGGGACCATGAGGAATGCTGAGGGCCACCTGTGGACGGCCGATTACGTTTATCCAGCGCTGGCGGAGGACTTCCAAAAGCTTCGAGGACAACTGAAGAGGTCTACGCATCCCGCCTTGATCGTCTTGACGGCCAGCGGCAAGATCCCTCCTTCTCACCCGGCGCTCGAGAGGGGTGCCATCTTTCTAACGAATGAGCAAACGGCCAAAGACCTTTCAGTGACGCTGCCGAAGACATGCCGGGTCGAAGTCCTTGGGAGCGGCTCGCGGCTCGATCCGAAGGAACTTCAACGATTCCTGCACTCTGAGGGCTTCGGGAGCGTACTTAGTGAGGCGGGACCGGAGCTATTCGCCCAGTTGATGGGGGCAGGACTTGTCGATGAGCTGTTCCTGACGTCTTCGCCACGAGTCGCGGGAAGAGCAAACGAACCGCGACCTGGATTCGTAGATGGTTTGGAGTTCCTTCCCAATGCTGAAGTATCAGGGAAGTTGGCTTCAGTCCGAAGGAGCGGATCCTACTTGTTTCTCAGATACCGGTTCGAGAGGAATCACCACTCGCTCTGAGGCCTGTCAGCCGGGAGCTGGTCGACTTCGGTTTCGTCCCAAGCCGTAGATCCCTCGAGGCTCTCGACGTTGAACTGAAAGTCGAAAACTAGCTCTCCCCCATAAAAGGAACCGAAGGAGACAAGCAACGCTGCGGCGACCGATAGGGCCATAACCCCGACGTCCGCGCTCAGCGCATTGTAGTTTGTCCATCGCAGGATGAGATCGACAACAACGATCGCCGAGACTACGACCATCACGGTCGCGTGCCAGTTGATGGTGCGCCAGACCTGAGTATGTTTCGCCTTCCCCAGAGGTCCCGTTTTCTCCCGGTCTATGCCTTTCCACCAGTCCCAGAAGCCGGTAACGATCGTCGCGACCGAGGCGATCGCGCCGGCGCTCATGGCGTACGTTGCCGCGACGTATAGATCCCTGGATAGATCCCCCGATCGGGCTCGCAGAAGGAATGACAAGACATCGAATATCCCGGCAAAGATGTAGCCGACAATCGGAAAGTCAGTGAACGGCGGGTGGAAGGGCTTGCCGGCCCATCCTCTCAAACCCTTGAACTCGCGTCCTTTGAGCGTGACTCCGGGTCTAATTGAAAATAGCTTCGTCATGGCACCTCCCGAGTCCTAATTCGGACTAAAGGAACATGTCAGGTCTAAAGGGCCCCGTCAATGGGCATGCGCAGAGAGTCTCTAGAGAATCTCGAAGGACCAGGTGAAAGAATCCAATACCTGCTGGGTCCCCTCTTCGGTAAGCCGGACATGTTCAACAATCGCGCTGTGACGACCAGGCTCCAACCGAACTGGTGCCGTGGATTCCATCGAATCGTAGTGGATGACTCCGGGAGCCAGCCTCGCGAATGACGTGACGTCGACTCCATCCAATTCCAGTCTCACAAGCTCACTCTCCGCGCTCACCCGGTGTCGTACCTCGACCACCCGGGCCGCGGACACCTGCTGTCCAGGTTCAGGTTGAACGTGCTCGATCCAAACCGGAAGCGGCCGGGTTGGGGATGCTTCTTCTCGAGCTTCCTCCCGGGCACAGGATGGAGCCACAGCAAGTACCACGAGGACTACGGCTACTATCTTGAAGTTCATCTATGTGTTGTATTACCTCCCGGCCCGCAGCGTCTGTATGTGCCTAGTGATACCGCCGCCAGTACTCGAACAGTATCTCAAGAGGTTGTGCCTTCTCGAGTGGAGGAGGGCGAGTGGAATAAACCTCTCCATCCGGAGCCAAACGATTGACGACGGCGCCCCCGCGGAACACTCAAGATCATCAGCGCGACGGCCAAACCTGCGTGGATGAGGCTCGAGACTTGCTTCCCCCACAAAAGACCGCCGGCTAGCAGCACTATCGCGGTGAGAATATTGACCCACCGAAGCGAGCGTGCAACTTCCGCGGCGGCGATGACCGCCATAGCAGTGATGATTGGTCCGACGATCCAATCCAGGTCCGCCAAGGGGCCAGTGATCTCCAAAACGGCCGGCAAGGTCATGACCACAATGCCCACCCCGGCCGCACCCAGCTGCCAGATCATCTCGTCAGAGCGCCTTTGCGAGACTTGTTCTGCTGCATTCCCCAAAACGCGCGCCACCACGATCCTCGCGCCGCCTCACCCTTGACATACTGAAGGCTCGCGAGGACCTCGTCCATTGCCGGCCCGATCATGAGAACGGAGATAACAGCCGAGGCAAGGCAAAGGGTGCAGAAGGCATCGAACATGACTGGTTGAAGAATGACCAGGAGTACGCTGATTGCACCCAGCGGACCCACGGCGATCCCGAACAGGACCACCATCCATGGAAGGGAACGCCAACGGTCGCGGGATCCTATAAGTCCCGTTACCGCGTCCAGAAAGTACCCTGCTGCCCCAAGCGCTGCATCCGGGATCGGAAGAATGTGAGAGACCTTTGAATTCAGGATACGAATGCTCCCATTGCCGAAGAATGGTTCCCAGACAGTGTCGATCCATCGAAGTTGATAAGCGGCGAGATAGGCCGCTACTGCGGTCCCGATAAGTGCCAGCCCGACGATGGGGAGCCTTTGTGGCCAAGATGAGGGGTTATAGGACCATCCCTTAGGGGTGGCCTCGTCATTCATCGGTTTCGGCGAAGGGTGGCTGCAGCGATCCCAGCAAGTCCTGCGGCCACGAGAATCTCCCGGCGGTGCGTTGTCAGGGCCAGCTGCCAGCTTCGCTCTTTAGCCCTCTCACTAAATGGACCTCTCGCTCCCTGATCCTCGGTGACGGGTTCGAAGAGATTGTCGAATCGCCCTTCGACCGAAAGGTCGTCAGTCTGCTGCGAATCGAAACCCGTTCGGGCTAGGTACCGATCGAGCAAACCTGCAAAGAACTTGTCGGCGACGATTGCGCCCACTGTGGGCCACCCAACCATCAATTCTCGTCGCTGCGGGTGCAGGGCGGCCCATTCGATAGCGCGGGCGGCGATTTTTGGCTGGTAGATCGGCGGAACCGGCTGAGGATGCCGCGGAAGCCGGCTCCTCACCCATACAAATTGAGGAGTGTTCATTGCCGGCAGGTGAACTGACGTTATTGACACCCCGCTGCGGTCATGAAGGAGCTCGCAACGAAGGGATTCGCTGAATCCCTGGATGGCATGCTTGGCTCCGCAATAGGCGCTCTGCAGCGGGATGCCACGATAGGCCAGAGCCGACCCTACCTGCACGATCACTCCTGAATCGCGAGGCAGCATTCTCTTGAGAGCCGCCATGGTCCCGTATACATAGCCGTGATATGTCACATCGGTGACCCGCCGGAATCCCTCGGGGGTCATCTCTTTGAACGGCGAGAAGACGGAAACCATTGCATTGTTCACCCATATATCGATTGGCCCCAACTCGGCTTCGCATCGTTGAGCGGCCTCCTCGACAGCTTCCGAGTCAGAGACATCAGCTTCGACTTCGATCACTCTCGCACCAAGGGTTTCTGCCTCCGCTCTGGCTGCAGACAGTCCTTCCGACCCGCGGGCAATCACGCACAATCGGGCTCCCTTACGAGCGAACCGTCTCACGCAGGCACGGCCAACGCCAGCTGACGCCCCGGTGACAACCACGACCTTGTTCTCTAATCCCATGCTCGGGCCATACCCAGTCAGAGGTTCGGACGAAACATGGTTTAGGCCACACAACTCCCTGGACGATCCGGCGAACCGACGGCTACGTTTGAGCTCCTCGACTCTGGGCATCTAAATAGCAGGGCAAGGAGGTGGAAGGCATGACCATCGGTGGAAGCATTTTTCTGCTTGTTCTCGGAGCGATCTTCTTCTTCGCCATGGATGCGACGTGGGGGGGCTTGAACATGGACACGGTTGGCGTCATCCTCATGATCGCCGGCGCGCTCGGGCTATTCCTGTCGATTTTCGTCTGGCGGCCCCGCCGAGCCACTGTGGTGGAAGACCGCCGCGTGGGATAGTAGCCCGACCTAGTTCTAGCTCAGCGCTCCGATGTGGGAGGTACGGGTAGCGAGCCTGCCTCCGATGTGCACGCTCTCGACGGCCCCCGAGGGGCCGCGAATGAATGACCCTTTCATTCCCTTAGCGGGTCCATCGGTGACGACGTAGCGATCACCGGCGCCCGGCAGAAGACCGAGTCGAAACGGGGGGGACTCCTCAACTTCTTCGCCCTGCTCACTTAGCTGTGCCTTCACTTCCGGCCTCAGCTCAACCTTGAGCACCAGGCCTCCGGCGTCTCCTCTGATTTCGCACACCGCAGCGATCGTCTCATAGGTGCCCGCGTACTGGGCAAGCTCGTCCGCGTTCACTTCCACCGGCTCGAGCTCGGGCTCGACCACACCCAAACAAGTCTCCAGCGCCCAGCGCAGGAGGTCGTCGTTCAACTCCGGTCCACCGGGGCCGCAATTGGTGAGGCTCGTAATAGCGAACTCCCGCTCGGGCGCCATGACGAACTCCGAATAAAGCCCGAAGGTGGATCCGCCGTGACTGACAAGCGGCACATCTTCGACAGCGCGAAGCATCCATGAGATTCCGATGTGGTCGCCCAGAGCGCTCCCGGGGGTATCGACGGTGGATCGCTGCATCTCTTTCAGAGACCGCTTCGACAGCAGCTGTGTGCCGTCGGGCGCGCGGCCATCTCCCATGTGAAACCTGGCCCACGCGATCTGATCGGCCGCGGTGGAAGCAATGTTGGCCCCAGCGGGATTGCCTCCCCGCGCTTCCCCGTAGGGTCGCGCTACTTTGATCGTTCCGTCTTCTTTTTTGTTGTGACCTACTGCGAACCGGCGAGTCATGATGTCCCTTGGGAAGAAGAAGGTGTGCTGCAAGCCCAAAGGTTCGAGGACCATGTCCTGGATTGCGTTCTCGTAGGTCCGGCCGGTGACCTTCTCGATGACTCGGCCTGCCAGTGATAAAGATGCGTTGTTGTAGGACACGGCGCTACCGAGAGGTGCTTCTTGCTCGAGTTCCGACATCCTCTCGACAAAGCGTTCGAGGGCGTCGTCGCCTTGGCCCGTGTCGGTAAAGAAATCTCCTTGCCATCCGGCCGTGTGGTTGAGCAGATGCAGGACGGTGACCTCACGGGCGACTTTCTCATCCTTGAGCTTCAGCTGTGGAATGTACGTGCGAACCGGAGCATTCAGATCGACGCGCCCCTCCTCGACCAACCGCATGATGGCGGTCGCAGTGAAGGTCTTGCCGGTAGAACCGATTCCGAACAGGGTGGACTCGCCCACCGGCAGAGGGTTTTCGACGCTCGTGACGCCGTGAAAGGCATAATGCTCTTCGCCTGCTAGGAATATTCCTGCGGCAACCCCGGGAACTTCGTGCTGTTCCGCGAGCTCTCGCAACTTCGCAGCGAAGTCATCGTTAGATAGAGGCACGAGCCCATACTGAGCTGAAGAGTCGCCGATGACTTCGTCGAGCAACGAAAACGCTTCTGCGCAGATTTGTGGGCCCCGACGAGTGAATGCTGAGAGCGGTCTACGACTGAGTCGGATCCGTTGCCGGGCGCAACGCCCAGAGCCGCACCCGGCCCAATCCTTTGAGAGTCCGTGATGGGATGCGCCTCACGAAAAACCGCTCATCGGACTCGATGGCACGGCGTAGTTCGTCGGAGATCAGGACTGTCCCCCTTCGGGCGACGGCGACGATGCGGTGGCATGGACTCGTCCTCGGAAAAGGCATCCGAAAGCCTCAGCCCAATCTCTGCGGCGGCGCAGGGATCCTCGACAACGAACATCACTTCGTCTCCGATCATCTTCACCAGCCGGCCTCCGCCGGGCGAGTTGGCGCCATGCGCCATTACTTCAAAACGTTCGATTACATCTCGGAGTCCCTGGTCGTCCAAGCCGCGGCTGAGAGCGGTGAAGCCCACCAGATCGGTGAAACCGACGACAAGGGGATCCATCTCTACCTCGTAGATCTCGACTCCTTTAGCATCGTCAGTACTGGCGCGAAGGCCTCGATGCCCGCCACATTGGCTGGATCGAGCCACAACTGGACATCGAGATCCCGGCATCGGCATAACTCGTCAAGGTCTCGGCGAGTTCCTCACTGTTGCCCTTCAGCGCGCCTACGCGGCCCTGTCGCAGGAGCTCAGAGCCGGGGTAGTCGTCACGATTCGGCAAATCGACGTGCAGGCAGGCGGAGCGGCGCAGAGTGGCCGGATCTCGTCCCACTTCTCGACACGCGTCGTCACCCTTGGCCGATTCGGCAATCAACTCGCTGACGTCATTTCGCCACGGGATGTTCCACTCGTCGGCGTAGGTCGCGGCGATTCGGATCATCCGTGGTTCGCGAGCGCCGATCATGATCGGCGGTCCCTCGTCACGGGGGCCGCGCGGCCGTAGTTCGCATTCCTTCAGCGTGTGAAACCGTCCGACATGGTCGACACGCCCGGTCTTAAGCAAAGTGTGGAGGATGGCGATCTCTTCTTCGAAGCGCGTGACGCGGCGGTTCCAATCCTGATAGCCAAAAGCCGGGAACTCAGCCTCGTGTGAACCCGCCCCCAATCCTGCGATGATCCGGCCCCCGCTGATCTCGTCAACCGTGTCCAGAATCTTGGCGAGGAGCCCGGGCGATCGCCATAGCGTCACGCTTACCATCGTGCCGATCTCCAACCTATTGGTGACGGCTGCAAGGGCGGACACAAGCGACCAACACTCCCATACGCCGAACGTCGTCACGCCGGGGAATCGAAAGAGGAAATGGTCGGGCACCCAAACGGAATCGAACCCGACGTCCTCCGCGAGGCGCGCCATTTCGGCGAGGTCGGCCCAGCGGACGGTGCCGCCATCCTCGTAGGCATTCTCGAGGGGAGGGAGGAAGACCCCAACTTTCATAGCGCGAGCGTTCCGGCTCACGTTATTCGACTCGCGGGAACGCTCTGCCTCCCATATGGATGTACTGGGGTTTGTTCTTCGCATCCGGATGCAGGAACGCAAGTGGCATTTCCTCTCCTATCTCCTCGATAGGCACGAGAAATCGCTCATCACTAACGATCTTTAGCGATCGCGGTTTGGGTTTGGCCTCTTGCATCTGAGCCTGAGGTCCCGTGGCTTCGAGGGTGGCGTGGAGGACCCCCTCCTGAAGGCTCACTCGAATTCGGCTGCCGAGCTTCTCGTACAGACCGATGAAACGGTCCGCGTCGGCCGTGGATGCAGGGCCGGAGGCTTGGGGCTTTCCCGGTGTCTTCGTATCCAACCAGGGATCGATCAGTTCGTGCGCGATGTCCATGAAGGCGTAGTTCTGACCGCTGAGATTGGTCAAGATGCCGAAGGCCGCGTTACGGTCGGGAACTATACGCAGGCCCGCGGTCTGGCCGAACGTATTGCCGTCGTGGGCGACAATCGTCGGTCCGCTCTGGGTACGCAGGAACCAGCCAAGCCCCCACTGGTCGCCCAAGAGCTCGGGCTCGGGACACCCAGCAGCGGGTGTCTGCATCGCCCGAACGGATTCCTCGGACAGGATTCTCGTGCCGTCGGGCGCGACGCCGCCGTCGAGGTGCATCCGTCCGAACGCGAGGAATTCATCCATGGTGGTGCTGATGTTTCCTCCCGCGGGATGAGCGGCACGGTTGAAGGCCCAAACCGGCGAGACGGTTGGAGTTCCTCCGGGGTTTGGCAAGTGCCCGACCGCGACGCTGTATGGGAGCACCTGTTCCGGGAAATAGAAGGTCCTTTGCAGCCCAAGTGGTTGAAAGAGACGTTGGGACATCGCGTTCTCGAAGGTCGTTCCTGTAAGTACTTCGATCAGTCTTCCGAGCAAGATGTATCCGCTGTTGCAATAGGACCAGAGACTCCCGGGCTCGGCGATCATCGGCAGGTTCTTCATATCTGCGACGTAGCGCTCGAGGCAGTCGTCTCCGCGGCCGTACTTCCCCTCCTCGTCGAGAGCGTCACCATCGATATCGGATGTATGAGTGAGCAACTGTCTGATCGTCACGGATTCGGTGGCCCTCGCATCGGCGAGCTCGAAGTCTTTGATGTAACTCTTTACGGGAGCGTCGAGGTCAACCTTGCCTTCGTCGACCAGGGTCATGACGACCGTCGCGGTGTAGACCTTCCCGACCGAACCCGCGTGGAAGATCGTGTCGTCGGAGACCGGCAGCCCAGTGCCGGCGTGTGCGAGGCCGAACGTGGCCTTCGCGACTACCTGTCCGTCGACCATGACGCCCAGGGAGGCCCCGGGAATGTTGCGATTCGAGCACACCTTCTCGAGCAGCTCGGTTGCCTGTTCAGACGTGGGGTTCTTCATGAAGATCCTCCAGTACCTTGCCGATATATGATAATGATTATTATCATATATGGTTGAACGAGGCGAATCGACAGGCAACGAGGTGGCTAGGGAACCGGGCAAGTCAGGGACCCGACAACGGTTGTTGCACGCTGCCGCTGAGGTGATAGCGCGCGACGGACTCCAAGCTGCATCGCTGATGGAGATCGCGCGTGAGGCCGGCGTTACAACTGGAGCCATCTACTCGAGTTTCAAAGGCAAAGAAGAGCTGCTCTTTGCCGTTGTCGAGGAGTTCACTCCCCGTCTGAGCGGAAGCTCGCTAACGGGCGATAGTTCTGAGGGCTCGGCCGCCATTTCTTCCATAGTTGAGCTGGCGAGAAGCGCTGCCCACTACTCCGACGATGCCAAGAGCCGGCGGCTCCTACAGTTACAGTTGGAGTTCTTCTCGCTCGCGCTTCGGGAACCGCGCGTTCTCGAGACCTTTGCGACGATGGTCTCTGACTCCGACAAAGCTGTAGCCGACCTATTGGAACAAACGGCAAGCCGCTTACCCGAAAGTCCTCCACCGCGTCCAACTTCGGAGCAGGGCGCGGTCGCCATCATCGCCGCACTTCAAGGTTTGATGCAGCGACGGCTACTTGGTCGAGATCATCTTCCAGATGCGGTTTTCGAATGGACGGCCTACGTGATCGCAAAAGCGCTTTTCGATCCAGCCTCAAGCTGAACCTGCCACACACTTGGGACCCCGGCGAGCTTGGGCCCTTCTTAGCCAACGGGGGACCTTAAACCGCCAAGCGGACGACGTATCCCGCCATTACTGCCCAGAACAAAAAAGCGAATGCTCTCTCCCCGATCCTAAAATTGAAGTGGCGTCCTAGGTAAGTTCCCAAAGCCATCAACGGCAGCGCCATTGCGATCCATTCGAACTGAACCAGTGAGGAACGCCAGTACACTGCGGACTTCACTGCGTCGTTGACGAACGAAACCAGGGCCGCCGCCCCAACAAAGTGGAGCCGGTCGAGGTTCAGTGTTCGTAATGCGGCCCCCTTCAGCGGACCAGAGGTCCCGGAGAATCCGCTCAGTGCCCCGGATCCGAGTGCCAATAGTGGGCCGAATCCTTGACGGAATCTTGGAGTGGTGACGAATTCAAACACAAGAGCCGAAACCAAAGAGACGATTACGGCGAACGCAACGGCAGTTTCCGGAGCTTCCACCAATAGTTTCGCTCCGACAGCGGCACCGATCATCGTCAACGGGAGAACAACCGCGGTGGCGCGAAACGAAACTGTCTTTCGATACGCAATGAGTTTTGCAACGTTGTTCATTGCCAAAAGAAGCGCCGCCGTGGCCACGCCCGCCCTGGGCCCAAGCGCCAACCCCAAGGCCGGAACGAGGATAAGAGAACCACCTAAGCCCGCCGATGCAGAAACGGTGAACGAGACAAGACAAACAACCGCTACAAAACCCGGTATCGCAAACTCGTCGAGCAAAGGATTATCTGCTTGCGGCAGGTGATTCCAGCGGCGAGACGTCGATAGCTGCGACTTGCGAGTCCTTGATCATTCGGTTCAGTTCCGCCAGCTCGTTGTCAATCAATTTCTCGAAGTCGGCAAGGGCTGCATCGGCGAGACCCGCGAGCTTCTCAAAAACTTGGACGGCTTGACGGCTAGGGGCCGAATCTGAACTCGCCACTGGGAATGCCACATCGGCAAGCTTGGTGTCGAGACCTGCCGGCAGCTTCAGGCGATCCACGTCGTGCTTGTGTCTAGGTTGAGTCAGTCGGGCCTCGATCTTCTTAAGGCCGGCCACGATCTCCTTCGCCAACTTCGAAAGGTCTTCGTCCGCTCCCGGCCTCTTCGTCCAAGGCTCAACCTGCTTTTGAATCTTTTTCAACCGCCCTATCGCGTCGTTGACATCACTGACTTTCTGCAGCACCGCGGTCAGGTGGCGGAACTGCCCTTCGAAGTCGCGTTTCGTTGTATTGACGCGAGGGTCCTTGATGATCTCAAAACGGGCCGTCTCCTCCTGCTTGCCCCATTTCAATCTCGCCTGATATTCGCCAGGCGGAGCAATCGGGCCGAGTCCGACAGTGACGTGGCCCTTGTCGTCGGGGGCGGACCTGGCACCCGGATAACGCATATTCCAATAGAAGCGATTGAACCCGGGCCGGTTCGGCAAGATCTCCCAGTCTCGTTTTTTGGGCAGCTCCGCCGGGGGCTCGAAACTCTCTATCTCGGGCGCCTCCTCACCTTCGCCCTCGCGGAACTCGGTGTCTTCTTCTTCATCTTCGAGATCAGCCTTCTCGCCCTTGGCGTCGGTTCCGGGTGGGTCTGGCTTCTTATCTTCTTCGTCTCGTTTTTCCTCCGGAGAGAAGGTGATGATTTCGTTACCCTTCGCGTCGAGGATGGTAAGTGAGATCTCTTCGGGCTTTGCTTCCTCTTTCAAGATATATGAGATGGGAACGCCGTCGGGCGGGTTCTCACCGGCGTCGAGATAAACCTGTTTGACTCTTCCATCCGGCTTCTTCTTGGCGTAGAAAGCGGCCCCGCTGGCGTAGAGCCCATAGTGCTTCTTGCGCGATGGCGTCACCGGAAACTGTCCGAAGTATCGCCAGAATCTTTCGGTGACCGGCGGAGTAAATAAGTGCAGCTTCTTGCGAGCGATCCTGTTATCAAACTCTCTGAGCACACTGATGTCGTCGAGAATCCAAAACGAGCGGCCGTGGGTGGCGACAACGAGGTCGTCCTCTTTGATCACGAGATCGTAAACCGGGACTGCCGGCAGGTTGAGTGAAAGGGGCGTCCAAGAACCACCATCGTCGAAGCTAACGTAGACCCCGCTCTCGGTCCCTGAATAAAGAAGCCCTTTGCGGGCCGGATCGGCCCGTATCACCCGCGTGAAGTCGTCGGCAGGCATTCCGGTTGTAATCAGTTCCCAGTTCTTGCCGTGATCCCTTGTCCGAAACAGATAGGGCTTTCTGTCCTGCATTTTGTATCTCGTGGCAGATACATAGGCTGTCCCGGCGGAGAACGGTGACGGTTCGACGTTAGTGACCAGCGCCCAATCTCCCAGCTTCTTGGGCGTCACTTCCTCCCACTTGCGGCCCCCGTTTCGTGACACATGAACAAGTCCATCATCGGTGCCGGCCCAGAACAGGCCCTCTTTAACAGGAGATTCCGCGAACGCGAAGATCGTACAGTAGTGCTCGGCTCCCGAAGTGTCCTTGGTGATCGGTCCGCCGGATGCCTTGAGTTTCGACTTGTCGTTTCGCGTCAGGTCGGGGCTGATTTGCTCCCAGCTCGATCCGTGATCTTTGGACCGGAAGACGGCCTCGCCCGTCACATATAAAAGGGAGGGGTCATGCGGAGAGAACACGATCGGATAGGTCCAGTTGAACCGGTGCTCGAGATCCCCCGGGTTCTCGCCCCAGGTGTACTCGGGCCAGACCGCGACGTTTCGGATCTGCTGGGTCTTGTGGTCGTAACGCAAAAGCGGCCCCCCTCCACCCGGTGAGCTGCCGACCGCGCCCGAGAAGACGACGTCGGAGTCCTTGGGGTCGACCGCGATATGACCGCTTTCCGAGTGACCGACGGAGTAAGCCTCAGAGAACGGAATCGCGCTGGTTCGTGTCCGGCTCGGGACGCTTATCGCCGAGTTGTCCTGCTGAGTTCCGTAAACCCGATATGGAAATCGCGCGTCGACCGCTACGTGGTAGAACTGCGCGGTCGGCTGGTTATAGATCGAAGAAAATGACTCTCCCCCATTGAAGGAAACACATGCGCCGCCATCGTTTCCCTCGATCATTCGCAGCGGGTTATTGGGATCGATCCAAAGATCGTGGTTGTCCCCGTGAGGCGTCGGGATCTCCTGGAACGTCCCGCCTCCATCCGTCGAGCGCCAGAACTGGAAGTTGAGCGAATAGATCTTCTCCGGGTCCTGAGGGTCAGGGACTATGTGACTGTAGTACCAGGGCCGTCCCTGGATTCCCCGCTCCTCGGAGATTCGCTCCCACGTCTCCCCGTAATCCTCACTGCGATAGAGGCCGCCTTTATCCTTGTCGGCTTCGATCAACGCCCAGACTCTGCCCGGTCGAGCCGGTGAGGCGGCAATCCCCATCCTTCCTTTGACGACCTTCGGCAAGCCATCCCGTTCAGTGATGTCATCCCAGGTGTCGCCACCGTCGAGGGATCTATACAGGCTCGAGTCCGGACCTCCGCTTTCCATCGACCATGGGGTGCGGCGTGCCTGCCATACAGCCGCATAAAGGATGCGGGGGTTGGAGGGATCGAGCCAGAGATCCGCCGTTCCGGCATTTTCGCTCCGAAAAAGGATCTGGTTCCAAGTCGCTCCGCCATCGGTCGAACGGTAAACGCCTCGCTCCTTGCTTGGGCCGAAGATATCCCCCAAAGCGCCAACATAGACCCGATTGGAATCAGAAGGATCGATGCGCACCCTCGAGATATGCCGGGTTTTCTTCAGGCCGAGGTGGTGCCAGGTCGCTCCCCCATCAGTCGATCTGTAGACACCGTCGCCGGGAGAAACGTCATTGCGCACGCAAGACTCGCCCGTACCGACGTAGATCACATTAGGATCCGATTGCGAGACTGCGATGGCCCCCACCGACGCGGAGGTGAAGAAACCATCCGAGACGTTCTCCCAATAAGCTCCGCCGTCGGTGGTCTTCCATACGCCGCCGGCGCAGGCCCCGAAGTAAAAGGCCATGGGGTCGACCGGATGTCCCGCCACGGCGACGACTCTTCCGCCCCTTGGGGGGCCGATGTTTCGCCACTTTAGTTCCTCGAACTTAGCGGGATCGAAAGTCATGGCCGCTTTTTATATACCGTTCTGCCTGCGTCCTGCCGATGACGCAGCGATCTGACTCCGCGACCCTACTTGGACCTGGTCGGGTTGGATCATTTGCATACGAAGACGCCCGCATGGATCGGGGTCCGAAAGGCGCCTTTCTCTTCGATCTCCCGCTCGACAATTCCTCTGAAAGTCTGTTGGACCTCGTCCCAAGTCACGCCTTCGGGCAGCCTCTCCTCACCCAGAGAGCGGGTACTCGCAAGGTATCTCACGACCGGTTCAGCTTCGGGAACAATCAGTTCTCGAGCTAAATCGAACCGCTCGACAGAATGGAAATGAGTTCCGAGGATCCCCTGTCCCTTGTCCAAATCAAATCGGTGTTCCGGCCACACCTTCGCAGGAGATGTGGCTGTCGTATCAGGGACGGCCTCATTAAGGACTTCTCGAAGTCGTTGCTGGTGTCGGGGCCCGTTGGTGGCTACCAGGAGATATCCGTCAGGCTTCAATACCCGGCGGAACTCGGCCACCGCGAGAGCGATGTCGGGAACGTGGTAGAGGACGTGCATGCAAAGAACGGTATCGAAACTCTTGTCTCCAAAAGGCAAACTCTGAGCATCCGCCACGCAAAGCGAGGCGATCCTACTTTGAACCTCTCTCAACATTCCGTCCGATAGATCTACTCCGAATAACTGGTTAGAACTGCCAGCCTCGTAGATCTTTCGGAGATAGAAGCCGGGGCCGCACCCAACGTCCAGGCTGACGCCGAGATTGTTGGAGAGGTGAGATAAAGCCCAGCTAGGAAATGCGATGTCTGGCACCGCGAAGCGGTAGATGTCGGCACGAGCCACGAGGTTTTTGGAGTCTGCGTATGCCTCACTCCTAAGACGCGTCTGGTCGTAGAAGGAGTCGAGTTCTTGCCGCTCCATTCCGAGACCTTCTCACTTTCTATGCCTTAAGAGCCTACGAGTGTATTGACGGATGGGGAAGCGCTTGCCATTAGTCGCGTTATGACCGCTTCAGTGGAGTTAACCCACCATAACGCGAACCAATTGGATATGGGCCCTGACCTGGTCAAAGTCTCCAGGACGAGCCGTTTCAACCGATCCGGACGTGGCTGCCAAATGCTCTGAGGTCCTGAGGAACCGGCATCAACGAAACGATACTTATCGAGAGAAATCGATCGAAACCCTTCGACGCAGTGCTAGCAATAGGGCGTGGAGTGAGGATCGGGTCCTGGAGGCCATCAGTGAGTTCAACCGTGAGACCGGGAGACCTCCCGTTTACTCAGACTTTCGGAGAAAGAGTGAACTGCCTGACCCTTCAACGGTCTGGAGGAGATTCGGATCTGTCGAGACGGCAATCGTCCGAGCCCTGGGTCCCAATTAGGGAATAACGCTGTATGCCCCTCCTTCAGGGACACGCGATCTCGCGCGGGTCTCGCGCCAATCTCGCGCGCGATGCGGTGCTACAGCGGGGCTAGCCTCCTCGACGACTTAATGTCGAGGGTTCAACAGCTCACCAGTCGGCACCAAATGGCATCATGATCCTGTGAGTTGGCGAGTTCTAGTTAATCCGACAGATGGTGAGATCCAGATTCCAACCGCCGCTCTCGAGGCGGCCCCTCCCGAGCTTGCACAAGGGGGTCGAGGCTTACTGCCTCGCGGTCCGATGGCAGGGCGTTGCCTTCTATGCGGTCAAGAAGGACCGCTGACAAGAGAGCACATCCCCCCAGGCGCAGCCGGGAATCGCGGCGTTGTCACCGCCTATAGTGGTCCGCCATCTACCCGAGCGAGACGCCACACTTTCTAGATCCCTGAGCTTTGCTACACCAGGCGCTGCGATGAGAGCTGTTCCGTACGGTCGAGGTATTCGCGGAACCCCATCGCGTCTCCGACCGACCTGCACTCCAGCGCGACCTCCACACAGCACGCGAACGTCCAGCCCGCGATGCGTCGCTCATCAAGATCCAGACGATCGGCAAAAAAGGCGACCTGCTCCCGAGCGTCACGCAGGTCACAACGCGACAGAGAGTGCCCCACGTCAAACGCGCGATCACCCAGCACTGGATACGGATCGATCGCCAACCATCCACGCTCCGAAAGCACCACGTTCCCCGGCCCAAGATCGCCGTGTAGCAACACCGTGTCCGTAGAAGATGAGGTCAGGGACGTGAACAGCTCGTCCGCCTGCGCGACGACGCCTCGATCCACCGGCCGCTCAAACCGATCGAACCAGTCCCACATCGTCTCGCGGAAACTCTCCACCAACATCGCGAGTGGCTCGAACCCGTCCTCTGCAGGAGGTTCGACTGCGTGTAACTCAGCGAGTACTGACGCAACGATTTCGTTCGCGGTCGCGACGTCGAGGTCATCACCGTTCGTGCCGGGCACGCACCGCTCGAGCAGCAAGACCTGACTCGCCTCGTCGGAGTCGAAAAGTCGCGCCGCTCCGCGACCAGCCCAGTGTTGCAGGCCCTTTGCCGCCCAGGGATTGCGATGACCCGGACACTCCACCTTCAACACCGCGTCGCTGCCGTCCGCTCGACGTACGGGAGCAACCCACCCGACGTTGCCGCCCGGCTCGAACGGGGCGCCCACATGCAGCTGCCAAGCACACGCCGCGTCAGCGACCAGACTCGGGAGTCGCGCCAGCCAGTTGCGTCCGACATCGCCGAACGCCGAGACGACGGTGTGCGCCAACCGATCCGGAATTCGAAGCGCAGTCGTCATGCATCAGCCCCTTGGTCTGCCTAACTCGTACTTGAGCAGACGGACTCCCCGTAGGCGACCTTAGGGGAAGGAGTGTCTACCCACCGTCCAGGCTACATGAGGAGAGTGCATTGTCAGAGTGGTAAACAGCAGCTCTCTTCCCGTCTATGACTGCCAGATCGATCTTCTCGCTTGATCCTGGAAAAAGGATCCGAAGAAGATAACGGGACGGCAGTGTCCAATCGCGTGAAGAAATTCGCCCATTCACACTCATGCTGCCATTGGTTCGCGTTATGACCGGTTCAGTGGAGCTGAGGGGATTCGAACCCCTGACCTCTGCATTGCGAAGGCCAGCTAAGTTGTTGCGCGGAGTTACCCGCGCTAACGCGAAAACACGCAAACCTGCAGGTCAACAACGTCTTTGGCTGCACTCAGGTTGATCGCGTTTCGTCGAGCTTTCGCGTTGTTTTTCGGCGTCTTGTGTCCTGATTGTGTACTGATGCCGCAAGCTTCCTCAGATCAGGCAAGTTTTTGCTCTATAGACTCGAGCCGCCTCAGTATCTCCTCCACTATCGCTTGGTCCGAAGTTGGCGACTTCGGTTTTGGAGGATTGGCCATAGCATGAATGAATCCAGAGAGAGCCGTCATCACTGCTTGTCTTGTGGTTCGAAGTTCGACTCCCATCCGACGCAACACCTGGCTGGCCAAGCCTTCCTCTGTAGCGACGAGCCCGAGTAGAAGGTGCTCGCAACCTACGTAGTTATGGCCAAGTTGCAGTGCCTCTAAGGTGGTTTGTTCCAAAGCCTTCTTAGCCAGGGGGCTGAACGCGAGTCGTTTCTTGTCTGCCTTTACCTTGCCTGAAGCGGTCATCGACGCCCGGAGTTCGGTTCTTAGGTCTTCAACCTCGATCTCCAAGGATGTGAGTAGCCGCAATCCGAGGTTCCCTCCCTCGTCAAGGATGCCGAGCAATAGATGCTCGGTATCAACTTGCGAATTGGGTTGCTCACGCGCTGCCTTCTCGGCAAGAGCGATCGCCTGATGAGCCCGGGGAGTGAATCTTTCAAACGGACCCCGGGCGGATTGCTCGGATGGGGCTGAATCTGATGCACGAAGGGCTGCCACATCCCTCACCGCTCGTTCCAGCGCAGCCTGGCAGATCGCGGAAACTGGAACCTGGGCATCCCGAACCGCATCCGCGAGCTCGTCGGGCAGGTAAACGTTGATCTTGGGCATAGCTCCCTCCCTAAATTAGTTGGGGTTATAGAGGGGTTATATACTCAACAACCGAGGAGGTCAACAGAAGGTTGTCGCCCAACAACCTGCTGTCGCTTCAGTCCCGGAAAGTCTGCAACCGTTGGCCGATTGAATGGGGGGTGGTGCCGAACTGATTTGAAGCCTGCCGCCGGAGCCTCCGGTCTCCGTTGCCCTTCTTTTGGCGTCTTGAGCGCAAAAAGCAGGCCGTAGAATCGCCTTAGACCCGTCCGAAGGGGGGCGGAGGGATAAGTTGGTCAGGAAGAGCGAGGTGTCTGCTCCGGATGAACTGCGAAAATCGGAACGCTTAGCGCTAAGCACGCCGGGCCGGAGGATGGACTCTCCGTTGCAAGAAGGGACTATACGGCTTCTTCCCTAGACGTCACGAACCGGCTCTCGTTCCCATGCGGAAGGATTGCTAAATCGTCAGGCCTCTTCCGCGTCGGCTGAACGCTTGCCACTCCCAATGCTCTCGCCCACGTATGGGATTTGCTCAGCGGGCCTGACGCTTAGCGAGACTGCAGAAATCCCTGTTTGGTCATTTGGATCTGGCCAATGTGTTCACTAGCGTGGAGCAAGGTCACGAATATCCATTCGAGGCCAGGGAGGGTTACATTCCGATGGGGTCTAGAACGGGGACGGTTCAGATCCTCGTACGTGATTTGCGTCATCGCTTCCTTAAACGCGATCTGGGATTTATCGATTCGGCTTTGAAGCTCGTGCATGCTTAGGGATGATCCGATCGTGAACTCGGCCTCCCGATCTCTTTCAATCGGACTGCCTCGGACGACCGTGAGGAGTTCCCCGATGGATCCGAGCGTGTGAACGACCAGGGTCGATATGGAGGATGTATCTTGCATCGGTTTCCATGCCAATGCCTCGTCAGTTAGTCCCTCGATCTCTCGCCGGAGTTCTGCATACATAATCCCAAAGCGCCTGCTTACGATTTCTGTCAACAACTCTAGGTCCATCAGACAGATCTCCTAATCAGTTGGCTTCTTCACGGGCAAGGGCTACGCGAGGCGGCTGAGTGGTCACTGGTCTTGGATCTATCCGAGAATCGACTCTGTTGGTGTTGATCGTTACGTTAGGAGGTCGACGATGGCGGAAGTCCTTAGACAACGTGCTGAAGTTCCCCTCTCTTCCATTATCCCTCGCGAGGGGTGTCTTCCCGCAAGCGGGTTTTATGTCCCACACTTCAAGCACAAACAAGGAGGTGTACGTTGATCTACTGGATTGGAGGTTCTGTCTGCTCTGGCAAGAGCTCCGTTGCATCCCTGCTTGGAACGAGCTCGGGTGCAGTCGTGTACAACTACGACGCAGCCGAGCGTGATCACTTGGAGAGGATGGGTCGTTCGAGCCAGATCATAGACAGGATCGAAGATCCTGAGACGAGGCGGCAGGCCCACGATGAGCGATGGCTTTCTCGCCCGCCAGCCGAGATGGCTGGACGAACGATACGCTCCTGGACGCAGAGATTCCCGCTTGTGCTTGAGGACCTAGAAGCCCTCTCGGGAGAACGAATCATCGCTCATGGTGCCGGACTCTTCCCAGAGCTCGTTGCGTCTCAAGCGACGGACCAGAGCCGGAGCGTTTTCTTGATAGGGACACCCGAGTTCATAAGGTGGGCGCGCCGCCGGCGGGGCATGGGGGCGCCAGCAATGACCAGCGATCCCGACTTCGCATCGGAGAACATCATCGCTAGGGACTCCTTGATGGCGGCCCACGTAAGGGACCTGGCTGCCGAGTTGGGCCTTGCGACAATTACAGTGGATGGAGCGGAGCGGGTAGAGGAAATCGTGGGGAGGGTCGCTGACCTGTTTGGTTGGTCCTGAACGGATTTGTCAGCGGCGCTGGCCTAATGACCTCATTACTCGAGGTAACGACGGATTGTTGTTGTCGATCACGATGCCGGAGAGAGCGTGCGGCTCTACCTCTTGGAGATAAAGCCGTTGCCCTGAGATATATCTGGCTTGGTAGCGCGTCTCGACCTCTTCAACTGATCCAAACAGAGCAACATCCCGCACGCAGGCACGGCTAAGAACCTCTTCAAAATCAACGTCAAGAAATATGCGGAGATCTGCGCTCGAGTGTCCTCCAGCAGTGGAATCTAGAAGCAAGTCGATTCCGAGTGACGCTTTCTGGGAAGCTACATGTCCGTGGAGGCTGAGCAGCGATTCACAGACCGGGATCATCTCGTCAACCAGGCCTACCATGACAGCGACAATCTTCGCTCCCGGCGGGAGATATACAGGTTCCAAAACCCCCGGGTGGACCTGAGCGACTGGATCGTCAGCAGGATCGATGGGTCCGTCGGGAGCGCATTGGATGTTGGGTGTGGACCTGGCACCTACCTCGAGAAGCTCTCCCACCGGTCTGAGATTGTCGTGGGGGTTGACCTCTCTCCTGGAATGGTCCAAGAGGCGAGGAAGGCCACGTCGACGGTAACAGTCGCCGACGCACTGCACCTTCCATTCATTGAAGATACTTTCGACACCACCCTTTGCATCCACATGCTTTATCACGTCCCGGACATCGAGGCGGCGATCGCGGAGCTAAGGAGGGTAACGCGCCCTGGGGGAAGGGTTGTTGTGGCTACGAATGGACTCCAACACATGCGGCAGTTAAGGGAGACCTTCGATCGTGTGGTGACGCGACTTGGGTCCGGGGCTCAGGAGCCGGTCCTCTCCAGCGCGAGGAGGTTTCGGATGGAAGAGGGAGAAGCGATGTTGCGTCCCTTCTTCGAGGTCGTCATCCGTGACGATGTGCGCGCCCGGCTGGAGGTGCCCGAGGTCGAACCGATCCTCGACTACCTAGAGAGTGTTAGGAGCTTTCATGAACATAAGCTCCCGGAGTCGCTGACATGGGACGCGGTGATGAGGGAGTTTCGAAGTGAAGTCGAGGCTGTACTAGAGCGGAAAGGGATCTTCGAGATCAGCAATCACACGGGGATTTTCATCTGTGGCTCCTGAAGGCGCTGGAGGGAGTGCCAACTACCAATCCATGGTTGGCGAAGTTGTCGCGGGGCTATTGGGCGAAGCTGTCGAGCGGGTCGAACCGATCGATGCCAGCTTCGGCCGTCTTGCCTGCCGCGTGCACGTCGAAGGCCGAAGTCTGATCTTCAAATCGTCCACCGACCCCGACGACCAGATCCCGGTTGCGGCTGAAGCTTGGGGGTTGGAGGAAGCGCGACGCTTGGACGTGCCCGGTCCCGCAGTCATCGCGCTCGACACGGACCGTAGGCGCTTTCCTGCGGACTTTTTGCTGATCGAAGAGATCCCGGGGATAGACTTTTCTGAACTAATGGATCCTCGCGATGACCACTTCGAGGATCCCGCGACCAGGTCGCTTCTGGTTCAGACCGGAGGGCTCTTGCGTCGGCTCCACTCGCGCATCACGGAGAGGTTCGGTCCGATAGATCCCGAGCTTATACAGGGCAAACACCCCTCCTGGCACAAGGCATTGGTATCTAGGGTCGAGCACCGGCTCCGCCGCCTGCAGGAGAACTCTCCCCTGAATCCCTCGCTCTTGGCCGGCGTTTGGGAGTTGCTGGACGAACGGGCTTCGGAGCTGGACGGCTACGAAGACCCGCGCCTCATCCATGGTGACTTTCAGAAGGGTCACGTGATCGTGGATCCAGAGCGGACCGAAGTAACGGGCGTCATCGACTTCGAGGACGTCGCGTCGGGAGATCCGATCTGGGATCTCGCGACCTTCTCCAAGTGGGAGGAGGAATCCCTGTCGGCGCTCCTGGAGGGTTACGAGCCCGACCCCGAAACCGTCGAGAGACTCGATCAGTTGGGCCCGGTCTACAGGGTTGTACTGATGGTGGGGGCGGCCGCTTGGTTCGTGAAGGAGGGATTGTCCCCGCGACCGGCGGTCGAACGATTGACGTCTCTTTTGGCCAAGGCGCGCCGGGGAGCGTGAAGAATGAGAAGCGGCGATAGATGCGCATAAACAAGGGCAAGCTGAAGGAGATCCTCAGCCACGACTATTCCTTCTACCGCGGGCCTGCCCACGAATCGAGGATCGACTCCAGGCTGAATCCACCTGCCCCCGACTTCATCGCGTCTCAGTTCACTAGCAATATGCGGGTATTGGACATCGGATGCGGAAGCGGTCTGACCCTGCTGGAGCATCACAACAGATTCGGGCACGGAGTCGGGATCGACAACGACCCAGAGCACCTCGAGATCGCCGAGATGAACAAGAAGGAGCGAGGCGTATCTAACGTGGAGTTCATGCTCTTTCCGGCCGTGGAGATCCCGGAACGCCTGGACAGGGACTCCTTCGACTTCGTCTTCACCGAGAGGGGGCCTCTCGGAGGAACCAGCATCACCATCCAGGCGGCGCTCTATGCGCTCAAGCCCGGGGGCACGATCTTCTCGGAGACGATCGGCGGGCTACACCACCAGGAAGTGCGGGAGGTCTTTGGGGAGGGAGAGCGCGCCAACCAGATCATGAACGTGCTCGATCAAGCCAAGGTAGCCATGGAGCGAAACGGGGTGAGCGTTCGGATCGCCGCCGACATCGTCTCCAAGCGCTACTACCCAGACATCTATGAATGGCTAAAGTTCCAGTGCTCTATCTGGGCCTATACCGGGAGACCGCCTCCATCCGCCGACGATTCCCGATACGAACTCTTCGCCGAGCGCAACACCAATTCTTCAGGTGAGATCGAAACGACTCACCACGTCGTCTGGGTGGGTGGCGTCAAGATGGAGAACCCGCCTCACTACTGGGAGTATCAGCACTTCAAGAGCTAGTGGCTCAGCGACCGGGCGCGACTAGGCACCTGTCAGGTCACCACCCAGGTCCTAGTCCATCATTGAAGCAAGCCCGGCAATTCGACGAAGGAATCAATGATTCGGTCCGGCTGATCCGGGTTCTCTGTGTACCGAGATTCACTAGACAGTCGCCTCCTGAGAGGATCGTCACGCTGGTACCTGATCCATATCCCAGTGCAACCCAAGCGTTTCGGAGCGAGAACGTCCCATTCCAGGTTGTCGCCAACACTCCAGGCATTTGATGGGTCGGCCTTCAGCTTGTCGAGCGCGTTGAGGTAAACACTTGGGTCGGGTTTCCCTACCCCGAAGTCTCCCTCAATCTGGACATGGTCGAAGAAGCGAGCGAGTTCGAAGCGCTCAATCTTGCTTAGCTGGGCAGGCCCGCTGCCATTGGTGACGAGGGCGAGCCTGATAGCCGCCCCCTTTAGCTTGTCCAAGGCGTCAAGCACGTCGGGGAATAGGACCAGCGCTTCATCCCTGAGGTCACGGTATCTCTCGGCAATGTCTCTCGCCAGTTCGAGGTCATCTATTCCGAGGTCCTGCAGGGCAAGATGAACTATGTGACGGGTAGTCGTGCGAAGGGCGGCTCTTCCGGTCCGATGACGCTCTGGGTCAGACCAGAACCACTCGCGAGCTTGGTGGATTGAAGCCAGAAGGTCCTCGGCAGTCATTCCACCCAATCTGGACGCAGCCTCGTGACAAGCCGTTTTCCAGGAAATCTCCAAGCCACCGCTATCGTCAATGAGTGTGTCGTCCAAGTCGACGAGGATTGCCGTTGGTTTGGCAAGTTCCTTCGGAATTGCTGACTCCCTCATACGGATTGGACGGTCACCCCATCAATTCCTTCTCATACTCCGCCAATTGTTTGCCGTCGGATGCCAAGGTTAGCCTGCCCGTTTCCCGCCAGCCTTCCGACTTGTAAAGGGGCACTGCCCGGGTGTTGTCAACGGTGACCCAAAGACGACTCTTTCTGAACCCGCGGCTCCGGAGGAGGTCGACTGTGGCACGTAGTAGGTCGCGGGCGACGCCTTTCCCCCATAGCTCAGGCTCAACGAAAAGGCCAGAGAGATGAGCTATGCCCGGAACCGGCCTCCTGTCCTCGAAGTCCCACTCGGGCTCCCCGTGACAGGCTCCAATGATCTTTTCGTCTTCAATCTTTAGCAGCACCCAGCCATCTTCTCGTTGAACGCGCTTGAGCCAGGCGGACTTACCTGCTTCTCCCGCATACTCCTCAAGTTCTCGCCCCTCGGCCGCGAACGCCCGAGAAGCCAGGGAGGCGACAGTATCGATATCGTCGGCGGTCATCGATCTAATCACGGTGAGTCTCGCTAACTGATCGGTAGCATCCGCCTGTTAAACCGCATCCTGCCAAGTGCATCATTGGGAGAGGCTCTTCCTCCAAATGAGCTGAATCTCATGAGGAAGTTGGAGGTACGCGGATCGATTGATTGCTCCAAGTGAACATCCCTGTGTCAGCGCTTGCCGCTTCTATCAAAAACACCGACCTCCTTTTCTTGCTTCCGAGTCCACACGTAAATCCCAAAGGCACGCTAGATCATGCCTGTCTTCCGACACGTTGATGTTCTCTGTGTCGAAGGCGATCACGGCACCGTCAAGCGCACTCCCTCCGGATCTCACAACGATTAGACCCCAATTTGTCAGGTCGAATCTAGCTGCCCATCGCGTAGGTCCCTCGCCATCCAATGCCGGACGGCTACTGCAAGAGGACGTTCTCGATCGTGGCGAGGCCGCCACCAAGCCACGAGGACTTGCCGCCCGGGAGGCCGCGCTTTCCAGCAAGCCCTATTCCAATGAGTGAGATCCCGCAGCGGAGAGCCCACCCTCGAGCTCGCCTCAACATGGCTGCATCGATGTCGCCGTAAGCTTCGAGGAACGTCGAGAGCGCCTCCCTCGGCAGCAGCGTCCATCCGGCGGCGAGGTCATTGGCAGGGTCCCCGGCGCACATGTCACCGAAATCAACGATGCCGGTCAGTGCGCCCGCGGTGATCATGACGTTGGCCGGATGAAGATCAGCGTGCAACCACATCGGTTCGCCTTCCCAGGGTGGTGCTGCTGTCGCGTCCTCCCAAACTAGGCGGATCCGGTCGACGTCGACGAGATCTGACACATCGCTGAGGGTCCGCTCGAAGTCGGCGCCGCCCAAATGCTCCGAGAGAGGAACCGACCCGCGAAACGGGTTGAAGGGCGCATCTGAAGGCGCCGGCACATGGAGGGCACGGAGAAACCTCGCGAGCACGATGGCACTGTCAGGATCCGTTATCGGTTCACGGTCACCTGGCTCTCCGCCGAGCCAGGGAACGACCGCCCAACGCCATGGGTAGCCAGATCCAGGCGCACCCACCCGAAGCGCAACTGGCACGGGAAGTGGGAGCCTCGGGGCGACCTGAGGGAGCCATTGCAGCTCTCTCTCTGTCAGCCACGACGAGGTCTCGCGGCGAGGCATGCGGACGGCCAACTCCTCGCCGAGTCGCCACAGTGCGTTGTCCCATCCCGCGTCCACATGGGCGAGCGGAAGGTGCGCGAGGTCTGGGTGCTGCTCTTCGAGCAACGAGCGCACAAGCGGTTCGTCGATCGAGAAATCATTCGGCGGCTCTGTCACAGCGGATCCTTGCTTTCTTCTGCTAGGCATAGGCAAAGAGCGACGCATTTAGCCTCATGCATTTCCGAAAACACGTTCGCGCCACCGTCCCACGTGCCGCGGGGCGTAATTAGGTCTCATAGAAAGCTGATACCAACCGTGCGCGCAGGGCCGAGCTTAAAACGTCAGTGCTGTCAACGAACTGGTCGACCGAGCCTACGTGTCTCGGGAGGGAGAGAACTTGTTCATCCGTCACTGCCTCCATCGTTGCTTCGACAAAGCGTTCGGCGTCGAACGGTCTACGGTGGCGGATCCTTGGACTGGGATCAACTGCCTCAGTGACTTTCAGTTCATTGTGGATTTGACCAGCGCTCTCATAACACTTGGTAAGAGCAATCTCCCGATCCTCGTGGGTTTTCGCGCTTAGTGCCTTTTCGAAGTGAGGCGCTAGGACGTCGTAGCTACTCAATTTCCGGAACGCAGAGCCTAGCCATTTGGTGTATGGCGCATATTTCCGTTCGAACAGAAGACAAAGCCGTGTCAAGTCACGAACGAGCCTTGCGATCACCAGGCGGCTGCCTATCTCGTCCCCAACCTCGAACGTTCTAGCAACAAAGGCTTCCTCCTGTGAGATGCGCTTCCACTGGCATGCGATTAGATAGAGCCAGATGTCGTGGGGATACCATTCGAGCGCGAAGCGGATGCCTTCTAACTGACGCAGTCCATCGTGGAACACCTCGCCCTCCGTGACCTCTAGCAAAAGCTGAGAGGGAGTGGAGAGCCAGTCCCGCAGTTTGACCCCTTTCCTCGGATCAAACCCAAGGGTCATATCGACATATTCCGTAAGATCAAAGACTTCGACCGAGTCGACGTCGAAGGCTGTCGGATAACCTGAGAACTTCTGAGGCAACCGCTGAGCTATCTGGGCGCGCAGTTCGTCGAAGCTAGTCTTCTTAGCCTCGTCATCGAAGAAAATTCGCACGCGTGGCCCCCAGTTATGGTCTGTTGACCGGGCATCGTCGTAACCGAGAACCTCGGAACCGAAGCCGATAAGCGCGGCAGAGTGTGGTCTTGTGTCAACAAACTGGTGAATCAACGGGCGAACAATCTCGAAATAGAAGTCGCGGGATAGGCGAAGGCCATGAGTTGGTTGAGTTGGATCTGACATCGACACATTGTTCCATCGATTCCGTAAAATTCCTTGGAGTCTCGTCGGCACCTTCCCCCGTCTCGGCGCTTTGTTTGCGGAAAAGATGTCCATCCCAATTGGCTTGATCGTTCTCATCGAATCGGTGCAAGAAAGACCTCCTTCGGGAAAGTAACTAAAGGAGGTCGGCGTCCATTCATGTGGGAAATACGCTCGGTCATGCGCATACATTGGTTCGCGTTATGACCGGTTCAGTGGAGCTGAGGGGATTCGAACCCCTGACCTCTGCATTGCGAACGCAGCACTCTACCAACTGAGCTACAGCCCCTCGAATGAGTAATTGTAAAGCCCCCGGACAGGGCGATTGAATCCGCTTAGTTCCCTTCGCTCTCTCTTTCTAGAGAGCTGATCAGCTTCTGCTGAATCAGGGTCGTAGACAGATCGCCCCTTGTTCTTTCGATGATCGAACGGGCAACGTCGGTTGTTCTTCGGAGTCCCCCGGTCATACCGTCTGGGTAATCCATCGAAGTGAGCAGGTAGTAGATCTCGTCCATTGACTCGAGGAGTCGCTCCGATCTTTCGAGCTCGCCGTGTCTCATGAGATCAAGGACATGTCTTCGCAACTCGCCGATCGTCTCTCCGAGACCATTCAAATAGGCGGGGACTTCTACGCCGACATCGGTCGGGGATGGAAACGAGAGATTGAACACGAGGGCAAGAGTGAGACGGGCTTCGGCGTATTCCTTGGCGGAATCGTGAAAGAACCCGGCGTATCGAATGTCGGGGTGCTCGGCCATGGACTCCTGGGCTTCATCGAGACATGCACGCGCCTCTTCGATCAACTTCTCGGCGGTGTCCTTCTCACCTCGATGGACCGCTCGGATCGCATTAGCCGACAGGCGGATGGCTTTCCTGCAAAGGGGGAGACCCTTCTCCCTGGCTGCATGCTTGGCGTCGAGGGTTCCCCTCACGGAGGCAGAAAGCTTTTCTAGATCCATCGTTCAAGCGTAGCCGAATTGAGGCTTAGAACTGTCCGGCTTTGAGGAACCGGTCTTCCTCGAGGGCCGGCTCGGTCTCAGCCGGCGGGGCATGGCGCGGAACGTACCGCTCACGTTGCTGGCGCGCCTGTATCAAAAACAAGACGTAACCAACGATTAGGAAGTCCAAAGCTATGTGAAAACGAAGCAGCCATCTGAGATCAGGGATGAGTCCCATGACGAGCGTGAGAGCTGCAGCTGCGAGAAGACCCAGGAATATCTTGCGGCGGCGTCTTGTTGCTCGACGCTTCGGTTCTTCGATTGCCTCCGGCCCCCCCGGGGTGAGGATCCAACGCCCAGCTGCTCCCGTCATCTGTCCTCCCGATAGTGCTCGCATGCCGCGCCGGAACGCACCGACACTGACAATTGGGGAGGTGTCTTGTCTGGCTCGGACTAACGCTGGTACGAAAACTCCGAGCCACAGGGCTGCCAGCAAAATTACCGCTACTAGAGTCAAAGCTGAAGCTACCCCGCTACTTGATGGGCTTCGCCGAACCGTAGCACGACGCTTGGGGGCCTCTTCGGATTTCCCAACTCCCCGATAGACTGCCCATCCTCTGAGACAGACGTAAACAAGGAGGTCCCCCGTGGTGAAAATCGACTCGACCAGCACCCCACTAAGCGAGATGAAGGTGGATGCTCTGGTGATTGGGATCCGCAAGGGCAACAAGCTCACCAGGCAGGGTACCCAGGTGGATAAGGCCCTCGGGGGCGGTCTCACCGAGCATTTGGAAAGGATCGCCTTCAAAGCCAAGGTCGGCGAGCACGCCATCATCCCGACCTTTGGAAGGACCAACGCAGGAGTGGTTCTTGCGGTGGGATTGGGCGAGGACCGCGTGACCCATGAAGAGGTCAGAAGGGCAGCCGGGGCCGCGGCCTCTAAAACGGCCTCTTTCAAGACCGTCGCTTTCGATCTTCCCGACGCAGCCGGCGCTCGCCAGGCAGCGGTCGAGGGATTTCTGATGGGCGGATACAAGTTCAACCGCTATAAGTCGAATGGGCAGAAGCAAATCGAGCAGACCGTGTACCTCGGCGCTGCCAAGAAAAGCGATCGGGAAGCAGATCGCGGCAGGCTGCTGGCCGAAGCGGTGAACTGGGCCCGCGATATCGTCAACGAGCCCGGCGGAGTGCGGGGCCCGGCAGGATTCGCCGACCTGGCTGCGAAGAGAGCCGAAGCCGCGGGACTGACAGCAGAGATCCTGGGAGAAAAGGAACTCAAGAAACTGGGGATGAACGGAATCTTGACCGTGGGACAGGGCAGCTCATCGCCCCCCCGGTTCCTTACGATTCGCTATTCACCGCGGGGAGCAAAGGGGATGCTTGGCATCATCGGCAAGGGAATCACCTTCGATTCCGGTGGCCTGTCGCTCAAGACCGCCGAGGGAATGGAGACCATGAAGACGGACTGTTCGGGAGCGGCCGCAGTGATCGCCGCTATCACTTCGCTCCCGGAGCTAAAGCCGAAGATCAACGTCATCGCGGCGATTCCTCTCGCAGAGAACATGCCGAGCGGAAACGCAGTCAGACCAGGGGACGTCATTCGCCACTACGGGGGCCGCACTTCCGAAGTCCTGAACACCGACGCCGAGGGCAGGTTGGTCCTTGCGGACGCATTGGCCTGGATGGTGGATCAGAAGCCTGATGCCATGATCGACCTGGCCACGCTTACGGGTGGAATGATGATCGCGCTCGGAAAGAAGGTCACGGGCTTCTTTGCGAATGAGCCCCGTCTGGCACGCGAGATCAGGGACAGTGCGGCCCGCACGGGCGAGAGGGTCTGGGAAATGCCGCTTCTTGACGAACTCCGCAAAGACATCGATAGCGACGTCGCAGACGTCAAGAACACCGGCGGACGATATGGAAGCCCCATCTTCGGAGCGCTCTTCCTCAGGGACTTCGTTGGTGACACGCCATGGGCTCACCTCGACATCGCGGGTCCAGCCCGAGCAGACAAGCACGACCATTACATCCGCAAGGGCGCAACCGGAGTTGGGGTCCGCCTGGTTGTGGACTGGATCGAAAAAAGAGCAGGCCGCTAAACGCTTCGGGCCAGTGATCTCTGACGGTGATTTCCGCGAGGTCATGAGTAACCTCGCGGCGGGAGTGACGATAGTCACGACGGTCTTGGACGGTGACTTTTACGGGATGACCGCAACCTCCTTCACCAGCGTCTCGCTCGATCCTCCGCTGGTCCAGGTTTCTTTGGATCAGGCCTCGAGAACCCACGGAGCCGTAAGTCGATCGAGAGTGTTCGGGGCCAACATCCTCTCGGCCGGCCAAGAGGAGATCGCTCAGACATTTTCACAAAGCGGGATAGATCGTTTCGAAGATTTGGAAGTTCGGCCGGGGCCGAAGACCGGAGTCCCGCTGTTCCCTGGAGCTATCGGTTTTTTGGAGTGTCGGGTGACCGACGAAGTGCCTGGAGGCGATCACACCATCTTTGTCGGCGAGGTGATATCCACTGAGACAGAGATCAGCTCCCCCCTCATATATTTCAGGGGTAACTATCACCGGCTTTCGAAGGAGGACTTGTCATGACCAAGTGGGAATACGCGAGCGTCCCGATAATCCCCCACGCCGCTCAGGAGATACTCAACAACTGGGGAGAAGATGGGTGGGAGCTCGTCGCGGTCTTCACACCACCAGACGTGGGTGGTGTGGTGGCTTACTTCAAGCGCCCCAAGCCTTCCCCGGAACCCAGTTAGTGGGGGGAGTGACCGCCGATCAATTCCAGAGCGTGAGGAAGAACCGGCAGGATTGCGTCCATACACTCCTTCACGGCTTGCGGTGAGCCCGGGAGGTTCACGATCAGCGACTTCCCCCTGATACCCACCACGGCCCGAGAGAGGGCTGCCTGAGGGGTCTTCGATAGAGAAACAGACCGCATCACCTCCGCTACCCCTGGAACAAGACGATCGGAGACTCGTTCGGTCGCCTCTGGGGTGACATCTCGAGGAGAGACGCCGGTGCCCCCGGTCGTAATCACCAACCGGGATTCGAGGTGGTCGCACATCTGGCGAAGGCGTGCCGCAATTAACCGGGTGTCATCTTCGACCGCGTCCTGAGTCGCAACTTCTGCGCCGGCTTCGGAAAGGATGCGCGCCGCTTGCGGCCCGCTTTCATCCTTTCTGTCCCCCGCGACAACGGAGTCGCTCACCGTCAGTACGGCTGCGACTATCCCGGCGAGGGAAGACTCATCCACTGCGGCTCCAATCCCCACTCTTGCCACCGCTCTTTTGAACGAGCATCGCCGATTCGATCGTTATTCCTTTATCGATCGACTTGCACATGTCGTAGATGGTCAATGCCGCCACCGAGGCAGCAGTAAGTGCCTCCATCTCCACTCCAGTCCGTTCGGTAGTTTTGACCTCGCTGCCAATGAGAACCCCACCCTCGACAACTTCGACAGACACATCGATATGGGTGAGTGAGAGCGGATGACAGAGTGGAATCAACTCGTGGGTCTTCTTCGCAGCCATCACGCCGGCGATCTTGGCAACGGTCAAGGCGTCCCCCTTCTCGAGAGACTCGTCATCAATGGCTTTAAGAGCATCTGGCGAGAGCCTCACGAAAGCCTTGGCTCGGGCGCGCCTCTCCGTGGCCTTCTTGCCGGAGACATCGACCATCCGGGCTCTACCCTCAGCATCGATGTGACTCAACTTCCGAGAACGAGGCGGGCTCATTTGGTTCCGAGTGAAGCAAGGAACTGGCGAAACCCTGGGCCAACGTCATCACGATCGATCGCGAGGGCCACCGTAGCCTCCAGAAACCCCTCTTTCTTTCCGACATCCCAGCGTTTGCCTTCGTAGCGAATCGCCTTGAGACGACCTTGGCCCCCCAGAACGCCCAAAGCGTCGGCGAGCTGGATCTCATTTCCTGCGCCACGAGGCAGGTCATCGAGTATGTCGAACACGTCGGACCCAAGGACATACCTGCCCGACAGCGAAAGGTGAGAGGGGGCCTCTGCCGGATCGGGTTTCTCCACCACGCCTTTGACTTCCATAACGTCAGCACTCGGATCGACTGGATCGATAGCCCCGTAGAGACGGATGTCATCACCGGGAACATCGTGCACCGCGACCACGGCTTGGCCGGATTCGTCGAAGACCTCCACCATCCGCCCCAAGAAGTTCTCCTTAGGATCGAAAAGCTCGTCGGGGAGAAGTGCTGCGAACGGCTCGTCTCCGATCTGGTCGCGGGCACAGGCAACCGCGTGCCCCAGACCATGGGGTTCGTCTTGATAAACGTAATCGACGGCCGCCAGTTGCTGTATCGCTTTCAACTCCGCAAGCAGATCGACTTTGCCCTTTGCCTCTAAGGCCGATTCGAGTTCTGGCGACGAACGGAAGTGTTCTACCAGAGCCTCCTGGCCCTTCGATATCACTATCCAAACCTCGCTGATGCCGGCACGCACCAATTCCTCAACGGCGTATTGAATGATGGGCCGATCGATTACCGGCAGCAGATTCTTTGGAAGAGCTCGTGTCGCAGGGAGAAACCTGGTTCCCAGCCCAGCGGCGGGAATGACGGCTTTCGTGACCTTCATTTGAAGGTCAGTCTATCGGCACCAGAAAGGCGCGCAGAAGAAGTTAGCCGGTTAGGCCACTTCCGGGGGGCGATGCACCACCACCTGATTTCGTCCGGCGGCCTTAGCCGCATACATGGCTTGGTCGGCATGATTAAGAAGAGTGTCTTGATCGGATCCGTGGATTGGATAGGTCGCCACACCTATTGAGACGGTAACCGTCAGCGGGGGCTCTCCCTGGAATGGCGTCTCGCCCACCGATGCGCGGATCTTCTCCGCGGTCCTCTCTGCTCCCTCTTCATCAGTTTCCGGAAGGATGAGCACGAACTCTTCGCCCCCGTAGCGTGCCAGAGCATCGATGTCGCGGATCTGATCTTTGACCCTGCGGGCAAGTTCGATAAGAACGGAGTCGCCGCGCTGATGCCCATAGGTGTCATTGAATTGCTTGAAGTGGTCGATGTCGATAACGCACAGCGAGAAAGGCCTGCTGAATCGTGCGGCACGTTCGATCTCCTGCTCGTACCGGATTCGGAAGTAGCGCCAGTTCCAGGTTGCGGTAAGTCCGTCGGTGATGGCCTGCCGCTTGATGTCCTCGTGAAGCAACACGTTTTCGATCGCGACTCCTGCCACGTCGGCGATCGAAAGCAGCGTTCCCATGTCTGCTTCACTGAAGTTCATTCCATCCTCTTTGTCGTAAAGCATGAGCACCGCGATCACTCGCTCTTGCGAAAAGATCGGCACTGCCAGTTTCGTGCGAAACTCCGGCTCTTGCGGGGCCCTGTCTGGAGCGCCATCGCCGTTTGGAAGTCTTACGGGTTCTCCGGTCTCGGCGATTTTGCCGGCTATACCCTCTCCAACGCTGACTTCGAACTCGTCCCCATCAAAACCATGCTCTACCTTGACGACAAGAGAATCTCTCGCCGGGGTCATCATCATCAATAAACCTCGCTCCGCCCGCAGCGTCTCAATGCTCGTTTCCAGCACGAGAGGAAGCAGACGGCCAAGGTCGTGGGTGGACCGCAGCGTTTCGGCAAAGCGAGTCAAAGCGCGTTTCAGTTCTTCTCTCGACTCTTTTAGCTCCGTGATGTGAACCGAAAGCCGTTGCGCCATCTCATTGAACGATCTGGCCAGCTGTCCCATTTCGTCTTTGGTCCGCACCGCGATGTGCTGATCGTAGTTGCCGGCCGAGATGGCGTTCGCTCCGAGGGCAAGCTCTCGAAGAGGTCGAGATATGACCCGTGCAAGTGAGAACCCCAATAGAACCGAGCCGATGAAGGCGAGGATCAAAAGGAAAAGCATGAGTCGCTGGATGTCGCTGGTCAGTTGGGCTATCGGCTGCTGGGAAGTGGTCATGAGGAATGAGGCCTCCGCCGGCGCTACGTCCCTGCTCAGCAGTCCGGGAGCACCGTACACATCAATGCCGGCGATGCGAGTCTTCATGAATGGGGGCGACTCACTGAGATCCACGATTACCGGACGCGATGAGTCGTGAAGGCTCTCTATGGTCGTCGAGTTGATCCGCTCTTCTACCAATAGCGAGGCGTTTACTCCCTCGGCAGTCGTAAGCCGAAGAAGAAAGTCGTTGTCGACATAATCGCCTCCGACGACGGTCGCTAGTTCCTCAACGTCGTCTGGGGATCTGATCGCCTGGATGGCGAACGTGAAGAGCCACCGTCGCGGATTGTTTGTAGGAAGCACCGTGAGGATCTCTTCAGCCGTCAGCGGCTTCACGCCTGGGACGAACTCGGGCTCAGCCAATGCCTCGACCAGTACGGTTCCAGAGGGTTCGGCCACGATCATGTAGTCGATGGGGTTTTCACCCTGACTCATCTGATCCAGAACATACTCCCGCAGCTCGACGTACCTCTTCTCGAGCAACAGCTGGCTGAAGGTCTCTGTCCCGGCTACGAGCTGCACTCTGTCCCGTGAGGACACCCTTGTTACATCGTAGATCGCAGCGGCCGCCTGCTGAGCCGCGCCCAACTGTGCGTAGGTCCGCTCCTCCAACTCTCGCACGATGATGCTGCGTCCAAAAAAGGTCGCGATGAGAAGAGGCAGTACTACTATCGCTATGAAAAATGAGAACAGCCGGTACTGAAGGGACACGAAACCCCCTTGAAACGGCTCTCTGCCGGTTCTACATGTGATTCGTCTATTCGGATGGTCAACTTTACCTACGCGACCATCCCTCCAAGGGTTGAGAAAACCATCCCCCACAGGGGATGGGCCACTCAGAGTGGGAAAGTGGGTGCCATACTAAGGGGCCGCTCAACCAAGAGAGAACTTATGCCGACATATGAATACGCGTGCACGAGCTGCGGGCGTCATTTGGAGATCGTCCAGTCGTTCTCCGATGAGGCTCTGGAAGTGTGCGAAGAATGCGGCGGAAAGCTGCGCCGCGTCTTCCATCCCGTCGGCGTTCTCTTCAAAGGATCCGGGTTTTACCGAAACGACGCAGGCTCCCGGTCAAAAGAGAAATCTTCCGCAAAGAAGACCGATAGCGCCTCCGAGGCCGCCAAGACCGACAAGTCGGACAGCAAGCAAACCTCGAAGCCCGCACCTACCCCACCCAAGGGAAACCAGCCCTCGACCTCCGAGAAAAGCGCCTGAGTCACAGAGTTAGAATCTGCTCGCTTCCCCAAGCACAAGGAGGGAAGCATGAGCACACTGGCTCTGTCACTCGGACGTCGCCGAGCTTCGCTTTGGGGAGTCCTGGCTGTAATCGCCGCCATCGCCACCGGACTCGCGGTTTATTCCTATCTTTCCTATCTGAGAGCTCAGGTCCCGCTCACGGGAGTATTGGTCCCAATGGTTGTGGCTGCGAACGATCTCTCGCCGGGTCGCGTGATCGAATCCGGAGACCTAACCGTCGTGCGTCATCCAGAGCGTTACCTGCCCCCGGATTCTCTTGCGTCATCCCATCTTGCACTTGGAAAGACCGTGACGGTTCCCATATATAAGGGAGAGACCATCACCTCGAAAAAGTTAGGAACGCAAGGAGGCATCTCCTCGGTCGTTCCCCCAGGCCTGAGGGGTTACTCGCTTCGAGTAGACGCAGGAGCCGCCCCAGCCTTCCTCCCCGAACCAGGAGATGTGGTCGACGTGATTGTGACTTTCCCTAAAGAAGTTCTCGGAGAACCAACTTCGATCACGGTTCTTAGAGGAAAGCAGGTCGCTGCGGTGGGCTCCTCTGGATCGGCATCTTCCGGGGAAGTAGCTGAGAAGCTCGGGCTCGAGGGTGCTGGCATCGAGTCGTCAGGCTTTGCTCTCACGCTCTTCGTTACTCCTCAAGAAGCTGAGCGCCTTGCTATGGCTGAGTCTCTTGGAAGGATCACGATCGTGCTGGCGCCGCTGTCCGGAGATCAAGGGGAGCAGCCTGCCCCCATACGTCCACAGGATCTGACCTCCCCTTGACGTTAATGGAGGCCTTGGTCCTGGGTTTGGTCCAGGGCCTCACTGAATTTCTTCCGATCTCATCTTCGGGCCATCTGGTGATTGTTCCTAAGCTGTTCGGATGGACAAAGCCACCAGTGGCCTTTGACGTTCTCCTTCACTCAGCATCCCTGATGGCTGTACTCATCTACTTTCGGAGAGAAGCAGCTGAAGTGCTGCAGGGACTCGTCCGTCCGGGGCCCCCGAGGCGATTCATATGGGTTCTGGTCGCTGGAACGATCCCAGCGGCCCTGATCGGCTACTTCTTAGAAAGCCAAATCTCCGAAGTGTTCGGAGAACCGACCACGGTAGCAATCCTCCTGGTATTCACGGCCACCATCCTCGCAGCCTCGGAGACGTACACGCGATACAGAAAAGGAAAAACATCAGAAGACGCCATTCGCCCATCGGTATCGGAGTTGGCGCAAGATCTGTCCTTTCCGAAAGCATTTGCTGTTGGATGCGCGCAGGCGCTCGCAATACTTCCCGGCGTGTCTCGTTCAGGCTCGACGATTGGCGCTGGTCTCTTCGCCGGCCTCAGCCGCCCGCAGGCAGCCAGGTTCTCCTTCATGCTGGCCACTCCGATACTGATCGGGACATCCATCTACAAGATTCCGGATCTCAGCGGAAGCGGTATCGGAGCAGGGGCTATCATCGTCGGGTTCGTGGCTGGTTTGATCTCGAGCTATGCGGCGGTGGCTGGCATGATCGGATATCTGCAGAAAAGGGGCCTCTATCCATTCGCCGCGTACTGTCTCGTCGTGGGCATCCTGCTGGCGGTTTTATGGAGATAACCCAGGATCAAATGGAAAGACTGAAGAGCATTTTGGACCGGGTGCAGATGGCACGTCGCGAACTGGATGCCCTGATCGGGGATAACTACCTCTCGCCCCGAGTAAGCATCGTAGGTGTTCACTTCAACTCACTTGCCGCAGCCGTAGAGAAACTTCGCTGGGCTGAGAAAGAATGGCGGGAGCTATCCGATGAGATCGCCGGAGCGCAGAACGGAATAAGGGGAAACCGATGACCGAACGACTTCTCTGCGTGGGGACAGCCAAGGGACTTTTCCTTCTCACGAGCGACGAGAGCCGCAAAGAATGGAAGACCGACGGACCGTATCTGCCCGGCCTCGAGATCAATCACGCGGTCCTCGACCCGAGAACAAAAAGACTCTTCGCGACCGCCAACTCACCCTGGTTTGGGTCGCGGATTTCCTACTCCACAGATCTCGGAAAGACATGGATCGACTCGGAGACATCTCCATCGTTCTCCCCCGATTCGGGCCTCAAGCTCGACCGTGTTTGGCATATCGAGCCGGGGCTCGAGGATCAGCCTGATGTTCTATACGCCGGGGCTGCACCGGCATCTCTATTTCGTTCGCAGGATGGAGGTGCCAGCTGGGAAGAGATGAAGGGCCTCACCTCCCACCCATCGCGCGAGCGCTGGCAGCCGGGGGCGGGAGGCTTGTGTCTTCACACCATCCTTCTCGATCCGGCGGACTCGAACCAGATGTGGGTCGGAATATCGGCCGTTGGAGTGTTTCGTTCCACGGATGGCGGCGAGACGTGGGAGACGATGAATAAAGGGGTGCGCGCGGAATTCCAGCCCGACAAGTATCCGGAGTTCGGTCAGTGCGTTCACGACGCGGTACTTGCCCAAGACGGCCGCCTTTATCAGCAGAACCATTGCGGCGTCTATCGAAGTGATGACCAGGGAGACTCCTGGACTGAGATAACGAAGGGCCTCCCGTCGGATTTCGGATTCCCCATCGGCGTGCACCCACGCGATCCAGAGACCGCTTATGTGATCCCTCTTCAGGGTGCTGAGCTTCGCTGTCCGCCGGAAGGGAAATTGAGAGTCTTCAGGACGAACGATGGAGGCAGCTCATGGGAGAGCTTCGGAGACGGGCTTCCTCAGCAAGATGCATTCATGGGCATCTACCGAGAAGGGCTGACTGTCGACGAGATGGACCCAGCGGGCATTTACTTCGGCACGAACACCGGCCACCTCTATTCCAGTCTGGACGAAGGCACCAAGTGGCAGCGCATAACGGCCGACCTTCCCCCGGTCTATTCAGTCACTGCAGCCGCTCTTTAAGACTCGTTCCTTCCAGGAGTGATTCTCCCGTCTGGGGGGAAGATGAAGATAGAGGTCAGGAGGATCCCATGGACCGAGAAACGAGCAAGCACGGCTCGCGGATCGACGATGAGATGAAAAAGGAAGTGGATTCGGTCACCCGCGGGGCCCCTGTGGAGAGCCGAGCTCAGGAGGGCCGCGAAAAGGAGCCTCCGGGCGAAGATCAGCCAGAGGTGAGAGAAGGTCCACTGAGATCAGGGGACCATCCGGATGATGCCTTGGATCCGGAAGAAATCGAAAACAGAAGCAACATTGCGCGATTCCTCGACCAAGTCGTGTTTCCTGCGGATCGCCAGTCACTCTTGGCGAACGCCCAAGAACATCATGCCCCCGAAAAGATAGTCGGCCAGCTTCAGCAGCTTCCCGAAGGAACCCAGTTCGAAAATGTCCAGGATGTTTGGGAAGCCCTCGGCGGTCACGCAGAAGAGCGGTTCTAGATGAATCACAAACTGCTTGAGATCTATCTAAACGACCATCTCGCCGGCGCGGTTGGGGGCCTGGAGCTTGCTCGGAGATGCCGTTCCAACAACGAAGGGTCCTCGCTTGGACAATTTCTGGACGGTCTCGTGGTTCAAATAGAGCAAGACAAAGGTGCCTTGGAGTCTCTGATCGAACACCTCGGACTCCCCAAGAGCAATGTGAAACAAGCGGCTGGATGGATTGTGGAAAAGATTGGCCGCATCAAGCTGAACGGGCAGCTCACCGGCTACTCGGATCTGAGTCGCCTGGAAGAGTTGGAGGGTTTGTTCGTGGGAGTCAATGCGAAGCTGGCTCTATGGCGTTCTCTTGATCAGATCGAACCGTCGATCAGTGTTCCGCCAGGGTTTTCACTGGAAGAACTGATCAAGCGCGCCGAATCGCAGATCGAAGACCTAAATCAGCACCACTCCAATGCGGCTCAGTCGGCGTTGTCGCGTTCGCCGTAGGGAGCTTCCTCCGCCGCCTCGTCGACGTACGCTGCGGCTTCCTTCTGCTCTCCGGGCCCACCCTTGACTTCGTTCGCGGCATTCATCCGCTTGTCGAGGTCCTCGGGACATAGGCGCTCGGTTTCGCCAGCATCATTGACGACTTCTTTCATCTTCCGCATCGGCAGTTCGCGTCCGCAGGCATCACATACGAAGGTCTCGGAGTCGTTTGGCGCAGTCATTATCCACTCCCTTGCTAGTCTGGCTTTTCTTTCCCATGGACTCTCATTCAAAACCAAATCATGAATGGGAAGAGGCCACGTAAACTCTTGGGAACTGATTAGAAGGCAAACCCGTAACCATGCGCATCGTGGAGACTGCGTCAGGCCCGGTAGAAATTGGCGTTAAAGGCAGCGGCCCGGCCGTGGTCGTCGCGCACGGCAGAGGATTCGGCTCCTCCTGGCGCAACTACGAGTGGATGGCCGGCGACCTCGATGAGTTCCAGCTGATCACAGTATCTCGGCCGGGATATGGCCATACACCGATCTCGTCCGGCGAGTCTTTTGATCAACAGGGGCAGATGTTGGTTGGTGTCCTCGACGCGCTCAACATTGGCAATGCAGTGATGATCGGCGTCTCGAACGGGGGCCCGCCTGTGTTGTCTGCGGTCGCGGCCTACCCCAACCGAGTTCGCGCTGTCGTCCTCGCATGTGCCCTTGCCCCTCATTTTCACTCGAAGACTCCAGAAGATCAGCTTGCGATCGAGCTGGACGAGCGCGAGCTGAAGAAGGAATACGAGCAATTACGAGAGGTGATGCAGCGCAGTATCAAGGACGACGAATTCGCCAGAGCAGTGCTCAACATGACTCTGACGAAAACCGAGATCGAGAGGCTCGATCAAGATCCCGTCATCGCCGAAGATTTGAGATCGAGAGCACGCTTCACCCTAGAGGCTCCTCCGGGCATTGATGGAGTTCGAAACGATCGTCTTCAGACACAGATCAGCCGGACGAAGCAGCCGTCTGCCTTCGACACCCCCCTTCTCGTTCTGCATGGAGACGAAGACACCACCGTTCGGCCCGCCCATGCAGAGTTCCACGCTGGATTGAACCCGCGTCCGAACCTCCAAATGTTCGCCGGCGGCAGCCATGCCTTTCTAACGACCTTCAGGTCCGAAGTAATGCCATCCATCAAACGATTCGTGAACGGATTGGAAGAATGATCAGGATAACGACCGTTCTGCTATTTCTTACTGCGCTCATCACATGTTCCCCAACGAGGGCACCCATCGCGCCGCCATCGCCAATCACATCTCCGTCCGCTTCTCCACCAACTCCCACCCTCGAGGAACCCACCGCAGCACCTCCAACTCCGGCATCACTTGCCGGAACCTCGGCGAAGGCTGTGATCACTCCATCGGGAGTCGTCGCTCCGGTTCTTCGTGCGCAGGCGGACGGAGCCCTCGTGGGAACTCCCTGCGGCAATTCTGCGGTCGTCTCCACAGGGATTCCGCTGGATGGCGCGATGGTCGTCTTGGATCCCGGGCACGGAGGCAGTGAGGTTGGAGCTGTGGGTCCCAATGGACTCACCGAGAAAGAATTGAATCTCTCTGTGACGGGCTTCGCCGAGTCGTTCCTTCGAGGAAATGGCGCCAACGTGGTCCTCACCCGGACCACTGACTACCGAATCACACTCGAAGCTCGCGGCAAGATCGTGAAGGCCCTCGAGCCCAAGGCGTTCGTCTCGATCCACCACAACGCCGAGGCCGATGGGCCGCTCCCACGGCCGGGGACCGAAACCTATTATCAAACCGTCGGGTCGAGTTCTGCGGAGTCGAAGCGTCTTGCCGGTCTCGTTTACGAGGAAGTCGTTCGGACTCTTTCGCAGTACCAGGGAATTAGCTGGGTGGGTGACACCGACGCGGGGGCCAAATACCGCAAGAGCTCGAGCGGAAACGATTACTACGGCATCATTCGTCACACCCAGGGAACACCGGCAGCCCTGGCAGAACTCGCCTTTATCAGCAACCCACCGGAGGCGGATCTATTGAGTCGCCTGGATGTTCAGCAAGCCGAAGGCGAAGCCGTTGCCCGCGGTATCAGTCGATTTCTAACCACCGAGGATCCCGGTTCCGGCTTCACCGAGCCATATCCAAGGCAGGCCCCAGCCGGAGGTGGAGGAGGTGCGGCAGGCTGCACCGATCCGCCTCTTTGATGCTTTTCGATTCGAATCACGAGTTCCTTGGCTGAGATAGAGGATCTTGTAGAGGCTGCAGAGCCCAATCCACTTCTCGCGCGAGTCGATGGCCTCGCAGAAACCCGAGATTGGGACGGTCTCGTCGAACTTGCACAGAGATGCAGGCAGGCGGTCGAGCGCGGCAAGCAACTGTGGCCAATCGCGGAACATATCGACTACCGGCTTGCCCTCGAGGCACCGGGCCCTTACGCCGCTGCCGTCCTGGATCCGGAAGCGGGAAAGTTTGCGCTCGGCCCCCTGACCGAAGTGGCGGCGTCCACTCACACCTTCGAGGAGCTGGCCGCGCACATTCCATCGCCTCAGTCGAGCGGGTCGGTCGCCGCCGAGCGGGTGGTGAGAGGAGAGGACCTACGGGAGGCGGCCGGCACCCACGCCGAGATCATGGAGATGCCGCTGATACTCGCGGAATGGGAACCGGAGTATCCATTAGCCGTTTACCGTTCGTCGAAAGCACTCTTTCCGGACCCCAAGGTAGATCCGTCGATGGCACCGGGATCGGCGTCTTCGTTTGAACCCCTCGACGACGATGAACTTCGACGCGCGCTATTCGGACTGGTTGACGTATGGATCTCGCAGTCAAACGGCGTCGTCGAAGTCTCGATCGGAGATGGCAATGCGGAAGGAGCAATCGCTGCCTTTGGACACGAAGAGTTTCGGATGGGAGAAGTCACCGCGTCAGACGCTTTTGCACTGATGGGATGGGCGGCCGCCAGCGGAGGTGCTGAAGGAAAGCGCCGGGGCGCAGCCTTTGGTCGCTTCGCAGCTTGGTGGGCTGCATCCATCATGGCCGACCTCGAATGGCCCCCGGACCCAGCCGAACTAGGCCAAGCCGTCTCCGATCTCAAGTGGTTTTTATGGGAGCCCGCTCATGGACGTAAGGGCTGGAATCTTCATCTGGCAGTAGTTTCCGACGAAGGATGGGCCGCGGCGATTGCTGCGACGGACACTAAGGAGGGGTAGAGAACTAATGAGCGCAGAGATGAGGAATGAGCAAGTTGTGGACGGGGTATTTCGTCTCGGCACGAAGTGGTCGAACTGGTACCTCATCGAGGATAAGGGAGCTCTGACTGTCCTCGACACAGGTTTCAAGGGCTACCACAAGCAGCTTCCTATTCTCTTGGAACGTCTCGGCAAATCCTTTTCCGACATCAAGGCGATCGTGGTATCGCACTACCACTCCGACCATCTCGGCAACGCGCAGACGATCGCCGAGGAATCGGGGGCGCAGGTCTTGATCCACTCCCTCGATCTTCCTTACTCGATCGGGAAGGAAAAGGCGAAGGTCCCCAACTTCTTCCCATTGTTTCGCTATCCCACGATCGTCGCCTATCTCATGCATGCCGCGAGAAACGGTGGGATGGGGTCGCCGACAGTGTCGGCCGCCAACTCATTCCAGGACGGCGAGATCCTCGAGGTCCCCGGCGAACTGCGTGCCATTCACACTCCCGGCCACACTTCAGGCCACAGCTCCTTCTATATGGAGAAGAGAAACGTGCTCTTCTCCGCCGACGCCCTATTAACCACCGACGCGCGGCGGTTCACGGGACCTCCCTCGATCATGCCGCCCCAGCTCAACACTAGTCACCAGGATGCAGTGGCATCGCTTGACAAGCTCGAGTCACTGGAGGCGCGCGTCGTCTTGCCGGGACATGGTGAGCCATGGCATCAAGGCGTCAACGAAGCTGTAAAGCTTGCACGCGCCGGAGAACTCGCGCGTTAATTCGGTCCCCCTCCGTTCGTTTTCGTCCATCTCGGTAAACTCGATGAGGCGAAAGGTCCCGAAAGGAAGCATCGAGAAAAGTTTTCTGAAGGTTCCACCCTTGCCCACGTAGCTCAGGGGATAGAGCACAGGTTTCCTAAACCTGGTGCCGCAGGTTCGAATCCTGCCGTGGGCACTCTGACCAGCTAAAACGCAAGGTCGACATCGCTGTTGGGTAACAGATGGGTAACAAATTGCAACCAAAAGTGCAACCAAAGGTTAGCCACTTGCCCTTTGTTGGATGGATTGCGTGACTGCAGTTCGGGTCGGCTAGCTTTGGCTAGTGAGGGGTTTTGGAATGAAAGCGATCGTGCGTCATCGATTTGGAACTCCTGACGTACTCGAGCTCGCTGAGATCGAGAAGCCTGCCTCCAGCGAGAGCAGTGTGCTCGTTCGCGTCCGCGCATCTTCCATAAACCCTTCGGACTGGTATGCGATGGCGGGCAGGCCGTACATCGCTCGCATGGAGATGGGACTCCGCAAGCCGAAGACCATCCGCTTAGGGACCGACTTTGCCGGGGAGGTCGAAACAGTCGGCAAGGCCGTTACGGAGTTTCGACCCGGCGACGCGGTTTTCGGCATGAGGACAGGCGCACTCGCCGAATACGTAACCGTCGACGAGAAAAAGCTCACGCCAATGCCCTCGAATCTGACGTTCGAGGAGGCGGCGGCCGTACCCGTCGCAGCAGTCACCGCGCTGCAGGCGCTGCGCGACAAGGGATCCGTCCAGCCCGGCCAGAAGGTTCTGATCAACGGCGCCTCGGGGGGCGTTGGAACCTTTGCCGTCCAGATCGCCAAGGTGCTGAACGCGGAGGTGACCGGCGTTTGCAGCACCAGGAACATGGACAACGTGGGCTCCCTTGGAGCAGACCACGTCTTCGACTACACGCGCGAGGACTTCACGGCGAGCGGAGGACCATACGATCTCATGATCGACAACGTCAGCAGCCGGCCCTTTTCGAAATATCGCCGCGTGCTCACGCCCGAGGCAACTGTCGTGATCGTTGGCGGGAGCAAGAGCAACCGGCTGCTGGGACCGCTTGCTCCCATCCTGAAAACTCGAATCGCGGCGATCGGAAGCGGTAAGAAGGTCATCTTCTTCTTATCGAACCTGAAGAAAGACGACATGCTTTTGCTGCGGGACCTCCTCGAGGCTGGAACCATTGTGCCGGTCATCGACAAGAACTTCTCGCTCAGCGATGCCGCGGAAGCCTTCAGGTACCTCGAAGAAGGACACGCTCGAGGAAAAGTCGTCGTCACGATTTAGGGCGGCCCGGCAGGCCAGTCCTACTAGCGGCCGATCAATGGAGGGCCATCGAACGGCCACCAAAAGGCAGGCACTCGAAGCCCTAGCCAGATGAGGAGAGCGGCCGACGACACCATCACAGCCGGAAGAAGAATCGAGGAGGGCAATCGTTTCTCTACTGCGCGATGTGCCAGCCAAACTCCGTTGCCCACCGCAGCGACGAAGGGTTCCCGTGGAGCGACCAACAAGATCCATACAAGCCAGCCCGATGAGGCCGCGACGAACACCCACCGAAGGACGGTCGGAGGATGGAGACCGAGCCGGACCAGTCCGAAATAAGCCACGGTCAGCGGAACGAGTGAGTACACGACTGCAGGGATGAGGTAGTAAATCGATTGAACGATCATCTGGGGGACCCGCGTCAGCATCTTCGGTCCTATCCGGCTCCATCCCCGTCCAGCTCTCCTTTCGCCAGCCACTTCTGATGAAAATGCGAAGGCGGGAGTGATCGCAAACACGACGGCGATCACTGCTAGCAAAGGGGCGATAGATGCAAACGCCGCGACCATGATCGCCAGCAGAATCGGGCGCGGCAGGTCCCGAAGGCTCATTCGAGAAGACTCCTCGGGTTCGCTTCTTTCGTAGTCTGAGAGCAAAGCTTTCAGTTCCTCGATACTTCGCGATCGCGGTGGAGGTGGGGCGGCCTTGACCGTCTTAGGGGCCGGGCGGGCTGTTTGATCGACAAGATCCGGCGCGACGCGCTTGAACTCCCTCTCTTTTTGCCGGATGACACTTTTGATCTCCGACCCGTGAAGCCCGAGGCTCGCGCCAAGGCTTTCGATATGCCGCAGTTCCTGCTGCGAAAGCGCGCCGTCAACCAGCGCCATCTCTATATAGGAGGAAAGATGAACCGTGCGCTCGGCGACGCTGGCGTTTCCGTTTGGTGTGGCTGCCGCCACCTGTCCTCCGATGTTCGGGGTGGCCGGGAAAGGATCCTTTCCACGGGCGCCCATGGGGCACCAAGGGCACGAACGAAGGTGGCCCCCAAAGAGATGGTTGGGATTGCGCTTGCAGGTCTTTAGTCGGGGTCCTTCGATGCTGAGCGCGTCGAACCATTCCTGGGCCGATGGCCGCCGATCGGGCGCGGCATGACCGGCAACAAAGGTGCGTTCCGCCAGTCGTCGAATAGAAGGTGACAAGACCTTGATGTCGGGAGCAAAGTCAGGCGGGCTCCCCCCCATCCCACGTCCCCCGAACGCGTAGATACCTGCTTTGATCTTCGCCTCTATCGATGGCAGATCCGCCGCGGCACCCTCACGTGCCTGATTGGGATGTGCTCCAAGCATCAAGAACTTGAAGATCAGCACCGCAAGTGCGTAGAGATCGGAGTAATAACGGTCGGCGGCACCGGATCCAAGGGAAACGCCTTGAAGTTCCACCGGCATGAACTCCCCTGTGCCAACCGTGGTGGGAAAGACGCGGCCGGAGGCGGGATCAACAATCTCGAACGAGTCGCAATCGATCAACGAAACCAATGAGTTGGGGGCGACCAGGATGTTGGTGTCGCGAAGGTCTCCGACGCGATGGCCTTGAGCGTGGATCGCCGCCACTGCGCTCGAGAGGTTGTATGCGGCTATCAACAGATGGCGCCAGCTGTAGAGGCCCCCGAATCTTCGGATGCGGTCCGATGGGTCGTAGTAGGTATGCGCTTCCTTGAACAGTCCCGTATCGATCCACGGCATGACGAAACCGATCACATTCCTAGCCGTGGACTCGGAGTACGCGAGCGAAAGGGGCCAGATGATGGATCGGTGCCGTCTTGCTTCGTAAGCCGCGTCTACAGGAGGAGCTGCGAGCATCACGCGGAGTTTCTGCCGGAACTCCTCCGTCAACCGCTCGGGATGCATGATCTTGGCCGCCAGATCGGGGGCCGCTGCGACTCGATAGATCGTGCCCTCACCCCCGGAAGATCCGGTAGGGGTTAGCTGATAACGCTTACCGGCGGCATCGAATGCTTCCACTTCACCGCCGATCGTCGCCGAGAAGACCGAAGGCAAGCGACTTGTCGTCCTCCGAATGCTCGCTCAACCGAGCTCCGGACAAAAGCCTCTCGATTTCTTTGCGCAACTGTTCATGGTCGTCACGGGATGTGAAGTGCTGGAACAGCGGGTCGAGGAATCCCGCGAATGGAGTCCATCGGTCCTCTATTCGTTTCAGCGCAGCTCTTTGGAGCCCGTCGGTGAAGGCCGCAAAGCCCGAGACCGGATCGCGGATCGAGATCCGAAGAGCGGACAGCCAATTCTTCTGACCAAGATGTTCCACCTCGTTCACGTATTCGGAGTGCCCCGGCGTAGAGACGACGAAGAGGTCTTCGGAGTGAGCACCAACCACCGCACCGTCTCCGATGTGGGCCGTCGCTACGGCAGTTCCGTGACCGGCACAAACGATCAGTGTGCATGCAAGTTCTCTGGGATCTGCGGTCGCGGCCTCGAGGGCACGCCGGGCCCCAATGGTCATCTCCCAAACGAGTTCGTCGAGGTCGAAGAGAACGGTTTCAGCAATGAACTCTCTCCCTGCCCGAAGTGATGCCGCTACCGCAAGCTCGGCCCCCTCCCCGCCCCGAGGCACGCTGCCGAGTCCGTCCGAAACGGCAACCAGCACATGGGAACCAACGATGTCGCACCCAGAGGCATCTTCACATTCACGGCCTTCGACGATGTGACCTGGCCCCGCCACCGACACCGCGAGGGCAGATGGCCGACCTGAACGCCCGGGCGCCAATTTCGTCAGTGGAGCCGTCGACGCGATCAAAGGCTGCGCCTCCCGCGGTTCGTCAGATGGTTTCGATCTCGGCCCATCCTTCTGGGCCGGTGGGATCTACGAGCGGAACGTGATCACCGACGCGCGATGCCGAGACCTGCCGCTGGCTCTTCGACAGCCATGCGAACATCTCCGCGAAACGGCCCGGTCGCAGCTGCAAGGGGGATCGTTCGGGCGGTGCAATCTTCGCGAGGACTCCCATGTCCGCAGGCTCGACACCAACGGCAAAGAACAAGAACTCTCGATCGCGCTCACCGCCATGCACTGCTTCAACGACTTTGCTCCACAGTTCGTCGCCGGCTTTCATGTCGGTCGGCTCCCCGTCTGTTATGAGGAAGACCCAGGGCCGGTAGTAATCGGTGCCCATCTCCTTGTATGCCTGCTTGCGGGTTCGCAGCATGTCGATTCCCTGAAGGATCGCGGCCCCCATGGGAGTGCCACCATCTGCTTGCATCTCGGGCGGGGTGAAATCGTCGATCGAGGAAAAGTCCTGCACCACATCCACCGATCCACCAAAGGAGACAACTGCCACTTCCACCCGCTTCCTCGCCAGGTCGTCGCCTGCAACGTCTTCCCTAAAAAAGCGGATGCCGTCGTTCAGCTGGCGGATCTTGTCGCCGGCCATCGAACCTGAGGTATCAACGAGCAGGACTGTGGCGCAATGAGGGTGCTGAGGATTGGCTATCTCGATCTGTTCTTCCAGGCTCGTTTCCATGTCCATGTGCCTCCTCCTTCTCGCTAATAACTGAGTAGCGCCGTTGCCCCCCACTTCGCCCGCCATGAGGTTAGGGGCGTACGTGCCACTGCCTGCGGATTTGCCGCTGGATCGCTATTCGAGGCGACAACCCAACCTATCTGACGATATCCACCAATCAGATTGGCAGATTACATCAAGTTGACTATTGACATCAATCACCTCTGGACGGTACCGTGCGATCCAAGAGAGCAAAGCCTTAGGAGGAACAGGTATGAGCGAGGAACAAATGAAGGTCTTGGAGATGCTGGCGAACGGCACCGTATCGGTCGAGGAGGCAAACGAGCTTCTCGAGGCGATGAGGCAGCCCATTCCGCAACCTCCTGAAATAGAGGAGGAGGACTGGGATTCGGACGAGGTTTTTGGGATCGATCTCGACGACCTGAAGGACAACCTGCAAGAAGCCGGCCGATCCCTGCGCAGTTTCGCCGTCAGGGCGCCGCGCGCGCCCAGAGCGCCGCGCGCCCCTAGAGCCCCGCGCGCCCCCAGAGCGCCAAGGGTCAGGGTCATGGGGTTCGAAGACAAGATCGGTTCGAGCCCCGCGTTCGACCGACTCGTGAAGCTCGGGATGTTCGGAGTGAGCGCTCCGCAGATGAAGGAAATGCGCGAACGCTTCCCCGACCTGACCTTCGATGAGGTCGTGAAAGCGGCACAGTTTGGCGTGTCCCCTTCCTTCATCGACGAGGTCAAAGCGGCTGGACTGGGCGACCTGGACTTCCGTCAGATCATCAAGCTCAAGATGTTTGGCATCAGCCCTCAGTACATCAAAGACATGCAGGAAGCCGGCGTGCTCGACGACATTCAAGAGGACGAAGCTCAGGAGGATCTCGAGGAACCAAAGCAGCAAAAGGAAACTAAGGAAGAAGAGTAGTGCCTGATCTCTATCCCCTGATTACGCGCGACCCTGCCAGCGGCAAAGACATGATCGTCACGCGCCTGGAATGCCCAGAGAGCGGGACGGTTCTTCAAGGACGTTTTAGCCTCGGATGGGTCGGACGGCTGACGCCGGAGCAAATCGACTTCGTCGGCCTTTTGCTCAAGTACCGCAACAATCTGCAGAAGCTGGCGTCCGAACTCGGTGTGGCGTACAACACCGCCAGGAGCAGGCTCGATGACATCGTTGAAGCCATCGGGGGGGTGTCCGAACCGGACAGCGACCCCCATCGTCAGGAAGTTCTATCGCAACTGGCAGACCGGAAGATCTCGTTCGAAGAGGCGATGGCTCAGCTGAAGCGGGACTGACCTCCCTGAATCTCTGGCCCCTTGCGGGTAATGTCTCTATGACAGCGACTCGCAGGAGGTACCCATGCCGACCGCGCAGTTTCCGGGCGAGACACTCTCCGAGCTCGGGCGTGAGATCACCCTAGCGCTGCCTGCCATTCTTCTGGCGATTGCCCTGGTAGCCGCCGGCTGGATCGCGGGTCGCCTCTTGAAAGCGCTCACGATCCGTGTCCTAGGACCTTGGACCGGAAGAGTCGCTTCGAGATTCGGCCGCGCGTTCCGCAGCCAGGACGTCGAGCGCAGGATCCGTCGGACGGGATCAGACCGCTCGATCTCCAAAGCCGTCGGGACGCTGGTGTTCTGGATCGTTTTTCTCATCTTTGTCACCGCCGCTACCGAGGCGCTCGGGCTCCATGTGATCTCGGCGTGGCTAGCCGGAGTGGGCAACTTCCTCCCGCGGATCCTCGCAGCGGTCTTCGTGGTGGTTCTCGGATTTCTCGCCGGAGGGGTCGTTCGGGCGGCCGTGACTCCTGCTGCCGGGTCGGCGGGGTTCGCCTATCCGGAAATGCTGGGCCAAGTGGCTCGCGGAATCATCCTTGCAATCTCGGTGATCGTGGCGTTCGACCAGGTGGGCCTCGAGGTGACCTTCCTTATCGTCATGGCCGCAGTCGTCTCCGGTTCCATGCTCGGAGGTGCCGCCCTTGCATTCGGACTCGGGGCCCGCACTTCGGTCAGCAACATCCTCGCCTCTCACTATCTCGTGAAGACCTATCAGGTTGGGCACCGGGTGCGGATACACGATCTGGAAGGCCGGATCCTCGAGATCACTCCAACCGCCGTGATCATCGAATCCTCCGAGGGAAGAGTCGTGGTCCCGGCTAAGGACTTCAGCGAGAAGGTATCCACTCTGATCGCGGGCTGAAGGAATGGACTCTTCCTCGATCGACGCGCGCATGCTCGGAAGATTCATAGCCGACCATCCCGTAGAAGCCGCACGGGTCCTGGAACGTCATCCGCCTCGCGCTTCCGCTGAGGTCCTGAATGCAACAACCCCTGAAGGTGCAGCAAAAGCTCTTCTCGCCATGGCCCCCAGTACCGCGGCAGAAACGCTTGCCGCGCTGGGCACTTCTGCCGCCGACGTCCTCGAGTGGATAGATGCCGACGCGGCGGCCTCGATGCTGCGCCGCCTCGAGTCTGCCGATGTCGAGAGCCTCTTTCAGTCGATCGGAGAACAGAGGGCTGCTCCGCTTCGGCTTCTGATGAGCTATAGAGAGGGAAGCGCGGGATCTCTCATGGATCCTAAAGTGCTGTCCCTTCCGTCCGACCTCTCCGCCCGATCCGCCATGGAGGCGGTGGGAAGATCACCCAGACAGGCCTTTTATTACCTATACGTGGTCGACCGCGAGTCGCGACTTAAAGGGGTACTCAACCTGCGAGAGCTGATGATGGCCTCGCCGCTTCTGACCCTCGAGAGCATCATGCGAAAAGACGTGGTCTTCCTTCGAGCCGACTCGGACCAGGCTGCCATTCTGGCTCACCCCGGCTGGACCGAATACCACGCGCTTCCGGTCGTCAATCACGAGGACCAGCTCGTTGGCGCACTGCGGTACGAAACGCTTCGGAGAATCGAGGGACAGGTCACATCGACTGCGCGGCCTGCGTCGGTTGCCTTGTCTCTCGGCGAGCTGTACTGGCTCGGACTCTCCGGAGTGGTGGAAGGTCTTGGGACTGCAGTTCATCGGCGATCCGAACCGGAATCCGAATCTCTCCGGGAGAGCAGAGAAGGCGGTGAGTCATGACATCTGAAACCGTGGATGTGGTGGCCTCGGAGCTGCGAGGGGAGTTCATGCGGCTTTATCCGGAGGAAGCCGCCGCGGAATTGGAAGGAGCGTCACTCAAAGAGATTCTCGGTGTGATGGCTGAGGAACCGGCGGAGCGAGCTGCTTCGGTTCTCTCGAGAATGGAGGGCGATTATTCTGCCCGCGTTCTGCAAGACGCTCCCCCGGAGATATCCGCGCGGCTTGCCGAGGCCCTCGATCCGCAAGATGCCGCGCGCATCTTGGCCAGGCTCGACCCTCCCAAAAGTCAGGAGGTGCTGGACCGCTTGAACCACACTCGGGCCAGGGAACTCCGAGAGCTGATGACCTATCCCCCGGACAGCGCCGGCGGAATCATGGATCCGAAATCGATTTCGTTTCGCTCGGGGACCTCCGCTCAAGAAGCGCTGCGCTACCTCCAAACTCTTCGAGACAGGGCTTTCGAAGACGTCTTCGTCATCGACTCCGACGGTCTTCTGCTCGGCCGGGTGGCGCTCGAGTCTCTGGTGGCAGCGTCACCCCAAAGCCGGGTATCGGACTTGGTGCGGACTTCGCCTTCCGTTCAGGCCACCTCCTCTACAGAGGAAGTGCTTGAGGTTTCTCAACAGACCAACGGGGGTCTCCCCGTCGTCGACCACGGCGGACGGCTCCTTGGGGTGATCACTCAGGGGGCCATGACCTCGGCAACCGAGCGGGAAGCCAGTGCGGACATGCAGATGATGGTGGGAGCAAGCAAAGAAGAGCGAGCTCTCTCTCATCCGATGTTTGCCGTTCGCAAGCGGTTGCCCTGGCTCTACGTCAATCTGCTCACCGCATTCGCTGCAGCAACGGTCGTTGGTCTCTTCGAGGGAACCATCGCCAGGATCACCGCCCTCGCCGTACTCATGCCGGTGGTAGCCGGACAGTCCGGTAACAGTGGCAGTCAGGCACTCGCGGTGACTATGCGCGGGATTGTTCTTCGCGAGATTCGCCCGGCCCACTGGAGGCGTCTGGTGATGAAGGAAGTAGCGGTCGGTCTCCTCGACGGGATCGCCATTGCTCTGGTGACGTCGGCGGGCGTGTTCCTATGGAGCGGATCGCTGGGACTGGCCATCGTGATAGGGGTGGCGATGGTGATAGCGATGATGTTTGCAGGACTCGCCGGAGCGTCGATACCGATCATTTTGAGAAAGCTCGGACAGGACCCCGCTCAGTCCTCATCGATATTCCTTACGACCGTGACCGACATCGTCGGCTTTCTCAGTTTTCTGGGCCTGGCCACGTTGCTGGCGCAGACAATCTGAGGGCCCCACCACCCAAATCTGCACCTCGCGTTCGGAAACTGATCCGGTGCTGCACTTCACGCCCGTGCTCCGAAATTTCACGCCCCCGAAGCATGAGACGATTCGGGTGAGAATGAGCCAGAGAGAAAGACCCACTGGGACCGTCACTTTCGTCTTTACCGACATCGTCGGATCGACGCGACTATTAGAAGCTGTAGGCCCCGGATACGGCGATCTACTTGAACGGCATCAGCTTCTACTGAGAAACGCGTTCGCCGAACACGGGGGGGTCGAGTTCGGGGCCGAAGGGGACTCGTTGGCTTATGCCTTCTCGAGAGCCCAGGACGCGCTTTCCGGCGCTGTCGCCGGACAAAGAGCGATCCTCTCGGCACATTGGGGTGAGGTTGACTTGACCATCCGCGTCGGCATCCACACCGGAGACGCCGTCGCGAGGAACGAAAAGTATCTGGGCGTCGCAGTTCACCAGGCTCATCGACTCATGTCATTGGCACATGGGTCTCAAATCCTGGTGTCATCTTCGACTGAAGAGCTGGTCAAGTCCATGCTTCCACCCGATACGAGCCTGATAAACCTTGGTCTTCACAGACTCAAAGACCTCTCGGGACCACATGAACTGTTCCAGGTCATACACCCGGATCTTCCTCCGAAGTTTCCTCCGCTACGGTCGGTGGATGCGATGCCGAACAATCTCCCTCTTCAGCTGACGACCTTCGTCGGAAGATCCTCGGAAGTCGAGCAGATTCATAAGATGCTCGAATCACATCGCATGGTAACGATCTTGGGGCCCGGCGGAGTTGGAAAGACCCGCGTTGCACTTCAATCAGCAGCAGAAGTACCGGGCGAGTTTCCAGACGGGGTGTGGTTTGTCGATCTGGGCCTCATAGATGATGAAACCCTTGTCATCACGGCCATCGCAGAGGACGCTCAGGTGAAGGATCTCGTTGCATCTTCGACGGAGACCGAGGGCGAGGCTCTCTTGAAAGCCCTAACAGAGCGGCTGCGGGTCTCGAAGGCCTTGTTAATTCTCGACAACTGCGAGCACGTGGTGAATGCAGTCGCCCCCGCTGCCTTCAGCCTGCTCACCTCTTGCCCTCAGTTGACTTTGCTGGCGACGAGCAGAGAACTGCTTGGCGTCCCAGGTGAACAAGTTTTTCGGCTGGCCCCTCTTGATGCCCCCGATCCATCAGTGCCGCAAAATATCGATGATCTGCTGGCATACGACTCGGTCCAGCTTTTCATCGAACGAGCACGTCTCCAAAAACCGGAATATCAACCCGCAGAAAGCGATGCCCGTGCTCTGGCAGAGATTTCCTTCAGGCTCGACGGAATCCCCCTGGCGATCGAACTGGCAGCTAGCCGGCTTCGATCGATGTCGACTGATCAGATCGCGAGCAGACTAGGACCGAAGTTGGACCTCCTCGCAACTTCATCGAGAACGCTTCCGTCCCGGCGTCAAACCTTGCGAGCCACGATCGATTGGAGCTACGAGCTGCTGGGTGGGAAAGAACAGACCCTGCTGGCCTCCCTCGCGGTTTTCCGTGGGGGTTTCACTCTCGAGGCGGCCGAGGCGGTGTGCTCGGTTGCAGGTGTGGACGAAAGCGAGATCCTCGATCTACTGGCGTCGTTGGTGGATAAATCGCTGATCGCGGAATATAGCGGCCGCTACCGACTGCTCGAAACGATTCGTCAATACGCATGGGAGAAATTGCTGGAGCCCCGGACGATGTCGGACGTCACTTCAACTCTTGCTGCAGATGGCGCTTCCCGCGGAACCCTTCGAAAAGAGGGCGAGTTCTGGGAGATCTCGCTGGGAGAGAGCGCGGCGCGACTGAAAGACTCCAAGGGCTTGCGTTACCTCCAGATCCTCTTGGGCTCGCCTGACAGAGAGATACACGTACTGGATCTAGCTTCTCAACCCGGCGGCGGCCGCCAGGATGCCTCCCACTCCGAGGCAGGCCTTTCCGTGGGTGACGCCGATGCGGGCGAGGTCATCGATGTCACCGCGAGACGTGCCTACCGGCAGCGAATCATCGATCTGCAGGAGGACCTCGACGAGG
>JAHWKU010000008.1 GCA_019347715.1 Actinomycetota bacterium | reverse complement strand
GAGCTATCGAGGTTGCGGCCCGAGACGGCGGAGGAAACGTCGAGGCCAATCCAACCCTGGCCGACGCCATCCAACGCGCCCGCGACGCGAGCATGCCCAACGAAACGATCGAAAGGGCCGTCAAGCGTGGTACCGGAGAATTGGCCGGATCGAGCTACGAGACGCTGCACTACGAGGGCTACGGTCCCGGCGGGGTCGCCATCATCGTCGAGGTGTTGACCGACAATCGCAATCGCGCCGCCGCGGAGATCCGTCGAATCTTCTCGAATGGGGGAGGAAGCCTGGGCGACCCTGGGTCGGTCGCGTGGATGTTCACCCGCAAGGGGACGGTTCTGGTCGAAAAGACGTCGGTGGATGAGGACGACCTCCTAGCCATTGCCCTCGAAGCCGGTGCCGATGAGCTGAGCCAGCAGGGAGATTCGTGGTTGATCGTCTCTCCGCCAGAGGGGCTCGCCCGGCTGCGATCGGCCCTGGCGGAAGCCGGGCTCGAGGTCGAATCGGCCCAAATCTCAATGGAACCCAATTCGACTGTGCCGCTGGATGGGCAGACGGCCCGGCAGGTGCTGCAGCTGATCGACGGCCTCGAAGACTCCGACGACGTCCAGGAGGTCTATTCGAACTTCGACGTCCCAGAGGAAATGCTGTCTGAGATCGCTGGCTGACGCCTCCTAAATCCCCAAACTTGTCCTGGGTCCTCGCTATCATCGCGTCCGTACACTTGTTCGAGTGAAGGGATATCTATGAGGGTCATGGGGATCGACCCCGGACTGACCCGTATGGGAGTCGGCGTGGTCGACGAACGAGCGGGGACCCTCACGTGCGTGCACGAAGAGACGATCACCACTCAGCCCGGAGACCCTGTGGGAACCAGGCTCAACTACGTCTTCGACCGCCTCGTGGACGTGATGGGCACGTTCCGCCCTGAGGCGGTAGCCGTCGAGCGTGTGTTCCTGAAAGCCAACTCGAAGACCGCGATTCCGTCGATTCAAGCCTCGGGTCTTGCGCTCCTCGCCGCCGCCACCCATGGCTATCCCGTCCGCGAATATTCCCCCGCCGAGATGAAGATGGCGATCGCAGGCAACGGGGCCGCCGAAAAGCAGCAGGTCCGCTACATGGTGAGACAGTTGCTCGGCGGGAAGGCCGGGGATGACACCCCAGACTCGGCGGATGCTCTTGGCCTAGCGATATGTCATATCAATTCGAGCCGGATGGGCAACCTGATCAAGCTGGCTCGGTGACGGGAGAATCCATCGATGATCGCTAGCCTGAACGGAAGGATCCTCGCCCTACAGCCCGGATCGATCGAGATCGATGTTGGAGGTCTCGGTTACCTCGTGCACGTCCCCAGTCAGATCCCCGTCCAGGTGAAGGTCGGAGATGAGATGCGACTGTTTACCCACCTCGTGGTTCGAGAGGACGCGATGACGCTGTTTGGGTTCGTCTCTCCCGAAGATCGCAATGCCTTCCAGGTCCTCACGGGAGTCACCGGCGTTGGGGGCAAGCTGGCACTTTCGGTTCTGTCGAGCCTGGGCTCCGATGGACTGAGGCGCGCGGTGGTTTCTCAGGATGTAGCCCTTTTGACTGAGGTGCCCGGCATAGGCAAGCGGGGGGCCGAGAGAATCCTTATGGAGCTGAAGGAGCGATTGGGAGCCATATCGACTCGTCCGGCGACTTCCTCTGCAGCCGAAGTGAGAGAAGCGTTGATCGGCCTCGGCTACACGCCGGCCGAACTAAGAGACGTCCTGGAACGAATGAATGGCGACGAGCCGGTGGAAGAATTGCTGCGCTCTGCATTGAAGGAGCTGTCCCGGACATGAGATCCGAAGGCTCCATCCTCGCCGCTGATCGCGACCCAGAAGACCGAGAGCTGGACAGATCCCTTCGTCCTCGCACGCTCTCGGAATTCATCGGGCAGGAAAGAACCAAAGAACACCTGTCGATCATCATCGGGGCGGCTCAGGGACGGCAGGAAGCCGCCGATCACCTCCTGTTCGCCGGGAGTCCGGGACTCGGAAAGACCACCCTCGCGCACATAGTCGCCGCGGAGATGGGGGCCGGCCTTCGGATCACATCGGGCCCGGCTTTGGAACGTATGGGAGATTTGGCGGCAATTCTCACCAACCTCGAAGAGGGAGACATCCTCTTCATCGATGAGATCCATCGCCTGCCACGGCCGGTTGAGGAGATCCTTTACCCCGCGATGGAGGATGGGCAGCTCGACATTGTGATCGGCAAAGGACCGGCTGCAAGGTCCATCCGGCTGGATCTTCCTCGATTCACGCTGATCGGGGCTACCACGCGCACCGGTCTGCTTACGTCACCGCTGCGGGACAGGTTCGGGTTCGTTTCCCGGCTCGACTTCTACGAAGAACCGGAACTCGAAGCAATCGTGATGCGTTCGTCGAACATCCTCGGCCTAGATGTGGCATCGGACGCTGGGGCCGAGATCGCGAGACGTTCCAGGGGAACACCGAGAGTTGCCAACCGTTTGCTCAGGCGCGTGCGGGACTATTCTCAAATGAGGGCGGATGGCCGAGTCTCCCTGGATGTGACCAAAGACGCGCTTGCCCTCTTCGAGGTTGACTCCGAAGGGCTGGACAAGGTGGATATAGCCATCCTGCACACCCTGGTCGAGAAGTTTGGGGGCCGGCCAGTCGGCCTGGGAACGCTTGCCGTTGCGATCGGGGAAGAAACCGATACTGTCGAGGATGTGTACGAGCCGTTTCTTCTAAGGAAGGGATTCATCCAGAGAACGCCAAGAGGAAGAGTGGCAACCCCCGCGGCCCACGAGCATCTTGGTTCCGTAGCCGCCGGCCGGCTTCTTTGATCGAGGATTCATGGAAGGGATAGGCAGGATTGTCATAGGAGCCGGATTGGTTCTTTTGATCGCGGGTGGCATATTCGTGCTCCTCGGCAAGTTGGGAGTCGGGTCGCTACCGGGAGACTTTTCTTTCAAGCGAGGAAACCTGAGGATCTATTTGCCCCTTGGAAGCTCGATCTTGATCTCCATCATCTTGACGATTCTGTTGAACCTGCTGCTTCGCCGGCGCTAAACCCGCTTCAGTCTCGCAGGGAGGTTAGGCTGGCGCGGCTCAAGTTACCACCGCAAAAGATTGGAGGTTCGATGGAACAGCTTTTGCCGTTCGTGTTGCTCATCGCCGTCTTCTACTTCATCCTCATCCGCCCTCAGCAGAGACGGCAGAAACAACATCAGCAGTTGGTCCAGTCGGTGGGGGTGGGCGACGAGATCGTTACAATCGGCGGGCTCTTCGGCAGGGTACGTTCTGTCGAGGACACCGCGATCCATATCGAAGTCGAGGATGGAACAGTAATGAAGTTCGCGAAGCACGCAATCGCCAGGAAGATCGAGCCTGAGGTCTCGGAACCGGAACCCGACGTGCCCGAAGGGGCATAGTCGCCGGACGGTCACCATCTAGGAGTCTCAATTGCCAAGCATCAAAAGGCACGTAATCTCCATATCGATTGTTGTTGTGCTGACCGCTGGTCTGCTGGTCGGCACTTACGTCGCAGGTCTCAGGCCGAGGCTTGGTTTGGATCTGAGGGGCGGACTGTCGGTGACGCTAACCGCCCCCGAGGGGACCCGCGAAGACGTGCTCGAGAAGACGGTCGAGATCCTCGACAGAAGAGTCAACGCACTTGGGGTTGGCGAATCGGAGATCTCGACTGAGGGCGCCAGTAACATCCTCATTCAGATTCCAGGTTCAGAAGACCCACAGAGTCTCCTGGAGCTGATCGGGCGTACCGCCCAGCTTCAGTTCAGGCAAGTGAGAGAGGTAATAACAGAAGCGGATCCAAGCGCCGTTACTCAAACGGTGTCTGAGAGCGACGATCCCGACCAGGCGGTCGTCCTGGAAGATGATGAAGGAACGAAGTTCCTGCTCGAACCCGCCAGGCTCACAGGGGAAGCCATCCGTAACGCCAGGGCCATGGTCGATCCGGCCACCGGTGGATGGGTTGTTTCTGCTCGCTTCTCGCGCGAAGGGTCGGAAGCCTGGGAGAACTTCACAGGCGAGCTCGCGTGTCTCCAGATCGGAGATCCCCAAAGGCAGGTCGCGATCGTTCTTGATGCCAAGGTGGAGTCCGCACCTCAAGTGGCGGAGGACGTCGAATGCGAGCGGGGGATCTCGGGTGGGGAGACGATAATAACGGGCGACTTCTCACAAGAAGAAGCTCAAGATCTGGCAGTTGTTCTCACTACAGGCGCGCTCCCGGTGGAGCTGGAGCAGTCTCAGGTCGTCATCGTCAGCCCTACGCTTGGACAAGATGCCCTGGCGGCTGGGGTTATAGCAGGTGCCCTTGGTTTAGGGCTTGTCCTGATCTGGGTGCTCATTTATTACCGCTCTCTCGGACTGCAGGTCTGGGCCGGGCTGGCGCTTTTCGGAGGAGCGATATACGGCCTGGTGGTTCTCTCTGGCGAGCTGATCGGGATGAACCTCACTCTTGCGGGAGTTGCGGGACTCATCGTTTCAGTGGGTATCGCCACAGACTCATACATCGTCTTCTTCGAGAGAATAAAAGAGGAAGCCCACGGAGGTAAGACTCTGCGCACCGCGGTGGATAAAGGTTTCCGGGATGCGTGGAGAACCCTAAAGGCGGCAAACTTCGTAACCATCCTCGCGGCCATCACTCTGTATTTCCTCGCGGTCGGCCCGGTCAGAGGTTTTGCCCTTGCCCTTGGTATGGCGACTCTCCTGGACCTGGCGTTCACGATTGCCCTCACGTGGCCCGTCGCGTCTTTGATCGCCAGGAGCCAGTTGCTCGGCCACGGCCCGTTCATCGGCATGGCTTCTGCACTCGAAGGTCGATCGAAGCCTGGGCTGATGAGGCAGCTCTATCGCAGTGAGTTCAGCATTGACTTCGTCGGAAGGCGCCGGATATGGGCCATCATTTCGGGGATCATCATCTTCATCTCACTGCTGGCCATCATCCCTGGGATCAGGGGACTGAAATTCGGAATCGACTTTCGGGGTGGCACCATTTACCGCGTGCCTATGGAGACAGACGCGAGTGTGTCCGAGATTCGTGAAGAGGTTTCCGACCTGGTCGAAGGGGCACCAGTCGTACAGATCCTTACGGACCAGCGCACCGACGAGAGGCAGGCCCAGGTCCAAACCGAGGAGATGAGCTCCGATCAAAGAGAAGAACTTGCTGCGGTCCTGGCCTCCGTCGTTGGAAGCGAACCGATCGAGGTGAATATCGAGGCGGTCGGCGAGAAGTGGGGCCAGCAGATCACTGTGAAATCTCTCCGGGGCCTCGCAATCTTCCTGGCCCTCATGGTCATCTACCTGACCATGCGTCTGGAGTTCAAGATGGCCGGCAGCGCGCTAGTGGCGCTTTTACATGACCTGGTAATAACTGCCGGAGTGTATGCACTAGTTGGATTTGAGGTGACTCCCGCTACTGTGATCGCGACGCTGACGATCATGGGTTATTCGCTCTATGACACGGTTGTGGTCTTCGACAAGATCAAAGAGAACGCGGGCCTGCCGGCTTATGGTCGCAAGGGATTTGGCGAGATCGTCAACGACTCTGTCAACACGATCTTCATGAGGTCCATCAACACGTCGATCACGACGCTTATTCCTGTGGGAAGTCTCTTGTTCGTCGGGTCGGTGCTGCTCGGGGCCGATACGCTGAGGGATCTTGCCCTGGCCCTGTTCGTGGGGATCGCAGCCAGCACGTATTCGTCGGTCTTCGTAGCTGCGCCACTTCTTTCGTTGTGGAAGCAGGGAGAGTCGAGATACGCCTCGATCCGCGAGAAGGTCGTTAGAAGCGCTAGGACTACCAAGCCCGATCCTGAGGTGGAGCCGTTGGAATCCGACGACGAGGTTCCGGTGCTGGAGGAGGCAGGGGGCCGTACCGATTCGACCGCCCGGCAGGTTCGTCCGGGGCGCCGTCCTCAGCAGAGACGCGTATCCAGGGCCAAACGAAAGAAGCGCAGCCGCTAGTGACCGATACCGAGCGGCTCAGGAACCTCATCAGGGAGATCCCCGATTTTCCCCGCCCCGGAGTGGGGTTCAAGGACATCACGCCCCTTCTTGCTGATCCCGTCGCCTTCTCTACGGTCGTCGATTTGATCGTGGTTCACTTTGGGAGAGGCAACATCGACAAGGTCTGTGGGATCGAAGCCAGGGGGTTCATCGTGGCTGCTCCCGTGGCGTACCACTGTGGGGCAGGGTTCGTACCGATTCGGAAAGCCGGAAAACTTCCAAGCGAGTCGGAAAGCGAACCATACGTCCTCGAGTATGGAGAGGAGATCCTGGAGATCCACCGCGACGGAGTTCTGCCGGGTGAAAGAGTTTTGATCGTGGACGACGTCCTTGCCACCGGCGGTACCGCCGCCGCTGCAGTCGAACTGGTTACGCGGCTGGGCGGCAAGATAGAAGGAGTGGGGTGCGTCATAGAGCTGGAGGACTTAGGCGGAAGGTCGAAACTCGACGGCGTGGAGTTCTTCAGCCTCTTGAGGATGTAGCTGCGCGTCTTTGCGCCACAGAATCTCGTCGAGGGCGGAGTCGAACGCCCTTACTACGTCTGGATCGAATTGAGTGCCAGAGTTGCGGCGAATCTCTTCTATCGCTTCCTCGATGGGAAGCGCATCTCGGTAAGGGCGATTGCTCGTCATGGCATCGAACGTGTCGACCACCGAGAAGATTCGGGCCCCGATCGGAATCTCTTCGCCCTTGAGCCGGCTCGGATAGCCGTTTCCGTCCCAACGCTCGTGATGTGAGAGAACAACTTCGAGCCCGTAAGGCTGCAAGAAGGTCGCGTTCTCCAGGATGTGGGCCCCGAGCTTCGGGTGCGACCGCATGATCTCCCACTCTTGATCATCGAGGGGTCCCGGCTTCAGCAGGATCTGCTCGGGGATCCCTATCTTTCCAACGTCGTGAAGCAGATATCCAAAGTTCAAGGACTCGTTTTGTACGAGGACTGGATCGAAGTGACGCGTGATGATCGCGGCGTAGTCTTTGACTCGTCGCGCGTGGTCGCCGGTCTGGTCGTCCTTTGTCTCGAGAGCGGCTGCCAGCGACGAGACCGTTGCGAGATAGCTGCTGCGAACTTCCTCCGCTCTTTGTTCTGCGTCCCGGTATAGGCGGGAGAGTTCAGTCAAGACCGCCGAGGTGATATCTCTGGACAGGACGGACTGACCTTCTGCCGCCCACCTTAGAGCGTCGATGAACTCCTTGGGATCGGTTCCTTTCAATAAATAGCCGTTTGCACCGGCCGCGATCATCTCGGTGATTACGTCAGGTTCTTCGTGATTGGTCCACGCGATGACTCTGGCATTCGGCACTCGATCCAGCAGGAGCCGCGTGCATGAGCCCCCGTCGATGTCCGGCATCTCGACGTCCATCAGGATCAGATCGGGAGCGCTGGCCTGGATCTTGGACAGGGCGTCTCTTCCGGAACCGGCCTCTCCCGCGAACTCAAACCCGTCCGTAGCGGTCACTATGGTGCGTACCAATGAGCGCAGAGGAGCGGTGTCGTCGACGACGAAGACCCTTATAGGAGGCATACCCCAATATCGTCGGCTTGCGCCCTGCAAGTCTTGACCTTCTAGCAGGAATCCGGGCGGGCGAGTTCAAGGGCCCCGCGCAGGGTGCCGAACTAGGTGGAGATGGACCGGCAGGCTCGTCACAACCTCCGGCAGCCGATCGCGACCATGTCGATGATCGCGACCACTCTTGCCCAGTTTGGGGAAGGGGTCGACGAGGAGACCAAAAGTGCCTACCGCGCCCAGGTGGAAGTCGAATTGGAGCGGCTCAATGAGTTGCTGGGGAAGTATGGAGTCGTTATAGCCGTGGACGAACTGACGGGCGCAGTCAGGAAATTTCTCGAGAGGGTGGACGATCCAGACCGAGGATTGGAGCTCGAGAAGCAATGCTCGGCGGTGCTTCTCGAGCTCTCCAGAAGAGGGATGGCGAAAAATTGAGAGGGAACCCAAAACCGACACCCGAAACCATGCTTATGGTGGTGCTCGCTCTTCTCTCGGTTCTGGTTGTTTTGGCCTCGGTGGCCATGGCACTGGGCGGACTATCGAGGAAAAGCGCCACGCCTGTGGTTACACGTTTGCCGGATGTCTTGTTCAGTCCTGGCCCGGCCATTCGTCAGGCCGATGGTCTTGCCACCCCAGAAGAACCGTCCTCGGTCCTCTCTCCTGCGCTCTCTCCGGTGCCCTCTCCGGCGAGGCGCCGTAATCCACCTCCAGAAAGGTCCTCTCCCGCTACGGTTCGGTCCGCTCCATCCCAGCGGGCGATCGCGGTGAGTATGTCCGGCGACCTGTCGGGGCGTGGAGGCAACCGGCGAGTCGTTTACGAGGTGGCAATCTCGAATCCCGGCCAGGTCGTACTCGAAGGGGTTTCGGTCAGGGCTCACGTTCCGGCAGGCCTGGTGTGGAAGCCGGGAGGCGGATGCACGGAGGGGCGACTTCCTTTCAAGGTGCGAGATGAACGAGGCGAGCGTTTGGAATGCCTTCCGGGGCCGCAGGTTTCCGGATCGGACGATTCCAACGTTCATGGGTTCGCAGCCGATTTGCCAGATCATCTCTCTCCCGGAGGATCTATCGTGGTAACCGTGGAGCTGCATCTCGATAAGGAGGGGTCCGAGCAAGTGACGAACCATGCCCATGCGTCCTCGGGGGGGACCAGCGCGGACTCCGCGCAGGTAACGGTTCGGACGGTGTGATGCTTGGTTACAGAACGCTTTCCTTGAGGTGGAAGATTCTGATTCCCTTTTGCCTTCTAACGGTTCTGTGGGCGGCCTCAGGAACTTTCTTGCTTACCAAGATCGCCCGCGATCGAGCGGAAGCCAGGATCGAGGGCACTCTGCAAGAACGAATGGCCAACGCCGGCAACGCCTTCGCAGACGTCGTTGCGAGTCATATTGAGCTGCAACGCCTGGCTTCGAGCACCGAAGGAACTGCGAGGGCGGCGAGTTTGTCAGACGAGGCTGCGCTCAATCAGCTGCTGACCCCCCTGCTAGTGACTTCTCGCGCCGAAGGGATATCGGTAGCGGGTCCCGATGGCAACGAGCTGGTCGCCTTCTGGCGGGGACGAGATTCCATAGAAGTCCTGAATGACGGGTTGGGGTTCTCGGCTGAGGCATTGTCCGATCTGCAATCGGTCTCGGAGAACGCGACCGACAGAGCGATCCTGATCACCTCCTCCTCCAAGGGAGAACTATTTGTTGCCGGAGGGCCCCTCAATCAAGGTGATGCCCGCGTTGGTTCCATTGCTGTGGCGATGAGCGCCACCCGGCTCCTCGAGTACCTGGAGGAAGCCGGCGCCGGGAGGATGGCACTATACAGTCCGGATGGCAGGTTCCTAGCTTCGAGCGAAGGCGCGCCACAGCTCCCATCCTCGGCCGTCAGAGGCTCCTCGAACGCCCGGCTCGAGGCGGACAATTTCGAAGTCCTCGTAGGGTCCGTTATCGGACGGGATGAGGTACTCGCCCGCACTGCGGTCTTTCAGCAGGCTTCCGGCGTCTTGGACGAAGTCCGCCGCACTGCTGCCGGACTCGCCCTTCTCGGATTGCTGGCCATCATCGCCGTCGCCAGCGTGGGGTTGATGCTGGCCAGGGCTATAACGGCTCCCCTCGAGCGTATGGCGAATACTGCTCGCGGAATCGCTGGAGGGGATCTGTCTAAGAGAGCCGCAGTCCGTTCAGGCGATGAGATCGGGACTCTTGGAAGTGCTTTCAACGCGATGGCGGATCAGCTGCAGGCCTCTTACGCGGACCTCGAGAGCAGGGTAGGGGAGAGGACCTTCGAGTTGGAGCAGGTGGCCAAGGAGCTGGAGAGCATGGGTAACAATAAGAGTGAGTTCATCGCGGCTCTGGCCCATGAGCTGAGAACTCCACTGAACGCCATTCTGGGATATTCGGAACTACTGGCGGATCCCTCTTTCGGTTCTCTCAAGCCTGCAGAGGTTCGGAAGCAAGCACGCGCCATCAATCAGAGCGGCCAGCATCTGATGCAGCTGATCAACGACGTGCTGGATCTTTCGAAAATCGAAGCGGGGAAGCTTGCGCTTCACGTGGAGAGTGTTTCCGTGAAGGACACGATCCGGGAAGTGATCAATCTTATAGAGCCTATGGCGAAATCGAAACGGATAAAGCTCAAGCCGCGTGTCACCGAGGCTCCCGACTTCATCAAGGCGGACGAGAAGAGAATGCGTCAGATTCTGCTGAATCTCTTGTCCAACGCAGTGAAGTTCACTCGCGAGGGAGGATCGGTACAGCTCGATGCAACCAGGAGTGGGCGTTATCTCGTGGTTTCGGTGATCGATACCGGCATTGGCATCCCCGTCGAGGAGCAAGCGAGGATCTTCAAGCAATTCCACCAAGGCGGCGGTTCCTACATCCGGAGGCAAGAGGGAACCGGTCTTGGATTGACCCTGACCAAACAACTCGTCGAGCTTCACGGGGGAACCATCGAGGTCGAGAGCGAAGTGGGCAAGGGAAGCACGTTTCGCTTCAAGATCCCGATGGGTCTCTCCGCCGCCAGGTCAAGGAGGGCGTCGTGAACCGGCGAACCGTTCTCGTAGTGGACAACGAGTCCTTCACCACTGATTTGGTGAAGACCATCCTCACCAAGGGAGGCTTCCACGTCTTCAGCGCCAACTCCGGCTCGGAGGCCATAGAGGCGGTTCGCGAGAAGAAGCCATCGATCATTCTGATGGACCTCGGACTGCCCGGAATGGATGGATTCGAGATCACACGCAGACTGCTCGAGGACGACGATCAGTCGGAGCTCAAGATCATTGCCTTTTCAGCTTCTGCGGCCGACGAGGACAGGATTCATGCCCTCGAAGCGGGCTGTATCGACTACATCGCGAAGCCGATAGGAGCTAGAGCTCTCATCGATAAGGTTAGGTTCCATTTGGGCTGAGCCTGCGGTGCAATAATTGGGAATGGAGTCATCCGACCCGTCCCTCACCGTAAGGGAGCCCACCCGGGGAGTAAAGGCTGTTCTCGGGCGCCTCCGCTCTCCCGGCACCGCTCCGGTTCCCAAAGAGATCGCCGATATCGTCCGGGAAGTTCGCGGCAAGCATCCGAAGAGCGATGCCAGGCAGATCGTCAAGGCTTACGAGCTAGCGCTCGTGGTCCACGAGGGCCAGACGAGGAAGTCCGGGGACCCGTTTATCTCTCACCCGACCGGAGTCGCTCGAATACTTGCCGAGCTTGGAATGGATGCGACAACGATCGTCGCTGGGTTTCTGCACGACTCGGTCGAGGATACGGAGCTCGAGCTAAAGGACCTTAAGGACTCCTTCGGAGATGAGGTTGCTGGGATCATCGATGGCCTGACCAAGATCGAGAAAATCGGCCTCAGGTCCCCCGAGCAGGAACAGGCAGGCAACCTGAGGAAGATGATCGTCGCCATGGCCGGCGATCCGCGCGTCCTCATCATCAAGCTGGCGGACAGGCTTCACAACATGCGCACCCTCGAGCCACTCGATTCGGGGAAGCGCAGATTGATCTCGAGGGAGACTCTCGACATCTACGCGCCCCTTGCGCACCGGCTTGGGATGCAGCAGCTGAAGTCGGAGCTCGAGGACCTCGCTTTTAAGTATCTGCACCCTCAGCGATATGCGACCGTTGAGCAGATGGTTCTGCATCGACAACCCGCCCGCGAGCAATATCTCGAGAACGTGGTGCAGCTCGTGAAGTCGAGTCTCAAGGAGTTGAAAGTTAAGGCAGAGGTGATCGGACGCCCGAAGCATTACTACTCCATCTACGAAAAGATGATTCGCCGCGGGCGGGATTTCGATGAGATCTTCGACCTCGTCGGAGTGCGAATCCTTGTTGAGTCGATCAGCGACTGCTGGGTGGCCCTCGGTGCGGTGCACTCCCTATGGACCCCGGTTCCCGCGCGTCTCAAGGACTACATCGCCGTTCCGAAATTCAACCTCTATCAGTCTCTCCACACGACGGTGGTGGGCCCCGACGGCAAGCCTCTCGAGATCCAGATAAGAACGCGGTCGATGCACCGCGTAGCCGAGAAGGGAATTGCCGCTCATTGGGCCTACAAGGAAAACAAGGAGGAAAAGCCCGCCAGAACGGAAGACCACACAGCCTGGATGCAGCGGATGCTCGAGCACAGGGAGACTGAGGACGACAGCGAATTCCTAAAAGCAGTCCGCTTGGATCTTTATGTCGATGAGGTCTTTGTGTTCACACCGAAGGGCGATGTGGTCGAACTGCCAAAAGGCGCCACACCGATCGACTTTGCTTACTCCATCCATACCGAGGTTGGGCACTCTTGTGTCGGATCGAGGGTGAACGGAAAGCTGGTTCCGTTGAGTTATCAGCTTTCATCGGGTGAGATCGTCGAGGTTCTTACTTCGAAGACCGCCCGGCCTTCGCGGGACTGGATCGAGGCCGTCGCTACGCCGAGGGCAAGGGCGAAGATCAAGCAGTGGTTCACGAGGGAGCGTAGAGAAGAGGCGATAGCAGAAGGAAGAGACGCCCTCATCAAGGCCCTTCGCCGCGCCGGGCTTTCCGTGCAGAGCACCCTTGCCGGAGGAAGGCTCGAGGAAGTCGTTGCAGAGCTGAAGTACGTGAATCTCGAAGCCCTTTGGATCGAGATTGGGGAGGGCAGGCTGTCTGCACAAACCGTAGTAACCAAACTTGTCCGCGAGCAGCTAGATGAACTCGAGGACGAGGAGGAAGACCCGCTTCCTCAGCCGCGCTTGAAGTCCCGCCCCCGCTCTACCGAGGGAGTGATTGTCAAAGGCGTGGACGACTTATGGGTGAAGCTCGCCAGATGTTGCATGCCCGTCCCTGGTGATCCAATCACCGGTTTCGTGACGAGGGGCCGCGGAGTCTCCATCCACCGGCAAGACTGCCAAAACACCAGTTCTTTCGAACCCGAAAGGCTCCTCGAGGTCGAGTGGGATCCGGCAGCAAGCGGAATCTTCCTCGTCGAGATCCAGGTGGAAGCGCTGGATCGACCCAAGCTCCTAAGAGACGTAACCACCACGATCTCCGATATGGGGATGAACATCTTGAGCGCCACCAGCAACGTGGGAAGCGGGATCGCTCTTCTGAAGTTCACATTCGAGCTGGCTGAGCCGTCGCAACTGAAGAAGATGCTCGACTCGATTCGCTCGGTCGACGCTGTCTACGACGCCTACCGCATCACGCCAACCCGCGCCTGAAGTGCGCGCGGTAGTACAACGGGTCTCCCAAGCTTCGGTTTCCGTAGATCAAGGGACGATCGCCTCGATCGAGACCGGTCTGCTCATCCTCATTGGGGCCGCTGACGGAGACGACGAGGATTCCGCGCGGTCGCTTTCTAAGAAGATCGCCAAGCTGAGGATCTTTCCCGACGGGGACAACAAGATGAACCTTTCGATCGTCGACATCGGCGGAGCCGCCCTCGTCGTTTCTCAGTTCACGCTGCTGGCCGATCTTCGCCGAGGGAACCGTCCATCCTTTGTTGGCGCCGCTCGTCCTGAGGAGGCAGAGCCCCTGATCGAAGTCTTCTCGCAGGAATTGGAGAAGCAGGGCATCGACGTGGCGCACGGCCGTTTTGGCGCCAGCATGCAGATAGCCCTCGTAAACGATGGACCCGTGACGATAGTCCTCGATTCCTGAGTTTGCCGGTGCATTGCCTGCCGGTCTAAGCGCGCCGGCCGGTAAACTCGCCTGATGGCTAGGTTCGAAGGACCCAAGGGGGCACCGGACATACTTCCGGGCGACGACAAGCTGCCGTCGGAGCTATTCCAGCGCGTCGTTAGAACCGGCGAGGATCTGTTCTCGAGGTACGGATATCGCTTGATCATGACTCCGCTATTCGAGGACACCGCGCTCTTCCATCGTTCTTTGATCGAGACCAGCGAGATCGTGAACAAGGAGATGTACACGTTCGAAGATAGGGGAGGGCGATCGCTCACGCTTCGCCCCGAGGGGACGGCGCCCGTGATGCGGGCCGTGCTCGAGCACAACCTTCACCGCGCCGGACTGCCCGTGAAGCTGTACTACACGGCATCCACCTTCCGCTACGAGCAGCCGCAGGCGGGCCGCTACCGTGTGTTCAACCAATTGGGTGTCGAGGCCATCGGCACGGAAGGGCCGGATATAGACGCAGAGGTGATCGAACTAGCTGCAAAACTCTACGGAGCGCTTGGTCTGCAGCCCGAGCTGATACTGAACTCGATCGGTCATCCTGCATGCAGGGCCGAATATCTCCCGAAACTCGTCGACTTCTTGAGGAGCCATTTCGATGAGCTATGCGAAGACTGCCGCAGAAGGACTGAGACCAATCCTCTCAGAACCTTCGACTGCAAAGTCCCACGCGACCGCGAGATCATGGCCTCTGCGCCGCTCATCACGGACTATCTGTGTGGATTCTGCGCTGATCACTTCGATGGAGTGCAGAACCTTCTCACTTCTGTTGGAATCAAGTTCAGACTGGAACCCAGGCTCGTTCGCGGGCTCGACTACTACACCAGGACGACGTTCACATTCTTGGCGGCAGGGCTCGGCGCGCAAGATGAAATCGGAGGAGGCGGAAGATACGACGGACTCTCGGAGTTGCTGGGAGGAGATCCCCTCCCCGGGATAGGGTTCGGCCTCGGCATCGAGCGTATCGTCCTTGCTCTGCGCGCCGACGGCATCCAAGCCCCGGTTGGTCACGATGTCTACGTAGCGGCGGCTGGTGATGAAACCAGGGGAAAGGTATTCGAGATCGTGACCGGCCTGCGTTCGGCTGGGTGGGCGGTTGACTTCGATCAAACTGCCAGGTCGTTGAAAGGGCAACTGAGAAGCGCGGACCGGATCGGAGCCACGTTCACCGTGATCGTCGGGGAAAGGGAGTTGAGCGAGGGCCGTTACACGGTTAGGGATATGACTACTGGGGAGGAGCAGTTGGTGCCTCAGGATCAACTGACCGATTATCTGCGAGCCCAGCTCGCGCGCGTGGACTGAAGGAGAAGCATCGAATATGAGAACCCATCTGTGCGGGGAGTTGCGGGCGTCCCATGCCGGCGAGACCGTGAAGATCGCCGGCTGGGTTCATCGCCGGCGGGACCATGGCGGTGTCATCTTCATTGACCTTCGTGATCGCGAGGGCTGGGTTCAGGTGACTCTGCATCCCGAGGAGCAGCCCGAGGCTTATGCGGCGGCGGAAAAGCTCCGGGCCGAGTATGTAGTTGCGATCACCGGTGAGGTCCACGCTCGGCCCAAGGGGGCCGAGAACCCCAACATCCCAACCGGCGAGATCGAAGTCAAAGCATCTTCCATCGAGGTGCTGGCCGAGTCGGAGACTCCTCCGTTTTTGATCGAGGACGACATCGACGCCTCAGAGGAGCTGAGGATCCGCTACCGCTACCTCGATCTACGCAGGCCTGAGATGCTTCAGATGCTGCGACTACGGCACAAGGTCGTGAAGGCGATCAGGGACTTCTTCGATGAAGAGGGTTTCCTTGAAATCGAAACTCCGATCATCACCAAAGCGACTCCCGAGGGTGCCCGTGACTTTCTGGTGCCGTCGCGCTTGGAGCCCGGAAACTTCTGGGCGTTGCCACAGTCCCCGCAGCTTTTCAAGCAGCTGTTGATGATCGCAGGAGTCGACCGCTACTACCAGATAGCCAGATGTCTGCGAGATGAGGATCCGCGCAGCGACCGGCAATTCGAGTTCACCCAGCTCGACATGGAGATGTCGTTTGTGGATCAAGCGACGATCATCGACACGACCGAGAGGATGTTCAAGCGGATCTTCAAGGACTCCCTCGGATTGGACCTTCAAACGCCGTTTCCTACGATGAACTATCGCGAGTCGATTGAACGCTACGGCTCTGACAAGCCCGACCTTCGGTACGGTCTGGAGTTGATCGATGTCACCTCCGTGTTTGCCGACACCCAGATCAAGATGTTTCAATCGGTGATCTCAAAGGGGGGCCTAGCCATCGCGATCCGAGTCGAGGGGCAGGCCCAGATGGCTCGCAAGGATCTGGACGCACTCACTCTCGTCGCCAAGAACCTGGGGGCTGGCGGACTGGCTTGGATCGGATTCAAGGAAGATGAGATCTCATCGCCGTTGGCAAGGGTCCTATCCAAGGCCGAGATCGAAGGTGTCCGTAAGACCTGCGGCGCATCGACCGGCGACCTCGTATTGATCGTTTGTGACTCGGATCCAACTGCATTCATGGCAATGGGGGCCGTTCGCACAGATCTGGCCGATCGTCTTGACCTGATTCCAGCACTCGTTCCGGAGGATCCCGAGGCTTGGAAGTTCCTATGGGTGGTGGATCCACCGGTGTTCGAATGGAGTGAGGAAGAGAAACGGTGGGACCCGGTTCATCATCCCTTCACGGCTCCTAAGGCGGAACAGGAGGCCCTGCTAGATTCCGATCCCGGAGCGGTCACCGCCGAGGCGTACGACATAGTGCTAAACGGCTGGGAGGTAGGTGGGGGATCTATGCGTATTCACCGCCCAGACCTTCAGCGAAAGGTCTTCGAGCTGATTGGCATCGATGAGGAAACCGCGAAGCGTCGGTTCGGTTGGTTCTTGAAGGCATTCGAATTCGGAGCTCCTCCACATGGTGGCATCGCTCCTGGCATCGATCGGATAGTCGCCAAGATGATGGGGCTCGATCACATCCGTGGGGTCATACCTTTTCCGAAGACGGGGGCCTATACCGATCCCATGACCGGCGCGCCGGACCCCGTTGACCAACGGACTCTCAAGGAACTGCATCTGAAATCGACTGACTAGGTTCACCGCATCCGGTCTGGCTCTATGGCCCCCTCGCCATGACGGAAGCGGTTGCCGCGAATTCCTGATCGAAGGCTGCGATGATTTCCTGCGTCGCCCTCGGGGGCCCCACTTTGATCGGAGGCATTCCCGGCTTCTTTAGCCAGATCCTGGGAGGCTTCCCAATCACCTCATAGCCCCCCTCATGGGCCATCCAGTGATGGTGATCGCAGACCAAAAGGATGTTTTCGTAGCAGGTCTCTCCGTCATGCTCGACATGTCTTATGTGGTGGCGGATCAGGTTGATCCTCCTGGTGCAGCCGGGAACCTCACAACAGTTGCCGGCCCGGTGGCGAACTGCTGCATCAAGCCATGCCGGGACGCTTCTTTTGTTCCTGGTCAGCGCGATCGGCGTGCCGTCGGCTTTCTCCACCAATACCTGGATAGAGCAATCGCAGGAGAGCCTTCTGGCGGTCTCCGCGGAGATCGCAGGTCCTCCCTGAATCTCGGCTGTGCCCTTTCCGCTGGACAGAACTTCCCCATTTACATGGACGAGTAATTGAGGCTGAGAAGACGAACTCTGCAGCTCGGAGTCGGCTAGGGCGCACAGCGCATCGGCCCTTCTCACCCCCATCGGCACCCGGCTGTCGTCCTCCAACGACTTGGAGGGCAGAGCTCTGGCGATCTCGTCGATGGCGCGCTCGAACTTAGCCCCGAGATCTTCTGGAAGCTGCCCGCAGAAGTAGAGGATGCGCTGTTCGAGGTCCCAGTACTTCTCGAGCCAGCGGTCGGCTCTTGCGTAGCGAGAATCCTCCAAAGAGATCTCCAGCATCTTTCTCACCATCCGAAAGGTGGCTCCCGCCGACAGTCCTTCGGCTTGGCGCAATAGATCCTCTTCGTTCTCGTCATTGGCCACCCTGACAAGTGCCCTTAGATGGTCGTAGCTGATCCTGGCCTCTCGGTAGGCTTCCTTCAGCTTTGGAAGCTCCCGGATCGCGACAGCCACATCAACGAGCTCCATCGATTTGCTGTAGCCCATCCCATAGCGGGTGGCCACCCACGAAGCGGTCGATTCGAGACCGTACGACTCGTAGATCTTTCGACGATCGATCTCGGCTATGCGCTCCATGAGCGCGATGTCCCACTGACATCGCATGTGGTAGCAGCGGTCCAAGGATGAGACCAGATCTTCTGGGTGGGATACGTCGAGGTGAGATTCCTCAGAGATCAGCTTTCGCATTGCAAGGAAAATGATAATGACGGGGTGTGACAGCCCTTCGCCTGAAAGCAAACGAGACGAGAAACTTTCTCAAAGTTTTTTGAAGTTTCGTTTCGATATGACAGAGCAAGAGTCACGGTTCATTATGCAGAAATATGCATAACTCTCAGTGCTCCATTATTCGATGAGCTTGTCATTGTTGCGAAGATAAGTCCCGGGCGACCGATTGCTCGAGGAGGATGAATTGAAAGGAACATTGCGCTGATTATGAGGGAACATGCTGTCCTTAAGGCTGCTGACGGACAGGAATTCTTAATCCATGCGAACCATGGCGAATGGCGCGTGGCCTGGCACCCGGCCGGAACCGCCCCCGAAGGGACTGCTCACGGGGCCAGCGGGATTTGCCTCACAGACGACGACTCACTGGTCTTGATAAGCAACGATTCAAAGCGTTGGGGTCTCCCCGGCGGACGAACCGAGAACGGTGAAACCTGGGAACAAACTCTGGCAAGGGAGATGCTCGAAGAGGCTGGGGCAGCAGTAACCGACGCGCGGTTGCTGGGCTTTACGCGCGCGGTTTGTCTCACGGGATCCGAGACAGGGTTGGTTCTGGTCAGGTCGATCTGGAGAGCCACGGTAGTCCTCTCATCCCCATGGGAACCTCAGTTCGAGGTTCCCTTTCGCCGAGTTGTCCCCGCGAGGCAGTGGGCGGCCAATCTCTGGATAGATGAGGGATGGGAGCCGATCGTTCACAGAGCGTTTGCAGAAGCAGGACTATCTCCTAGGTAGACGGGCCATAATCCAACAGTGGATATACAGGCTTTCAGCAGGCCCGATTGGGTACCCCTACCGAGAGAAGGCTGTCATAACGTAGAGGGGCGGGTCTTGATATATGAGAAGAGCAGCCTTCTCATTTCTGAACTGAGATTTGCTAAGGGGGGAACGATCGACGAACACCCCGGCGACTCGGATGCAGAGGTTTACTGTTTAGAAGGTGCCGGTTTTGTGTCCGTCGGGGAATTAGTAAGTTCGTTTGAGGCGGGCCAACGTGTCCTTTGGCCGAAAGGGATCAACCACAACCTCTGGACCACCGAAACCGAGATGCAGGTTTTGATCGTTCACCGTAGCTCCGACATCGACGGGCAACGGCGAATAGATGAGATAGCTCGCTTCACTTTACAACCCCGCGAAGTGGCGGAGTTCTACGCGGCCGTTCTCGATACAGATGTACCTGCTGGTGATCGTGATGTCTTCAGTTTCGATGTTGACGGTGTGAATCTATTCATCCATCCCACCGATGATGAACCCCTGGAGCCGGGCTGGCCCGAAGGAGTCGATCACATCGCCTTCGGAGTGGAAGATCTCGACAAAGAGTGCGAAAGGCTGCGTCGACAGGGGTATGTCGTGGGAAGTCCGCAGACTTTTCCCTGGGGCCGTTCGGCTTATCTCAGTGATCCGGATGGCAGGATGGTCGAGTTGCACGAGACTTTGACTTTGAGCAAAGCCAAAGATCGCTAAGCCGTGCAGGGACTCGAATCGGCCCTTCGATGGACGGGTTCATTAGGAGGAGCGAGTGTGCTTGAGGCGCTCCCTCTGCGACCAAATCGGGGCCCTTGGTTACTTCAGATCGAACGGGACGGCGAGAGGATACAGGCCGTTTTAAAGCTCGGCTCGACCGCATCGCGCCCAGAGCTCACAACTGAAGCGGCCGCGCTGGCGCTTGCCGATGCCCACGACATTCCCGCGCCGAAAATCCTGGCGGTGGATCTCGAGGGTTCTGAAGGAACTCTGGCGTTGCTCTTCACTGCGCTGCCAGGAAGCAGTGATATTCCAGTTACTCCCACGGCGGCTCGTCTTAGGGCGTCGGGAGCGGCTGCTGCGCAGATCCATTGTGTCCGCCTCGACCCAAGCCCGGAGCTACCTCTACGGATCCGTCATATGGCCTGGATCGATCTCAGGGTTGAACGGCGTTGGGCGAATCGTTACCAGAGGGCCGCCGCCTCGGAGAAGGAAGGGGTCCTCGATGGGATGTTGGCAGCCCATCCGGGATGGGATCGCGAAGAGGCACGAGAGGTGCTTCTCAAAACGGTCTCGAGCACATTGCTCGACGAAGCCGATGTGCGCCTAGCCAGTGTCGACGTTCCTCGAGGTGAGACCGTGCTCGTTCATGGCGATCTGTGGCAGGGAAACATGATGTGGGACGGCGACACATTCATCGGCACGATTGATTGGGAGGTTGCCGGAGCCGGCCATCCTGGAGTTGACCTTGGGGCCATCCGACTGGATGCGGCCATCCTCTTCGATCTCCCCGCGGCAACGGAAATATTGTCCGGCTGGGAAGAGGCGAGCGGCAGGAGGGCGGAGAACATCCCCTACTGGGACGTTGTGACTTGCCTCAATACCTCAGCAGACATGTCGGGCTTTTTGCCGACAATCCACCAAGCGGGACGGAACGACCTGGATGGCAAGACGTTGACCGACCGGCGGGATTCGTTTTTGCGACAAGCCCTCCAACAGCTCGGAGGGAATTGAACCATCGCTTCCGGAGATATGCTCGGGGGATAGCCAGCGAGGAGGGCGCGATGGCCAGCGATAAGAGATCCTTCAAGGTCGAGGTATTTGGTGGTTCGTTTTGGTTCGTAGGTTGGCTATTCACGATTGGGTTCGTAAACCTGCCGTTTTGGAGGGCAGTGCTCGCGATTCTCCTCTGGCCTTATTTTCTTGGCGACGCCCTGAGGTGAGCCTTAGGGCGGGGGTTATGCTCGAATGGTGGCTGAGGACCTATTCGAGAGCGCTCTGGAAGAACGATTCGACGAATTTGCTCCCCTCGCCGCGCGCATGCGGCCCAAGACACTCGACGAGTTCGTGGGACAGGACCACATTGTTGGGAAAGGCGGCCCCCTTCGTTCTTTGATCGAGGCGGATCGGCTTACTTCCGTCATCCTCTGGGGCCCCCCGGGGACGGGCAAAACGACTCTCGCATCGATCGTCGCGACGGCAACCAAGTCGAGATTCGTTCAGCTCTCGGCAGTCAGCTCGGGGGTTGCGGACGTCCGCAAGGTGCTGAAGGAGTCAAGGGAGTCTCTCGGAGCAACCGGAAGAAAGACGATCTTGTTCATCGACGAGATACACCGGTTCAACAAGTCGCAGCAGGATGCCCTCCTGCAAGCAGTCGAAAACAGCTGGGTGACTTTGATCGGCGCCACGACGGAGAACCCGTTCTTCGAAGTGAACTCGCCACTAATCTCCAGGAGCTTGCTTTTCCGGCTGAACCCGCTGGGCGCCGAGGAGATCCGCACGATTGTCGATCGAGCCATCAAGGAGCCGAAAAGGGGATTGGGGGCCTCCGGTATTTCGGTCGAACCCGACGCGGTCGCGCACATCGTCGATCGTGCGGGAGGAGATGCGCGCTTTGCCCTCAATGCTCTCGAGGTGAGCGTCGCCGTCGCAACGGCAAGAGGCGATGACACTGTCAAGACCGCAACGGCGGAAGAGGCATTGCAGCGGAGGGTCGTCAGATACGGCAAGGGAGGCGATCAGCACTACGACGTGATTTCCGCCTTCATCAAATCCATGCGCGGGTCTGACCCAGACGCTGCGGTTTGGTGGCTGGCCCAGATGCTCGAGGCCGGAGAGGATCCCCGCTTCATTGCGAGAAGGATGGTGATCTTCGCCTCGGAAGATGTAGGAAATGCCGATCCGATGGCACTGGTTGTGGCCGTATCGGCCTTCCATGCGCTGGAATTCGTAGGCTTGCCTGAAGCGCAGCTGAATTTGTCGCAGGCGGTGCTTTATCTCGCGACCGCGCCAAAATCGAACGCGTCGACGACCGCAATCGCAAAGGCCTCGCGGACTCTGCAGGAAAGGGGTGTGGGGGAGGTTCCCAAGCATCTCCGTGACGCTCATTATCCGGGTGCAAAAAAGCTCGGCCACGGCGAGGGATATCGCTACCCGCACTCCTTCGAAGGGGGCTGGGTGGAGCAGCAGTATCTTCCGGATAACGTCTCGGAAGAGACTTTCTATCTCCCCACCGATCGGGGATACGAGAAAGAGATCTCCGAGCTGATGAAATCCAGACAGCCCCCAGCCTCAGGCAACGCGAAGAAGACCCGCAAACCGCGGCCATAATAGGTCTCTTCACATGGACTCACAGACTATTCGCCGAACGTTTCTCGACTTCTTTGAAGAAAGAGGGCACACGATCGTGCCCTCCTCCTCTCTCATCCCCGACGATCCCACGTTGCTGTTCACCACGGCCGGGATGGTGCAGTTCAAGCCGTACTTCCTCGGCGAGAAGACCCCTCCTTACTCGCCTCCGAGAGCTGCATCAGTCCAGAAAGCCTTTCGCACAACCGATCTCGAGATCGTCGGAACCACCAGCCGCCATCTCACGTTCTTCGAGATGCTTGGGAACTTCTCCTTCGGTGACTATTTCAAGGAAGGCGCGATCCAATATGGATGGGAGCTGGTCACCGGACCCTTTGGCCTCGAGCCGGACCGGTGCTGGGCAACCGTCTTCACCACCGACGACGAAGCCGCAGAAATCTGGGAGAACGTCATCGGACTTCCTCCCGAAAAGATCCTTAGGCGCGGTAAGGAGCACGGGAACTTCTGGGACATGGGGGTTGCCGGACCTTGCGGCCCCTGCTCGGAGATCCTCTACGACCGGGGTCCGGAATTCGGAGAGGAATACCAGCCTGGGGCCGAGCTGGACGAAGAGCGATATGTAGAGATCTGGAACCTCGTGTTCATGCAGAACCTGCAGAACGACGCAGGGGAGATAGTTGGAGATCTTCCTCAGAAGAACATCGACACCGGACTCGGCATGGCTCGCCTTGCAGCGGTGCTCCAGGGGGTCCCGACCTCATTCGACATCGATTCGATGGCGCCGCTAGTTAGGAAGGCAGAAGAGATCACCGGCGCAACATACGGCGCAGCGCATGACGCGGATGTCGCGCTTCGAGTCATGGCAGAGCACGCGCGGGCATTATCTTTCTTGATTGCCGATGGCGTTCTGCCCTCCAACGAGTCGAGAGGGTACGTTCTCAGGCGGCTCATTCGCCGGGCGGTTAGGTACGCGCGCAAGGCCGGCGTGGAGGAGCCATTCCTTGGTGGTCTCATCGACGTGGTAGTCGATCTATTCGGAGATTTCTATCCTGAAGTACCACAGCGGCACGACCTCATCAAGAAGATCGCGGAACGCGAGGAGGCGAGGTTCGACTACACCCTTCGGCAAGGCCTCGGAATGCTGGAAGAGGAAGTTGGCATGGCCAAGTCGCGTGGGGAGAAAACTCTCTCGGGAGAATTTGTATTCAAGCTTCACGATACCTACGGGTTTCCTCTCGACCTGAGCCAGGACATCGCCGGCGAAGAAGGGCTCGACATAGATCTAGAAAATTTCGAGCGACAGATGCTGGAACAGAGAGCGAGGGCCCGAGCGGCCCGGCCCGGCGCGGAGAAGATAGAAGCAGCCCCCCTTCTGCACCAAACTCTGGAGACCTCCGGTAAGACGCAATTCGAAGGCTACGAGCGGCTCGACGCCGACGCGGAGATTCTTGCGATCGCATCGGGGATGGAAAGCGCAACCGTCTTGCCGCAAGGACGCGAGGGACAGGTCGTCTTGGATCGAACGCCTTTTTATGCAGAGTCCGGTGGTCAGCTCGGAGATCGCGGTGAGATCAGGACTGCTACCGGCACGTTCGGCGTCGAGAAGACGACATACGGTCTTCCCGGGCTGATCGTTCATACCGGAGAGGTGAAAGCCGGCGAGATCAGGGCCGGCCAGCAGGCGTCGGCTCAGGTCGATCCCTCATATAGAGAGGGAGTCAGGCAGAGTCACACGGCGACGCACGTCCTTCACTGGGCCCTTCGGGAGTTCCTTGGAGATCACGCCAGGCAGCAGGGATCGTTGGTTGCGCCTGGAAGACTGCGCTTCGACTTTTCTCACTTCGAACAGGTTCCGCAGGACCGTCTCAGTCAGATCGAAGAAGAGATCAATCGCAGGGTGCTGGTCGACGATTCGGTGAGGGCCTTTGAGACGACTTTTGACTATGCGATGTCAATCGGAGCCATGGCCCTTTTCGGAGAGAAGTACGGTGACTTCGTGCGCGTGGTTGAAGTGGGGGAGTATTCGAAGGAACTTTGCGGAGGGACGCACGTTCATCACACCGGGCAGATCGGGGTGGTGACGCTTCTTTCCGAAGGGTCCGTCGCAGCTGGGACCAGGCGTGTCGAGGCCTACACCGGCATGCATGGTCTTGCCCATCTGAACGCGCAGGCAGAGAAGCTCAGAGAGGCAGCCGAGACACTCAAGACCGATCCCGAGCGAATTGTCGAGGCAATCGAAAAACGCGAGGCCGCATACCGTTCGATGCAGGCCGAGCTCTCGAAACTGAAGGGAGCGGGCCGCCAGGAAGAGATCGACAGCATTCTTCGCAGCGAGTCGGTCAAGCCGGTCGGAGATTCGAAGCTCATCACTCTGAGGCGCGACGGGGCCTCGGTTGATGAATTGAGAGAACTGGCCGAGTCGCTCAGCAAGAGCGTGGGCTCAGGTGTGATCGTCGTAGGAGGCGCCGCGGACGGCAGGGCAAACATTGTTGCGGCCGCCTCGAGAGACCTCGTCGATTCAGGAACTATAAAAGCAGGAGCACTGGTCAAGGAGGGCGCGGGTCTGCTTGGAGGCGGGGGCGGCGGCCCCGACCATCTTGCCATAGGAGGTGGTTCCAAGTCCTCTGAGCTCGATTCGGCGATCGGCCGGGTCGAACAGAGGGCACGGGAGGCGCTCGAGAGAGCCTCGTGAAGGACGCCGGCCCAATACTCGCGGTTGATCCGGGAAGCGCGCGCATCGGACTCGCCATCTCGGACGCGGATCGAATGATTGCCCTTCCCCTCGAGGTCGTACCGACGGCAAACGATGGCTCTCACCTGCGCCGGATCGCGGATCTGGTCCGAGAGCGAGAGATAGACGAGATAATCGTCGGCCTGCCGAGAAGGCTCGACGGTTCCGAGGGACCCTCCGCGGAGTCGGCGAGAGAATTAGCCGCAGAAATAACCGCGATGACCGGTGTCTCCGTAACCCTAGTCGATGAACGATTGACTACCGTTGCTGCAGAAAGGCGTTTGAGAGAGGCCGGTGTGACCAAGACTAAGAAGATGATCGATTCCGTGGCAGCGGCGCAGTTGCTTCAGTCGCATCTCGATGGGGTGGCGAAGTGAAGAAAACGCTTCTGATCGGGGGCCTGATCGCTCTGCTGCTCCTTTCTGCAACGGCAGTGGCGACCTACCAGTGGATCTTTTCCTCAGGAACGGAAGGAGGAGACGAGGTGGTAGTTGGCATCCGGCCCGGTACTCCGGCGAGGGTCATTGCCGAGGATCTCGAGTCCAAAGCCGTGATCGACTCTTCGCTGGCGTTTCGGATCTATATGCGGTTGAGCGGGATAAACCGCGATTTGAAGGCCGGAGAGTACCGTCTGCGAACTGGCATGGGCTTCGCAGATCTGGTCGAACTATTGAAAAAAGGCCCCGAGATCGAGTTCATCAAGGTGACCATTCCGGAGGGCTTTACCGTCGATCAGACTGCCGTGCGAGTCGGCGAAGCAACTCACATCACCAAGGAAGATTTCCTCGCGGCAGCCAGCTTCGCAACCGCAAGCCCGCAGGGCTTCGAGGCTCCCCCCGACAACTCCCTCGAAGGATTCCTTTATCCCCAAACATATTTTCTAACCGAGAGGGAAGACGCTGCGGCCCTCGTGCGCAGAATGGTGACCCAGTTCGACCAAGAAACCCACGACGTGGATTGGTCTAGGGCTTCGTCGTTCGGCCTCAGTCCCTATCAAGCCGTCGTCGTTGCATCACTTATCGAGGAGGAGACCAAGGTGGACGAGGAGCGGAGGAAGGTCTCCGCGGTCATCCACAATCGGCTAAAAGTGGGAATGAAGCTCGAGATCGATGCAACAGTTCAATACATCACTAAAAAGTACGAGGGCCAGCCTCTTACCGAAAGCGACTTGGCAATCGACTCCCCGTACAACACTCGAAAATTCGCAGGCATTCCTCCGGGTCCCATCGCGAGTGTTCGCGCGGGGTCCGTCGTCGCTGCCCTCGATCCAGCGTCGATCGACGCGCTCTTCTATGTCTTGACCCCAGACTGCAGGACCCATTTGTTTACCGCTGATTACGGAGAGTTCCTCGCCGCCAAACAGCGTTTGCCAAGAGCGTGCTGAGTGGCAACAGCAGTCGTGGGATTGGTGGGCGGCCCTCGTCAAGTCGCCCGTAGTCTGTCTCCCGCGATCCATAACGCTGCCTTTACCGCTCTGGGTCTCGATTGGATCTACGTCGGACTCCCCGTCCAACCGGCGAACCTAAAAGAGTCGATCGAGAAGATGTCGTCTGCCGGGCTCCGCGGTTTCAACGTGACGATGCCGCACAAGGTCGAAGCAGGGCGCCTCGTGCACCGACTCGAAGGCGACGCACGAGAGATCGCAGCGGTCAACACCGTCGACATCCGCTTTGGCGAATTGATCGGCTCGAGCACCGACGGCCAGGGGTTGCTGCGCTATCTGGAGCGCGATCTGGGGTTCACGGTCGCAGCGGCGTCGGTCGCCATATTGGGGGCTGGGGGAGCAGCCAGGGCCACAGTCCTGGCTCTTTCTAGGGCAGGGGCCGCCTCGATCAGGGTGATGGCCAGGCGAAGGGAGCAAGCCGAGGAGCTTGCCTCACTGGCCGTCGGTTCGAATTTCGAGGTGAATGCCCTCGGAGACCCGGATCTCCTGCTGAACGCCCCTGTGGATCTCCTAATCAACGCCACCCCGATCGGCTCCGGCGGGGATGAGCCGCCCATCGCCGGCGGGCTGATTGGGCCAGGCACGACGCTCGTCGATCTCGTATACAGTCCGCCGGTTACCCCTCTTATGAGGATCGGCGAGGGGGCCGGCGCGAGGGTGCATGGGGGGCTCGGGATGCTCCTTCACCAGGCAGCTCTCAGCTTTCGGACCTGGACGGGCGTCGAGCCGCCGATGGAGGTGATGTCGGCCGCCGCCCTTGGGGCCATGAGAGGCCCCCAGAAACCCTTCCTCAAGCGCCCATCTAACCCTGCCGATTAGGACAATACGGTGGGAGGGGGGCTTCCGGTTGAACCGACGGCTAGTCCAGGTTCACCTCCTGCCCATCTCGGCCGTGTTGAGAAAGTTAAGGAGGAAAGCATGTCGTTAACACGTGGGGCAGGCCTCACCATGGCACTCGATGAGTTTCTGCGATCTTCGCCAGACGTAGAAGCCGCTGCCGTAGTCAGTTCGGATGGGCTTCCAATGGCATCCGCTCTTCCCGCGCACCTCGAGGAAGATCGACTCGGTGCAATGGCTGCCGCCATGCTGTCCCTCGGTGAGCGCGCTTCCGAAACGCTCGGCCGCGGAAAGCTTCAGCAGGTATTCGTAGAAGGTTCTCAGGGATATGTATTTTTGATGGCGGCAGGCGACGCGGTCTTGTGCGCCATCACGCGCCAGAGCGCAAAGATAGGTTTGATCCTTTACGAGATGCACCGCGCGGCCGCGAGTATCGTGAAAATCCTCGAGGTCGAAGAGACGAATGTCGTTGCAGAGGAATCTTTCAACGACCAGGTTCAGAAGTCCATTCAGCAGCTTTAGCATGATGGCGGGGTAAGGGAGGCTCAAAGAATGACCGTGCTGCAAGGAACTCTCGAGGTCTTTACTCTTCCTGACGTCTTCAGGCTGCTGGCTCAAAACGGCGTAACGGGAGGCCTCCACGTTGTCCGTGAGAGTGGCGACGGCGTCATCTATTTCAGAGAAGGTGAGGTCTATTTCGCATTCTCCAGCCTGACGCGCGAGTTCCTCGGTCAAAGGCTTGTGAATGCAAAGTTGATCACTCAGGGTCAATTGCTTCGGATGCTCGACGAGCAGAAGCGGTCCCCTGAAAAACGAGTGGGAGATCTGCTCGTAGAGAAGGGATACATCTCCAAAGAGATGCTCGACACCTTCATCAAAGAGCAGATCCAGGACGCGATCTTCAACCTGCTCCAGTGGGATATGGGTACCTTCTCTTTCCAGGCCGACGAGACCTCTCCTCAAGAGATCGGACTTTCGGTATCGGTGGAGAACCTCATCATGGAGAACTCCCGCAGGCTCGAGGAGTGGGAAGTCATCCAGCGCAAGATTCCTTCGCTCGACGTGATCGTACGAATGTCGCCAACTCCTCCCGAGGACGTGATGGAGATCAACATCAAGCCGGAGGAGTGGACGCTTCTGGTTTTGGCCGACGGCGTACGGACCGTAAGAGACATTGCAGCCGCGACGGAACGATCGGAATTCGACGCATGCAAGATCATCTACGGACTTGTAACTGCTGGATTGCTGGACGTTGCCTCAGGCTCGAGCAAGCGATCCTCCGAAGAGCCTTCGAGACTCAGCCCGAGGGAGGCCGACGGGTTCTCCTTCAGCTCGGCGCGCGAATCTGCACCGTCTCCGAGCGAGGCTCAGGCTGTACCAGAGGGCGAGCCCATCCCTGCGGCCCCGGTGGAGGAGCCGGTCTCGGCTGTTGCCGAACCAGAGACCGAAGCCGTCGAAGTCGCCGAGGCAGAAGAGGCCATGGAAGTTGTTGCCGAGGAGCTTTCCGACGTCGCCATCACCGAAAGCGAGGAAGAGACGCCGGTCCCCGTTCCCTCCGGGAACGGAAGGTCCGAGCCTCTTAGAGCCAAAGTGTCGTCTTCCACTTCATCTGACGCCAAGAAGCCTGGAGACCCCACAATCTCCAAAGAGATGCTTCTAAAGCTCATCGCCGGAGTAAGGAACCTGTAGAACGATGGCCTCGGTCAAGATCGTCATTACGGGTCCCTTCGGCGCAGGCAAGACCACTCTTATAAGGACCATCAGCGAGATCACCGTCCTGTCGACCGAACGCGATATAAGCGACCACACGAAGGTACAAAAGGAACGCACCACGGTGGCAATGGATTTCGGCCGCATCACCATCGATCCAACTCTGGTGCTCTATCTCTTCGGTACGCCCGGACAGGAGCGATTCGACTTTATGTGGGAGATCCTCTCCGACGGCATGCTTGGGTTCGTTCTTGTTTGCGACCGCAGCCGTGACGAAACCTTCGACGATGCGGAGAAGATCCTCAAGGCTTTCAAGAGCTACGGCGCGGAAGTGCCTTACGTGATTGCAGTGAACAAATACAACCCAGCAGACCCGGCAGGAGAGATCAGCTACGTTCAGGAGAGGCTCGCTCTGGAAGATGGAGTTCCGGTCATCCCGATGAACGCCCTCGACAGAGGAAGCGTCAAGAACGTACTACTCGCCCTGCTCTACTCGGTGCTGGAAGAGGTCGAGAGCGAAACCGTAGCGGCGAGTGCCTGACCGTGGGTGTAGCCAGCTGGCTTGGTCGCCTGTTCGGCAGACGCCGAAACGATTGGGACTGGGGACTTCCGGGAGCCGCCAAAACATTTCGATCGAGCGACGAGAATATCTCGAACCTGAGACCACGGGTTACCTACCCCACCACCGCTCCGCGGTCGCCGGTGCCCGAGCCCGTGCCTGCAGAATCGCCGGCCCCATCCAAGATCCTGGCCGAAGAGCACGGTTCGGTGGAGAGCTTTCAGCCTCAGGTTCAGGTAACCGCCACGTTGTCGGGTCCGCAGTTGACGACGCCGAGCCCAGAGGAGTGGTGGAGGGAATCTCAGGTAGTCCTCGAGTTTCAGGACGGCAGAGTTGCGCTTTCCTCGACCGACCCGATGGTGAAGGATTTCATCAGAGCTGCCGACCGAATGATGAGGCCGCGGCGGAGACTGTTCGGCAAGGTAGGGGCCCCGTAGCGATATGACACAGAAGACCAAGCAGTTGGGAGAGCTGCTCCTCGAGGAGGGGTTGATCACCGACGAGCAGATGACCGATGCCGTGGAAGAGCAGAGAAGGACAGGGCTCTCCCTCGGTAGGGTGTTGATCTCAAAGGGCCATGTCACCGAAGCGAACTTGATATCGCTCATGGCCAAGAGGATCGGCATGGAGTTCGTCGATCTCACCGAGGTGACAGTCGATCCATCCGCCGCAGGACTCATCCCGGAGAATCTCGCCAAGCGCTACAAGGCTCTTCCCATAGCGTTCGATGAGCAGAAGCTGGTGGTGGCGATGAGCGATCCATCCAACGTGTTTGCCATCGACGACATCCGGACTCTCACGGGGAGAGATGTAAAGCCGGTCGTGGCGACCGGCACGGACATCCTTGCTGCGATCTCGCGCCTTCAGCGCCTGGATCATTCGCTGGAGGACTCACTCCAAGACGTCGAGGGCGAGGCGGAAACCGAGGAAGAACGTATCGACCTCGTCGAAGAGGCCCCAATCGTAAAGCTCGTGAACATGCTCATCACGCAAGCTGTTCAGGACCGCGCCTCAGACATCCACATCGAACCACAGGAGAGAGATCTCAGGGTGAGATACCGCATCGACGGGGTGCTGCACGAAGTAATGCGGCCGGCAAAGAATGTGCAGTCGGCCATCCTCTCGCGGCTAAAGATCATGGGTGAGATGGACATCGCGGAAAGGCGTCTTCCTCAGGACGGACGTGTAGGGCTCGTTGTTGGAGGCAAAGCCATCGACCTGCGAGTCGCGAGCCTCCCAACGGTTCATGGCGAGAAGATCGTCATGAGAATCCTGGATAAGTCGAGCGTTCTATTGAAGCTCGAGGACCTTGGTTTCCTGGAGCAGAACTTCAGCCGCTTCCAGGAGGCATACACCAAGCCTTACGGCATGATCCTGGTCACAGGCCCAACCGGATCGGGAAAATCCACGACCCTTTACGCCACGCTCAACATCCTCAACAAGGAAGATCGCAACATCATCACGGTGGAAGACCCGGTCGAGTACAGGCTTCCGGGAGTAAATCAGGTCCAGGTAAACGTCAAGGCCGGCCTCACTTTCGCTTCTGCGCTGCGATCCATTTTGCGGTCGGACCCAGACATCGTCCTGATCGGTGAGATCCGCGATCGCGAGACCGCGCAGATAGCCATCGAGGCCGCTCTTACCGGCCACCTGGTTCTTTCGACTCTGCACACCAACGATGCCCCTAGTGCCGTCAGCCGGCTGATAGAGATGGGAATTGAACCATTCCTGGTCGCTTCTGCGATGGATGCTGTACTGGCGCAGAGACTTGCTCGGCGTCTGTGTGAGAGATGCAAGGAGACCTACGTGCCCACTCCGGAGGCCATGAAGGAGAACAAATTCTCATATAACCCCGATGAGCCGATGCCTACCCTTTACCGTCCCGTTGGCTGCCAGCATTGCGGAAAGACAGGCTATCGAGGACGTATGGCATTACATGAGGTGATGCTGGTAAGTGAACACATCGAGCGCCTTGCCGTCGAGAGAAAGTCCTCCGACGAAATCAAGAGAGTTGCTCTCGAAGAGGGGATGATCGAGCTGCGCGACGACGGTCTCCAAAAGACGAGGGCTGGACTCACAGCAATCGAAGAGATCCAGCGTGTCGTCATATAGAGGAAAGGAACGCAGATGAGCCAGGAAACTGGAAGGGTCTCAGCCGGAGTCGAGACGGCTAGGGAGGGTGAGGCTGCAGCTTCCGACTTGCAAAACCTGTTGCGACTGGTGATCACTGAAAAGGGCAGCGACCTTCATCTGGCCGCAGGATCGCCCCCCGTCATCCGGATCGACGGCAAGCTGAGGAAGGTTAATGGCTACGACCGGTTGGAGCCGCCTGCTGTACGGCAGATGATCTATGCGGTCCTTACCCAGCGTCAGCGTGAGCGTCTCGAGCAGGAGATGGAACTCGATCTGTCTCTTTCTCTTCCAGGCGAAGCCCGCTTCCGCGTGAACGTGTATTTCCAAAGGGATGCACTGGGCGCCGCCTTCAGGCTCATCCCCACTTCCATCAAAGGGGTAACAGAGCTCGGTCTTCCCGAGCAGGTAGCAAGGTTCGCCGAGCTGCCACGAGGCCTCGTACTGGTAACGGGCCCGACCGGAAACGGCAAGACGACTACTCTCGCAGCCCTGATCGACATCATCAACACCAATCGGGAACTTCACATCATGACGGTCGAGGACCCCATCGAGTTCCTTCATCTGCACAACAAGTCGATCGTCAACCAGCGCGAAGTGGGTACGGATACCAAATCGTTTTCCAATGCTCTTCGCCACGTTTTGAGGCAGGACCCGGACGTCATCCTGGTCGGTGAGATGAGGGACCTCGAAACGATCTCCACTGCCCTCACCGCGGCCGAGACCGGACACCTCGTCTTTGCAACACTGCACACTCAGGATGCGCCGCAGTCGATCGACCGGATAATCGACGTTTTCCCTCCGTACCAGCAACAGCAGGTGCGCGTTCAGCTGGCCGGAAGCCTCCAGGGGATCGTGACCCAGCAACTCGTCATCAAGGCCGACGGCAGGGGCAGGACGGTCGCAGCCGAGATCCTCGTGGCTACGCCTGCGGTACGCAACCTCATCCGAGAGGCGAAAACCCACCAGATCTATTCAGCCATGCAGGCCGGGGGCCGATATGGAATGCAGACGATGGATCAGTCTCTTGCGGGCCTGGTCGATCGGGGCAAGATAAGTTTCCAGACCGCTTCCGAGCGCTGTCACGACCTGGAAGAGTTCAAGCGGCTGGCCGGTAAGACGGGATAATGATTGTTAACTAGTGTGGTCAATGTTACTTTGAGAAAGATCCAGGAGGTGATGTGAGGTGGCGCAGAGTTTCGCCTATCAAGTAAGAGACAAGTCCGGCCGCATGGTTTCGGGAACTGCCGAGGGAGACAGCGCCACCGCGGTCGCGACCCGCCTTCGCCAGCAGGGCATGATCCCGGTATCCATCACTTCGGCCGAGACGGGAGGTCTCAAGAAGGAGATTTCTCTTCCAGGCTTCAAGAAGAAAGTTAAGCCCAAGGACGTGGCGATCATGTCCAGACAGTTCGCCACCATGATCAACTCGGGACTCTCGCTGTTGAGAGCCCTCAACATCCTGGCCGAGCAAACGGAGAACAAAGAGCTCGCGCGAATCATTGGTGAAGTTCGCAACGATGTCGAACGAGGGTCATCTCTATCTGCTGCCCTGTCCAAGCATCCAAAGGCCTACAGCAATCTCTACGTTGCGATGGTACGAGCGGGAGAGGCCGGCGGAATGCTCGACTCGGTCCTCCTTCGGCTTGCAGAAACGATGGAGTATCAGGTCGCACTGCGTCAGAAGATCAAGAGCGCTATGACCTATCCCGTCGTGGTGTTCGTGATGGTGCTTCTGATCGTATCGGCCATGCTCATCTTCGTTGTCCCGATGTTCGAAGAGCTCTACTCAGAACTCGGAGGCACGCTCCCACTTCCGACCAGAATCCTTCTTGCAGTGAGCGGCGTTGTAGCCAAGTTTTGGTACGTGGTGTTTGCCGCGATCCTCATAATGGCGTTCGCTCTTCGCCGTTACATCACAACGGATAAGGGCCGATATCAGCTGGATGTTTTGAAACTCAAGATGCCTATCTTCGGCCCTCTGTTCCACAAGGTCGCCCTGTCCCGGTTCGCAAGGACTCTATCGGTGCTGATGCGAAGCGGTGTTCCAATCCTGCAAGGACTCGAGATCGTGTCTGAGACCGTCGGCAACAAGGTCATGGGCAAGGCCATCCTGGATGTTCAGAAGAGCGTCAAGGAAGGTGAGAGCATCGCCAAGCCACTCGAGAACCATGCAGTCTTTCCGCCGATGGTCGTCCAGATGATGGCCGTAGGCGAAGAAACCGGTGCCCTTGACACGATGCTCACCAAGATCGGTGAGTTCTACGACCAGGAGGTTGAGGCAACGGTCGAGGCGCTGACCTCTCTGATCGAACCGGTCCTGATTGCGGTCATGGGAGCCGCCGTCGGAAGCATGGTGGTTGCTCTATACATGCCGATGTTCAACATCATCAACCTCATTCAGTAACCAGAAGAACTAAGCCGATCCGGCTATCTCAAGGTTGCGGGAACAGATGACGATATTTCTCAACAGCAAGCCAAGACCTACGCCAAAGGCAAACCTGCAGAGATGCAGGGACGCAAAGCGACAGGGCCTCGCTGATAGGGGGCCGGCTGCGCTGCCGGATGGTCCGGCTCGATCCGCTTCGTCGGAGTGCGAGCCGGTAGGCGGGAACCGGTCTTGCAAAAGTCTCCGACGAAGGGAGGTGAAACACACATGATTCTATGGCTTAACGAAAAGCTTAACGGTGACGACGAGGGATTCACTCTTATCGAGCTGATGGTCGTGGTTCTGATTATTGCCATTTTGATCGCGATTGCGATCCCGACCTTCCTCGGTGCGAGACGCCGTGCTCAGGACCGCCAGGCGCAGTCGAACCTGCGCAACGGACTGACCGCGGAGAAGACCTATTACGCCGACAAGCAGGTGTACACCAGTGACACGACTGCCCTGGGTGATATCGAGTCGAACCTCAACTGGACGACTGCAGATGCCGCCGCTCGCGGGGTTGCCGTGCAGGAGGCCGCAGCGGGAACCCCCGCAGGTCAGACCGTGATACTGCGCAGCCTGAGCAAGTCTGGGACTCTCTTCTGTATCGCAGACGTAGCGCAGGACCTGACGGTATCTGGAGGAGCAGGCACGGATGCAGGGACTTACTACGTGAAGGTTGACGACGCGAGTCTTACCACGACTTGTACCGGAACCTGGCAGGAAACTACTGCACTTGGATGGTAGGACCTGAATCTTGCAAAGAGGGCGAGGAGACTCGCCCTCTTTGTTTTTATGAAGAGTGTTCAGCGGCGGCTTCAGCTCTGAGGCTCATCAGCTCTCTGATGAGTTGTGCGAGCCGGGCTCGCATAGGGTCCTGCGAAAGTCTCTTCAGCCCTTGGTCGAGAACCTCGATGGCTTCTTCGGATTCACCTCTGTGCAAGAAAAACTCTGCTGCGTAGCGGTAGGCGGCGGGAGCATTGGGTGAGATCCTGATCGCCTCGAGATACTGATCCTCGGCATCTTTCAAGCGACCGGTTCGAACGTAGATCTCGGCTGCTTGCCAGCGCAGCCGGGGCTCGAGCTGGTCTAACGAGATCGCCCTTTCGATCGCGCGGGAAGCGCCGATGAGATCACCTGAGTTGGCCATTTCCGTGGCGTGACGCGCATACCCTTGTGCTGAATATGGGGCCAGCCTCGTAACAATATGCCCTACCGGCTCATTCTTGGTCCCCCTCATGTATTGCAGGGCTATTCCTCTAGATGTAGTGGCGAGGAACAAGGCCAGCGAAACTATCCCGATCCCAATGGCCAGTGGCCATCGCCTCTTACCAGGTTGATTGTGATCCGGAGCGGGCCAGGTAGCTGCCAGGGCTGCCAGAACCATGAAGGTTACTGCGAATGCCGGGAAGCTCCAGTCGTGATCGATGACCAAATGAGCCGACCCACCAAGCAGTCCTCCCGCCATTCCAATCGTCGAGGCTTCGACGGGGGATCTAGACCGTCGTAAGAAACCAGGACTCCCGAGCAGAGCGGTTGCCGGGATGGCGATCACTCCTAACAAAAGGAGAGCGCCGCCTTCTGCGAAGGCCTCTGCGTAATGGTTATGGGCGTACCTGGACCAGAACCAAGAAGGTTCCTGCACCTGCACCAGCATGTCGCCATAGGTCCCCAGGCCCGACCCGGTGAAGGGTTGCATAGCTCCTATGCGGACAGCTCCCTCCACCCACCGAAGGCGCATGTTCAGGCTCGGAGAAGGGGATCCCTTCAGGGCAACGTTCTCCAAAGGGCCGCCTCCAGCAGGCTCAATGGAACGATCGTTCAGTATGAGGGGACTGGTTAGGAGGGCTCCCATGAGCACCGTCGATGCCATGAGCAGGACGGAGCGGATGAGAGCCTTCTTTACAGAGGTTCTGGCGGCCAACCCAATTGTGGCCAAGGCTCCGATGCCGAGCGCCACCATTCCCCCGCGGGACCCGCTCAGAACCACCCCCAAGCACACGAAGGCCGCTAGGCTTCCCGAAGCTGCTGCCTCCCGCCGCGGACTCACCAGCAGAGCGGGAGCGATCAACAGCGGTGCCAGGAGCAGAAGGTAGCCTGCGTACTGGTTGGGTGAGTAAAAGGTTCCAGATTGGGTGTCGGCTGGATCACCGCCCCCCCACCAGGCAAAGAATCCCCAAAAGGCCTGGATGCCAACTGCGAAGACTAGGGCCGAGCCCAGCGATGCTCTTGCATTGCCCCGGCAATGGGAAGCGATCAGCACTGAAACTGCCCCAAGCCACAGCCATCCAATTAGCGCGGGGACGCTCGCATCCAGATCCTTGGAAAAGATGGTGGAGACCCCGCCTGCCACAAGGGTGAGGCCCAGGGCTGCCCAAAAAGCTCCGGGGGCCGCAAACCTCAGTTCTCTCCTCAGGGCGGTTACAGCCAACGCAACGAACGTCGCGGCCTGGATGCCGATGAGTGGAAGCTGGTCGGTCCCCCCCGAACGCAGCGGCAGCCAGACAATGGCTGCCAGCGCGGGCAGAGTGAGCACGAAACCTACTGCTCGGGAACGGAGAGTCGACACGAAGTGAGTCTAGAGCGGGCTCGTGCGCGTCAAGAGGGAAGTCCTATCTGCCGATACCACAGGAGGGAATCCGTGGATGCCCGGTTTCTCTCCTTCAACATATCTCCGCTCGGACTACTTCGGCGGGGGGAGGAAATGATTTGCGGAAAAGAGAAGAAGACGGCTTTACGCTCATCGAGCTACTGGTCGTCATGGCGATCATAGGGATCCTTATGACGCTGTCTTCCTATGCCATCTTTTCTTACTGGCGCGCTCAACAGCTATCGGGAGCGACGCAGCAGATCGTCACGGATCTCAGAGACGCCCAGGTGAGGGCTCAATCCGAAGTGCGAACTTACCGGGTCCAGTTCGACCTAGACAACGAGCGGTACGCCATCACCCGGTGCGAAGGAAATGACTGCACGAATCCCGACGACTTTGGGATTGTTGAGACTGTGCACATGGAAGACGGCATAGACATATTCACGGCTGCCTTTACCTATGGAGCAACAACCGACGGGGCATCGGTCTACTTTCTGCCCCGGGGGGTCAGCTCGAACGGCTCGGTCGTCATCCGGAGTGAGCGATTAAACCAGGACCGGGTCATTACCATAGACGGCTTGACTTCGAGGGTGAAATCGACATGATCAAACTCAGACCTCTCCGCTCCGAATCTGGCTTCACCATCGTCGAGATGGTTGCTGCTATGGGCATATTTGCCCTTGCGGCCGCGTTCGTTTTAGGGACTCTGGTAGCCGGAATTCGCACTGCAGGATCGGGAAGAGATCGCACCATAGCCAAAGAACTGGCGAGGGAGAGATTGGAAGAGATGCGGCGTCTGCCGTTTTATCTTCAGGTCTCGAGCCAGTATCCCTGTGTTCCCCAGGTGAGAACCGACCTTCTTGACACCTATTTTCCGAACCTCACCGCTCCCGGTTACTCCTCTGCGAACAGCACTTACACGCGTACGATCGACCCGATCCCAGGTTTTCCCCGTTTTTCAATGACGGTGGAAAGCAAGTTCGTCGACGAAGAACTGGCAACAGTCACTCCTCCATCTACTTATAGCTGCGCCTCCTCGAACACGGACCGCCCCCCCGGCAACTTGCTTGCAGTACTGGTGACGGTCCGATGGGGGCCGTCTAAGCAATTCAGCTACACCCTCAGGACGCACCTGGGAGAAACCAGGCTCTCGACAATCGAGGTGCTTGGGGCTGCCTCCGGGGTGATGACACGTGTGGATACCGCTTTTTCGGATGGGTCGATCTTTGTTATGGAGATAGGGAGTACGGACTCGTCCATCTTTGTCGGAGACTCGGTGACTGCACGCAACGAGACCAGTGCGGGGCGAGCTACTATCACGGACTCCGCCGGAAGTGCGACCTCCAGAGAAGGATCCCGTCAGTCGGTCGCAGCCCCACCCGATTCGGCCCTCATGGAACTGCATACTGCAGCCCAGTCACTGATCCATCCGAGTCTCCTGTTCACAGCGGCTACTTTGAATGCGAACAAGACATCCGGGGTCGCAGCCAAGATCAATGAATCGCCCGGTTTGTTCTCGGAGGGTTCCGGCAAGATCCTGCCGTCGGTGGATAAATCCGTGGAGGGAGGCAACGACTTCGAGGCAACGAACGAGGTCGAGGGAGCCCTCGGAACGCGTTCGATAGACAACACGAAGCCATACGTGGCTTCGAAAAAGGTGGCTGGGTTTCAGTCGGAGAGCTCCAGCTCATGCAAAGAAACCGCCGACAAGGTGTCTTGTGAAGTAAAGGGGGCGACCGCGGAGCTCAGACTGTTCCCCGTCGCGTTGGCTCTCCCCACGGACTCCAGCAGTACCGATGGTTATCTGGTGGCCATTCGGTTCACGGAGATCAAATCCGAAGCCATCGCGAGCAGATTGGGCGCGGCCAGTGCCTTGGCCAGAAATGTCTTCAGCGGTGACATGTTCTATTGGGAACTGGATCCAGCCACATCCGTGTACACGAAAAGAAGCGTTTCGATCAGTTCGACGAGCGGAAGTACAAACGCTCTCCCAGCGCCGTCCAGCGTTTGCGTCCGAGCGGCGGCTGGGGTCTGTGACCTGACTCTGGCGAACTTCATTCTCGATTGGAGCGCGCTTACCGCCGCTCAAGCGACAAGCACTGCTTCTGTGGGTTCCGACGGGCGTTCGGCCGAAGCGGCGCTCGATGGAGTGGTCCGGATCACCACCCAGCCCAGCAATTTCGTGAACAGCCTGTTGTCCAACAGTGGGTTCATTGTAAAGATCGGATCTTTCTCGACCAGGGCAGTGGATAACCGATGATCAAGGTGAAGGAGTCCCTTCGAAGGGAAGACGGCTTCACCATCATCGAGATGGCCGTCGTGATGCTCTTGCTCAGTATCCTGGTAGGGGTGTTCTACACCTTCCTATTTGGTGCAGAGCGCGCGGCCAACGATGGCAGATCCTGGCTGGAACTCAACGAGAACGCCAGGCTGACAATAGAACGGATGAGCAGAGAACTGCGCGAGGCCGACACTCTCATCAGCATCTGTTGCTTCACGAACGGAAACCCATCTGGCGACCCGGAGATTAGATTTCAGGCGGATTTTGATTCGAGCGGGACGTATACAGTCACGGGCACCTATCAACCCGATTACTCGGGGGACGAAGTCGTGCGTTATCAGTACAGCTCATCAGCGCGGCAATTGCTCATCTCGACCAATGAGACACCTACCCAGACCGCCCTAGCGGACAATATCTCTGCCCTCAGGCTTGGATATTTCGGCAGTGATCCGGCGTATGACACTGGGTGCCCTCTCTTCGCGGTATCTGGCTGCACGGCCGCGGACGGGATCATCGCCTGGCAGGAGATTGATCAGGGGACCGTCGGAAACAAGAACGGCAGTCCCGACGGGGAATACGACTTCATCACCTCGATCGTGGTGGATATGACCGTTAGCCTGCGAACCCAGCGTCACACATACCGGACCGGAATCGAGCTCCGCAATGCCTTCAGATAGTGAGTTCAGAGGCTCAGAACTTCTGCCGATAGTACTGTGAGTATCCAAAGGAGCACTAAGAGTGATTAGACTTCGCCGACTGAACCGGGACGACTCCGGGGTGGCCCTGATCCTCGTCCTGATTGCTGTGGTTGTCGTTACCGTCATGGGTGCGACTCTAGTCATCGCGGGGACCAGGGATCTGGAAAGCTCCACGAGCGTTCAGCGCGCGACGTCGGCCCTTGGTGTAGCTGAAGCTGCCGTTCAACACGGTATTCAGACCCTAAAGACCGTTGGACCAAGTCAGCTGGAGCTGTCGCGTCTCGACTGCAACAATGCTCAGACGAACGCAGTCGAACCTTGTTATCCGGACCAGAGTGCCGACGGCAAGGGCAGCTGGATGAACGCGACCGACGCGACTCAGGCGCCCGCCGAAGAAGACAGGTTCGTGGGCTCGGTGGGAACGACCGATCTTTATAGCGTCTGGATCGAAGCGATTCAGCCGATCTCACTGACGTCCTCGCCGCCGGTCCGTATCGGTATCTACAAGATCGTTGCGATCGGGTCGGACAACCGCAATGACCAGGTGCGCCCCGGAACCAGGAGAGTCGAGCAGAACGTGCGACTGAGAATATTAGACATTCCTTTCGCACTATTCGCCCAAGACGGCATGGACCTAGGGGGGGGTCCGACGACTCGGACCATTTCGCTCTACTCCACTGGAGACATCATTTGGAGGAACAAAATCAGTTTTGATGGCACCGATCTCTATTACGGTGGGCCCACGGCAGCCCACGCGACGGGAACGATCTACGAAGGCAACACAACGGGAGGGGGCAACAACGGCCGCATTCATCCTCCTCCCTATCCTGGCGGATATGCGAATTGCAAATATCCCCATGATAGAGACAAGGACGGCGGGCCCTATCCTATTTACGATCCAAACTCCTCTACCTGGAGCTGCTCTCCAGCGACCAAGCCTCCTTACAGCTCATCTCTATTCACTCTCGAGATCATGGAGGCCCTTGGTATCAACCCAGCTGGGCCAAGCGAGGATGCTTATGACCTCATGAAGAGGCTGGCGCAGACTGATGGCATCTACTGCACATTCGACAGCTCTAGTTCGGTCATCTTCCAGGACAAGCAAAGTGCCCAAAAAGGGTGCAATCGCGGGACCAATCAGATCACCGAGAAATTCTGGGTTCTCTACGCCGAACCCGCTCCAGGGTTCAATAAGGCGATTAACGTCTCCATGAAAGCCCAGTGGGGCCCCCAGGGCGATCCCAACACTACTTGCGACACCGGTGCATACGACGGCAGCTTCGGAATCATCGTGGTCCGCGGCGGCAACCTGGACTATGAGAACAACAGCAACTGGTGGGGCGCCGCCTTTGTGCCGGAGGGTGAGTTCAAGGCCACCGGGAACGGAAGCGCTTGGTTCGTCGGCACGGTGTATGCCAAGACCATGAACATTGCCGGTAACTTCCGGGTGACTCTCAACGACTGCTGGCTCAACCGCTCGGTGGGACCATTCTTCACGGTCACCCGCTTGCGCTGGCACGAATCCGACAGACCCTAGGCACCAATCCCACTTTTGGATCCTCGGCCTCGGCCTGAGTTCGGGCTACCGTAGGTAGCCGTCATGCAGTGGTACCCGTCTCTAGTGGCATTTTTCTTCGGCCTCTCCGTCGGAAGTTTTGCAAACGTGGTCGTGTACCGCGTGCCCCGCGGGCTATCAATAGTGAAACCGCGTTCTGCATGTCCCGGATGCGGTACAGAGATCGCCTGGTATGACAACCTCCCCGTCTTTTCCTATCTGTGGCTGCGCGGCCGTTGCAGGACCTGCGCGGCACGCATCTCGTGGCGTTATCCAGCCCTGGAGCTTGTAACCGCTGGGATTTGGGTCGCCCTGACGCTGCGGTTTGATCTCACGGCTCAGCTGCCGGCGTTTGTCGCCCTGGGGTCAACTCTCGTGATTCTGTCTGCGATCGATTTTGAACATCGGCGCCTACCCAACAAGATCCTTGGGCCTGCAGCGATCATTGGCCTCCTCCTCCTTCTTCTAGCAGCGGGCTTATCTGGCGAGTGGGGGAGGCTGCTGCGATCCTTGGCTGGGGCCCTGGCTTACGGTCTTCCTCTTTTCCTCATCGCCCTGGCCGTACCGAAAGGGATGGGCGGGGGAGACATCAAGCTTGGTGCCTATCTTGGACTTCACCTCGGCTGGCTGGGATTGGCGCATGTAGCGGTCGGAGCGATATTGGGATTTCTCTTCGGGGCTGTGGCCGGCATCGCTCTCATTGCTGCAGGCAAAAAGGGACGCAAAGACCCGATTCCGTTCGGACCCTTCATGGCTATCGGGAGTCTCGTGGCGGTGTTCTTCGGAGAGCCGCTCGTTCGTTTCTGGCTGGGCTAACTCTGGGCGTGAATTAGCCGCCTGGTTACTTCTGTCACCTACTGTTGCTAATGAGAATTACATATATGTAGTTACTAAAGAAGTACATGCCTGTGGCCGATTGGCAGTATTGACAAGTGTTGTGAGCGTTGTTACTTTGCGAGGCCCGTCAATCGGGGGAGAGCAGGGAGCACTGGGTGCCGCAGAAGTACGTAGGGGAACCGCTTCTTACGGTCAAAGAAGTCGCGGCCGTGATGAGGGTGTCTGCTATGACCGTTTATCGACTGATTAATTCAGGGCAGCTGCCGGCCGTTCGCGTTGGCAAGAACTTTCGTATCCGGGAGTCCGATCTGAACGAGTATCTCGAAGACCGCGAGGTCGGCCGAGGAGGCGCCTGATGGCTACCAAGCGCGCAATCGGACTCGACATTGGAACGAGTGGCGTGAGAGCTGCAGACGTTTCTCTTGCGCGTAGGCCCGTAACCCTCGAGGGATTCGGGCAAGTCTCGCTGCCTGCAGGCGCTATACGCGACGGTGAGCTGATCGATCAGGGCATCGTTGCTGAAGCTTTGGGTCAGCTCTGGAAAAGAGCCGGATTCCGCAACAAGAAAGTGAACGTTGGGGTTGCCAACCAGCATGTAGTTGTTCGGGCCATTGATCTCCCGCAGATGGAGGAGCAGGAACTGAGGGGAGCCCTGCAATTTCAGGTTCAAGAACACATTCCCATGCCGGTCGAGGACGCCGTTCTCGATTTTCAGATCCTCGACGAATACCTAACCGAATCGAATGAGCGGATGATGAAGGTCCTTGTAGTGGCGGCTCAAAAAGACATGGTTTCCAGTGTCATCGGCGCGGTGACTCAGGCCGGTCTCGACCCTGTCGGGGTGGATGTCACTCCGCTTGCTCTCGTCCGTGCTCTTGGTGAACGCGGAGGGGCACTCGGCGAAACGTCCGGAGGCGAAGCAATCATCGATGTCGGCGCGGGTATCACCAACATAGTCGTGCATGAAGGGGGGATCACTCGCTTTGTGAGGATCCTTCTGATCGGTGGCAACCAACTCACCGAGGCCCTTGCAGCCGGTATGGGCGTTTCTTTTGAGGACGCCGAGGGAATGAAGCAGCGGGTCGGTTTGGCCAGTGCCGCCGGCGCGCCGCCCTCCACAGAGTCTGCGCCCAGGATTCTCGAGGACAGAGCCGCCTCATATGTTGATGAGATCCGGGGCACTCTCGCGTATTACCAAGCCCAGGCCGAGGCAGTTCGGGTCACGAGAGCAGTCCTCACCGGCGGTGGATCCAAGCTCGCCAACTTGGAGACGCGACTGGCAGATGCCCTGCGGCTTCCGGTTGAGCAGGGCAGGACCCTTCAGCGAGTTCGTCTTGGAAAGCTCGGTCTTTCGGAATCTCAACTTGCTGATGCCGAACCTCTTATGGCGGCATCCGTTGGTTTGGCCCTTGGGATGGCAGAAGAATGAAGCGGATCAACCTTCTTCCTCAAGAAGTAGTCGTTCGCCGCAGGCAGCGGCGCCAGACTGTGGGACTTGCCGCGGTTGCAGTCGTGTTCGTTCTGCTCTTGGCCGTGGTTTGGTTCTTGCGTCAGGGACAGCTGCGTGGTTACGAAGACCAGCTGGCAGAAGCGGAAGCCCGTGTACAAACTCTGGAAGCCCAGGTCGCGCAATTGCAGAATTTCGCCGAACTCGACCGAGTCGTTAAGCAGAAGGAAGCGACGCTAGCAACGGCCATGGCCGGAGATGTTGCCTGGTCGCGGCTTCTCATCGAACTGTCGATGATCATCCCGGGCGATGCCTGGCTTACGAGCTTCAACGGCAGCGCGGGAACCGCCACCCAGCCGGTAGCCGCCACTCCTTCCCCGAGCACTGGGAGCCTGTCATTCGCCGCCACTACGTTTGATTTCCCTGGAGTGGCGAGATGGATCACGAGGCTTCAGGAACTCGAGAGCCTCCAGAACATTTGGGTCCCGAGCGCAACCAAATCTGAGCTCGGAACCCGAGAGGTTGTCAACTTCTCCAGTACTACAGATCTAACAGACAAGGCCCTCAGCGGTCGCTATCAGCCCGGAGGTCCCCAGTGAGAAGAAACGTCTTGATCCTCGTTATGGTGCTGATAGTGATCGCCGTCGCCTACTTCTTCCTCGTCTTCCAGCCTCAGGGGCGCAACATCGAGGAGGCTCGTCTCGCCGCGGAGGCCATGGAGCAGCGGGAGCAGGAGCTTACGCTGGAACTCAGACGGCTCGAGAGCCTTCGAGACAATGCTCCGGAACTGCAAGCGAAGTTGCAGAGACTCGATGCTGCCATCCCCACTAACGATCCACAGCTGGCCCAGTTCATTCTGCTGGTCGAGGAGGCTGCGAACACTTCCGGAATCGAATGGCTGTCGGTGGCACCGGGACTGCCTGCCGCGGTGGAGGGCGTGCCCGGAGCTCTTTCAGTAAGTATTTCCATGAACGTGACCGGCGGTTACTTCCAGGTACAGGATTTCCTGGTCCGCCTTGAAAATCTATCGAGGGCTGTGAAGATCTCCACAATCGCCCTTAGCCCGGAGGAACTTCCGACTTTGACCGTGGGAATGCAGATGACAATGTTCCTGACCAATCCGGCGCAACCTGCGCCCGCGGCCGCGACGCCGGCACCAGCGGGAGGTTAAGCAGATGGCAACCGATCCAGACGTCATTGAAGTAAGGCGAAGAGGGCCGAACCCGATCCTCATCGTGCTGATGATCGTGCTGGCCTTCATAGCGCTGTTCCTACTGGTTATCCGCCCCTTGTTCTTTGGGGGAGACCCGGAGGAATTCGAAGAGCCTCCTGCCGTCCAGCCTGCCCCTTCGCCCACGGCTCCCCCGGCAGAAGAATCCCCACCTGAGGAGACTTTTGAGGTGTTCGAGTCAAAGGACCCGTTCCGCCCGCTCGTGGTGGCCGCGGCCACTGGGGGCACCGGAACCACGGCCGGCACGACCGGCACAACAGCAGGAACGACGACGACTTCTGACACGTCCGGAACTACGACCACCACCGAAGGCACTGCTCCCAGCGGACCGGGGGCAGCAGGTGGCTCGGCGCCGAGTGGTGGCCAGCGAGTTCAGCTGATAGACGTCTTCGAGGAAGACGGACAGCAGAAGGCCCAGGTCAAAGTCGGAAGCACCGTCTACACCGTCACCATCGACGAAACCTTCGCCGGAAGCTACAAGCTGGTTTCGATCAGCGGCAATTGCGCCACCTTCTTGCACGGCGACGACAAGTTCACTCTCTGCGAGGGCGAAGAAGTCATCAAATAGTGTCGGGGGGTGGTTGGGCCTCGGGGCTTCCAGGTTCAGCCTCCAACCTGGCGGGGCACGGCGCCGTCTTGCCGCTAATTTGGCCGTCTCGTGGCGCCGTGAGTCGGCTTCACCCGGAAACCCCTCGGCCTACCAGGTCCCACCGACCTGTTTCCTTCCTTATAAGGAAGTGGCCGGGCGCCGTGAGTCGGCCGAACCTGGAATCGGAGGCCCTAACCGGGGCGAATGCCTGTCCTGGTAGCGATTACCATGGGTGGATGTTGAGGTTTTTGACTGCGGGGGAGAGTCATGGGCCTGCGTTGACGGTCATTGTTGATGGGGTCCCTGCGGGGTTGGCGGTTTCGACGAAGGCCATTTCGGATGAGCTGGCGCGTCGACGTCTCGGGTATGGGCGAGGCCCAAGGATGAAGATCGAAAGAGACGAGCTCGAGATCACCGGAGGCGTCAGGTTCGGAAAGACGATCGGCAGCCCCGTGTCGCTGCTCATCCGGAATTCTGAGTGGGCGAAGTGGGAGCGGGTCATGTCGGCGGAAGGCAATCCTGCCGGCAACGTTCTCACCGAACCGCGGCCCGGTCATGCGGACCTCGCAGGGATGATGAAGTACGGCCACAAAGACGCTCGAAACGTCCTGGAGAGAGCAAGTGCGAGGGAGACTGCAGCCAGGACGGCTGCGGGTGCGTTGGCCAAGGCTTTCCTCGCGGAGATCGGAGTGACGGTCATATCTCACGTCGTCGAGATCGGCGGCGTCATGACCGATGAGGTTTCTCCCCTTCCGAGTGATCTCGAGCGAATCGACGCATCTGTAGTGCGCTGCCTCGATCCCAAGGCGGAGAAAGAGATGATCGACGCGATCGAGAACGCCGGCTCGGACGGTGACTCGTTGGGTGGAGTATTCGAGGTCATCGCGCACGGCTTGCCTGTTGGCCTTGGTTCATATGCCCAGTGGGATCGCCGTCTGGATTCGCTCATCGCCCAAGCGTTGATGTCTATCCCAGCGATCAAGGGAGTCGAAATCGGAGACGGCTTCGGGGTTGCCCGACTGAGAGGCTCCGAGGCCCACGATGAGATCTACTTCGCGGACGGCCAGTTCGTAAGGGAAAGCGACCGAGCTGGTGGTACCGAGGGTGGAGTGAGCATCGGCGGGAAACTGCGGGCGAGAGCGGCGATGAAGCCCTTGTCCACACTGAAGAAACCCCTGCGCACTGTCGATGTTTCAACAAAGGAGCCGACCACGGCATTCAAGGAGCGCACCGACGTTTGCTCCGTGCCTGCTGCAGCCGTCGTTGGGGAATCGGTGATCGCATTGGTTCTGGCAGGTGAAGTTCTCGAGAAATTCGGAGGAGACACCATCGAAGACGTTCAGCAAGCGGTGACCGCTTTCACCGATCGGATCTCGAGAACGTGAAGCCCCTCGTTCTCATCGGCCCTATGGGCTCAGGCAAGAGTGAGGTAGCTCGCATCTTGTCGTCCTCGTTGGAGCGTCCACTGGCCGATACCGACGAGATGGTCGAAAGGGCCAACAGTCGGTCGGTCTCTCAAATTTTTCACGAGATTGGTGAGCCCGCTTTCCGTGGTCTCGAGAGCCGTGCCCTGCGCGAGGCCCTCTCCGACCCAACCGCGGTGATCGCAGCCGGAGGCGGGATCGTTCTGGATCCGCTCAATGCAGATTTGGTCAAGAAGAAGGCTCGGGTTTTCTATCTGAAGGTGACCCCCGAGACTGCAGCACTCCGCATAGGCAACGGCAACGGCCGTCCTCTGGTGGAAGGCAAAGAAGTGGTTGAGGAGATCGCTCGCATCATTGCCGACCGGGAGGCTATCTACGATCGCGCCGCCCATCACGTCATTGACGCGGAACGCGAGCCTGCCGCGGTGGCGGAGTCGATCGAGCAGCTTCTCCAATGAGACGGGTCGGAATAGATGCACCGTCGCGCTCTTACGAAGTGCTGGTCGGCGATGGGATTTTGAAGTCAGCCGGGGAATTGATCCCCCAGGGCGACGAAGAGTCGATCATGGTCTTGACGGACCGGCGCGTTAGGGCGCACTGGTGGGACGTTGCCAAGCAGGCTCTGAGTGCCAGAGGAAGAAGACTGGCACTGCTGGAAGTGAACCCTGGGGAGGGCAGCAAGAGTTTTACCTCTGCCGCGAACTTGCTCAGAAGGATGGCGAGACGATCCATCCGGCGTCACGACCTACTCGTCACATTGGGCGGAGGAGTCATAACTGATCTGGGTGGCTTCGTGGCCTCCGTTTATCAGCGAGGTATTCCCCTGATTCACATTCCGACGAGTTTGGTGGCGCAGGTGGATGCAGCCATCGGGGGCAAGACCGCGGTCAACCTCCCCCAGGGGAAAAATCTCGCGGGAACTTTTTATCAGCCGGCATCGGTGATAGCGGACACCTCGACGTTGTCCACTCTGCCGCAGAGAGAGTATGTCTCCGGCCTGGCCGAGGTGATCAAGTATGGCCTGACGCTCGATCCGAATCTGCTCACCCTGATAGCCGACGTCGAGGCGGTCAGGAACAGAGACGCAGGTTTTCTCGAAGAAGTCGTCTCCGGATGCGCTCAGCTAAAAGGAAGAATTGTCTCCCAGGATGAAAGGGACACGTCGAGCCGGGCGGTTCTGAACTATGGCCACACGTTCGGCCACGCCCTGGAAGCTCACGGCGGTTATGAACGCTGGCTTCATGGGGAGGCAATCTCGGTGGGCATGGTGTTCGCTGCGGAGCTTTCAAGAGAACTTGGGCTGGCGTCCGAGGACGTAGTTGCTGAGCACCGAAGAATCTTCCAGATGCACGGCTTGCCGGTTTCCGCTCCGTTCGATCCGGGAGAGATCGTGAAGAGGTGGAATATGGATAAGAAAAATCTTCGCGGGCAGCGATGGGTTCTTCTTTCCGACCTCGGCGAATGGAAGCTGGTTGGAGACGTCGGCGGTGCCCAGATCCAGGCTGCGCTGCGAAGGATGGCTGCCGCATGAAAGTTTTCGTTCTGAATGGACCCAATCTCAACCTGCTCGGCGAGCGGGAGCCGGAGGTCTATGGGACGACCACCCTCGGAGACATCGAGAAGCTGGTTAAAAGTCGTGCCGAGGATCTAAAGGCTGAAGTGGATTTTCGCCAGACGAATCACGAGGGAGTGCTGGTCGACTGGCTCCAAGAAGCAAGGGGACAAGCAGATGGGGTTGTGCTGAACCCAGCAGCGTTGAGTCACTATTCTCTGGCCGTGAGGGACGCCGTAGTGGCATGCGGCCTCCCCGTCGTCGAGGTTCATCTGTCGAACATCTTTGGACGCGAACCCTGGCGAGCAAAGTCGGTGGTGTCAGGGGTTGCCGACGGCGTGATCGTCGGACTCGGCCCTCTCGGGTACGTTCGCGCTCTAGAAGCTCTGGTGGCAATACTCGAGTCCTGACTCTCGTCGAGGCGGTAGGCTGTCCGATAGCCAAACTCGGGGAGGAAAAGTGAACTACGAGAAACGTATCTCCAAGGTGCGCGAGGCAATGGCCAAGCTTCCGGTCGACGCCATATTCGTAACCAATCTAATGAATGTCCGTTACCTGTGTGGCTTTACCGGATCCAACGGCATGTTGCTTGTGACCGAGAAAGGCTCACGCTTCTTCACCGACGGCAGGTATCGAACTCAGTCCGCCGATCAGGTCGAGGGGGCTGATGTTGTGATCTATCAGGATCCACCGGAGCTCGGATCCCATCTAAGGACGGCTGTTTCCGAGATGAAGGCCACTCAGATCGGATTCGAAGCAACAAACGTCACGTTCGCGCGTGTTGATGAGCTCAGAGGATTCTTCGAGGACGCAGCTCTTCATTCCACCAAAAATGTGGTCGAGGACCTCAGAGCGGTAAAGGAACCTGAGGAGCTGGACCTGATGAGGACTGCGGCTCATATGGCCGACGACGGGTTCTCGCACATCCTCGACTTCGTACGCACGGGGATGACCGAGCAAGACGTAGCTCTCGAGCTCGAGTTCTATCTTCGCAAGAATGGCGCCGAGGATGTGAGCTTCTCACCAATCGTGGCTGCTGCCGAGAGGAGCGCGCTGCCTCATGCTCATCCAACAGACCGTCTGGTGGAAGAAGGCCGTTATCTCCTGTTCGATCTCGGATGCAAATACAAGGGTTATTGCTCGGACCTAACGCGCACGGTAGTTGTCGGTGAACCTGACTCTCGCCATTCGAGCGTCTACGAGGTGATCCTGGCCGCGAATGAGGCCGGCTTGAGCGCAGCCGGTCCTGAGAAGTCCGCAAGAGAAGTTGATCGAGCTGCACGCGATGTGGTGGAGGCCGCCGGTTATCCCGAGGCTTTCTCGCACGGTCTGGGCCACGGGGTGGGTCTCGAGGTCCATGAAGGTCCAACCGTCCGAACTACGAGCGACGATCTCCTCAAGCCGGGTAACGTCATTACGATCGAACCTGGGGCGTACTTCGCCGATTGGGGAGGCGTGAGGGTCGAGGATCTTTGCGTGATCACGGAGTCGGGAGTAGAAGTGCTGAGCAAGTCCCCGAAGGAGCTGATCGCTCTTTGATCTCGACCAACGACATGCGTCCCGGAATGACGCTTGACGTCGAAGGTGACCTGTACACGATCCTGGAGTATCAGCATCATAAGCCGGGCAAAGGTCACGCTATGGTGCGGACCAAGCTGAGAAATCTTCGAACCGGAGCGGTCGTGGACCGCACCTTCCGTGCCGACGAGAAGGTGGAGCAGGCCCGTCTGGACAAGCGCGATATGCAGTATCTGTACTCCGACGCGTCCGGTTTGGTCTTCATGGACACCGAAACCTACGAACAGGTCACTCTCACCAAGGATCTTCTGGGTGAGGGAGCCAAGTTCCTGAAAGAAGGCCAGGTGGCGCAGGTGTTATTCCATCAATCCACCGCTCTCGGAGCGGAGCTTCCCACGACGGTAGACCTCGAGATCACCGAGACCGACCCGGGCCTGCAGGGAGATCGAAGCTCCGCAGGCAACAAGCCCGCTACGCTCGAGACGGGCGCGGTGGTGCAGGTCCCTTTGTTTCTGAACGTTGGCGAAAAGGTCAGGGTAGACACCAGGACGGGCAGCTACGTCACTCGGGTTCGCTAACCGAGAACGGATAGCCCTTGTCCCGCCGCAGAGGCGCCCGTCGAATCGCCCTCGAAGTGCTCTACGAGAGCGACCTCTCAGGCTCTTCGTCCGAAAGCGTCCTATCCAGGTTTGCCGACCGCAAGTCGGTGGCGTTCGCTAAGGAACTTGTTAGGGGAGTGGAACAGCACCGGAAGGAACTCGATGACCTGATAGGGAGCCTTTCTGAGGAGTGGGCCGTTGACCGTATGCCGGTGATAGACCGAAATGTGCTGCGTCTCGGAGCGTACGAGCTGCTTTTTGACCGGGACACCCCACGACCGGTGGTGATCAACGAGGCCATCGAGCTGGCCAAGGAGTATTCGACCGAGGACTCGGGAAGGTTCATCAACGGGGTCCTGGCCGCTATTCCCATCCAGGGACGCGAGTGAGAAAAACAGTGATGGACTAGACCTCTTCATTGGTCTAGAGTGTTCGAAACCTTTAATCCGGTCCGGGAGGCCGGGAAGGAGTGCGTAGAAGTGGTCAGAACATATAGCGCCGTACCCTGCCGGGGCGGCGTTTTTTGATGGGCGTTCCCGGCTCCCCACAGCCGATTCCTTCAGGCGAAAGAGTCAAGGCCAGGGTTCTCGAAGCGGAGGACATGTCCAGAGCCCTCCGGAGGATCGCCCACGAGATCCTCGAACACAACAAGGGCATCGCCGACGTCATCTTGATCGGCATCCACACCAGAGGGGTGCCCCTGGCTGAGCGTCTGGGCAGTGAGATCGAGGAGATAGAGGGGCAAAGGCCCAAGGTTGGTGCCATCGATGTGTCCTTTTATCGCGATGACATCGGAATCCGCCGGCCCAAGGAGATATCTCCAACGGAGCTCCCATTCGACGTGAGTGGAAAGACCGTCGTGCTGGTCGATGATGTGTTGTTCACGGGAAGGACGATACGAGCGGCAATCGATGCCCTCGTGGATTTCGGCCGGCCGGACACCATTCAGCTTGCAGTGCTGATGGACCGCGGGCACAGGGAGATTCCGATCCGAGCCGATTACGTCGGAAAGAACATCCCCACATCGGCTAACGAGCAAGTCAGAGTCCATCTCGCCGAGATCGACGGAAGCGACGAAGTTGTGATCCTGGAGGGTCAAGCATGATCAAGCACCTTCTGTCCATAGACCAGCTGGTTCCCGATCAGATCGATCTCATCATGAGGACTGCAGACTCCCTGCGAGAGGTAGGCACTCGAACCATCAAGAAGGTTCCGGCCCTCAGGGGCCGGACGGTGTGCAACCTCTTTTTCGAACCGTCGACCAGAACGCGGATCTCGTTTGAACTCGCCGCCAAGCGACTCTCCGCCGACGTCGTCACGTTCACCGCCGATGCCAAGACTTCAGTCTCGAAGGGGGAGTCGTTCAGGGATACGGCTCAAACTCTCCAGGCCATGGGGGTGGATGCGATAGTCATCCGCCATTCGTCCTCCGGCGCCCCCGTTCTTCTTTCGAAGTGGGTCGATGCCAGCGTCATCAACGCCGGTGATGGACTCCACGAACATCCGACCCAGGCATTGCTCGATCTCTATTCAATCCGGGAGCGATTCGGTTCCTTCGAAGGGCTCAGGGTCGGCATCGTTGGAGACGTCGTCCACTCTCGAGTTGCCCGTTCCAACGTCAAGGCTCTCGCAAAAATGGGAGCGATAGTCACGTTGGTGGGTCCACCGACACTCATGCCTCCAGCGGTCGAGACCTGGGGAGTTGAAGTAACGACCGATCTGGATGAGGTCCTTCCGAAACTGGATGTTGCCTACCTGTTGAGGGTGCAGACCGAACGGATGAACGAGAAGCTGTTTCCGACCGCACGCGAATACGCCGCCCTTTGGGGCCTCGATCGCAGGCGGGTCGCGATGATGAAGCCCGAGGGTCTGATCATGCATCCCGGACCGATGAACCGAGGAGTGGAGATTGCCTCGAACGTCGCCGATCTCGAACGGTCGATCATTACCAACCAGGTCACTAACGGGATCTCGGTGCGCTCCGCCTTGCTCTACCTGATGCTCGGTGACACGGCAGTTTCGGACGAAGACTCGGAGGAAGACATCGATGGATAGGGTTCTCTTCAAGGGTGCCAGACTCATCGATCCAGCCTCACGCACCGACGAGACTGCTGACGTCCTGGTCGTCGATGGCCTGGTCCAGGATGTCGGCAAGAAGCTCACGTCGAGCGACGCCGAGATCATTGATTGCGACGGTGCAGTGATCGCGCCCGGTTTGGTCGATCCCCACGTTCACCTGCGCGAGCCAGGACGCGAGGATGAGGAGACCGTTGCGAGCGGCTCCGCTGCTGCGGCCTGCGGGGGTTTCACGGCCATCTGTGCGATGCCCAATACCGACCCGGTGTGCGACAACGCGACCGTTGCCGAAAAGATCGCCTCCCGAGGGCGAGCAGCCGGTCTTGTGGAGGTGTTGCCTGCAGGCGCGATAACGAAGGGCCTTCTTGGAGAGGAACTTGCCTCGATCGGTGAGATGACCGTGTCTTCCGCTCGAGTTCGCCTCTTCACCGACGACGGAAGAGGCGTCCAGGATTCGCGTTTACTGAGAAGAGCCATGGAGTACATCAAGGGATTCGACGCGGTATGCGCCGAACACTGCGAGGAGGAGACTCTGTCCCATGCCGGCCAGATGAACGAAGGAGAGTTCTCGTCGATGCTGGGGTTGAAGGGAATCCCATCTGAGGCCGAGGAGATCGCGCTCGCTCGTGATCTTGCCCTCGCTCATCTGACAGGCGTCAAGTTTCACGCCCTGCATGTTTCTACCGCCGGAGCAGTGGAACTCATCCGGGCCGCCAAGGCCAGGGGTGCACGTGTTACCGCGGAGGTAACCCCCCACCACCTGGTTCTTACCGACGCTGAGCTCGTGGGGTACGATACCAACTACAAAGTCAATCCTCCTCTTCGGTCCTCAGCAGATGTCGAAGCCCTGCGGGTTGGGCTCGCGGACGGTACGATCGATGCCATCGCTACCGATCATGCCCCTCACTCTTCCGAGGAGAAGGAGACTGAGTTCGAGCAGGCGCCTCCTGGGATGCTCGGTTTGGAGACATCCCTGGCGGTGGTTCTCACCGAAATTGTGGGAGCGGGAGTGATCACGCTGCCGGAGATGGTCGAACGAATGAGCACCGGCCCATCGCGGGTACTCGGTCTCGGCGGCCACGGCGGCCCTGTGACGCCGGGCGAACCGGCCAATCTCGTTGTCTTCGATCCCCAGGGACAATGGACCGTCGATCCATCCCGATTCGCTTCCCTTTCGGCAAACAGTCCCTGGATCGGAAGAAAGCTCAAGGGAGCGGTGCTCCACACGGTCTTTCAGGGGCGTCTCACCCTTCGTGACGGAGAGCTGATGCAGGGGGCCTTGGTTTGAAACCCGCAATCCTCGTTCTCGAGGACGGTGAGGTCTTCGAGGGTGAGGCCTTTGGCGCACAGGCAGAGTGCTTCGGCGAGGTCGTTTTCAACACGTCGGTGGTCGGTTATCAGGAAGTTCTTACCGACCCGTCCTACGACGGTCAGATCGTGACGATGACCTATCCCCACATCGGCAACTACGGAACGAACGATGAAGACATTGAAAGCGACAGGCCGCGAGTATCGGGATTCGTGGTTCGAGATGTTCCTGCTGAATGGTCGTCGTGGAGAGGTCGCAAGAGCTTGGATGATTATCTGCGGGAGGCGGGAATCCCGGGTCTCACCGAGATCGACACCAGACGTCTTACGCGCCACATCCGCGAGAAGGGTGCGATGCGCGGTGGGTTTTCGTCGGTGGAACTGCGACCCGAAGTTCTAATCGAAAGAGTTCGCTCACTTCCTTCGATGGCAGGCTCCGACCTGACGGGCAACGTCACTGCTTCCGGGGCCTATGAGTGGCCGGCGGAGGAGGAGAGATTTCGGGTTGCCGCCTACGACTATGGGATCAAGTTCAACATCCTGCGCCAGCTGAACGAAAGGGGATGCTCGGTCACGGTCTTTCCTGCAGGAGCTTCTGCTGCTGATCTCCTCGAGGAGAACCCAGACGGGATCTTCCTTTCAAACGGACCGGGAGACCCACAGGCGGTCGGTCATGCGATCGAGTCGATCGGAGCCCTGATCGGCCGCAAGCCGATGTTTGGGATCTGTTTGGGTCACCAGCTGATGGCCCTGGCTGCGCGCTTGCCAACTTACAAACTCCGATTTGGCCATCGAGGCATCAACCACCCGGTCTCAAGGTTCTCGGACGGAGCGATCGAGATCACGACTCAGAACCACGGATTCGCGGTGGATGAGAGAGCCTTTGGGTTCGCACCCCCCTCCGGCCCGGGGGAGGCGCTCCCGCTCGGTGCCGAGGCAGAGACACCTTTCGGGAAAGCAGAGCTCACTCATCTCAACCTGAACGACTACACGGTCGAAGGGTTCCGACTCGCCGGCGTGCAGGCTTTTGCGGTGCAGTATCACCCTGAGGCCGGGCCGGGCCCATACGACGCGCGCTACCTGTTCGATGAGTTTGTCCAAATGATGGAGGTGTGATGGGAAGAGGATCGAGGCCGGATACGAGATGGAAGAAAGATCGTCAGCGAAAGAAGAAGGAGCGGGAGAAAAAGAAAGCTACTGAAAAAGGAAAGGCCCGAAAGGCCCAGTAATGCCACTTCGCCCCGACTTAAAGTCGATCCTGGTTATCGGATCTGGCCCGATCGTGATCGGGCAGGCCTGCGAATTCGATTATTCCGGGACGCAGGCCTGCAAGGTGCTGAAGCAGGAGGGGGTCAAGCTCATTCTGGTCAACTCGAACCCCGCCACGATCATGACCGATCCCGAGCTGGTGGATCGGACCTACGTTGAACCGATCACCGCCGAGGTGGTGGAGAAGATCATTGCCAAGGAGCGTCCGGATGCCTGCCTTCCAACCCTGGGCGGCCAGACGGCCCTCAACATCGCGGTCGAGCTGGCGGAGTCCGGCGTCTTCGAGGCGTACGGGGTCGAACTGATCGGTGCATCGCTGTCCTCCATACGCATGGCAGAAGACCGGCGCTTGTTCAAAGAGGCTATGGCTTCTGCCGGTCTCGATCTCCCCAGGTCTGGCTTCGCATACTCGGTGGCGGAGGCCATGCAAGTTGCGGAGACCATCGGATATCCCCTGATCGTCCGGCCTTCGTTCGTGCTGGGGGGCGGGGGCAGTGGAATCGCCCGCGACGCCGAGCAACTGAAGAGCATCGTCGCGGATGGCGTTGAGCTGTCTCCGGTCTCGGAGGTTCTCCTCGAGGAATCGATCGAGGGATGGAAGGAGTTCGAGCTCGAGGTGATGCGGGACAAGCGCGACAACTTTGTAGTGGTTTGTGCAATCGAGAACCTCGATCCGATGGGCATCCACACCGGTGACTCGATCACAGTTGCCCCGGCCCAGACGCTTACCGATCCGGAGTATCAAAGGATGCGGGACGCCGCAGCGCTGGTTATGCGGACGGTTGGAGTGGAAACCGGTGGGTCGAACGTTCAGTTCGCGGTGAACCCTGCCGACGGCCGGATGGTCGTGATCGAGATGAACCCGAGGGTGTCACGTTCATCTGCTCTCGCCTCGAAAGCTACCGGCTTCCCCATTGCCAAAATTGCCGCCAAGCTGGCGGTCGGCTACACGCTTGACGAGATCTCCAACGACATCACGAAGAAAACACCAGCTTCGTTCGAGCCGAGCATCGACTACGTAGTCGTGAAGATTCCGCGGTGGGCTTTCGAAAAGTTTCCAGACGCCGACCCGATCCTCGGGACCAAGATGAAATCAGTCGGAGAGGTGATGGCGATCGGCAGAACCTTCCTCGAAGCGACTCAAAAGGCGATGCGGTCTTTGGAGACGGACCGCCATGGACTCGGTGCCGACGGAACGACTTCAGCCATAGAGGTGCTCGATGCCAAAGAGATCATGGCAAGGCTCGCCAGTCCCACCGACGACCGGCTCCTTTTGATCGAGCAGGCAATCCGCACCGGTATCCCGGCCACCGAGATCAACCGCATCACAGGCATCGATCCGTGGTTCCTTGCGCAGTTCAAACGGCTTACCGAAGTGAGACGGGAAATAGAGGAGGCAAAAGACCTCGATCACCGTCTGCTCAGGAAGGCGAAGAGGGCAGGGTTCTCGGACCATCAGATCGCCTTTCTGCGATCCCGGCACAACGGCGCCGATGAGTCGTCGATCCGCAAGGCTCGCGTCGCGGCAGGCGTTACCCCGACCTACAAGACGGTCGATACCTGCGCGGCGGAGTTCGAGGCATACACCCCCTATTACTACTCAACGTTCGAAGATGAAGACGAAGGGTTTGAATCGCCCAAGGAACGAATCGTCATCCTAGGCTCTGGGCCAAATCGCATTGGACAGGGGATCGAGTTCGACTATTGCTGCGTTCATGCCGCTCTCGCAGTGAGGGACGCAGGGCACGATGCCATCATGATCAATTGCAACCCGGAGACAGTTTCAACCGACTACGACACGTCCACCAGGTTGTACTTCGAACCCCTGACATTCGAAGATGTGATGAACATCATCGAGCGCGAAGAGCCTTCTGGAGTCATCATCTCGCTTGGGGGACAGACCCCCTTGAAGCTCGCCGTTGCACTCGAGGAGGCTCGGGTGAAGATCCTGGGCACTTCTCCAGATTCCATCGACGCAGCTGAAGATCGCGGCCGCTTCACAAAGCTCCTCGAGAAGCTTGGCATCGCTCAAGCTCCGGGAGGGATCGCATCATCGATCGAAGAGGCGATTGAGGTGGCCCACCGCATCGGCTACCCGGCACTGGTGAGACCCTCCTATGTGCTCGGGGGAAGGGCCATGGAGATCGTCTATAACGACGAGATGCTCGAACGCTACATCGAGACGGCCGTAAAGGTTTCGCCTCGGCATCCGGTTCTGATCGATCGCTTTTTGGAAGGCGCGATAGAGGTCGATGTAGATGCCGTCGCCGATGGGAGGGATGTCTATATCGGCGGAATTATGGAGCACATCGAGGAAGCCGGTATCCATTCGGGAGACTCTGCTTGCGTGCTCCCGCCTTACTCGATAGCAAACGGGAAGCTGAACGCCATCGCCGATGCCACTACGAAGCTTGCGATGGCTCTTGAGGTAAAAGGTTTGATCAATGTCCAGTTCGCAGTTAAAGACGAGGACGTCTTCTGCCTCGAGGTGAATCCGAGAGCATCGAGGACGGTGCCGTTCGTCGGCAAAGTAACGGGATTTCCTCTGGCCAAAGTGGCGGTGAGGGTAATGCTCGGCGAAAGGCTCACCGATATCGACTTGCTCCCACCGAAGCCCGGCGATGGTCACTGGTGGGGGATTGATGGTCTCAACCACATGGGAGTGAAGGAAGCAGTCCTGCCGTTCGCTCGATTTCCAGGAGTGGACACGATCCTCGGTCCCGAGATGAAGTCGACCGGCGAGGTCATGGGGATCGACCGGGACCTGGGGGCCGCGTTTGCGAAGTCACAAGCAGCGGGAGGCTGGGCTCTTCCGGCCAAGGGAACGGTGTTTGTCTCTGTGGCAGACAGGGACAAAAGGGCGATCATCTTTCCAGCCAAGAAATTGGCGGAGCTGGGTTTCGACATCTGCGCCACAGAAGGAACAGCCGACGTCCTGAAGCGAGCCGGAGTGGCGACCAGGCCCGTGCGCAAGCACTCTCAAGGGGGGCCGAACATCGTCGATGAGATCCAGGCAGGCAAAATAGATCTCGTCATCAACACGCCGTTTGGGCGCGGCGCTCGTTCCGATGGATACTTCATTCGGACTGCGGCGGTTCAGGCCAGCATCCCGTGCATCACCACACTTTCGGGAGTTCAGGCCACGGTTCAGGGAATCGAGTCGACGCTGCGAGGCGGCTTCGAGGTCACCTCTTTGCAGGAATACCTAGAGGGGAGCACGACTTGATCCAGCAGATGGCGGAGATACTCAATCATCGCAAGCTCGGCGACGAATACCATTCGCTGACGATAGTTGCTCCCGAGATTGCCGAAGCGGCCAAGCCCGGCCAGTTCGTGAACCTGAGGCCACCAACCGACCGCTCTTATCTCCTGAGGCGACCGTTCTCCATCTTTCGCGTCAACCGCCGTGGCAACGTTGCAGCGACCGTCGAGGTCGTCTTCGACATCCGCGGCCCCGGGACGGCCGCGCTGGCGGCGATGCGCCGCCACGAACCCATCGACATAGTGGGGCCCATAGGCCGCTCATTCACGATTCCAAAGACTCAGCATTCATGTCTTCTCGTCGGCGGAGGCGTAGGGGCAACTCCGCTGTTTTTCCTTGGGGAGGAACTTCAAAATGCCGGAAAGCGAGTGGACGTCCTTTGGGGAGCGGCCACCGCAAGCCGCCTGGTTGCGCCGATCGAAGCGAAAAGGCTGGGAGCAGTCGCAGCTTTCACTACGGATGATGGGAGCGAGGGACACCACGGTCTCATTACCGAGGTACTCGGCGAGATGATTGAAAGATGCGGAACTGAAGTCATCTACACGTGTGGTCCCCGTCAAATGATGGCCTCGGTCACGAAGATCGCACTCGAGTTCGGTATCCCGGCCCAGGTAGCAATGGAAGAACTTATGGGATGTGGGATCGGTGTCTGCATGACGTGCGTGACGCCGGTGTGGAACCGGGATGGAACCGGCATTGCAAACGTAAGAACTTGCGTGGACGGACCGGTCTTCAACGGCGCGCGGATCGCGTGGGATCGCTATGCGAAAGAGGAGGCCGCAGCCGCCCTGCCGGCCGGCAACTGACATGCCGAGAGTAGATCTATCGGTCGATCTTGGGGGGATGAAACTGCGGAGCCCCCTTGTGACCGCATCCGGATGCTTCGCTTCCGGGCGCGAGATGTCGGAGTTCATCGATCTCAAAAAGCTCGGGGCTATCGTCGTCAAGTCGATGACTCTGAAGCCGTGGGCCGGGAAGGCAACGCCGAGGATGGCCGAGACATCATCAGGAATGCTCAACGCGATCGGCCTGCAGAACAAAGGAGTCGATCACTTCCTGTCCACCGACCTGCCATGGCTTACCGAGCAGAAGGTTCCGGTGATCGCATCGATCGCCGGAAACACCACCCAGGAATTCATGCAGGTCGCAGAAAGACTGCGGTCTGCGCCCATCCATGCGGTCGAGGTGAACATCTCGTGCCCCAATCTGGAGGATCGCAACAACATGTTTGCGCATGATCCGCAGTCGACATCGGCGGTGATCTCTGCGGTCAGGAGAATGGTTGACGTTCCCATCTTCGCCAAGCTGTCGCCTAATGTCACCAGCCTCACCGCGATTGCGGGGGCCGCCCTGGAGGCGGGGGCCGCCGGGCTGAGCCTCATCAATACGGTTATGGCGATGTCCATCGACGTTGATTCCGCTATGCCAAAGGTGGCGGGTGTCGTCGGAGGATTATCCGGCCCGGCCATCAAGCCGATTGCGGTCCGGGCAGTGTTCGAGGTTCACCAGGCCTACCCCCATGTTCCGATCATCGGGATGGGCGGAGTAATGGATGCGCGAGATGTAATCGAATTCGTCCTTGCGGGGGCTTCGGCAGTTGCGCTTGGGACGGTGAATTTCATCAATCCGAAGGCCGGGCACGAGATCTTGAGTGATCTGGGCCAGTTTCTGTCGAGCAGAAAGGTGGGCAGTTTGGCGGCGATGAGAGGGCAGGTGAAGGTAGAAGGATGACAAAGCTGATAGTTGCGTTAGACGAGTCGGACCAGTGGGCCAATGAGCTGGTGGCCAAGAAGCTGGAGGGTTACGTCGATCATTTCAAAGTGGGATTGACCTTCTTCGGGTCTGCTGGGCCCCTAGCCGTCGAGTCGGTGAAGCGATATGGCAACGTCTTCTGCGATCTGAAGCTTCACGACATACCTCATCAGGTGGGAAATATGGCTTCGGTGCTTGCGGGCCACGGGGTTTGGATGTTCACCGTTCATGCATCCGGCGGATACCAAATGGTCAAGGCGGCGGTGGACGCGACCAAGCTGATCGACCCTCAGAGCGGGGAACTCTCGGAAGGGCCGATGGTTGCCGGCGTCACCGTTCTCACCAGCATGTCGAGCAAGGGCCTGACCACGGTCGGGCAAGGTGAGGATCTGGAGAGCCAGGTTCGCAGGCTGGCACGCCTGGCTGTGGATGCCGGAGCCCCGGCCCTCGTCTGCTCTCCCCATGAGATCGCTGCCCTTCGAGACGAAGTTGGAACGAGCGTTCCTCTAGTGGTTCCCGGAATTCGGCCGGCTGGATCGGATCGAGCAGACCAGTCGCGGGTCATGACGCCTGGGCAGGCAGCCCGAGCAGGAGCAGATTTCATCGTCGTCGGCCGGCCCATCACCGCGGCCTCGGACCCCCTGGCTGCCGCCAAGACCATATTGGAGGATCTGGGGTAAGTGGCCTCTGAGCAGGGGAAATGCCTTGCCGCTTCCCGAGGGCGATGCCTATAATCGAAGAAAGCCAGGTCAGGTCCTATCCGGAGCAAGGAGGAATCGCGTGCCCCTTCCCCCTTCGCTGACCGATGCACAGCGCCGAGAGGCTCTCGCAAAAGCGGCCGAGGCCAGAAAGAAACGGGCCGAGCTGAAAGAGGAGCTAAGGACGGGGAGAACCAGCCTCCGTGAGCTCTTGGATCAGACCGAGCTAGACGTCGTCGGCAAGATGAAGGTGTCACAGGCACTCGAGGCAATGCCGGGCGTCGGAAAGGTACGCGCGATGAGGATCATGCAGCGGCTCTCCATCTCGGCGACCAGACGGCTGAGAGGCCTCGGCGACAAGCAGAAAGAGGCTCTTCTCAGGGAGTTCGCACAAAAATAGCTCGCGGCCTGCTTTACATAATCTCCGGCCCTTCTGGGGCAGGAAAGGGCACGATAGTGCAGGGAATACTTGCGCGCCGTCCCAACTTGAAGCTCTCGGTGTCGAGCACCACACGTCCGGCTCGTCCGATGGAGAAAGAGGGAGTTCACTACTACTTCGTATCCACAAGGGAATTCCATCAGATGCGTGAAAGGGGAGAGTTTCTCGAGTGGGCCCAGGTACATGGCAACTTTTACGGTACTCTCAAGGAGCGAGTTGAAGAGCAGCTTAGCCGGGGGATCGACCTGATCCTGGAGATTGACGTCCAGGGTGCAGCTCAGGTGAAGGCGAGGATTCCGGAGGCTATCCTGATCTTCATCGAGCCCCCTTCAATGGCCGTCCTCGAGGAAAGGCTACGCAGAAGGCAGACCGAGGGGGAAGAAGAGCTGCAGCGACGAATCGCTGATGCCTACGACGAGCTTCGTAAGAAGGATGCTTTCGACGGTGTGTTCGTCAACGTCGAAGTCGACCGATGCGTTGAAGAAGTGCTGGACCTGATCGACCGTAAAAAGGAGGGAAACCCGTCTTGATCCATCCGAGAATAGAAGAACTGGCAGACAAAGTTGATAGTCGATACACCCTGGTGGTGCTTGCCGCAAAGCGCGCCCGTCAGATCAACTCCTATTACTCCCAGCTGGGAGAGGGTATCCGCGATTTCGTTCCACCGCAGATCCCAGGCCTCGACGAGAACGCCAAGGCCCTTTCCGTGGCTCTTCAGGAAATCTCCGAGGGGAAGTTCGGCTTCGAGCGCCCGCCGGAGGTAGAGCAGAGAGTCAAGTAGCTCTAGATGGAGCTTTCCAACGTCGCCGGCAAGGTGATCGGCCTCGGCGTATGCGGAGGGATTGCAGCCTACAAAGTAGTTGAGCTCGCCAGGGAGCTAACGCAAGCCGGCGCGGACGTTCGGGTCGTCATGACTCCTTCGGCGACCGAATTCGTTGGGGCAATCACGTTTTCCACGCTTACAGGTAACCCCGTTCGTACCGAACTCTTCCCAAAGGAAGCTCCTTCGCAGATACCGCACACGGATCTCGGAAGAACTGCTGATCTCATTGTGATCGCTCCCGCGACCGCCAAGACGATGGCCAAGTTCGCGCGAGGCATTTCGGACGACCTCATGAGCGCGTTGCTCTTGTCGGCCAAAGGGCCGATCGTGATGGCTCCCGCGATGCACACCGAGATGTGGGAGAACGAAGCCACGCAGGAGAACGTGCAGACGCTCAAGGCCAGAGGAGTGAGGTTCGTCGGACCTGATTCGGGGCCGCTTGCAGGACCTGACGTCGGTGTCGGACGCCTCACCGAAGTTACGAACATCCTGGCAGCCATCGACGAGGAGCTCGGCCGCACTGAGGATCTGACGGATGTCAGAGTTCTCGTGACGGCAGGCGGCACGCAAGAACCGATCGACGCGGTGCGCTTCATCGGCAATCGTTCGTCTGGAACCATGGGGTTTGCGCTGGCCGCAGAGGCCATCAGGAGGGGCGCCAAAGTCACCCTCATCTCCGGCCCAACTCATCTGGTCCCTCCATCCGCTGCGGAATTCGTTTCCGTAGCCACAGCTGCCGAGATGGAGCAAGCAGTTATGGATGTTGCGTCCGACGCTCGGGTGATCATCATGAATGCGGCCGTGTCCGACTGGAGGCCGGTAAAGAATTGGGGAGAGAAACTCAAGAAGGCAGATGGGCCCCCGACGATCGAACTAGAGCCAACCCAAGACGTCCTGATCGACCTCGTCTCGAGACGTCGTGATGGGCAGGTGATCGTTGGTTTCGCCGCCGAGACCCAAGAACTGGAGCGCCACGCCTTGGAGAAAGTGGGTAAGAAGGGAGCCGACCTGATCGTCGGAAATCTCGTCGGGACCGAGGATTCAGGCTTCGGAGTCCAAACGAATCGCGCGCTTTTGGCCTTCCGTGGGGGAGAGGTGCGCGAACTGCCGATCATGTCTAAACGAGAACTCGCGGGTCTGATCCTCGACCTGGTCAAAGAGCGATTCCTATAATCGACCGGTTCATCTAGCTCACAGGGAGCGTCAATGTCGAGAAGTTACCTATTTACATCGGAATCTGTGACGGAAGGCCACCCGGACAAGCTCGCTGATCGCGTCTCGGATGCGATCCTCGATGCGATCCTCGAATCGGACCCGTACGGGAGAGTTGCGTGTGAGACCTTGGTCACCACGGGGCTCTGCGTCGTTGCCGGAGAGATCTCTACTGAGACATACGTCGAAATTCCCAAGATCGTAAGAGAAGCGATCACAGAGGTCGGTTACACCGACGCCAAGTTCGGAATGGACGGTTATACCTGCGGAGTCGTGGTCGCGATCCAGGAGCAGTCCCCAGATATTGCAGTGGGGGTCGACCACACGTTCGAGGAAAGGCAGGGCGAGGCTCAGGACAACAAAGACCAGGTTGGAGCGGGCGATCAAGGGATGATGTATGGCTACGCTTCGAGAGAACGCGACGACCTCGATACCGAGTTGATGCCAACCCCGATATGGCTGGCCCACCTTCTCGCCCACCGTTTGGCCGATGAAAGAAGGAGTGGCCGCATGCCATACCTTCGGCCCGACGGAAAGACGCAGGTGAGCATCGTTTACGAAGACGGCGTACCCGTCGGTATCGACACAATATTGATCTCCGCACAGCACGAACCGGAAGTGGACATAGAAACGCTGCTCAAGCCAGACCTCATGGAGTACGTGGTTAAGCCGATGGTTCCTGAGGCGCTGTGGTCCGAGAACATTCGCTTCCTGGTCAATCCCACCGGCCGATTCGAGATTGGGGGCCCGCAGGCCGACACCGGCCTTACCGGAAGAAAGATCATCGTTGACTCGTACGGCGGCATGGCTGCCGTCGGAGGTGGCGCCTTCTCCGGCAAGGACCCGACGAAAGTGGATCGCTCCGGCGCTTACATGGCGCGATATGTGGCCAAGAATCTGGTGGCGTCAGGGGTTTTGGATCACTGTGAGATTCGGGTGGCTTATGCCATCGGAGTTGCCCACCCGGTCTCGCTGAACCTCGATGGCAAGGGGACGTCCAAGGTGGATCCGCAAAAGCTCGAAAGCCTCGTCCTAGAGATGTTCGACTTCCGTCCGGCTGCGATCATCGACCATCTGGATTTGAGGAGACCCATCTACAGAGCCACCAGTGTCTACGGACACTTCGGTCGCACCGACAAGGAGACTTTCACCTGGGAGCTCACCAACCGCGCAGAAGAGATCGCTGAGGCCGCGAAGAGCCTTTAGAGTGGGCCTCCGCACAATTACGCCGGCATTCGAGCGCACATCCATCCCCGATCGCGGCGTTCCTCGTCGGTTACATACGGCAAGCGTATGCTCCCTCCTCGCGCCTGGCGCTCGGGGCGCCTGAGCGCTCTCGGTGCGGCGACCTACTTATGCGGAGGCCCACTAGGTGCTGGTTGCAGAGGTCATCGTCGACCTCGATGTGTGGAGCCTTGATCGTCCGCTTTCCTATCTCGTTCCAGAGTCGCTTGTTGAGCGTGCCCGCGTAGGGTCCGTAGTCCGCGTTCCTCTTCGTGGCCGTCGAATCCGAGGCTGGATTGTTGCTATCGGGGAGGTGGCTCCCGGGAGTTGGAAGGAAGGGTCAGGGCTGGAGGAGATCGCAAGCCTGAGCGGACGAGGACCCATTTTCGATGAGGCTTTGCTCGCAATGGCGCGAACGATGGCCCGCAGGTATGTCCATCCGTTGCGGTCCTTCCTTTCTCTCTTCACTCCTGCGAGGTTGGGACGGCCCAGGGTTTCATCTGCACCGGTCGAGGACGCTCCTCGTGAATCCGTAAAGCACCTGGTGTGGCACATTGGCCCGTCCACCGATCCGCTGCCCCGCTACACCGAAGAGATAGGACGCGTACTCGACTCGGGGAGAAGCGCCATCGTGTGCGTTCCTGAAGTGCATGAGGGATCGAGAGTGCTGGACGCGCTCAAAGCATCCTTTCCTGAGGACGCTGCCATCGTCCACAGCGGCGTCGATCCGGCGGATCGTGCAGCGGCTCTTTGGGAAGCCTCCGAGGGACGCAAGCGACTGATTCTCGGAGGGCGCGCGGCCATATTCACTCCAATGGCCGATGCTGGGCTCATCATCGTGCATGAAGAACACGACCGATCTCTGAAAGAGCAGCGCGCTCCGTACTACTCCGCAGTGGAAGCTGCCATTCAAAGAGCCGCAGTGTCGGGTGGGGACCTGTGGCTCGTAAGCAAAGCGCCGTCTCTGGCGACGTTGTCGCGCGCCGCAGCAGAAGGCTGGACGGTCGAACTGCCCCCCAGAGCCGAACTCAGAGAAGCCTGGCCCTTTGTGGAACTACTCGAGCCAATCAGAGCTCCCATCCCGCGAAGAGCAGTGGCTGCGATCATGGAGGCAAGACGCCGGGGTGAGCGGACGATCGTGCTCCTGCCGCGCACCGAGACCACCGCTTCGGGGCCCGGCCCCCGGCGCCTCATGGAATACCTCTCCAGGGTTGTGCCGGGCGCGCGCATCTCCAGGGCCGACCGTCCCGCCCTGGACAGGTCCGGGACTCTGAAGGATGCGTTATCCGGCGAGATAGTGGTCGCGACGGAGGCAGCATTAGCCGAGATCGAGCGGCCCCCCGTTTCGACCGCGATCGCCCTTGGGTTGGACTCATTCTTGAAGCGACCACTCGGCCGAAGCGTCGAAGACGCGTTTGAGACGCTATGGAACCTCGGCTGCCTTGTCTCTGGGCGCAAGCCGAAAGGTCGCCTGCTCCTCGAGACGGCTATGACCGATCATCATTCGGTTCAGGCACTCACGAGGGGCGATCATCGTTTTTTTGCAGAAAGGGAGCTGGTGGTGCGAAGAAACGAGGAAGCCCCTCCCTTTACCTCATTGATCAAGCTGAACGTTTCCGGAAACCCCAGCGATGAGACGGTGAAGAAGTTAGGACAGCTTCCGGGAGTTTCCGTGCTCGGCCCGATCGAGGGAAGGATGGGGTCTGAGATCATGCTGCGGGCAAAGGAGCTCGAAGCCATTGTCGATCCTCTTCGAGAGATAGTTTCCGGCGCTGCCGAGCGTATCCTTGTTGAGGTCGATCCTAGGGAGTGGTGATGGCGGTTTTTCCAGTAAGGCTTTTTGGTGATCCGGTCTTGCGGGTGAAGGGGGCCGCGGTCGAGGAGGTAAACGACGGCGTCCGAAAGCTCGTCGACGATCTATTCGAGACAATGGCCCACGCCGCTGGGATAGGGCTGGCGGCCCCGCAGATAGGAGTATCAAAGAGGGTGATCGTCTGGCAGTACGAAGGTGAGAGGGGAGCGCTCATCAACGGCGAGGTGGTAGAGCGCGATGGACAGGTCGAAGACGACGAGGCCTGCTTATCACTGCCGGGTTTGACCTACCCGGTCGCTCGGTCTCGAAAGGTCCGAGTCGCCGGTCTCGATCGCGATGGCAAGCCTGTCGAGATCGAGGCAGAGGACATGGTCGCCCGAATCCTCCAGCACGAGATCGATCACACCGACGGAATATTGTTCATCGACCATCTGGAACCCGACCTGCAGAGAGAAGCGAAGAGGGTACTTCGGGAGCAGGCGCTCGCGGGGGCCCCGGGCGGACCATCAACCCAAAGGCTTTAGTGGGCCTCCGCACAATTACGCCGGCATTCGAGCGCACATCCATCCCCGATCGTGGCGTTCCTCGTCGGTCACATACGGCAAGCGTATGCTCCCTCCTCGCGCCTGGCGCTCGGGGCGCCTGTGCGCTCTCGGTGCGGCGACCTACTTATGCGGAGGCCCACTAGTGGGCCTGCAGGTCGTCTTTTTCGGAACTCCCGATCCAGCAGCCAGAGTGTTAGGCGACCTGCTGTCCTCATCGCACGGGGTCGTTGCCGTGGTGACCGCACCGGATCGTCCTGCAGGACGAGGGCTGGAGCTCAAGCAGCCACAGGTCAAGAAGGCTGCATCCGAGGCTTCCATCGAAGTGATCCAGCCGACCACCCTAAAAGACGAGGATATGGTGTCGCGCTTGCGGTCGCTAGAGGCGGATGTTTTCGTCGTGGTGGCCTACGGGCTCATATTTCCCGCACAGGTTCTCGAGATTCCGCGTCTTGGATGCGTGAACGTACACTTCTCGCTGCTTCCGGCATTGCGGGGAGCCGCGCCGGTGCAGTGGGCAATTATCAGGGGCGATCCGAAGACAGGAGTGACGATCATGAAGATGGATGAGGGGCTCGATACCGGGCCCATCCTTTTTCAATCCGAATTGGAGATCGGAGCGCGCGAAACCGCCGGTCAATTGATGACCCGGCTGACAGCATTGGGAGGGGAAGCGTTGGTCAGGACTCTCGATCTGATGGAGGAAGGCGACATCGTGCCTTTACCCCAAGACGATTCTCTTGCCACTGTCGCCCCCAAACTCAACTCCGCCGACGCCAGGATCGACTGGGAACTGAGCGCGAAGGAGATCGAAAGAAGGATAAGGGCCCTTTCCCCAGATCCTGGGGCGTGGACCACGAGGAACGGAAAGCGAGTGAAGATCTGGCAGGCGCGGGTCGTTCCGGAAGCAGGGAGCATCGCAGGGGGCCTGGCAAATCGCGATGGAGAGATGGTGGTGGCAACGCGCGAAGGGGGCCTGCTCGTCCTCGAACTCCAGCCGGAGGGCTCTTCTCGAATGACTTCGACGGCATATCTGCGCGGTCACGCGATCGTGCCGGGGGAGCGGCTGGAGTGAAAGGCCGCGAGACCGAGGTCGCTCCGTCGATACTTGCTGCGGACTTCTCCCGTCTGGCAGATCAGATCCGACTCGTCGAGAAGTATTCCGACCGTCTGCACATAGACGTGATGGACGGGCACTTCGTTCCCAATCTCAGCATGGGGCCGGTGGTGGTCTCTTCGTTGCGTCCCGTGACCAAACTGCCGTTGGAAGTGCACTTGATGGTGGAGCGCCCCGATGAGTTCATCGACGCGTTCATCGAGGCCGGGGCCGACAGGCTGATCTTCCACGCCGAGGTCTCCGACGATACTCGTGTCCTCATCGGGTTGATAAAGGAAAATGGGTGCGCAGCCGGCCTTGCACTGAACCCAGAGACGCCGTTCACGGGGGCCGAACAAGGCTTGGATGAAATCGATCTTCTCCTGTGCATGACGGTGAACCCCGGGTTCGGCGGTCAGGGCTTTCTGGAGGATGTGCTGCCCAAGATCGAGGAGGCGAACAGGGCCCTTACAGCTAGGGGCTTATCTGTCGATATAGAGGTCGACGGAGGTATCAATCCGGTCACCGCTGCGCGAGCGAAGGAGGCAGGGGCGAGTGTGTTTGTTGCAGGTAACTCGATCTTCCGGGACAAAGACCCGGCCCAAGCGGCCAGGGCTCTTGCAGAGGCCGTAGGCAGGCGATCCAGCTAATGACCGACAAAGTTTTGATCGCCGACGACGATCCAGACATTCTGCGGTTCGTCGAAGTCAACCTCTCTATTGAGGGGTTCGACCTCCTCACTGCGAGTGACGGCGAGGAGGCTCTCAGAACGGCTATAGAGGAGATGCCGGACCTCGCCATCCTGGACGTGATGATGCCAAAGGTGGATGGATTCGAGGTCTGCCGCAGACTTCGGGAGGACCCGCGCACATCGAATCTCTCGATAATCATGCTGACCGCTAAGTCGCTTTCGGCCGACAAGGTCACAGGACTCGCGGCAGGAGCAGACGATTACATCCTCAAGCCGTTTGACCCCATCGAACTGGTTGCTCGCGTCAAGGCAACCCTGCGCAGAGCCCGCGAGATGCGCGATCTGAATCCCCTCACCGGCCTGTCGGGAAACATCGCCATCTTGCAGGAGCTGCAAAGGCGGATCACATCGAATATGCAGTTTGCCCTCATGCACGTGGATCTGGACAACTTCAAGGCTTTCAACGACTTCTACGGGTTCATGCGCGGCGACACAGCTATCAAGATGATGGCCAGGGTCCTGAGAGACGCCGCCACCAAACACGACCCCATGGGTACGTTTGTGGGACACATAGGTGGCGATGACTTCGCGATTATCTGTTTCCCGGAGGTCGCCGAAGCCTTAGCGCAAGAAATCATCAAGACCTTCGACGAAGCCATCCCAGCCCTATACGAGCCGGAAGATGCACGCCGCGGATATATCAAGGTCAAGGACAGGCGGGATGAGGAACGAGAGTTTCCCATCATGACGGTGTCCATCGGCATCGCCACAAATACGAGACGGGAGATCAACTCACACGTCGAAGCCAGTGAGATCGCAGGGGAAATGAAGACCTTCGCCAAAAGGAACCCTGAAAGCTCATTCGAGGTGGACCGCAGAACCGGCAACGAGGTGAGATGAACAAGCGGGTTCTAGTGGTGGACGACGACCAGTCGATCCAGCGAGTTCTTGTTCAGACCCTTGAACTCGAAGGCTATGAAGTTGCGACGGCATCGGATGGAGTGGAAGCCTTGGAAACGCTTGCCGGTCAGCTCCCGGACGTCGTCATTCTCGATGTGATGATGCCCAAGCTTGACGGGCTAGACGTCCTGAAGCGAATGCGAGCAGACGAAAGAACTCAGACCGTCCCGGTGATTCTTCTCACCGCGCGCAGTTCTCAGGAAGATATCTGGGAAGGATGGCAGAGCGGCGTCGATTACTACATGACCAAGCCCTTCGACGTGGAGGAGCTTCTCAGGTTTCTCTCCCACGTCCTCAATCCCCAGGCCGAGCCAGACTGACCCGTTGGGGCTGTCGCCCTATAATCGCGAGATAGCGAAACAAGCGTCTTCGGGGCAGGGTGAAATTCCCGACCGGCGGTAGAGCCCGCGACCCTCGCTTAACCGTAAATGGATCGAGCGGGGTGGATCCGGTGAGATTCCGGGGCCGACAGTCACAGTCTGGATGGGAGAGGACGCCGCAGGGCTCGATCTGCATTGATCGTGCCCTGTCTCTCCTACCCTCCCCGAACAAGTGGATCCGCGGATGAGCGCGGATGAGAGGGAGGATCGTGTCAGCCGCGGACGAACGCTTCATGCGAATGGCAATCCGGCTGGCGCGGCGCGGAGAAGGTATAGCCAGTCCGAATCCGATGGTTGGGGCAGTCGTCGTCAGAGAAGGACGCGCAGTCGGCTCGGGCTGGCACCAAGGCCCCGGCACTCCTCATGCAGAGAGAGTGGCCTTAAAGGAGGCAGGTGCTTCATGCTCGGGCGCCACTCTTTATGTGACCCTCGAGCCATGCGCGCACCAGGGGAGAACTGCTCCCTGCGCTCCTGCCGTCATCGAGTCTGGTGTCCGGCGAGTGGTCGTGGGGATGCAGGATCCCGACCCCAGGGTGTCGGGAAGAGGAACCACGCTGTTGAGAGAAGCCGGGATCGAAGTGACCACGGATCTGCTGGTGGCTGAGACCAGGGAATTGTATGAAGCCTACTTAGTTCATCGTACACAGGGACGTCCGTTTGTGATCCAGAAGAGCGCGATCACTCTGGACGGGAAGATAGCCGCAGCCGACGGAACCTCGCAATGGATCACGGGAGAAGAGGCCAGAAAAGACGCTCATTTACTGCGGGCAAGGAGCGATGCAGTTTGCGTTGGCGTGGGCTCGGTGATCACCGACGATCCGCTGCTGACCGTTAGGGTTCCCCATTCTGGTAACGATCCGATCAGAGTAGTAGTCGATTCAAATGCCAGAACGCCAGTGGAATCGAGAATGCTGACCGCTGGTCCGCCGACAATCATCTACACCACCGCCTCTCCAGATTCAGAGCGAGCTGCCAAACTCCAGCGCGCTGGAGCAGAGGTGATTGAGGTAGCTCATGAGTCGGGCCGCGTCAGCCTCAAGGCGATGCTCGACGATCTGGCACGCAAGGGAGTCATGACCCTATTGCTGGAAGGTGGGGCGACGCTGACAGGTTCCTTCGCGTCTGGTGGATGGATAGATAAATACGTCTTCTATCTTGCGCCAAAGCTGCTGGGGGACGAAGGGCTCTCCGCCCTTTCCGGTTGGACGGCGGCCACTATCAACTCTGCGAAGAATCTTGTTATCGAATCGGTAGAGATGATTGGAGGAGATCTCAAAGTGATCGCATATCCAAAGATCGAAACCAGCGATCTTACTTCCGGGGAGTCCTGATGTTTACCGGGATCGTTGAATCAATTGGCAAAGTGATGAGGGTCTCAGGCCCGAGGCTGGAGATTGCCTGCGACCTGGATGGTCTCGAGGCAGGGGATTCGATCTGCGTTAACGGAGTCTGTCTCACGGTTGCTGTTGCGAAGGGGTCAACGTTCGAGGCGGACCTTTCAGAGGAGACCATCAAACGTTCGACCCTTGGCAGCCTCGAGTCCTCTTCGAGGGTGAACTTGGAGCGGCCCATCGCGGCAGGGGGCAGGTTCGGCGGACACTTCCTTCAAGGACACGTGGATGCGATAGCGACAGTGAGGCAGGTGGAGCCCAAGGATGGCTCCGTCGAGATGTGGATCGAAGCTCCACCAGAGCTAAGGCGTTACGTAGTCGAGAAAGGTTCGGTTGCTCTCGATGGCATCAGCTTGACCGTCACTTCAATCGATGAAGATCGCTTCGGAGTATCACTCGTGCCGCATACCTTGAGCGCTACGACAATTGGAGAAAAGAGAATTGGAGACACCATGAACTTCGAGGTCGACATGATCGCGAAGTACATCGAGCGCCTCCTCGGAGAAAGGATCGGGCGATGAGCAAGCCAGTCGGTTTTGCAACCGTCGATGAAGCGGTGGAGGATCTGAAGGCAGGGAAGATGGTGATCGTCGTCGACGACGAGGAGCGTGAGAACGAAGGCGATTTGGTGATGGCAGCAGAGAAGGTGACGCCGGAAGCCATCAACTTCATGGCGCGCAAAGCCGGAGTTCCCATCTGTGTGCCGATGACAAGTGAGAGATTGGAAGAGCTGGGTATCCCGATGATGGTTTACGACAACACGTCATCACAGGGGACCGCGTTCACCGTTTCCGTCGATCTCAAGCTTCCCGGCCATACAGGCTCGAGCGCGTACGACCGCGCACTAACGATCAAAGCTCTTGCAGATCCGGCAACTCTCCCAGTGGATCTGGCCAGGCCCGGGCACGTCTTTCCCTTGCGTGCTGCTGAAGGCGGAGTTCTCCGAAGGGCCGGCCATACCGAAGCTGCAGTCGATCTCACCAGGCTTGCGGGAATGTTGGAGGTCGGGGTCGTCGCCGAGATCATGGACGACGACGGGCGGATGGCGCGTCTGGACTACCTGGAGGAAATGGCCACGACCCACGATCTCAAGATCCTCACGATCAAAGAGCTGATTGCGTTCAGGCGCAACCAGGAAAAGTTGATCGATCGAACGGCTGTGGCCAAGATGCCAACGGCCTTCGGCGATTTCATGTGTTACGCCTATACCTCCAAGCTGGACGGCCAGGAGTACGCAGCCTTCATCAAGGGTGAGGTCGCCGGTCAACGAGATGTGCTCGTTCGCGTTCACTCGCAGTGCTTGACGGGGGACGTTTTTCATTCAGCCAGATGCGATTGCGGAACCCAGCTAAGGGACGCACTCCTCAAGATCGAAAAGGAGAAGAGGGGAGTACTTCTCTACATAATGGGTCATGAGGGCCGTGGGATCGGACTCATACATAAGATCCGCGCATACAACCTTCAGGAACAAGGTCATGACACGGTCGAGGCGAACGAGAAGCTTGGTTTCGCGCCGGATCTTAGGGATTACGGGATCGGAATGCAGGTTCTCGCGGACCTTGGAATTACCTCGATGCGGCTGATGACGAACAACCCAGCAAAGTACGCTGGCCTGGAGGGCCATGGGCTCTCCATCACAAAGAGGGTACCTCTGCAAACCACACCGACGGCTGAAAATATCGCTTACCTGAGGACGAAGCGCGACCGCCTCGGCCATCTCCTGGACGATCTCGATGAGGGCCAGAGTTGAGCGTCATTAGAGGGGAACACTCCGGCAAGAAGCTGAAAGTGGGCGTCGTGGTCAGCCGCTTCAATGAAGAGGTTACCTCCAGGCTTCTTTCCGGTGCTTTGAGCGCACTAGAGGCTTGCGGCGTTGCCCTAAAAAATACCTTCGTGGTGTCGGTGCCCGGGGCATTCGAAATCCCGGGGGCCGCCAAGCGATTGATCGAGGCCAAGAATGTGGACGCCGTCGTTTGTCTTGGAGCGGTCATCCGAGGAGAAACCGAACACTTTCACTTCGTTTCGTCCGCAGCACAGCAGGGTGTGTTGAGAGTCTCGCTCGACTCCGGTGTGCCGTGCACGTTTGGGGTCTTGACTACTAATTCCGCCGATCAGGCCATGGAAAGAGCCGGGGGCGACCATGGCAACAAAGGATATGAGGCCGCCAGCGATGCAGTAGAGATGGCAGATCTGTACCGGCGGATCGGCTGAGGCACGAGCGGTTAGCATTCTCTAATGCTGCGGTTCGTGATCCCAAAGGGAAGTTTCGAGGAGAAGACTCTCGCGCTCATGGACGCGGCCGATCTCAGGATAGTCCGCGGGAGCGAACGTGAATACCACGGGACCGTTGACGACCCCCGGATTGATCGCATCTCATTGCTTCGCCCCCAGGAGATCCCGAGGTATATCGAGGAGGGATTCTTTGACATGGGCCTCACTGGGCTGGACTGGGTCGAGGAAACCGGGGCCAAAGTCGAAGTTCTGGCAGAACTTCCTTACACGAAGAGCTACATAGGAGGAAAGGTGAAGGTCGTGCTCGCCGTGGCCGAAGTGGCCGGCGTGGAGGCAGCGGAAGAACTGGCTCCCGACAGCCGGGTGTCGACCGAGTATCCGAATCTCACCAAGAGATTCTTCGACGAGCTCGGCATCCCGGTGAAGATCTTCCTCTCCTATGGGGCCACCGAAGCCAAAGTCCCGGAGATCGTCGATGCCATCGTGGACGTGACCGAGACGGGAAGCACCCTCAGACGAAACGGCATGAAGATCGTTGCCACACTCCTCGAGTCGCCAGCTCTCTTGATAGCCAATCCACAGTCCTTTGCCGATCCTGCAAAGAGGACGGCCATGGAGGAAATCAAGATCCTTTTGCTCGGAGCGATATCCGCCAGTGGCAGAGTGCTGGTGAAGATGAACGTCAAGGAAGGCGATCTCCAAGCAGTCGTTGCCGTCCTTCCTTCGATGGAGGCCCCAACTATCTCGCGGCTGGCAGAAGAAGGATTCCTGGCGATCGAAACAGTAGTCGCAAGGACGGAGATCAATACGCTAATTCCCACCCTGAAGGCCAAGGGGGCGACGGGGATACTTGAGATACCCATCACCAAGATCGTTGATTGACTCCAAGCGGCTTTTCCTGTTGTCTTGCAGGCCCGTAGGTGCTACCGTGCAGGCGGTAGTTTGAGAAGGAGAAGGAAGTGGCACAAGGTACTGTGAAGTGGTTCAACAACGAGAAGGGCTACGGCTTCATCTCGCAGTCCGACGGCGAAGACGTATTCGTGCATTTCTCGGCGATCCAGAACGAAGGCTACAAGAGCCTCGCTGAAGGTCAGAGCGTAGAGTTCGACGTAGTGGACGGGCCCAAGGGCAAGCAGGCGGCTAACGTCCGCGCGATCTCGACCCCGTAGTCTCGAGGTCACCGACGACGAAGAAGGGGTCCATCGACATCATTCAACGAAGCGGCTGGCTTCTCATCGGCGTTCGTAAGTGAATAGCGTATTGCTCGGCGCTTACGTGGGGAGATAGCCGATAGCCTCCGACGTAAGGATCAACGATCGCATCAAGGCCACCGAGGTCAGGGTGGTTGGTCACGATGGCTCTCAGCTGGGAATCATGGATGTCCAGCGCGCCCTGCAGCAGGCCCAGGACCTGGACCTCGACCTGGTCGAGGTCGCGCCGCAGGCGCAGCCTCCCGTTTGCAAGATCATGGATTACGGGAAGTGGAAGTACGAGCAGGACGTAAAGGCCAAGGAGGCGCGCAAGAGGCAAAGCCACGTTAAAGTTAGGGAGATCAGGCTTCGGCCCAAGATCTCTCAGCACGACTTCGATACCAAGCGCCGTCACGTCGAGCGATTCCTGAATGAGGGCTCGAAGGTGAAGGTGGCAGTGTGGTTCCGGGGCAGGGAGATGGCCCACACGGACCTTGGACAGAAGCTGCTGGACGCTCTGGCCGCCGATATTTCGGAGGTCGGAACGGTGGAGGTGCCGGCGAAACTCGATGGTCGCAACATGATCATGGTGCTGGCTCCAGCCAAAAAGGAAAAGGAAAAGAAGGCAGGAACCAACGGAGGCTGAACATGCCAAAGATGAAGACTCATAAGGGGGCCGCCAAGCGGATCAAGAAGAGTGCCACCGGCAAGCTTCTTCGCGGCCGGGCTTTTGCGAGTCATTATCTCGAGGGAAAGTCCCCTCAGAGGCGTCGCAGAGTACAGCGCGAGGCCGAGGTATCCAAGGCCGACACCAAGCGAGTCAAGCGGCTTCTGGGAAGCTGATATGGCAAGAGTGAAGAGAGGCGTAGCGAAGAGGAAACATCGCAAAGCGGTGCTCGAGCAAGCGCGCGGGTACCGCGGCGCTAGGAGCCGCCGGTTTCGTTCGGCCAAGGAGCAGCTGCTTCATTCCTACACATACGCTTACCGGGACCGCCGTGATCGAAAGGGCCAGTTCCGCCGGCTCTGGATAACCAGGATCAACGCAGCGGCCCGCGCCAACGGAATTTCCTATAACCGTCTCATCGACGGACTCGGCAAAGCCGGTATCGAGGTAGACCGCAAGGTCCTCGCCGATCTGGCCGTGAACGATCCAGCAGCTTTCTCGGCGCTTGCCGAAGCGGCAAAGGAGTCGGTCGAAGCCAAGGCTTCTTAACCGGCTCATCGCTGTGCGCATCGAGAGCGCTCAAAACCGCAAGATCCGATCCACTCGCAAGCTCCTCAAAGGCGCCGTCCGCGATCGCGAGATGAAGTTCCTTGTTGAGGGAGCCACCGGGGTGACGGAGAGCCTTTCGTCTCGCTCATCGGTTGAGGAGATTTTTCTTCAGGTCCCCGCCGCTCCTGGCCTGGAGGAGATAGCGGACCTCGCCGCGGAGAAGGGAGTGGTCGTCCATGAGGTTTCGGAACAAGCCATGAAGGCGCTGTCTTCGGCAGCAACGCCCCCAGGAGTAATAGCCGTTGCGACTTTCACCGAGACCGAAGCTGGCTCGCTTTTGAGGAGACCGATGTCGCTTTCGGTGATCCTTGCGGGAGTGAGGGATCCCGGAAACGCCGGCACCATTATGAGGACCGCATGGGCCGTGGGGGCCGATGCGGTGTTCTTTGGCAACGAAAGCGTGGACGTATACAACCCGAAGGTAGTGAGAGCTGCGGCGGGAGCACTCTTCCATCAGCCATTCGCGCGGGGTGTTGAGGTAGCCTTCTTGCTCGAGAAATTGGGCAAGAAAGGTCTCATGACGGTTGCCGCCGATCCCAAAGCTGGCGTTGCCTACGATGAGATCGATATGACAAAACCTTGCGCCTTCGTCTTTGGAAATGAGGCATGGGGAGTAGCGGAGGATCTTTTGGGGAAGACCGACACCTTGGCATCTATCTCGATGGAGTCGGGGGCCGAGTCCTTGAACGTAGCCATAGCAGCGGCGGTGTTTCTCTTCGAGGCCAGGCGTCAGCGTAGGGAAAGCGTCCAGTGAGCGGTTTGGATGAGGTCATCTCCAGGCTGCGAGACGCGATCATTGTTCTCGATTCCGAACAGTGCATCACCCAATGGCTGGGTTCTGCCGAAAGGCTCCTTGGATACTCCGAAGCCGACGTCGTCGGACGCAACATCGACGATCTCCTTAGACCGATGGACTCGAACGGCAACGAAGCCTGTCTCGGCCCCCAGGGGCCACCGGCGATGCTTCGTATATCGAAAGGGATGCCGGAGCGCGAGGCTCTCGTCGTTACCAAGTCGGGAGAAACGCTCTGGATCGGAGTGACGGCTGGATTCGAGCACGACGATAATGGAGGCGTTTCCAGCACCGTTCTCGTCGCCAGGGACATCACCAGACGCAAGACCGTCGACCTGGCCAAGTCGGAGGTCATATCGGCGGTGTCACATGAACTCCGTTCTCCGCTCTCGTCGGTAAAGGGCTTCACGCAGACCCTCCTTCACAAGTGGGACCGGTTCGACGACGACACGAAGAAGCATCTGCTGACGACGATTAACTACGACGCGGATCGGGTGACGAGGCTGATCACCGAGCTGCTCGATATCAGCAGGCTCGAGGCCGGACGCCTTCAGCTGCGTAAGACGAGCGTCGACCTCGTCGCTCTCGCAACAGACGTGATTTCTCGCATCCAGCCGAGGGCCGAGATGCATAAGCTGGACTCGGAATTCCCAGCCAAGTTCCCCGAGGTCTTTGCCGACCGGGATAAGATCGAACAAGTCCTGACGAACCTGTTGGAGAACGCAGTGAAATACACCGAGAAGGGCGACGTGATGGTGAGGGGCTCATTCGACGACACCGAGGTGAAAGTAACCGTCGCCGATCAGGGAGAGGGCATCCCGAAGGAGCACCGCATACAGGTGTTCGGAAAGTTCTTCCGGAGGGGAGAACGGCCGGGTAATCCGAGTGGAACCGGGCTTGGTCTCTATATCTCGAAGGGGCTCGTAGAGGCCCACGGAGGAAAGATCTGGGTCGATGACGCAGCCAAAACCGGCGCGGCGTTTCGATTTACTTTGCCTCTGGCCGAGAAGTCCCGGCAGTAACCTCGGCGAAGAGGCCCCCTTCTGGCGATAGTCTCCTTTAAGTCCGCATTCACGAGGACCACATGGAATCAACTGAGATCGTCCAACAGCTAGATGACATAAGAAGGGCCGCGCTGGCTTCCATTTCCGGCTCTCCGGATACCGCCTCGCTGGAGGAAGCGCGGGTGGCGCATCTCGGCCGCAAGAGCAAACTCTCCAAAGTCAGCTCCTCTTTGAGAGAGATGTCCGATGCCGATAGACGGGTGGTCGGAAAGACGGTCAACGAGGTCAGAGCCGCGATAGAAGACGCGATCTCTTCGAGGCTGGCAGACCTGACCTCAGCCGAGCGCGCAGGACGATTGGAGAGAGAAAGAGTAGACGTCACTCTGCCCGGCAGGAAACCGGAGCTCGGTTTGCCGAATCCGCTCACCTCAGTGCTCGATGACGTTCTCGACGCCTTTGTCGGGCTTGGATACCGGGTGGTCGAGGGCCCTGAAGTCGAGACCGACTACTACAACTTTCAGGCTCTCAACATCCCGGAAGATCATCCGGCCCGTTCGATGTGGGACACCGTCTACGTCCAGGGCGAGACCGATGAACTCCCTCTCTTCCGTACTCACACCTCACCAATGCAGGTTCGAATGATGGAAAAGGAACCGCCCCCGGTCTATGTAGTTGTGCCGGGAAGGGTGGCCAGACGTGAGACACCCGATGCCAAACACCTAGCGTCGTTCATGCAGATCGAAGGGCTTGCTGTCGACTATGGAATTTCGATGGCGGATCTCGCGGGAACGCTCGAGGCATTCGCCAGAGAGGTCTTTGGCGCGTCCCAGAAAGTGCGGCTCCGGCCGAGCTACTTTCCGTTCACGGAACCCTCCGCCGAGGTGGACGTGCTCTGCTTCAACTGTGGGGGAAGCGGGTGCAGGTCGTGCGGTCGTGAGGGTTGGATCGAATTGCTCGGGGCAGGGATGGTGCATCCGAACGTGTTCAAGGCCGCCGGATATCCCCCCGACATCACGGGGTTTGCATTCGGAGTCGGGATCGAGAGGATCGCGATGGCTCGCTATGGAGTCGAAGACATTCGCTGGTTCTACGAAAACGACCTCGAATTCCTGGAGAGCTTCCGATGAAAGTTCCCATTTCATGGCTAGAAGACTTCGTAGATCTGCCGGCAGATATCGATGCCTTGGCTCTGAATCTCACGGCACTCGGCATCAAGGTCGATTCGATCCGAAGAGGCGGGCAGGGCCTCGAGAAGGTGGTAGTGGGAGAGGTACTCGGGATCGAAGAGCACTCGCGATCCGATAGGGGGCTCGTGGTTGTCCGTGTGACCGACGGAGATCGCGAACTGCAGATCGTCTGCGGGGCTCGCAACTTCTCTGTAGGCGACCGTGTGCCGGTTGCTCTCTCCGGCGCGGTGCTGCCCGGTCTTCCCGGAGCGGTCATCGGACGAAAGCCCGTGGCCGGAATCGATTCCGAGGGGATGATCTGCGACGCGATGGAACTGGGGCTCGCAGAAGCAAGAGACGGAGGGATTCACCTGCTTCCATCAGGGTCGCCGGTTGGGGCGGACATTCGCGAGGTCCTTGGTCTCGACGAGGTGATCTTCGAGCTGGATATCACTCCCAACCGTCCCGATGCGATGAGCTTCATCGGAGTAGCGAGGGAGGTTTCGGTGCTGACGGGCGGGGAAGTCCGGCTCCCGGATACGAGCCTTCCTGCGTCCGGCGCGTCGGGCTCTGGTTCCGTCGCGGTGACCCTGGAGGATCCGTCCGGCTGCCCGCGCTATCAGGCCAGAGTGATCTCAGGCGTCGAGATCGGCCCGTCGCCCCCTGAGGTTCAACGCAGGCTTTCGGCCGCGGGGGTCAGGCCGATCTCAAACGTCGTCGACGCTACCAATTTCGCCCTGTTGATCTGCGGGCACCCGATGCACGCATTCGATCTCGATGAAGTTGGAGGAGGGGAGATAGTAGTAAGGCGCGCGCGCGTGAAAGAGACGCTCGTGACGCTCGACGAGCAGGAAAGACGGCTCGACCCTGAAGATCTTCTTATTGCAGACACTTCGAGAGCACTGGCCCTGGCCGGAGTGATGGGCGGACTCGACTCGGAGGTCTCTCAAAGGACCAAGCGGGTAGTCATTGAGATCGCGTACTTCGACCCACCGACGATCCTGAGAACGGCCAAGCGCCATGGTCTTAGGACAGAGGCTTCGGCACGCTTCGAACGGGGCGTTGATCCGAACGGCATCGACTTCGCCGGCGACCTGGCCGCGCGGTTCGTCCTCGAGTGGGCAGGAGGGGAGATGGATCCTGGGTCCGTTGATGTCTATCCGGACCCGATCCTTCCTGCCAGGATCGAACTGAGACCCGAACGTGCCAACCTTGTGCTGGGAACCGACCTGACGAAGCAGCAGATGACCGAGGCCCTGGCCAAGCTGGACCTCGGCCCAACCGACGATGGTTCAAGCATCGTCGTTGAAGCGCCGACCCGCCGTCCCGACCTGGAGGTTGAGGAAGACCTCATCGAAGAGGTCGCGCGGGTCTGGGGCTACGATCGCATCGAGAGAAAGCTTCCATCGGGAACAGACCGTGTCGGTGGGCTGACCCGTGAACAGAAACTCATTCGCAACGTGCGATGGATCCTGCGGGGGGCGGGACTGACCGAGGCTTACACGTCGAGCTTCATAAGCTCTTCCGACCTTGAAAGGATGGGGTACCCGGACGCCCACCCTTCCGCAGCGGCGATACCGCTCGTCAACCCCATAACGCAGGACGAGGCGCTTCTTCGTCCTTCCCTCATCCCGAGACTCATGGCGGCGGTTGCGGGCAACGTGGCACGCCGCCGGCTTACTGTGAGGCTGTTCGAGGTCGGACATTGCTTCCGGCGTTCTGGGAGCATCCTGCCGGAGGAGCCCCTTCGCCTTGGCATAGTCATGCACGGCCCGCTTCCGAGAACCTGGCACGGGGAGACGAGAGAGCTCGACTTCTACGACTTGAAGGGGGTCGTCGAGCTGATCGTTCATTCGCTTGGTGCGGGGATCCCTTCCTTCGAGATGGCGGAAGAAGCGATGCTCCACCCCACGAGGGCGGCAGGCGTCAGCGCGAACGGCCGTTACCTAGGGTGGATGGGAGAGCTGTCGCCTGATATCGCGGACACTTTCGATCTTCCCGATCGCCCCCTCGCAGCAGAGATCGATCTCGATGCCTTATTCGAGGTGGCGCATGACACTATCGAGGTGAACGAGCCGCCGAAGTTTCCATCGGTTCTCCTTGACCTCGCTGTAACCGTGCCTGAGGAGATGGCCTCAGAAGAGGTGGTTCGCCTTGCGAGGGAGAACGGAGGCGAGCTCCTCAGGGCGGCCGGAATCTTCGACGTGTACCGAGGAGAACAAACGGGAGAGGGACGAAAGAGCATCGCCCTTGGGTTGGAATTTCGCAGCAAAGACAGGACCCTTACCGACAGCGAAGCGCTGGAGGCTCGAGAGGCGATCGCATCGGCGATCCGTGATCGCCTGGGCGGAGAGGTCCGCGGGTAGGACTAGTCACATCCAGACCCTTCAAATGGTCCGGTTTGGCCATGCGCCCGGGGATCTCGAAGGCCGAAGAATAGCCATGCTCTTCATATTCTTACTTCCGGTCTTTGCTTCGAGATGGCGTCGCAAACGCGCTCAGCGCAGGGAACCGCAAAACGAGACAACTCAAGTTTGGAGCCTTCAGCTGCAAGCATCGCCGGCGTAACTTCGGTCAGCTAAGAGTCAGGATCCCTGCAGCACCCAGAATGGGACCTGGCACAGCCGTCCTGCCGTCCCGTGGACCTCGAAGAAGTACGCGCCCGGTGATGGGACCTGAAACCCGAGCCTAAAATGTATTAGCGCGCTGCCGGCCCTGGTGCGGTCGAGAGGGTGGGCCGAGAGCTCAATCTCGCCTTCTCCTTCCACCCCGAGAGACCGGCCGTCGGCATCAACCACAGTCGAGCGAAGGACGACCTTGTTGCCGACCTCGGATGGATCTCCCGTGAGTCTCACGATGAATGACATAGGGCCAATCGAAAAGGGGAACTTCGCCTCGGCGGGCGTATTCCATATGTCGGTGCCCCCGCGCACGACATAGAACAACCCGTTTTGGGCATCGGCGGCTTCTGCGATGAATGCGAACTCGGCCTGCATCGGACCAATCTATCGTGATGGGTCTCGTCTTAGGCTGAGCACTTGCATGCCTATGCATTCGGCTGTATAAATATTAAATGGGATCGAGAGCCGTGGTGCTCGGGGCTTCTGGCTTCGCGGGGGCGGAAGTCCTGCGCTTCCTGTCATCGCACCCAGGGATCGATGTGGTAGCGGCCGGCGCTGCATCGCGGGTGGGGATACCCCTGGCCGACTTCTACCCCTCAATGCCCTCTTACGCGGGAATGGTGTTCTCCTCGTTCGATGACGCTCTTGGGTTGGAGCCCGACATCGTTTTTTCGTCGCTTCCTCACACCCACAGCATGGAGCTGTTCGGTGACTACCAGGCCAAGGTGGTGGATCTGGCCGGGGACTTTCGTCTCAAAGATGCCGCTGCCTATCCCGTCTGGTACGGCGAGGCCCACCGGCATCCCCAGGCCCTCGATGACTGGACTTACGGACTTACGGAGATCCATCGCAATGAGATCCGCGACTGTTCCAAAGTAGCCAACCCAGGCTGCTACGCGGCAGCCGCACTCCTTGCTTTGGCGCCGATCGCAGAGGCTGCGCTCATCGAGCCGTCCTCGATTCACATAGATGCCAAGTCGGGAGTCTCTGGAGCCGGACGCGCCGGCGGAGAGGGGTTCGACTTCGTCTCCGCCAATGAGAACTCGAGACCGTACTCAGTCACCGGGCACAAACACATCGCGGAGATAGAGCAGGAGCTGACCTACCTTGCCGGCTCGCAGATCACCGTGAGCTTCATCCCTCATCTCGTGCCGATGAACCGCGGCATCCTGGCTACTTGCATCGCACAACTGCGACAACCTCTTTCTTCCACAGACCTGGAGGATCTCTACCACACCCGCTATGGGCAGGAGCACTTCATCACCGTGCTGGGTCATTCATCGTTGCCGGAAACGAAGAGGGTCTCCGGTTCGAACTTCGCAGAGATTGCAGCGCGCATCGACGACAGGACATCAAGGGTGATCGCGATGTGCGCCATCGACAACCTGGGCAAGGGGGCGGCTGGACAGGCAATACAGAACGCCAACCTGATGCTAGGTCTCCCCGAGAACACCGCGCTGGACGTTGCAGGAATGGTGACGTGAGCTCGCAATCGAAACTCGCAATCGTGAGGACCGGGGGCGTCTGCGTCCCTCAGGGATTCCGTTCTGCAGGTGTCGTGGCTGGCATCAAGGCTTCCGGGAACCCCGACCTGGCACTAATAGTCTCGGACGCAGATGCGTCGGTCGCAGGCACCTTCACGACGAATCGAGCTGCTGCTGCACCCGTGATCGTCTCGAAGGAACTGGCAGCATCCGGCAACGCCCGGGGAGTGGTCGTGAACTCGGGGTGCGCGAATGCATGCACCGGAAAACAGGGATATGCCGACGCCGTAGAGATGGCGGACCAGGCTGCCAGCGCACTCGGAGCGGCGCCCGGGTCGATCCTGGTGTGCTCCACCGGGCTGATCGGATCTCTTCTGCCGATGGATAAAGTCCGCGCCGGGATCGCAGCGGCCGCAGCAGATCTCTCGGACGACGATGAAGCTGTGATGAAGGCGATCATGACGACCGATACGAAACCCAAGCGATCGGCGGTAGAGCACTCCGACGGCTGGAGACTCGGTGGGATCTGTAAGGGGGCCGGAATGATCGCCCCAAATATGGCGACGATGCTTGCATTCATCACCACCGATGCAGTGGTCGATTCGCGAGCCCTTCAGAGCGCCTTGTCCGAGATAGTAGAGGTTACGTTCAACTCGGTGACGATCGACGGAGACAAGAGCACCAACGACACCGTTCTCGCGTTCGCCAACGGCGCATCCGGAGTGGAGGCGTCGATCGACGACCTGGTCATCGCCATGCATATGGTGAGCCGCTCGCTGGCGGAGCAGATCGTTGCAGATGGAGAAGGTGCCACCAAGTTCGTACGAGTGAGGGTAAGAGGAGCCGTGCACGAGGAGGATGCCAGGGCCGCCGCGCGCTCGATCGCAGAGTCCTCTCTGGTAAAGACCGCTCTTTATGGAAACGATCCCAACTGGGGCCGCATCGCCGCCGCGATAGGAAACGCCGGTGTTGAGTTCGAATTCGAGAAGCTGACGATCTCATTGAACGGTGTTGACCTTTTGAGTGAGGGGACTCCGGCGGCCCCCGAGACTCTTCGCAGACTGAGGGGCTCGCTCGTTCACGAGCCGGAGGTGACGATCGTTTGCGACCTCTTCCTTGGAACCGGCATCGCGGAGATCCTCACGACCGATCTGTCACCCGAGTACGTCAAGCTGAACGCTCACTACGAGACATGACCAGGATCGAAGAGGCGCTCGCCAAGGCCACGGTGCTGGTCGAATCCCTTCCTTACATACGAACGTGGGCAGGAAAGACCGTCGTCATAAAGATGGGCGGAGAGACTCTTGAGGACGATGATCTCCTGGGGGCTTTGGCCACGGATGTTGCGCTCATGAAATTCGTAGGGATCAATCCGGTAGTGGTCCACGGCGGGGGGCCCCAAATATCGGATGCCATGGGCAAGCTCGGGAAGAAAGCGGTCTTCGTCGGGGGTCAGAGAGTGACCGATCACGAGACGATGGAGATAGTGAAGATGGTTCTGCTGGGACAGATCAACAAGCGGATCGTGACAACGCTCAATGCGCAAGGTGTTTTGGCTGCTGGGATCTCGGGCGAAGACGGCAATCTGATCACCGCCAGGAAGGCCTTGGGCAGCGTAGGGGAAGACCTCGGGTTTGTTGGAGAGGTGGAGAAGATCGAACCTGCGATCGTGAACGGTCTGATCTCGAGCGATTTCGTTCCGGTCGTAGCTCCCGTCGCAACGGGCCCCGATGGCTCATACAACATCAACGCCGACGTGGCTGCCGGTGCCATTGCCGGAGCTCTTGCTGCCCAGAAGATCGTCTTCCTGACAAACGTTCCCGGTCTCTACCGAGATCTGGGAGACGAAGGGTCGCTTATCTCCGAGACCACCGCCGACCAACTGGCGAAACTTCTCGCAGATGGAGTCTTGTCCGAGGGAATGATTCCCAAGATAGCCAGCGCGGTCTCGGCCATCAAGGATGGTGTGCCTCAGGCTCACATCCTGGATGGACGCGTGAAGCACGCATTGCTCCTCGAAGTGTTCACCGACGAGGGCATCGGTACGATGGTGACTGCATGAGTGCCGATGTGAAGAGTCTCTCGGATTCCCACGTGATGAATACGTATCGCCGCTACCCGGCAACTTTCGTGGACGGCAGCGGGATGTACCTTTACGACGCATCCGGAAAGAAATATCTGGATTTCGTAGCCGGGATCGCCGTGGTTTCACTGGGGCACTCTCATCCCAAAGTCACCGAGGCCGTTTCCTCACAGGTCACACGTCTGGCCCATGTGTCCAATCTCTATTACACGGAGCCGATGGCGCGGCTGGCTGAGAAGCTATGCGATCTTCTCGGCTGGGAAGACGGAAGGGTCTTCTTTTGCAACTCGGGGGCCGAGGCGAATGAATGCGCGATCAAGCTGGTGAGAAAGCGGTCGCGTCTCGAGTTCGGCCAGGGCCGATTCGAAACGATCGCTGCCTTTGACTCCTTTCACGGCAGAACTCTCGAGACGCTTGCCGCCACTGGGCAGCCGAAGAAGTGGGAGCCGTTCACTCCTCTCCCGCCCGGGTTTCGGCATGTCTCCTACGATGACTTGCCGGCGCTCGAGGAAGCCGTCAACGACTCGGTGTGCTCGGTTCTGCTCGAACCTATTCAGGGCGAGGGCGGAGTCGTCGTCCCTTCTCCCGATTATCTGCCCGGGGTGCGGAAGATCTGTGACGCGCACGATCTCGGGTTCATCGCGGACGAAGTGCAGACCGGCCTCGGACGAACGGGTGAGTGGTTCGGTTTTCAAGAATCGGGTGCCGTGCCCGATGTCATCACTCTTGCGAAGGCGTTGGCCAACGGCTTGCCGATAGGGGCTTGCGTCGCGCGAGGCGACCATGCCGAGGCGTTCGAGCCGGGAGATCATGCGACCACCCTCGGGGGCGGGCCCATTGTCTGTGCAGCTGCGTTGGCCGTTTTGGATACGCTCGAAAGCGAAGGGCTCGTCCCAAGGGCGAAAGAGATCGGAAAGTACCTCGGCGTTCTCCTCGATGGACTCAACGGATCTCATTCCTCCGTGACCGGGGTCCGGGGCAAGGGTCTCCTGCTGGCAGTCCAGCTTTCGGGGGACTTCGCGAGAAAAGTGGCGGAGGATTGCCTCGAGCAAGGTTTGTTGATCAACGACGTCGGCCCCTCGACGCTGCGATTGTGCCCTCCTCTTATTGCTGAAGAAGAGCAGTGCACCCAAGCCGTGTCGATCCTCTCAGAGGTGCTCTCTAAGTTCGACGGCAATGAGGTCTCTTCATGAACCCACGCCACTTTCTTTCCTCCGACGACATCACGTCGAGCGAACAGAAGGCGCTGATAGCGAGAGCGCGCCAGCTAAAGGGGTCGCGTACCAGGCACCGCAAGAGCCTGGCCGGGAAATCCATCGGGATGATTTTCGAGAAGCCGTCAACGCGAACGCGGATCTCATTCGAGGTGGCGGTGACAGAGATGGGCGGCCATCCCGTAATCCTTCGAAGCGACGAGATGCAGCTCGGCCGGGGAGAGACTCTCGAGGACACCGGCCGGGTCCTTTCCAGATACTTGGATGCGCTGGTGGTAAGGACCTATGGCCAGGACAGGCTGGAAGGCCTGGCGGAGAGCTCGACGATACCGGTGATCAATGCGCTCAGTGACCTGGAACACCCATGCCAGGCTCTGGCCGATGTCATGACGGTCGCGGAGCGCTTCGATAGGCCGTCTGATGTGAGATTCGTCTATCTCGGCGACGGCAACAACGTTTGCCATTCGCTTCTTCTTGCCGGCGCCAAGGCCGGCCTCGGCAGCGTTACCGCGGTCTGCCCGGAGGGATTCGAACCGATCGAACCGCTCGTGGAGAGATCGATCTCGATCGGCGAGGAAACGGGGACGAAAATCCTCACCACCCCCGATCCTCTAGAAGCGTGTGAAGGGGCCCACGTCCTATACACCGACGTGTGGGCTTCAATGGGACAGGAAGCGGAACACGCAAAGAGGCTCAAGTCCTTCAAGGGGTTTCAGCTTGATGAGACTCTTCTTGCCCGGGCCGCTGCTGGAGCGATCGTCATGCACTGTCTTCCGGCACACCGCGGCGAGGAGATCTCCGCAGAGGTGATCGATGGACCTGCATCTGCGGTTTGGGACCAGGCCGAAAACCGTCTGCACACTCAGAAGGCACTGGTCGAGTGGCTCCTGAAGGAACTTCCATGAAGGCCGGCAGGCAGCGCAGGATAGTTCAGATGATCAGGGAGAGGCCGATCACGAACCAGAATCAGCTCGTAAAGCTGTTACGTGCCGGAGGATTCTCTGCGACCCAGGCGACCGTGTCGCGCGATCTGGAGGAACTCGGGGCGATCAAGGTAAGACGTAACGGGAAGGTTGCATACGCCCTTCCGGAGGATCCTCAGAACGTCCCCAGTGGCGATGCTCTCAGGCGGTTGCTTACCGATTCCGTCCTGAGCTTCGAGACGAGCGGAAACCTAGTTCTGGTGAGAACTCCTCCCGGTCACGCACATATGGTTGCATCCGCCATCGATCGCGCTGGGATCGATGGCATTGCCGGCACCGTTGCAGGGGACGACACCGTTCTCGTCGTTGCAAAGCAGGGCGTACTCGCAAGACGGGTGGAGAAGAGATTGAGATCGCTCGCGGAGATGATGACGCTTTGACGGAGAAAGTCGTTCTCGCGTATTCAGGTGGGCTGGACACCACGGTCGCGGTCCGGTGGCTCAAGGACAACAAGGGCCTGGATGTGGTCGCCGTCGGAGTCGATGTTGGGCAGGCCGGAGATCTCGAAGCGATCCGAGAAAGAGCCATGAAGTCGGGAGCGATCGATGCCGTCATGGTTGATGCGGTGGATGAGTTCGCATCTGACTTTGTCGTCCCATCCCTGCACGCCAATGCTCTTTACCAGCAGAAATATCCCCTAGTGTCGGCACTTTCTCGTCCTCTCATCTCGAAGCATCTTGCAGAGGCTGCTGCCCAGCATGGAGCGGCATATGTAGCGCACGGGTGCACCGGGAAAGGCAACGATCAGGTCAGGTTCGAAGTGTCCCTGGCGGCCATTGCTCCGGAGCTGACCGTTCTTGCCCCCATCCGCGAGTGGGGAATGACTCGCGAAGATGCCATCTCGTACGGTATGGAGGCCGGACTTCCGATTCCAGTGGGTCCTGCGGCCCCCTACTCGATAGACGAGAACCTCTGGGGCAGAACCATCGAATGCGGGATCCTCGAGGATCCGATGGTCGAGCCGCCCGCCGACATCTGGGAGAGGACTGCCGATCCGTTCGACGCTCCGGACGAGCCTGTTTATCTAGAGATCGGCTTCGAGCGCGGAGTCCCTGTTTCGCTCGACGGTGAAGCGATAGGCCTCCCCGCTTTGATCCGGGCGGTTGAGAAGGTTGCTGGAGCATTTGGTTATGGGCGTGTCGACATGATCGAGGACCGCGTGGTCGGGATCAAGTCGAGGGAGATCTACGAGGTCCCCGGCGCCCTCGCTCTCATCACGGCACACGCCGACCTGGAGGAGCTGACCTTGGATCGGGAGGTCCTGAGACTCAAGAGAGTGCTCGAGCAACGCTACGCCCAGCTCATTTACGAAGGTCTCTGGTACTCGCCGCTTCGGGAAGCCATGGACGCGTTCATGACCGAAACCGCCAAGCACGTAATCGGAACTGTCAGGCTTCGCTTCGAACCCGGCAACGCGCGAGTCGTCGGCAGGGAGAGTTCGGGGTCGCTATACGACTATTCAGTTGCGACCTATGACAAGGAAGACTCTTTCGATCATTCGGCTGCCGAGGGCTTCGTGAAACTGTGGGGGCTTCCGCTCAAGATCTGGGCGCGGACCAAGCAAAAGCTGAATCCATGACGAACGAATCGCTCTGGGGAGGCCGGTTTTCGAAACCGCCGGCTTCCGAGACGGCCGGCTTTTCCTCATCTCTGCACTTCGACGCGAGGATGTGGAGGCAGGATCTCGACTCCACCCGCGCGCATGCTGCGGCTCTTCATCGAGCAGGGTTACTAACGAACGACGAACTTCAGTCGATACAAGGAGCTCTCGACGAGGCAGCATCTCTTTTTCAGGAAGACCGGTTCGTTTTTGATGCGTCGGACGAGGACATCCATTCTGCGATCGAGCGATTCCTAACGGATCGACT
>JAHWKU010000007.1 GCA_019347715.1 Actinomycetota bacterium | reverse complement strand
GGATCGGCATGACCGGGAAGGAAAAGAAGATTCTGATAGCGGCCCCCAGGGGATGGTGCGCCGGCGTCGACCGTGCCGTCGAGATCGTCGAACTTGCCCTCGAGCGTTATGGGGCACCGGTTTATGTTCGCAAACAGATCGTGCACAACTTGCATGTCGTGAAGAGTCTGGAGGCCAAGGGCGCGGTTTTTGTGGAGAGCGAGGAAGAGGTCCCGGAAGGAGCCATCTGCGTCTTCTCGGCGCACGGAGTTTCTCCAGAGGTGCATGCAAATGCACTCAAGCGCAACCTGAAAGTGATTGACGCAACCTGCCCGCTCGTTACCAAGGTGCATGTCGAAGCCAAGCGCTTCGCAGCGCAGGGACGCACCATCTTTCTCATCGGCCACGAGGGTCACGAAGAGATAGAAGGGACCTCTGGTGAAGCTCCCGAACAGACCGTTGTCGTCGAGAGCCCCGAACAGGCCTACGAGATCGAAGTCCCGGATCCCGAGAAGGTGGCGTTCATCTCTCAGACCACCCTGGCAGTCGACGACACCAAGCAGGTCGTCGACGCCCTTCGCAAGAAGTATCCGCTGATATCTGGCCCCACCAAAGATGACATCTGTTACGCCAGTCAAAACCGGCAGGAGGCCGTCAAGGCCATGGCCGAAAGGGCCGACGTCGTTTTTGTCGTTGGGTCCGAGAACTCATCCAACTCCAACCGATTGGTCGAAGTTGCCAAGGAGGCCGGCGCTAAGTCCTGGCTCATCGCCGATGAGACCTCGATCGACTCCTCTTGGGTCGATGATGCTGATGTGATCGGGATCTCATCGGGAGCATCCACCCCTGAGGTTCTGGTCGAAAGGGTCGTCGCATTCCTAGCCGACCGAGGCATCGTGGAAGTGGAGGAGATCGAAGTTGCCAGGGAAGACGTTCATTTTCCAGTTCCCCCGGAACTTCTGGAGAGTGCGGTTAAACCTCAATGAAGACTCACCGCGAGAGACTCGAGATCACTACCCAGGGCGCATGGCACGTTCTCGACGTGACCTCTGACGTCGAGAAGGCAATCATTAATGCGGAGATAAGTGATGGCTTTGCCCTCATATACTCACCTCACACAACCTGCGGGGTGATGGTCAACGAGAAGGAGAAGGGTCTTCTCGAGGACATCAAGATCACGCTTGGCCGGCTGATTCCCGAAGAAGACGGTTACCTCCACGACGATTTCAATGTCCGCACCGAGAACATGCATCCTGGTGAGACCAAGAACGCGCATGCACATCTCCGACACCTGATCGGCGGTCGCTCCTCCGAATACGTTCCCATCAGTGGTGGCAGCCTCCTGTTGGGTCAGTGGCAGAGGGTGATGGTGGTCGAGTTCGACCGCGCTCGGGATCGAGAGATCCTCATCCAAGTCTGTGGTGTCTGACCGACTCTAATGGAACCCCTGTATCGAGATGAGGTTTCTGCCGCATTCGAACCTGTAGCGGGTCAGCTCGCGCAGGTTGAGGAGATGCTTATGGAGGCGGGCCGGGCCCCCTCCCCATTTCTGGGAGAAGTGGCCGGTCACCTGACTAGTGCCGGTGGCAAGCGGATACGTCCTGCGGTGACACTTCTTGCCTCGCGCCTGGGGAATTCGGGCGACCCGAAAGTGATCATGGCCGCTGCTGCGATCGAGATCACTCACATGGCCACCCTGTACCACGATGACGTTATCGATGAAGGCGATCTTCGGCGCGGTGTGCCGAGTGCCAACGCGAAATGGGGTAACACGGTTGCGATCCTTGCCGGAGACTTCCTATTCGCGAGGTCTTCCGGGCTCGCTGCTGAGGTTGGAGGACAAGTTCCTCGCATCCTCGCCGACGCCATCGCGTCGGTGGTAGAGGGCCAACTGCTGCAGCTGGAAGCGGATTTTGACGTCAGTCGTGACCTCGATCACTACCTCCGAACGATCTCCGGAAAGACTGCAGCATTATTCGAAGCCGCGGCCCGCATCGGTGCGTTGCTGGGAGGCTTGGATGCCACGGCGGAGAGCGCGGTCGCATCGTTCGGGAGGTCCTTCGGAATGGCATTTCAAGTGGCAGACGATCTTTTGGACCTAACCGCATCGGAGGAAGAGCTGGGAAAGCCCCCCGGCAGCGATCTTCGAGAAGGTGTGTACAACCTCCCGGTCATCTGGGCGATCGAAAGCCGCCCGGGATTGACCGGTCTTCTTGGGTCCACCGACGTAGACGTGGACGAAGTCCGGAAAATCATCCTGGAGACCGGAGCATTCGATCGGGCGAGAGAGCTGGCCTCGAGCCATGCGCAGGATGCTCTTGGCCACTTGATGACGGTGGAACAGGGAGAACCCCGAGAGGCTCTGGAGAATCTAACTCGGCTGGTGGTTGAAAGGATCCCCGACCCGCGCACCGCGGGAGGAGCGGCCAAGCGGGCCTGATGCCGGTCGATCCGGAATTCAGGTCCAGGCTTGCGGGTTTGGAATTGCCGCGTCATCTCGCGGTGATCCCAGACGGCAACCGGAGATGGGCGACCGAGAGGGATATGGACGCCATGGACGGCCACCGGGCTGGATACGAGGTAGCTCGAACGCTCTCGAGGTTTTGCCGGGAGATCGGCATACATACGGTCACCATTTGGGCCTTTTCCACCGAAAACTGGCACCGGTCGAAGGAAGAGGTCGGCGCTCTCATGCGACTCTACGGACAGTGGATCGAGGAGCTTCTGCCCGAGGCCATCGAAGAACAGGTCAGAGTTGTGCACCTCGGCCGCAAGGCCGGTTGGCCCGTCGGTATAGAAAGATCCTCCATCCCGTCGGGATTCGGCGACGGCCTGCCGTCCCAGCTAGTCCAGGCGATCGAGGAGATCGAGGAAAAGACCAGGTATTTCGACTCGAACGTGATCAACCTCGCGATCAACTACGGGGGCGCGGATGAGATCGACAGGGCGATAAAGAAGATGCACTCACACTCTTTGGAAACCGGTGCGCCGATCAACGAGCTAGACGTCGTTAATTTTCTCGATACTTCGGGCCAACCTCATCCCGAACCAGATCTCGTCTGGCGAACTTCAGGAGAGTTTCGCTCGTCTGGGTTCCTTCCCGTTCAGTCCTCGTACTCTGAGCTTGTCTTCACTCCGAAGTATTTTCCTCAGCTGCAGGAGACAGACGTCGTGGAGGCGGTGGAGGAATATTCGGCTCGCGCCAGAAGATTTGGGCGATAGTTAGGGATATGCACTGTCCTAACTGCAATGCAATGAACCCTGATGGAGCCGGCTTCTGCAGCCTGTGCTTGACTTCCTTTACCGCCAAAGAAGAAGCAGCTGCTCCCCCGGTCGCGGCGCCGCCTGCCGACGAAGGCCAGGGGAAAGAGCCTGTGGCATCTCCGCCCGCGGGGGCCGGGTGGACCTGCACCGTATGCGGGGCCGTCAATCCGGTCGCCGAAGATGTGTGCCGAGATTGTGGAACCAGCCTGTTCGATTCCCTTCGTCGCTCCCAAGGAGATGCCCGACAGCAGACTCTAGAAGACAAGAACTCGAACGTCGCCGCCGCCCTGTCCCTGCTGCCTGGGGCCGGCCATTTCTATCTGGGAATGGTGGGGCAGGGTGTCGCGCGCTTCATTCTCTTCATATGGTGGTTCGGATTAGCCGCGGTCCTTCCTGATTCTCGGGGGCCCGTCGCCATCGTACGCGTACTGCTCTTTCTGGGGGCCATGGCTCTGATCCTGGTGAGTGCTTTCGATTCCTACCGTGCCGTGGAGGAGCCGGGATCCGCCCCGATTCTGGATCGCCGCTTGATGCTCTACTCATCTCTTACGGTCGTGGGACTGCTGGTCGCTGGAGTTTTTTCGGCAGTCGTCTCCGCGAGAAGCTAATCGGTTGCGCCTCCGATGACGGTGAAGATCGTGACCGATCTCCATTCTGGGACCGAGGCGTTGACGAGAGAAGTGGGACGAGATGATGTCCTGCTGCTGCTCGGCGATCTTGTAAACATCATCGATTACGTCGAGATGAAGGGCATCCTCGTCGATGTCTTCGGATTGGACGCTGTAAAGGAGGTAGTAGCGCTCAGAGCTCAAAAGCGTTTCGACGAAGCAAGAGAGGTCATGGCCAGACGCCGGGAGGGAAGAGAAGAAGAGATTTGGACGACGCTGCAGACTCGGTTGGCCGAAGCATATGACGAGGTGAAGAAATCGCTTCCGGGTCAGACCTATCTGATCTCGGGCAACATCGACCCGCCGGCTATGCTCGAACGTCTCGTTGGGCCAAACGTGGAGATAATCGACGGGAAGGTCCTGGAGTTAGAGGGCCTGACCATTGGATTCGTCGGTGGAGGTCTTCCAACCCCTCTCGGGATCGCTGGGGAGATCACCGAGGAGGAGTACGCATCCAAGCTGGATAGCCTGGGCGATGTCGACGTGGTGTGCTCCCACATCCCTCCCGACCTGCCGGAATTGACCTACGACACTCTTGCCCGAAGGCACGAGCGCGGCTCATCTCATCTGCTGGACTACATCCGAAGAGTGCAGCCCATCAGAGTCTTCTTCGGACACATCCACCAGCCGCTGTTATCGAGCACTCACATCGGACGAACCCATCTCGTCAACGCAGGGTACTTTCGGCGGACCGGAAGAGCGCTCGCGCTCTGGGGCTAGAATCGTCGTTCCGAAGTCCACCGGGAGGTCCACATTGGCTGACAAAGGTAAAGAATCGATCGATATCTCAGCACCGCCTGAGAAGATCCTCGAAGTTGTCACCAACATCGACTTGTACCCAGATTGGATGTCGGCCTTCAAGCTCGCCCAGGTTCTCGAAAGAGATCCGGAGGGCCGTCCGATCCGTGCTGAGTTCGAGGTCGACGCGCGTATCAAGCAGATCCACTACGTGTTGGAATACACCTATCCGTCGAGTGGAATCTCCTGGAAAAGCGTCGATGGCGACGTGAAGGAGATTGCCGGGTCATACACGCTGGAGCCATCAGGAGACACCACTCACGTCACATACGAATATTCCATCGATCCCGGTTTTCCGATTCCGGGTTTCTTGAGGAAGCAGGGCGTGAAGATGATGGTGGACAGCGCCCTCAAGGACCTCAAGCGAAGAGCAGAGTCCGTGTAGTGGGCCTCCACACAAGTAGGTCGGAGGCCCACTAGTTGCGAATCCTCCTTTTCACGGGCAAGGGGGGGGTCGGCAAAACGAGCATCGCCGCGGCCACCGCCCTTTCCGCCGCGAGGGCCGGCGTGAGTACGCTCATCATGTCTACCGACCCTGCCCACTCACTCGCAGACTCCTTCGATCGCGAGGTTGATAGCGAGCCCACATCCATCGAAGAAGGATTGTGGGCCCAGCAGATTGATTCGCAGCAGAGATTGGAGGAGAACTGGCAGGAGATACAGCGATATGCCGTCGACGTCCTGTCCTGGACCGGGATGGACGGCATTCAGGCTGAAGAGCTGTCCGTGATACCGGGGTTGGACGAACTCTTCAGCCTTGCGGACATCAAGCGCTATCACGACGACTCTTCATACGATCTTCTTGTGGTTGATTGCGCACCAACCGCAGAAACTCTCCGGCTGCTGTCGCTGCCGGAGATCATGGCTTGGTATATCGAAAAGATCTTTCCGATAGAGCGAAAGATCGTAAACGCCGTCAGGCCGGTTCTCTCGAGGATGAAATCCCTTCCGCCTATCGCAAACGACAACGTGTTTGCAGCCATCGAGCGCTTCTATCGACGGATCGAGGGCATCCGAGAGATTCTCACCGACGCAAAGACATCCTCCATCCGCCTGGTAGTGAATGCGGAGAAGATGGTGATTGCCGAGGCGAGACGAACGTTTACCTATCTTTCGCTCTTTGGCTACCGAGTGGATGCCGTTATCGTCAACCGCCTGATCCCAGATCGGGTCACCGATGAATACTTCGACCATTGGAAGCAGATACAGCAGGAGCATCTGGCGACGATCGAGGAGTCGTTTAGCCCCGTGCCAATTTTGACGGCGAGGTTGTTCGAGCAGGAAATGGTGGGAACCAGGTTGCTGGGACAGCTCGCAGAAGAAGTCTATGGGACCGCCGATCCGACTTCGGTCATGTACTCGGATGAACCTTTCCGGGTAACCACCGATAACGGCTCGACTCTGCTCTGGATCAAGCTTCCGTTTGTAGGCAAGGGCGATGTAGATCTGTCTCGCAGTGGGGACGAGCTCTACATCAAGGTTGGGAACTTCAAGAGAAATTTGGTGCTGCCGATGAGCCTCCAGCGAGCTCAGGTAAAGGGGGCCGGATTCGATGGTGATCGGCTGCGGATTTCCTTCGAGGTAACCTAGCCTGCGATGGAAGAACCACACATTGAAAGAGGGACATCGCCACCCCGAGATGCTGGTTCATTCGTGGACCCCATTCTCGAGAAGCTGGAGGAGTCTGGCCACAGCGGTGAGTGTTCCTACCCCTGCCCGATCTGTGCCGGGGTTGGCTTGATCAAGCAGATGAATCCCGAGGTGGCTGAGCACCTGGTCTCTGCAGCAAGAGAGTTCCTTCTGGCTGCCAGAGCCATCCTCGACTCGGTCGCCGAGGGCCAGTCCAGAAAGAATCCGCAGGAAATTGAGCGAATTCCTCTCGACTGATCAGTCGAGAGGAAGTATGGCCCCGACGATGGTTCCGCCCCCGTCGCGCGGCATGATGTGAAAGTCGCCTCCAGCGAGCTCGATTCTTTCCCTCATGGTCTCCAGACCGTAATGTCCTCGCTTCGGGGTCCTTGCGTCGAATCCTCTTCCGTTGTCCTCGATCTCGAGGATCACTCGGGAGCCGCTGCGATCCAGGCGGACGGACACCATAGAAGCTTTGGCGTGCTTGACGACGTTTCTCAGAGCTTCCTGTGCGGTGCGGTACAGAATCGTTTCGATGGACTCAGGCAGTCGGTCAGGTCCCAATTCACTCGAGAAAGCGGCGGTGACCCCGTCGCCCGAGATCATCCTTTGCACCATTGCCTCCAGGGTGGGGGCGAGGCCGATCTGGTCCAGTGACGGGGGGCGAACTTCGAAGATGAAATCACGAATGGAGGCGACTTGATCTCTGATGTCGTCTTGCACCTCTTTGGTCGTTGCCATTGCATCGTCGATCTGCTCGCGCTTTAGAAGGTTCCGAACTTTCTCGATCTTTAGGAAAAGAGCCGAGAGGTCTTGAAGAAAACCATCATGGATCTCCGCGGCTATCCGTCTGCGTTCCTGCTCTTGAGCGCCAATAGCGGCTCCAAGAAGGCGTGACATCCTGGCCTCGCGGTCTTTCAAGCGCGCGTAAAGACTCGCTTTCTCGATCGCCACCGATGCCATGTCTGCGAGAGATGAGGCGAATCGCAGATCTTGCTCAATGAACTCGTCTCCGGAAATACGTACGAGATTGAGAACGCCCATCACCACCCCGTGGGAGTACATGGGCAGTGAGATCGCAGAATCCAATGAAGGATTCACTCCTTCGAAGCGCGGGTCTTGAACCTCCCCGTGGACTGCGACCGGCTCGTTGTGGCGGGCCACCCATCCGGCGATCCCTTCCCCCACAGGTACGACGTGGCCGATCATTTCTGGGGGGAGACCTTCCGCAGCAGTGATCTGAAGGTTGCCTGTTTCCTGATCGACCAGCATGATCGATCCGCGATCGGCTCGCAGGGCCTCTGCGGCCAGTCGGATGGTCAGACCCAGCTGTTCGTCGAGATCAACGGTTTCGAGCAATGATCTGCTCAAGAGCGCGAGGACCTCGAGCTCCTTCTTGGAACTCTCCTCGACCGCCCGCGTCAAACCGATTGGTGTTTCCACCGTCACTAGAGGTTTCGTCCTAGCCGGTGCAGTGCTTGAGTCCGCCTATACTCCCGGCGTGGGTCTGACGGTCGGCGTCGATGTTGGCGGTACCAAGCTCCTGGCGGCCATCGTCGACGGCTCAGGGAAGATTCAGCACAGGCTGGTGAAGGAAACCTCCGGAGCGGCCACCCCCGCAGTTGTGCAAGCTATAGGCGAGCTGCTTTCCTCATCTACGGAAAAAGTCTCTTCGGTGGGAGTGGCCGCCGCGGCATACATCGCCTACCCGGAAGGGAGGGTCGCCTTCTCGCCCAACGTCGAGTACGGCGAACCCGACATCAAAATGGCGGTGGCAGGCGCATTTGACGTCGATGTCGTGGTCGAAAACGACGCCAATGCGGCCGCATGGGGGGAAAGGCTGTACGGGGCGGCCAGGGGCGTCGACGACATGATCATGGTGACCGTTGGGACGGGGATCGGCGGGGGGATCGTGACCGGTGGGCGCCTCTACCGAGGAGCTGGGGGATTTGCCGGTGAATTCGGCCACATGACCATCCTGGAGGGGGGGCCGCAATGCGCTTGCGGGGATGCAGGCTGCTTCGAGGCGATGGCATCAGGGACGGCGATAGAGAGGATGGCCGCCGAAAGGAAAATCGGTCCGGACCAGGCAGCGACAACGGGAGAGTTGGTGGACGCGCTTGCTCGAAACGGGGATCAGGCTGCGGTTGATGTGCTCTCGGAGGCAGGCAGATGGCTAGGAATCGGGGTCTCTAATCTCATAAATCTCTTCGATCCGGCTCTGGTTGTGATTGGGGGAGGAGTCGCCGAGGCAGGGGATCTCCTGCTCGTGCCCGCCCGCATGGAGGTGCAGAGAAGGATCGGGCCCCGGCGGCAGCCACCCAGGATCGTGGCGGCGGAGCTCGGAAACGAGGCCGGTGCCATTGGCGTGGCCGCTCTCACGAATGAAGAGTTCGAAAGAGGGTAGTGTTTTTGAGCGTTTCAATCGACGAAAGGCAAGCTTTGGTCTCTCAAGATAGTGCGACGAGGGTAGAACGCGGACTCTCTGCGATCCCTCAGCTTGGAAAATTGCTCATCCGGCTGGTAAGGGATCCCAGAATCCCGAGGAAGAACAAGATGATTTTCCTTGCCGTCGGCGGTTATCTGTTCCTGCCATTCGACGTGATCCCAGACTGGGTGCCTGGTATCGGGCAGCTCGATGACCTCCTGCTGGTCGTTATTGCGCTTGACGCTTTGGTGAATCGCGTGCCTAAAGAGATTCTCGAAGAACACTGGGAAGGGGACGAAGACGTACTCGCAACTCTTCGCCGGATATTAGGTTTCGCTGCGAACTTCGTTCCCGACCGGGTCAAGGACAGACTATTTGCCGGCGAAGACGAGCTAGACGAGTTCTAGGCCGGTTGCAGAATTGCTAACCGGCCCGCTCGGGGCCTTCGCCGTCGTTGCCTTCGAGCTTCTGGCTGGGACCTTTCTGCTGATGCTTGCCACGTCACTGGTGTGGCGCTCTATCTCCCGTGGCCACCTTCGTGCAACGACTTGGGTGCTGATGCCTCTTGCCGCGGCTGTATCTTTCCTGGTAGATGGCAGCGTTAGAACCGGTGGCCTTGTCTTTGCAGCTTCGATGCTCCTGTTTGGGCTGGCAGTTGTCTCCCAGCGGCCACTGCTGGAATGGCTGGCCGGAAGCGCGGCAGCTTTATCGGCGTTGTGGGTAGTGGTAAGTGTGGGGTTCGAGATCTGCCCATCACCATGCGCCTCCGGTGTCGTTCATGCTTCAGTTGGAACGCTCTTCCTCGGTGCGGTCACTCACGGGATGGTGCTGGGACATTGGTATCTGAATCAGCCGCGTCTTCCAATCGAGCCACTGAAAGGCGCAACAATCTGGTTGTTCGCGTCACTGCTGGCTTCGCTGCTGCTGGGATTGATTGGCAGGGCGGATCTCACCGGAGGTCTGGTCCGAACCGGGCTGTTTCCTTTCGCGGCAGAGTCATTTTGGTGGGTATGGTTTGGACTCCTCGTTTCCACCGCAGCGCTGGCAGTGATGATCAGGCAGACGGTGTGGATCCGATCGACCCAATCCGCCACCGGGCTTCTCTACATAGCCATGGTGCCGGCTCTCGGGGCTCAGTTCATCATCAGCCTGCTCGCGATCAGGTGAAAATCGGAATCGTTCTTCCTCAGCACGGCTCCGATCCCGATACTCTGCGACGCACTGTTCTGGAGGCGAAAGAGTCCGGTGTCTGCTCTATATGGGTCGCGGACCACCTGATGGGAAGAGATGATCCCTCGAGACCGATTCTCGAGGGATGGACGTCGCTTGTTGCAGTTGCCGCCGAGACCGATCTGCAGGTGGGCACGCTGGTGCTGAGGGCCGGTCTTCGGGCTCCCCGGCTCGTTGCAGAGATGTTCGCAACTCTTTCCTCGATCGCGACGGGGGGAGTGGTTGCGGGAATAGGGATAGGTGACGACGGCGTTATCAGAGAGCAGGCTTCGTACGGCATTGCTTTCCCAGCGCGGGCAGAAAGGATCGCTGAGACCAGGCAGACGATGCAGTCGATAGTGCGGCATGCTCCGGGGGTCAAGATATGGATTGGTGGAAGATCACCCGAGGCCATGAGCCTGGCGGCAGAGGCTGGCGGTTGGAACCTGTGGGGGCCTCCGCAAGAGTTTGCTTCGGCGCTTCGTTCTCTGAAGGAAGCGGCGGATGGAAGGAGCGTTGAGACCTCGTGGGGCGGCTCGTTCCCAGGAGATGAGGCGCTCGACGCCCTTAGCGACGCCGGGGCAGATCACGCCATCGTGGCCGTGGGGGCGGGGAATTTCTCCGATCGGATCGCTTCGCTGAGGCGGTGGGCCCGAGGGTGACGGGCTATCATGACTTGATACCCCCAGGGGGTATAGGAAAGGGAGGAAGAAGATGAAGGAGCAGACGCTTCAAGTACCAGAGGTCCATTGCGATCACTGCGTTTCGTCGATCGAAGGCGCCGTCGGCGAACTCTCCGGTGTGGACGCGGTCACGGTCGACCTGAGTGCCAGGAACGTCAAGGTCGTCTTCGACGAAGCGAGCATCGATCTGGACAAGATCGTCGAGACGATCGAGGGCCAGGGCTATGACGTCGGAGAAGGCGGAGGCCTCATCCAGCTCGAATCTCGCCCGGAATAGGAATGGCAAAGCAGGCGACAGAAAAGCGCCTAGTGACCTTCGACGTCGAGGGTATGACCTGCGCGTCTTGCGCAGCCCGGGTCGAGAAGATCTTGAACCGCCAGCCGGGAGTCCGCTCCGCCGCCGTCAACCTTGCTGCCAATGAGGCGGTTGTTGATCTCGAGGAGCCCACCGCCGACGCCGGCCTGATCACTGCGGTGAACAAGATCGGCTACGGGCTGAGACGTGGAGGCGACACGGGATCCGATCACGACCACGCTCCCGACAAGACCGGCGCGGTTCGACTGCGATTGCTGGTTTCTGCGGTACTCACCGCTCCGCTGGTCCTGCTTCATTTCGTGCCTCCCCTCATGGACGCGGTTGGACATGCAAACGCCTCATGGATCGGCCTTGCCCTCTCTGCCCCGGTAGTGGCGTGGGGAGGATGGGCGTTTCACGTCTCCGCGTTCAAAAAGGCGCGCCATTTTCAGGCGAACATGGACACGCTGGTATCTCTGGGCACTCTTTCTGCGTTCGGATTCAGTCTCTGGGCAACTCTAGTGGGAGAGCATCACTCCGTTTATTTCGAGACCGCTGCGGTGATCATCACCCTGATCCTCCTCGGAAAATACTTCGAGGCCAAGGCGGTCGGAAGAACCTCTCAGGCCGTCCGCAAGCTCCTGGAATCGGGAGCCAAAGAGGCATCGCGTATAACTGACGGGCAAGAGGTACGCGTGCCGGTGGAGCAAGTTGAAGTCGGCGACCTGCTTGTGGTGCGTCCGGGAGAGAAGATTCCGGTCGATGGAGTCGTCAACGAAGGCACGAGCGCGGTGGACGAGTCAATGCTGACCGGAGAGCCGGTTCCGGTCGACAAAGGTCCCCGGGACGAGGTCTTCGGCGCTACCGTCAATCGCGAGGGACGCCTCGTAATGAAGGCCACCAAAGTCGGACTGCATACGGCTCTCAATCAGATAGTCGAGATGGTTAAACAGGCCCAGGGCTCCAAGGCTCCGATTCAGAGGCTGGCAGATCGAGTCGCCGGCATTTTCGTCCCGATCGTGCTGGTGATCGCCGCGCTGACCTTCGGGGGATGGCTCTGGACTGCCGGCGATGTGGAGGCGGCGCTGATTCCTGCGGTCGCCGTTCTCATCATCGCTTGCCCATGCGCGATGGGCCTCGCCACTCCTACTGCGATCATGGCCGGGACCGGACGCGGCGCGGAACTCGGCGTTCTTATCCGCGGGGGAGAGGTTCTGGAGAGATCGGGGAAGCTCGACGTCGTCGTGCTCGACAAGACCGGGACTGTAACCGAAGGCAAGATGAGTGTCTCTGAGGTGGTTGCCGAGTTACAGTCAGACGAGACCTCCGTCCTCCGAATGGCGGCATCGCTCGAAGATGCATCTGAGCATCCGATAGGAAAGGCGATTGCTGATGCAGCCAGAGGCCGCGGCATCGACCTCGCACCAGTTTCGTCGTTCAAGTCCTCCTCGGGTTTCGGTGTTACCGGCACAGTTGAAGGCCACGAAGTCGTGGTCGGCAAGCATGCCTTCTTCGAATCCCGAGGCTTTGCTCCACACCCTGAACTAGACGAACTTCGCCAGAAGCTTGCTCGCGAAGCAAAGACGGTTGTGACGGTCGGGTGGGACGGAGAGGTTCGTGGCGTGATCGCTCTGGTGGATCGCCTTCGCCGGGGCGCAAGACAAGCAGTAGACGACCTGAGGGCAGAAGGGGTCGAAGTCGTCCTTATGACCGGCGACAATCACGCGACGGCAACGGCAGTGGCCCAGGAGCTTGGGATCGAAAACGTGCTCTCGGAGGTCCTGCCTGCCGACAAGAGTGAAGAGGTTCAAAGACTTCAGTCGGCCGGAAAGATCGTCGCCATGGTGGGTGACGGGATCAACGATGCTCCTGCTCTCGCCAGGGCAGATCTAGGGATCGCCGTCGGCACAGGAAGTGATGTCGCCATAGAGGCTTCCGACATCACCATAGTCGGCGACGATCCGCGCTCGATCCCGAAATCGGTCCGCTTATCCCGCCGAACTCTCGCGGTAATCAAGCAGAACCTGTTTTGGGCGTTCTTTTACAACGTAGCTGCCGTCCCGCTCGCTGCCCTCGGAAAACTGTCTCCTTCCGTAGCGGCATTTGCCATGGCCTTCTCGAGCGTGTCGGTGGTTACCAACGCTCTTCGCCTGAGAAAGTTCTCGGGGGCGTAGCAACAAACAAAACGTCTCTTACAATGCCCCAATCATGGAGTTCAGGCGAATAGCTAGATTCCCTCCGTACGTCTTCGCGCGGGTGAACGAAATGAAGGCCGAGGCGAGGAGGTCGGGAGAAGACATCATCGACCTCGGTATGGGCAATCCGGATCTCCCGACTCCCGAGCCGATCGTAGAAAAACTCGTCGCGGCCGCCCGCAATTCTCGCAACCATCGGTATTCCATGTCCCGCGGTCTTCCGAAGTTGCGAATGGCGATAAGCGACTGGTACGAGCGGGCTTATGGGGTGACCCTCGACCCAGAAACGGAGACGATCGCCACGATCGGGGCCAAGGAAGGCATAAGCCATCTGATGTGGGTGCTTCTTGGCCCGGGTGACGCCTGCCTCGTTCCGGAACCGACCTATCCGATCCATACCTACGCTCCGGTCCTTGCGGGAGCAAACCTCCAGCGGGTTCCTCTGGACTTGGGGGGTGACTTCTTTGCCAATCTCACCAAAGCTTACGAGAACACCTCTCCTGCCCCAAGGGTGGTTATCGTCTCATTTCCTCATAACCCGACCACCGCGGTGGTCGATCTTGCTTTCTTCGAACAGCTGGTCGACTTTGCCCGCGAGCGCGACGTTATCGTCGTTCACGATTTTGCTTATGCAGACTTGCACTTCGGGGCAGACAGAGCGCCGAGCCTTCTGCAGGTTCCCGGAGCCAAAGAGGTCGGAGTCGAGATCTTCAGCATGTCCAAGTCCTATTCCATGGCGGGATGGCGACTCGCCTACGTATGCGGAAACAAGGAAATTGTTGGAGCCTTGGCCCGGCTCAAGTCTTATCTTGACTACGGAGTGTTTCAGCCCATACAGATTGCGGGCATCATCGCCTTGAACGAAGTTACCGAAGCTCCCAAGGAGATCCGTGAGACCTATCGCAGCCGGCGGGATGCTCTGGTTCATGGCCTCTCGAGGATCGGCTGGGAGATCCCCGTCCCGGAGGCGACGATGTTTGCGTGGGCCCCTATACCAGATCGGTTCGCCGATCTCGGCTCTCTCGACTTCGCGGTCCATCTCTTGAAGGAGGGCAAGGTGGCCGTATCTCCGGGGATAGGCTTCGGGAAGGCGGGCGATCAGCACGTTAGGTTTGCACTGGTCGAGAACGAGCATCGAATCAGACAAGCCGTGCGCGGCATAGCCAAGGCACTGCAAGTACGAGCCACAAGTTAGGAGAAACGTGGAAGGCAAGGAATCCAATCTGGCGGTTCTGGAACTGGCGCTTCTGCCCGACTCCGATGTCCAAAAACTTCGGAAGTGGGCGGCCGACAACATCCGAGGAGGCGACGGCCTCGTGTTCGAGGACTCCAGGCTGTTCATCGTGTTCCCGAGCGTAAAGTCGAGTGATCTCGAGCATGCTCTAAACCGGCTTGCGCCGGGTGCCCGCAAACTCGGGGCAGACTTGCTCTTCCGCAAACGGGGAGACGATGAGGTAGTCGACAGCCTTTATAGAAGGTCCGAGGCCCTCATCCTGCCGGTCTTTCCAAGAGCCGAACGGTAATAGGGCAACGATGCGGCGAGTAGTGATCATGGGGGCCGCAGGGCGCGACTTTCACAACTTCAACGTCGCGTTCCGAACCGATCCCGAGGTAGAGGTCGTTGCTTTCACTGCAACCCAAATCCCGTACATCGCAGGAAGGCACTATCCGCCGGCTTTGTCTGGGCCGCTCTATCCGAATGGGATCCCGATCGTGGACGAGTCCGAATTGCCGTTGCTCCTGCGCGAAAACTCCGTCGATGAGGTCATCTTCGCTTATTCGGATGTGTCGCATGGCCATGTGATGCACGCTGCATCCACTGCGCTGGCTCTCGGTGCCGACTTTAGGCTGATGGGGCCAAGGACAACAATGATCGAGGCTTCCGTGCCGGTAGTGAGTATCTGTGCCACCAGGACCGGCAGCGGCAAGAGTCAAACCACCCGCAGGGTCGCCGGGATTCTCGAGGACGCCGGTAAAAAAATCGCAGTTGTTCGCCATCCGATGCCATACGGCGATCTAACGAACCAGATCGTCCAGCGCTTTGACAGCTTCGACGATCTGGCCCGCGCAGACTGCACGATCGAGGAACGAGAGGAATACGAGCCTCACATCCGGGAAAACCGGCTGGTTTTTGCGGGAATCGATTACGGAGCCATCCTGGAGCAGGCTGAGAAGGAAGCAGAGGTAGTCGTCTGGGACGGGGGCAACAACGATACGCCGTTCTATCGGCCGCAGGTCCATATCGTGGTGACAGATCCGCTTCGAGCGGGTCACGAGACTCAGTACCACCCAGGCGAAGCGAATCTCAAGATGGCCGATGTGGTCGTGATCAACAAGGTTGATTCGGCATCTCCCGAACAAATCGCACAAGTCTTGTCCTCAATTGAAAAGGCGAACCCGATTGCCACGGTGGTAAAGGCCGAGTCGCTGGTTACGGCTGAGGACTCAGATCAGATTGCGGGGAAGAGAGTTCTCGTCATCGAGGACGGTCCAACCCTCACTCACGGAGAAATGAGCTACGGGGCTGGAGTCGTGGCGGCAAAGAGATTTGGGGCGGCAGAGATCATCGACCCGCGTCAGTTCGCGACCGCGAGCATCCGTGAGGTCTATGAGAAGTACGAGGTCGGTCCCGTCATCCCGGCGATGGGATACAGCTCCGAGCAACGACAGGATCTGGAGAAGACCATCAACTCGGCCGGATCTGATCTGGTGTTGATCGCGACCCCGATCGATCTGCGGAAGCTGATAGAGATCGACGCACCCGCGTTAAAGGTGTCCTACGAATTGAGCGAAGTGGGCCGGCCGAATCTCAGTGACGCTTTGGCCGAGATCCTCAAGACTTAGAGGCCCCCAGCTCGCCGGCCAGCTGCGCGATGAAAAGGCCAACGTCGGTTACCAGCCCAGCGCTTTGATGGCTTCCTCGATCGAGAAGCTTTGTCACGGTTGAAGGATTTATGTCGACGCAGATTATGGGAACCGAGGCCGGGAGGATGTTGCCGGTTGCTATTCCGTGCAGCATGGTCGCCACGATGATTGTGAGACCTACATTGCCGCTCAGCTCACGCATCGCCTTCTGAGATTCCAGAATGTCTGTGATCGTGTCCGGAAGAGGGCCGTCATCGCGCACTGAACCTGCCAGAATGAAGGGAATATCGTGCTTGACCAACTGGTACATGACCCCTTCGGTGACGACACCGTCGGCCACAGCTTTCTCGATGCTTCCCGATCGCCTCACGAGGTTGATCGCCCTGATGTGGTGCTCGTGTCCGCCTTCGGCTGACGTTCCCTCTTGGAGGTAGACGCCGAGAGAAGTCTTGAACAAGGCCGATTCGATGTCGTGAGCCGCAAACCCGTTGCCTGCGAAAACGACGTCAACCCAGCCGTTTGCTGCAAGGGCGCTCAGATCGGGCCCCGACCCGGTGTGGATCACTGCAGGGCCGAGAACCCAGAGGATCTTCTGACCCTCTTTCTTCACAGCCTTCATCTGCGACGCGACTCTCTGCACCTGGAGTTCTTTCGGCTTTTCAGATGAGACGCTCGATCCCATGAATTCGAACTCGAGCGCGCTCTTCCCCCTCGGTCTCTCCGACGGGATCACCCTGATGCCATCTCTGCCCGTGACCAGCATCTGACCCCTCTTCACATCGGCCACTGGGATCGTGAAGGCCCTCGTTTCCTCCACAGCGATCCCACAATCCATCTCCGGATGCTCGACTGGAATCCACCGACCCCCGATCCTGATCTCGGTCGGAAAGTTGGTCGTTGAATAAAAACTGGCAGGAAACGCGCCGTCTATATCGACTTCTTCGAGAGTTACTTCCCCTATGTCGACGGGGGCCGCCCCAAATGGGTGGATCCGTCTAAGCGCTCTTTCCAGCTCATCTTCTGTCTCAGTCCAGATCTTTATGCGAGCGTATGAAGGATCCTGATGAGATTTCCCAACGTTGAACTCGAGGATCTCGTAGTCTGCCCCAGCTTCGATGAGCTCATCCAGCACTTTGGGCAGCGAAAGAGAGTCGATAATGTGGCCGTGAATCTCGACCGTTTCGCTATTGTCACTCACGTCTGTCCTCCCACGGCTGAAGAGCGATGAGCGTATCTCAACCTCCAAAGACTAGAGCGTCGAGTGTGCCCATGCTGGTTTTCGCTGCGGTTCTGCTCGTCGTATCAGTCTCGGGCGTAACTCTGCTAATGAAGGTTCGAGGGGAAATCGTCGCAAGACAGGATCAAGACCGTCTGGCCCTGGCCGAGAGCGCGGCCGGGTTTGTCGTAGAAATGGTGGGACAGAGCGTCATTCAGCAGCAAAACTTCATTGCCAGGAACCGAGGGGAACTCCTTGCGGCCGACCAAGGACAAGCAGAAGAGCTTTTGAGGATGTTCACTCAGGAGTCTACTCTCTTGTCATCCGAGGCCATGCTAATTCGCGGTGGTGAAGTGGTGGCAAGTTGGCCGGAAAATCCTGAAGTCATCGGGAGCGATCTTCCAGGATACGAGCACACTCGGCGGGCGGCCCAAGCCCGGGAACCGGCGGTGTCGGGAGCGGTGGAGTCGGCAATCTTTTTTGGACAGCCGATTGTCGGGATCGCTTCTCCAGTAGTGAACGAAGCCGGGGAAGTGGAGTCAGTCCTCGCTGCAGGAGTTCTTGCGAAGGAGAGCATCCTCGAAAGTTACCTGGCTCGGATCGACGCAGGTGCTTCCGGCTTTGCCTTCCTGGTCGATCAAGAAGGTAGGCCGATCTCGCATCCGGAAGCAGAGGAACTCGGGCTGGCGAGCCTGAAAGGAACCAATCCCGGGGTGGCTCTCGCTCTCAAAGGAGATCCCGGCGTAGGGCGCTATCGAAACCCTGAGGGGATTGAGACCGTGGGGGCATTCGCTCCGATAGGGGCCCCGGCTGGATGGGCAGTCATCGTGCGCCAGGACCTCGAGGAATACGAGCGCGCCGTTGCAGGAGGGGTCGGAAGAACCCTGGCCCTCGTCATTTTCCTGGTTTCGTTGACTGCGGCTGCCGGTTTGGTAGCCATACGGCTCTACCAGACGGCGACCAGGCACGCCCGAGAGATCCAAGAGAGAGAACGCCGGATAGCGGCCATTCATCAGGTCACTCGTGCACTGACGCGTCCCACGTCGACGGTGGAAATCCTGCATCAAGTCTTCGCCGAAGCCAAAGAGTTATTCAATGCGGATGTGGTGCTCGTGGCTCTTCAGCAGGACGAAGGAGATTCGGTGAAGGGCTTCGCTGCGACGGGAATCGATGAACGGGTCTGGAAAGAGTTCGCATTCGAGTTAGGGGACGAACGGTCGAGCGGAGCCGAGGCAATGAGGACCCAGGAGATCGTGGAAGTGAACGACTTCGCAGCTTCTCGTTTTAGTGAGGGTCCTTTTCCAAAGGAAATTGGGATGGTTTCGGCGATCACGGCTCCTCTTGTCTTCGACGGGATCTCGGAAGGAGTTCTTACCCTTGGGTATCTCCACGACACCAAGTCCTTTTCTTCCGAAGAGCTCACGGACGCAAGAGGGCTTGCCGACGAAGCTGCTCTGGCTTTGGCTCGCAGCCGCTACCTCGAGAGGCTCGAAAAGCTCGACAAGGAAAAGGATGAGTTCGTCTCAATGGTGTCGCACGAGCTTCGGGGCCCGCTGACCGTTATCAAGGGATGGATCTCGATGATTCTGGACGGGGCGTTTGGGGATCTCGAGGAGAAACAGCGCGACTATCTAACGATCTCACAGAACAATGTCGAGAGAATGTTCAACTTGGTCGAGGACCTCCTTACAGTCTCCAGGGCCGAATCGGGCCACTTGGACATCATCCCAGAGGAACTTTCACTCGATCGGTTGGTCCAGGATATGGCAGCCGGCATCGCACCCATCGCTCAGGATAGGGGGATCACGCTGAATGTCGAAGTCGAGTCCGGCCTTCCACGGATACAAGCGGATCCGATGCGGATCGAGCAGGTGATCTCGAATCTGGTCTCCAATGCTTTGAAGTTCACCCCTCCCGGCGGAACGATCTCGATTCGCGTGGGGGCGGAAGATGGGGGGGTCATCACGGAGATCAGCGACACGGGCATAGGGATCCCGGCTTCGGAGCAGGACCGCCTGTTTCAGAAGTTCTTTCGTGCCTCGAGCAGCAGGGGCACGGTCCCCGGAACCGGCCTCGGCCTCGCGATCTCGAGGGCCATCGCCGAGGGCCATGGGGGCCGAGTGGGATTTACAAGCGTGGAGGGAGAGGGGAGCACGTTCTGGCTATGGCTGCCCGGCCCTGGTTCACAGGGGCAGGAAAATCCGGTAGATTCGGACATGCAGCCGAGTGAGGGCGAGCCTGCTAATGAGTAAGGGAAGCGGTCTCTATAGAGGCGCCAAGTTGACCTTGTCGCCCATTCTGCGCGGCCTCTATCGGGTAAAGGCGGAAGGACTCGAGAACTTTCCCAAGGAAGGGCCGGTGATCGTCGCCGCCAATCACCTGTCCTTCATGGACTCTCTATTCATCCCGCTGTGTGTACGGCGGAGGATGTATTACCTCGCCAAGGCTGAGTATTTCGAGTCGTGGAAGACCGCGTGGTTCTTCAAGGCTTTGGGGATGATTCCAGTAAAGCGCGACATCAAGAAGAAGACCGAAGCGGCGTTGCAATCCGGCCTGGAGGTTCTCCAGCGCGGTGAAGTCCTGGGCCTATACCCGGAAGGCACCAGATCACCAGACGGAAGAATCTACAGGGGCAGGACAGGCGTTGCGCGCCTTGCACTTCGATCCCAGGCTCCGGTGGTCCCAGTAGGGCTAATCGGATCGGGCGATGTCATGCCGAAGGCCGCCAAGTTTCCAAGGCTGTGGGGAAACGTGAGGGTGGTCTTCGGAAGGCCGATCTACTTCGATCGCTATATCGACCAAGCAGAAGATCGATTCGTCCTTAGATCGGTGACCGACGAGCTCATGTTCGAGATCATGTCGCTTTGCGGGCAGGAATACATCGACGAATACGCTTCCAGAGAAGCGACCGAGGTGATCCCGGAAGACTTCCGCATCCCGCTCGAGGAGCTCACCGGCTGATCGGTTTCGACGACTCCCACTCCCGCGATCTCTCGACAGCTTTCTTCCATCTCCCATACAGAGATTTTCTGAGATCCTCTGACATCTGAGGTTCGAAGAGGCGCTCCAGCTTCCAGTTCTCCTTTACTTCGGAAGTTCCAGACCAAAAGCCTTCCGCAATTCCTGCAAGGTAGGCGGCCCCCATCGCCGTGGTCTCCGAGATAGAAGGCCGGGCGACCGGAACGTTAAGGATGTCGGCCTGGAATTGGCACAGAAGATCCATCACCGCAGCGCCTCCGTCGACGCGGAGCTCCTGCAGACGGACGTTCGATGACGCGGCCATCGCTTCGACCACGTCGCGGGTCTGGTATGCCATCGCCTCCACGGTTGCTCTTGCGAGATGGGCGCCGGTCGTTCCCCTGGTGATCCCAACAATGGTCCCTCGCGCTTCGGCATCCCAGTGAGGGGCTCCCAGTCCAACTAGGGCAGGAACGAAATACACGCCGTCGGTTGACGGTACGGATTCCGCGAGTGGACCTACTTCCGATGCGGAGCTGATGATCTTCAGCCCGTCTCTCAGCCACTGCACGGCCGCGCCGGTGATGAAGATGGCTCCCTCGAGCACGTAGTCGATCCTGCCCGGAAGCTCCCACGCGATCGAGGTCAGCAGCCCATGGCTTGCGATGGGGTCTCTGGCGCCCGTGTTGGTCAGAACGAACGACCCGGTACCGTATGTGTTCTTCGACATCCCCTCTTCGAAACAGGCCTGCCCGAACAGCGCCGACTGCTGGTCGCCGGCGACTCCTGATATCGGGATCTCTTTGGCGCCGAAGATAGGGTCGCTGGTGACTCCGAACCGTCCACTCGACGGCCGGACTGCGGGCAGTATCTGAGCGGGGACCTGAAGGACTTCCAGCAGCCAGTCGTCCCATCGGTGATCGTGAATGTTGTAGAGAAGGGTGCGCGAAGCGTTAGAAGGATCGGTTGCGTGAACCTGACCGCCGGTGAGCTTCGCCATGACCCAGGAGTCGATGGTTCCAAACGCCAGATCTCCCGATTGAGCATGGCGCTTCAATCCATCGACCTCTTTGAAGAGCCAGGTGAGTTTCGTCCCTGAGAAATAGGCATCGACCACTAGCCCGGTTCTTGAACGAATCTCTTCCTCGAGGCCAAGGGCCTTCAGCTCGTCACAGATGCCGGCAGATCTCCGGCATTGCCAGACGATTGCGTTGTGCTCCGGAGCAAGCGTGGTCCGGTCCCACACGACGGTCGTCTCTCGCTGATTGGTTATACCGATCGCATGCACGGCCTCGGGAGGGATTTCTCCCAGCGCTTGCCTTATCGTCTCCTTCGTCGCCGTCCAGATCTCTTCGGGATCGTGCTCGACCCAACCGGGCCTGGGGAAGTACTGCGGAAACTCCCGGTACCCCCTGCGCGCGGTGTTGCCGTCGTGATCGATCAGCAGAACAGTGATGCCGGTGGTTCCGGCATCAATAGCCATGACGTAGTCACCCACCCCGGAATCCTAACGGCGGGTGGTTAGGGGAACGGCGGGGCGGCCTCGGTTGGGGTGACGATCTCCATCCTCACGGACTTCACTCCCGAGACTCCGATGGCCGAGGCTGCACCGGCTGAAAGGTCGAGTACCCGTCCCGGGATGTAGGGGCCGCGATCGGTGATGACCACGACGACTGACCGAGAGTTGTATGTGACTTTAAGGAGCGTCCCAAAAGGCAGCAGAAGGCTGGCGGCGGTGAACTGTTCCTGACGATATGTAGCGCCGCTGGACGCGCGCCTTCCGTCAAAGCCCGGGCCGTACCAAGACGTTAGTCCTGTGGTAACGATCCCCGACCCCTTGAGCTTTAGTGGCATGAACGGCTCGGTTCCACTGCCCGGTGCGTACCAGGCCAGTAACGCGCTCAACTTTTGATCCAGGATCACTTGACGCGCGCTTCTTCTTGCCTCGACCGCGGGGGAGACCGTGCGCTTGGTGGCCTTCAATGCCGCAGCGCGTCTTTTTTGCTCCAGCTGCTGAAGCAGGCCCTTCTCGGAAGCTAGGGCCTCCTGTTCGGATGCGAGTGTGGCTGCAATCGACTCCTTCAGCTCTTTTATTCGGGCATCGGACTCGACCAGCAGACGTCTCTCGGTTTCGACGCTCGAGCGCTCGGACTCTAAGGCTTCCTTTGCAGCGATCAGTTCCTCGTAGGCATCCACGTCGGTCTGGATGGCATTGCCGACATAGCGGCCGAATGAAACCGTTTGCGAAAGGCTGCGAAGCCCCAGCAGGAAGTGAGCCTCTCTCCATCCGGAGCGCTTATATGCCTCACGAGCTCGTTCGTTGAATGCTGCCTGTGCTTTGGCGGCGCGCGCTTCGAGCCGTTCGATGCGCAGCCTAGCTATCCCGATCTGTCCCGATGTTGCAGCGACTTCGTCGTTGAGATCGGCCATCTCGGCCAGCAGGGCCGACAGGCGTCCTTGAAGCTGGACCACCCTGGCCTCGGCTCTGGCAACTTTCGTCTTCTGGTCGGCAACCTCGTCGCGTGCGTGGGCCGCCACTGTTGAGCTCAGCACGAAGACGATTGAGAGCGCGGCGGCGCTTTTTCCCCGCATAGCCCTTGATTTCGACATTTCGGAACAAAAGATTGAGAGCACCCTTCCAGGATATGGGTGCGTGGGATGGGAGGGCCAATACAATGGCGGCCATGCGAGTAGGAATGCTGACCGGCGGAGGAGACTGCCCTGGTCTGAACGCGGTGATAAGGGCGGTCGTCCGCAAGGGAATCGACCACTACGGCCACGCGATCGTCGGTTTCCGAGATGGCTGGAGCGGTCCTCTAAACGGAGTCTCCCAAGAGCTCACGATCGAAAACACCAGAGGGATACTTCACCGCGGCGGCACGATCCTGGGAACCTCGAGGACGAACCCTTTCAAAGAATCCGGCGGGGCAGAGAAGATAAAAGAGACCCTGGAGGCCAACCGCATCGACTGCCTGATTCCAATCGGGGGAGAGGACACGCTTGGTGTTGCCAGCAAGCTCTCGAAGGACGGACTGAACATTGTGGGCGTCCCCAAGACGATCGATAACGATCTCTCCGGCACCGACTACACCTTCGGCTTCGATACCGCGGTTAATATCGCGACGGAGGCGATCGACAGGCTTCACACCACTGCCGAGTCGCACAACCGCATCATCGTGGTCGAGGTCATGGGTCGTCACGCCGGCTGGATCGCAGTGCATTCCGGGATCGCCGGGGGAGCAGACATCGTCTTGATTCCCGAACGCCCTTTCCAGCTAGATGAGATCGTCAACCACCTAAAGCACCGCCACGCTCGGGGACGGTCGTTCTCGATAGTGGTCGTGGCAGAGGGGGCTTCTCCTGCGAAAGGCGAGATGGAGACCCAGACCGATGAGGTCGACGCCTTCGGCCATGCTCGACTGGGAGGGATAGGCAATGCCCTTGCTCATGAGCTGGAAAAACGGACGGGATTCGAAACCAGGGCGACGATCCTCGGGCATATCCAAAGAGGAGGAACACCGACGGCCTTCGACCGGGTGCTCGCCACGAGGTTTGGGATCGCAGCAATCGATGCCGCCAATGATGGCAAGTTCGGCAAAATGGTCGCATTGAAAGGAACCAACATCGATCTCATCGACCTCGAAGAGGCCGTAGCGAAGCCTAAGACTGTGGACGACGACCTCTATGCTGTGGCTGAGGCCTTCTTCGGGTGATACGGAGGTACAGGTGAAAAAGGTCATGATGCTGTTCGCATCGCTGGCGCTCATTGCGTTGCCGGCGGCAGCAGCGGTTGCCCAGGAATCCCACGTTGTGGAAACCCAGGACAACGTATTTGTTCCCGAGGAGATCACGATATCGGTCGGAGACTCGATCGAGTTTGAAAACACCGGTAGGGCTCCCCATACCGCTACCGCTGAGGACGGTTCCTTCGACACAGGCAATCTGAACGCCGGTCAATCGAGGACTATTACCTTTAACGAGGCTGGAACCATCGAGTACATCTGCATCTATCACGAGTCGTTGGGGATGGTAGGCACTATAGTGGTAGAGGATGCCGGGACGGCCGCTTCACCCTCTCCTGCCGCAGCCGCCACGCCGGCTGCGTCGCCACAGCCATCTCCCGAGCCAGAACCCGAGCAGGATGGGGGGACTGCTGCAGTCGCCGTCGAGGAAGCCCCCGGAGACCCGAACTACGGGCCGCTTGCAGTTGGTGGCGCCGGTCTCGTCGCTGCGGCTGCCCTGGCGGGTCTCGGATTCTCTAAAAACAGAAAGGCTTCGAGATGAGGGTCGTCGATCTGAGAAGCGATACGGTCACCCGGCCGACGCCGGCAATGCGAAAGGCGATGGCAGAAGCCGAGGTTGGCGACGACGTATTCGGAGAGGATCCGACCACCAATTCCCTTCAGGAACGTGTCGCCAAAATGTGTGGGAAAGAAGCGGCGCTTTTCGTACCGACCGGAAGCATGGGCAATCTGGTGTCGTTGCGGGCGCTTACCGTTCCGGGGGACGAGGTTATTTGCCACGATGGTGCTCACTTTTTCCACTACGAGGTGAGTTCGCTGGCGGCAGTGGCTGGAGTTCAGACTCGGCCCATTGCGGGTAACCGCGGAGTCCTCGACCCAGAAGGCATCGTCGCTGCGATCAGGCCTCCGACCTACACGTTTCCCAGGACCAGGGTTATATCGCTAGAGAACACTCACAACCTCGCTGGCGGCGCGATTTATCCGATCGATGACATGAGGGCTGCAAGGAAGGTGGCTGACGAATACGGACTCAGCGTCCATCTAGATGGTGCCCGCATCTTCAATGCGTCGGTGGCCACCAGCGTCCCGGTGGCAGAGTACGCCGCGGTCGCGGACACGATGACCTTTTGCTTCTCCAAGGGCCTCGGATGCCCGGTTGGTTCGATGGTCGTCGGGTCGTCGGAACTTATCGAAAAAGCACACCGTTTCCGCAAGATGCACGGGGGAGGGATGCGACAGGTCGGGGTTCTCACTGCGGCATGCCATGTTGCTCTGGATACGATGATCGAACGGCTCGCCGACGACCATGAGAATGCAAAGCGTCTTGCAGAGGGGATTGCCGGCATCCGGGAGGGGGCCGTGGAGACCGACGACGTCGAGACCAACATGGTTCTGGTCACCACCCAGCCGCTCGGATACGACCCCAAGGGTTTCGCTGAGGCTCTTGCGGAGAGAGGGGTGAAGTTCCTTCCCTATCAGGCCGGGACAGTGAGGATGGTCACCCATCACGACATCTCTGCCTCGGACATCGAGTACGCCCTGGAGCAGATCTCCCTATCGGTCTCCTGACCTCGTTGTAGCAAGAAGCATCGCTCCGAGGATCAGTGTTGCTCCGACCCATCCTGCCACCGAAAGTCTCTCGCCCAGAAGGGCGAACCCTGCAAGTCCCGCGAACACCGGCTCCATCGTGAACGTGACTGCGGTGGCGGTGGGGGAGAGGTGCCTCTGCGCCCAGGTCTGAGCCAGGAACGCAACGGCACTTGCCCCGACGGCAGTCACGAGGAGAGCAATCCACACCGAGGAATCGGGAGCTTTCAGGTCTTCACCCGCAATTGCGATGGCAGAGAAGGCGATTCCAGAGAGGCCCAGTTGGACGATTGTGAGCGTCCTTGGGTCGTGAGCAGGGGCGAATCTCCCGATCACGACAATGTGGATGGCGAACGATACCGCGCAGAAGAGCACGAGGCCATCACCGGCGTTGAAGTTGAGCGAAGGCCCAGCCGTCAAGAGCGCAAGACCTGCGGCCGCGATCGCCACTCCGATTACTCCGGCACGGCTCGGCGGTCTTTTGAGAACTCGGGCCGAGAGCGGAGGAGTGAAAACAACGGCGAGCCCGGTAATGAACCCAGCTTTCGTCGCACCCGTGTACTGAAGTCCAACGGTCTGGAAGGCGTAACCGGCCCCCAGGGCCGCCCCGGCGATCGCGCCGGCGGTCAGCGATGTTCTACGCACGGCCGCGGCCCGGCGGGGAAATACGATGGCGAGGATCGCTGCCGCCATGATGAACCTGATCGCCAGGAACTCAAAGGGAGGAACCTTCTCTATGGCCTCCTTGACCATGACGAACGTGACCCCCCAGATCGCGGTCACCGCGATCAAGAGGGCGGACGCGAGAATCCGAAGAGAGCTAACTGTCAGGGTCTTGTCCCAGTTCGACTCCGAGCATTCCTGCAAGCTGAGTCGCGTTGTTGACCGCGTAGTCGCGATAGCAGTTATTCATCAGGACGTGAACCTGCTTTGACTGCTCCGCCAGCTCCTGGATCTTAGGGACCCATGCCTTTAGCTCCTGCTTTGAGTACTCGTAGGCGAAGCGCATAGTCGCTTCGGCCAGCTTCTTTTCCCAGTTCTCCTCGTTGCGGCCGTGGAAGCGTACGTATGAGAGCTTGTCCGAGGTTGCAAATGGCTGCGGAGGAAGGCTGGATCGAAAGCCCTGAGGCATGTCGACGCTCGTGATCGGAATCTGATGTTCTCGGAGAAACTCCAGAGTCCTTTCCTGAGTCTTCCCCGTCAGCCACGATCGGTTTCGAAACTCCACTGCTATCCCGAACTCGCTCAGCCGATCAGCGCATTCGAGGATGTAGTCGCGCGATTCGCTCGAAGGTATGAAGTACTCAGGGAACTGAAAGTGAACGATCCCGAGCTTGCCTGCGGAGTGAAGGGGCATGAGGGCTTGGGCGAAACGCTTCCATGCTTCTTCGATGACGTCGTCGGGCAAGTGAGAGAGGTAGAGCCTTCGCTTTCCCCGGTGCTCGTTCGGTACGGCCTCCTGTAGGTCCTTGTACAAGGAATTTGGACGGGTTGGATGTTTGGTTAGAAGTGCGTATGCCTTGATGTGAAATGTGAAGTGTACGGGTGTTCGCTCGAGCCATAAGACGGAGTTGCGTTCCGTAGGAGGAAAGTAGTAGGTCGAGTCGACCTCAACTATCGGAAAGACCCCGGCGTAGTGTTTGAGCCTGGCTTCGGCCGACTTGGCGTCTTTGGGATAGAAGCCGGACTGGATAAGAGTCTTTTCCGTCCACGAGGCCGTGCCGATCTGGATGCTTGGACTCTTCGCCACTTCGGGATGCTACCTGGGATCTGCTTGCGGCTTCCCCTCTTCGTCAACGACGACGTAGGTGAGGCGTCCTATCTTTCGGATCGGTTTGTCGGCGGCAGCAGTGCGTCTTTTGCGCGTGTCGGTCTGTGTCCTCTGCCTGGTTGATTTGCGCCGAGGGCGCTCTTCCGAAGTTACCGATTCGATCACCTCGTTGATCTCATCCAGCTCGGGTTCGTCCGGCGTAGGCCGAGCGCCCTGAGCCGGGGTCGATGGGCGAAAGAGAGCGAGCTGCTCGTCGGAAACTGGGAAGTCGTTGCTTCGGGTTACCAGTTCTTCGTCTTGCTCGGAGGGGACGTTATTTTCGCCATCGAGTTGGATCTCGGCAGCTTGATCCGGGGCTGTCGAGGCCGTGGGGGCCGAAGGAGCCACGAGGCGTATCGATGTATGTGGCGCTGCTATCGGCTCGGCGAGTTTGCGGCGGGCTTTCCGGAACTGCCCGATGCTCTTGAAGGGATGCCTCGGGGTGTGGTTGTGGAGGTACCAGAGGCCAACGGCTACGAGAAGCCATATGGCCGCGGCAATCCACCCGATCGTAAACCCCGTCACCGGCGCATCCTAAACCGTGATAGGGTTGAGCGTATGCTCAAAGCAGATGCTCAAGACGTCAGCGGTGGTGAGGGCCCGACCGCCACCACCACCACCACCACCACCACCAAGGAGCGCATCGTGGTCGCTGCATTGCAAACGCTTAGAGCTGAGGGATTTGCCGGGACGAGCGCCAGAGCAATTGCAAGGACCGGGGGATTCAACCAGGCGCTCATCTTCTATCACTTCGGAACGTTGTCAGATCTTCTTCTGGCCGCGCTCGACCGAACCAGTACCGACAGGATGGCCCGCTACCGCTCGATGGTTGCTGAGGCGAACAGCATCTCCGACCTTGTCGGGATAGCGAGCAGGATCTATCAGGAAGACCTCGAGGCAGGGCACATAACCGTGCTGTCCGAGATGATCGCCGGGAGTCTGTCCCGTCCGGACCTCGGGCCGGAGGTTGTTAGGGCAATGGAGCCCTGGATCGACTTCGCAGAAGAGATGATTCGCAAAGTCCTGCAAGGAACCCCTTTTGCGTCGTTGCTTCCTCCAAGAACGGTGGCATTTGCCGTGGTCGCTCTCTATCTGGGTGTTGACCTTCTCGATCACCTCGACGGAGACCACTCTCGGGCTGAGGAGATGTTCCAAACCGCTGAGAAGATCTCGGAGATCCTCGAGCCGATGCTGGGGGCCGCAAGATGAACGCCGAAGAGATCCAGACCGCGCTCCAAAGAGCCCGCACCTCGCTGGTTTCCGGCAGCGGCCTCGAAGGAACGGGCTTCTGGAAAGCGGTTCGCCGCATCCGAGCAGACCGGGTCCTCGCGCAGCGATTCGCTGCAGAGGTCGGAGAGATCGATGCGGAGGCGTTCTCGGCCGCGGTCAGGCTGAAGATTCCAGCAGGCTTCGGAGTTGCGGTCTTGTGCACGGGGACGGCAGCCGGGATTGTTCTTCTCGTAGCGGCAGACCGGATGCAGGGAGTGCTCGCAGACCTCTTTTTTCTGGGAGGGTTCGGCGGGCTGCTCGTTTCGACCCATAGCCTTGCCCATTGGGTGGTCGGAAGGGCCATGGGAATGAGGTTCACCCACTTCTTTCTGGGTGGCCCGCCGCCCCCGCGGCCCGGAGCGAAAGTGGACTACTCCACCTACCTTCTAGTCGCTCCTCGAAAACGCGCTCTCTTCCATGCTTCTGGCGCCGTTGTCACCAAGATCCTTCCATTCGCATTGATCCCCTTCGCCGTCGTCGCAGGAGTCTCTCGATGGGTTGCTCTCGCCCTGGCGGCGATCGGAGTTCTGCAGCTTGTGACCGATGCGCTCTTCTCGATCAAGTCGTCGGATTGGAAGAAATTCATAAGAGAGATGAAGGCTTCTAGGAGAGCGAAGGGTTGGGGCTGAGGGGGTTAGTCCTCGCGGAGATCCGTCGCCCTCAGGTCGGGCAATCCTGCCGATGCAGTGGAACCCTCGGCGTAGAGGCGCCGGGGGATCCTTCCTGCCACTCGCGCCAGCCAGCCGGCCTCAACCGATAGCTTGATCGCGCCAGTCATCGCGATGGGGTCTTTTGCTCGCGAGATCGAACTCGCCACGAGAATGCCGTCACAGCCGAGCTCCATGGCAAGTACCGCGTCCGATGCGGTGCCGATTCCGGCATCGAGAATCACCGGCACGCTCGCGTTCTCGGCGATGATGGCGATGTTGTATGGGTTCCTGATCCCAGCCCCGCTCCCTATGGGCGAGCCGAGAGGCATGACCGCGGCGCAGCCCTCATCCTCCAGGCGCTTGGCGAGTATCGGATCGTCATTGGAATACGGGAGAACCACGAACCCCTCGTCAACAAGCTCCCTAGCGGCCGCGATCAGCTCGGGCCCGTCGGGAAAGAGCGTCCGATCATCGCCGATGACCTCGAGCTTGACCCAGTTCGTTCCGAGAGCTTCTCTAGCCATCCTTGCGGTGACGACAGCATCCCTTGCGGTATAGCAGCCCGCCGTGTTCGGAAGGACTTCGCATCCTGACTGTTCGATGACGTCGATGATCGAACCCTTGGCGCCTGCGTCGACCCTGCGCATCGCGACGGTAACAAGAGACGTACCGCTCAGTTCCAGGCAGCGCCTCAGCACGTCGAGGCTCGTGAAGCCGCCGGTGCCGAAGATCAACCTCGATTCGAATATCCGTCCGGCTATCTCCAGCTTTTCCACTTCAACCCCCCTGAACGGCTCTTACTATCTCGACTCTCTGACCTTCTTGGAGCCGAACCTCTGGCCAAGAGTCACGGGTGACTACTTCTCCTTCGATTGCGATGGCGATCCCGCGCACCTCGATACCTAGAATAGTCGGGAGGTCTGAGACGGTAGCAGTATCGGCTACCGCCTGCTCCTTTCCATTGATCACAATTTTCATTTGGCGACTGCAAACCGCTCGGGGTGAAAACGCTTCATCTCTGGAAGGGCCTCGCCTTTCACAACAAATCTGGCAACGGCATCCGCGGTGACGGCAGTCTGAAGGATGCCGTTGCGGAAATGGCCCGTAGCCGCCACCAACCCATCGATGGAAGTCGGACCGATGAGCGGCCGGTTGTCTGGAGTGCCGGGCCGCAGCCCGCTGATGGTCGCCGCAAGCTCCATCTCCCGGATGCCCGGCACTGCTTCGTCGGCAGAGCGGAGAAGCTCGTAGATCTCTCCGGCGGTAATGGTCGTGTCGAACCCCTTCTCCTCGACGGATGCTCCCGCGACGATGGATCCGTCCTCACGCGGCACAAGGTAAATCTCTTCGGTCCTAATGATGTGTTCGACCGGGCCGGGAAGTCCTCCTCCCGGTTTGAGATGCATCAGCTGGCCTTTCACTGGCCTGAGGTTTTCTCTTATTTCTGCAGGCATGCCTTCGATGGATCCAGACCAGCTCCCTGCGGCGACCACCACGTTGGTCGTCTTGAACTCATCTCCCGAGGCGGTACGAACCCCCGTGCAATTACCTCCCTGGATCGCGATCGAAGTGACTTCGGTCTCCGGAAATATGAGCGTTCCCTCGCGCTGGGCCGCTTCGAGCAGTGCTCCGGTGAGCACTCTTGGGTCGATCGATCGATCGTTTCTGGCCAGGACCGCGGCTCTGGCCGACGGCCTTAGTCCGGATTCGAGCTCGCGAAGCTTGCCGTCACCGATCCACTCGGCGTCGAGGCCAAGCGATGACTGGAACTCGAACAGCATTTCCAGCGCCTCTTTTTGATCGCGGTCGAGGGCGACGAATAGCGTTCCATTCTTCGAGAGCTCCACTGTGATCCCAGAGGATCGAGAGAGCTCTTCGACAAAGGACGGATAGCGAGCCGCGGCCTCGAGATTGAAGGCAAGCAGCTCTTCTTCTCCGTAGCTAACTTCCGTGACCGGCGCCAGCATCCCAGCAGCCACCCAAGAAGCGGCGAGGGCAGGGTGATGGCGCTCGAGCAGCGCGACACTCAGTCCGAGTTGAGAGATCCGCCACGCGATGGCCAGCCCGATGACGCCGCCGCCCACGATGACGCAGTCGAAGTTCTTCTCTGGCATAGACATCACCTGCCCGAGGCGGCTCGGACGATCTCGAGCGTCGATTGCACGTCGCCCGATGCCGGCACTCCTCTCACAACTAACTCGTCGAGGACTTCTTCGTATTCCTTCAGGGAGGTTTCCAGCTCCCCAGAGTCACCGGCGATGCCGACTTCTCCCGGCCTCTTTCCCATCGCACTGAAGTGCGAGGCGTAATGAGGTATGGATGCATAGCGGCTTGCTTCGGCCGAGATCCTGCCGGCCGCGCCGGCCCCAGTGGCGACACGTACGTAGGACGCCACCCTCGGCTCGGAGGTGCGGCCTTTGGCTGAATCCGAAATCCTGCCCCGGGCCCAAGCGATTCTCTGCGGCGTCATCCAGTTGAGAAGAACGACATCGGATATCTCTCCCGCCAGGCGGCACATGCGGGGGCCCATGGCCGCCACCGCGATCGTCATGTCATCGCCGAACGTGCTTCGCAGCACCCCAACTGCCGCGCGAACGTCCTCGATGGGGTTAGACGAGAAGCCCGAACCGATCCCGACCACGCATCGATCGAGGGGGAGAGCAACGGTTTTAACCTTCTCTGCCAGATCGGCCGCCGGCATACGGTCGCATGCCACCACTCCGATGCCGACACCGATCCGATCGGTGACCCCTGCCATCCATGAAGCCGTCGCGACGCCGTCGGCGACGCCGTCGTTGGTCCAGATCGCAGAATATCCAGCTTCCTCGGCCGCGAGGGCCACGGCTTCCGCAGCCTTCCTGTCCTCGGTAGCAGTGATTCCGAACGCTCGATTCATGACGACTATCCTCTCTCACATGGACATTCGTGACCGTCTGGACCGTGCCCTTCTATATCTGGTGACTCCATCGGAGCCTGGGGGAGTCCATCTCGATGACTTTCTGCCTCGAGTACTCGAAGCTGGGGTAGATATGGTTCAGCTCAGAGAAAAGGACTTAGAAGACGCTGCTCTGTTGAGACATGCGGAGACTGCGCGCCGCAGGGCAGAGGAGTTCGGAGCGATCTTTGTCCTGAACGATCGCGCCGACCTCGCCGTCGCATCGGGAGCACACGGGCTGCACCTTGGTCAGGATGACCTTCCGATCGAGGCGGCAAGAAAACTTCTTGGAGATGGCCCAATCATCGGTCTCTCCACGCACTCTTCCGGCGAGATTCTGGATGCGCAGAAAAGCGGCGCGGATTACATCGGCGTTGGCCCCGTCCACGCCACACCGACTAAGCCGGGGCGGCCTGCGGTCGGATACGAGTTAGTGGAGTTTGCCGCGGATAGATCCTCTATTCCCTTTTACGCGATCGGCGGCATCGATCTGAAGACCCTGCCTGAGGCGGTCGCAGCTGGCGCACTCCGGGTATCAGTGCTGCGAGCAGTTACCGAAGCGCAGGACCCAGCCGGTGCCGTTAGACAGATGAAGCGGGTTCTGCTTGATGCCCATCGATAGGTCTTCGCTTTTCCCCATCAACGAACATCGATATCGCAAGCCTGCCTATGTGCGCGGCCCCCGCGATCATGAGCAGGGCCGCGGCGAAAAACGGCGGTTTGTAGACCTGGGGGAGTGAAATGGGAGCCGGCGACTTCAACCTGGGCTGGAGGATCGCAGGACCCTCTTGCTGGGAGAGTGGCGCCGGGACCTTGGGCAGGGAGTCATCGACTGTCCCATATGGAATCAGTTCTCCGAAACCATGGTGAACGATTTTGCCTGCGGGCCGAGCCTCGACGTTCGGAATCGGCGGAGGTGCCGGTGCCTCCTGTGGGGCCGAGACCGTCGGCTGGGCATTGGATTGGGGAAGGGGGATGAAGAACGAGGTGGCTTTGGATGGCGCAGATTCTACCCATCCTTGGTTTGCCACGACACTTCTTCTGGTGGCAGTCACGTAGTACTTCAATTCGACATCTTTGGGAGCCTCTTTATCTGTATATGCCGTCGTAGTGGTGACGGAAACGTTCTTATAACTTGAAGAACCGACTGCGCGATAGACGCGATAGCTGATCAGGTCGATCTCGCTGTTTGCCTGCCAATTGAGAGACGGATCATCTCCCTTTATCTCGGACACGATGCCCGAAACGGCGATTGGGAGATTGTCGACCGCGTAGCCATCGAGGCGGATCGTCTTGGTCCCTCCGACATGAGATTCGCCAGTAGCGATGATCCTGTAGAGACCGTTGTACGGAGTAACATTCTTGGTGCTCCAGGAAACGGAGAGTGTCTCGGAGGTCTTCGCCCCTGTGGGCCATGACCCGCTCGTCGATCCGCCGACTACCTCCATGCCCGGCCGGGGGTTTTCCGCCGGAGCAATTAGGACACTGAACGATTTGAGGCTGGAATCTGCTCTTGCCCGCATTGTTATGGGAAATGGATCGTCGCCTCTCAAGACTGACCCGGTCGGCGGAGCCTGAACTACTTCAAGAGTGACGTCGTTCACGGCCATGGCAGTGCCAGCCGAGATGGCCCAGATGAGAAGACAAATGATCGCTAGCGTCAGCCTTCTCATGCAATACCCTCCGTTCCCACCAGCTTTGCTCTGACCACCATCCGCTGCTTCGCGCTGCCGCGGGGATGGCAGGTGGTAAGGGTCAGCATGGGCTCTTCGGTTGCCTGCAACACCGATATGTCGTTCGGGTGCACGACCCAGGGATTGGCGTGCCCATCGAATGACGGGATCACTTCGTAGGTGAATTGCGCCAGGGGAGTGATCAAAACGATGCGGTCTCCAGCAGCGAGCTTCTGTAGGTTCGAAAGTGGTTTGCCGTTCATCGTCCTGTGGCCGGCGATCCCGACGTTTCCTAGTTCTCCTGGAAGCGGGGTCCGAGGATAATGTCCCGCTCCTGCGGCAAGCGCCTTCAAAGAGACGCCCTCAACAACTACCGTGTCGAGGTTCAGCTTGGGGATGACCATCCGCGTTAGCGCCGTTCCTTCTGTGAACGAACGCTCCTGGTAGGAGTGTTTGAGGGAAGCAGTTTCGAAGCTGGCGGCGAGACGCTTCTGCTCTTGCGCGGCTCGCAGGTCGGTATAGAAGGGGTAGCCTGCCAGCCAACCTGCTCCCGCGAGCATCCCGACCGCCATGACGGAAAGAAAGCCTGCCAGTGCTCTCCTTCCGAACAGACGCCCGAGAGATACTCGCGGCAAGAAGGTGTTCAGCTTCATAGTTGCTCAGACTGTGGTGCGCAGTTTCCTCACGTAGACGAGAAGCGCCAGGGCGAGAAGCGCCATGAGTGCCGCTCCCGCCAGGTATCCGTAAACGGGGCCGCCGGTGGTGGCCAGTGCGCAGCACGGGGGTTCAGTAGTGGCGATGTCACCCGCGAGCCTCACGTCGGCCGCCGCGATTCGCAGCAGGATGCCACCATCCTTCTTTCCAGCCTCGCTCTCACCGAGTCCCTTGAGCGCGTGGATCGTCACGCCGCTGGCGAAGGCCGAAACACTCTTACCGGTTTGGACGCCCTGGGTGTGGGAACCGGCTTCGACCGTGGTCTCCAACAGCGGAGCTGAGGAAAGTGGAGCCAGAAGAGAGTTCAGCATCTCTGGCTGGATGATCACTTCCAGGTACTGCGTGGCTGCGTTGTTGTCGAGATTGATCAGATCCCTGACTTTGACCGTAGCTACCGGACCAACGGCGCTGGCCTGAGCGAGGCCGCTGGTACCGTCGAAGCTCGCCATGGCTTTGCCGGAAGAGATCTCGACGATAACCAGGCCATCCTCGAGAGCGTTCGTCAGGCCAAGGAGGCCAATCTTGGCTCCTGCGGCTTCGGAAACTACGTTTGTGTTGGATCCGTCGGGAATGACGTTTGTGGTCGACGCTCCGACCTTCAGCACTGCAAACTGGTTGCCGTCCGCCACGTTGGCCAGGAACTCATTGGTGGCGTCTCTCAGGGCGGCGACCTTCTCGCCTGCAACTGGGGCCGAGCTGGCCTTGGTGAGAACGTCGTTGGTCAGGCCTTGGACCGCGGTGAGAAGCTGGTCCTTGGTGGCTTCTACACCTAGCGCCGCTCCCAAGCCGAGGTCGGCCAGGTTGGCGGAGACACGGGCACTGGCGACACCGGCTTCGTTGAGACTGGAGGGAAGTCCTGCAGAAGTCAGGCTCGAGGCCGACTTTCCGCATGCGGTGGCGAGGTTGACCACCGCGATCGACGAGTTGTCGACACACGCTCCGTTGCCTCCGGGAGAAGAAACCGAGGAGGTTTCAACGGTGGACTGATCGCAGGGAAGGGCCCCCGGGTCCGGCTGGGAGGCGATGAACTCGCACTTTCCTGCGGCAAAGCCACTCACGGCCTTATTACTCGAGGAGATGCTGAAGTCAGCGCTCGTGAGTCCAACGGTCAGTCCTTTGAACTGATCCTGCAGGCCAAGCTGTCTCAGAGCTGGGATTGAGAGATCCAGGGCTCTCGCGCTGGAGGTTCCCTGGAAAGAGACCTGAATGCTCTGTGCCCACGCCGGCACCATGGCCGAACCGAGCACTAGCAATACCAGTATGGCAATCAATCCCTTCTTCATCCCCTGTCTCCTTTGTCCCATTAGCCGGATTGTTCATAGCCGCGATGGCCAGACGGATGGGCCCCGTCCTCCTAACTAACGAGACGGAACGGCGAATCACACGCGCTCGCTCCAATTTTTTTGCTCACCCGGAACTATCGGACATTTCGCCTCGAGGGGTATGCCATCATGACTGGCAACCTGCGCCGGAGGCTTTACACAGTTGAGAGCGATTGATTTCCACGTGCACCTTCCCACCATCGAGTGGCTGGAGGGTTCTATCGGCCCGTACCTGAAGACCGCCGAAAACTATTTTCATCGCAAGGTTGACATCATCACCGTCGATGAGCTTGCTGCGGAATACGAACGGCTCGATCTCATTGGGGTTCTGCTGGCCTGGGACGCTGAGACGTTCACCCGAATGCCGCCCGTCGCCAACGAGGATGTAGCGGCGATCGAGGAGAAGTTTCCGGGACGGTTCATCGGTTTCGCCAGCGTCGACCCTCACAAGAAGTCCGCTGCGGCAGATCTCGAGACGGCGATCTCGGAACTCGGGATGCACGGAGCCAAGTTCCACCCTTCTCTTCAGAACTTCGATCCTTCCGACGACCGGTTCTTCTCCCTGTGGGAGAAATGCGAAGAGCTTGCCATCCCCTGCATCTTTCACACCGGGACTTCTGGTATCGGCGCGGGAGCGCCCGGCGGCCAGGGGATCAGAATCGACCTGTCACGGCCGATCCTTCTGGATCCGGTAGCGGCGAAATTTCCGAACATGAAGATAGTGATGGCGCACTTCGGGTGGCCTTGGCATATCGAGGCCATGGCGATGGCCCTTCACAAATCCAATCTCTATTTGGATATATCCGGTTGGGCTCCTAGATACATCCCCGCCGAGGTGGTTCGAGAGATGAAAGGAAGACTGGCCGGCCGGTTTCTTTGGGGTAGTGACTATCCGTTCATTTCTCCTTCCAGGTGCCTGGAGGAGATCGAACAACTCGAGCTGGGTGATGCAGAGGCCAAGATCCTGAAAGAAAACGCAGGTGCTCTGCTCGGACTAAACTGACTTCATGAGCGCTCCGAGTGCAGAGCAGGTCAAAGACGCCCTCAAGGTCGTAAACGATCCCGAGATCGGCATCAACATCGTGGATCTCGGCCTGGTCTACGACGTTTCTGTCACCGAGGACGGAGAGGTCCACGTCATCCACACCCTCACCTCCATGGGCTGTCCCCTAGGCCCGGTCATCGAAGGAGACATAAGGGACGCCCTCGGTCCTATGGAAGGGGTGAACGCCGTCACCACGGAGCTCGTCTGGAATCCACCATGGGGACCGGACAAGATGACCGATTTCGCCAAGAGCGCCCTCGGTTTCTTCTGAGCGCCCCGGACTAGCCTCAAAATAGTCCGAAATGCCCATTGTCTGAGTGGGCTCCCGTCCCGAAGACATGAATAGTGAAAAGGGCGACGGAAGACGCGCGGGCCAAAGAGGATGTCCTGATTCCGTTCAGGCTGCGGGCGGTAAAAATAGCGGTGGCCGCGACCTACCTGATAGTGGCCTCGATGCTGGTGTTCCCGTTCTTGCCGGGAGGGGGACCAACCCATCCGGGCCCATATGTCGGGCTTCTCGTCGCGGCGGGTGTGGGAGTGACTTTCATCGCCCTGCTGCCCTGGAAGCGCCTCTTCGAGTCTGGCTATGGGCTGTGGGTCATGTACGCGTGGTCTGCTTTCGACATCCTTCTCATTACGGGACTGGTAGCACTTCAGGGAGCCAGGCATGCGGACATGTTCTTTATCTATGCCCTGACGACTGTCTTCTTCGGGGTAGCGTGCTATCCGATCAAAGCGCAGGCGGCGCTGCTGGCACTCACCTTTGCTTCCTATCTTGGGATCCTGTGGTACATGCCGTGGGTCCTGGCCGCGGACATGATCTTTTTGAGGATGGCGATCATGGGGACCGCGGCATTTCTTTCCACCACTCTTTCGCTGGAACTCTCCCGGCAGATAAATGCTCATGGGGCTGCCCGGGCAGAGTCGGAGGAGAGGGCCAGACTTCTGGCCATCGTTGCATCGGCCATCCGGTCGATGAGCACGCTCGACCAGTCGAGCGTTCTGAAATCTGTGATCGAAGCGGTCAATCGGATCGGTTTCGAGACAAGCAACGTGGTGCTCTTCGACAGGGACCGCCAGACATTCAAGGTAGTGGAGAGCACGGGGCTGCCGGCTGAATATTGCGAAATGGAGCACCCATGGGATCTCGGCATGCCAGGGCTGGTGATGGAGGCAAAGAAAACGGTAGTAGTAGAGGACTATGCCTCGCTGCCTCAAGCGGTGCCGATTCTCAGGGACGACGGTTATAGGTCGGTAGTTGCCGCCCCGGTCTGGACCGGCGACGTACTCGGAGGGGCACTTGTGGGCGGCTCGAGGTTTGAAGTAAATGTCACGCCGGAGCAGGTTGAGGCATTCGAACTGCTGGCGGCGCAGGTCGGAAGAGCCCTGGAAAACGCAAGCGCATACGAGTCCGAGCGTGAGGCCGTGCACAGGCTGGCAGAGCTGGATCGGCTGAAGAGCGACTTCCTTTCCAACGTTTCACACGAGCTCAGGACTCCTCTTACCTCGATCCACGGAATGACCGTAACGGTTCTCGAGAGGTGGAATGCTCTCGACGAAGAGTCACGGATTCATCTTCTCGAACGAGTTGGCGCCAACGCTTCAACGTTGAACGACATCATCACCAGCCTCCTCGACTTCTCGCGGCTGGAGGCCGGAAAGCTGCAGATAAGAGAAGAGCAGTTCGACCTGAGCGAGCTGGTTACCGGCGCGACCGCAAGGCTGGGAGATCTCTTCGGCGACCACAGTCTTTCGGTTGCGATCCCAGGAAGCTTGTTCGTTCATGCCGATCCAATCCTCATTCAGCGTGTTGTCGAGAATCTGCTAACCAATGCCACGAAACACACCACAAATGGCAGCCGGATCTGGGTAACGGTGCACGAAGCTTCCGGCCGCGCAGTAGTGGCGGTCGCAGACGACGGGCCCGGGATACCTCCGGCCGAACTCAGGCACCTAGGAGAACGGTTCTTCCGAGGGGGCGATGAGAATACGAGATCGACACGAGGTGTTGGTCTGGGGCTGGCTCTGACTAAAGAGATCCTGGCCCTGCATGGCGCAGAGCTGTCGATCGACACAGAAGTCGGTAAAGGAACCTCATTCAGGTTCAGTCTTCCGATTGCGTCGCCGGTACCCACGGAGCGCGTGATCCTGCCCGAACACCCGATAGACGCCTAAACCTCAGCTTAGGATTGCCGTCATCAGGGCGATGGCGCCGCTTTTGTCGAGAGGATCATTGCCGTTGCCGCACTTCGGCGACTGAACGCACGACGGGCATCCGGATTCACACGGGCAAAATCGCACGGCCTCGAGTGTTGCGGTGAGATGCTCTGCGGCTTTCTCGAAACCTCTCTCCGCGATGCCGACGCCTCCGGGATAGCCGTCGTATATGAAGACGGTTGGCAGACCGGTATCGGCGGAAAGGGCCGTACTGACTCCTCCTATGTCCCAGCGGTCGGCCATCGCGAAGGCCGGCAGGATCCCAATGCCCGCGTGTTCTGCCGCGTGCAGTGAGCCGGGAAGATCCTTCTCCGCTATTCCCGCTCTCGTCACCAGCTCAGGTCCGGCGGTGTACCAGAACGCCACTGTGACTAGAGTCTGGGGCGGAAGATCCAGATCAACGATCTCGATGGTCTCTCCCGTGGCTATGCTGCGACGGACGAAAGCCACCACCTGTTCGGTCACGATCACTCTTCCGAGGTAGAAGATCGCCTCGCCGACCGATTTTTCATTCAGGACCTCGATGACCTTGATATCGGAGGTCTCTCTGGCCTGAGTGAAGTGGTCGGCTTTGCTCGGCACTACGAGAGCGACCCGGCTTCCGAGGTCCAATACCGAGACCTCGTAGTTGTCGCCCTGGTGGAGGTAGATCGCGCCGGGGTGAACTTGGTGAAATGCCCTTGCGGAATCGACGGTCCCGAGAAGTGCGCCCGTTTGTTCCTCCACGATGGAAAACGACCCTGACCCAAGCGACCGGATGTCGAGATTCGTTCCCGGGGGCTGTTGCTTCTTCCAGTGGAGCCTCTCGGTTCGCGTCCCTCGAGCTTTTCTGACCCCCAGTTCACTGTCATCGAGCATGGCTTGCGCCACGGGGGCCGCGCCTTCACCAAAGGTCTCCTCTATCTCGTCTGCACCGATGGGCAGTTCAAATGCGGCGCAGCCAAGGTGAGGCCTCAGGATGTTCGGGTTGGTCGTGTCAACCAGTGCCGTCTCGAATGGCTTCGAGAGCAAGATGTCTGGATGTGACAGGTAGTACTGGTCCAGAGGGTCGTCCTGGCCGATCAGCACCGCCACCGAGTCCTCGGCGGCCCGCCCCGAGCGACCGGCCTGCTGGCGGAAGGCAGACACCGTCCCGGGGAAACCGTTCAAGACGATTGCGTCCAGCCCTCCAACATCTATCCCCAGTTCGAGAGCCGTGGTTGCGGATACACCCTTGAGCTTGCCGGTGAAAAGTTCCTGTTCGATCTCTCTTCGCTCCGACGCAAGGTAGCCCGCCCGATACGGACGAATGAGGGCAGCATTGTCATCATTCTTCACCAGATCCTTCGCGTACCTGGCTACCAGTTCGGCGGACTTGCGAGATCGGGCGAAAGCGATGGTTCTGATGTCTTCGTCCACGAACGCGCTCATGAGACGGGCGGCCTCCCAGTTGGACGAACCCCGCGCTCCCTCTTTCTCGTCAACCAAGGGTGGATTCCAAAACGCAACAATCTTCTCTCCGCGCGGGGCGCCGTCGTCGGTGACTTCTACAAATGGCTCTCCAATGAGTCTCTCCGCGAGGGCCCGTGGGTTGGCGATGGTCGCGGATGCCATGACGAAAGTAGGGCTGGCGCCGTAGTGTCTTGCTATCCGCTTGAGTCTCCTGAGGATGCATCCAACATGCGAGCCGAAGATGCCTCTCAGAACGTGAGCCTCATCGACCACAACGTAAGTGAGGTTCGCAAAGAGTTCCGCCCACTGGGTATGTCTCGGCAGAATCCCGAAATGAAGCATGTCTGGGTTCGACAGCACGATGTTGGCGAACTTCCTGACGGACGTGCGCTCGTCGGTAGGGGTGTCCCCGTCATAAGTGGCCGCCCGTATCTGCGGAAGCGCGAAGCCTCGAAGGGCCCTCAGCTGATCCTGGGCAAGGGCCTTGGTGGGGTATAGGTAGAGCGCTCTCGACTTCGGATCGGCCAGTACGCTTTCCATCACCGGTAGATTGAACGCGAGACTCTTTCCGCTGGCGGTACCGGTCGCGATGATGGTGTTCTGACGGTTGCGCAGAGCCTCAATCGCTTCGATCTGATGCGACCACAAGCTTCTGAGTTTCATGGCCGCGAGTCTCTTGCGGAGGGGGGCGGCCAGAGGCGGGTCCAGCCTGGCGGTCACCGCTTTGCGGGCGGCTACTCTCGCAACCGACAACAGGCCATCGCTTTCCAATTCGGAGGAAATCTTGTGAAGGAGGGCCTCGTATTCCTCGGCAGACCTCACCTTGTCAGCGAGTGCACGGTCCAGTGTCGGTTCGCTGCCGGTTGCCGGAGTGCTCCCGAACCATGCTTGCGACTTCTGGAGACTGAATGGCGTAGGAGACATCGCTTCTTCTCGCAGACGCGGAGAACATCACTCCGGTCACCTGTCCCTGGGCATCGACGAACGGACCGCCAGAGTTGCCTGGGTGGATCTCTGCCCTCATTTGATATACGGGACGTTCACTCAAGTCTCTTCCGTAGATGTCGCGTCCAACTGCTTCGAATGCAGAAAGCACGACGGCCGCCGATGCCGTGAAGCTGCCCCCTCCCGGATAGCCCAGCGCGGCTCCGCTGTGACCCCTGTCCACAGTTGCGCCTCTCATCGGCAATGCGTCACCTGCGAGACCGCTTGTACGAAGGATGGCGATGTCCATGTTGGGATCGAAGTGCACGGGAGTTGAGGCGTGTCGTCCGTTTGCGTCTTCAACAAAAGGCTCGTCGATTCCTGCTACGACGTGAGCGTTCGTTACGATCAGGCCGGGGGCTGCCACAAATCCCGATCCTGTCTGGACACCACCGCACCCGGAGCCGACGATCCTGACCGTCGAGCTACGAGCCGCCGCTACTGCCGCTTGAACCTGGGGGTTTCCCGGCAGTGGCGCATCTTCCGCCGGAGCAGGCTCGAGCTCCGCGAATACATCTGGGAAGCCGGCCGAGGCAAAGAGCTGGCGGGCCTCCGCGATCACCGATGGAGCCGGGGGAAGTACCTTGCTGGTGGTTTGAATGACCTTGGATTGGTGGATCGAGGAGCTGATCGGACCGATGGGCACCCGGCTGAACATGTGACCCAGGAACCATGCTGCGAGCAGGACGGCCACCACCGAGACTCCTGATCCCACGGCGGCGTCCACGCCGCCAAGTCTCATCCGCCTGAGGTTCCCCCAAATTCGAGTCCCGGCAATGGTCCCAACGGTCGACAGGAGCGATGCAGAGCCGAAGATCACTACCAGGGTCACGACGATGCGTGCCAAGAACCCCGAGAAGGCCCCGGCGACCGAGGGGGCCAGGGCGGCTCCCAGAAAGAGGCCGAGCCAGAAGCCCCCATACGACATCAGCTGGCGCGCCCCGCCTCGATAGAACCCGTTTATGGCAGAGCTGATGGCGGCAACGATGATGATGAGATCGACCCAGTTCAATGGCCTTTACCTATAAGCCTCAGCTTGAAGTTCGAATAGGTGAGCGTATCGCTTTCCCAACTTCATAAGCTCCTCGTGGGTTCCCAGCTCTGTGATCCTTCCGTCTTCTACCACGGCGATACGGTCGGCGATCCTGACCGTTGAGAACCGGTGGGAGATCACGATACCCATGCGACCGCGGAGGTTCTCCTTCAGCTCGGCGAAGATCCCTGCTTCTGCCTCTGGGTCGAGAGACGAAGTGGGTTCATCGAGAATCCAGATGTCGGCGTCCCGGAACATGAGGCGAGCAAGAGCCATGCGCTGCCACTCACCTCCGGAGAGATCCTTGCCGCCCTCAAAGAATCGCCCGACGTTTGAATCCAGTCCTTGCTTTAGCTCCTTGACGATGCCGTCGGCCCGAGCTCGGCGAAGGACGTCCCATATTTCTTCATCGCTCGCACTTTTCTCGACTCTCCCAAGCGTCACGTTTTCTCTGGCCGAAAGAACGTAACCATACGCATCCTGGAAAAGCACCCCAATCCTGTCCCGAATGTCTTGCGGAGTCGCGTTCCTCAGGTCCACACCGCCGATCGTGATACGGCCCGACGTAGGATCGTAAAAGCGCAAAAGGAGCTTCACCATTGAGGTCTTGCCTGCCCCATTCTCCCCGACTAGGGCAACCAATTCGCCCTTCTTTATGTGCAGGTCGATCCCTCCAAGCGCCGGCTGATCGACTCCTGGATAACTGAAATGGACCCCTTCGAATCGGATCCCGTCGTCCAGCTCCTTGGGCAACGATTGCTTCGGGTCGCCGGCTTCGATCAAGCGGGGAAGCTCCAAGAAAGTGAAATAGTCGTCCAGAAAAGTGGCGTGTTCCTCAATGGCGATCAGAGAAGCGATGATCGAGGAGACTTGAGATGTGACACTGGTAAGCGCTCCCATTACTGCGGTTACCTGTCCTGGTGTCACCTCTCCGGCGACACCTCTCGATGCCACAAACCAATAGGCCAAAGCTAGGGCCGCTCCACTGAATAGACCAACCACCACGGACATCTGGTTAGCTCTGCGATAAAGACTGCTCAGTCGTTCATGCCGGTCGAGTGCTGTCTTCCGGTGGCGCGCCAGAACGCAGTCTTCAAGGAGGAAGGCTCTCAAATCTTTGGCCATCCTCGAGTCGGTCAGAACCCATCTGAGGTAGTACATCTCCCTCTCGGTGGGGGTTTGCTCGAAGTAGAAGCTGTATCTCTTCTTTACGAGACCTCTTTGCACCGGTATCGGAATAAGCACGGCGATCAGTGCCATCCCAACCAGCAGGTAATGAACACGTAATAGCACGGCAAACATTCCCAGTACCGTCACTGCGGACCCTACGAGGCTTATCAAGGACCTGGTCAGGTTCGATGGCCGAAAGTTCACGTCGCGCGATGCGCGCTGCACCCGGTCATGCCACTTGGGATCGTCGAAGTAGCCTGCATCCGCATGAGACACAACTTCCAGATATCGGGCTTGAGCATGAAGGCCAACTCTTTCTGCAAAGACCGTCTGGCGATTGCTCTGAAGATTGTTTAAAACACGCTGGCCGGCAGCTGCGGCTCCGAGACCGGCCACCGTCCACAGCAGGACCGACCGGTCGATGCTCACTTCGCGGCTCGAGGCGACAAGATCGACCAACCGCCTACCGAGCTCGACGACTATCGGAGGTATCACCGCGGCTACGATCGTGAATGCGGCGATTGCTAGGAACGACTTGGGAGAGGCTGCCCATGCGAGCTTGACGGCGTCGATCACGTTGCGCCAAAGCCGTTTTTTCTTGGGGTCTTCCTTGAGCGCTTCTGAGGTCTTTTGCTCTACGTCGGTCGCCACGTTTTCTCCAGCCTGGATGGGGGGGTCAGGGTAGCTCAAACGCCCCGATCTCTAGTTGACAAGCCCTACCGAACAGGTGTACGGTTTCAAGTCCTCCGAACAAATGTTCGATTACGGAGAATCATAGAAGGTGAGAGCTTGACCAAGCGGTACGACGACCCGATCGAGGTGGAGTTAGGAGGCGTCCTTGGGGCCCCCCTCGCCTTTAGATGGAGGGGCCGGCGGTATCCGATCAACCGGCTGCTGAAGTACTGGCGGGAGGCCGGAGAAGCCTGGGACGCAGGGCGGGCCAAGGACCGTGAGTGCTTCAGAGTCGAAGCCGCTGGAGGAACCTACGATCTCCGTCTCGACCGGCTCGCCGGCCGGGAGAAATCACGATGGCGAATGGCAAGGGTGTGGGATTGAGCAAGTAGCCGGGCGCCCGCAACTCTCCCCGTGCGCTCCCCGGGCGTCCGGCATCCCACCCTCTGATTGCCGTCACAAAGATCGATGAGTGGGTTTGTTCATCTCCATTCACATTCGAATTACTCGCTTAGAGAAGGAGCCGCCCATGTAGGCGATCTGGCGGAGAGAGCAGCTGAGCTTGGAATGGATGCTCTTGCTCTCACCGATCACGACGGCATGTACGGGGCAGTGCGTTTCACGCTCGCGTGTAATCACTTCGGCGTAAGGCCGATCCTGGGAACGGAACTGGAATGGGGCGATGGATTCCATGCCGTCCTTTTGGCCAAAGACAAAAAGGGATGGGCGAACCTATGCCGGCTGGTCACCAAGATGCACCTCGATTCCAGGGCGCAATCTCTCGAGCCGGGCCGGAGGCCACGAACTTCGTTCGAGGAGATCGCAAATCACTCGGAGGGCTTGATCGCCCTTTCGGGATGCGACAAAGGCGAGGTCAACTGGCATGTCGCGCTTGGACAGACAGAGATCGCCGAACAGGCCGCGAGGCGATGGCTGGATGTGTTCGGCGTGCAAGATTTCGCCTTAGAGATCTCGAACCATCTGCGGCACGACGATTATCAAAGAAACAGACAACTGACCGACCTTGGAAGTTCGTTGGGCGCCAATATGGTTGCCACCAACAACGTCCATTATGTAGATCGCCGAGATGCAGTGGTGCATGACATTGCCGACTGCATACGCCGGATCGTCCCTCTAAGCAGGACTACGGCCCCTCGCGAGAATTCCGAGTACTGCCTCAAGAGCGAAAACGAGATGGCTCGTCTCCATACTGCCGGAGCAATCGAGACGAGTCGCTTGATTGCCGATCGTTGCGAATACCAGCTGCCTCTAGGTGAGTTTCACTTCCCGGACCTGCCCGCCGAAAAGGGGGGCCCCGATCGTTCCAAGTCCTCTACCGAGATCCTGGCAGCCGCGTGCTGGAAAGGTCTGCGCAGCCGTTTTCACAAAATCACCAAGGAAATCGACGAGCGTCTCCAGATGGAGCTGCAGATGATCCACTGGGGCGGGTTCTGCGGTTACTTCCTTTTAGTCGCAGACATCGTCGAGCATGCAAGAAACGTGATCGGCATTCGCTGCTCTTGCCGGGGAAGCGCAGCCGGTTCTCTTGTCGCATACGCGCTGGGTATCTCGGACGTCGACCCTATTCGCCACAACCTCTCATTCGAGCGATTCATGAATCGGTACCGCAGAGAGATCCCCGATATCGACATCGACTTCGAGTCGGCTCGACGCGATCAAGTGCTGCGATACATCCTGGACACCTACGGCGAGCGAACCGCGATGGTGGCAATGATGGATACCTTCCGAGCCAGGGGGGCGCTTCGCGAAGTGGGGAAGGCGCTCGGCCTCCCTCTGAGCGAAATCGATCTGATAGCCAAAACGTTTCCTTACATCTCGGCTTCGAAGATCCCTCAGGCTCTGGAGGGGCTTCCCGAAGTCGCCGCTGCCGGGCTCAATCAGTCGAAGCTGGAGGTGCTGTTCGAACTTGCAAGCCGGCTCGACTCCTACCCCCGTCATCTCGCGCTCCATCCCTCTGCTGTGATCCTCTCCGACGAGAGCCTGCGAGACCTGATGCCGATGCAGAGCTCTTTCGAGGGTTTTCTCATGAGTCAGTTCGACAAGGACGACATCGAGGCCCTCGGGATCGCGAAGCTCGACGTTCTCGGCATCCGGATGCTCTCGGCAATGACTCATACGATGGACGAAATCGAACGGACCCGCGGCTTTCGTCCGGACATCGATTCAGCCTTCGGCCGCCGGGGCACTCCTCAGCCAGAGCCTGGAGGCAAGCAGAGAGTTTTGCAGATCAAAGACCAGGCTACCTTTGAGTTGATCAGGGACTCGAGGACCATGGGGTGCTTTCAGATCGAGAGTCCCGGGCAAAGAGAGCTTTTGGGGAAGTTTCAGCCCGATCAGTTCGAGGACTTGATCATCGACATCTCCTTGTTCCGTCCGGGCCCCGTCAAAAGCGACATGGTGCGGCCTTTCCTCGAGCGCCGGCATGGGTTCGAGCCGACGACATATCCGCATCCATCTTTGGTCCAGATCCTGAAGGAGACCAAGGGAGTGATCGTTTATCACGAGCAGGTGATGAAAGTGATCGATGCCCTCACCGGCTGTGGAATGGAAAAAGCAGACAAGATCCGCAGGCAGCTCGACAACACCTTCGAGGCTCCCGATCCTGCAAGCGGAAAACCGGCAGGACTGTCTTTAGAGCAAAAGGCTTTGAAGGACGAAGTTGTCTCCATGGCGGCGGACCGGGGATGGAAGCGAGAGCTGGCAGAGAACATCTGGACCGACGTACTGCAGTTCGCGTCGTTCGGATTCTGTAAAGCTCATGCTGCCGCTTTTGCCGTGCCCACCTATCAGTCCGCTTGGCTGAAGGCCCATTTTCCCGCCGAGTTCTACTGCGGAGTGTTGACTCACGATCCCGGCATGTACCCGCGACGAGCGATCCTGGCCGACGCCCGCTCGCATGGGGTTTCGATACTTGGAGTGGACGTGAATCTCTCGGCCCCCGAATACCGGACAGAACCGCCGCTTTCGATCCGTCTGGCTCTCAAGGATGTCAAGGGGATATCGGATGGGGAAGTCTCATCGATCGTGAACGGCAGACCGTGGAGAAGCTTTCAGGACTTCTGTGAAAGAGCCGAGGCATCCAGGCCTGTGGTCGAAGCGCTTGTCCATTGTGGCGCCTTTGACTCGATCAAAGGAAAGCGATCCAGAAGGGAGCTGTTCTGGATGGTCGAAGAGAGATGGTCGGAGCGCATCCGGCGCAGGGCCGAGCAAATGGCACTCAACATATCCAGCCCAGAGGAAATCCAGCTCCCAGGCATCAGCGACTATTCGGATAGAGAAAAGGTCGAGGCCGAGCTTGAGGTGATAGGGATGGACGCTTCGCGCCATCTCATCTCTTTCTATCGCGGGCAATTGCAATCGCTTGGCTGGACACCAGCTTCGGAGCTTCGGCGGCAGAAATCAGGAAAAATAGTTGTGGTCGCCGGCGTCAAAGTCGCAACCCAAACTCCCCCCGTTAAGTCAGGCAAGCGAGTGATCTTTCTAACGCTCGAAGACGGGACCGGTCAGGCCGATGTCGCGTTGTTTGAAGAAGTTCAGGCCAAGTACGCGAGGAAGGTTTTCGACTCATGGATACTGGCGGTCAGAGGCATCGTTCGCCGAACCGGAGAGAAGGGGGTTTCTATCCTGGGTGAAGAAGTGATCGATCTGTCCAGTCCCGAAGACCCCCCCAAGAAGCTGTGGCATTCGAGCGGAGGTTCAGCCGGCAGGTGAAGTCTTCTCCCGTATGGTCCACGCCGGTCATGCACGCCGATCTGGATGCCTTTTATGCAAGCGTCGAAGTGCTTCGGGAGCCGAAACTCAAAGGTAAGCCCGTGATCGTTGGCGGGACGTCGTCCAGGGGAGTAGTGACTTCGGCTTCTTATGAGGCGAGAAAGTATGGGATCCACTCGGCGATGCCAACTTCCAGGGCGCGCAGGTTGTGTCCCAATGCCATTTTCATCCAGCCGGACTTCGAGATGTACGCCGTGAAGTCCAAAGAAGTGCGCCGAGTCTTCGATTCGTTCTCGCCGGTGGTTGAGCCATTGTCTTTGGACGAAGCCTTCCTCGACGTCTCAGGAGCGAGCAAGATGTGGGCCGGACCAGAAGAAATGGCAAAGGGCTTGAGAGATGACGTGCTCGGCCAGACAGGGCTATCGGTCTCGGTTGGTATTGCGCCGAATAAATTCCTTGCGAAACTGGCGTCCAAGCATTCCAAGCCGGATGGGATGGTTCTGATCCATCCGGACGAAGTGGACGAGTTCCTGCGTCCTCTGCCGGTGGAAGCTCTGTGGGGGGTTGGGACCGAGACTGCTTCGATCCTGAAGAGATTTGGACTTCGGACTATCGGTGATGTTGTTAATTTGCCTCAGTCGAGCCTCGAAAGAGCCTTGGGGTCCCTTGGAGGTCATATCGCCCGGCTCGCCAGAGGCATCGACGATAGAGGTGTCGTAGCCGATTCTCCCCGCAAGTCGATGGGGGCCGAAGAGACGTTCGAAAGGGACCTTACCGACACAGGTGAGATCCTGCGTGTCCTGCTAAAGCTGTCCGACAGAGTTGCTTCTAGGTTGAGAGCCCGGGGGATAAGTGGACAAACGGTCACCCTCAAGGTGCGATTCTCGAACTTCACGACCATCACGCGTTCGGTGACCTTGCCGGCCGAAGTTGATGGAGCCAGATCGATTTATCTGGTGGTGAGAGACCTCATCTCAAGGGTTCTTTCAGGCGGGGGAGCGTCCGGTCATCCTAGGATCCGGTTGCTTGGCGTCTCATTGTCGAACCTGAAGGACTGGCCTCCGTCCGAGCAACTGTCTTTCGACCCTGCGGCCGGCTGGTCGGATGCCGATCGAACGCTGGATCTCGTCAGGAGACGATTTGGGGAAGAGGCTATCGAGTTTGGGGTGCTCCTGGAGTCCTCGGATTGACACCGCCTCCCAAAATAGCAGGCCGACATATAATCGTTAGAGCAGTTTCGAGGTTGCCAATATGCCCTTATCCGACAAAGAGCAGCAGATCCTTCAGGAGATCGAAAAGCAGCTGATCACCGAGGATCCGAAGTTCGCTCGCGGCGTCGCGACCAGCCTCGCTGGCGAAACCTCGCGGAAGGTAAAGATCGGTATCGTGGTCTTTTCACTGGGGTTTGCCGGTCTCGTAGCATTCTTCTTCACACAATCCGTAGCTGTAGGAGCGGCCGCCTTTTTGGTGATGCTAGCCGGTGCCACCTTTTCCTATCACCACGCGCGCAGGGGGGCCGTGGAGACGGCCAGTGTCAAGCAGGTTTCGCCCCTTCAAAAATTATTTGGCCCTGCTCGCGGAAGCCAGTCAGACGGTAAGCCCGACGAGCCGAATCAGCGAAACTGAATTCTCCAGGCGAGCTTTCCCTGCCAAAAGATTACAGGCGCGAAAAAACTTACTCGTGCGTCCAAAAAAGAACCCCCTGCGCCTTGCGCGTACGCTTCGCGTTTTGCTAGAAACTCAGAGTCACTACTAAAGTTTCTTCCCCACGACATTCTGAGTAGCTTTTAACCGACCGATCTAGTCAAGAAGGGAATTCGAGTGGAAGGCTTCGGCGTCCTTCAGGCTTCCCGCCTAACGGGTTGTACGCCTCACCAGCTTCGCTATTGGGATCAAATAGGGCTCGTAAGGCCAAGTATCCAATCAACAGGGGGACGCCCCGGCGTGCGGCGTCTCTACTCTTTCCGGGACCTGGTTGCCTTAAAGGTAGTCAAGGCGTTGCTGGAAGGAGGCATGTCGCTGCAAAAGGTCCGGCGCGCCTACAAATATCTGCGAGACAAGGCCGGCCTCGAGGAACATCTGGCGGGTATCAAGCTGATAACGGACGGACAAAGCATCTTCGAGGTGGCCAGGAACGACGGAGAGGTTCTGGACGCGCTGCGCCAAGGTCAAATGGCGTTCTTCCTGGCTCTGGACGAGATAACGAGGAAGCTGGACAGAAGCGTGGCCGAGTTTCTCCACGACCGGGAGGAATTTGTTCAGACGCTGCGCGCTGCTGAGGACGCCCTGATCGAGGAACGGACCAGGGCAACTCGCTGAAAGGCAGCTGCGGCCAGCGGTTTTGGTGAAAACAGGATCCGAATCCGGGTCCACCATCCTGAGGTTTTCCAGAACCTTCCTCGAACTGCCTTGAGGGCACGTTTGGCTTGGGTTGCTGCCAATTCGTCCACGGTATCTGTGGAATAGACGAAGAGATGGTGGGTGTCTACGAGCGGAGCCATGTCCTCAACCGGAATCTGGGTGGAATCTGCCACCGCATAGACATACTCCAGATAGGTTTCTGACCTCCGGCGGGGCCGGAACGCATCTGCAGCTCGGGCGAGAAACTCCCTCATGGATGCCGAAGCCTGCTGTGCAGGAGTCGAGGCTCCAGCCAAAGGGATCAGTAAAAAGGCCTGCTTCGACACAAACAGCAGCAGCAGCACAATCGCAGAGCCCATCAAGATGCGGACGGTAACCCTCCACGCGAAGTCGATGGGGCGATCGGCGGACGCAGGAGGTTCCGGGACGGGTTCGAGTTCGTTGGCAAAGTCTGGAGGGGGATCTTCCACGGGGACTTCTGCCGGAGGCACCGGATCCTGGGGCTGCTCGTCTACTTCGGCTGGAGCAGGGGATGCATAGGCCGGAGGCGCGGCTTCCGCCCTAGGCGTTGGCTCGAAGGCCACCCAGCCGACGCCGGAGAAAAAGGCCTCCGGCCACGCGTGAGCCTCTCTGTTGGTGATGGTAAAGGTGTCGCCGGTTTGTTGACCGGGAAGGAAACCGACCGCGACCCTCGCGGGGATGCCGAGCGTACGAAGCATGACAGCCATCGATCCTGCGAATTGCTCGCAGTAGCCCGATTTCAGTTGAAATAGAAAACGCACTAGATAGTCGGCCGAGTGACCAGGAGGGACCTCTTCGCTGTACGTGAACCGTCTCAGGTATTCCTGGATGGCGAGGGCCTGATCGTATGGAGTTGCAGCCCTCTGCGCTATTTGACGACTGAGCTCCTGGATCTGAGGAGGAAGGTTGGAGGGAAGTTCCAAGAACTCGGAAGGACCTCCGCTCACTCCAGCAGCTTGCAGTTGCTCTGCAGTCGGGGCCGGCATCACGGATACGACTGTGAAGCGAGTCTCGGGAACAAGCGAGTCAGTGAGAAGAGTGTCCCTGACTGGGTCTACCAGGATCTTCAACCCGTTGATCGATCTTGGAGCGTACGCTGCCGGCACCCAGCTTCCGGCTAAGCCAAAGATACGGTAGTTCTGGGTCATCTCTGCCCCAGGCGAAACCGGCGGATTTCTCAGTTCGATCCTGCGTCCGGCCCTTTCGAAATCTCCCTGCAGCTCCCAGGTGTGTCCATCGAAACGATTGAGCGAGGTCAAGCGCCAGTACGCCGGTGCGTCGGCTTTTACGGTAAACAGCGTGGTCTGCGTATCTTCATTCAAACGCGGGGCGATCTGGACGAACGGACTGATCTCAATGCGCTTCGACGGTCCCGCATCTCCCCATGAGATGAGGCCGGTTGATCCGTACCCTGGAATCACCATCGGAATTACAAACGCTCCGACAATCGAAAAAAGGCCGATCTTCGTGGCCATGGAAGCCTGTTCTCCAATTCTGGGTTCTTTGATTGCGGAACTGATGCCGCTGAAGTGGGGGGTCCGGATGATCGACCGCCACGAGTCGCTGAAAACGAACACGATCAGTCCTGCCAGAAACAGGGCCACGTACAGCTGTCTTCCAGGCTGGGTACCAACGGCAGCCGCATACCCGAACAACGCAGCCCATGGAGCTGCTGCGGTCAAGGACTGGCGGGAAGATGAGGCTTTCAGGATCAGAACGGAAAGGGCCCCGGAGATCCACGCCGCCATCATCAATAACGTCAGGAATCCCGCGTCGGGAACTACTGGTGAAAATTCCTCGCGGCTCCTTCGCCATGCATCCATGCAAGCCCGCAATATCTCCGCAATACTTTTCGGGGTTGGGATAGCGACGATTGTCGTCTCCGGAAAGACCACTAGGGCCACGAACCAGGTCCCCAGCAACAGCGACACGACGAATGTGGTTGGTCTCCATAGACGGGTCATCCGCAGCCCGTGGCTGGCGGCGATCGAGAGCCATGCGGCGATGAGAGTTGGGAATATCCAAGAAGTTCCGGACAGCACCCTGGCGTAGGAAAGTACGGCGGCAGAAGCAAGTCCCGTCAGCGCGAAAAGCCTGAAGCGTTCGGCCTGTTTGATCAAGCTGCGCCTCCGCGGGCTGCATGCGGGGCCCCCTGCCTCTCGACCCAAGCCTCTGCGAGAGAGCGACCGGCTCTGGACACTACGTGCGTGATGCCGGAGTCGCGCATCAGCCTTAAAACGCCGTCCAAGCTCATTTCTCTAGCCGCCCGTTCGGAGTCCGTCACGGAGAGAAAGTCGTGAAGGGGATGAATCACGACCATTTTGAATGCACTTCGATCCGCAAGTCGATCTCTGAGAGCGCCGTAAGCAGACTCTGCGTCGGTTGTGACGATCACCAGGACGCCCCCCGTGGAGCTTGCTCGAAGGGATGCAAGCTTGGCAGCCAGATCCCCCTGTCTGGTGGTGGTAACCACGGCAAGCGAATCCAACAGATGGTTGTAATGGTCTGTTCCACGGCCAAACTCGGTCCTGCCGCCGGGGCCGGGTGCGCCCACGAACGCAAGCCGGACATAAAAACCTGACCCCATGTAAAGGCCGATCATCGAGGCGGCAGACCGGACACTTTGCTCGAATGAATCCGGGCTCCCCAGACGATGTCGGTCGTGACGATCGTCCAGGACTATGGTCGCGAGCATCTGTCGTTGCTGTTCCTCTTGTCTCAGCATCGGCTTTCCCAATCGCGCCGTCGATGGCCAGTGGATCTTCCTCAAGTCGTCTCCTGCCTGAAACTCCCTCAAGGTGAAGAACTCGCCGCCGCTGGTTGTGGGGGCGAAGCGCCTCATCTTTCCGGACCCGAAGCGTTCTCCTAGTCCTCCGCTCTGCGCCAGGGTTTCGACCTCGGGATGTACGGTGATCCGCGATGTCCCCACGAGCTGAACTCGTTTGTTAGCGGTCCCGTATGGATCTGTGAAAGTAAGCTCCCCGGGGCCGATGTCATAGACGCCTCTTCTCGTACCGACCACCTCGTAGGCCGCGGTCTTCTTTGAATTACTTGGAACCGGCGTGACGCCAAAGCGACTCTTACCGAGCAGATGGGGAGGCAACGTATCCCTGTACAGCAGGGGAGGAGTCTGGCGGCGATCGTCGTTGGTGATGGTTATCTCCACACTCGCCGGTCTTCCGGCCGTAACTCGAGGAGGCACGACAGACCTGGCAGCCGAGACCGATCGCTTGGCCCTGGCCGTAACTGCGATGCCGGCTATCACGATCAGGACCAGGCCACCGCCGACCTCATAGAAATCTCGGATTCCAAACAGTCTGCCGCCGAGCAAAAAGAGGAATGAAACCGTCAGAACGACGAAGCCGCGGCCGGTGGCCACCTTACTTTGCCGGGATGGGGATGGAGTTTAGAAGCTCGGTAAGTATGTCTTCAGGGGAGAGTCCCCGCATCTGCGCCTCGGCGGACAGCAGGATTCGGTGGGACAGCACAGGTATCGCGAGTTCCTTCACGTCGTCCGGCAGCGCGAAGTCCCTGGCTTCGGAGGCAGCCTTTGCCCTCCCGGCCTTCAGAAGGAAGAGCGCTGCGCGTGGGCTCGCTCCAAGAAAGATGCCGGAGTGTGAACGAGTTGCTTCGGTAAGTTCCACGATGTATCTCTTCAGCGGGTCCGCCACGTGAACTTTGCGAGCTCCCTCGATAAGGCTCAGCACTCCCTCGGTATCGACGACCGGTTTGATCTTTTCCACCGGCTCGGTGACCCCGTGACGGTTCAAAATCTCTATTGAGTGCGCCGGATCCGGATAGCCGATCTGCAGCCGCATCATGAACCTGTCCAGCTGGCTTTCCGGCAGGGGATAGGTGCCTTCGTGCTCGATAGGGTTCTGAGTGGCTATCACCATGAACGGCAGGCTAAGCGGGTGAGTTACCCCATCAACGGTGACCTGACGTTCTTCCATGGATTCAAGCAGTGCAGACTGAGTCTTGGGAGATGCTCGGTTGATTTCGTCGCCCAAAACAATGTTGGCGAAGATCGCCCCCGGTTTGAATTCGAATCTCTTGGCCTGGCTGTTGTAGATGCTGACGCCGGTGATATCGGATGGGAGAAGGTCCGGGGTGAACTGAATTCTTCGCCAGACACATGAGGTGCTTCGCGAGATTGCTTTCGCAAGCATCGTTTTGCCGACACCGGGAACGTCCTCGATCAGCAGATGCCCCTCAGCTATTAGTGTGATGAGAGCCAGACGGATCACATCGGACTTCCCCTCGATTACGTTTTCAACGTTGGAGACGATCTCCTCGAAAATCGCAGCAAAGCCCGTATATCCGGAAAGTCTGGTTTCCCTCCTCGTCCTAGCCATGCGCCTCCTCAATGGGGCCGTTCTCGGTGATCGGCCATCTCCCCCCTGAGGGTGCAACTTTAGCCGCTTCGGGAGATAGTTGAGGTCGTGGACGCTGAGATAATTATCGTGGGCGCCGGGCTGATGGGGACGTCTGCCGCTCTCGAACTGTCACGGCGAGGGCACCGAGTAATGGTGCTGGAGCAGTTCGACGCAGGGCATTCAAGAGGCTCATCACATGGGCCGACTCGCATCTTTCGTTTTTCCAATCAGGACCCCATCTATGTCGAGCTTGCTCTCGAGGGCTGGCGCGACTGGCAGCGCCTTGAGCGTGACCTTGGCGCCGCAGTAGTGGAGCCCACGGGTGGGATTGACATCGGAGAAGGTGCAGCCCTCTGCGCTCAAGCACTTTCAGAATGCGGGGTTGCCTTCGAAGAGCTCGACGCAACCGAGATCTCCGAGCGGTTCGATCTGCATGTTGCCGCCGACTCATACGGCATCTTTCAGGAATCAACCGGAGTTATCGCTGCCTCTAAAGTCGTTGCATCCCAGGCCCACCTGGCCTCACTTGCTGGAGCGGAGTTCAGATATGGGGTCAAGGTTCGATCGGTTTCGCCCGGACCCAATGGAGTCGAGGTAGTTGTCGAAGATGGCTCCATCACCGCAGAGCGAGCGGTCGTCGGGGCTGGGGCATGGACCAGGCAGCTGGCGCAGACGGCCAAGATCGAACTCCCTTTGGTAGTGACGAAAGAGCAGGTTGCCTACTTTTCGATTGCCCGGGACCTGCCCGTAATCATCGACTGGAACGAGCCGACCCACTACTTGGTTCCCAAGAGATATGAGGCTGCCGGGATCCGGGTCGGGCTTCATCATCACGGTGGAGAAGTCGATCCGGATCTTGGGCCATTTGAACCGACCGACGATGGGATCGAAGAGGTGACGAGCTGGCTCGAGGGGATATCCGGACAGAAGCCCGGGTTGATTGCCGGGGAGACCTGTCTTTACACCAATGCTCCCAACGAGGACTTCGTCTTCGCGCAAGATGGGCCGCTCCTGGTGGTATCTGCTTGCAGCGGGCATGGTTTCAAATTCGGCCCAAGGATGGGCAGGGCCGCAGCCGATCTCATCGAAGACAAGGATCCCGGTCTTCCGGCGCGACTCATCTGGCGTGAACGCCCGGACGATTCGACGGAATCTGATCCGGCAACTCCCTGAGTCGCCCTTATACTGATTCGCAGTAGAAAGAGGAGTATCACCGGTTGGGGAGATCACTAGTCCTTAACGCCTCATTCCAGCCGCTGTGCGTAGTACCTGCCCGGCGGGCTGTCGTTCTCGTCCTCAAAGGAAAGGCCGAGATCACCGACATCGATGGGGGAGCATTCCACTCGGAGAAGATGACCGTGCCGATTCCGGCGGTCGTGAGACTCAAATATTTCGTCAAGGTCCCTTATCGGGCCCGAGCGACTCTGTCGCGGCGGGCCGTTTTTGTGCGCGACGGCTTCAGTTGCCAGTACTGCGGTGAACAGGCCGAGAACGTCGATCACGTCAACCCGCGTTCACGAGGAGGAACCCACACCTGGGAAAATGTCGTGGCCTGCTGCCGGAAGTGCAATACGCGAAAGGAAAACCGTCTTCCCCACGAAGTGGGTCTGACGCTCAAGTGTCAGCCGCGGGCTCCGAAGGACAATCTCTTTCTCATCGTTTCGGTAGGAAAGCTCCACCCGACCTGGGAGCCTTACCTTCAGATGAGCGGAAGTGCATCGTAAGAGATAGGCCCTAGATCGCTATAAAGGCCCACGAGGAAGAGATCCCGGTCTTTTCTCCCGTTGTATCCCCTAGGCGATGCACTCCGATCTCGGAAAATCCTGTTCCGTAGAAGACCCGGTCTACGAACCACTCTGCTCGGCCGGCAAAACCCGCCGAGTTGAACTCGGTACCGGGGATGACGCGGCCGGATCCTTTTCGAGTATCGATGAGAAACAGCGATTGCAAGCTCCTGGACTCATTCAGTACGAAGACCGCAAGATGGGCCCTCGATTCACTGAATGCCCCACCTTCAACGAACCCGAAACTCCCCTCCGCTCCTTCGATCTGATGCGAGGTTCCATCGAAGAGGTCGAGCAGGCGAAAGGTGCATCGAGACGAAGGACAAGGCGGGCGGTCGCTCCAGGCCACAAATGATCCGGAGGCTGCCAAGAACACTCCGTCGGTGGCTAGCTTCTGTTTCACTTCGAACGTTCTCCGGTCGAGAAGGCTCAGGCGGGCCCCCTTCTGGGTTTCGTTGACCGAGATCAATCCACGGTCCACTTCTGCCACCGGCACCTCTCCGCTCCGGAGTTCCGCCACCGAGTCCGCGCCGAACCGATGAACGGATTGCTCTCCGACTTCTAGACCTTTCTCCGTGCGCCGTGTCATCCAGACCTTGCCCCTGGTGCGACCGGGAAAAACAGAGTTGGCCGGTCCGAGGTCCAAGGGGATCCCGTAGCGCGGATGTTCGAAGCTGAACACCCTGCCTCCTCTCAGAAACACCACGCTGTCGCCGGTATGGAACAGGGAGAAGATCCTGCTTTCAGGAATTTCTACCCGAGCTCCTCCAATGCCTAGCGCGCGTGATGGCTCAATTACCTCGAACTGAGCCCCGGGCAGCTGGTACCTTCGAAGCTCGTCTCCGATCTCGACGACCAGCGAGAGCTCCGGCAGTGACGCAGGCGACCCGGCCTCGGGAGTCGGCCCTTGGGGGGAAGGCCGCCACGGGAAGTCGAGACGGGAAAGGAGGAGTCCTGCCGCAACTATCACCGCGATCACGAGCAGGACGATCCGCTGCTTCGCCATCACCCCAGGAGGCTATTAATTACATCTGTGTAGTTATGCATCAAAAATTAACAATAGTCACTAGAATCACTAAAGCGATCAGTTTTTCTGCCGAAACAGGTTGACGGTGGTGCAAGAGGGGAGTAACGTGGCGCAAAGTGGTGGAGCCGCCACTGCCGGATCCGGACCCCTCGAGGGACCAGCCGGCTAGCGGAGGGGTAGGAGAGTTGGAGCGCACGGGTGCTTTTGGGAGAGTTTCGACACACGCTGGACTCGAAGGGCCGAGTCTTCGTGCCATCTCGGTGGCGGGAGGAGCTAGGGGATGGCGTCGTCATCTCCAAAGGCCTCGAGAGCTGTTTATACGTAATGACTCCCGATCACTTTACGACCTACGCGGAGCGCGTATCGGCAAGGGCTCTCGAGAATCGTCCGGCCAGAGAGTACGCGCGCATGCTCTATTCCGGTTCGCAGGAAGAACACGTCGACAAGCAGGGGCGGGTGACCGTTCCATCCAGCCTTCGAGAGCACGCCGGCCTGACCAGGGAGGTGGTGCTCATCGGAGTCAATGATCGAGCAGAGATTTGGGACAAGGAAGCCTGGGAGAACTACCGCGGCCATCTCAACTCCGATTACGAGGGGATCGCCGAGGAGCTGGAGAGTTAGGAGGAAGCACATGGAGAGGATCGAAGGAGCAAGGCTGGTCAAGGAATTGACGGAAACCGTCCTTTTACTGGCCATTGCCGGCTTCACTCTGGCCGGCTGGGTCGGGATTGCACTGTTCTTTGTCAAAGCTGCGGAGTAATCGCGTGTCATGGCGTTCGACCATGTCCCGGTACTGCTAAGGGAGGTCGTTGATTGGCTTTCACCTGGATTGGAGAAGACTCCCGTGCTGATCGACTGCACGGTCGGAGGAGGAGGGCACTCCGCCGCGCTCCTAGAGAGGAATCCTGGAATTTCCGTGCTCGGTCTCGACAGGGATCCGCAGGCGCTGGCAGCGGCATCCGCGAAGCTCGAGTCATCTCGAGTCCGCCTCGTGCAGAAGAACTTCCGGCAACTGTCGGACGTGATGGAGGAGTACGGCTATGAGGAGGCTGGGGCGGTCCTTTACGACCTTGGGGTCTCATCTCCCCAGCTCGATCGCGCCGACCGGGGTTTTGGGTATCGGGGTAACGCTGCTCTGGACATGCGCATGGATCCTGAAGCACCGACCACTGCGGCGATCATCGTGAATACTTATTCGGAACAGAGCATAAGTTCTCTCATCGCCCGTTATGGGGAGGAGAGATTCGCCCGCCGCATCGCCAGGGCGATCGTCCGGCGGCGTGCGAAGGAACCGTTTGCTACAGCGGATGACCTCGCGGAAGTGGTCCGCGACGCCATTCCAGCGGCAACGCGCAGGACCGGCCCCCACCCGGCCAGACGGACCTTTCAAGCCCTGCGGATAGAGGTAAACGACGAGCTGGAGGCTCTTACTGAGTCTCTTCCTGCCGCCGTCGAGGCGACCGCTCCGGGGGGCAGGGTGGCAGTGATCAGCTACCACTCGCTCGAGGATCGGATCGCAAAGCGCACCTTCGCCGAGCTTTCTCGAGGATGCACGTGTCCATCCGACTTTCCGATCTGCGTCTGCGGTCGGGAATCGGACCTGCGCGTGCTTACCAAGAAGCCCGTCCGGCCAACGGATGAGGAGTCCGCAAGCAATCCTCGCTCCGACAGCGCCAAGATGAGAGTCGCGGAGAAACTCGGAAGGCCGGCTGCTTGATGTCGGCGCAACCGAAGACTCGTTCGACTCCAAAGCGGTCTTCCAAAAACCGCAGCCGAGGCCATCTCAGGCTCGTAAGTGCGCGGCCGGGGAGAGCGCGGGCCAAAAAGACCGGGCCTGGCGTTCCATTCCTGGCAGCGACCTTCCTGGTTGTGGCGATCGGGATCTTCGGTCTTGTCCTGCTTCACATCTATGCCGCGCAGAGCTCATTTCACTTGCGGGAGCTGCAGGAGCAGGCTTCGGAGCAGGAGGCAAGATTCCGCGACATGCGGCTGGAAGTGGCTGCGGCAGAGTCACCCAAGAAAGTGGCCGAGGCCGCCGCGAGTCTGGGATTGGTCGTTCCCGAGGCCCAGGAATACATCATTGGCCCTCCCGGGAAGATCCAGGTCGCAGAGTCTGAGCCGAGCCTGGTTGATAAGAACCTGAAAGCGCTTTTGGGAAGGCGATGAGCGCGAAGAAGGCAAAGGCCGTCTCGCGCAGCCGGGTTCTCGTCGTACTGGTCGTCCTAACGATGAGCCTTACAGGGATCGCCGGGAGGCTCGTGTACGTCCAGGCCCTTGCGGCGGATCGGTTTTCCGACCTTGCCGCGGAACAGAGGGAGAGGCGCATCGTGCTGGCGGCGCAGCGGGGTTCTATCTACGACCGCGATGGTTCTGAGCTTGCGCTATCGAGAGACATGAAGACTCTTTATGCCAATCCCCGCTTGATCACCGATCCCAAAGCGGCGGCGGAGTCGCTGGCAGCCGTCGTTGGAGTTGACCGAGCTGAGCTGGAATCGCGGCTTTCCGAAGACCGAGGTTTCGTTTACGTCGCCCGCAAAGTCGATGAGGAAGTTGCCGAGCAGGCGATTGCCCTTGGCATCCCTGGGGTTGACGCCGTCAATGAGTCCAAGCGGTTTTATCCTGCCGGGCAGCTTGCGGCCCACGTCATCGGATTCGTTGGGATGGACAACAACGGACTGGGGGCGCTCGAAGAACGTTACGACGGGCTGCTCCGCGGCGCACCGGGAGAGCTGTTCATGGAGCGAGACCCAGCGGGCCGGCCCATTCCGGCAGGTAAATCCTTCGTGCGTCAGCCCACTGCGGGGGACGATCTCGTCCTCACTTTGGACCGAGAGATCCAGTTCATTGCCGAAACCGTCCTCGAAAGCTCGGTGCAAAAGTGGTCGGCTAAGGGAGGCACGATCATCGTTATGAAGCCGGGGACGGGTGAGATTCTCGCTCTTGCCAACAGTCCCACATTCGATCCGAATGAAGTCGGCATGAGCTCGCCAGATCAGCGAAAAAATCGCGCACTCGTTGACGTCTTCGAGCCTGGATCGGCCAACAAGGTAATCACTGCTGCGGCCGCTCTCGAAAGCGGAGTGGTCGCTCCCGATGACGTGTTGACGGTTCCCGATAACCTGCGCCTATCCAACAAGGTGTTCCGAGACGCACACCCGCACCCGACCCTGAAGCTGTCGTTTGCCGAAGTCATCGAGCAATCTTCGAACATTGGGACGATCAAGGTCGCCCTCGACCTCGGGAAAGAACGCCTGCACGAATACCTGTCCAGGTTTGGCTATGGAAGGCCGACTGGTCTGGACTTTCCAGGAGAGTCCGGCGGCATCCTGCCCGATACCGCGAACTGGTGGAGCACCTCGATGGGTACGATCCCCATCGGTCAGGGCGTGGCGGTCACCGGAATGCAGATCATGAACGTGTATGGGACCGTTGCCAACGCCGGCGTCGCGGTTCAGCCAAGGCTGCTGGCAGCGACCATTGACTCGAATGGAAAGAGAAGACAGTCACCCCCTGCTGCAACCCGCAGGGTGATCATGAGCAAGACCGCCAAACAGCTTGCGAGCATCCTGGTGCGCGTCACCGAGGGCGAGCACGGGACTGGGAAAGCTGCGGCGATTCCTGGGTATCAGGTCGCAGGGAAGACCGGAACGGCCCAGAAACCGCGTACCGACGGGCAGGCAGGCTATGCCGGGTATATCGGATCGTTCATCGGATTCGCTCCAGCTGGTGACCCTCAGCTCGTGGTTGGTGTGATCCTCGACGAGCCCAGCCCGATCTGGGGTGGAGTCACGGCAGGTCCAGCATTCAAAGAGGTCATGCAGTTCTCGTTAAGGCATCTCGGGATCGGTCCGGGGCCGGTCCTTCCTTTGGAAGGAACACCCCTCCCGACCCCGGACCGTTCCGGAGATGTCGCTAAGGCTGCGCCCGATCCTGAGGCCGGCCCCCCCGTCCACGACGGGACCGCCGATTAGAGCGATGCGCGATGCTGACGGCCATGAGACTCAGCGAGATTGCATCACTCGTGGGTTCGGACGGTCATCTCTCAGCCGATCCGGAGATCACCGATCTCCATTACGACTCCAGAGAAGTCATCCCCGGCTCGTTGTTCTTCTGCATTCCCGGCGATAAGGTCGATCGACATGACCTTGCCAACCAAGCGGTGAGTACAGGCGCGGCAGCCGTCGTTGCGGAAAGGGATACCGGTGCCCCCGTGCCCCATCTGGTCACCTCCGACATACGAGGAGTGATGAACCATGTGGCGGCCCCATTCTTCGGTCACCCCAGCCGCGAGATCAAGCTCGTTGGCGTCACGGGAACGAATGGGAAAACCACTACGACCTATATGGTCGAATCGATCGCTCGGGCCTCCGGTGAGAAGACCGGCCTCGTTGGAACGATCGAACGCAGGGTCGCCGACTCTGCCTATCCGGCTCCGATAGGGACTCCCGAGTCCTCGGACCTCCAGCGTCTCTTCAGGGCGATGACGCGCGCTTCAGTCGCCACCTGCGCTCTGGAAGTGACGTCCATTGGTATCAGCCAGGGCCGCATCGAAGGGTGCGACTTCGACGTGGCTGTTTTCACGAACCTTTCTCAGGATCATCTGAATTTTCACGGTTCGATGGAGGAGTACTACGAGGCCAAGCGGAGACTCTTCTTGGCGGAGCGTACTCCTCTGTCGCTGATCAATATCGATGACCAATGGGGGAGAAGACTCACCCAAGAGGTCACTTCGAAAGTTTTGACCTACTCCGTGGAACGCGACGCGGATCTGGTTGCGGAGAGCGTTCGGGCGATTCCAGGGGGAACCAAATTTCTCGCGGTCGGAATGGGGATGCGACTGGAGCTGGAAGTGCTCATGCCGGCAAGGTTCAACGTGTTGAATGCGATAGCAGCAGCAGGCGCGGCGCGAGCTGTTGGTTTGCCCGAAGAGGCGATCCGGTCGGGGCTTTCCTCTCTGAAGGGGGTACCGGGAAGGTTCGAGCGAGTTGACGAGGGCCAGGACTTCATGGTGGTCGTCGACTACGCACATACCCCCGATGGACTTGACAACGTTCTTCGTTTCGCCAGGGAGATCTGCCTTGGAGAGCTGAGGGTCGTATTTGGATGTGGCGGCGATCGGGATTCGGGAAAACGCCCTGAGATGGGGCGCGTTGCGGCTTCCATTGCCGACCGTGTCTATGTAACCTCGGACAATCCGCGCAGTGAGGAACCGTCCCAGATTATCGATCAGATATTGACGGGGATCATCAAAGCCCCACCTTCCGGCGGATATGTCGCTATCTCCGACCGGGCCGAAGCCATCCAGGCAGCGATCTCAGAATCCCGATCCGGCGATGTCGTAGTGATCGCGGGAAAGGGACACGAAACCGGCCAGGAGTTCGCGGATACGAAGATCCCTTTCGACGATCGCGAGGTCGCGAGAGCGGCTCTGCAACGATGAAAGCGCGGCTCTCCGACATCATCCGAGTCTCTAGGGGCCGGGTCACAGGGCTGCTCGATCCGAAGGCTGAGGTAAGCGGCGTGACGGTCGATTCCAGACGAGCCGGTCCCGGAATCATCTTCGCCGCATTGAAGGGACAGGTCCTGGACGGGCACGACTTCATAGTTGAGGCAATTCGAAAGGGAGCTCCTGCCGCCCTGTGCTCCGAAGGAGATGACGAATCGCCAGATCGAAGGATCGTCGTCGACGACGTGCAGGCTGGGCTCGCCAGGATCGCGTCTTTCAACCGCGACGTGGTCGATCCGATAGTCGTCGGGATAACCGGATCGATTGGTAAAACCTCAACCAAGGACTACACGTCTTCCGTAGCGGCGCGCAAGTTTCGCACGGTAGCGACGGAACGGAGTTACAACAATGAGGTAGGGGTTCCGCTCACTCTGTTGAGCGCCGATCCCGGCACGGAGTTGCTGGTCGTGGAACTAGCAGCGCGGGGAAAGGGACAGATCGCCGAGTTGTGTGAGTACGTTCGTCCTCAGGTAGGGGTCGTGACCAATGTCGGGATCACTCATATCGAAGTATTCGGCTCTCAGGATTCCATTGCCAGGACGAAAGGTGAATTGATCTCGTCTCTTCCGGAGGGAGGAGTGGCGGTTCTTAATGCCGACGATGGGCTGGCGATGGCGATGAAGGGACGCTCGGCGGCAGAGATCTTGACCTTTGGCCTTAGCCTTGAATCCCAGGTCCGCGGACACGATGTAAGACTCGACTCAGACGCCCGGCCGTCTTTTGAAATCTCACACGCAGGAGCTCGTCAAAGAGTGCAACTTCAATCTTCCGGCAGGCAACAGGTGCCAAACGCGCTTGCGGCAGCAGCAGTTGGAATCGCTCTCGGCCTCTCTCTGGAGGACTGCGCCGCCGGTCTCGAATCCGCCAAGGGGTCACCATTCCGGATGGAGGTCACCACGCAAGGCGGGATCACATTTTTGAACGACGCATGGAACGCCGGTCCAGATTCGGTGGCTGCAGCAATCGAGACCTGTTCTGCGATGCGGCGTCCCGGGGGGAGGCTGATCGCGGTCCTCGGCTTCATGGCCGAGCTCGGACATCTCTCTGAGGATGCGCATCTGAAGGCAGGTCGAATCGCTGCATCGGCCACAGACAAGTTGATCGTCGTTGGACCTCGATCGCTAGGGATCGCCAAAGGTGCAATGGATGCTGGAATGGCCGATGTGGTTTCGGTCGAGGATGCGGCTGGAGCCGTCCGCGAGCTGACGGACCTGAAACCGGGTGATCTGGTTCTGGTTAAAGCGTCGAGATCGGAGCGATTGGAAGGACTCGTCGATCGGATAAAGACCGAGGTGGTGGGAGCTTGACGAACATCCTGCTCGCCTCGAGCCTCTCGCTGATCCTTGCCCTGTTCGGCACACCCCTAGCGATTCGAATATTCAAAAGGCACCGCTTTGGACAGCAGATCCGAGAAGACGGTCCGCAAGCTCACTTCGTCAAGAAGGGAACTCCCACCATGGGAGGGATCGTGATCATCGGGGGCGCCTTCCTGGCTTGGATCGTCGCGCACTTGCGGGTTCTAGAGTGTTTCCGGGCCGTGAACGATCCGGGCCCCATTACGTTGCGAGATTGTGTTACTCCGTTTACGTCTTCTGGGCTTCTGGCCATGACGATGATCGTCGCGATGGCTGGGCTGGGATTGATCGACGACTACTTGAAGGTCAGAAAGCAGCGGTCGCTCGGTCTTAGCAAGACCTCAAAGATCATTGGTCAGGTAACCATCGCACTTGGGTTCGCGTACCTAGCGGGGATACTGGAGACTCAGGCTCAGCCTCAGGTTTCATTCGTGCGTCCGCTCGGCCTCGACCTCGGTGTGCTGTTTTTTGCATGGGTGTTCCTGATCATCTCCGCGGCATCGAATGGAGTGAACCTTGCCGACGGTCTCGACGGACTGGCAAGCGGCTCGGCTGCCATGGTCATGGCCGCATACGTCATCATCGCCTTCTGGCAGGTGCGCCATCCATGCGATCCCGTACCCGCAAGCGGCTGCTATCTGGCACCGGACTCTCTCGACCTTGCCATGGTAGCGGCAAGCATGCTCGGCGCCGCATCGGGTTTTCTATGGTGGAACGCGGCTCCGGCCAAGATCTTCATGGGAGATACCGGTTCTCTCGCGCTCGGCGGCGCCATGGGAGCCCTCGCGATTCTGACGAATACCCAATTGTTGCTGATAGTGCTGGGCGGGCTGTATGTCATTGAAGTTACGTCGGTCATAGTTCAGGTGATCTCCTTCCGTCTCTTCAAACGCCGTCTGTTCCTGATGGCGCCGGTACATCATCATTTCGAGCTAATTGGCTGGCCCGAGTTCACGGTCATAGTCAGGTTCTGGATTCTGGCCGGCCTATCGATCGCATTCGGTCTCGGCCTGTTCTATGCAGACTTCATCGCGCAGGGCGGTATCGACTGATGCCGATGCCATTCGACGACTTCGAGAGGTTCGTTGTCGTTGGCCTCGGGATGAGCGGCAGGGCTTCGGTCAGGGCTTTGATCGACCGGGAGCTGGAAGTCGCCGTGTTCCATCATCTCGAGCCCGGAGTGGAGCCGGACGATGAGCTGGCGGCATTCGCAGCGGAGCTCTCGGCTTCGGGTACCAGGGTAACTCTCGGTGGGACAGACCTTTCCCTCCTCGATTGGGCTGATGTCGTGGTGGCGAGCCCGGGCCTGCCTCCCACCAACTTCTTCTTGAAGGCGGCGGTCGATCGGGGGATCAGGGTATGGAGTGAGCTGGAACTGGGCTGGCGGCTTTCACGAGCTCCTGTCATCGCGATAACTGGAACGAATGGGAAGACCACAACTACGACTCTCGTCACCGACATCCTCGAAACGGCGGGGATTCCCGCCATCTCTGCCGGCAACATTGGAGTTCCGTTCGTTGAAGTGGTGAGGCACCACACGGAAGGCAGGACGATCGTGTGCGAGGTTTCCAGCTTCCAGCTTTACTTCATCGATCAGTTCCGGCCGCGCGTGGCTGTGGTTTTGAACCTCGGCGACGATCACTACGACTGGCATCCAGGCTTCGATGACTATCTTGCTGCCAAAGCGCGGATCACCGAAAACCAGGGAGACGAGGACACTTTGATCGTGAATGCCTTTGATCCGGCCTGTCTTCAGATCGCAGAGGGATCGAAGGCAAGGCTGTCGGTGTTTGGGAGCTCTGAGATCGAGCAGATTCGCAGTGCAGCCCGCAGCCGTCTGGCGAGACCACCAGAGGTGATAGCTGGATGCTCCGCAGGAAGGATCAAGCTTCACCATCGCGGCAGGGTATCGGACCTCATGTCCATCTCGGATATCCGCCTCCAGGGGGCCCACAACCTCGAAAATGTGTTAGCGGCGGCAGCCGTCTGTTCGGAGTACCGCGTGCAAGCTTCGGATTTTTCTAGAGCGGTCTCCTCGTTCCACGGGCTGCCTCACCGCATGGCGTTCGTGAGAGAGGTGGGATCGATCAGATACATCGATGATTCGAAGGCGACCAATCCGCATGCAGCGATGATGGCCCTCAAGGACACCCGCGATGTCGTTCTCATTGCCGGCGGACAGGACAGGGGGCTCGACCTGTCACCTCTGTTGGAGGCTAGAGACCGCTTGAAGGGACTTGTGGTCATGGGCGAAACGGCAGAAAAGCTCGAAAAGCTGTTCGCCGGAATGCTCCCTATCGAGAGGGCAGGCACCGTCGAAGAAGCCGTGGCTCATGCCGCCAAGCTGGCTTCGCCGGGAGACACGGTGCTGCTGTCGCCCGGGTGTGCGAGCTGGGACCAGTACTCGAGTTATGCCGAAAGAGGAGATCGGTTCCAGAGAGCGGTCATGGCCCTATGAGCGGGTCGTCGCTGGCCGAGCGCCGTCTCGGTAACCCGTTCGTCTTGCTGATCGCCACTTCGGTGGCCATGCTGGTGATCGGCCTGGTGATGATTCTCTCCGCATCATCGGTCGAAGCCTTCCAGCGATACGGCAGCTCCTTCATGTTCTTCAACCGCCAGGTCCTCGGAACTCTGATTGGTGTAGCCGTCATGCTGCTTTTAGCCCGCACCGATCATCGGAAGCTTCGCCGTTTTGCCCGTCCCGCCATGGTTATCTCCGTGGCGCTGCTCGCCGCCGTATTGATTCCCGGTGTTGGAGTTACCAGAGGTGGATCGAGCCGCTGGCTTGTTTTCGGTCCGATAACCCTGCAGCCATCGGAATTGACCAAGCTGACGCTGCTGCTGTTCACGGCACATGTCCTCGACCGCAAAGGCAAGAAGATCCTGGACTTCAAGGAACTGATGCTTCCGGTGTTCGCTGTTTTGGGACTCGTTTGTCTGCTGATCATGGCCCAGCCCGACCTTGGAACGACTCTCATCACCGCACTTGCGGTCATGGTTGTCGTGTTTTTGGCGGGCGCGCGCACCAAACATCTAGTTCTGCTGTTCGGGGGTGGACTCCTGATGACTATCGCCGTCATCATGGGCGAGGGGTACAGAAGAGCCAGGTTGTTTTCCTATCTGAACCCATGGTCGGATCCGTTGAACACCGGATACCAGACGATCCAGGGACAGATCGCGCTAGGCAGTGGCGGGCTTTTCGGCCTGGGATTGGGCGCCAGCCGTCAGAAATGGTCGTATGTACCGAATGCTCATACCGATTTCATCTTCGCGATCCTTGGCGAGGAGCTCGGACTCGTTGGGACCATGGCGACCTTGCTTCTTTTCGTCTTCTTCATCTATCTGGGAGTAAGGATCGCCAGGAAAGCCCCGGACAGGTTCGGGTATCTGGTAGCCGGAGGCATCACCGGCTGGATCGGAATACAGGCTCTCATCAATATGGGGGCCGTCACGGGGATTCTCCCCATCACCGGTGTTCCTCTCCCGCTTATATCTTTCGGCGGCTCATCGCTGGTATTCACGATGGCAGCCATCGGCATCCTTTTATCTATAGCCAGGTCCCGGAAGTCCTCATAATGAAATTGGTCATCGCCGGCGGGGGGACCGCCGGGCATCTGCATCCCGGCATCGCTCTTGGCATGGTGATGCGGGAGCGAGGACACGACATCCTCTTCATTGGTTCTTCGCGGGGGCCTGAGGTCGAAATAGTTCCGAGCGCCGGGTTCCGGTTGGAGACGGTACTCATCTCCGGGCGCGGCAAGGGGATCTCGATCCGCAATGTTCGGGCGATCGCAAGGCTCCTGAAAGCCACGGCGCGCTGTCTTGTAATTCTGGCCAGGTTCAACCCGGATGTTGTCGTCGGCACGGGCGGTTACGTCAGCCTCCCCGTGGTCTTCGCGGCTGCGATCCACCGGATTCCTGTTGTGGTTCACGAACAGAATGCTGTTCCGGGACTGGCCAACCGCGTCGCGGGGCGCTTCGCCAGAGCTGTGGCGGTTTCTTTCCCAGGCAGTGAAGAGAGATTCGGGGAAAAGGCGGTGCTGACGGGAAACCCAGTCAGGCGGGAAATCGCCTCAATAGATCGCGCATCTATGCGGCAGGAGGCCATCGGTGCCTTTGGACTCGCTCCCGGCAGAATCACCATTGTCGTAACGGGAGGAAGCCAGGGTGCCCGGAGCATCAACGAGGCAGTTCTCGACCTGTATGTGAGGTGGCGGTTCGAAGAGACAGTCCAGGTTCTGCACCTGACCGGAAGAGATCGCTTTGAGGAAGTATCCCAAGCCTTAGGGGACTTTAGACGCACCGATGACCGAGTGGTTTGGAAGGCTTATCCCTTCACAGACCGAATGGACCTTGTCTATGCCGTGGCCGATCTAGCGATCTGCAGGGCCGGCGCTTCGACGATCGCGGAAATGACGGCGGCCGGTGTCCCGGCAATCTACGTTCCCCTTCCGATTGCTCTCGACGATGATCAACGAAAAAACGCCGAGGCAGTTGTTACAGCGGGGGCCGGGCAGATGGTTCCCGATAAAGATCTCCGCTCCGAATTGACCCGCCGGGTCTCCGAGATGCTCTCCGACCCGGAGCTGCTCGACGAAATGGCCAAGCGGGCGAAAGCGCTGGCACGCCCCGATGCTGTCGTCCTTCTGGCCGATGTCGTAGCAGAAACAGCGGGCCAGGAGACCCTCGAGACTTTTCCGGAAGAGCACCGCCCTCCCGGCACCAAGCAGGAAGCCCCATGGGGGAAGGTCCACATGGTGGGGATAGGCGGAGCCGGGATGAGCGCGATGGCGCTGATCCTGAGAGCGAGAGGATCCGAAGTGACCGGCTCGGACCGCAATGATTCCGATGTGCTGGCGCGTCTCGAGGCAGGCGGGATAAAGGCGGTCGCCGGCCACGACGCTTCATTGGTCGATGCCGCCGAGGCTGTGATCGTCTCCACCGCGGTTGGTGAAGATAACCCCGAGATCGCCGAGGCTCGAGCAAGAGGGATTCCCGTGTTGTGGAGAGGAGAGGCCATCGCAAAGATGTTCTCTGGTCAAAAGGTGATTGGGGTTACCGGAACCCACGGAAAGACGACCACAGTAGCGATGATTGCAACCGTCCTCGCTGAAGCCGGTCTGGATCCAACCTATTTAATTGGCGGTGATCCGGTAGGTCTTGGGGCAGCCGGACGGTCCGGAGCGGGGGAGTGGGCCGTGGTGGAGGCCGATGAGGCATACGGCACCTTTCTCAACCTTCACCCTGCGGTTGGAGTGATCACGAACGTGGATGTCGATCATCTCGATCACTACGGGTCGGTCGAATCGTATCGATCGGCGTTTTCTCAATTCGCCTCTCAGAGCGAAGCCGTTGTGGTCTGCTCCGACGATGAGACGGCCGTTGAGATAGGAAGAGACCATCCCAATCTCACGACATACGGTTTCTCGGAGACAGCCGACGTGAAGGGTGTGGTTCATCAGACAGCCGAGGGCTTGCGGCTGGAGATCGGCTGGCCGTACGACCTCGTGATCCCGCTCACTGCGCGCGGCCGTCATAACGCTTCGAACGCGCTTGCAGCTCTAGCGGCCTCCGTGCGAGCAGGCGTCGATCCAGAAGTGATCGCGGCTGGACTTTCTTCCTTTCGCGGTGTCTCCCGGCGCATGGAGTTTCGTGGCTGGCTCGACGGCACGGCGGTATACGACGACTACGCCCATCTGCCTTCCGAGGTGGAAGCAACGCTTATGGCATTTCCGGGAGCAAGGGGCAGATTGATCGCAGTTTTTCAGCCGCACCTCTATAGCAGAACAAGATTGATGGCGACCGAGTTCGGTGCTGCGCTATCTCTTGCAGACCTGGTAGTCGTCACCGACGTCTATCCGGCGAGAGAAGAGCCGATCCCAGGCGTAACAGGCAAGCTCGTGGCCGACGCGGTGTGTGAGGCTGCGCCTGGCCGGAAGGTCGCCTACCTCCCCACTCTCGAGCAGGCCGCCATATATATAAAGGGGGAAGCCAGGGAGGGAGACGTCGTCGTCTCACTGGGGGCCGGCGACGTTACGACGATCCCTGACAGGCTCCTGACCAACTGAGCGATGGCCGACTCCGAGCACCTGCGGTTGGCCGTCGCCGAGCTGCGCGAGGCCATGGGCGCCAAAGCTACCCCGGATGCTCCCATCGCCCGATTTACCTCATTCAGACTCGGGGGCCCCGCTGCGGTCCTGTGCGAGTGTGAGACCGAGACCGATCTGGAGACGGTCTCGAAAGTCGTAAGCGAAAACGATCTTCCGGTACTCGTGCTTGGCAAAGGAACGAACCTGCTCGTATCCGACCGTGGATTCCCAGGAGTCGCTATCCGCCTGGGCAAAGGATTCGAGTGGATCTCGCACGAGGAAGAGAGCATCCTGGCGGCCGGAGGAATGGCTCAATTGCCTCGAGTGGCCAACCGGGCGGCGAGGCTGGGTCTGTCTGGACTGGAATTCGCAATTGCCATCCCTGCCACCGTAGGGGGCGCGGTGAAGATGAATGCCGGAGCTCACGGTTCATCGGTATCGGAAGTGTTGGATTCGGCGACGGTCTTCAACTTCGGGGGTGGAAGCTCGGCGACCGTTGGCGCGGCCGATCTCGATATGAGCTACCGGCACACCAATCTCGCTCAGAACGACGTCGTGTCCAGCGCGAGATTCCGGCTTCAACCGGGCGTGCAAGAAAAGATCGCCGGCAGGATGGAGGAGTACCGGCGCCACCGTTCTGAGACTCAGCCTGTGGAAGCTCCCAACGCCGGATCGATGTTCAGGAATCCCCAAGGCGATTCCGCGGGGAGATTGATCGAGGCCGCCGGGCTAAAGGAACTGCGTGTCGGCAAAGCGGAAGTCTCAGCGAAGCACGCCAATTTCTTTCTCGCGCGGCCGGGATCAACTGCTCAGGACGTCTTTGACCTGATGGCGAGAGTTCAAATACAGGTAGAGCGCGCAAGCGGAGTGCTTTTGATTCCTGAGGTTTCTACCGTAGGAGAGTTCGAGGGCGAGGAGCAGTTGCGGGGATGAGAGTCATCCGATGGATAGTGGCACTGGTCGTTGCTGCAGGACTTGGCTTCGGTGGGTCGGTTCTGTGGAGGTCGAGTCTCCTCGAGCTCCGACGTGTAGAAGTTGCAGGGAACTCCGAGCTCTCCAAGGAAGAAGTGGTTGCGGAAACTGGCTTGAGGCGCGGCGTTCATCTTCTTTCCGTCGACACCGGTACTGTTGCCGGCCGCGTTCGTTCCAATCCATGGATCGACGATGTCCGCGTTGAAAGGATCCTGCCATCCACGATTCGCATCTCGGTTAACGAAAGGACCCCGGTGGCACTGATCACTGCAATCACTGGGACATACCTGATCGATGGGAGCGGGGTTGTTTTAGAACAGGGACAGCGCGACCTGCTTCTCATCGAAGATGTCACGCCAGAAGTCGTAGAACCCGGCACAACGCTAGACCTTCCGCAGTTGCGGCATGTTTTCGAAATCCTTCCGGAGCTCGATCCCTCCCTTTCCGCTCGGCTGAAAAGCGTGTCCGCCCGAAGCGTTGACCGGATCACCTTCGTCTTGGATACAGACACGAGAATCCTCTTTGGAGCGGCGGAAGAGATCGAAGAGAAGAACTTTGCGGCGCGCGCACTCCTGAAGCGCGCAGAGACCGACTCCAAAGTCATTGAGTATCTCGACGTTCGGGTCCCGGGCAGACCTGCAGTCCGCTACCGTTAGTAACGGCAGACCTGCGGTCCGCTCCGCTACCTTAGTTACACCGATGAACTTCGGCTCTGCCTGTTGACCCCCCGGCGCAGCGCGCCTATATTTCTCTACTGAATCTTGAGGCTTTCAAGATTCTCATTACTCTCAACCTGTGGTCGAGAGTAATACTTCCCCAGAACGGAACGGAGGTTGGGATGGCGATGGGTCCTCAGAACTATCTGACCATCATCAAAGTCGTCGGTGTCGGTGGCGGCGGAGTCAACGCGGTGAACCGGATGATCGACGCGGGATTGAAGGGCGTGGAGTTCATCGCGATCAACACAGATGCGCAAGCTCTTCTCATGTCCGACGCGGATACGAAGCTCGACGTGGGTCGTGAAATCACTCGCGGTCTTGGCGCCGGCGCCGATCCAGAACTGGGACGACAGGCTTGTGAGGCTCATCGCGACGAAGTGGAAGAAAGCTTGAAGGGCGCGGACATGGTGTTCATCACCGCCGGAGAGGGCGGAGGCACCGGAACCGGAGGAGCTCCGATCGTTGCAGAGATCGCCAAGAACCTCGGCGCTCTCACCATCGGTGTTGTAACCCGGCCGTTCTCTTTCGAAGGACGTCGTCGAAGCGTTCAGGCCGAACAGGGAATCATGAACCTGAAGGAAAGAGTCGACAGCCTCATCATCATTCCCAACGATCGCCTTCTTCAGGTTTGCGATGAGACGACATCGGTGCTCGAAGCATTCCGAATGGCGGACGAAGTTCTGCTCCACGGAGTGGCGGGGATAACGGACCTCATCAATACTCCTGGACTGATCAACATCGACTTCGCCGACGTGAAGGCGGTCATGACAAACGCCGGTTCATCCCTCATGGGCATTGGAACCGCAAGAGGCGAGAACCGTGCGGTAGTTGCGGCGCAGAACGCGATTTCCTCGCCGCTGCTCGAATCCTCCATCGATGGGGCGAGAGGTGTGCTGATCAATGCTTCAGGAGGAAGCGACCTGGGACTGTTCGAGGTGAACGAGGCCGCAGACATCATTGCCAAGGCGGCGCACCCGGACGCCAACATCATCTACGGAATGGTCGTAGACGATCAGCTTGGAGACGAAGTTCGCGTTACGGTCATCGCATCGGGATTCGACCGCTGGGATTCCGGAAAAGTCGAGGAAACGACGGCTATCCCTGCTGCTGCCGCGAGCGTGGTCGAAGAGCTCGACGCTGCGGAAGAGGAAGAGTTCGGCGAGGAACCACGCTTCGTCTTCGATGCGGAGGCGGAGGAAGAGGATCTCGACATCCCAAGCTTTCTTAGGAAGAGAGACTGACGGGGCCGGCAGAAGAGGCTCTCCGGCCGGACACAAGGTCTCTTTTTACGTCCCGTGAATCCGGGAACCTGAGCTTCGCCGGAACAGACCAGGCCGCTACTGTCGTAGAAAACCGTCACAAGGTTTCTGAGCGCCTTGGTATTTCGTCTGGATGGGTAACGGTTCACCAGGTGCACGCCTCTGGTGTCCTCGTCGCCACAAGGGAGCATGCAGGTTTCGACTCGAGTCTGCCCAAGGCCGATGCGATAGTGACCTCCGAGCCGGATCTGCCGATCGCCATCTTCACGGCGGACTGTGTGCCGGTCTGCTTGACCTCCAGGGATGCGGTTGGGGTGATTCATGCCGGATGGAGAGGACTTGCCGGCTCGGTGATACCCCGGACCGTCGAGAGTCTTCGATCTCTATCGGAAGGCCGGATCACGGCTCAAATCGGTCCATGCATCGGACCATGCCATTACGAGGTGGGGGAGGACGTGCTGGACAGCTTCCGCGCCACGCATCCAAGCGCACCAGATCCGTCTGTAGTAATCGAAGGTTCATTGCGCTTCGATCTCAGGGCGGCCGCCCGGTGGCAATTGGAGGACGCCGGGGTGGAGGTCTCCTCTTCGAAGGTCCCGTGTACTTTCTGCGACCATCGCTATTTTTCCCATCGAAGAGAAGAAGCCACCGGCCGGCAAGCTCTCATCCTATGGAGATGAACGTAAGACAATCCCTTGAGAAGGTCCGCGCGCGGATAGCGGAGACCGCCGGCACCGCAGGCCGTAACCCATCGGAGGTCATTCTTGTTGCCGTGACCAAGGGGGTGTCTGCGGAGGTGGTGGCGGAAGCGCTGTCTGCCGGGCAAAGCCATTTCGGCGAGAACCGAACTGCGGAGGCGGCCGGCAAGTTCGAGGCCTTGGGGGAGGCCGCAACCTGGCATTTCGTGGGGCGCCTTCAGCGAAACAAGGTAAAGCAGATAACTCCATTCATATCGACGATCCACTCGGTAGACACCGTTCCCCTCGCCATGGAGATCTCCAAGAGAGCGGATCGTGACGTTCAAGTGCTGCTGGAGGTAAACACAAGCGGCGAGGGTACAAAGGCCGGAGTGGCCCCCAAGGACTTATGGAAGCTCATTGACGGGGCTGCAGGGCTCGAGCGCGTTAAGGTTCGCGGACTGATGACGATGGCGCCGCTGGTGGCAGATGAGGAGCAAGCCCGGCCCAGTTTCAGGCTGCTGAGCTCGCTGCTCAACGAAGCGAGCGTCAGGTACCCTGAGCTAGGGATCCAACACCTTTCGATGGGTATGAGCCAAGATTACCGAGTGGCGATCGAAGAAGGCGCGACCATGGTTAGAGTTGGGCGGGCCATTTTCGGTCCGGCAATGAGATAAAGGGAAGGAATATGGGCGTCTGGAAGAAAACCCTCCTCTACCTCGGACTGGTTGAGGAGGACGAGCTGGAAGAGATCTCGGACGGCTATGAAGACGCGCCTTTAGAGGAACCTCCTGCTATCAGGACCATCCGAAGGGAGGAGCTTCCCCAGATGCATGCCGTGCCCTCTGCCGCCCCGCCCCCGGGTCAGATCCACACGGTCGAGCCTAGGTCGTTCGATGATGCTCAGGAGATCGGAGACAAGCTGCGCGCATCGGTTCCGGTGATCATGAATCTTCAGGGAGTCGAAGATGAGCTTCACCGAAGGCTTATAGCTTTTGCATCCGGAGCGGCATACGTCGTCCACGGAAGCATGCAGAGGCTTGCCCCGCGCGTTTACCTCATCACTCCGCCCAATGTCGAGGTCAGCCAGACCGACATGGATCGTCTCAGAAGCAGGGTCCGGTCTGGGATTTTCGATGAGTTTTGAGAATGAACGGACGCTTCAGTGAGCAACATTCTTTGCCTGTTAGGGCAGCTCTATATCTACATGCTGATAGCCCACGTCATCCTCTCTTTCGTCTTCGCGTTCAAGCCGGACTGGCGACCCCCCGAGGCAATACGACCTCTTCTGACTCTCCTTGGAGCCGTCGTCGACCCGCCTGTGCAATTTCTGCGCAGGTTCATTCCACCGCTCCGCTCGGGAGCGATGGCTATCGATCTAGGCTTCTTGGTGTGGTTTTTGATTGTTCGTTTCGTGCTCTTGCCTATTCTTTGCCAGATAGGAGGAGGTTTTTGAGGTGGACCTAACCCCTCGAGAGATCCAAGAAAAGCAGTTCCATGATGCGTTTCGGGGCTACAGCCACGAAGAGGTCGATATGTTCCTCGACGAGGTGGCTTTGTCCTTCGAGCGCACCTATCGTGAGAACCAGGAGTTCCATCATCGATTCAAAGAGCTGGAGGAGCAGCTCCACCAGGCGCGCTCCACAGAAGACATGCTCAAGAAGACTCTGCTCACGGCTCAAAAGACCGCAGAGGAAGCAATCGATGAGGCCAAGCAAAAGGCTCAGGGGATGGTCGCGGGGGCCGAGAGGAAAGCTTTGGAGATAGTCGCCAACTCTGAGAGGCGCGCTCAAGAGATCGTAGAAAAGGCCGTCGCCAGACAGCGCGAGATAGAGGTCGGCCTGGAGGGTATGAAGAAATTCGAATCCGAGTACCGCGCTAGGCTGCAAGCATTTATAGAGTCACAGCTGAGGGTTTTAGAAGAGGGCCCGGTCGCGGTATCGCCACGGCCTGAAGCCTCCGCTCCGGAGCCGGAAGAGGATCGGCCGGTGCAGCCGGTGGCACAGGAGAGCCGGCCGGTGGAAAGCGAACCTCCGGTTGCGAGACCGGAGCCGGTCGTGGGGCAGACCGCTGCTCCTGCAGACGAGCCGACTCAACCAATCCAGCTGGGACAGCATCAGCATGCCGGAGTCCCCACTCGTCCATCTCCAGATCGTCCAGGGACTCATCCTCAGGCTAGGCCACAGGAGCGCCAGAAGGAAGACGACGACGAGCGTTCTATCCAGCATCTGTTCTGGGGAGAGGAATAGCACGGCGTAGAAACTGCCGACTTCTTTCGGTATTGTTCCGACCGTCGACTCCGTGGGAGTAGACTGCGCAGGCTGAAGTAAATCCAATCTACAAATAAGGGGTGATCCGACTTGATGACCATTTCTGTCGTGGCCCTGATCGCCGGGGTAGTGACACTGGTGATCGGCTGGCTTTCCGGAGTGACCGCTCTGATCTTCACGTCCATAGGACTGGCCTTCATCGCGCTCGCGCTGCTGATCGTTGCCATCGTGAGAGAGCGGCGAGAGGGTGCAGCGGTTCCTGCCACCGACACCTCTCCATGGACGCCGGCGGCTCCGGCAACGCCGACTTCAGGGCCCGTTGGGACCCCGGCCGTCGAGGAAGAAGAGGAAGAAGAACCGGTCCTTACCACCCCGCGCTGGGAGGCCGAGGATGATGAAGAAGAAGAGGAGGAAGAAGAAGCCAGACCGGCAGCGGCCTCGCGGGGCCGGTCGACCGCTAAGAAGGTGACCGCCCGCAAGACGCCGGCCAAAAAGACGACCGCCAAGAAGACCGCAGCAAAGAAGACCACGGCCAAGAAGAAGACTGCGAAACCTGCAGCGAAGAAGACCTCAGCCAAGAGGGCTCCGGCCAAGAAGAGCACTGCCAAAAAGACGACGGCCAAGAAGACGACGGCCAAGAAGAGCACTGCCAAAAAGACGACGGCCAAGAAGACCGCAAAGAGAAAGACCTAGGACTTAGCCGACACCTTCACGGAAAGCCTGACTTCGCTTTCCGCTACGTTTACGAGGGTTCCGTCGGCAAGAGGTTCGACCGCCTGGATACGGTCAGCTTGGGCCTCGCCGGCTATGTAGCTCTCCCATTGTTCGATCGCTGCCGTCACGTGGGGGGTGGCGGAATATGAGACCTCGATTCGGTCTTCGATATTCAGGCCTATCTCCTTGCGGACATTCTGTATGTGACGGACGACGTCTCTGGCTATGCCTTCGCGGATCAACTCATCGGTGACGGCGACGTCGAGCGCTATCTGCAGCGAGCCAGCCTCGCCCACGATCCAGCCGGAGGCGGTTTCCACGTGGACGTGAACGTCTTCGGCCGAAAGGTGCTTGCCGGCGACAACGACTGACTCTCCGCCGGCCAGCCGGGTCGCCGCCGTGGCGTCCAGTTCTTCGATCGCTTTTGCCACTTCCTTGGCTTCTTTTCCGAAACGAGGACCTAGGGAGCCGAAGTTAGGTTTTATCTTCACCGTGCTCAGCCCTTCGAGGTCATCGGTGAGGTTGATCGCTTTCACGTTGAGCTCGTCGGAGACGAGAGAGCTGAGTCTTTCCAGCGCGGCTGCGTAACGCGGGTCCGGGGCAACGACCCTCATCTCATTCAGCGGCTGCCGAACCCGGCGACTCGACTGCTTTCGCAACGAGTGTCCTGTCGCGACTACGTTCTGTGCGACGCGCATGTCGAATGAAAGGCCTTCGTCGATAAGGTCTTCGCTGGTCTCGGGATAGTCGGCTAGGTGGACCGAGATGGGCTGGGCGTCTCCGGCCTGTGTTGCAACCAGGTTCTGGTACATCCTCTCGGAAAGAAAGGGGATCACGGGCGCAAGCAGCTTGACCAGAGTCACCAGAACTTCGTAAAGGGTCTGATAGGCAGCCAGCTTGGAGCGCTCGGTCTCCTCGTCTTTGCCCCTTGGGTCCCAGAAGCGCGGACGGTTACGTCTCACGTACCAATTGGAAAGTTTTTCGATGAATTCCTCTGCCTGTCTCATGAAGGAGGTCACCCAGTACTTCGGAAATGACTCGTTCGCGTTTTTCACAAGAAGCTGAAGGTCGGACAATATCCACCGGTCGATCTCGGGACGCTCGTGCACTGGGACCTGCTCCGAAGCGGGATCGAACTGGTCGAGCCGGGCGTAATTGACAAAGAAACGATAGGTATTCCAAAGCGTCATGAAAACCTTGCGCGAGAGCTGATCGAGGTTGTGATATCCGAATGGGACGTTTTGCGTCGGGTTTTGACGCATGAACAGCCAGCGCATGACATCGGAGGAAGCGCGGTCCGCAGCCTCGTTGAGCTCAATGAAGTGGCGACTCTTCGAGAACTCTTCGCCCTTCTCGTCACGCACGAGCATGTGTCCGAGACAGTTCTGGAATGGGGGGATCTTCTCCATCATGGTCGACATGGCCAGCAGCGCGTAAAACCAGTTGCGGAACTGTCCTGGAAAGGCCTCGACGATGAAATCGGCCGGGATCCACTTTGCCCAGTGCTCTCGATCTTCGTTGTAGCCGACGGTGGAATACGGAACGATCCCGGCGTCGAGCCATGGGTTGCCGACATCGGGAATCCTCGAGGCCATCTCTCCGCACTTCTCGCATCGAATCTTGATCGAGTCGATCCATGGCCGGTGAGGAGTGTGGCCCTCGAATTCGTCCCAGCCCTCGACCGCTCGTTCTTTCAGTTCATCGAACCCTCCGACAACGTCGAAATGCCCGCACGAATTGCATTCCCAGATCGGAAGAGCGAGCCCCCAATACCTCTTTTTGGAGATCATCCAGTCACTCATGTTCTTCAGCCAGTCGAGCTCGAGGTCAAGGGTGTAGTCCGGGATCCAGTTGATCTGTTTGGCGACTTCTTTGATCTCGTCGCGCCAGCTCATGTCGATGTACCACTCGTCGACCGCCCGGAAGAGAAGCTGGGTGTCGCATCTCCAGCAGTGGGGGTAGTCGTGGGTGTAGCGCTCGCTGGAGAAGAAGAGTCCCTTTTCCTCCAGGTCGCGATAGATGAGTTCGTGGACCTCTGATGCGGCTTTTCCGGTCAGGGCCCCGAACCCTTCCTCGTAGCGGCCCGATTCGTCGATAGGCGCAATCACCGGAAGGTCGAATTTCTTTCCCAGATCGAAGTCTTCTTTTCCGGCCCCTGGAGCGATGTGGACGATGCCGGTTCCGCTGGAATCTTCCACGTCTTCCCATTCGATGACCCGGTGAACCTCCAGAGCAGGGGCTGCGGCTGGGAGGTCGTCGAATGGCCCGTGGTATCTCCATCCGGCCATTGCCTCTCCCTTCAGCTCCTCGATGACCTGAGGGGCTCCCGCATCTGCATGGCCTTCCAGCACGGACAACCTGCCCTTGGAGACGTAATAGGTGTCTTCGCCGAGCTTGGCAGCTACATAGGTGAGATCGGGATGGACTGCAGCGGCGACGTTGGCAGCGAGGGTCCATGGAGTCGTGGTCCAGACCAGAAGGTATTCGCGCTCTCGGTCCTTTAGAGGAAGACGTACGTAGACGCTTTCATCCTCGATGAGCTTGTATCCTTCGCGCCGCTCCTGCTCGGAGATTCCGGTGCCACAGCGCGGACACCACGGCATCGAGTCCATGCCCTTGTATATGAGCTTGCGTTCGTGACAGCGTTTCAGGAAGGACCAGATGGTGTAGTTGTTCTCGTCGGACATCGTGAAATAGGAGTTCTGCCAGTCCATCCACATCCCGAGCCGCACCGACTGCTCCGTTTGGATTGCGGAGTATTTGAGGACTCGCTCTTTGCAGCGATTGACGAACTCCTCCAACCCATAGGCCTCGATATCCCTCTTTGAGTTGAAGCCCAGCTCTCGTTCCACCTGGACCTCAACCCAGAGGCCCTGGCAATCAAAACCGTTCTGCCAGCGCTGGTCGTAGCCGCGCATCGCGAAGTAGCGTTGGAACAGGTCCTTGTAGGTGCGGCCCCAGGCGTGGTGGACTCCCATCGGGTTGTTGGCTGTGATGGGCCCGTCGAGGAAGGACCATGGTGGCCCTCCTGCGTTCTTTTCCCTCAGCTTGTCAAACGCGCGCGATTCGTCCCAAAAGGAGAGGACCTCCTTCTCGCCCTCGACTAATTTCGGATCGTTCTCTACCTGCTCGAAGCCCATCTTTGCCCCATAAGTCAACGCGCCGGGCGGGATGCCCGGCGTGGCTATCTACTATAGAACGCCACGTCTTTGACTCGCTCGCTCCTCCGTGCTATCTTTCGCCGACTTTCGGCCAGTAGGACCGATCAATGTACTGGCTCCCGCGATCTTTCTCCCTTGAACATGCCCAAGAATCCTTCCAAAAAGATCTCATCGAAAAAGAAGCCGGCGGCAACCGCCGCGCGTAAGTCGACCAAAGCCAAGCCAGTGAAAAAGAAGGCAGCTGCTGCTCCGAAGAAGAAGACGACACGGAAGTCTGCCGCCAAGCCGAAGGCTGCACCTCGCGCCAAGTCGTCTTCTTCTAAGCCGGCCACGCCAAAGACAAAGCCTCAAGCCAAGCCCAAACCGGCCGTCAAGCCCAAGCCCAAAGCCAGGCGGGTTCACTTCAGCCCAACTGCCCTTCAGTCAATCCGAGACAACCTGGTTACCGAGCGGACCGAGCTCGAAGAGCAATTGAAGGACATCGAGGAATCGGTTTTCCAGTCTCCTCAATCTGAGGTTTCCGGAGAAGTCGGATACGACACCGACGATTACGCTGATGCCGGATCCGCGACTTTCGAGAGAGAGAAGGACCTTTCCATCGCCAACAACGTCCAGGACCTGCTGGTCAAGGTGAACCGGGCGCTTGAGAAGATCGATGAAGGGACCTACGGTGTCTGTGAGTCATGCGGAAATCCAATCGATTCGGCCCGTCTGAAAGCCCTCCCGAGCGTGGTGCTCTGTCTGGACTGCAAGAAAAGAGAAGAACGCCGATAAGGAGTACCTGGCGAGCACGCGCCGGCATGCTCGTTACCGCGGCAGTCGTGATAGCGGCAGACCAGCTTTCGAAGGCTTGGGTCGTGGCGAACCTCGATCCAGGGGAGCGGATTGCGATCCTCGGGGACGTTTTCGGTATCAGACTGACGACTAACCCTGGTGGTGCCTTCGGTCTGTTTCCCGGAGCAACCCTCTTCTTCTTTGCGGCCAGTCTTGCGATCGTCGTCGTGGTTGTGGTCTGGGCGCTGAGAGACCTGCAAAATCCCGGCGCATTCGGAATGGTGCTTGGGGGCGGGATCGGAAATCTCATCGACCGGCTTGTTCGGCCCCCGGCCCCTATGAGGGGACGGGTGATCGATTTCCTGGACCTCTCGTTCTGGCCAACTTTCAACATTGCGGACTCGGCCATCGTCCTTGGCGTCATCGTCCTGTTCGCCGCCGCAGTCGTCCAGCCGGGGAAAGAGGAACCGTCGAAGTGAGGTTCGTTGTTTCTTCCACCGATGAAGGCGAACGGCTGGATGCATGGCTGGCATCTGCCGGACACTTCTCGCGCGCCGAAGCTCAACGTCTCATCGATACGGGCTTGGTGACCGTAGATGGAAAGAAGGCCAAGAAGTCTGTCCGGGTCGCCGGCAGCCAGCTGGTGGAGATCACCAAAGAGTCCCCGGCTACCTCTGCAATCCCGGCTAAGTTCGCGATCAGATATTCCGACGAGCATCTGGCGGTCGTCTCCAAGCCTTCATCAGTCGTCGTACATCCGGCGGGCAAGCCGAGAGGAACAACCCTGGTAGAGGCGTTGAGCTCCGTCATGCCGCTTGCTCCCGCGGGAGGAGCAGAACGTCCCGGCATCGTTCACAGGCTGGACAAGGGAACATCGGGCTTGCTCGTCGTGGGGAAGACCGACGACGCGTACCGTGGGCTCGTGGCATCGATGAAAAAGAGAGAGATCAAGAGAACCTATCGAGCGCTAGTGATAGGCAAGTTCGACGTGCCGGGGGGCAGGATCGATGCGCCCATCGGGCGTGGTGCCAGGAACCCGACCAAGATGGCCGTCGTCGGGGCGGGAAAAGCCGCGGTGACAGAGTTTCGGGTCATAGAGGAGATCGCAGGCCGCCTGTCCTTGCTGGACATCTCCCTGGTCACCGGCAGGACCCACCAGGTGAGAGTTCACCTATCGCACATAGAGCATCCCGTGGTTGGAGATACAACCTACGGCGCCAAGGCCAGATCGCTGGCAGAGACGCTCGGTTTGAGAAGGCCATTTCTTCACGCTTATGCGCTGGAATTCATCCACCCCATCTCTGGGATTGAGATCTCGGTGACCGACCCTCTTCCCGAGGATCTCGTGAGCGCCTTAGAGATCGCACGGGAGATGCAGTGAGAATCAAGACCGCGTTCCTTCGATACCGGACCGAAGTCGTGATCTTTACGGTTGGTGCGATTCTCTTCCTCGGCGGTCTTGCCAATGTCGTCATCTCGAATCGAACTACCCCGACTAGCGACCTGGATCTACGGCCGGACGTCGAAGGCCCCGCCGCTCTGGGAGAGATCGGCCCCGGGCCGGACGAGGACATCGGGGAATACGTTGCGAGAAAAAAGGAATTGCTTGCAAACCGTTCAGCAGGAGCGGGAAGGGAGGAGTCCTTCGCGGTCGTCTCGTTCGATTCGTACAGAACGGCGGGGCAGGCGGAATCGTTCCTCGCAGCGAGCAAGCTCGATGCCCACTCGCTTCACGTGCGCGTTCCCCTGCCGGGCTACAGCTCGGAGTCGATCTCTTTAGCGGAGGGCGACGTCATGGCTTCCGTCGATGCCTACAGGCAGGAGACCCTGGCTTCCTTAAAGGAGGAGCTTTCCGAGCTGGAGAAGATCATCCCGACGGTAAATGATGGTGAGTTCCGCAGGGTCTACCAGGAAGACGCGGAATCCAGAAGGAGGGCCATCTCCATCCTGGAAGGCGAGGCGCCCGTTGTATACGGCGTAGTGGTCAGAGGCACCCACGCCTCGCTCTCCAAGGCCGGAGAGGTCGCCGGGATCCGCCTGGTCGATGTTCCCGACGACCCCGGCGTTACGCCCGACACGCACCGGTTCAGGGCAATCGTCCCTTCCTGAACCCCTCAATCTCGGGGAATGTCTCGGAGAATCTTGAGCCTGTCGGAGAGGATTAGTAGGATGGGTCGTCGGAACTACAAGCCTGTAATTTTTCCCGCTCTGGAGGCCGTTTGAGCTTCGTACATCTCCATTCTCACTCTGAGTACTCGATGCTGGACGGGGCCAGCCGTATAAAGGAGATGTTCTCGAGGGTGGGCGAGCTCGGGATGCCGGCAATTGCTCTAACGGACCATGGCGTGATGTACGGCGCGATCCCTTTTTATCTCCAGGGCAAAGCGTCCGGAGTAAAGCCCATAGTCGGCATGGAAGGGTACGTCGCTCCGAAGAGCCGCTTCGACCGGCCGGCTCAGCGTGAAGATTGGTACTACCACCTCACGATGCTTGCCGCGACCTCCGATGGCTACAAGAACCTCATGAAGCTATCTACCCTCGGATATCTCGAAGGGTACGACTCACGTTCCCGCAGGCCCCGTCTGGACAAGGAGCTGCTTGCAGCCTATTCGGATGGCCTTGTGGTTCTGTCTGGGTGTCTGTCCGGAGAGGTAGCCAAGAACATCGTTCAGGGAAGAGTCGACGAAGCGACCAAAGTTGCAGAGGAATACCGCGAGATCTTCGGAGACCGTTACTTCATCGAGATGCAGAACCAGGGCATCACCGAACAGCATGAATTGAACGAGCAGCTTGCAGCGATTGCCGGACGCCTTGGGATTCCTCTCGTTGCCACCAACGACTCGCATTACACCCACAAGGACGACGCCGAGGCCCACGACATCCTTCTCTGCATTCAAACCGGTAAGGAGCTGTCGGACGAAGCTCGGATGAAATTCGATACCGACGAGTTCTATCTAAAGAGTCCGGAGGAGATGCGGTCGGCCTTCGTCGAATATCCCCAGGCCGTTGAGAACACTCTGTTGGTCGCAGAGATGTGCGATATCGAGATCGATCTGCACCAGATGCTGCAGCCGATATTCGAAGTCCCAAAGGACGAAACCCTTGACTCCCATTTGAGGAAAACCACATTCGATGGTGCCAGGCTTCGCTACGGAGAAATCAGCCACCAGGTCGGAGAACGCATCGACAGTGAGCTGAAGGTCATCGAGCAGATGGGCTTCGCCGGTTACTTTCTGATCGTCGCGGATTTCGTTGGATGGGCCAAGAAGCAGGGGATTCGAGTCGGCCCCGGCCGCGGCTCGGTCGGCTGCTCGATCGTTGCCTATTCCCTCAGCATCACCGACCTCGATCCTATCCGCTGGGGGCTTGGCTTCGAGAGATTCTTGAATCCCGCTCGGCAGCAGATGCCGGATGCCGACATCGACTTCGACGAACGAAGGCGCGGGGAAGTGATCCGGTATGTGAGTGAGAAATATGGCGAGGACCGCGTTGCTCAGATCATCACGTTTTCCACGATCAAGGCCAAGCAGGCGCTGCGAGACGCCGCAAGGGTGCTCGGGTTCCCTTACTCGGTTGGGGATCGCTTGGCCAAGGTCTATCCAGCCCTCGTCCTCGGGAAGGAGGCTCCGTTCGAGGCCTGCTTCGACAAGGCGAGGGAATGGCCCGAGGACAGCGGACGGAACCAGGCTTATTCGAATGCTGCGGAGCTTCGAAAGGCCTATGAAGAAGACGAGATCTCCCGTCAGGTAATCGACGCGGCGCGAAAGCTCGAGGGCTTGCGGCGCCAGCACTCGGTGCATGCGGCAGGAGTTGTCATCGGCCGCGAGCCGCTTGTGAACCACGTTCCGCTGCAACGGACCGACGGTGACATCGTGACCCAATACGAAATGAATGCAGTCGAGCAGATCGGCCTGCTGAAGATCGACTTTCTTGGGCTGCGCAACCTCACCGTCATCGGCGACACTGTCGAACACATCAAGCGCAACCGCGGAGTCGAGGTCGACGTCGATCATCTCCCTCTGGATGACCCCAAGGTATTCGAGCTGTTGAGGAGCGGAAGTTCCGCCGGCGTCTTTCAGATGGAGTCGGCGGGCATGACCCGCCTGCTGCGGCAGCTGCGACCGGATCGTTTTGAAGAGATAGCCGCCCTTATCGCTCTATACCGTCCGGGGCCCATGGAAGAGATCGGTCGCTACGTGAAGGGAAAGCACCAACCTGACACGATCTCCTATTTCCACCGATTGCTCGAGCCGGTCCTCTCTGACACCAACGGGGTGATCGTGTACCAGGAGCAGGTCACGCAAATGCTCCAGACGATCGCCGGATTTTCTCCGCAGGAAGCCGACATCGTTCAGCGCGGGATTGCAAAGAAGAAGAGCGACATTCTTGCGACGGCCAGGCCACGATTCACCAAGGGATGCCTGGCCAGTGGTCTGACCCAGCAGGAAGCTGATGGATTGTGGGAGCTGATTCGTCCATTCGCGGGATATTCCTTCAACCGCGCCCACGCCAACGGGTACGGAGTCATTGCCTACCAGACTGCATGGCTGAAAGCTCATTACCCGGTCGAGTACATGGCCGCATTACTCACGTCGGTCAAGTCGAACACCGACCGCATGCCCATCTACCTGGGTGAGTGCCGGGTGCTCGGGATCAAAGTGCTGCCTCCGGACGTAAACGAGAGCGACCTCGACTTCACCCCTCGGGGGGACGAGGTCCTGTTCGGCCTATCTGCTATCCGTAACGTCGGGGAACAGGTTGCGGAGCGCATAATTCAGGCAAGACGTTCCGCAGGAGGAAGCTTCAGTTCCTTCAGAGACTTCTGCAAACGTGTGGAGTCATCATGTCTGAACAAGAAAGTTATCGAGAGCCTCGGAAAGGCTGGAGCATTCGACTCGCTTGCGATTTCCCGTTCGGCTCTGCTGTCGGTTGATTCCACTACAGGTGGACTGACTATTTCCGAGCCGACGGTGAGAACCCTCGAGGGGATCGTTCAGGAAAAGCGATCAGAGGACGCGGGCCAGTTCTCGCTGTTTGCCGGAGCAAAAGAGAATCCCGAACAACGTGAGAACGGATTTCATCATCCTGCAGAATTCATCGAGATACCCAACAGAGACCTCTTGCGAGCGGAGAAGGAGATGCTGGGTTTTTACGTTTCGGAGCATCCACTTGGCGCGTTCGAGACCGCTATCCGCTATCAGGCTGATTGTGAGGTGCCAGATCTCGACGAGGTAAGAGACCGGGAAGTCCGAAAGGTAGGCGGAGTGCTCTCGAGGTTGACGCGAAAGTTCACCAAGAAGGGAGATCTCTATTTCACCGGGGTCCTCGAAGACTTGAAAGGCTCGGTCGAGGTGAACTTCTGGCCGCAGGTTGTCCAGGCCACTACTCCGGGGCTGATCGAGGAGGACCAGATCGTGATCCTGAAGGCCAGAGTCGAATCCGGTGATGACGCGGTCAAGCTGGCTGCACTCGAGGTGATCAAACCGGATCTCTCAGGGGCGGTTACTCCTCTCAAGATCAAGATGCCGGCATCCTCATGCACTCCGGACCGTTTGGAAGAATTGAAGGCGATCCTCTCGGCACATCCCGGGCCTTCCCCTGTTTTGCTCCATCTTGCGACGCAGAGAACGATCAAGATCTTGAGGCTCGGAGGGGGCTACTCGGTCGAGCTCAGAAACGGGCTTTTCGCGGAGCTGAAGACAGTTTTCGGCCCGGACGCCCTGGTCGAGTAATGGCCAGTGGGCCCACTAGGAATGCGGACGGTTTCTCTAGGGGCGGAAGTACAATCTGATCATGAGCACAACCGCGACTGAAGCGCAGAGCGACCTCGCTTCGGTACTGGAAAAACTCCTCAAGCTGGGATTCGGCATCGGCGGGATCATGAGCCTCGCCGTGGGCGCGTGGATGGTGGCGGCGCCGGCTAACTGGTTCGAGGTATTCCCCGGAGCAATTGGCGACACCGGCGTGTTGAACGAGCACTTCGTCCGAGACCTCGGTGGATGGTACCTGGCTGGAGGAATACTTTTCCTCTTCGCACTGACGAACCCGGTGCGTTTCGGAGGAGTTGCACTGGTCGTAACGCTCGTCTCATATGCGTCTCATGCCGCCACTCATATCGGCGATCTGCTCACCGGAAGGCTCCCGGGGAGCCACTGGATCATCGACACTCCGCTTGTGTTCGCCCCCGTTCTCGCCCTGGTAGTCCTGCTGTGGGTTTGGTGGACGCTGCAAGGGCAACGACATCCGGTGACTCATCGCCGCGTCCTCGACTCAAAAGAGGATCACAGCGGCGAGTCTGCTTTCCTGTAAGCCACCAGGCTTTCCCCATACACTCGAGTCAGGAGATCAAATTGCGCATCGTCGATCTGAGAGATGACCCAGAGGGCCTCACGAGACCGCCAGTCGCAGAGGGCCCAGTGACCGCCGTGCGCGAGATCCTCGAGGACGTAAGAACCAGGGGGGACGCAGCTCTCTTCGAATATACGAAGCGCTTCGATGGTGTGGCTCTCGAGAACCTCAGGGTCCCCGAGGCCGATATCGGCGAGGCCTCTAAGAGTCTGCCCGACGGTATCCGAGGAGCAATCGAAGACGCTTCGGTTCGTATCCGGGCATTCGCCGAACGCCAGCTGATCGAGCCATGGACGGCCGAGGTTGGAGGCGGGCGGATAGGGGAGCAGGTCTCCCCGGTGGGCCGCGCCGGGGCATACGTTCCCGGGGGAAGAGCAGCATATCCATCTTCCGTGCTGATGACGGTGATCCCGGCGAAGGTCGCCGGGGTGAAAGAGATCGTTCTGTGTGTGCCCCCCGGCGCCGGCGGCACGATTCCTTCCGTGACTCTGGCAGCGGCCGGAATATGCGGCATCGATGAGGTCTATGCGATCGGAGGGGCCCAAGCGATCGCCGCGCTCGCTTTCGGGACCGAAACGATCCGGCCCGTTCAGGTGATCGTTGGACCGGGCAATGTTTATGTGGCTCTCGCCAAACGAGAGGTTGCCGGCCATGTTGGCATCGACTCCGTGGCAGGACCAAGTGAGATCGCGATTGTCGCCGATCAGACCTCATCTCCAAGAGTCATGGCCCATGATCTGATTGCCCAGGCCGAACACGGTCCCCATGGGCTTGGGGTGCTGGTGACGTGGGTCGAACACATGGCGGAGCAAGTCGCTGCCGAAGTTTCCCTCGTTCTCGATGAGATCGAAGCCCCCGCAGAGCTGCGATCAGCCCTCGATGAGGGCTTCGTCGCAGCTTTGGTGCATGGACTCGATCACGCTGCCGAGGCCATGAACGCTCTCGCTCCCGAACATCTCGAGCTGGTGTTTGACGGAGCCGAAGAGGAGCTGCACCGTTTCCAAAATGCAGGGGCTATTTTCGCCGGCACCTACTCTCCGGTTTCTCTCGGCGATTACTTCGCTGGGACCAACCATGTCCTGCCGACTGGAGGGGCAGCAAGGTGGGCCTCGGGGCTGAGAGCGTCTCATTTCCAGAAAACCAGCGCCGTGGTTGTCCACACGAGGGATTCACTCCAACGCTCCCGTGACGCGATCCGAGCATTTGCTGACGTTGAGGGGCTCCCGAACCACGCGCGGGCGGTTGAGGCGCGCTTCGATCAGAATAGCGGGGAGCTATGAGCGATAGAGAGCTTCGTGAGCGAATCGGAGGAAGGTCAGATCTTGCCGACCTCGCTCCTTACCGTGCCCCTCAGCTCGACGTAGCCATCAGGCTGAACACCAACGAGAGCCCGTATCCGCCACCCGACTCTTTCAAGGAAGCTCTCGCGACCAGGATCGCCAGGTCCGACCTTCACCGATATCCGGACCGGGAGTTCGCAGAGCTGAGAGAGGCCCTGGGAAGCGCCGCGGGGACCATCACCGAGAGGGTGTGGGCGGCAAACGGCTCCAACGAGATCCTGCTGCAGATCATGCTTGCATTCGGAGGCAGCGAACGGAAGGCAATGACCTTCGAACCGACTTATCCGATGCACTCTCAAATCACGAGAATCTCAGGAACCCGATTGATCCGAGGCAGGAGGAATCCCGACCACACGATCCATCTCGAGGCGACCCTGGAGGCCATTACCTCGCAGGCCCCTGACATAGTGTTCCTCTGCTCTCCCAATAACCCGACCGGGAATACAGTGAGCGAGGAAGAGGTCATCAGTATCTGCGAGGCCGCTCCCGGCATCGTCATTCTCGACGAGGCATACGTCGAATTCGCGGAACGGCCGTTACTGAGTCTCATCGAGGATTGCGATCGCCTGATCATCACTCGCAGCTTCTCGAAGGCTTGGAGGCTCGCGGGATTGAGACTCGGTTTTCTGATAGCCCATCCATGGGTGATCGAAGAGATCCAGAAGGTGCGGCTTCCGTATCACCTTTCGGTGCTGACACAAGCCGCGGGCCTGACCGCGGTCGAGTTTGCAGATGAGCTCCGCAGTACCGTCGAGACGATGAAGCTCGAGAGGGAGCGTTTGTACCGCGAGATGTCGACGATGAAAGGCCTCGGTGCCTATCCGAGCGAAGCCAATTTTGTCTTCTTTACGAGTTTCGACCGCCCGGCCGCCGAGATCTGGCAGCATCTTTTGGATGCTGGAATCCTGATCCGCGATTTCTCCGATCTCCCCGGTTGCGAGTCGAGCCTGCGCGTATCCGTTGGGACGCCGGAACAGAACGAGGCCTTTCTGGAGACTCTCTCTCACGCGGTTGCTCGGAGTTAGAGGCCATGGCTCAGCGGACCAATGAACTAGAACGCACGACTTCGGAGACCTCCATTTCCGTCCGGCTCGACATCGACGGAGAAGGAACGACCGAGATATCCACCGGGGTAGGTTTCTTCGATCACATGCTCGAGCAGCTCGGCCGGCACGCGGCTTTCGATTTGCAGGTCAAGGCCACCGGTGATCTCCATATCGACGCTCACCACACCGTGGAAGACGTCGGCATCGCTCTGGGTGAAGCTCTGAAGGGGGCACTCGGCACCAAGCGCGGCATCAGACGATTCGGTTGGTGCATCGTTCCGATGGAAGAAGCTCTCACGCGGGTTGCCCTTGATCTATCTGGCCGTCCTTTGCTCGTGTATGACGTGGCCGTTCCTGCCGAGGCGATAGGAAATTACGACCCAGATCTGACCGAAGAGTTCTTTACCGCATTCACGAGGTCGGCCGGAATCACGCTTCATGTAAAGCTGCTCGCCGGTAAGAACTCTCATCACATCGTCGAGAGCGTCTTCAAGGCCGTGGCGCGAGCGCTTGCAGATGCGGTATCCGTCGATCCGAATCGTTCTTCCCAGATCCCTTCGACGAAAGGGGTTTTGTGAGGGCGGGCATCGTCGACTACCGAATGGGCAATCTGGCGAGCGTGTCCAAGGCATTGGAGAGGATCGGCGTAGATGCCTTCGTTTCCGACCAGAGCGGTGATCTCGAACGAGCCGATCTCATTGTTCTGCCGGGGGTTGGCAACTTCACAGCCGGAATGGAGAACCTAAAGCGGTTGTCCCTTGCCGGTCCTCTGGTTGAATGGGCGGAGTCCGGCAAGCCGGTAGTAGGCATTTGTCTCGGCATGCAGCTGTTGTTCGAACACTCCGAGGAGGGAAACACAGACGGACTGGGGATTCTCGAGGGAAAGGTCAGCAGGATCGCCGGGGAGGTGAAGGTCCCTCACATGGGATGGAACGAGATCGCGTCAGCAACCGGCGAGCTGTTTGAAGGGTTTCTCGGCAGGCATTTCTACTTCGTCCATTCTTATGTGTGCGATTCTCCGGGCGGGCAGTCGCGAGCCGAGACCGAATACGGTGAACGTTTCACCAGTGGCATCCAGCGAGACGGAATCGCAGGATTTCAGTTTCACCCGGAGAAGTCAGGAGAGAACGGATTGAAGCTCCTGGCCAAAAGCGTGGAGGTTGTTGCATGAGCTCTCCCTACATCCTGGTTGCGATCGACATAGTCGAAGATCAAGTTGTTCGTCTCAAGCAAGGAAAGATGCAGGAGCGAACCGTTTATGGACACGATCCGGTCGAGACGGCGATTGAATGGGAGACGGCTGGAGCCGAATGGCTCCACGTTATCGATCTCGACGGGGCCACCAGGGGAGAACAGCAGAACTCACAGGCGATCGAACGGTTACTTCAAAAGGTGGCGATTCCCGTACAAGTAGGTGGGGGAATCAGGAGTATCGCTTCGATCCGCAACTGGCTGGATAAGGGCGCGGCCCGCGTCTGTATAGGCACCAAGGCGATGGAACCGGCGTTCCTGACCGAGGCAGTCAGGGAGTTCGGAGACCGGCTCGTGGCAGCCGTTGACTCCAGGGAGGGCGTCGTCCAGGTCGGTGGGTGGCAGACCGCATCAGGTGAGAAGACTCTCGAGATAGTCAGAAAAGTCGCTGATGTGGGTGTGTCGCACGTCATGTTCACCGACATCGAGCGCGACGGAACTCTCCAGGGGCCGAACCTCGAGATGATCGAGCAGGTGCTCGACGCAGTGGATGTCCCTCTAATCGCCTCAGGGGGAGTCTCCACGGATCACGACGTCAGGGCTCTGGGAGCCCTTGCCCCAAGGGGGCTGGAGGGCGTCATCATCGGCAAGGCCCTGTATTCGGGGGCATTGAAGCTCGGAGACGCAAAAGCCGCTCTCGAGTCCTGATGGCAGAGGACTGATGCTCGCAAAGCGAATCATTCCTTGCCTCGACGTTGATGGCGGACGCGTGGTGAAAGGGGTCCGCTTCGTAGATCTCGTCGATGCGGGCGACCCGGTCGAACTTGCTTCCTTCTATGACAACGAGGGAGCCGACGAAATCGTCTTCCTGGATATCACCGCGTCTTCTGAGGGAAGGCAGACGATGCTCGAAGTCGCAAGACGAACTGCAGAGCAGGTATTCATTCCTCTCACCGTCGGGGGAGGCATAAAGACGATCTCAGATGTGCGAAAGCTTCTGCGTGCCGGCGCAGACAAAGTAGCCGTCAACACCTACGCGGTGCAGAGACCGGAACTGATCACTGAGGGAGCAGAGCAATTCGGTGTCCAGTGCATCGTGGTCGCGATCGATGCCAAGAGGCAGACGGGGTCCGAATGGGAGGTTTACACCCACGGGGGCCGCGTCCCAACGGGGCTCGACGCAGTGGGATGGGCGGCTCATGTCGAAGAGCTGGGGGCCGGAGAGATTCTGCTGACCTCGATGGATCGCGACGGGACCAAAGACGGCTACGATCTCGAACTCTTGAGAGCAGTTGGAGAGGTGACAAACGTTCCCGTCATCGCCTCGGGGGGCGCCGGAGGCCTCGAGCACTTCGCGGAGGCGCTCACCGAAGGCAAGGCCGATGCGGCGCTTGCTGCGTCACTCTTTCATTTCGGGGAACTTAAGTTGCGCGACGTGAAGAGCTACCTCGCCGAGCAAGACATCCCGGTCAGGGTTTAGCCGTGGGGGCAACCCCGGCCGGTCCTATCACCTCCAGGGAAATGTCGACGGACGGGACGGAGTGGGTGATCCTCCCGACTGAGATCGCGTCGGGTTTCAACTTTGCGATTGCTTCCACGTTTTCGAGGTTTACGCCGCCGGATATTTCGAGGAACACTCGTGAGCGGGTGGCCTTCACCGCCGCAGCGATGGTTTTCAGATTAGCGTTGTCTAGAAGGATCCTGTCGGCCCCCGCTGAAATTGCTTCTTCCAGCTCGTCGAGATCTCTCACTTCCACCTCGGCTTCGAGGTTCGGATTGGCCTTCGTTCTTTTAAGTGCCTCGGTGATTCCGCCGGAAAGACGCATGTGATTGGTCTTGATGAGTATTGCGTCGAAGAGTCCGGCGCGATGAAGGCTTCCTCCTCCAACCGCAACCGCGTAGCGCTGGACCGCCCTTAGGCCGGGGGCCGTCTTCCGCGTGCACAGAACTCTCACGCCGTGCGGAGAACAGCGTTGGACGAATTGCGAAGTGAGCGTCGCCACGCCGGAGAGATGCTGAAGGAAGTTGAGAGCTACCCTCTCAGCGGCCAGTATCGCCCTAGCTCTCCCCTCCAGATCCGCCAAGGGCATCCCCGGTTCTATCGCAGCGCCGTCGGATGCCCGCCACTCGACCGCCAGCCCCTTATCGACCGCTGCAAAGACGGCGTCGGCAACAGGGATCCCGGCCAGGATTCCTGGCGATTTCCCGACGATGCGAGCTCTTCCGGGCTGATCGATCCGGACTATTCGTTTCGATGTGATGTCGCCTGCCTCGCCGAGGTCCTCGGCGAGCGCCTTTCTTGCGAGATCCTCCAGCTCACTTCTCTCCAGATGCGGGATGCCGGCCATGGGCGGATTCTCGCACGGTGGTGCGCTACCCTTGCTTGATGGCCATTCAATCAAGGGAACTGAGCACCACCGCAGCGTTTGACGAATGGGCCTCCTCAGTGCGGGGGCTCGTCGCCGAGCGCGACGCGGTGATCCTGGCTCACAACTACCAGGTGCCTTGGGTGCAGGAGGTCGCCGATTTCGTAGGGGACTCTCTCGAGCTCTCCAGGCTGGCGGCCCAAACCGATGCATCGGTCATCGTCTTTTGCGGCGTCCATTTCATGGCCGAGACCGCCAAAGTGCTCGCGTACGACAAGACCGTTCTGATCCCCGACCTCGAGGCCGGATGCTCGCTGGCGGCCACGATTACCGCAGATCAGCTGAGAGCATGGAAGGCAGAGCATCCGGGAGCAGTGGTGGTTTCGTATGTGAACACCACGGCCGCGGTGAAGGCCGAATCCGACTACTGCTGCACCTCTGCCAACGCGGCCCAGGTGGTCTCGTCGATAGACCCCGATGCGGAGATCCTCTTCCTTCCGGACATGTTCCTCGGAGCTCACGTCGAGAGGGTGACCGGAAGAAAAATGCATATCTGGATGGGGGAGTGTCATGTTCACGCTGGGATAGAGCCATCCGACATCGACCGTCGCTTCGCGGAGTTCCCGTCGGCCGAGCTGCATATCCACCCCGAGTGTGGATGCTCGAGCCACGCGGCCTACCTCATGGGTGAAGGCATGCTTCCGGAGGGACGCGCGTTCATGCTCGGCACGGGCGGCATGCAGCAAAGGGCCAAAGAGACCGACGCCGACCAGATCATCGTTGCCACCGAGACGGGCCTGCTCCACAAGCTGCGGAAAAACAATCCCGATAAAGAGTTCATAGCAGCCAACGAGGCCGCGATCTGCAAGTACATGAGGAAGATCACTCCGGACAACCTGCGCAAGAGTCTCGAAGAGATGGTATTTGAGGTGAAGGTAGAAGCTGAGATTGCGGACCGGGCGCGGCTCGCCATCGAGCGCATGATCTCGATCTCCTGAAGTGCCTGGAGATGCTTCGGAGGTCAAGTTCAACGACGACGGTCTGATACCGGCCATCGTCCAAGAGGAATCCTCGGGAGAAGTTCTGATGCTCGCCTGGATGAACCGGGATTCTCTTCGGCTTACGCTCGAGCAGGGAACCACCTGGTTTTGGAGCCGAAGTCGCCAGGAGTTGTGGAACAAGGGGGCGACCTCAGGAAATTACCAGCGCGTCCACGAGGTCCGCTACGACTGCGACGGCGATGTGGTCCTCGTTAAGGTCCACGCCGAAGGCCCTGCCTGTCACACCGGCGAGAGGTCGTGTTTCTACCGGGCCATACCAGAAGATGCCTGAAGCCTGCCTGCCGAGCAGGTCGGAATTCGATCGGCTCGCGGGCGAGTTCTCCGTCGTCCCCGTCTATCGGGAGGTGGTAGCCGATTTCGAGACCCCTGTTTCCGCATTCCGAAAGGTCGCGGCCGGCGAGACCGCATTCCTTCTGGAGTCTGTTGAACAAGGTGAGAGGTGGGGGAGGTACTCGTTCATTGGAGTCGATCCGTTCCTCGTAATGACTTCGCGCGACGGGGTGGTGTCTTACGAAGGACAAGTTCCGGAAGCGGCGGTTGGGGCAACCCCGCTCGAGAGCGTGAGGCAGGTGCTGGAAAGCTTCCGGGCGCCTTCGCTGGAAGGACTGCCGCCCTTTCATGGGGGAGCGGTCGGCTACCTCGGTTATGACGTCGTTCGATATCTGGAAAAGCTTCCCCAAACCACGAACGACGATGTCGGCGTGCCAGAGCTCATGCTCATGTTCCCCAGGACGGTACTGGCCTTCGATCATCTCCGGCAGAAGATCACGATCGTTGGAAATGTCGTTGAGGGCGATTCATACGACGATGCGGTGATCAGGATCGACCGCCTCATCGAAAAGCTCGGAGAGGCCATGCCGTACCGGCCTGCTGAGGTGAATCCTGTTGAGGTGACCCTTCCGGATTCGACGATGAGCCGCGAGCAGTACGAAAAAGCGGTTGGCATCGCAAAGGAATACATCGCTGCCGGAGATATCTTTCAGGTGGTTGTATCTCACCGGTTTTCCATCCCGATCGAAACTGACCCATACGACATCTACCGTGTGCTGAGGCTGGTCAACCCAAGCCCATATATGTTCTTCGTGAACCATCCCGATATCACCGTTATCGGCTCTTCGCCCGAGCCACTCATACGGGTCCAAGATCGCAGGATCATTCAGCGACCGATTGCCGGGACGAAACCAAGGGGTGCTACAGAGGCCGAGGACGCGGCCATCGAAGAAGCCTTTGTCTCGGATGAGAAGGAGCGCGCAGAGCACATCATGCTGGTGGACCTCGCAAGAAATGACATCGGACGTGTGGCCAAATTCGGCACCGTTAGAGTCGATGAGCTGCTGGCCGTCGAGAGATACTCCCACGTCATGCATCTCGTTTCCCAGGTCTCAGGTGAACTGCGCGACGACTGCAGCGCGCTGGATGCTCTTTTCGCTTCGTTTCCTGCCGGGACCGTGTCGGGCGCTCCCAAGATCCGGGCGATGGAGATCATCGATGAGCTGGAGCCCGCACGGCGGGGACCATATGCAGGAGTAGTGGGTTACATGGATTTCTCCGGCAACATCGATTGCTGCATCGCTCTTAGAACTGCATACGTGAGCCGGGGAACCTTCTACATCCAGGCCGGTGGTGGAATCGTTGCCGATTCAGATCCGGCATCCGAGTGGCTCGAGACGGTGAACAAGGCCAAAGCTCTGCTCGCTGCGGCCCAAATGGCGAAACAGTTATGAGGTTTCGGCACGGCGCGGCGTTTCTGCTGATCCTCGTCGTGCTGCTGTCGTGTTCCGCTCCGGTGACTTCACCGGAAGTAGCTCCTGGGCCGGAAACTCCGTCGCCGGCCGTTTCCCCATCTCCCTCTCCCGTACCTCCTCCGCTCGAGTTCAATGCCGCGAGAGCCATGGAACACACGCACCACCTTTCGGTCGACATAGGAAAGCGGACGGCAGGGTCGCCGGGCGAGGAAGCTGCCGTGGCGTATATAGAGGAAGTCTTTAGAGCGGCCAAGCTGCATGTGACGAGACAGTCTTTCCAGAGAGCCGACGGTGGGGCCTCTTACAACATCATCGGCCGCATCGCCGGCGCGGATTACTCTGCGGGATACCTCCTCATTGGGGGTCACCACGACACTGTCGAAGGGTCCCCTGGGGGCAACGACAATGCCTCGGGGACTGCGGTCGTGATGACCCTCGCAGAGCTCTTTGGCATGCAGGCGGCAGAATTCGACTCGAGGAAAGTTGCCATCGAATTCGTAGCTTTCGGCGCCGAGGAGGTCAATCCCTCGAGCGGGAAGCATCATGAAGGTTCTCTCGCTTACGCGGCCGGGATGTCGGATCCTCCTTTGGTTCAGGCGATGCTCTCAGTCGACATGGTCGGCAATGGTCCGGACCTCAAGCTCGTTGGATGGAGGGAGCGCGCGAGCCCGATCCCTCAGGAGATGGCCGCGATTGCAGCCGAGATCGGAGTGCCCCACGAGGTGCTGATCCGTGGCGACATCTCAGATCACACCTCATTTCTTCGCAAGGGCGTCCCATCGGCTTTCCTGTGGTCGGGGAATCACCCCACGATTCACACAGCATCGGACACCTTCGAGGTCGTGGAGATCGAATCGGTCGAAAGAACGGGACGTCTCACCCTCGAGTGGCTGCGCCGCAGGACTGGTCTCTAAGGCCGTGAGCTATC
>JAHWKU010000006.1 GCA_019347715.1 Actinomycetota bacterium | reverse complement strand
AAGACCCCGTGGACCTTTACTACAGCTTGGTATTGGGGTCTGACATGCGTTGCAGAGGATAGGCGGGAGGCTTTGAAGCCCGGGCTCCGGCTCGGGTGGAGCCAACCTTGGAATACCGCCCTTCGTGTGTTGGATCTCTAACCCACGCCCATTATCTGGGTGGGGAACAGTGCCAGGTGGGTAGTTTGACTGGGGCGGTCGCCTCCTAAAGAGTAACGGAGGCGCCCAAAGGTTCCCTCAGGCTGGTTGGCAATCAGTCGTCGAGTGCAAGGGCACAAGGGAGCTTGACTGCGAGACCTACAAGTCGAGCAGGTGCGAAAGCAGGGCCTAGTGAACCAGCGACTCCATGTGGATGGGTCGTTGTTCAACGGATAAAAGGTACCCCGGGGATAACAGGCTGATTCTGCCCAAGCGTCCACAGCGACGGCAGAGTTTGGCACCTCAATAATTGGGGTGAGACAGCAGAAATGCTGTACAAGTACCGGCTTATAACGGCGAACCCCTAACTGCATTTTGCAGTGGGCAACGTCGTGGGAAGTCCTCTGTCGCACGAAAGTGCGATATGACCCCGTAACGACTTAGACCGAAAGGTCTAGGCGGGATTCCTGGCGAAAGCCAAATTTATGGATCTCGCAATACGCCGGCCCCTCCTCCACGAAATGGAAAGGGTGAAGACATAGTCTGCGCCGCCAGTAATGGCGGAGTACGTGCGATGTCGGCTCGTCGCATCCTGGGGCCGGAGCAGGTCCCAAGGGTTGGGCTGTTCGCCCATTAAAGCGGCACGCGAGCTGGGTTTAGAACGTCGTGAGACAGTTCGGTCCCTATCCTCCACGGGCGCAGGAGTCTTGAGGAGAGCTATCCCTAGTACGAGAGGACCGGGATGGACGAACCTCTGGTGTGTGAGTTGTCGTGCCAACGGCACTGCTCATTAGCTACGTTCGGACGGGATAAGCGCTGAATGCATCTAAGTGCGAAGCCCACTCCAAGATGAGGACTCCCATGGGTTCGCCCAGTAAGGACCGCAGAAGACAACTGCGTTGATAGGCGGGAGGTGTAAGCACAGCAATGTGTTGAGCCGACCCGTACTAATCGTCCGAGGACTTGATCTTTTGCTCGCGCTCGCTATCGGTTCTCGAGGCCGGCCCCCAGGGGCCGGAAGACTTTGAAAACTGAATAGATTTCCGGTGGCCATAGGGGAGGGGAAACACCCGGTCCCATTCCGAACCCGGCAGTTAAGCCCTCCACCGCCGATGGTACTGCCCTGGAGACGGGGTGGGAGAGTAGGTCGCTGCCGGGATACCATTAGACAAGAGCCATGCTCCGACAGCCGAAAGGCGAGGGAACGTGGCTCTTGTCTTTTCTTGGGCTTTTGCAGTTACCCTTTGGAGCCATGAGTCCCGCCAGGAAGAAACCCCCGCGCTCGACCCCTCCGAGCTCTCGATCTTTCGATTTGCCTCGCGAATGGGTGTCGGAACTCAGAGATACCACCCGGCCGGGCCAGGCAGATAGGGCATCCGCGCTCGTCGCCAAGGCCCTTCAGGCTTTCCTGGAGGGTGATTACAGACGGGCGGCCTCCCTGGCTTCGGATGCCAAGGTGTTCGCCCAGCGATCTCCGCGCATCCGCGAGCTGCTCGGGCTGGCTCTCTACCATTCCGGCGATTACAAGGAGGCTCTTCGAGAACTGCAGGCGTTCAAGCGAATGAGCGGATCTCTCGAGCAAAACCATCTGATCGCCGACAGCTATCGCGCCATTGGAAGACCAGAGAAAGCGATCGAGGTCTGCGCCGAGGTCCATCCCAAAGAGGTCTCGGAAGAGGTTTGGACGGAGCTCCTCATAGTCGCGGCATCCACTCTCGCGGATGGAGGCGACATCGAGCGCGCGCTTTCGTACATCTCGCGAGGGGAGTTTCAGCCAAAAGAAGTCCAGCCCCACCACCTGAGGCTGTGGTACGTCCGTGCAGAATTGCTAGAAAAGGCCGGTAAGCAAGCGCAAGCCAAAGCTCTTTGGGAGAGGATCGCCCGGGAGGAGCCAGACTTCTTCGACGTCTCCGAGCGGCTGGCAGAGATCTAGCTACGAGGCCCCCGCGGCCTCCTTCTTCTTTGACAGGTATCTGACGATCCCTGCCGCATTCAGATCGTATGAAGTTGTGCCTTCCAATCGAGCGGTGACTTCCGAAGTGAGGTCCGGGTAGAAGTCTTCCCTCCGGCTGCGAAACTCCTTCGCCACCTCAGTCATGTCTCCTCCGGACTCCACCACGGGCTCGGCCGCTTCCACCCATTGGTTCAGCCTAAGAATTGCTTCGTCCAGAGCGGCATTGACGTCTGGTGCTGGGCCGAAATGAGTGGGAAGTACCCGAGAGGCCCTGAATGCTCGCATCCTCTCGATGCTCTCTACCGCCGCTTCCAGGTCGAACTCGGGCGGCGGTGTTGCCGGGCGAATCACGCCGGCATCCTGAAGGCGGACGCCGATGGCGTCCCCTGCGAACAGATCACCCGACTGTCGGTCGAGCAGCGCCATGTGATGTCTGGCATGCCCCGGCGTGTAGATCGCGTCGATTCTTCGGCCCCCGCCAAGATCGGCAACAGCTTCGTCGTTGGAAATGGCTCTGATCCTGTCCTTGGGGACGGGTCTCATCTCTCCCCAGATCTTTTCCATATCGGGATAAAGACGGGCCGCGGATGCCCACAATCTCGAAGGATCGACCAGGTGCGGCGCACCCTCCTCCCGCACCATCACGGTGGCGGAAGGGAATCGCTCGCAAAGATGGCCGATGGCTCCGGCATGGTCTAGATGAATGTGAGTCAAAATGATGAAGTCGAGGTGATCGACTTCGAGTTGCTCGAGCCCTTTCATCGTGTGCTGAACAGATGACCCAGGGCCCGCTTCGATAAGAGCGGACCGATCCGGCCCGGGCAAGTAATAGACCGCGGTGATGCCTTCGAGCCCGTGCATCAGCGTGTCCACTGCGAATACGCCGTCTAGATCTTGAGTCACGATGGCATGATAAACCGCTGCGCGCTGACGGCATCTGCACAAACGGATGGGGGATACTGAGGCGGTGCGTAGGGCGCATCTCATCATGAATCCTGAGGCCAGGAACGTATCCCCGGCCGTAAGACGCGTCGTTCAAGCAGCTCTCGAGGGCCACTTCAAACTAGAGGCAACCGTCACCGAAGCCAGGCATGCGGCCATCTCAGTGGCCAAGGACGCGCTGGCCGATGGCAACGAATTGATCATCGCTTTCGGCGGTGACGGACTCGTCAATGAAATCGCCAACGGAATGGTGCATAGCGAAGCGGTTCTTGGAGTGGTTCCCGGAGGGACCATGAATGTCTTCGCCCGAAATCTCGGAATCCCCAACGATCCTCTCGAGGCCGTAGATCGGATCCTTTCGCATTCCGATGAGGTGGAGCCGAGAACGGTTTCCTTGGCCAAAGCCAACGATCGGTACTTCACCTTTTCCTGCGGGTGTGGTTTCGACGGCGAAGCTGCTTCGCGGGTCGAGGAGCACTATCCGGCGAAGCGTCGTTTCGGTGAACCCTATTTCTACGCCGCTGCGTTTTCGACGTTTCTGGCTTCATATCTTCGGCGGCCTCCTTTCCTTCGATGTGACGGAGACTTTGGAAGCCTCGACGGGGTAGGAGTAATCGCGCTGAATACCGGTCCATACGCGTATCTGGCGGGGCGACCGATCAGGCTCGTTCCCAGCGATCCCGACTCCGATGGAATAGGGATATTTGTCCTGAACCGACTGCAGTGGTGGCGGATCCCTGCTTATGCGAGTGGGGCTCTGCTCACGGGGCGATTCGGAGGCGGTTCCGACGCTGTCTCGGGCGCCTCGTCTGCAACGGTCTCATCACACGCCCCTTTCTATCTGCACGTCGACGGAGAGCCATTGCCGATGGTGGACAAAGTCGAGCTCGTGGCCAATGCCGCATCGTTGAAGGTGATCGTCTAAATGCCTGTACTTATATCGTCCCCCCCTTCCGAGATGGATATCGTGAAGCCGCTCGCGTTCAAGTTGCTGGAAGGAGGCGGGGAGGTTCGCTGCTATCTCGAAGAGGATGAACACGAGTTACGCCAAGAGGGATGCAAGGTCGCGGTTGGTCTCCTCACTGACGATGGCACTCTCGAGGCGGCGCTGACCAACGTTCACACTTTCATCCCCGTCCTACCCGACCCGGCGATCATCCGTGACACTGGAGATCTCGAGATGGTTCGCGAGATCTCGGCTGCAGCGGTCTTCGCGGCCCGTGGCGCTGCTGTGGAGCAGACGATCATTCCCGTTCCGGGACTGTCCGCGTCGAGCGAGTTGGGCAGAACCTTCTTGGACGTGAGGCAGAGCTTTTTGGACAAGGTAGATCCGGTCGCGGTCATAGTGACAGGAATGCTTTGGGGCCCCCAAAGGCCCTTCACGGAGGTAGCCGGTTCTCTCGGGCAGGACTTTCGTATCCCCGTCGTCGCGATCGAGGATTTGATTGCCGCTTTGTCCTCGGCAGATGATCGAGAGGGCCTCAGCGGCGTGTGGGAGCTTGGAGGTGAGCCTTACCCTGTCGGCAGCCTTGATGCGGGCGCCTCCTCTGCCGGACAGGCAGGGGCCCTACTGAATCAGGCCTTGGAGGCTGGAATGAGCGTGGGGAGCTCTGCCTATGAAGAGTTCCGCATCGCGAAGCGATCTGTGCTCAGATAAGATTGCGGCTCATGAAGATGCCTGCATTGAAGTGGCCATGGCGCAAATCTTCCGGTTTCGAGGAGTACGGGGACCATCGAGATTCAGGAGATGAGCCAAACCGGGTCCAGCGATACGCGGATTACGTCCCCGTGGCGGGAATCATCGTGGGTTTCGCCCTCATCGCGGTCGGCTGGAACGGCGCGGCCAGCTGGGATTGTGTGCAATGTCAGATCCCTTACTTGATCTCAGGCGGGGTAGTAGGGCTCGGAATCGTTTTTTTTGCCGCCGCCGCACTGATCGTTCAGACTCTCAAGAAGGGTAATGCCCGCCAGCAAGAAGAGCTCGAAGCACTCAACCGCAATCTCGAAAGAGTTGCATCGGCGCTATCTTTTTCTGCCAATGGGCACTCGGACAACGGCGAACTTGTGGTCGTCGGTTCCTCGAGCTTTCACCTTCCTACCTGCAGAACCGTTGGAAACCGGGAGGTTGTGAAGGTCCCTCGCGACGAAGCGCTGGCCGAAGGGCTCGATCCCTGCAGGATCTGTAATCCCTAGGGGCTAGGCCGGGGCCCCCAGATAGGCCTCTCTCATCTCCGCGCTTTCTAGGACCTCCTGGCCGGTTCCCGAAAACACGATCCCACCTTTTTCCATGACGAGAGTTGTGTCGGCGATCTTCACTGCTCCCGTGTTCTGCTCCACCAGAATCACAGTCACTCCGTCCTCGTTGATCTGCTTGACGATGGAAAATACCGTCTGGGATAGGACGGGGCTGAGGCCGAGAGACGCCTCATCGATCATGAGCAGTCTGGGCTCAGTCATCAGCCCTCGAGCTATGGCGAGCATTTGCTGCTCACCTCCCGATAGCGTTCCTGCGAGCTGGTCCTTCCTCTCCTCCAGTCGCGGAAAATAACGCAGCGCAAGGTCGAGACGCTCTTTGACGAATGCGGTCTTCCTTCGCTTGGTCCACGCGCCCATCCTGAGATTCTTGAGAACCGTTAGGGCTGGAAAAACTCTTCGGCCTTCCGGTACCAGGACGATGCCAGACTCCACGTGCTTTGGGACATCCTTGTCGTGAATCTCGGTTCCGTCGAAGGTGACAGAGCCGGACCATGGTTTCATCAGTCCCGCGATATGCAGAAGAGTCGTTGTTTTACCGGCTCCGTTCAGTCCGAGGATTACCGCAGTCTGGCCCTCTTCGACCTCGAAGGATAGATCGTGAAGGACGGGCAGAGATCCGTATCCTCCCCGTACATTCTTCAACTCCAAAAATGCCATTACAGTCCTTGCTTACTAAGCCGCATCGGTCTCCCCACCAAGATATGCGGCGATCACTTCCGGATGTTCTCTTATTTCTTTGGGTTTTCCCTGAGCAAGCAAGGTCCCGAAGTTCAAAACGTAGACGAAATCACACACTCTAAGAACGAGCGGCACATGATGCTCGATCATGAGGATGGTCACGCCTAGCTCTTCCCTAAGCCTCAGCAGGATGTCTCCCAGCCGATCCGATTCTGTCGGGGATAACCCCGAGGATGGCTCATCGAGCATAAGGAGCTGTGGGTCGGTCGCAAGGACGGTCGCCAGTTCGACGTTCTTGAGCACGCCGTAGGGCAGATCGTCGACTATCTCGTTTCTGTACTCCATGAGGTCGGTGAAGTTGAGAATCTGATCGGCCTTGCCGACGACTTCACGTTCCACCGCATAGGTCTCGGGAGCGCCGACCATGCCAGCCATGACCCCGTACGGGACGGTCATGTGCTGAGCGGTAATGAGGTTCTGAAGGACCGTGGTCCCTCTTACGAGGCCGAGGTTCTGGAACGATCTGCCGATTCCAAGTTCGGCCCTCTCATGCGTCTTTAGGTCGCTGATGTCCGTTCCCCTGAACCTGATAACTCCTGAGTCGATCGGATAAACCCCTGTGATGCAATTGAATAATGTCGTCTTTCCGGCGCCGTTGGGGCCGATCAGGCCGACGATCTCCCACTCACTCACATCCAGGGTCACGTCGCTGTTAGCAGTGATCCCGCCGAAAGTTTTCGTTACTCCGTGTACCTCGAGAAGTCCCATATCAGCCTTCCTCCGAGGATGTCGGATCTTCTTCGTGCTCGCCGTTTCCAGCCGCAGGATCCGCGACATCCGTACCGACAAATGCGCCCTTCTTTCGAAGACTCTTTTTCTTGTGGCGCGGAGCCTTCTCGTGCTTGGGGAAAGGCTTACCCGACAGCCACATTGTCAGTGGGTGCAGCTGCTGCGCGATCCCTCCCGGAAATTGAGTGATCGTCAACAGGAGCAGCAGAGCGCTTATCGCGATCTTGAGGACGGGGAGGTTCTCCCCAAACCAAAGGAGGGGACGGATGGTGGTGGCGCCTTCGAGAAACCTACCGAACCCATCAAGCAAGAAAGGAAGATAAGAGATGAACGCCGACCCAATGACGACCCCGATCCTAGAACCGAGGCCTCCGACCACCACCATGATTACGTAGGTAAGAGCCGTGGAGAAGGTGAAGTCCTGAGACACGACCTGGGTCTGACGAAAAGCGAGCAATCCGCCTCCGAGTCCCGCCAGCGCTCCCGCGAGGACGAAGGCTCCGACCTTGTAGAAGACGGGATTCATACCAAAGCTCGCAGCCACCTGCTCGTTGCTCTTGAGCGCGAGCAATGCCCGGCCGAACTTCGTTCGCAGCATGCGCCAGTCGAGATAGAGGATCACGCCCAGGACGGCCAGACAGAGGTAGGCATAGATCTTGTCCGACTCGAAGGGAGCCGGGCGGAACGCCGGCTTTCCCGCGCCACCCCCGGTGAGAGGCTGGATGCCAAAGATTGATCTTTCTGCGACCAAGCCGTACGCGAGAGTAATGAGGGCAAGGTATAGGCCTTGGATACGAAGTGCGACCAGACCCAGCAGGCTAGCGGTAACGGCTCCGATCACTGCTGCGAGCGGAATGCTCACGTACATCGGAAGACCGCCGTCGGTAGTCATGAAGGCCGCCGCAAAAGCTCCAACCCCTACGAAAGCCTGATGCCCCAGTGAGATCTGCCCGGCGTAACCCATGAGCACGTTCAAAGAGAGGCCGATGATCCCGAAGACAGCTGCCTGAGCAAACAAACCGGCACTCGGGGCACTCACCACAGCTGGGGTGATCAAAACGACGGCAAGTATGCCGAGCAGAACCAGTCTCCTCGCGATAAGCCCTTGTGGAGTAACTTCGACCGCCTCTACCGCCGTGGTCACTTCACGCCTCCGACCCGAAAAGTCCGTTGGGACGGACCACGAGAGTGACTATCAGGACGGCGAACAAAAGGACGGCTTGTCCTTCCGGCACGACTTCGAGTCCGGGGAAGCGGGTTATGGCGTACTGGCCCAACCCCTCCACGAGGCCGATTATCTCTCCCGCTACGAATGCTCCCGGCAGGCTCGTCATTCCTCCCACCACCGCGGCAGTAAAGGCTGGAATCAGGATGTTGGTAGTCATGTATCCGGGAACGATGGTCGACTCCGGGGCAAGGAGGACGCCGGCTATCCCCCCCAGGAGGCCTGCTATCCCCCAGGTGAGCTGTGAGATCCGATTGGCATTTGCTCCCATGATCCTGGTTGCTACCGAGTCCTGAGAGTTGGCGAGGATTCCCATCCCTAGGTAGGTGCGTTGGAAGAACAGGCCTGCCGCGACGGCAACGATGACAAGAACCACGAGCGCAAGAATTTTTTGACCCGACACGATGAAGCCGAAGAGGGGGACTCCGCCTCCGCTGATTGCCGGAGCCACGCTGCGTGGTTCTGGTTTGGCGACAGCCAACTCGATCCCGATTGTGAACAAGGCAAAACCGGCGGTTCCGACGAGAGCGATTACCTTGGGGGCCGAGGCCAGAGGCCTGGCAACGAGCCGCTCGGTCAGTAGCGCAAGGACGACCGCCGCGAACAAGCCCGCCAGCATTCCCAGAGCGTAAGGACCGTCGTTCGCTTCCACGACGTAATAGAGCATGTACATCGCAACGGTTCCGAACTCGCCCTGCGCGAAGTTGAAGACGCGCGTGCCCTTGTAGATGAGGACCAAACCGAGACCGGCAAGCCCGTAGATCACGCCGGTGGCGAGTCCGCTGACTATGAACCTGCCCACGTGCGGGAGTCTACCGGACTAAAAGCTGCTCACGAACTGCTTGCCGGGTACATCCAGCCATCTTCCCTCAGGACATTTGCCGTAAAGAAGGTGGGCCTGGTTGGCGCCGAAGCGCTTTCCACCAGAGTAGTTCAGCGCCGAATAGATATCGATGATGTTGCCTGCAGCGGTGTTATCCGGAGCCTTGACGCTCTGAAGTCCCTGTACGGTCTGGATGAACTTGGCGCGTCCCAGGTCGCGGCCAGTCGCCTCCAAAAGGGCCTGGTGCACAATCGAGCCTCCCCAAAGGCCAAAAGCAATGTCGTGCCTCTTCGGGTCGTCACTTTCGCCGCTGTGGGCTCTCCAGGCTTCCTGGAACTGGGAGGAGTAGTTGTTGTTGTCGACCGACATCCACGGATTAATGAAAAGGGAATTAGAAAAGCTGTTGGTAGACTGCCCGCACCCCACCTGCGCAACGGTGTTGATCGCTTTCGTCAGACCTACTCCCACCCACCGGGGCGCATAACGCTGAACCTCCGCCACGCGCAGAATGGAAAGCCAGTTGGTTGGGGATGTGAGGACAAAGACAACGTCTGCCCCTTGCTTTTTCAGCTCGCCGACCGTCGAGTTGGCTTCGCCGCTGGAGATGTTGAACTTGGTGATGGCGTACGTGATCGCGTCCTTGCCCGAGATCGCTTTCCATTCCTGAAGGAACCTGTCCCGAGCGTCGTAGAAGCCATCCGTGTTGGAGTACACCAGCGCGACCTTGGCGCTCGCCGGGGGACCGTTGCCGTTGCAGAAAGGAGTCGAGTTTGCAGCGGCCTCGTCGCCGCAGCGATCCACGAGAACGGGGCCTCCGGGCGCGTCCTTGAGGTTGTTGATCATCTGGGCCAGGGGCTTGGTCTGCTGAGGATAGGACATCGAAAAGGCGAAGTAGTTCTTGAGGTCTTTTACGACGCGCTCGGTTACTCCTAAGGATAGATAGGGGACCCCGCGAGATGCGGCGTAGCGGGCGCATGCCAGAATCTGATCCGTCCCTGCTCCTCCGACGAGCATGAAGACCTTGCGCTGTTCCACCATCTCCCGGCACACCTCGACGGCGTGCGAGGGGTTGTACTGATCGTCGCGGAAGATCGTGTCGATCTCTCGTCCGTGAGTCTTGACGCCTTTGGCCTTGAGCCAGTCCCGGTACAGATTGACGCCCTTTTGGATGTCGGTCAGCGGAACCGCCGCGGCGCCAGTCAGTGGTGCGTGAAATCCAACCAGTACTTTGGAAGCCGTTACTCCATTCTTGTCATTGGGGCCTGCCGCCCCACCACCCCCGCTGGAACTGGCTCCGGCTCCACCACCTCCACGGGAGGTGCCTCCGCCGGTCGTACCGCCTGTGGTTCCGCCCGTGCCGCTGGCGCCGCCAGGCCCGCCTTCTTCCCCGGGCAGAATCGGTTCGCCCGTCTCCGGATCGATGAGGACTTCTCCTTCTCCTGCGAAGCTTCCTCCCCTTCCTGTGGCGACATGGACTCCCGGTTTCTGACCACAGGCTATGAGCACGAAACTTAGGGCAAGGGTAACCGCGAGAGCTCTTGACAGGGGATTCTTCATTAAGGTCCTCCGTGTACCGGCAGCATTAGTTTTCATCCAGGGGCCTGGACTCTCGACATCATCGTGCTTACTGCACCGGGTGGACGCCTCTCATCAATCGCCCCGCCGGTAAGAAGCCACCCAGCGAACCCTATCGCCATAGCTCCAAGCAGCGCCGCGATCCAGCCCGCTAATGGAATCTGCCAGAACGGAACGCTGTTGCTTCTGAAGACACCGGCCACCGGAGCAGGTTGAGGGTCAGCCGGCTCCGCAGGCTCAGCAGGAACCTCCTCGCCCGAGAAGTCAGTGAACCCTCCCGTGTCCCCTCCGAAATCAGTAGTCGCTGAGAAATCTTCAAAGTCCTCGTCGAACAGATCATCGATCAGAGTGCTCGAGGTCCATGAGATCGCTGCCATCACGCCGGGCTCGGGGGTGAACTGCCCTGGGGAGGTTTCGCGACCATATGCACCTCCATGGAATGTGGTCACCCATGAAGAGTTGGAAGGATTGTCGATGTCGGCGACCAGGGCGATCGATGTAAAGGCATCTCCGGTCGATGCCTTCTCGTAGAGGTCGTTCATGATTTGAGTGATGTCAAACGTCCAGGCAAATACGGACTCGCTGGGGTAGAAGCGCTCCGTAGCGATGCTGGACGCGGTCACTTTGCCCTGGTCGCAGCGGATCCGAGGTGCCTCTGATCGAGCCTGCCCTGGGGTGCCTGCGGCAAACTCGGGAAAGGGGCAGGCAACGACCCTCGTGGTTCCCTCGCCGGTCTCGGGATTGAAGTCGCCGCGGGCCTCCTGGGCGTTTACAGAGGTGGGCTGGCGGTGTTCCCTGGCTTCGGGATGCTCGAGAACCGTGATAACAAATCTCGTGATCGTGGCCTCGAGGGGAACCCCAGCTTGGCTCAAATCGAAGTTGATGCCGGAGAAGTATTCCTGGCGGTCTTGAGTGTCCAAGGGATCCCAACCCACGTAGAGGTGGTCCCCGGCGAATTGCGCGCCGACGTTCGAAAAAGGGTCTCCCACCGTGTCGATAGCTCCACCGAGCTCCGGAGGAGTTCCTTGAGGGGGATTCGCTTGCGCCTTCGGCCGGTCGAAATACCAGCCCTCCGACGCGGGCTGCACTCCCTCGGCATCCTCAGCTACGGCTGCGGGCACGAGCATGAACGGAAGCATCACGAACGCGATCAAGAAGATCTGAGCCGGACGCCGAAAACTCTTACTCATTGCCATCTTTTGCTGTTCCTCGCCGGAAGGGTCTATCTTAGCCCAGCCAAGTGCCTACTTTACCCGAGGTCACCGCCGCGGTTGGCTAGATCCCGCATCACCAGCCCGCTTAGCGGTTTGGGCCAGAAGAGGGTGGTCTTGGGAGGCATTCGTTCCCCCGAAATCGCCATCTCGGTGACCTTCTCGATCGCTATCGGAGCGAGGACGAAAACAACTTCCTCTCGGGAAATCGCGTTCTCGAGCTGGCCCAGATCATGCTCGTAAGAGACCTTTGCGTCCGATCCTTCCAGCATTTCGGCCAGCCAAAGCGTGTCGAGGTCTGCGTCGGTAGCGATAGTCCACAGGCCATTGCCAGAAGCGACCCCGATCGTCCCGGAGCCCACGGATGCGACTCGCGTCGGTAGGTCTTGGAGAGTTCCGGAAAATCGTGAGGCTCGTGACTTCTCGATCACCCGCTCGACGGGGTACCCCGACACAACGCGATGAATCGGTCGCAGTATCGGGCCGAAGTCGATCGGGTCTTGGATCATCGCAAGCGTGAAATCCCAAGGGCCTGGTCCCTCGGCCGCTGTCCGTTCATCGCGGTAGGCGATCGCAGTTTCGTACCGATGGTGCCCATCGGCGATCACCAGCTTTGCATCCCCGATCGCGTCCTCGGTGATATGCATCAGCTCCTTGGGCAGTCTCCACAGCCGATGGCGCACGTTCTCCATCCCGGTGACGTCTGCCTCCGGTTGGATACCGGCGACCGCATCTACCGCCTTGGAGACGATGCCGAGAGGGCGAGATGCGACAAACCATAGCGGCTCCAGGTTCGCTTGCGTGGTTCTCATGAGGGCGAGGCGATCTGCTTTGGGGACCGGCATGGTTCGCTCGTGGGGGAGTACGTCTCCTTCACCCAATCGCTCCAGTTCGAGGGCACAGATGATTGCGGCTGAAGGCGGCCGGTCGGGAGGGTCGAAGCGATACAGGAAGACTGAAGGCTGATCTTCTCGGACGAGGACGCCCTCGGCGAGCCAGCTCCGGAATCTCTCACCAGAGTCGCGGTACCGATCGTCGGTCTCCTCTGGAAGCCGGGGGCCGAGGGTGAGGTGGATGATGTTGGCCGGGTGCCTGCCCTCGAGCTCGGCTCGGAGTTCGGTAGAGATGACATCGTATGGAGGCCCCGCAACCAGGGAGAAATCCGTTCCGGGGGCATAGCGAATTGCACGAAACGCCCGGCTGTTTGCCATGCACGGCTGTATATCACCGAAAGGGTAAGTTATGGGCATGAACGAGGACGCCTACTCCCTGCTAATGAAGGGCCGACAGCTGTTGGCCGACCGGCATTCTCATCAAGCCGCCATCGTCTTGGAAAGAGCCATCGTCCTCGAGCCCGAGAAAACCTCGATCAGAGAGAGCCTTGCACGAGCGTTGTTCAACAGCGGCCAGACCGCCAAGGCAAAGGAACAATTTCAGATCATGGTCGACGCCGACCCATCGAATGACTACGCACATTTTGGGCTGGCTCTCTGTCAGGCCAAGACTGGGGAACGCCGTGCCGCGACCGGCCACCTGAAGATCGCTGTTGCGATGCGTCCCGACTCCGAGATCTATCGCACCGCTTTGAGTGTGCTTGGCGGCTGATGCCGTCGCTTATCGATCGATACCGCGCATTCGCGTTGGACCTCGATGGCGTGGTGTGGCGCGGGACTGAACTTCTTCCCGGTGCGTTCGAGGCGATTTCCGCGATCCGCGACCGTGGAAAACCGCTGCTCCTTCTTACGAACAACGGCTCGTACAGCCCAGAGGGGATTCTCGAGAGGATCGCACCGGATGGCGGTCTCGATGGGATCGAGGTTCTTACATCCACCATCGTGGCCATTCGGTGGGTGCGTGAAAACAGACTGGAAGGTGCTAGGGGTCTGGTACTGGCGACTGAGGCCGTCGTCTCGCAGGTTTCAGATGTCTTGGACTTGCAGGAACCATCCGCTGGGGGACAAGCCGAGATCGTTCTGGTCGGAAGAGACCTCGCCTTCGACTTCGACCGGCTCACGCGCGCGTCGGACGCCATTCGCGGAGGAGCTTACTTCCTTGCCCTCAACCGCGATGCAACCATGCCGGTGGAGGGTGGCCTCGAACCTGGGACCGGGGCGATTGTCGCTGCGATAGAAGCCGCTTCCGGAAAACCGGCGATCGTGCTCGGCAAGCCGGAAGCTCCGATGATGGATGCGGCGGTCGATATCCTCGGCAGCGAAGGGGTGCTGCTGGTGGGCGACCGGCTCGACTCCGATATCGCAGGAGCGAAGACCGTAGGGTGGGATTCCGCGCTGGTTCTATCCGGGGTGACGGGCAGGAACTCTCAGATGAAACCGGCTCCCGACTTCGTGCTCGAAAACCTGCACGAAATCCTATAGGTCACCACACCGGCGCTTCCTGAATCCTCTTTCTTCGTCCGCCGAATGGGATGATCAAGATGATGCCGGCGACGAACCCTCCGACGTGCGCGAGCCACGCTACTCCAGCTCCCCCGAGCTGCTGGCCCGCGCCGATCAGAAATTGAGAGACGAACCACAGGCCCAAGACTACGATCGCAGGTACCTTGATGACCTGCCAGATGATGAAGAGAGGCAATATCGTAGTTATCCGGGCGCGCGGGAACAGGATTAGGTATGCGCCGAGCAATCCAGCGACTGCCCCGCTGGCTCCTACCGTAGGGATCGCGGAACCCGTATTCCCATAAACATGGGCAAGCGCGGCTGCCACCCCGCAGATCAGATAGAAGAGGATGAAACGCACCTTCCCCAGTCTGTCCTCGATGTTGTTGCCGAACACCCAAAGGAAGAGCATGTTGCCCGCGATGTGCATGAAGCCCCCATGGATGAACATCGAGGTGACCAGCGATAAGTAGATGCTCTTGCCGGCTATGCTCTGGGGGATCTCGCAGATTTGGTACACGTCCCTTAGCCCGGTCGGAACCTCCGACGGGGGAGGAGGGCTTTCGCCTCTAGTCACTTCCCATGGCACGGTTCCCCACTGATAGAAGTACTGGCTCACGGCGCATACCGCTTCGGGGTTTCGGGGATCTGGCTGGCCGAAGGACGGCTGACTGAAAAACACCAAAACGTTGATTGCGATGAGAGCCACGGTCAGCCAGGAGAATCTGCTGGTGGGATTCTCGTCGTGGATGGGGATAAGACTATTGGCGGGAAGCATCACAGCAGGATATATAGCACCGACGGACAACCATAGGAGGAGTCATGCTCGAGCAAGTGCGTAGTGCCATCCAATTGGCTTCTGGATTAGCTGAGGTCCCCCGCCGTCAAGCGGAGCGATTTGCTCGCGGTCTGGCGGATAGGGGTGAGCTGAGGCCCAACCAGATCTCCTCTCTTGTCGAGGAGATAGTTAAGCGGAGCAAAGAAAACGCCCAGATGGTTCAGGCCTTGGTTTCGAGCGAGGTGAAGAGACAGGTCAAAGCTCTTGGGTTGGCCACCCGTGACGACATAGACAGGATCAATCGCAGGCTCTTCGGTCTCGCCAAGGGCGACGATCTCGACCGCTTGATTCGGCGTATCGAGAAATTAGAGTCGGCGCTGGAGACAAGGCCCACCCGTGCCCCCGCGAAACCCGCAGCCAGAGCAACCAAGACTTCCAAGAGAAAAACCGCGGGCTCTACGAAGACCGCCGGAAGCTCGAGTTAGTATCCGAACAAACGTTCGGGTCCGGCTTGACAAGCTGGAGGTCCCTTGGCAACCTACGGGCCGGCCCATGGGCACCTCCATGTCGAGAAGATCACGTGTTCGCGCGTCGATCTTGCTCGTTGCAACTCTTCTCTTTGGGACGTTCGCGTTCCCTGCTTTGGCTGCACCGGATCCGGCGGACATCCAGGACAAGCTGAACAAAACTGCTGAGGAATACGGCCGGCTGGAGGCCGAGCTCGCCAAGACCGAAGCCAGGACGCAGAAACTCGAGAAGGATTTGGCCGAAGCGGATCGCGTCGTGGAGGCCAAGGCTGTGGTTTTCAAGGAGAGAGCCTGGGTCATGTACAAGTCTGGCGGCATCGGGACGATTCTGGAGGGACTCCTTACGGCAGACGACATGCAGAGCTTCGTCAAACGGGTTCAGATGCTGGAGCTGATGGGCCAGAGCGACTCCAAGCTCGTAGAGGAACTAAAGATCACCAAGTCGCGCGCCGGACTCATCCGCGAGCAACTCGACGCAACCAAGACTCACCAGAGCCGAGTTCTCCAGCAGCTGGCGAACCAGCGGAGACAGCTCGAGCTTCAGTTCAAAGGGGCGAAGGCTGCGGCACGGGTCTCTAAGTACGGAGATTTCGACTCTTTCACACTTCCGGTCTCCCCTTCAGCTTTCGCAAATACCTGGGGAGCGCCCCGGTCTGGTGGAAGACGCCACAAAGGGACGGACGTTATGGCCCCATGCGGCGCGCCAGTAGTCGCGGTAACAAACGGCGTTATCACCGATATGCATTCGGGTGGAGCCGGAGGGATCATGCTCTGGCTGAGAGCAGGCAACGGAGACGTTTTCTTTTACTCACATCTGCGCAGCTATGCCAACGGGAGCCACGAGGGAAAGCGTGTGACAACCGGAGAGCTCATCGCCCACAACGGCAACACTGGAAACGCCAGGGGTGGTGCCTGCCACGTTCACTTCGAATGGCATCAAGGAGGGGGAGCACCCGTCAATCCGTACTTCCTATTGAGAGCAGCTGCATCGGGCTAGACATAGGACAAGACGCGGCTCGTAGGAGTTCGACCGCTACAATCCCCCCAACGATGGATCGAAATAAAGCTGTGGAGGAATTGGCGCGCGTTGGGGAGCTTCCCTTCGAGCAGCGGGCGGCTGCTTTGGCGCGGATGGCGGAAGAGTTAGAAACGCGCCTCATGCAGTTGTCCGCGGAAGATTCCGTCGCTGTAGAAGAAGAGCGCGAGGGAACCTAAGTTTGGCGGGTGACCGCCGCCTTGCCGACGAGTTGATCTCGCGCGGGTTGGCCGGAACCGAGGAAGAATCGCAGCTTCTCATTAAAGAGGGCCGCGTCATGGTTGATGGAGCCCCGGCGCTCAATCCCAACCGACGAGTCAGTGCTACGAGCCAGGTTTCCATCTCCGCGGCCGAACCATACGTATCCAGAGGTGGGGAGAAACTCGAAGCAGCCCTTACCGAGCTCGCAGTCAATGTTTCGGGCAATAAGTGTCTCGATGCCGGAACCGGCTCGGGTGGATTTACCGACGTGCTGCTAAAGGAAGGTGCTGCTTCCGTGCTCGCTGTTGACGTCGGTTATGGGCAATTCGATTGGTCGTTGCGCAACGATCCAAGAGTCGAGCTCCTCGAGAGAACCAACATCCGAAAGGCCGACCCGACGGATCTTGGGGGACCGTTCGACCTGGTGGTCGCAGATCTGAGTTTCATATCTCTCACAGCAGTGACTTCGGTTCTGACCCAAGCTGCCTCCGAAGATGGGCATCTTCTTCTTCTCGTGAAGCCTCAGTTCGAGGCTCCACGAGGCGAGGTACCACCCGGAGGAGTGGTGGGGGATCCGAGCGTTTGGTCTGCTGCGATCCAGTCGGTGTGCGATTCTCTGATTGGCAACGGCTGGTCTCCCCGTCGAGTAGTGCCATCGAGGTTGCCCGGAGCCCGTGGGAACCGGGAGTTCTTCGTTCTGGCTTCAAAGGGAGCCGGGGAGGATCCTAAAGAAATGATCGCGCTCGCTGTATCGGAGGCAATTTGAAAAAGATCGGGGTAGTTGAGCACCCGAAGAAACAAGAGGCAGCCGCCGCACGTGCCGAATTGGAGCAGCTGGCTCCCGGCATGGGTTTTGAGATTGTTGAGCCTATCGGTGACCAAGCCGACATCATCATTGCCCTAGGGGGAGACGGCACGATCCTTCGTGCAGCAGCGATCGCAATCGAGATTGGATGCCCCCTGCTCGGAGTGAACGTCGGACGTCTTGGTTACCTGGCCACGATCGGACCATCTAAATTGGGCTGGGCGCTCGAGGCCATTGCCTCTAACCGGCTAAGCATCGAAGAGAGGATGACACTCACCGCCAGGATCGATGGAGCAACCGGGATCCCTGATCTCATTGCTCTAAATGAAATCGCAGTCGAAAAGGCTTCTCCACCCAGAGTGATCGACGTTGCGGTGTCGGTCGACTCGGGCGAATTCGCAACCTTCACAGCAGATGGATTCTTAATAGCAACCCCAACCGGCTCAACCGCCTATTCGCTGTCGGCGGGTGGCCCGATAGTGGATCCGTCCCTCGAGGCCATCATCCTCACGCCGGTCTCTGCTCATGCTCCACTCTGGCGCTCCATTGTCGTCGCCCCCGATCGCGTTATCTCCATGAAGGCAATACGTGGTGACGCAGTCCTGACTTTCGACGGACAGTCCCAAGACATCCCGCAAGGGGCGACCGTGGTGGTTGGCAAGAATGAGCGTTCCCTGAAGCTCGTTCGATTGGAGGATTACGACTTTTTTGGCAGGGTGAGGAAACGCTTCAATATCGAGCCGAACGCCTGAGATCGCAGCTATCCCTAGATACAATCGACTCGTGAAGCTCAAGCGACGCCGGAAGGAACTCGCCGCCGCGGGCGACGGCGTCATCCACGGCGTGGCGCGCGTTGACCGGCGAACAAAGCGTTTGACCGCCCGACTTCAGCCAGGCGAGATCGCGGCTATAGACCATGACGATCTCGATCGAATAGCTGCGGAGGGACTTGTGGAACGCCGCGTGAAGGCCGTGCTGAACGCCGCAGAATCCGCCACCGGCCGTTATCCAAACCTTGGCCCTCTTGTGTTGACTCAAGCAGGAATCCCGTTAGTGGATTCGATCGGCCCGGATCTCTTCAATTTCATCCGTGATGGTGATGTCGTGACAATCGAAGAAAACCGCATCTTAAAGGCAGATGCCCTCGTAGCCAAGGGGGTATTGGTCGATGCCGAAGCGGCTCAGAACCGCCTGGACGAGTCCAAGCGTGACATAGGAAAGGCGCTTGAAGACTTCGCAGAGAACACCTTGCAATACATTCAGGCCGAAAAGAACGTTCTGATCGAAGCGTCCAAGTTGCCCGAAGTCGTCACCCAATTTTCACATCGTCATGTATTGGTCGTCGTTCGTGGATATGGCTACAAAGACGACCTCTTGTCACTAAAGAGGAGCTACATTTCGGACTTTCGGCCGGTATTGGTTGGAGTCGATGGTGGCGCCGACGCCCTGCTCGATCTCGGGCTCAAGCCCGACATGATCATCGGGGATATGGACAGTGTTTCAACCCACGCGCTTACTTGCGGAGCGGAGCTAGTCCTCCATGCATACGCCGACGGAACATCGCCGGGGAAAGAACGACTGGATGCTCTTGGACTCGAACACGTGATTTTCGAAGCTCAAGGCACGAGCGAGGACATCGCTTTGCTGCTAGCTCATGAAAAGGGGGCAGAGCTGATAGTGGCGGTCGGTTCGCGTTCGAGCATGATCGAACTGATGGACAAGGGCCGCAAGGGGATGGCGTCGACGTTTTTGGTCAGGCTGCGGGTCGGTCCAAAGCTCGTCGATGCCAAAGGAGTAAGTGAGCTTCATCGAGCAGGTCCCGCCAAGCTGGAACTGGTTCTGCTCCTCCTCGCGATTATCTTCACCGTCCTCGTGGTGATCCAGCTCTCTCCGCCGGGTCGGATAGCGACGAGCCTGCTGGGGGAGTGGATCCAATCGGTGTGGTTCAATCTTCGGCAGTTCTTCTCCTGATCCATGATCAATTTCCGTTTTCATGTGGTTTCGCTCGTCGCGGTCTTGTCCTCTCTTTCGATCGGCGTGCTGCTCGGCGTTTCGTCGGAGATCGACGATGCAACGGTAAATCGTCTCGAGCAGGCCCAGAAGAATCTTGCTGAAAGGAATGAAACACTTCGGGAGCGCGTCGAAGAACTGGATCGACAAACAGAACAATTCAGATCCTTTGCGCAGTCCTCTCGAGATTTCCTAGTGAGAGAAACTCTGCAGGAGAGCAGAGTGATCATCCTGTCCTTCGAGTCAACTGATGCTGATCTGCTCGAGCAGATCGAGTCGGTGTTCGTTAGAGCAGGTGCAACGATCGATGGGTCGTTGCGGTTATCGGACAGGCTTGATCTCGCCACTGATGCGCGTCGAAGGCAGGCCGCATTGGCTCTAGAGTCTTCCTCAAACGATGCCGCCGCCCTGACTACTCAGCTTGTAGAGAGAATGGTGCAGGCGCTGAGCGGAGCAGAAGTCGGGTTCCTATCCAGATTGATCGAAGCGGGCCTTGGTGATCAAAGAGAAATTGGTGGAGTGGAGACTCAGCCTCCGGCCAATCTTGCCGTTCCAGAAACTCTCATGGTGATACTGGGTCCGGCTAGAGACGGGAGGACTGAGATCGAACAAGGATTCATCGTTCCACTCTCAGGTGCGCTCTCCGCGGCAGGTGTTGTAACGGCGGTGGGAGAATCGGGGTCCTCCGACCTCGAACTTGTTGCGCCAGTGAGGCAAGGTGCTCACTCATCATTGATCACGGTCGATTCCGTCGACACCCCTATGGGCCAGTCCGCTCTCATTCTCGGTCTCCAGGCTGCGCTGAACGGTCGATTTGGGCACTACGGTTTCGGCGAGGGAGCCTCAACGGTTCTTCCTGAAGCTGCTCCTGGAACCTAGTGGTCAAACGGGCTCGGTTTCTCACGATTTTGCTTTTGTTAGTGCTTGTCGCCTCCGGATGTGAGAACCGCGTCGGCGATTCTTATGCCGTGCCACCACCGCCTTCTTCCCCAAAGGTCGTACTGATAGGAATTGCAGGAATCACTTGGGAAGACCTAACCGCGGTCGAAGATCCTTATCTCTCTCGCATCATCTCGAACAGTGTTATCGGCAACATGAGCGTCCGCGTCACCAACAACAGTGCGGATGCGTACGCAACCCTGGGCGCGGCCCAGCGTACGGAAACCGACGGTTCCGCTGCATGGGCGTTCAACCGGAGCGAGGAAGTAGAGAACGGGTCGGGACTGGACCTTTGGTCGCGACGCACCGGATCGCCCTTGGCGACGCGCACCAGTGGTGCTGTGGTCCTTTCCACGATCGCGCATCTGGTTGAGATGAATCATGGCAAGGCATTTGACGCCGTTGTCGGTCTGCTTGGAAGTGAGCTTGAAAACAAGGGGCTTCGGGCTGCGGTGGTTGCCAACGCCGACCTCAGTCTCGGTTCGCTCCCTGCGGTATTGCCGAGCGTAAAGAGGATGCAAGATCCCTTCCCTCCGGAGACCGGGATCCACCGTGAGTCAGCGCTCGCGGCGATCAACTCAGAGGGCGCCGTAGCGGAGGGTGACGTATCCCGGGGACTGCTCGAGAAGGATCCGGAGTCCCCTTTTGGGATCAGAACTAACTCGGGAGCCATGCTGGACGCATTCCGCACCGCCTACGAGGCCGCCGATCTGATAGTCGTTGAGACCGGCGAAACTGCACGCGCCGACCTTTACACCGAGGGATTGAGTGACGAGACGGCGCTTCGGATGAGACGCGCTGCTCTCAGGGAGGTGCTGACCGATCAGATGCGTCCCATCGTGGACGAGGTTGGCTCGGAGGCACTCGTGATTATCTTTGCCCCAACCACCCCGGGCGGACCAGAGGAGCGCGGACAACTCCGGCCGGTGATTCTCACCGGAGCCGGAATCAATGCAGGACTTGCGGTCACCAGGAGCACCCGCAGAGCAGGCATCATCACCGTTCCCGATCTATCCGCAACTATTGCGCGGCATCTCGGATTGACCGACGACGCATTTGGCGCGGGACACGCCGTAAGGATGTCGGCTCAGGGCGAGTCGCAAGCGGAAGACTTAGTTGAACGGAATACACGTGCCGTAGTTCACGACGCAGTGAGGGCGCCAGTTTCGATAGCGATCATTCTTCTTCATCTGGCTCTCTACGTTCTGGCCGTCTATCAGCTTCGCAGGGGAGCGCTCAATCGTTGGATGCAGATCTTGCTGCTCATCGCCTTAGCGTTTCCTCTTGCCTCATTCGCATCGTCTACGCTTCCCGGCCCGATCACCGTAACAGCCGCAGTGGCCGTCATCATCGTTGTGGCGCTTGTACTCGGATCCCTCAGTCAGCTGTTCTCGAGGTCTTCGGAGAAGGCGGCGACGATATTACTGGCTGCTACGGCACTCTTCTTCTTTATCGATCTCACTTTAGGGGCGCGGGCGCAGCTCGACTCTGTTCTCGGTTACACCTCGGTTGCGGCAGGGCGTTTCTTCGGCTTGGGCAACCTCGGCTTTGCCCTGTTTTCGTCCGTGATAGTCCTTCTCGCCGCTGTGGTAGGAGATCGCTGGTCGTCGGCCGCAGGAGGAAGAACCAAGCGGTCGTTTTGGACGGCCGTGCCCCTCGTAGTCCTGGCTATCGTTTGGATAGGCCATCCCGCGCTCGGCAGCGATGTAGGGGGTGTGCTCACGATGATTCCGGCTCTCGTGGTCTTTGTGTACGCGCTGCTCGGGCGCCGCATAAGCATCCGCCACATCCCTTCCGTGGTCCTCATAACCGTGCTGATCGCTCTGATCTTCGGAATGCTGGACCTGGCTCGGCCCGCGGACGAGAGAACGCACCTTGGAGACTTCCTGAGCGAGTTGGCCAGGGATCCCACATATCTGTTTCTCGTCATCCGGCGCAAGCTGGGACTGGCAATCAGTCTTACTTTCTCAACAAGGTGGGGACTAGCCGTTCCTGGAGCTCTTGCAGTCCTCGTATGGCTATATGGCCGGGCTCGTGGCCAGTTTCGGCAGATGCTGGAAGGACGAGATGCCTTGAGGGCAGGTCTTCATGCTCTTTTTACCGCGGCTCTGGTTGGGTCGATCGTGAACGACTCGGGCATCGCGGTTGCTGGCATGATGCTCGCAGTCGCCACGCCGTGGGCTCTCCTGACCGCATCCACCAACGAGGCGCGAATAACTGGCTAACGATACGCCCGTACTCAGAGTCAGCTCGGAGATCCGCGGAAGGATCGGGGAACCTACTGGCCTGAGGATCCTTCATGTGAGCGATCTCCACAATCGACCCCACGCCTTCTCACTGACGGCGGAACTCGCCGGGTCGATCGCAGCTACTGTAGTTGTCAGTACAGGGGACCTTTGTGGAATCGGGGGACCTTTGGAGCGGTTCCTGTTGTCACGGTGGCTCGAGCGGTGGCCTTCCGGATCCGTCCTGGCGCCGGGCAATCACGATTCTTCCGCGACGGCAAGTGCTTTCAGGAAAGCGGGTGGATCGGTTTTGACCCCCGAGGCATCCATTGAGGTCCACGGGATCAGGTTTTGGGGTTATCAAGACCCCAATCGCACGAAGCTCGTCATCGGTCCGCCCTACGACCCCTCGCTATGCGAAAGGGCATGGGAAAGGGTTCGAGCAAAAGCCTCTTCCGTTCCCAGACCATTCGTGATTGCAGTCCACAACGAGCTGATGGCAGGGGAGCCCCCGCCGGGGTGCCCGCTGGTGCTTGCCGGACACTTTCACTCTCCTCGCATCAGAAGGCTCGGTCCGACTCTCTACGTCCGCGCAGGAACGACCGGTGGAAGGAGCAAGCGCTCTAAGGCGATGCACTTCGCGATCGTGGATGTTGCTCAACACACTCTGGAGCCTCAGGCGGTGTGGCTCGTCGAAGTCGAAGGTTCGGCTACGAAAGTGGTCCCGGTTCAGCTATAACGCGTTCTTCCTCGGCGGAGGCGGGGAAGGAAAGCTCTCAGCAAATGGATGCCCTGGATGGCCCTGTGGCGGAATCCGGCGACGGATCTGCCTCTGTGATCGTGAGTCATATCTACAGGCATCTCTGCAACTCGGAAACCGGCCCGAACCGCATCTGCCGTTAGTGCGGAGTCGACTCCGAAGCCCCTGGCGAATGGCCGGCATGCATCGAGCAACTTCTTGGTCATCGCTCGTTGCCCCGACAGAGGTGCTTGAGCGCGGAATCCTGCGGACAGCCGAATGAGCACCGCGGCAATCCGTTTGACGGTGCCGAAACCTCCGCGCCCCCCGGCCGACGGCAGAATCCCGATAACCATGTCCTGATACCCATCGATGACAGGGCCGATCAGTTCGATGGCCCCCAGTGCGCTCTTTCCCGTATCGCCGTCCACCATCAGGACCACATCCGTGCCGTCCATATCGCCGAGTCCTCGCTCCAAAGCCGTGCCCTTGCCACTATTGTTTTGCAGCCGTAAGACTTGGGCACCGGCTGCACGAGCTTCTGCCGAAGTCCCATCGGTGGATGCATCGTCCACAACCAAGACGCTTTCGATCCGAGGATCGGAGAGAAGGACAGCGACAGTTTCGGCGATGGTTCGCTCGTTGTTGTAGGCGGGAACGATCGCAGCCACGCGCACGGAAGATATCCTGACACCATCGTGCTGGTGCTGGCGGGACTACTGGCCCTTTCTTCGATAGGTATCGCTCTTATCGTGCGCGGTGGGATGCTGAGATCCTCTCTCGACAGACTGACCGTTAGGAATTTCCGAGGGTCAGATCTTCCAGTGGCCGGCGGGATCGTCATCATCTCCGGGTTACTGATGGCTGAAGTGATACTCACCCTGATCGCCCTGATCAGAACCGGGACTCTGGAGGGGGGCCATCCCGCTTATTCGCCATCGGCGATACCCCAGACCTTCCTTTCATTCGACAACGCCGGCCTCTTGATACTGGCGCTCGGTTTCTTCGGCCTCGGGCTATTCGACGACCTGGCCGGAGGACAACGAGCAGGTGGCTTCAAGGGTCATATTGGCTCTTTGCTGAAGGGACGGCTGACGACGGGGGCCGTGAAGGCCATCGGAGGCCTGGGATTGGCGTTCGTCGTCGGAGGTCTTTGGGAGCTCCGGCTGGTTCCGGCCTTCGTCGATGCTCTGGTCATTGCCTTGACGGCGAACCTCGTGAATCTGTTGGACCTTCGACCCGGCAGAGCGGTGAAAGGGTTCTTTTTGGCATGGATCCCTCTGGCGTTCATCGCATGGGCGGATCCTTATTTGGCGGCATCGGCCCCCGTCGCGGCCGCAGCCGCCGCCTGGCTTCCGGCTGATTTAAAGGAGAGGGGCATGCTCGGGGACTCCGGCTCGAATCTTCTCGGGGCCGTTGTCGGTGGGGGAGTCGCACTTCAGGCTACGATGGGAACCAAGCTCATAGTGCTCGCAGTCCTGGTCGGTTTGACCCTCCTTAGCGAGAGGTGGTCGTTCTCCAAAGCCATATCCAAGATTCCCCCTCTCAGGTGGGTGGACCAGGCCGGTCGGAGGAAGCCGCTCGAGCCGGTTTGAGTCTCGCTGAACCCAAAAGGCTGAGAACTTCGTCGAAATCCGAGACGGGGTCATCGATCAACTGCTAATCTGTTTCCCCGTGGCCAAGTACATCTTTGTGACCGGCGGGGTCGCCTCCAGCCTCGGGAAAGGACTCACTGCCGCCTCCCTCGGAAGACTCCTCAAATCACGCGGCCTGAGGGTCACGATGCAAAAGCTCGACCCTTATATAAACGTCGATCCAGGCACGATGAGCCCGTTCCAGCACGGTGAGGTATTCGTGACCGACGATGGGGCCGAGACCGACCTCGACCTAGGCCACTACGAACGATTCATCGACGAAAACCTGCATAGGGAATCCAATGTGACCACGGGTGCCATCTATCAGGCCGTAATCGCAAAAGAACGGCGGGGCGACTATCTCGGAGACACGGTCCAGGTGATCCCTCACATCACCAACGAGATAAAGGACCGGATACTGCGGGTCGGGCAGGCCGCCAAAGCGGATGTCGTGATCACCGAGGTCGGAGGCACAGTCGGAGACATCGAGAGCCTGCCTTTCCTCGAGGCCATCCGCCAGCTGCGCCTCGAGATTGGAAGAGACCACTGCTGTTATGTGCATGTCACGCTTGCCCCATTCATCGGACCATCGGGCGAACTGAAGACCAAGCCCACCCAGCACTCCGTGAGGGAGCTGCGTTCTATCGGAATTCAGCCCGATGCCATCGTTTTGAGAAGCGACCGGCCCATCTCGCAGAACCTGAAGAAGAAAATCTCGCTGCTATGTGACGTCGAGGTGGGAGGCATTGTGTCTGCGGTCGACACATCGAACATCTATGAGATCCCGCTAACTCTCCGCCGGGAGGGGCTCGACGACTTTGTTTTGGATCACCTGCGGATGGAGGTTTCCGAGCCGGACTTGAGCGAGTGGCAATCCCTGATCGATCGCATCGAGAAGCCAAGCGCCACAGTGCGGATCGGTCTCGTAGGCAAGTACGCCGATCTGCCGGATGCCTACCTCTCGGTCATAGAGGCAATCAAGGCCGGCGGTTATGCCAACCGCGCAAGCGTCGAGATCGTGTGGTTCGCCTCCGATGAAGGAACCGAAGGCCGGGACCTGCTTGCCGCCTCCAAGAGTGGAATCGTCCCCGAACATCTCACCAACGGCGACGCGGAAAAAGTGATGAGAACCCTAGACGGCATATGTGTCCCGGGCGGTTTCGGCCCAAGGGCGATCGAAGGCAAGATCGAAGCGATCAGGATCGCGAGGGAAAACGGCATTCCTTTCCTCGGGCTTTGCCTCGGATTGCAGTGCGCCGTGATCGAGTTCGCCAGGAATGCCGCCGGTCTCGACGGGGCCAACTCCACAGAATTCGATGCCCTGACGTCTCACCCCGTGATCGACATACTTCCCGACCAGCAGGATGTGAAGGACAAAGGCGGCACGATGCGACTCGGCTTGTGGCCGGCGAAACTGGGCCCGGGAACGAAAGCCAGAGAGGCATACGAGGAAGAAGTCATCTACGAACGTCACCGTCACCGCTTCGAGGTGAATCCTGCCTATCACAAGCTCCTATCCGATGCGGGGCTAGAGTTCAGCGGCATGTCTCCCGACGGCCGCCTCGTCGAGATAATCGAGCTGCCGGGGCATCCCTTCTTCATGGGAAGCCAGTTCCATCCCGAGTTTCGGTCGAGGCCTACGCGCGCTCATCCGATGTTCAGCGGATTCGTCGCGGCCGCGGTCGATAGATCCCGATCGGGCTCAACTGTGAGGGCTGAAGAACTCACGAGCTAACCCCAGAGGTGAGCGGTTCATCCTCCCTCGGGGTATATCGCCTTCCGAACGATGGTTGTCCTTTGATGATTAGACTTCGCCTCAGCGAAGAGACCTGATGCCCGCGCCGCGGACATCAGGGGAGAGGAGCCAGCTTGATTGTCGGAGTGCCGGCTGAGGTAAAAGACCACGAGTATCGAGTCGCCATCACGCCGGCAGGGGTCCGCGAACTGACGAGTGCCGGCCATCGGGTAGTCGTGGAGCACGGCGCGGGAGAGGGCTCTCGAATCGAAGATGCCGGCTTCAAGTCTGCCGGAGCCGATCTGGCTTCCACCGACGACGTCTGGGGAGACGCCGAGATGATTCTCAAGGTGAAGGAGCCGGTGGCGTCTGAGTACGGGAGGCTGCGATCCGGCCAGATCCTCTTTACCTATCTGCACCTGGCTGCGAGCAAAGACCTCACATTGGCTCTTCTGGCGGCAGGAACGGCTGGCGTGGCGTACGAAACCGTGCAGACCGATGATGGGGCTCTTCCCCTGCTTGCTCCTATGAGCGAGATCGCAGGCAGGATGGCCCCCCAGGTGGGAGCCGCCGCTCTTCAGAAAGGAGAGGGTGGCAGGGGGATTCTTCTGGGCGGAGTGTCCGGCGTGGCTCCGGGAAGAGTGGTCGTTCTCGGCGGCGGCATGGCAGGGGCGAATGCGGCGTGGATAGCACAGGGCATGGAGGCTGAAGTCACCGTCCTCGACCGAAACATCGACCGGCTTCGTTATATCGACTCCATCCACAAGGGCCGAATAGTGACGATGGCATCCAATCAGCTAACCGTGGAGGAGGCAGTCCGTTCTGCCGATCTGGTGATCGGAGCGGTTCTCATTCCTGGCGCTCTCGCTCCTCGCCTGGTGACTGAGGGGATGGTGGAACAGATGAGGCCAGGGGCCGTGATCGTCGATATCTCGATCGACCAGGGTGGTTCGGTGGAAACCTCTAGGATGACCACCCACTCGGACCCCACCTACGTGGTGCACGGAGTCGTGCATTACTGCGTCGGCAACATGCCGGGGGCCGTGCCCCACACCTCCACCTACGCCCTCACCAACGCCACTCTGCCCTACGTCATGGAACTTGCCACCGGGGGGCTCGGCAGAGCCATCACCCGCGACCGGGTTCTGGCCAGAGGCGTAAATACGATCGCCGGCAAGTTGGTGAATCAGGCCGTGGCCGAGGCCCACGGCCTCCCATACGAGGATCTCACCCAAGCGCTGGGCTAGAAACCGGCGAAACTCCTTCCCGAAGAAGGTAAACTGTCGGTCCTAGGTCGAGCATCCTCGACCCCGGCTTCTTGACTGCCCCAAGGCGACTGCTGCATGGTGCGGCCGCGTCAGGGCTAGGAGGAAACATGGCTGTGAGCAACGACGAACTTACGAACGCTCGGGGAAGGCTCCTGGAGGAGCTGAAGAAGGTTGAGCAGGAGCTTGTCGACCTCGGCGCCCATTCCGATGGCTCGGTTGACGTCAGTCACGATGAGGGCTTCGCCGATGCTGCCCAATCGACCTCAGAGCGCTCGAAGACCCTCTCGATCGTCGACAACCTCCATCAGAGAGCTTCGGAGATCAGGGCTGCCCTCGAAAGGGTGGAGCGAGGGACCTACGGGCCATGTGAGCGGTGCGGGGGAGAGATCAACCCCGAGAGGCTCGAGGCGATTCCTTGGGTTCGCCTGTGCATCAGGTGCGCACAGCTTCAGTAATCTGAAGCTCGTCCGGCTTTTTCCCTCTTTTTCCATCGTAGGTATTGCCATTGGCCGCGGGCCGTCCTAAGATCGGCGGTCCCCAAGGCAACTTGTAGACAAGAGGGTTTGTTGACGCTAATTCCTGAACACCCGGATCCGCTCGACCCTGCTGCTTCTTTATTCGAGCCGGAAGGCGAAGAGCCCCAGCACGATCCCGCGCCGACTACGCCCGCGGAGTCTCTGCACGGACCTGGGCCGGTACCCATTACCGAGGCCGAGCCCGAGCCCGCAGCTGAAGTTGCCGTTGAAATCCCACAGGAGCCGCTGTCCCTTCCGCAGGGCAAGATCATCGCGGTGGTGAACCAAAAGGGGGGAGTGGGCAAGACGACGACGACCCTAAATCTGGGAGCGGCCCTCGTTGAGCACGGGGCGAAGGTCCTGCTGGTCGATTTCGACCCACAGGGTGCCCTTTCGGTTGGGATCGGCTTCAACCCCAATGCCCTGGAAGCCACCGTCTACGACCTTCTCCTCGATTCTTCCATAACTTTCCAGGACGTTAAAGTCTCTACTAAGGTTGAGGGTTTGGATCTCATCCCAGCGAATATAGATCTGTCGGCCGCCGAGATAATGCTGGTCTCAGAGGTGGCCCGAGAACAGCTCCTCAAGCGAGCGCTGGAGGCTGCGCAGCCTGAATACCATTACATCCTGATCGACTGCCCTCCTTCGCTGGGGCTCCTCACTGTGAATGCGCTCACTGCCTCAGAGACAGTCGTTATCCCGCTCGAGACCGAGTACTTCGCTCTCAGGGGGATGGCGCTTCTTGTGGACACCATCGAAAAGGTTCAGGAACGTCTCAACCCCGAACTAAAGATCGAGGGTATTGTCGCGACGATGCTCGACTCTCGGACGGTTCACGGGCGAGAGGTCCTGAGCCGGGTGACCGACGCCTTCGGCGACAAGTTGTTCAAGACGGTGATCCACAAGACCATCAGGTTTGCAGAGGCTCCCGTAGCCGGGGAGACGATCCTGACTTATGCCCCCAGCTCCGCCGGAGCCCAGGAGTACCGCGATCTAGCAAGAGAGGTGATGTCCCGATGACGAGAAGAGCAAGCCTTCCGGGCGCGGAGGAGCTATTTAGAAGGACCGCAGAACCCGAACCGGAGGCAGAAGAGGCCCCTGACCAGGTAAAACAGACAAGTCAACAAGTCGCTAAGCCTACAAACCTGCAAGTGGCCGATCCGGGAACGCGGGCGCCCCGCCACGATGAGAAGGTGACCTTTTACTGCACCGGGACCGACCTGACCCGACTCGAGCGCGCCAGACTCGAGCTGAGGGCTGAACACAAGCTAGCCTCTGACCGCGGGAAGATCGTCCGAGCGGCCCTAGCCGAGATACTCGACGACTTCGAAGCCCGAGGGCCCAACTCAGCCCTCGTCCGCAGGCTCCAGGCAGAATAAGGAAGATTGATAGCGGCCCTTCTGTCTGACCTCATCCTCTACTTAAAGGTTATAGCGGTGTTCTCGGGTCACACTAGATCCCTAGCTCACTGCTTGGGGTAGAGCAGTCCAACTGAGGGGATCAGCAAAGCTCCTATGCGCTCAGCTCTCGAGCTGATTCGTTTCCTTGCGCCCTTGGGGACTTATAGTTGTATCTAGACAGTGCTAAAGGGACAGTGCTACTTACTTCTAGATCAATTTATCTCTAAATAGATAAATAGCCGAAGAGCCAAAGAATGGAATTGACTACTCTACCAAGGCATTTATTGATTTATTGAGGCTGCCTGAGGGCCCTAAAAGAGTGGGGGCCTGGTAGATAAATTGAGAAATAAACAAGGATATAAGTCGTTGACCCTTATGGCGACAAGTAGATGAGTTGGTGAATTCCTCTTGAGGCTAGTAGCGTTATCTCTAAAGCGCTATAGAACCTTATCACTTTCTCTATATATGGACTACTCACTGAGCGCTCATATTACTTTGGGCGCCGGGCCCGAAGTTGGCGATCAGCAGAGTAGCGGATCCACATTCGAGCTCTAGTGGAGGGTTAGAGCAAGAGGCATCCTCTAGATCAGGTTAAGCTTTACTCTTGCAAGGTTCGCTCTGGCATAAACTGGGAACTCGGCCATGGACCTTCTCGGGATCGTAAACCGAGCTCTCAGGGGCACTCAGGCCGGCACTATCGCAGCGGATGCTCGGGGGACGGAGGGGGTCAGAAGGCAACGAGTAGACAAGTAGATTTCTGGAGAGGCTTCATAGACTAGTAGATTTATAGAGTTAGAGACAAATTAACTAGAGGCCGAATAGACCGTAGATGAGGCCCTGGACGAAGTTCGTCACTGGACTCAAGACGAAGCGCAGGACTGTAAACACCAGCACTATGAGGATGAGGAAGCCCCACTGATCGAGAAAGTACACGATGTGCTGTTTGGAAGGGGGGAGGGCCGCGGACAGGACCCTCGACCCATCAAGAGGGGGAATCGGGATCATGTTGAACACGGCCAACAGAACGTTGATGTAAACGAAGTAGTCCAGGAAGTAGAGCAAGGTCAGGACCCCCGATGAAGAGGCCGAGCCTCTCATTCCTCGCAATAGTCCTGCTCCCAGCAAAGCGAGCAGAATGTTCATCCCCGGCCCGGCGAGGGCAACATAAGCCGCCCCAAAGCGCTTGTTGCGGAGGGCAGAAGGGGAGAACGGGACAGGCTTCCCCCAGCCAAAGCCCGCCAAGAGAAAAAACAGGGACCCGATAGGGTCGAGATGCTTAACCGGATTGATGGTGAGCCTGCCGGCGAGGCGGGCAGTCATGTCCCCTTGGCGGTCGGCGACGTAAGCGTGGCCGAATTCGTGAAGCGACAGAGCAATCACGATGGCGATCGCCAGCTGCGCGAACAGCGCGAACTCACCCTGCATGAGGAGACCAAGGGGGCCCATCGGCGGCAAGCATAGGGCAGGTCAGGGCCCAAATTGCGGTCTAGGTGCAGCGTGCCTATCCTCTTGCACCTCATGGCTCGCATCTTCTCGGGAGTCCAGCCAACTGCTGAGGCTCCTCACATCGGCAATTACATAGGGGCATTTCGCCAGTGGGTGGACTTGCAGGATCGCGATGAATCATTCATCTGCATCGTCGACCTGCACTCGATGACCCTGCCCTGGGAGCCGGCAGAGCTGGCGAATCGCACGCGCATGCTCGCTGCAACCCTTCTCGCCTGCGGGATCGACCCCAAGAAATCGGTGCTGTTCGTTCAGTCGGCCGTCAAAGAACACACCGAGCTGACATGGCTTCTTACTTGCGTGGCTCGGATGGGGGAGCTGTCCCGCATGACCCAGTTCAAGGAAAAGTCGCGGGGTAAGGAGAGCGGGTCGGTGGGCGCGGGCCTATTCATGTACCCAGTCCTAATGGCGGCCGATGTTCTGGCCTACAAGGCCGATCTCGTACCCGTCGGAGACGATCAGAGGCAGCACCTGGAGCTGATGCGAGACCTGGCCGAGCGGTTCAACCGCCTGTTCGGGGACACATTCCCACTGCCGGATGCATTCATTTCCGAGGAGGGAGCCAGGATCAAGTCTCTCGACGATCCGACGGCGAAGATGAGCAAATCCTCGGAAAGGCCCACGGGCAACCTGTGGATGGTGGACCCGCCAGAGGTGATCCGAGACAAGATCAAGCGGGCTGTTACCGATTCAGGAAGGGAAATCGCCTACGGACCGGAGAAGCCGGCAATATCCAACCTTCTCGATATCTATTCAGCCGTGACCGGGAAGGCTCCCAAGGAGATCGCCGAGGCCTACGAAGGCAAGGGATACGCCGATTTCAAGACCGATCTCGCTGAGGCCATCGTTTCCTTTCTCACTCCATTCCAGGAACGGTACGGGGAGTTGATGGCCGATGTCAGCGGTGTAGACGCCGCCCTGGCGGAGGGAGCCGAGAAGGCGCGAGGGGTGGCGGCTTCAACCCTTGCTGAGGTACGCGAGCGAGTGGGACTCATGTTCTCTCAATAGGAGAACGGCAAATCCCTGCGACAGGCGCCGCTCGTGACTAATCTGGGAGCCATATGAACCTCTTCCCGAGCCGAGGCCAATGACGCATTCAGTCAAGCTCGACGTGTTCGAAGGTCCCCTCGATCTCCTGCTTCACCTGATCACAAAGGAGCGAGTAGACGTCTCGCAGGTGAGCGTCTCCACGATCACCGAGGAATACCTGCACGCAGTGAAAGCAATGGACGAGATCGATCTCGAGGCGGCTTCGAGCTTCCTCGTACTGGCGGCCACGCTGCTGGAGCTGAAGACGATCAGGCTTCTGCCTCGCCGAACTGTCGAGGACCCAGAGCTGCTCGCACTTCTGGAGGAGCGAGATCATCTGATCCATCGGCTGATCGAGTACTCGACATTCAAGAGAGTCTCGGAAGAAATAAGGCGCATGTTTGAATCGAACCACGGTTATCACTCGAGAGTCGCTTATGTGCCTCCCGACCTGATCTCGCGGGCTCCCGATCTCTTGGAAGGGGTGACACCGCAGCGGCTGGCGGATCTGGCTATTAAGGCAATGGCCCCGAGGATGGTTCCTCAAGTCGATACGTTCTACGTAGCGCCAGTGCGCGTGAGCGTGAGAGAGATGATCGACGAGCTGGCCGAACAAGTGCGGCAGGATCGCACTACCTCCTTCCGGGAACTCTGCCAGCAGGTGACCGCCAGGATCCAGAGGATCGTCCGGTTCCTGGCCCTACTGGAGCTATACAAGATGCAATCCATTGACCTTCAGCAGGATCAGCCTTTTGGCGAGATAGTCGTCAGGTGGCGTCAGCCCTTCGTAAAGGAGACCCTCGATGAATAGATGGCGCCGTCCGATCGAGGCCATTCTCTTTCTCGCCGACGAGCCGATCTCGAGCTCGGACCTTGCCGTTCTCATGGAAGTCCCCGCCGCGGAGGTCGAAGCCGAACTCTCGGCTCTGAGGGACGCATACGAGCAGACGGAGTCGGGGCTCGTGCTTCGGGAGGTCGCAGGCGGGTGGCGACTTGCTACGCATCCCGACGCGGGGGAGTACCTCGAGAGGTTCGTGTCCGAACACAGAAGCGCACGCCTTACCCAAGCCGCTCTCGAAACTCTGGCGATCATTGCTTACCGTCAGCCGGTATTGAGAGTTCAGATCGCAGATATCAGGGGAGTGTCGAGTGAAGGTGTGCTGAAGACGCTTATCGTCCGCGAACTCATCGAAGAGGTCGGCCGCGACCCCGGCCCCGGTCAGGCCATCTTCTATGGAACCACTCCAGCTTTCCTCGAGCGGATGGGACTGAGAACCCTCGAGGATCTTCCGGCTCTGCCGGAGTTCATGCCGGATACGGAGGCTGTTGAGAAGATGGAGTCCGGACTCGGCCCCAGCGTCTAGCGAGCTTGTCTTCCGAAGAGGTTCGTCTGCAAAAGGTCCTTTCTTCAGCAGGGATCGCTTCCCGGCGCGCGGCCGAGGAGCTGATCACGCAGGGAAGAGTGACGGTAAACGGCAAGGCAGCGAGGCTCGGCCAGCGCGTTGATGCTGAAAGAGACGTGGTCAGGGTCGATGGGGACAGGATCTCGACAGATGTAAAGAAGAGGTATTACGCGCTGAACAAGCCGGAGGGAGTGATCACCACATCGAAAGATCCAGGCGGAAGGACCACCGTCTTAGACATCGTCGGAACAGAAGAGCGCGTAGTCCCCGTCGGACGTCTCGATATCGCTACGGAAGGTCTCATCCTCCTCACCAACGACGGTGAGCTCGTGCACAGGCTGACTCATCCATCCTTCAAAGTGGACAAGACCTATATCGCAGAGGTCTCCGGCCTCGTCACTCACGAAACGGTAAGAACACTTACGGGCCCAGGCGTGAGGATCGAAGCAGGGAGACCGGCGAAGGCTTCTAAAGCGCGGGTTCTTCAGGTAAGTAAGAGCGCCGGAGGCCGGACGGTGATGGAACTCACTCTGCACGAGGGCCGACGACATGTCGTGCGGAGGATGCTTGCGGAGGCCGGGCACCCGGTCCTCCGCCTCGTACGCACCGGCGTTGGACCCATATCCTTGGGGAGGCTGAAGCCGGGAGATTATCGAACGCTTTCGACGGCCGAGGTCACGGCACTTTTCAAGACGGTTGGGCTCTAGCAAGGAAGAGTTGGGTGGAGGAAGGTCTTGTCACTTAGAGCTATTCGGGGCGCTACCACCATAGAAGAGGACACGCGCGACGCCGTCATCAAGGCGACCGGGGCCCTTCTCGAAGAGATGCTGGCTCGAAACGAGATCCAGAAATCTCAGTTGATCGACATGATCTTCACGGCGACCCAAGACATTCGTTCGGAGTTTCCTGCCGCCGCGGCAAGGGAGCTCGGCATCTCCGATATCCCTCTTCTGTGTTCCACCGAGATGGACGTCATCGGTTCGGTGCAGCGCTGCATACGGGTGCTGATGCACGTTGAGACTCCCAAGGATTACTCCCAGATCCGTCACGTTTATCTCGAAGGAGCACGACAGCTCCGAACCGACCTGCCCGAGTGAACCTCTCCATCATCGGAACCGGCCTGATCGGAGGCTCCATCGGGCTTGCCGCGAGGAAGCGCGGACTGGCGAAATCGGTAGTCGGGTTCGACCTCGATCCAGCGCAGGTTTCGCAAGCGCTTTCCCTAGGTGCGATCTCACGGACCGCCTCCAATCTCGAGGAAGCGGCGAGTGAAGCCGACATCGTTTTCGTTGCCACTCCGGTGGGCGCAATCCCAGGTGTCATTGGGGACATTTCGGCCGATCTCCCGCGTGGGTGCGTTGTCAGCGACGTCGGCAGCACGAAGCAGCGCATAGTCTCGGAGGTACGGGGGCTGGGTGCGGGCAACGGCCACTTCATCGGTGGACATCCCATCGCAGGATCCGAAAGAGAGGGGATCGACGCAGCCGAGGCAGACCTGTTTGAAGGCGCGTACTGGATCCTCACCCCCACTTCCGATACGGATGCATCGGCATACAAGACCCTGGTCGCGTTTGTCTCGGCGCTCGGCGCTCGTGTGATCTCTCTCGATCCCGGTCGCCACGACGAGTTGATGGCACTAACGAGTCATCTTCCACAGATGCTTGCCAGCGCCCTGATGGTTTTCGCGGCAAAAGCTTCGGACGAAAAGGAAGGACTTCCTCTCATCACTGCCGGAGGATTCCGAGACATGACGAGGATAGCGGCAAGTTCTAGCGATCTTTGGCTGGACATCTTGCAAGACAATCGAGAAGCGATACTGGATGTTCTTGCCGGGTTCGGGTCTGCCCTTCGGGCCGCGGAGACCCATCTTCGCGAGGAGAATTGGGATCAGCTCAGGCTCCTTCTCAAAAGAGCCAGCGCTTCTCGGAAGGCCCTTCCAGGTAAGCCGGGAGTTTCCCCGGAACAGCTAGTGGAGCTGACGGTCCCAATCCCCGATCGTCCTGGGGTTCTGTCGGAGGTCACCACTGCCGTGGGAGAAGCTGGAGTGAACATCGAGGATATCGATATCGTTCACTCTCCCGAGGGGGGCCGGGGAACGCTGCACCTTACCGTGAGCGGCAGCAATGAGGCGCAACTTGCTCAGAAGGCACTAGCCCTCAAGGGATATACGGCCCGGATCATCGAGCAGCACTAGTCTTCATCCACGTTATGAACCAGAAGATCGGTCCCGGAAGACCCCTCAAGGGGACTCTTGTGCCTCCAGGAGATAAGTCCGTGTCTCACCGGGCTCTCTTGCTCGCGTCTATGGCGAGCGATCCGTGCGTGATCAAAGGATTGGCCGACGGAGAGGATGTGGAGACGACGGCGAATTGTCTTCGCGTTTTAGGGGCTTCGTTCGAGGTAAGTCACCAGTCCCGGGGCAGAAAGGATCTAAGGGCCGGTGGGATCTCTTGGCAGTTATCCCCGGCTGAGAATCTGCTGCAGGCGGAAAACTCCGGCACCACTATGCGTCTTCTGGCTGGAGCTCTGGCCGGAGTTCCGCAGCGTTTCACCATTGATGGAGATGCATCGCTACGAAGCCGCCCGATGGAGCGGGTGGCAGAGCCTCTTCGGCTCATGGGAGCGGATGTCTCGACGGAGGCGGGGAAGGCCCCCATCACGGTGGCTGGGGGGGATCTATCCGGCATCCACTACGAGCTGCCGGTAGCGAGCGCTCAGGTGAAAGGGGCGATATTGCTGGCGGCCCTGCAGGCCGAGGGCAGGACCACGGTTGATGAACTTCTTCCTTCCCGGGATCACACCGAAAGGCTTCTGTCGTGGCTGGGAGTCGACGTCACCTGGGGCCCAACCACGGTTTCGATCGAGGAGACCTTCGATGGCCTTCCACTTCCGGCGTTCGATCTAACCGTGCCGGGTGATTTCTCGTCTGCTGCCTACGCTCTAGTTGCGGCGGCGATTCTCGAAGGCAGCGAGCTGTCGATAGATCTGGTTGGGACCAACTTCAGTCGCACCGGGCTCATCGACATTCTCAGAGAGATGGGGGCGGCGATCGTGATCGATCAACAGTTGGAGGACCCAGAGCCGCTGGGATCCATATACGTTCGGCCCCGGAAGCTCCAGGCAACCATCGTCTCCGGCGAGGTCATTCCGCGCGCCATCGACGAGCTTCCGTTGATAGCAGTAGCGGCAACACAGGCGGAGGGAACGACGGTGATCCGTGACGCCGCGGAGTTGCGAACCAAGGAGTCTGATCGTGTTGCGGTCCTCTCCAAGGGTCTACGAGCTATGGGGGCCGAAGTTGAGGAATTCACCGATGGGCTTGCCGTGAGCGGGCCGGTTGCTCTGCGCGGAGCTGTCGTCGACTCAGCCGGAGATCACCGGATCGCAATGGCGTTCGCGGTTGCCGGTCTCTTAGCTGGCGAAGAAGTCGAGATCGAGGGATGGGAAGGTACGCGCATCTCTTACCCTTCGTTTCTCGACGACATCTCTGAGCTCATGCAGTGAGGGCTCCTACCATCGCGATCGACGGCCCCGCCGGAAGCGGCAAGAGCACTGTTGCCTCTTCACTGGCTGCCGCTCTCGGGCTCCGGCACATCGACACGGGGGCGATGTACAGGGCGCTCACCTTGAAGGCATTGAACATGGGAGTTCCGGTTCAAGGAAGGGAGCTGCTCGCTCAACTTGCAGCGGAAACTGAAATAACTCTGGAAGATGGCAAGGTGACGCTCGACGGGAAGGACGTGACCGCGGATATCAGGTCGCCTGAGGTAGATGCCACGGTCTCGGCCGTGGCCGCGCATGCGGGGGTGAGGAAAGTCATGGTTGCCCTTCAACGAGAGCTGGCCAAAGGCGGAGCGGTCGTGGAAGGACGCGACATAGGCACCGTCGTCCTGCCCGACGCCGACTTGAAGATCTTTCTTACTGCGAGCCCCGAAGAGCGAGCGAGGCGCAGACACGCCGAACACGTGACGCGCTCGGGCGCTCAACTCGACGAAGTCGAAAAGGACATCAAAGAACGCGACGCGCTGGATACCGGCCGCGAAGTGTCACCTCTCAAGCCCGCGGAAGATGCGATCACTATCGACTCAACCGGTGTGCCCGCAAACGAGGTTGTGGCGGCGATCATGGCTCTTCTTCCGTCCGGACGGGAACAGTGAGCGAGCGGAAAGCGCGTCTCCCCAAAGTAGCCATCGTGGGCCGGCCGAACGTCGGCAAATCCACTCTCGTAAATCGTCTCGCAGCGAAACGCAGCTCGATAGTGGGGGAGATCTCAGGACTGACGAGAGATCGTCTCGACACCAAAGTTAGCTGGCGCGGGCGAACCTTTATCGCTCATGACACGGGAGGCTTGGCCGACGGAGCTCTGCGCGAGACGTCAACCATAGGCGGAAAGGTCGCCGCGAAGGCGGTGGATGCTGCCAGCAAGGCCGACGTGGTCCTGTTCGTAGTAGACGCGTCAACGGGTGTCACGTCGGATGATCTGGAGCTGACCAAACGAATGAAGCGCCTCACCATCCCGGTTCTCCTAGTAGCGAACAAAGTCGATGACGCCGCCGATGAGCTGGAGGCTGCGGAGTTCTGGTCTCTTGGCCTCGGCGAGCCGCTCGTAGTGTCGGCTTTGCACGGCCGCGGCTCGGGCGATCTGCTGGATCGCGTGGTCGACCTCCTTCCTGAAGTTACGGAGGATGAGATCGAAGAACCGCCCGCCATTGCCATCGTCGGGCGGCCGAACGTTGGCAAGTCATCTCTCTTCAATCAGATCGTTGGGGAGGACAGGTCGATCGTGCATCACGAGGCCGGTACCACCCGCGATTCCATCGACACGACGGTGGAGATCCAAGGCAAGGAATACCGGTTCATCGACACAGCCGGCATGAGAAGAAGAGCAAAGACGCAGGGGGTCGAAATCTACAGCGCGAGCAGGACGCGATCGGCTATCGAACGCGCGGACGTCGCTATCCTGGTGGTCGATGCCCTGGAGGGGGCCACTTCCCAGGACCAGCGCATAGCCGAAGCCGTTGCAGAGTCAGGGGTTGGAGCGATCGTTGCCCTCAATAAGTGGGATCTCATCGAGGGCGAGGAAATGGCTGATCGAGCCGAACGCTCGATGAAGGACCGTCTGCATTTCATTGACTATGCGCCGATGATTCGAACCTCAGCTTTGACCAAGAGGGGAATGTCCAAGCTCCTGCGTCCCATTGACCAGGTCCTCAAGGCGAGAAACCTCCGAATCGCAACCGCCAAGTTGAACCAGCTGATCCAGGATGCACAGCAGTCGGCCCCGGCCCCTAGAACGGACAACCGGAATGTGAAAGTGCTTTATGGGACTCAGGTAGACGTTGCGCCGCCGAGCTTCGTGCTGTTCTCGACCGGCAGGCTGGCAACATCTTGGCTGCGCTACCTTGAAAGAAAGATCCGAGAGCAGTTCGACTTCACCGGCAACCCGCTGCAGCTCAAATTCAAGGAGAGAACCAGATAGTCCTGTCGGTTACGATTGTGCCGACGGGCTGTGGCGTAGTTTGGTAGCGCACTTGACTGGGGGTCAAGGGGTCGTCGGTTCAAATCCGGCCAGCCCGACACAGTAAGCCGCTTTTCGCATGGGCCTGAGCTCTCCGCTGGGTTTAGGAAACTTCGCTCGAGTTCATAATCCCTCCGTGGCAGTTACCGAAGGCTCCGGAACGACTCCCCCCGAACTCATGCGCGGCGTGTCTGGAGGCGTAATCCTCGGCCTCCCGCTCATCTACACGCAGGAGGTTTGGATGCTTGGGGCGACGATCAATCCCCTCGGCATCGTGGCGCTACTGATCGTCTCCTTCTTTCTCAACCTCCTACTTTCTCGCTACGTTGGCTTCGAAGACGAGGAGGTAAGACCGCTCGCTAACGCGATCCAAGGGCTTGGGGTGTCCATTGTTCTGTCGGCGGGTTTGCTCTTCCTTTTGGAACGGGTGACGGTGGACATGGCCTCAGAAAATATTCTTGGCGTGATTGCCCTTTGTTCTTTGCCGGTGAGTCTCGGATTCGCGCTTGGAAATGCGCTTGCTCCAGCGGACGGTGGTGAAGGGGCGGACCGAATCGCAGCGGCCGGCGGACAGTTCCTCGTTGGGGCTGGGGGAGCGCTGATACTGAGCCTCAACATCGCTCCAACCGAAGAGCCGGTCCTCATGGCTTACCAGCTCGAGGTCCCCAACTTGATCAGTCTGGTGATCCTGTCTCTGCTTCTTTCTTACCTCATCGTCTTCTACGCGGAGTTCCGAGGAAAGGATCTGAGACTGGAAACGCGGGGAAGCGCCATGGCGGCAGTTGCCGAAACGATTCTCGTGTACTTGATAGCCCTGCTGGTTGCGGGCGGGCTGTTGATTTCGTTTGCCCAGACCGATCGTTTGGATGTCACCCTTTTCACATCAACGCTTGTGCTCGGGTTTCCTGCGGCCATGGGAGCCGCCCTCGGGAGGGCGCTTCTGTGACCCCTCGCAAGAAGAAGAAAGGAAGGAATTTATTCGAGCCGGTGATCCTTGGCATATCGCTGCTGGCTATCGTGGTGGTGGTCGGAGGACTCGCTTTCTACGGAGTCACCTCAGGGTCGGGACCTGCTGAGCTGGAAGTCACCATCATCGATACGGGTAAGCAAATAAGCGGCGAGAGGGTGCACAACATCGTGGTCAGAAATAAGGGAGGCAAGACGGCCGAGGATCTAATAATCGAGGTCACCGCTGGCGACGCGACGGTCGAGGTAGATATTCGATTCGTTAGCAAAGGCGACGTCGAGGAGGCGTTCGTTATGGTTCCGGAAGGTGTCGATCCTGAGGCCAAGATCGTTAGTTATTCGGAACACTAGTTTCTTTCCGAGATCAACCCCGGCGCGTCTCCCCCTTCCATGGGGATGAGGATGTCTTTCCGCCGGGACCGATAAGCTCTTTTACCCGGCCAATGACTTGCTCTTCGTCGAATGGCTTGCCGAAGACATTCTCCTGGCCAATCACTTCTGTCACCCTGTCCATGGCCTCTTCCTTGGCTGAGACCACGATGACGGGAGTAGAGCGCAATTCGGTTTTTTCCTGCAGTTCCTGAATGACTCTTTCCCCGTCAAGGCGCGGCATCATGAGATCCAGGAGGATCAAGTGTGGGCGAAGGCTCTCGACCATCTCCAGGGCCGTATCACCGTCTTCGGCTTCGGAAACCCGGTATCCCTCGCTCTCCAGGATCACGCGAAAGAGGGTCCTTACAGAAGAATGATCTTCAACCACGAGGATCCGCTTGTCTGCCATGTCCCTAAACTACCCCTGGAACGACCGAGACTGCAATCTTCTCGACAGCACGAAGAGATGCGTTACCTTTGGGGTCTTCCCTATCCCTGGAGACTGCAGTGATCGAAGAGGACGGCGAGGTATCTACGCGGGTCCTCACGGTGCCCAACTTGATCAGTTTTGCGCGTCTTGGATTGATCCCTATCTTCTTCTGGCTGTTCGTAACTCGCACCAACGATGCTCTTGCTTTTGCTCTTCTGGTTTTAGTTGGGAGCACCGACTGGGTGGATGGCTTTGTCGCCCGCAGGACCGGCCAAGTGAGCGTATTGGGCAAGGTGCTCGATCCGGTGGCGGACCGGGTCGCAATAGTGGCAATACTTCTTGCCTTCCTGTTTAGGGGAACCATTCCAATCGCTGTGGCTTGGGTAATCCTGGCCAGAGACGCCCTGGTAGCTTTGACCTTCCCGATCCTGGAGGCCCGGGGCTACCCTCGGATTCCGGTCAACTTCGTCGGCAAAGCCGGTACGGCTGCCATCTATTTCGGGGTTGGAACGGCTGCGGCGTCGCTGGTCCTGCAGAACCCGTTGATTAGCGTGGCGGCGATAGTCCTGCTGTGGATCGGAGCCGGGCTCTATTGGGTGGCGGGGATCCTGTATGTCGTGGAGATCCGCAAACTCGTGCGAGCGAGGGCCGCGGTTTGAGAATTTCTCACTCCCAGAGGGTCGCCATTGCAGCGACTCTTGCTGTCGTAATCGCGGGGGCGTCCCTCGGGACCATGGCTGCCGCGCAAGACAACCGGGCGATGAAGGGGGTTCGGGTAAGGGGCATACCCGTAGACGGCATGTCGGCTTCCGAGCTAGCTCAGAAGCTAGGGGTTGCGGCGCGGATCGCGCAGGAGCGCCCAATCGTGATGGAGGTTGGAGATCGGCAGTGGAGCCGTACCCCATCGGAGCTCGGCATCATGCTCGACGTCGAGGAAACCGTTAAACGAGCGCTGGCCGCCGGACGTCGCGGGCCGCTGCAATGGTTCCAGCACACCTTTGGGATGAAAGAGGTGAATATGGCCTGGGCAGTCTCCGTGCATAGCGGGCAGCTCGATATGACGATCGCAGCCCTCGCCAAAGACGTGGATTTGCAAGCGGCAAACGGAGAGGTGGCCCTTCAGGGAGCGGAAGTCGTGGCCACGGCTCCAACCCTCGGCGTAGAGCTCCGTCAGGTGGAAGCGAAGAGACAACTGATCGCAGCTTCCGCCAAGGCGATCAGGCTGGTTACCCTTCCAGTGGAAACTTCGCGACCCGACATCGGGCAGGATCAGGTGGAACGGGTTCAAGCCGAAGCCAAAAGGCTTCTGACAGGGGATTTCACTTTCAAGCTGCCGGGATCCGAAGAGACGGTGGTTCTTCCCAGGCAAGGGCTCGCAGCCGCACTGGGGACCCGGGTGGAAACTGCGGTAGACGGAACTCAGGCCGAGCTTCGTCTCCACCTCGATCCGAAAGCTCTCGAGAGGGAACTGGCCAGAGTCGCTCCGTCGTTGATAGCTCCGGCCAAAGATGCCTCGTTCAAGGTATCTGGAGCAAACGTTCGAGTCGTGCCAAGCAGCAATGGAAGGACGGTAGATGCCCGAGCGGCAGCCGACGCGATCATGGCCCCACAATCCGGAGCTTCGGGACCCATCCAGCTCCTCTCTGTCGAGAAGCCACCGGCACTGTCCACCCAACAGGCCGAGGATCTCGGCATCAAAGAAAGAGTCTCGTTGTTCAGCACGACATTTGACGCGAGGAATGCACCTCGCGTCAAAAACATAGACCTGATGGCCGACGCCATCGACGGAACCCTCATTGTGCCCGGCGAGACATTCTCCCTAAATGGGACAACCGGGCCTCGCACCCCAGACAGGGGCTACCAGGAGGCTCAAATAATCGTGGATGGGGAGTTAGTTCCCGGCATCGGTGGGGGAGTGTGTCAGGTGGCAACGACACTGTTCAACGCAGCATCGAGAGCAGGGCTTGATATTCGTGAACGCTCAAACCACAGCCTTTACATCTCCAAATATCCGCTTGGACTCGATGCAACGGTCAATTACGGGTATCAAGACCTCAAATTTCGAAATGACACTCCGTACGGAATCCTTGTCAAGGCTGCCGTGACGACAAAAGGAATCGCCGTCAGCATCTACTCTTCCTCGACCGGGAGGGTGGTAGAAACGTCGTCGTCTGACCGTCGCAACCCAAAGCCCCCACCGGTGAAATACATCGACGACCCTTCCCTCCCGCAGGGCCAGGAAGTAGTGGTGGAGGAAGGAGATCCAGGATTCGACATTACAGTTACCCGCAAGGTAATCCAGGGCGGGGAAATGATTCATTCAGACCAATTCATTTCGAGATACCGGGCATGGAAGCGGATAATCCGAAGAGGCACGGGTCCGCAACCAAGCCCGTCGCCATCACCAGCAGCCGAACCGACCAGCTGAAGTAAAACGGGAGGACAGATGCCGAACACGCCTTCAGATCTTCGATACACAAGAGAGCACGAGTGGGCCCGCCTCGAGGACGACGGAAGGATCACGATAGGAATCACCGACTACGCGCAGGATCAGTTAGGAGACATCGTCTACCTCCAGCTTCCTGAACAGGGGGCCGACGTCTCTGCAGGCGAGCCGATGGGAGAGGTGGAATCGACTAAGTCGGTCAGCGACATCTACTCCCCGGTTTCGGGAAAGGTGGCCGAGGTGAACTCCGAGGTGGTCGAGACCCCGGAGGCGGTTAACCAGGACCCTTATGGTGAGGGGTGGCTGATCGGGGTCGACCCTTCGGACCCAACCGAATTCGACGGTCTCATGACCGCTGAAGAATATGAACAGTTCCTCACTGAGGAAGCTGGCGAAGAAGTCGGGTAGAAGCTATTGCTAACCCTCTAGGTGTGCTTTAGAGTCACCTCCTAACCGGGAGGCAATGTGTACTGCAATAAGTGCGGACGTAGAAACCATGAGGGAGCCAACTTCTGCAGTACATGCGGGGCGCCTCTCAACTCCGAGGACCCCTCTGACACGACGGTGAGCTTCGTCGTCGAATCTGAAGGCGAGGGCGAAGAGGAATTTGGAGTGCCCCTCGATGAACTCGAGGAGGGGAAGGCCATCATCATGGTCAGGAAAGGGCCGGAGGCAGGAACCAAGTTCGTCCTGGACAAGGATTCCACCATATGCGGGCGCCACCCTTCGAGCGACATCTTTCTCGACGACGTCACCGTTTCCCGAAAGCATGCCGAGATCAAGCGGGCGGAATCGGCGTTCTCCATCCAGGACCTCGGCAGTCTCAACGGGACCTTCGTGAATCGCAAGAGGGTCGAGGGGGCCCCCCTGGCTCACGGCGATGAGATACAGATAGGAAAGTTCCGGCTGGTTTTCTTCACCGGCGGTCCCACGAGCTAATGAGCAAGACGCAGGATTTCTCATCCATCGGCGACGTGCTGAAGGCTCTCAAGGAGGAGTTTCCAGACGTATCCATCTCCAAGATTCGTTTTCTCGAGACCGAGGGATTGATCGAACCCGAACGAACTGCTTCGGGCTATCGAAAGTTCTCACCCAATGACATTGCCCGCCTCCGCTTCATCCTGAGATTGCAGCGCGATCAGTTCCTCCCACTGAAGGTCATCCGCAAGCGGCTCGAACAGTTCGATCCATCGGAGCTGGAGCCTTCTCCCAACGGGGAAAGTGATGAGAAGGCGACCCAGGAGGATCCTGAATGGACGGCCAGCTCCGGACTCAGCCTTTCCTTCGACGAACTCGTGTCTTCCAGCGGCCTCGATGAGCTTCAGATCAGGGAACTGGAGGAGTTCGGATTGATCGACTCCCATACTGCAGGTGACGACATCTATTACGACGAGGACGATCTGGTGATGGCGAGAATAGCCAGAGACTTCGGGAAATACGGGATCGAACCTCGCCATCTCAAGATGTACCGTGCGTTCGCCGATCGCGAAGCTGGTCTTTTCGAGCAAGTAGTCGTGCCAAGGGGGAAAACGGAGGGGGGCAGGGCAGTCATCCAGTCGCTCACAGAGTTGGGCAAGCTCTCCAAGAGACTGCGCGACGTCCTTCTTCGAGCCAGCTTGAGAGAGCACCTGGGCAACTGAGAATCCGCTCTCTTAAATCATTCTGTCTGGTCGTCCTTTGGATTCTGACACTCGCGAGCTTCGCGGCCAGCCCCGCAGGAGCGCAGCCCTCTGAGCCGCAGGTTACGGCAGAGAGTGCTGTGCTCATCGATGCCGCCGACGGAAAAGTCCTGTGGGAGAAGAACGCCACTCAACCACGTGCTATCGCCAGCACGACCAAGATCGTCACCGCATTGGTGGTGCTGAAGAAGATGACTCTTGACGAAGTTGTGACGGCGTCGCGGCAAGCCGAGGAGATCGGGGCAGCGGATCCCCTGATCGCGGAACTCGAACTGAAGGCGGGGGAGCAACTGACGGTAAGGGAGCTTCTCTATGGCCTGATGCTCCTATCCGCCAGCGATGCCGCCGTTGCCCTGGCGGAAGAAGTCTCGGGATCGATTGAGGCGTTCGTCGACGACATGAATCGGGAGGTCCGCGCGCTCGGAGCCACCGACACGCAATTTCGAAATCCCCACGGCCTGGATGAGCCTGGTCACGAATCAACCGCTATTGACATGGCCGTCATCGCCATGGCGGCCATGAAGGAACCGCGTTTCGCCGAGATCGTTTCAACTTCCCGCCACGAACTGAACAGAGCCGGCAGGCCCCCGATGTTGCTTGAAAACCGAAATCGCCTATTGGAGTTCTATCCAGGAGCGACTGGGGTGAAGACGGGGCAGACGATGGCGGCGGGAAGAGCTCTGGTAGCGAGCGCCACGAGAGGGCAGGAATCCAGGATCTCGGTCGTTCTCGCGAGCCAAGCCCCCGAAACGGAATCCACCGCTCTGCTCAATTACGGCTTTGAGGCGTTCGAGCGTATCGACCTTGCCTCTCCAAACCAGCCGTGGGGAACCGCGACTTATGGGGACGGGCGCAGCTTTTTAGTTGTTGCCAAGCGATCGATGAGGGCCCTGATACCTTCCGACACGGAGCCCCCAGAGGTGGTGTTCGATCCGGATCAAAGGCAACTTCGAGCTTCTCTGCCTGATGGGCCGATGACCGTTCAAGTTGACCTCATCTGTCTTCGCGACCCGTGCCGGCGCTCGGTGGGGTCTCTTACGACGCCGGCTACCCTGATCTGGGGAATGGTCTCCCCGGCGCTGAGGGCAATCGCCTCACTTTTATAATCCCTGGAACCGCCGGAGGAATATGCCACTCGCAGAAATCGTCCATACGAGCAACGAGATCGACCAGAGAGTGCGGAGCCTTGCTGGAGAACTTGAAGCCTCCCTTCAAGGGAAGCGGCCTCTTCTGATATCTGTTTTGAAGGGATCGGTGATCTTTCTTGCCGACCTTGCCCGGCACCTCACGATTGAACCAGACATCGACTTCATATCGATCTCTTCCTACCAGGCGGACAAAGGCGACCAAACCGGCGTCGTGCGAATCGTCAAAGACTTAGAAGAGCCTCTGGAAGGCAGAGAGGTGGTCCTCGTAGAGGACATATTGGACACGGGCCTTTCCCTTGCATATCTGCTGCGGAGCCTTGAGACGCGCAATCCCTCATCCATAAAGGTTTGCACCTTGGTTGATAAGACGGTGAGACGCATCGTCGACCTCGAAGCTGACTATGTCGGATTCGAAACCGAGGATTACCTGATCGGGTACGGGCTCGACTTCAAGGGAAGGTATAGGAATCTGCCCTTCATAGCTGCGGTTCCCGACATTGCCGCTCTTGCTTCGGAACCACTTTCGCTCGAATGGCTGTTTCGCGACGGGGGATAATGGAGCCCCGGGGGATGCTACGCTTCGGGCGAGGTGAGATGCTCTTATGGTTGAGTTGAGTCTGGTCGGAGTACGGGTGGAGTTGCCGAGCAACACTCCCATCGTTCTCCTCAAGGAAAAGGACGGGGAGCGTTTCCTCCCCATATTCATCGGCGCCGTAGAGGCAACCGCCATCGCCTTCGCTCTGCAAGGAGTTGTTACCGCCCGGCCGATGACCCACGACTTGATGAAAAGCCTGATCGACGAGGTCGGTATTTCCCTGGAACAGATTGCGATCACCGAATTGAGGGGAGGCACTTTTTACGCGCTCATCAACCTGGTGCACAACGGTTCTCGGTTCGAAGTTTCTGCGCGTCCTTCCGACGCCATCGCACTGGCGGTTAGAACTGGAGTCCCGATTTACGCTGAGGAGGAGGTTCTGACCGAGGCAAGCATCATGATCCGCGAGGAAGACGACGAGGACGGCGACCCGGAGGCCACGGTAGAGGAATTCCGAAGATTCCTGGAAAAAGTGAACCCAGAAGACTTTCAGGGCTAGAGGCACGTCGGTCCAGCACGACTCTCAACATCAACTTAACGGTTATCCCGTCTGAGAATCCTTGACACCGCTAAGCGCCGGGCCGTACCGTGACTCCCACGTAATTACACGGAGGGAGCTTCGAGTGGCAACAGATGTCTCGGAACCAGGTTTTCGAGGACCGCAGGTCTGCAAGATCGTAGGGATCAGCTATCGCCAGCTCGACTATTGGGCGCGAACCGAACTTGTAGCCCCGAGCCTTCAGCCGGCCCAAGGATCCGGAAGCCAGAGGCTTTACGCCTTCGAAGATCTAGTGAGACTGAAGCTCATCAAGAAACTATTGGACGCAGGTGTCAGTCTGCAGCGCGTTCGCGAGGCCGTCGAGTATCTTCAAACAACGGGGCAGAACATGAGTGATGTCACTATCGCCAGCGACGGACGATCGGTTTACGCGCTTCACTCAGCCAACGAGGTGATGGACCTGCTTCGGAAGGGCCAAGGGGTTTTCGGCATCGCAGTCCGCCCCGTCATGGACGAAGTGCAGGCATCGGTCTCAGAGCTGCGAAGGCCCGAAGAAGAAGCTCCATCCAAGCCGGACAGCAAGGCTCTCGGGGAGGACTGATACTCATCGTCGACGCTCACCTCGACGGAAGGCTTCACAGCGAGCACGAAGATTTCGCTCACAACTCCGAGAGACAGTTCGCTAAGCTCCTCGACTTCTACCAGATCGAGTGGAGATACGAGCCCCGTTCATTCGACATCGAATGGGATCGCGACGGAGTTCCTACTCAGAGGTTCACTCCCGACTTTTATCTCCCGCAATATGATCTCTACATCGAGATAACCACCCTTAATCAAAAGCTCGTTACCAAGAAGAACCGGAAGGTGAGACGGTTGAGAGAGCTTTATCCAGACGTCAAGTGCAAGATCTTTTACCAGCGCGACTACTTGAACCTTCTCGTGAAATACGGTCTCGAAGAGCCGAGTCAGCACGCCGAGGCCTCCGCGGGAAGTGAGTGACTCTCAAGTCTCCGCTCCATGAGGAGCATCTGCGTCTAGGAGCGAAGCTCACTGAATTTGGGGGTTGGGAGATGCCCCTGAAATATTCGGGAGTCATCGCAGAACACCGCGCGGTCCGAGAGGCAGCAGGACTCTTCGACGTCTCGCATCTCGGAAAGCTCGTCGTTTCCGGAGAAGGTTCGGTCGATTTCCTGGACTCGCTGCTTCCAGGCAAGGTGCAGGAGCTTCCCGAGTGGAAGGCGGGCTACAACCTGATCCTGAACCCTGGCGGTGGAATCGTCGACGACATCTTCGTCTACCGTCTTCCGGACCAGCTGCTCCTTGTCCCCAATGCCTCCAATACCTTGAAAGTCATGGAAGTCATGAAGGACGCCGCTCCCAAGGGAATAACGGTTGAGGACGCCAGGATGAAGTGGGCCATCCTGGCTCTTTCCGGCCGGGAGGCGAAAGAGATCGGGGTGTCCATCTGTCCCGAGGCTGCCGACCTCAGGCTTCATTCGTTCGCAGAGTTCGACATCGCAGGAACGCCGGTTTTAGTCGCCCGCACCGGGTACACCGGCGAGTTCACTCTCGAGTTCTTTGTTCCTTGGGAGCGGACCGTAGAGATTTGGAAGCCCTTGATCGAGGCCGGGGAAGCCAGAGGCCTGCTGCCCACGGGCCTGGGGGCCCGAGACACCCTCCGGCTGGAGATGGGCTACCCGCTGCACGGCCACGAGATCGACGAGGAGACCAATCCCGTCGAGGCCGGCCTTTCGTGGCTCATCCGGTGGGATAAAGCATCGTTTACCGGCCGCGAGGCAGTCCTCGAAGTCAGGGACTCCGGACCCCAGCGAAAGCTGGTCGGGCTGTTGGCAGAGGGCCGCGAGATCCCAAGAGAGGGATACCCCATCTTGCATCAAGGGGCAAAGGTGGGGGAGCTAACGAGTGGGAACTTTTCCCCGACGCTCTCGAAGGGCATCGCCATGGGTTATGTTCCTACCGAGCTCGCCCAGGAAGGAACACTGCTCACCGTGGAGGTGAGAGGTAGAGAGCTTCGTATGAAGGTAGTAACCCCGCCCTTTATAGAAAGCTGATGGATTACACCCCGCATACGCAGGAAGACATCGACCAGATGCTCCGAACGATCGGCGTGTCGACGGTCGAAGATCTGTTTAGAGAGGTCCCAGAGGGACTGAGACTCGGTCGCGATCTCGATCTCGCAAAGCCCTTGACCGAGATGGAGGTCATGGATCAGGTGGCCTCTCTCGCCAGGAAAAACCGATCGGTTGAAGAGCTCAAATGTTTTGCCGGTGGGGGAGCATACGAGCACTACATACCGGCCCCCGTCCGCCATCTGGCCTACCGGGCCGAGTTCGCCACCTCATACACCCCATATCAGCCGGAACTCTCCCAGGGAGTACTGGGAGCTCTATTCGAGTTCCAGACCATGGTCTGTGAGCTGACCGGGATGGAAGTCTCGAATGCGAGCCTCTATGACGGCGCGAGCTCACTCGTCGAAGCAGTCAATCTGGCCGCTGGTATGACCGGCCGCAGCAGGGTAGTCGTGAGCGAGGCGATCAACCCCAATTATCGAGAAGTGATGGAGACGTTTGGCGCCGGGCCTGGATATGAGTTCGTCACCGCCTCGGCTTCTGACGGCGTGACGCGCCTGCAAGGCCTCGATCAAGCAGCTTGCGTGATAGTAGGGCAACCCAATTTCTTTGGAATGATCGAAAACCTTCCCGCGATCGCGGAAAAGGCTCATGAAGCAGGGGCGCTTTTGATCGTGCACTTCGACCCTCTTTCGGCAGGAGTCCTTGAAACTCCCGGCGCGCTGGGAGCCGACGTCGTCACAGGAGAGGGACAGTCGCTCGGAAACGAGCTGATGTTCGGAGGCCCATACCTCGGCCTTTTTGCTACGAAGACCGAGCACGTCAGAAGAGTTCCCGGAAGGATTACCGGTGCAACACTCGATTCCAATGGTCAGCCCGGCTTCGTCCTGACGCTGCAGGCGCGCGAGCAGCACATCAGGCGCGAGAAGGCCAACTCCAACGTCTGCACGAATCAAACCCTCATGGCCATAGTGGCGACGGTGTACCTGTCTTGGCTCGGCCCCCAAGGTCTCAAGGAACTCGGTGAGACTTGCCTCGCACGAACCCGCTACGCCGCCCAGCTCCTGTCATCCGTTTCGGGATGCTCCCTTCGGTTCGAGGGGCCCTTCTTCAAGGAGTTCGTACTGCAAGTACCTGGGCGATCTGCTGAGGTTGCCAGACAGCTTGCGGACCGTGGATACCTGGTAGGCCCTAGCCTTGAGCGTTTCGATGGCCTCGAAAATTGCATTTTGGTAGCCGTCACCGAAACGAGAACGGCCGAGGACATAGAGGGTCTCGCCAAAGTCCTTGCGGAGGTGGTTGCCTGATGCAGACGATCTTCGACCTGTCGGTCAGCGGCCGACGCGCATCGACCATCCCGCAAGCGGGAGTAGAAGAAAACGAGCCTGCCATCCCAAGCCATCTGTTGCGGAAAACGCCGCCCGCCCTCCCTGAAGTGTCAGAGCGCGACCTGGTTCAGCACTACACCCGTCTGTCACAGAAGAACTGGGCCATTGATGTCGGCGCTTATCCACTGGGCAGCTGCACGATGAAGTACAACCCGAAGATCAACGAGCAGATCGCGTCGCTGCCGGGACTAAGAAATCTTCATCCATGGCAAAACGAAGCGGACGCCCAGGGCGCGCTGGCAATGCTCTGGGAGATGGAAAGGGCACTGGCGGAGATCACCGGGATGAAGAGGGTGACCTTTCAGCCGGCGGCTGGAGCCCATGGCGAACTGACCGGACTGCTCATCATGCGCGCGTTTCACCAGTCAAACGGCGATCCCCGCAAAACCGTTCTCATCCCGGATTCCGCCCACGGCACCAACCCTGCGAGCGTCCGGCTCGCGGGGTATCAGGTGCGTCAGGTACCGTCGGACGACAGGGGTCTGGTGGATCTCGCGGCCCTCGAGGATGCGCTGGACGAAACCATCGTCGGCATCATGCTCACGAACCCCAACACCCTTGGTCTTTTCGAAAAAGACATCGAGAAGATCGCCAAGGCGATGCACTCGGTGGGAGGCCTGCTCTACTTCGACGGCGCCAACCTCAATGCGATCATGGGCAAGGTCCGGCCTGGTGACATGGGGTTCGACATCGTTCACATGAACCTGCACAAGACCTTCTCGACTCCCCACGGTGGGGGAGGGCCCGGAGCCGGGCCCGTTGCGGTCACCGAGAGACTCGAGAGATTTCTTCCGGCGCCGATGGTCGAGTTTGACGAGTCCTCCTGCAACTACTTCTGGGACCCAGACCGTCCCGACTCCATTGGGCGCATTCACGGATTTCACGGGAACTTCGGAATAGTTGCCCGCGCCTACGCGTATTACCGGGCCCTCGGAGGAGAGGGTCTCAAGAAAGTCTCCGAGCGAGCGGTCTTGAACGCGAATTATCTTCGAACGATCATCGAATCGAAATATCCACTGGCGCATCCGGGATTGTGCATGCACGAGTTTGTCTCTACCGCCAGACGCTTCAAGAAGCTCGGGGTACGCGGGATGGATGTCGCCAAGAGGCTGATCGATCTCGGATTTCACCCTCCAACGGTTTACTTTCCGCTGGTGGTAGAAGAGTCCCTCATGATCGAGCCGACCGAAACGGAATCAAAGCAGACCCTCGATGCTCTCGGAAAGGCTCTCCTTCAGATCAGCGATGAGGCCGAATCAGAGCCAGACCTCCTGCATTCTGCTCCGACCACGACCCCGGTCGGACGTTTGGACGAAGCGCGAGCTGCCCGCCAGCTACGACTTCGATGGACTCCGGAGCTGGCCAAAGAACTCACAGGCTGAGCCCGCGGCCGTCGTAGACTAGACGTGATGCTGCTCTCACAACGCTCCCTGATCGCCCTTGTTGCGATGCTCGGGGCCTTTCTTATTCCGATCCTGTCCTCTTCACTGAGGGGGCTGACTCATGTGCTGACTTGCGAGGAGCCCACCCCCGCCCCCTTCACGATGATCGTCCCCGAGACGGGGCCGCCGCAGGTGATCAGTTCCCAGATAATCACCCGAGGTCAGGAAGAGGGCCTCTGCGGAGGACTCAAAGTGAACCTTCGGGCAGGGGCAAGCGGGGCTGAGACGATAAGGATGGTCGTAGAGATCCAAAACGACACGGACCTGTTATGGCAGGGGACCGTTCAGCTGGCCCTGCAGAATCAGTCAAAGATCCCGGTATCCATCGGTCGTATCCCGGCTAAAGAATCCAGGAGTGATCAGGTCGAGTTTTCACTGCAACGGGGTACGACCCAGGAGATCCAGGGCTCGTTACTAATAGGCCCCTAGACGCCCCTAGGGCAAGAAGAGAAGAGCAGTTCGGAGCTTTCCTCGACGTTTTCGCCCTCTTCGAACTGCCGGCGATTGAGTGTCAGGCGAGTACCGCCATCCTCGGCCCGAATCCGATCGATCGCCACCAAACGTGTGGGATCGGTCAGGAGATACAGGACTTGAAACTCGTACGGCTGATCACCGCCGGGTGCACTGAGGTCCGGAGCGATGCCCCTTAAATATGAACCGCCTCCACCGCTACCAACCGTAAGCAGAAGAGTCCCATCCCTAGAGATCCACCTCGTGCAATGCGCATGTCCGGAAAGAACGAACGGTACACGGCCGGTCAGGCCGGAAGCGATCGAGCGATCGTGCACGAGCGCGATATCAGGAGTTTCCGTGAGCCCTTCGAAGACCTCTTCTACCTTCGACGCAAATCGTTGCCGGATCTCCGTTTGTTCTGGCATCGGGAGGGTGCGGGTCATCTCGGGGGTAACCGGATCTCCTATTCCGAATATGGTCAGACCGGCGATGGTGATGGTTTCTCCGGCCAGCACCGTTACATTCGAAACCGTCGCCAGCTCCGCCCCCACCGCGTCGGAGTCATGGTTCCCTCGCACCCAGACGTATGGAACGCTGAACCTCTCTGCGTTTCGCACGAAGGGCAACTCGATCTCACTACCCTCGAGAGTGGTGTCACCGCTGTCCATAACCAGGTTCACCTGAAAGGCATCTGCGATGGATGTTGCCAAGTCGTAACCGACAGGATTGAGATGGATGTCGGCAAGATGAAGAACTCTCACCGCATCTGATGGAATCTCAGATTGGTCTTCGAGGAAACGGTACAACCGGAATGCCGTCGCTCCCATTACCTCGAGCTGGCGTCTGAACATGTCGAACTGACGCGAGGCCTTCTCCAGCGATCCGGCGAATTGAGGAGCGGCCGTAAGGCTTCCTGTTATGACGGGTTCCCTGAAGGCCTGGGCTCTATAGGTGAAGACGGTGCCTGCCAGGAGCAGGACGGGTAGAAGAGCGCCGGCCAATACCGCCAGTGCCGCTTCCCTCATCTTGCTTCTCAAGAACGCAGCTGCTACAAGGCCGCCCAATGCTCCGAGCAGAGCCGTCCAGAGAAAAAACTCAGGTATCCAAGCTCGTATCGCCTCGCTCAGCCTTTGCGTCACCTCCTCGGCGGTGGGGCGGCTGGAGATGTATTGCTCCAGTTGGGTGAAGGCGACACCCACCGGTCTTACGGAAAAGCGAAGGGGGACCCAATGGGTCTCGGCCTCAACTGATCCGAGAGGGGGGAGCTCCACCACCGTCTTGCTTTGAAGGGAAGGCATGACCCGGACTTCTGCTTCAAGCGGATCAAGGTCAATGATGAATGTCCCCAGCAAACCCCATGCCACCAAACCGGATATGGCTCCGGCAATGACGGGGAGGGTCCAAGACGGAAGCCGTGTGCGGGCGCGACTCCAGACACGCAAGAGCTTTTTCTTGAAACTGAGCTCCTCGGTCATCCGCTCAGCTTTGAGCCAGAGGGTGCGAAGAAGCGGCCTTTACCAACTCTGCGTCCGATACCTCCGTGTAGACCTGAATCGTAGACAGATTGGAATGTCCGAGGGCGGCCTGCAACTGTCTAAGCGAATACGCCGGCATTCCGGTTTCTGGATCCGGACGCAGGCCGAGTGTTGCGAAGGTGTGGCGCAGAACGTGGACTCGGCTCCCATGAACGCGTGCTCCCACCTGTCGCAGGACTCGATCCACCACATATGCAATGCCGGCACGCGTTGCATCGACTCCCATCACCGGCTGATCCGCAGTGCCACCGATCCGCCTCGGTCGGGTGGAGACGAAGAGGGTCTTGGCGTCGAGGCCCATCTCTCGCAAACGCTTGGCTCTTGTTGGAAGGTATGCGGCCAGGGCCTGCTGAGTTACTTCTGGGATCGGGAGGCGGCGCTCCTTGTTGCCTTTACCGACGACGTTTAGGGCTTCGAGAGGATCTCCAGAAAGATCGCTGACTTTGAGGGTGGCCATCTCTTCCAGTCTGAGACCGGTGGTGAGAGCCAGGATAACGATCAGCTGATCTCTCTCCGGCCATCGGCTCTCCTGAGCCGCCTTCATCACCGAACGAGCCGCGCCCGGTTCTAGGGCTTTGGGAAGACGCTTCGTTCGCTTGGGTGACTTGAGCAAAGCCGCTGGGTCGGACGCGATGCGACCGGTCCCGTAGGCCCATTTGAAAAACACCTTGATTGCAGCCAGCCTCCGGGCTACCCGGGCAGGGGAGCGCTGTCTGGGGGAGTGCTCGGGATGACGTTTGAAGCGGGGATCGGGCCTGGTCCTGAATTCTGCGATGGCAGCTACAAGGACGTCGCGATCCACCTGGTCCAAAGAAAGCTTGTCGAGGGACACACCGATCTGATCAGAGATGAAGCCCAGGGTGTCGGACACGTCTGCCTCGTAGGCTTCCAGCGTCCGGCCTGACCGTCCTTCATTGCCTAATTCCATCAGCCATTTGTGCATCGCGTCGAGAGCTAGATCTGCCATGGGTCGATGTTGCCTCAATTTCCTGCCCAAAGGGGTATTTCCAAGCGAGATTACTGATCTCAGTGCTCCAGTTGGTTGCACCCCGATATGGAGGGCGCTAGGTTGAGTGCATGAGGGATGGGATTACGCCGCGGCAGTTCCAGGAGTCCGAAGGCGTGGGGGACTGGCGTGTACTGGGTGAGGGGGCCTGCACCTTCTTCCGAACCGGATCATTTGCTGCGGGGGCTAGGCTCGTTAGCGCTATTGCCGAGCTGCCCGACCTCGACGATCACCACCCCGACGTCGATGTGCGGCATGACGGCGTAACCGTACGGCTCACCACGATCACTGATGACTACTACGGGATGAGCCAACGTGATGTTCAGCTGGCCCGGGAGATCTCGGCAGTGGCTCGAGAACAAGGCGTGGCGGCCGATCCGTCGTCGGTTCAGACCGTGCTGGTTATCCCCGGGGCCCCCGTTACGGCGGAGGTCATGCCGTTCTGGAAGGCCGTGCTCGGATACGAGCCTCGCGGGGACAGCCCCGAGGAGGACCTCGTCGATCCGCGAGCCAGGGGGCCGGCGTTCTGGTTTGAGCCGATGGACGAGCCTCGTGCGGACGGCGGGGGCGCGATCCATGTCGCCATATGGGTGCCTTACGAACAGGCCGAAGCCCGGGTCGCGGCGGCGCTCGCCGCCGGCGGTCGCATGGTGCGCGACCAGTTCGCACCCGCATGGTGGACCCTTGCGGACTCGGCGGGCAACGAGGCCGACATCGCTACCGCGATGACCCGGGACTAATCCGAGGAAGAGCCCTGCGTCGTGGGGATGTAATAACTAAATAGTTGTTCTGTAAGCAGTTATACCTCTTGCTGCCTATCCCACTCTCGAGGTCCTGGAGGGCCTCACGCCTCGAATCAGGTCTCGAAGACCCCAGAGCGTGACCATTACCAGGGCCTCGGCGGCGATGGTGTGGGACATCTTTGACTTTCCGGCACGTCTCTCGGTGAACACTATGGGGACCTCCTTTGGCGGAAACCCGAGTTTCTCGCTCCGATATGCCATGTCTATCTGGAAGGCATAGCCCTCGGAACGCACAGCATCCAATCCAATGTTCCGAAGGACCTCGACCCGGTAACATCGAAAGCCGCTGGTTGAATCCCTAGTGCTGATTTGAAGGAGCTCCCTCGCATAGAGGTTGCCGGCCCTGGATAGCAGATGCCGGAAACGAGACCATCCCTCCACTCCCCCGCCCGGCGTGTATCTCGAACCTATCGATAGACCAAGCTCACTCTGTTCGATCAGCTCGGGAAGGACGTCAGGATCGTGCGAGAAGTCTGAGTCCATCTCTACGAAGCGATTGAAACCTCTTTCCAGTCCCCATTGGAACCCAGCGATGTATGCACGCCCTAGTCCCATCTTTTTGTCGCGCTCGAGCAAATGGATTCGCTCATGATCGCTCATGCGCCCGCGAACGATTTCTGCCGTTCCGTCCGGCGACCCATCGTCAACGACGAGGATCTGTGCCGCCGGTACCGCCGCCAGAACTCGCGAAAGGATCGCGTCGATGTTTTCTGCTTCGTTGAAAGTGGGAAGGACCACCAGAGGTTTTGGGGGGTCATCGGAGAGCGACGCCTTGGAGTCAGGTCTATTCCTCACATTTCTGCGAGCCAAGCCAGAACCGACCATGAGAATGAACGTCATCCAGGGAAGCCAATCCCCGAAGCGCCCATAAGGCGTAATAGCGGTTGAGAATCTGACGTTTGCTTCGATGAGGGCCTGCTCGAATAGCTCGGTCCTTTCCAAGACCCGGCCTTCCGGGTCGACCATTGCCGAGATCCCGGTCAGTGCCGCATGCGCGACCCACATCCGGTGTTCGGCAGCCCGGACCTGACTGAAAGCGAGATGCTGGCGGCTCGCTGCTGTACGCTCGAACGAGACATTGTTCGTCGAGACAACCAGCAGCCGCGCCCCCTCCTGCACAAAGGAGCGCACCAAAGAGGGGAAGGTTGATTCGAAGCAAATTACCGACGCGAACCTTCCTTCGGGAAGATCGAACACCGTGATTTCCCTGCCGGGGATCCCGTCTCTTGGTACTCGCTGGAGCTCTTCCACAAAACTGCCCATGGCTCCCACAAGAAAGCGCCGGGCCGGGATGTACTCGCCAAACGGAACTAGGTGTCGCTTGTCGTATCTGTCGATCAGCGCTCCGTCGGGACCAAAGAAGAGGCTGGTATTTCTAAACGTTTCATCGGGCTGGTCGATGGGGACGCCGACGAGGAATGGAGCACCGACTTCGCTGATGATCTCCTCGAGTCTGGGACCGAAGTACGGGTCTGATCTCGGATCCGTGTCGAGGGAGCTTTCCGGCCAGACGACAAGATCAACCCGCTCCCCTACCCGGCGAGTCACCTCCACATGGTTCTCGAAGACGACCACATCATCACCCTGAGCCCCTCCTCCCTCTAATCGCAGCGCTTCCGGCAGGTTTCCCTGGACCAGCGCCAGCCGCGCCTCCCCTCCAGCCGGCATCGGAAGAGGCACAGCAAATGGGAGAAGAAGCATGGCCGCGGCTCCTGCGAGGAATGGCAAGGATGATAGAGGTTGGCGCCGGTTCTCTATCACCTTTGCGATCGCGCAGTTAACGACAAGGATCGCAAGCGTCAGACCCCATGCACCGGTTATAGCCGTGAGGCGCAAGAACGCCGGGTAGTCGTGTTGGGAATATGCCAGGCCACCCCAGGTGAAACCCCCGAAAGGGATTTGAGCCCTGATGAACTCCGCTGCCAAAAAAGCTCCACAGAAGGTAAGGAGGCCTCCACGGTCTCCAGCGGGCAGCCAGCGGCGAGCCACTCCGAGGATGACCGTCACCCAACCGGCCTGAAGTATCACCAAGCCGGTATAGGCCTCGGGGCCGAAGAGCTGGATCCAGTAGAGCAGCGATCCAAAGAAAACGATCCCGAAGGACCAGGCTGCGACAATCGTTACTCGCGGAGTTGCCCCGCGAAATACCAGCGCTAGAGGTACGAGTGCGATGAATGCAACAGGGCCGAGATCGACCGGAGGAAATGCGAGGAACAGGAGTATTCCAGACAATGCTCCCGCGGCCGCCGCCTTCGGGGCGGACAGCTCATGGAACACGTCAGACGCAGTCTCGGCAGAGTTTCCGTCTACGGTCCGCTAGCTGACTGTTGTGTTTGACGAGATGACAGTTGGAGCAGACGAACTCGTTGGATTGTCTTGGAACCGCTCTTACCGAAAGGGACTCGAGCCTCTCCTCGCGGGTCATCTCGAGCAGCGACTCTTCCTCGTCGTCCTCTCCCTCAGCGCGCTTGGTAAAGACTTCCTCGTAACTCGCCTCGATCTGGGAGGGGTCGACATCGGTCTCCTCCTCAGAGTCGTCGGAGGCGGTTTCCTCCACTTCTTCTGCTACTTCTGGGTCCTCAATCGCCATTTTTCTGTCTCATCTCCATCAAGCGAGAAGCGATTATGACCCTTACCCGTCCTTGTGCAAGCCATTCTCGAGATCTGTTGGGAAAAAGCCTTCCTCGCCCCTCCACCTTCGTTTCCCGCCGACCCAGGTCTCCATAGGCGCCAGGCGCTGGATCTCCGAGGGGTCCGTCTGAAGTGGATCTCCCGACAGAACGGTCAAATCGGCTCTTTTTCCCACCGCAAGGGATCCTCGCTCGCTCTCCTGCCTGGCGGCCCACGCCCCCGATGAGGTGAACATTGCCAGCGCCTCCGCCGGCGTGACTGCCGAAGACCCCGAGAGGTGGTTGACGGCAGCGGAGATGCCCATAAGAGGATCGAGAGGAGTAACCGTCGAGTCGGACCCTCCCGCCAGGACCATCCCTTCTGTATGCATCAAAGAGAAGTCATTCATCGAGCGCCAGCGCTCGCCCAGACGAGCGGCGTACATTCCCGACTCGCCTCCCCAATAGGCATCGAACGCAGGCTGAACGCTTCCTACGACCCCCATCTCTTTCGCCCTGAACATGTGCTCGCGGCTGGCGCATTCGAAGTGCTCGATGCGGTGACGCAGTCTGGTGAAACCGAGCGCTCCTTCGGGGCCGACGCGGATCATCGCCTCCTCCATACATCTGAGGGCCTGCTCGATGGCTGCGTCTCCTATGGCATGGACGCCAGTCTGCAAGCCGGCGCGCGACGCTTCGACGTACCAGTCGATCATCTCCTCATCTTCGTGATAAAGGTGGCCCCGCGTTTCGAAGTCGAGATACGGCTCGGTCATGGCGGCGGTTCGTGACCCGATACTGCCGTCCAGGAAAAGGTCTCCGCCGACGCACTTGAGCCCGGAGCCGAGTACCTGCTGGATATCGAGGGTCGCCAAATAGCAGACAATGTGAATGGGGAAATCCTCCAAAGATGACAGCATCACCTCAAAATCCTTGTCACCCATGTAGCTGCCACCCGCCATCTCATGCACGCTGGTCACACCCTTGGTCAAGGCCAGCCGGCAAGCTTCTGACTGGGCAGAAAGAATCTTGCTCTCGGGGAGCATCCCGAAGAACCGTCGCCTGGCTTCATAGTTCGCTTGGTTTCTCAGCACTCCGGTCGGGCTTCCCTCACCGTCGAGATCAATCCCGGGGAGATCTGGTTGAAGGGCAATCGCGTCAAATCCGGCAGAGCTAACGGTGCAGGAGTGGCCGTCGGCTCTGGAAAGAAGAGCCTTCTTCCGTCCAACCACGCGATCGATCTCATTTCGATCCGGCATCCTTGCGTCCTCATTGCGTCCCGGATCGAAGTTGCCTCCGATTACCCAGTCGTCCGCGTTGCCTGAGAGATAAGTGGCAAGGTTAGAGAGAAGCTCCTCAACCGATCGACTCTCCCTCAAGTCCAACCCATTGTGATACAGACCTGTGGTGGTGAGATGAACGTGAGAGTCGATGAACCCAGGCACGAGAACTCCATCCAAGTGGATCCTCTTCATCCCCCCGGGCGGATCGCCTGGGCCCAACGCCCCTATGCGCTCCCCTTCGACGAGTATCCAGTCCACAGAAACTCCCGAAGGCTCCATTGTGTGGATCTTGGCCGCGGTAAGGACAAATGCGGACTCGGAATAGCTCATCTCGGAGCTAACCGGCGCCCAATAACCATTCGCTGGATCTGATTCGTTCCTTCGACGATCTGAAGCGCTTTGGCCTCGCGCATGTATCTCTCAACCGGATACTCCTCGATGTAGCCGTAGCCTCCATGGATCTGAACCGCGTCCGTCGTAACTTTCATGGCGACGTCGGAGCAAAATAGTTTCGCCATCGATGCTTCCGTCGAGTAATCCACGCCGGCATCCTTCAGCGATGCCGCATGACGATAGAGCGCCCTTCCTGCCTCGACCTGGGTCGCCATGTCGGCAAGCATGAATTGGATGCCCTGGAAGTCGATGATCCTGCTTCCGAATTGCTCTCTTTCGGATGCGAATCGGAGAGACGCCTCGAGAGCGGCCTGAGCCAATCCAATGGAGCACGCCGCTATTCCGAGCCTTCCCGCATCCAGAGCCGATAGGGCTACCTTGAATCCCTCCCCCTCGTTGCCGATGCGGTTTTCCTCTGGTACCGGGCATTCTTCGAACACCAGCTCCCAAGTTGGAGAAGATCTCCATCCCATCTTGTTTTCGACTTTCGTCGGAGTGAAGCCCTCAGTGCCCTGCTCAACGATAAAGGCGCTTATCCCGCGGGGACCTTCGCCCGAAGTTCTCGCCATGAGCAGCAGAAGATCGGCCTCACCCCCTCTTGTGCAGAACTGCTTCTGTCCGCTTACGAGGTAGGATCCATTCGATCTAGTCGCCTTCGTAGAAAGACTCGAGGCATCTGATCCAGATGCCGGCTCTGATAGCGCATAGGCTCCGAAGCGCCTGCCCGACACCATGTCTGCGAGGTAGCGCTCCTTGAGACTGCTGTCTCCAAAGCGTTGCAAACCATCACAGGCCAGGGTGTGCACCCCTAGCCCAATGGCCAGCGCCAGCCACCCACGGGCCAGCTCTTCGATGACCATCAGGTATGTGAGGTAGCGCTCCCCTCCCCCGCCATACTCGGGATCGAACGGAATACCGGCCAGTCCGAGCTCGGCCAGTTTCTGGTAGCTCTGCTTTGGGTCTTCTGCGCGCTCTTCGTATTCGGTAGACAGCTTACGCAGCTCTCCGTCGACAAGTTCGCGCACCATCTTTCTAAGGGCACGTTCGTCTTCGGAAAGAAGGTGCATCAGGCGCTCCGGGCTAGCCATCGAGACGAAAATCCTACCTCGCCTCCTACAATGCTCTGCATGGAGATACGCGATACCAGGGGGAGGCAGATTCCCGAAGCCGTCCTGCGAATGTCCAAAGAGGAGGTGACCAACTTATTGGTGGAAGCCTCTCAGGTCGACGACGGCACAAAGGAGCACGCCCTGATCCGCGATGAGTCTGGAACGACCCTCGCGATCTATGTTGAAACGCGGGAGGCCCCACCGCTGGATCGGCACACGGATTGGTGGGCTGGGCCACTGATTCTCTTTCTCATACTGCTTGTGCTGATGGGCGCCTTTACCCTCGCTAGAGGGATCGTGTCCTTGCTCTTCTAGATCTTTAGATTTATCACCCTTGGGATGATCTCGAAGGTTGCAGGTGTGTATCCAAGTACCTCTCCATCGGCCTCAACCTGAAGGGACGCGTCGGTGGTGACCTCCACCTTTGCGGCCAGATAGACCTTGATGGCCGGCGAGGGAATGTGATCGCCCTTGTACACCTTGGTGATTCCGGCGACGTAGTCCGCCTTCGTCCCCATCTGGACGAGTACGTCGAACATGCCGTCGGAAGGATGAGCTCTTGGAGCGATCTTCATCGCCCCTCCGAAGAATTGCGCATTGGCCACCACCAGGTTTGTGATTTTCCCTTCATAAACTCGATCGCCCATAGTGATCCTGCCTTGAGTTGCCTTGTACCGAGACAGCGTCATCCAGAAGGAGAACAAGTATCTGGACTTGCCTAGCCATCTCGGAAGGCGTTCGGCTCTGCGAACTATGTCCCCTCCCAACCCTGCCTCGGCGATGTTCGGGAAGAAGACACTCCTTCGCTCTGCACCCGACTGGTATTCGACGCGGCCGACATCTATAAGGAACAGGTTCTCTCCGGCTAAATGCTTGGCTGCATCTTCCGCAGCCTGGGGTAAACCGAAAGTTCGAATGAAGTCACTTCCACTTCCTGCAGGAAGAACTCCCAGCACTGCATCTGGGTTCTTCGGTGTTCCGTCGGCATGGAGCATCCCGTTGACCACCTCGTGAATAGTCCCGTCTCCCCCGAGCGCGATCAGATAACGGATTCCCTCGTCCAACGCTGCATCCGCGATATCGATTGCATGGCCGGCCCGGTCGGTGAGACGAATTTCGAAGTCGAGACCGGCAGCTGCGAGAAGATCTTCATACCTCGATGGATCCTTGGAAACAGATCCCTTTCCCGCGCGCGCATTGGCGATCACTACGGCCTTTCCGAACGGGGAGCCCATCGGCTGAAGATTCTATCCAGGCCTCTATACCGGCCCTCAGATCGCTCCGGTATAGGCGATGACGCCTCGATCTATCCCTGAGATGGCGGTTCCGATGGTCGCCCTCAGACTCTCTTTGTCAACTGCCTCCATGATCTGCTTCAGGAGGTCCAGTGTCTGCTTCATCGACCGGATGAAGTCGCCCGCCGCGGCCTCTTCTTCTACGACCTCATCAAGGTCGGCCCCTGAACACCATCGAAACGCAGTTTGAGCAAATCCGCTTTCGACGCCTCTTGTGAGCTCGAGCCCGGCTCTGTCCTCAGCCGCCTTGAGTTTTGTATGAAGGCGCTCGATCTTGGCAAAAATGGCCCGCGTAGCCGAAGTGGGCATGGAGCCGGGAACCTCGGCAGGCCCGCGACTTTCGAACACGAAGGATGAGACGACGGCCGCAAGCTCAGGAGCATCCAGCCCTTCGAGCCAGTCCTGCCACAGGACATCAGTAAGAAGGAGGTCGTTCTCGTTGTAGATGCGGGCAAGAAGCAGCCCTTTGGGGGCGAGGTCAAACCCTTGGAGACAGTCGTACTCCCGAAGGATGCCCAGGACCTTTTCAAATTTGCGCGCCAGCGTCCCGGTTCGGGACCGCACCCGCTTCCTCAGTCCTGCGATCTCTCGTTCCAGCCTTCCGGCCCGCTCCGCCCACTGGAGGTGTCTCTTAACGTCCGGGCAGCCGTGACAAGGATGGGACTGGAGCGCCTCTCGCAGGTCGCTTAGCCGGCGGCTCTCCTCATCGGGTGCGTTATTCGATGTCTTGGACTCTTTGGCCGGAAGGTCTAGCTGCCTCAGTCTCGACACGAGTTGTTTACGGATCTGGGGCGGAACTCTCCCTCCGCGGATCCCTTTGGCAATCGGCATAGTGGTGACCGAGCGAGGAGGCTCTGCAAACTCTCGCGGTGACAATCGAAGGATCCGATCTCGATCGGTCAAAACAACGAGGCGGGGTTCTCCTCTCTTGGTCTGCTCGGTTGAAACCACGACGACGGGACCCTGGACTTTTTTCACATCCATCACGAGCACTTGACCCGGCCTGGAGTGAGCAAACGTCCGCCGTGTCTCGCGCATGCTGCTGGATTTCTGCCACCGGCCCGAACTCCGCTCCAGCTTCGTCGCCTCCTCCCAGAGCTGGCGATAGCTTTCGAAGTCGCCTAGGTCGCACTTCATTTTCTCGCGGTATGAGGCTAAGTAGGCTTCGTTTCTTTCGATGAGCCTCTCGAGAACCACGACGTCTTTGTCTGCGTGGTACTGCGCGAACGATGAATTCAACAAGTGCTCGGCTTCTTCGATGATGTAGTTGCGCACCAGATTGGTAGCCATGTTGTATGAGGGCTCGAAGGAGGAGACAAGGGGGAAGGAACGGGTCTGTGCAAGACCGACGACTTGCTCGAACAAGAGATCCCGTTGGCGAGGCACTACAGCGTGACCGAGTATGTCGATCCCACGCCGTCCCGCTCTGCCGGTGAGTTGAGTGAATTCGCCTGGGGTCATCGGTTCGTGTCTCTCACCGGTGAACTTGACGATGCTTTCGATGAAGACACTGCGGGCCGGCATGTTGATGCCCAGCGACAGCGTCTCGGTGGCGAAAACTACCTTTATCAGCCCGGCCTGGAATAGCTCCTCGACAGTTTCTTTGAACGCGGGGATGAGGCCGGCATGATGGGAGGCTAGGCCAAGACTGAGAGTCTCGAGCCAACTCTCATAGCCGAGAACATGCAGGTCGTCATCGTTCAGAAAAGAACAGCGCATCTGAACAAAATCACGAATTCGTCGTCGTTCGGATGCGTCGGTCAGCCTTAGCCCGTCGGCCAAGCACTGCCGCGCCGCCATGTCGCACCCTTTCCTGGAAAAGATGAAGTAAATTGCTGGAAGAAGTTCTTCGGCTTTGAGAAGATCGACCACGTCTGACCGATAGACCGTCGGGCGGCGCCTGCTGCGAGACCGGGCCGCCTTGGACCTCGAGCGCCGCTCCGCCCGCCCGATATCGGGATTGGGAACCACCCCGTCTTCCCGGCTGACGAACATCGGATAAAGGTCCCCCTCAACAAGATAGTGATGCCGCAGCTCCACGGGCCTTGACTCTTCGATGATGACGGCGGTCGCTCCGCGAACCGTTTGGATCCAGTCAGCGAACTCTTCTGCATTGGAGACGGTTGCGGAAAGACATACGATTTTGATGTCAACTGGGAGGTGGATGATCACCTCTTCCCAAACAGCGCCACGGTACTTGTCCTGCAGGTAGTGGACCTCGTCGAGCACCACATACCTGAGATCGTTCAGAAGGTCCGAGCCCTCATAGATCATGTTTCGCAGCACTTCGGTCGTCATCACGACTGCCGGAGCATGAGAGTTGATCGAGTTATCCCCGGTCAGCAACCCCACATTGCCCGAGCCGTGCTGACTGATGAAGTCGCCAAACTTTTGGTTGGAGAGAGCCTTGAGGGGCGTCGTATAAAACGCCTTTCCTCCCTCCTGCAGCGCCAGCCAGACGGCAAACTCCCCTACCACCGTCTTCCCCGAGCCCGTCGGGGCAGCAACAAGAACGGACTCGCCGCGGGCAAGGGCGTCGATGGCGCGGGCCTGGAAATCGTCGAGCGGAAATGAGTATCTGCCGGCGAAACTGTCGATCGCCCTCAAGATCCGGGGCTCTGCTCCTGAGCTGGCTCCTGATCTCCGCCTTGCCCCGGCACTGGGATCGGAGCTCCGCCCGGCTGCTGGCCAATGTCGGGCGGGAAGCTGTGCTCTTCTGGAGGGAGCTGGATCTCCTGATCGAGCCCTGCCTCCGCCGGAGTGATCATGCCGAGCTCGACCTTGATGCGACCTATCTCCCGCTGATAGAGGCCGACGAGCGACTGAGCGTGGGCCATTAGATTCTCACCGTGCCCAATGGCCTCGATCCGAGCTTCGCCTTCCCCGAGTTTGCCTGCAAGCCGGAAAGACTTCGCCGCATCGAGATAAATAAGGATGGCATTTACGGAAAGTGCTTTAGCGGTGGCGAGCTCCGCTGGAACCTCCCTGGCCCTGAGGGAAACATTGACCTCCCGGATGTTCTCCACCCATTCTTCAGTCCGTGGGAGAAATTCCTCGGGGGCCAGCGCTCCCGCTCCATATTGAGCCGGGTCTGAGGACATGGCCTCGACGGTATCGTTGATTCCCGTAAACAGCGTTATCACGCTGTTGTCGAATCGCTCCACTGCCCTTTCTTTCTTCCGGTCCTCTCCCCTGGCATCCAAGACTCTCCAGACGATCAGTGCGACCAACAAGATGACCACCACCGCAGCAGCTGCCTGCACGGGACGTCTGCGATGGATGGGGACGAAGTTGCGCTTGGGGGCAGTCTTCGGCGCGGGGATCGTTCCCCTCGCCTTCACGGGCCTCTTTTGCGAAGCTGACTTGCTCTTAGCCATAGGAAACGCCTGAGTCTAGCGGAAGATCATCGCTTCATAAGGCGGGCGATTAGCACGGTGGCTTCGAAGAGAAGGATCAGGGGTACTGCCATGAGGCTCATGGTGATCGGGTCTTGCGTAGGAGTAATGATCGCGGAAGCAAACAGCATTCCGAGCCACGCAAATTTCCGACCTCGACTCAACTTGCGGCTGTCCAGCACCCCAACCAGGGTCAGAGACAGAAGCACCAAGGGAAACTCGAACGCGAGACCAAACGCGCCAATCAGGAGTAGGACGAAGGAAAGGTAGTCGGCCGCGCGCGGCAGGAGCACGAGTTCTGTCCCCGCAAAACTGGTCAGGATGGCCAGGGCCTGAGGCAGCATGAGAAACGAGAAATACACCCCACCGACAAAGAGCCCCATGGATGCCGCAACAAATGGGACGGCATACCGCTTCTCATGCTTGTGCAGCCCGGGGGTTACAAATCTCCAGATCTGCCAGAGGATGACCGGCAAAGCCAGCACGAACCCGGCAAAGGCCGTCACTTTCAACCGAATGAAGAAGGCCTCGGTCGGTGAGGTAAAGATCAGCTTTCCGTCGGTAATGATTTGACCGGACTCCGGCAATCCCTGCAGTGGAGAAATCAAAATCTCGAGGAAAGCGTCATAGAGAAACCAGGACAGCCCGCTGCCCAGTACGAATGCAATCACCATTTTGAACAAGCGCGTTCGAAGTTCTTCCAGGTGCTCGATGATGGTCATCTCGCTTCGCTGGGATCGAGAGATTAGCCTCATGAGCGCGGTCCTGGCCTCGGGAAGCTATCGGCTTTCCCGTTTCCTCTCTCATGGTCGGCTGCCGATGAACCGGCTCCTTTGGAGGGGGGTTCGTCAAATCCAGCCTTGAGTTCCTCGCTCAGCTCGTTGGTTGCCGATCTGATCTCACGGAGCACCCTGCCCGCGGTCCGTGCTATCTCAGGAAGTTTTTGAGGTCCAAAAATGAGCAGGGCGAATATCGCCAGGGTGACCATTTCCATTGCGCTAAGTCTCATGGGCCGGTTGGCCCATTCTAGACTTTGCTTCGACTACGCCGGGTTGAGGAAGTTCTCGAGGATAGATCCACTTTCCAGCGCGAAATGGAAGTCGAGAAGATCGTCATACGTAAACGCAGGAGCATCGGAACGCCTTAGTTCTTCATCTCGGACGCTCGCCTTCACTCCCCCCGATATCAGGAGTTGGATGATGCGTGCGTCCGCGGGCTTCCAGACAAGACTGACGCACATTGGGCACTCGAAGCCGTATTCGCTTCCAGCTTCCGTGGAGGAGATGCGTAATTCGATGTCCTCTGCGGTCAGGTCCACTTCACCGCAAGTGGGGCAGGTTGCCTTGATCGTGGTCATCCGATATTCCTCCTATGTATCTGATCGGAGTATCGGCCCGCTCTGGGCGGATTTGAGGAATTGAGACTTCAGGAAATCTGCCTAGCGCGTTGTGACTAGCCCGTCGCGACGGGGATGCTCGCCATCACACCTTTTACTTTCCGGCCCCAAGCTTCCGGCGTGTTGGGGTTATAGATGGGGGCCATGCGCCGGATGTTGCGCCAATTTGGGTAGCGCTCGGATATCAAGCGGGTGTAATTGTCGATCGACTCGGGCCACGACTTCCAGCGAGTGCGCCCGTTGTTCCATCCCCAGGCGTTATGACCTCGGCATCTCTTTCCGTAACTGCTCTCGACTCCGGCTATCGCTACCACCAAACGGGGATCGACCCCGTAGGTAGCCCCAGCTCGCACAAGGTTAGAGGCATACCCCGCAAGCGGAGATCGGTGTCTTGCCAGAAACCTGGCTAGCTGGGGGGCGGAAACGACTTCCCCGGAATCTCCCACGTACGTTGGATGAGGACGAACTGACATGGCTTCGGGAGACCGTTGCCCGATCACATGGAACCCCATGGCGACTTTGATGGGCTGGGCTTTCCTCGGCCGCTCTGCGACGGCTGAAACCGACATCTCGGCCGGAGAGGCAGCGATCCCGGTCAGAGCAAGCAAAGGAAGCACTAGCCGCGCGAATACTTTCGTCCCACGGCGTTCCATCCTAGTTTCATCCCTCCTTAGGGCGGCTTAGCTCCACTGGGGAGTTCGAAAGGGCCCAATCTCCGATGAGAGGCCTCCACTTCAGCGCTCTCAATCGGTGCCCGCCGCTACAAGTCTCCCACTTCCCTTCCCATCGGGGGGGATATCCAAACCAGGACGGAGCCGAATTTCGAACTTATGTTCGGAAGATCCCAGTGCCTGGGCCGATTCGAGGGGTTTCCTCGCCTCGGGGTCCTCATACCTGGGTGCTTGGCAGCCGATAAGAAACCGTGCAGCCTAGAAACTCCAGGAAGGGCCGGCTTGGGCCTGTAATGAGTCTGGTCATCATCGCTGTTTCCCTCATGGCAGCGGTCTCTCTAATGCTGCCTGCGGTCCGTGATCTGCTGCCTTTCATTCCTCTGGTCGATTTCCGGATCATCCAGGTTGGCCTGGTTCTGCTCATGGTCGTGTTCGGCCTCTACACGTTCGAGCGCGAGAAGCACTTCCGGCACCTAACCCAGGAACTCACCGAGCAACGAGTCGAAGCAGCAAGGATGGGGGCGAGCTTGGACTTCATGCGGGAGATTCAAACGGAGAGAGATACCGTGTCGGCTCTCCTAGTGGCATCCGCCGATGGAATCCTTGTCGTCGATAGGAACAGACGCGTAGAGAGGACCAATCCTGCTCTGGATGAGCTAACAGGCCTGAGCCCACAACAAACCGCCGGGCAATCTTGCTGGGAACTTCTCGGGTGTAAGCGTGATGGAAAGCTTGCCTGTGGGGAGGTGTGCCCATTCGAACGGGTATTCGCCAGCGGGGACTCACTGACCGACGTGTCGTTCCAGATCCACCGTCCTGGCTCCGAGCCGATCTGGGTCTCCGGCTCATACGCCCCTGTGAGGAATATCGATGGCGAATTCAAGTCGGGCATCGGATCTCTTCGAGATGTCACGAAGTCGAAGGAGGTCGAACAGCTCCAGAATGACTTCGTCTCCATTGTTTCGCACGAGCTGCGCGGTCCTTTGACGGCGATCAAGGGGTTCGTGCAAACCTTGATACTGAAGGGCGAGCAGCTCCCACAGGATGCTCGCCGTGACTTCCTAGCTACGATCAATGACCAAGCGGACCGCCTGAATCAGCTCGTCGAAGATCTCCTGAACGTAAGTCGCATCGAGTCGCGTCGATTGCACATGAGGATTTCGGAGGTCGATGTCGAGGCTTTGTGTCGAAAGCTCATCAACCAATTCCGCGCCAAGTGGGGTCACCGCGACATTCAGATCGATGTCGATCCGAATCTTCCCCTCGTCCAGGCGGATGAAAAGAAACTCGACGAGATCCTGGTCAACTTGATCGATAACGCTGTCAAGTACTCCCCAGAAGGTGGCACCGTGAAGGTGGTCATGGTTCCACACGAGGACTCAGTACAGGTATCAGTTGAAGACTCCGGCATCGGGATAGCGCCGGATGAGGCAGCGCGGCTATTCGAGAAGTTCCATCGGATTGCAAGCCCAGAAACGCGTGATATCGGCGGAACAGGATTGGGTCTATATATCGTGAAGAGTTTGGTTGAGGCGCACGGCGGCAGGATATTCGTCACCAGCGCATCAGGTGTGGGCTCCACCTTCACCTTCACTCTCCCTCTTGCGGGACCGGCAGAGGGTCAGGGCCGGACGCCGTGAAAATGAAACGCGACCGCGTAACACCACAGCATATGGAGATAGCACAAGAGACTTCCCCTGCTCCTGGGCAGCTAACAGCGAAGAGTCTCTCGGCTCTGCTGTCCGCCTCTCAGGCCGTTAACTCGGCTGGCGGTCTCGAGGAAGCTTTGCGGGTGGTCCTGTACAGCGCGCGCAATCTGTTGGAGGCACATGAGGGATCAGTCATGTTGCTGGATCCGGATGGCTACTTGAGAATCGTGGTGAGCGAGGGTATTGCGCGGGAGGTCACTGAGGAGACCAGAATCGGGCCCGGAGAAGGTGTTTCCGGCCGCGTGGTTCAATCGGGCCAGGCGGTGCTCATCGATGCTCGGCCGACCGAGAGGGAATTCGAGTCCTTTGTACACAGAGATCGTCCTCTTCGATCGGCAGTCTCTGTGCCGCTCAAGGCGCTTGGGTTGCCGGTGGGCGTGCTCAATCTCAACCTCACCCACGGGGACCGGGTCTTCGATACAAATGATCTTCGCCTGGCTCAAGTGTTTGGGGAACAGGCGGCAATGGCGATCTATAAGGCCCGACTCTTCGACCAAACCCACAAGCGCGGGGAAGATTTGGAAGTTCTTCTTGAAGTCGGGCGGGGGCTCATGGGCGTTCTCGAGCTGGAGCCACTACTGACCAGGATACTGGACTCAGCCATGCGGCTCGCCAACGCCAACGCCGGGTTCGTAAGCCTTATGGATGAAGATGCGGCCAGACTTTCTCTTGGTGTGTATCAAGGGATTGCGCGCCATGACATCCGGACGGTCTTGTCGCGTGCCGGCTTCGTCGACCTATTCCGTCCCGAGGCGGAATCTCTCATGAAGATCCAGGATCATCCCGTACTGCACGGAATGGAAGGGCATGGAGACTTCGCCGTTGCTCTTCCAATGAGAGCAGAAGGCAGAACCAAAGCACTCCTCCTTCTGGTAGGAAACGAGCCCGATCCCGACCGCCTTCGGCTGTGTCAGACATTTGCGGCTCAGGCTGGCCTAGCAATAAGAAACTCCCAGCTCTATCAGCAGGTTGGCGACAAGGAGATGCAGCTGGCTTCGATCGTCTATTCCATCGAGAACCCCGTTATGGTCGTCGATCCCGATGGCCTTCTGGTCATTGCAAATCCTGCCGCAGAAGAACTCTTTGGCTTCTCTGCCGACTTTCAAAAGGGGAGGCCTGCCGGTTCTCTCGTGAACGACAAGGACCTGCGAGCCCTGATGCACGGCGAGCTTCAAGGTCCCCTCGATGTGGTGGCCGGGACAAGCGAGCTTCGAGCATGGAAAACCAAGGTCTCCCCTATCTCTCTCCCGGACGGAGCCCGCCCCGGTCGAATGCTCGTGATGGACGACGTCACCATCGAACGCGACATGGACAAGCTCAAATCCGATTTTGTAGCCGTAATAGGTCATGAGCTTCGTACCCCATTGACTCTGATCAAGGGTTTTCTAAGAACTCTTATCCGGAAAGGGGATGAGCTTTCTAGAGAGCAGCGTATCGATGCTTTGACGACCGCTGACGCTCAAGCCGAGAGACTGCGAAGGCTGATTGAGGACCTTCTTTATGTCAGCCGGATCGAAACTTCGCGGCCCGTCCTCGAAGTGGACCGGGTGGATCTGACTGCGCTGGCGGAGAAATTGCTCGAGGAGTTCCGTGCACGTGAGGGTGGAAGAGAGTTCGCCCTGGAAGCTCCAACCCAATTGCCGGTGTCTTTGGATAGATCGAAGACAGAGCAGGTTCTCTTTCACCTGCTCGACAATGCCTGCAAGTACTCAGATGAAAAGGCTCCAGTCACCGTCAAGCTGATCGATGAACCCGAGCGGGTCGGTGTGGCGGTCGTCGATCGCGGTATGGGGATCCTGTCAGAGGATGTTCCCCGACTCTTCGACCGATTCCATCAAATAGACCTGACGAGCACCAGAGAGCATGGCGGAACAGGAGTCGGTCTTTACATCTGCAAGAACCTCGTTGAGGCTCATGGAGGCAAACTCAGCGTTGAGTCGACATGGGGAAAGGGGTCCACGTTCCGATTCTGGGTCCCAAAGAGTCTGTCTCAGGACGGGCGATAGCGCTCGGCCACCTCGCAAGCCAGATTTCTGATTCGCTCTCGAAGTCCTTCCGGCTTCAGGATCCGCACGTCTTTCCCAAGACTCAAAAGGAGGCGCTCGAGCCAGGCCATCCCTCCTGCGAACAGCGTCACGCGGAGCCACCCATCCGGCTGTTCCTCGGTAGCTTCCAACGGGTAGTAACGGGTAACCCAGAAGGCGGCCTCAGGCGCTAAGTCCAGCACCACCTCGATGGACTCGGGGCCCCTGGTGTAAACGGCCTCCAGCGACGAGGCGTCCAGCCCGATGGGCACCTCTGCAGTTTCGTCGAGGATCTCCGCCGTCTTGATTCGATCCACTCTAAAAACACGCTCGTGGGAAACCATGTGACACCAGCAAGTGAGGTACCACTTCCCGCTAGAGACGAAGACTGCCCAAGGATCCACTTTTCTCTCGGTCACTTCCTCCTTCGACGTGGACTGGTAGACGATCTGCAGCCGCCTCTTCTTGTCCAACGCCTCGTTGACCGACCGGAGCGCTGGGGGCGTATCGAATCCAACGGTTACTCGCGCCAGAACTTCTTTGCCCAGCGCGTCCTCGAGCCTCTGGATGGCCCGCCGCAGGGACTCATCCCCCGATCCCGCCGCAAGCAGGCCTTGAGCCCCAGAGTAAAGAGCTAGTCCTTCAGCGGCAGTGAGGCGCAGTGGTTTATCGAAATATTCCGCGGTTCTTATTGAAACCTGATTTCCGACAATCTCTGCCTCGATCAAATCGCCTGGCCCATAACCAGGCCTTCCGCACAAGAAAAGCAACCCCACGTCTGAGGCAAGCTGCTTCTTTGTTATTCCGAACCGTTCGCAGATTTCTTCTACGGTCGCGCCTGGATGCCTGAGGACGTATGGAACGAGCAGGAGAAGTCTGCTGAGCCTTTCGTCGAGCGACTCAGCCACAGATCTCGCTCAGCCGTTGCCATGCGAGATCTCTCAACCAGGACGGTTCGAGGATCTCGGACCGTGTCGTGTACCAGAAGATCCATGTAAGCAATCCATCCGGATCCCCGATACCGACGGCAGCCTCTGCAGCACCGTGTTTGTCCCACGAGAGTTGGACCCACGGATTTTCTCGTTCGACAAGCCAGGCTTCCGAGGCATCGAATCGGATCCGTGCCGTTTCCGCCTCCTGACTGCCTTTAGATTGGGCAAATGGAGGTGTCTCCAAGAGCTCCTCGGGACGAAAGTCCTGCGGCACCGAGAACTCTGGACCGGGGACATTCGGGTTCGACAGCCTCAGCGGCCCCTTGATGCGGTCGAGACGGAAGGATCGCTTTTCGCCGGCGGAATGATCGAGGCCAACCAAGTACCAGAAGCCCCTCCGGTGCAAAAGACCATATGCATCAACTTCCCTGTGCTTCTCGCCGTCGCGACCTGCATAGGTGAATGTGAGCCTCTTTTTCTCGGAAACTGCCTCGAAAGCTCGCGCCAGGCCAGGAGCGGAGAGTCCAACATCGATCCTGATCGTTGGAGCAGGTCCTGGAGTGGGAGGAGGAATGACGTCTCCAGACAGCTTTAGCATCGCGGCCCTGGCCGTCCCCGGGTCCTGAAGCTTGAGAAGGCTCGCTGCGAGCCAAAGGGAAGCAACTTCGTCCGGTTCGAGCTCGATCTCAGGGAGGTAGTAACGCTCTTTGGGAATCCGATAGCCCGTCTCTTCGCCCCAGATATCCGTGGACATCTCGACCGGAAGCCCCACCTCCCTGAGTGCTTCCTTGTCCCTCTCGAACATCCGCTTGAAGCTGTCGAAGCTCTCCTGACCGTAGCCGGGGATGGTGTCTCTGATTTCGCGTGCCGTAAGGGGCCTCGAGGTTTCGAGAAGCATGATCGTGAGATTCATCAACCGTTCGGCCTTGCTTACGGTCATGAGTCTTGAGCCGTCAGCTGAGCGGCAACGATACCTGCCGCACCGGCGGCAAGGAAGAAATCGGGGTCATCGTCGACCGTTCTTCCCATAGTTTCTGGGGCGAGATCAAATGCCTTCAGCGCTTCGAATGTGCCATGAGAGTCGACCATACGAAGGTCGTGGATCCGGTCCAATCCAGCCCCGGTCAGCTTCGCCACCACCTCGTCTGTCTTTCCGCGCTCCAAAAGGGGCACCGCGAGTGCCGATGAAGCGGCGAAGCGGAGAGCCGCAATCGAGTGATGGCTTACTACACGATGCCGGTCTCTTGATTCAGCAAACGAGATTCTAAGTGCTGCCGTTCCGACTCCCCCCATGGCCCAAACTGCGTTCAGGACCTGCCCTTGTTCCATCTCGGTGTGACCGAAGTACGTTTTCGTACCGACTATTCCGGGGCCCATCGCAACGAAGGCTATGTCGGCCTTGCAAACCCACTTAGCGGTGGCCAGAGCGGAAAAAACGTTGACGCATTCCAGATCTCCACCAAAAGCATGCCCGCAGGTGATCGTCGTATCGATCACACCACTGGACTTCAGTGAAGCGACCAGATTGCTATGCGCGATCGGCAATGCGGCGCCGTCGGTCATGATGTAGACGATCCTGGCGTCGGTCCTCAGATGCCGCGCGACGGCGGCCCCCGCAGCGACCTGGGAATGCAGCCCGCACGCCACAACGCTCATTCCTTCGATTGAATTCGCTTCGGCGAGTAGGTCGTGGTGAGGACTCTCTGGCGCCTCCGCGCTCATCGTGTCGATCTGCCATGGGGTGTATCTGAGCTTCAGGATATGCCCGCCGGAGAGCTCTCCTGCCTCGTTGGAGGCGAGGTTCCACATCACGAAGTCGTCTCCGCCGGTACCAAGCTCGAGATCTACCCCGGTGGTGTTGACCACGACTGAGTCTCCTTCGGAAACGGTCCCGGTGACACGGGTGAATACCGTGGCTCTGCGCAGCTCGTCGTCAACGATGACCAGAACACGCATGACGTCCGATCTTTGATCCAGGATCCGCGACACGACACCGGTTCTAAATCTCGGCATGGCCGGATACTAACGGTCCTCAGAGAGACTGGATAAGTTTCTCTACCCGGTCGTCCTTGTGCTTGAAGGGATCCTTGCACAGGACCGTCCTTTGGGCCTGGTCGTTCAGCTTTAGGTGAACCCAGTCAACCGTGTAATCGCGTCTTCTCCGCTTGGCGGCTCTTATGAACTCTCCCCTCAGTTTGGCGCGCGTGGTCTGAGGCGGTTCCAGTTTGGCAGTTTCGATCTCCTCGTCCGTCACATAACGCTCGGCCTTGCCGCTGCGTTCCAACAGCGCATACAGACCCCTCGAGCGGGTGACGTCGTGGTAAACGAGATCGATCATCGATAGCTTGGGATGGCCGAGGCCGATGTCGTACTTCGCTCGATATTGTTCGATGAGCTGGTGCTTCATCACCCAGTCCACTTTGGTCCCGAGCGCGGTGAAGTCGTCCTCGAGAGCCACGAGGCACTCTTCCCAGGCCACAACGGCTTCCTTCATTTCCGGATCGTCTCTGCGATCGACGTATTTGGCGGCCCGGCTGAGATATTCCCACTGAAGCTCTATTGCCGAAGCCTCTCTGCCATTCGCGAGCCTGACCTTGCGACGGCAAGTGAGGTCGTGTGAGATTTCGCGGATCGCACGGATCGGGTTCTCCAGTGAGAGGTCCCGGAGCCAGTTGCCCTCCTCGAGCATCCTGAGCAAGACCGCGGTGGTCGCGACTTTGATCCACGTCGTGTACTCGCTCATGTTCGAGTCGCCCACGATTACGTGCAGGCGGCGGTATTTCTCTGCGTCCGCGTGGGGCTCATCGCGGGTATTGATGATCGGCCTGGAACGAGTGGTCGCAGAAGACACTCCTTCCCAGATGTGTTCTGCCCGCTGCGATATGCAATAGATCGGACCCCGGGCGGTCTGGAGAAGCTTTCCCGCGCCGGTAAAGATCTGGCGAGTAACTAGAAATGGGATAAGAATCTCTGCCAGCTTCCCGAACTCTCCGTAGCGGCTGACGAGATAGTTCTCGTGGCAGCCGTAGGAATTTCCAGCCGAGTCGGTATTGTTCTTGAACAGATAGACGCGACCGGCAATGCCCTCCTCCCGAAGCCGCTTCTCGGCGTTTATAACGAGAGTTTCGAGGATCCTCTCCCCCGCTTTATCGTGGGCCACCAGTTCCCTGATGTCGTCGCATTCCGGAGTGGCATATTCGGGGTGGGAGCCGACATCGAGATACAGGCGCGCTCCGTTCTCCAAGAAGACATTGGATGACCTGCCCCAGTGAACTACCTTACGGAAGAGGTAACGCGCTACTTCGTCGGGAGAAAGACGCCGCTGCCCGCGGAAGGTGCAGGTAACCCCGTATTCGTTTTCGAGACCGAAGATGCGTCTTTCCACACCTCTATCTTGACAGTTCCGCGATCTCTTTCTCGGAAACCCTTCGGAACTTGCGACGTTCACGCTTGCGATCCAGGACGGCCACTTCCAGGTTGTCCGCTGGTACCGCCTCTCCCCCGACTTCGCTCAAAGCTTTGCTCCCAACTTTGAGTGCAGCGGCCATGGTCATCCCGTCTTTGTAGTTCTTCTGCAAGACCTCGCCGAGAGCTTCGGCCTCTCCACCCATGGCGACATAACCATGTTCGTCTGCGACCGACCCGTCGTAGAGGATGTGGTAGAGCTCATTGGTCTCGGGATCGTCTCCAACCGCGGCCACCAGGATCTCGACTTCGTATGGCTTGAGCTGCTCCGTGAAGATCAGCCCCAGGACCTGGGAATAAGAATTCGCCAATCCACGGGCTGTTACATCTTCCCGCGAGTACGAGTAACCCCTAACATCTGCCTGCCGTATGCCGTGCATCCTCAGGGTCTCGAACTCATTGAACTTGCCCACGCCGGCGAACGCGACTTTGTCGTAGATCTCGGAGACCTTGTGCAATGTGGCCGATGGGTTCTCGGCGACGAACAGCACACCGTCACTGAACTCCATGGCCAGCACCGACTTCCCCCTGGAGATTCCCTCTCTCGCGTACTTGTGCTTGTCCTTCATGAACTGCTCGGGAGAGATGTAGTACGGAAGGGACATCTACTGATTCACCTCGTGGCTGCCCGGGACGCTCTCTCTCGAGTGGACTCGGCCCGCGGCTTTCCGCTCTTCTAAGAGAGCGTCGAATAGAGCTGCGATCTCCTCTTCACCGATTCGCCGGTAGCCCTCTCGCGAGATGAAAGCGATGTTGGGATAGATGCTTCGCAAAACATCCGGCCCCCCGGTCCCAACGTCCTCTTCGGACGCGTCGTAAAGCGCCTCGAGTGCGATCTTGACGGCCTCATCTCTCGGCAGGTCGGGGCGATAGCGCTTTTTGATCGTGGCCCTCGCGTCGCGGCCCCCTGAGCCCACCGCCCAAAAGTCCTCCTGCTCGTAACGTCCTCCAACCATGTCGTATTTGAAGATGCGCCCCAGTCCCCGTCCGAGGTCGTAACCGGCAAATAGTGGGATCACCCCTAAGCCTTGCATCGCCATTGGAAGGTTCGCCCGGAGCATCTGCGCGAGCTTGTTGGCTTTGCCCTCGAGCGTCAGCTGCTCGCCCTCGATCTTCTCGTAATGTTCCAGCTCGGTCTGGAAGAGACGAGTCATGTCGATCGCGGGCCCGGCGGTTCCAGCGATAGCTACGGCGGAGTGCTCGTCGGTGGGAAAGACCTTCTCGATCGAACGGTGAGCGATCGAATATCCCTCGGTTGCCCTCCTGTCGCCGGCGATAACGACGCCCTCGTCATACCGAAGAGCCAGGATCGTCGTGGCGTGGGGGGCCTCGGCGGCGGCGGACTGCTCAACCGAAGGCAGCGCCTCAGGACGATTCTCTCTTACGAGGTCGCTGAATGAAGTTGGCTCTATCCCCGCGGCAGGGGCCTGATCGAACGGCACATTGGAATCCATGACAGATGCAGTCTAAGCGAAGCTACTCAAAGCGACGGGTAACCACTCTCAGTCACTATTGGCCGCCTTTTTGCACGTATGACCGCACAAATTCCTCGGCGTTTTCCTCGAGGACCTCGTCGATTTCGTCGATCAGCTTGTCGATGTCTTCGGTGTTCTTGGCTTCCTTCTTCGGAGGGGTTTCATCGATCTCCTCATCCTCAGAAGGCTTCTTCTTGGCTCTTTTCTGTTCTTCGCCGGGCGGCATCAGGGCATCACCTCGGTTTCATTGTAGGTGCTGGGCAGCCAGAGTGCGTGCTCACTGACGGTTGTTGAACGCCTCCAGGAGCTCCCCGGCATTTGCCACCGACCTCAGTAACTCCTCGGTGATCTGCCTGGTGCCCAACAGCGGTTCGAGCATCGGCACCTTCTGGAGGCTTTCGGCCCCCACGTCGAAGACGATGCCGTCCCATGAGGCCGTGGTGATGTCCGAAGAGAATCTCTTCAGGACGTTGCCGCGGAACCAAGCCCTGGTGTCTTCGGGAGGCTCGGAGACGGCTCTTCTTATCTCCTCGGCAGAAACCAGCTGTTCGAACCTCCCCTGCTGCACCAGTTTGTAGTAGAGGCCCTTGTGATCTCTAACGTCGTGATACTGAAGATCGACCAGCGCCAGCCTGGGGTCTTCCCAGCCGAGCTCATGCCGGTCCCGATATGCCTCCAGCACCGAGAGCTTCGCCACCCAGTCCAGCTGGCGGTCGAGGATCATCGGATCGGTCTCCAATGCAGCCAGAGTCTGCTCCCACCGATTCATCACCTCTTGGGTAACCGGGTCGACTTCCTGTGCGGACAAATACTTCTGGGCCCATCCCAGGTATTCCCACTGAAGGTCGACGGCAGTGATCGTTCTTCCGTCGGAAAGGGCGATCACTGCCTTGCAGGTCGGGTCGCGCGAGATAACCCTGAGAGCCGCGATGGGTTCCGCAAGAGTCAGGTCCTCGGTAAAAAACGAGTCCTCGATCATCGCCAGGACAAGCGCAGTCGTTCCAACCTTGAGGAAGGTCGAGATCTCGCTCATGTTTGCATCCCCGATGATCACGTGGAGACGCCGATACTTCTCTGCGTCGGCATGAGGTTCGTCTCTGGTATTGATGATGGGTCTCTTGAAAGTAGTCTCGAGCCCCACTTCGACCTCGAAGAAGTCTGCCCTCTGCGAGATCTGATAGTTAACGCCTTCAGCAGAACCGATCTCAACGCCGACCTTGCCGGCCCCAGTAAACACCTGCCGCGAGACGAGAAAGCCCGTGAGGTCTCTGACGATGCTCGGAAACGGCGTATCGCGAGACATCAGGTAGTTCTCATGACACCCGTATGAATTGCCCTTGCCATCGGAGTTGTTCTTGTACACAACGATTCTCTGCTCCGGAGGCAAGGCCTCAACCGAAGACTTGAGGCTGTCGTTTAGGACGAGCTCGCCGGCCTTGTCGTGGATGACGAGATCCCTGGCATTAGTGCATTCGGGAGTGGAGTATTCGGGGTGAGCGTGATCGACGTAATAGCGGGCCCCATTCTCGAGGATGACCGACACCAGGCCCCCGTCGTCTTCGGACTGCTCCAAAGCCGACTTTTCAAATCCCCTGGCGTCACGAAGCGGCGTCTCTTCCTCGTAATCCCACCTGACTCGCTTCAAGCGAGGAGACGCGTATGAGTTGATCAGGACCGACGAAGCCAGGATCGGGTTGTATTCCTCCCCGCCCTTGGTGATGATCCCGTATTCAGTTTCGATCCCCATCACTTTAGGAATCGCCACTCGTCGGTCCTCTCTTTGAATTGCCGATCGATGATAAACGGCTAGAGATATTGTCCGGTGCGTACCCGCTCGACGGCCCTTGCCTCGGACTTGCGATCTCCGACGAGCGTACGCACGTATACGATCCGCTCGCCCTTCTTGCCGGATATCTTCGCCCAGTCGTCTGGGTTCGTGGTGTTGGGCAGGTCCTCGTTCTCACGGTATTCCTGATGGATCGACTCGATGAGGTCTTCCATCTTGAGGCCGCGCTGGCCGTTGTGAATCAGGCGCTTGATGGCGATCTTCTTCGCCCTTCGAACGATGTTTTCGATCATGGCCCCAGAGGCAAAGTCCTTGAAATACAGGACTTCCTTGTCGCCGTTCGCGTAGGTCACCTCGAGGAATTGATTGTCGTCATTGACCGAGTACATCTCCTCGACTGTTATGCCGATCATGTGCTGGATTGCTTTGTTGATGTCGCCTTCGTGCTTCGCGATTTCTTCCTCATGGATCGGCACCGCCGGGACCAGATACTTCGAGAAGATGGCTCCGGCAGAATCCTTGTCTGGGCGTTCGACCTTTATCTTCACGTCGAGCCGGCCCGGCCTCAAGATGGCAGGATCGATCAAGTCCTCACGGTTCGAAGCACCGATCACGATCACATTTTTGAGCTGCTCGACGCCGTCCAGCTCGGAGAGCAGCTGCGGGACGATCGTGGTCTCGATGTCGCTGGAGATTCCCGATCCACGGGTTCTGAATAGCGACTCCATCTCGTCGAAGAAGACGATCACCGGAACGCCCTCAATGGATTTCTCTTTGGCCCTCTGGAAGATCATCCTGATCTGCCGCTCGGTTTCTCCGACGTACTTGTTCAGAAGCTCGGGCCCCTTCACATTCAAGAAGTAAGCGCGGACATCGGTGCGGCCGGTCACCTCCTGCGTTCTCTTGGCGAGAGAGTTTGCAACCGCCTTTGCGATCAGGGTCTTGCCGCATCCCGGGGGTCCGTAAAGAAGAACTCCCTTGGGAGGTGAGAGTTGATGCTCCAGGAAGAGATCGGCGTAGAGGAAGGGCAGCTCAACCGCATCGCGCAACTCCTCGATCTGGGCGTCAAGACCGCCGATCGCGGTGTAATCGATGTCGGGCACCTCTTCGAGGATGAGTTCTTCCACTTCGGGCTTTGGAAGCTTCTCGAGGATATATCCGCTCTTCGAATCCAGAAGAACAGAATCGCCGGCGTGAAGAGTTTCAGTCAGCACCTGCTGGGAGAGCTGAACGACTCTTTCCTCATCTGCCCGTGACAGCACTATCGCCCTGCCGTCGGCCAGAATTTCCTTTAGCGACGCTACCTCTCCCTGGATTTCCCATCCGGTTGAAGCCACGACGTTAAGAGCTTCGTTCAGCATGACTTCCTGACCCTTGACGAGCGATGAGGCCTCGACCTCGGGAGAAACGTTCACCCGCAGCTTGCGACCCCCAGTGAAGACGTTGATCGTTCCGTCTTCGTTGAGGTTCAGAAAAACTCCATAACCGGAAGGGGGCGCAGACAGCTTTTCGACTTCTTCTCGCAAGGAGACGATTTGCTCGCGCGCCTGGCGTAGAAGCTCGCCCATGCGTTCCCCCTGGTCGCGGTTCTTGGCAACTTCGTGGCGGGCCTCTAGGAGTTGCTCCTCGAGTTTGCGGATCTTGCTGGGGGCCTCGGACAGTTTCGTGCGGAGGACACCGGACTCTTCCTCCAGCATCTTGACCTGCATTTGAAGTTCGCCGACCTCACGTTCGTACTCCGCGATCCGTCGTTCGAACTCTGACTGTCGCGGCATCAGCGCTTCACCGTCCTCATAACTACTACCACCATTGCAAGTATAGGGTCGCTCACAAGGCTACCCATGGAATTATCGGCACCGAAGGTATGGACCATTCGGGCTATTTTTCATCTAGTCCTTTGGGGATTTTTTCCAGGCACAAACCACTCACGGGTTACGCAGAAGTCTGGAGGTGGTGATAAACCCGGTATGGCCTACCATTCGGTGGTCTGGACGGGCCGACCTCTCCCCGAGATGCCATGACCTCACAAGAGTTTCGATGGTGGACGTCTGTACCCACCGGCCTGAAGCTTCCAGTTCGCGATGCAGCTGATGAACCTGGGGCACAGTCGGAAGATAGGCGGTCAGAATGCCTCCCGGCCGCATTCGATCAGCGATCAAGCTCGATGCTCTCCACGGCTCGGCCAGATCCAAAACCGCGCGATCGAAGTCCTGCTCGTCGATCTCCTCATAGACATCACCGGCGCGGATCTCCAGGTTGTCGGCCTTACCGAGAAACTGTTCGACGTTGGCGCGTGCGGTTGCAGCAAAGTCTTCTCTGATCTCGAAAGTGATCACGCGGCCCTCGGGACCGACCGCTCTAAGCAATGCGATGGTCAGGGCTCCGGAGCCGGCCCCGGCTTCGACGACCGTAGCTCCGGGATAGATGTCCCCCAACATGACGATCATTGCAGCATCCTTGGGATAGACGACCTGCGCGCCCCTCGGCATCTTCAGGACGTATTCCGAGAGTGTGGGCCGAACGACCACGATCTTTTCCCCTCCGGTGGAAGAAACAGTGAACCCTTCCTGAGAGCCGATGATTGTGTCGTGCTCGACGATCCCACGGTGAAAGTGGAAGCTGCCTCCGGAGACGAGGGTGACCAAATATCGCCTGCCCCGCGAATCGATGAGCATGGCTCTATCCCCGGCTTCGAACGAGTTCACAGCGAGTCTTGCTGCCAGCGCCGAAGTGCCCGGTTTTCTGCGTCCACCTTGGTGGAGACCGACCAGAGATGGTCGAGCTGGCGTTTCTGCTTTACGGCTCCGGGATTCGAGGCTGCCGACTGTGCCAGGGAAACGCTCTCATCCAAGCAGTCTCCGTCTGCGACCAACCTGTTGAGGAAGCCCATGCGGTATGCCTCCTCACCATCGACCGTACGTGTCGTCATGAGAAGGTCCTTGGAGTGAGAGAGCCCGATCAACAAGGGAAGGCGAGCCGCCCCAACGGGGATCCCAAACTGGGCCCCCGGGAATCTGATCCGTGCGCTGGACGATCCAACTCTGAGATCACAACCCGACGCAACCTCTGCTCCCCCTCCTACGCAATGGCCCTCGATGGCCGCCACCGTCACTTTCGGATAGCCGGTGACGATCTGGTATAGCTCAGTGAATAGGTTCATCCGTGCCAACGCTTCAGGGCGATCCAGCACCTCCGAGGTGTCCGCGCCGGCAGAGAACACTCCGGCTTCTCCCGTCAGCACCATTCCCGACACTGCGGAATCCGATGCCGCTGCTTCCAGCGCCAAGATGAGTTCGCGCAGCATGGCGGTGTCCATGGCGTTTCTTTGCGCCGGGCGATTCATCGATATCACCCTGATGGAACCGTCTGTTGCCACCAGCACTGTCTTGTTCATGACTTCCAGGAGCATAGGTCACTCGTAACCGTCTCGTAACGCGAACGAATCATCCCGGAAACACGAGGCCCTTACTCTGCTCCCGACCGAACTTGGAGGTGGGAATGGAGATATCTAGCGGAGATACCGCGTGGATGATCGTCAGTACGGCTCTGGTTATGTTCATGACGCCCGGCTTGGCACTCTTCTACGGCGGGCTGGTCAGAGGCAAGAACGTGCTCGGAACCATCATGCAGTCGCTCTTTGCGCTTGGGCTGGTTTCGATCATTTGGTTCGTCGCCGGGTACACCCTAGCGTTCGGACCGAGCGGCAACACGCTGATAGGCGGGCTCGATTTCCTGTTCCTTCGCGATGTCGGAGCGGAACCTTTTGCTCTCGCTCCAACGATCCCACACTCGGTTTACATGGCCTTCCAGATGATGTTCGCCGTCATCACTCCGGCACTCATCACCGGGGCCGTTGCCGAGCGGATGAGGTTCAGGGGTTACGTGCTGTTCCTTTTGATGTGGTCTCTTCTCGTCTACTCGCCGGTAGCCCACTGGGTTTGGGGAGGCGGCTTCCTCGGGCTGGGTGACGGAAACGTTGGAGCTCTTGATTTCGCAGGAGGAACCGTCGTTCACATCAACGCAGGCGTCGCTGCTCTCGCTGCCATCTTCTACATAGGGAAGCGTCATGGGTTCGGCAAAGAGGCCATTCACCCTCACAACATTCCCATGGTCGTAACGGGTGCCGCGATCCTTTGGTTTGGCTGGTTTGGTTTCAACGCAGGAAGCGCACTCGCATCCAACGGTCTCGCAGGAGCCGCATTCATCAATACCCATCTCGCCACTGCTGCAGCCATGCTTGGGTGGCTTGCGGTCGAGTGGATCCGCAATAAGGTTCCAACCACCATAGGAGCGGCGACCGGCGCCGTTGGAGGACTCGTCGCGGTCACGCCGGCGGCAGGATTCGTTGAGCCGTGGGCGGCTGTGGTCATCGGCCTTGCGGCAGGAATGATCTGCTACGGGGCGGTTTCGCTCAAAGCGAAGATCAGTTTCGACGATTCCCTCGATGTGGTTGGCGTGCATATGGTCGGCGGCCTGGTCGGTGCCCTCCTCACGGGAATCTTTGCCACAGAGGCCATCAGCGGCATCGAGGGCGCCAACGGACTTCTATACGGCAACGCAGCACAGCTCGGCAAGCAGGCGATCGCCGTTGGCGTGACGATCGGCTATTCCTTCCTTGCCACCCTCTTCATTCTCAAGGTGACCGACATGCTGGTCGGGGTGAGGGTCACACACGAAGAAGAGCTCACTGGACTCGACTTGAGTCAGCACGCCGAGACCGCTTACACGACCGTAGACCGCGGAACAGTGGCCACTCCCCCGGTCGGTGCCGGCTCGACCTCGGCCTCCCATTCCGTGGTTCAAAGAACAGCCGAAGGCTAGGAGGAACCGATGAAGCTCGTGTCCGCAGTCATAAAGCCGTTCAAGCTCGAAGAAGTGAAGGAAGCTCTCCGTACCACAGGCATCCAGGGAATGACCGTGACCGAGGTGAGCGGGTTCGGACGCCAGCGCGGTCACACCGAGGTCTATCGGGGGGCGGAGTACCAGGTCGACTTCGTTCCGAAGGTGAAGCTAGAGGTTCTTTGCGACGACTCGCAGTCGGAGCATGTGATCGAAACGATCATGAAGACCGCTCATACGGGAGAAGTTGGAGACGGGAAGATCTGGGTCGTCGACGCCTCTCAAGTTGTCAGGATCAGGACCGGCGAGATGGGAAGGGATGCACTCTAGCCTCACTACAAAATTCGTCGAAGACTCCAAGCGCCTGCGGAAGGAACTGGCCGCAGGCGCTTCCGGTCTTTCCGTGGTCCGCGAACTGTCGGATTCGATGGACTCTGTGCTCCTCGATCTCACCGAGCCCTCGCTCGGGGGCGGTTGGGCCCTGGTTGCAATTGGGGGTTATGGAAGGCGCGAGCTTTTTCCATCCTCCGACATCGATCTTCTGTTTCTCCACTCCAGAAGGACAGACATCACGAGTGCAGTGAAGCAACTCTCGTATGCCATCTGGGACGCGGGGCTCGAGCTCGGAGCATCCGCGAGGACTCCCAAAGATGCAACCACTCACGCCATGGAGAACTTCGAGTCTCAGACCGCATATCTAGACGCCAGGATGCTGACCGGGGATCATTCGCTGTTCGGCGAGTGGCATGCGTCGCTCGTCGATCGGATTCGCAGGAAACCCCATGCGTTCTTCAGGGATCTCGTTGAAGCCACGCTTTCGCGGCGAATCAAAGCCGGTGATGCAGGGGCAGAGCTCGAACCCAATATCAAGGACGGCACCGGCGGCCTGAGGGATCTTGTCTCGCTCAGGTGGTGGGAATTCGTCGGTGAAATGATTCCATTGGGCCAGGGCGTGGAGGCCGAGCTCTCTTCAGCTCTAGAGACCCTCACCTCGATACGCGCGGCTCTCCATTTCGTCACCGATCGAAAGACGGACGTTCTGCTCATGCAGCATCAGGGCCCGGTGTCCTCCATGCTCACCGGCGCCTCGTCCGATAGATCCGGCGAGGAGGACCTCATGAGAAAGCTCTACAAGAGCTCGCGCAGGATCGCACACTCATTCGACTCCGTCCTGTCTCCACAAAGTCGCGCCAGAGGGGCATCCTTCGAAGAGCTTTCAAATGATCTTCACGGGGAACGATGGCCCGAACCACTTCGGCGGGCATTCCTCGAGATCCTTCGCGAGGCACCAGAAACGCGCAGCGACTTCCTCCATCTTTCGGTTCAGGGAGCCCTGGTTAGCGCAATCCCAGAATGGCAAACCATCGATTGTCTGCCCCAGCGCAACGTCTACCACCGCTTCGCCGTGGACATCCATTCATTCGAAGTAGTGGCGGCGCTCGGGGCACTAAAGAAGGCTGACGACGATCTGACGAGGCGTGTTGCTGCCGAGACCGAGCCAGTCTATGACCGCTTGCTGATCGCCGGACTTCTGCACGACATCGGAAAAGGTTCGGGTGGCGACCATTCAGAGATCGGAGAGAAACTCGCCCGTGCGGCCTGCGCGCGCATCGAACTTTCCCTTGACGAAGCCGAGGACATTTGCTGGCTGGTACGAAACCATTTGATGCTCGCGGAGACCGCCACCCGCAGAGACATAGGTGACGAGGCCCTCATCGTTGAGTTCGCAGAGAGAGTTGGTTCGGAAAACCGTCTTCGTATGCTCTACCTCCTCACCATTGCAGACGCGGTCGCGACCGGCCCGGCGGCCTGGTCTCCCTGGAAAGCAACTTTGGTATCGAGATTGTTCACCCGCGTGAGTCATCTTCTCGAGCAGGGTGATCTAGTTGGAGTCGCTGCAACCGATCTGGCCCGACAGCGTACCGAAGAGCTGAGGAGCGCACTCAGCGATTTCCCGGAGGTTCTGGTCGAAAGCCACCTCGAGAAGATGCCCAGGGCTTGGCTTCTCTCACAGCCAACAGAGGCTCTGGCCCGCCAGTCCGTTCTGCTGATGGATCCCCCACTAGGAGACGAGGTAGCCGTCCACCCCGAGGCCCAGGGCGCTGCAGGAATCTGGGAAGTCGTGGTCATCGCGCGCGACCGTCCGGGGCTGTTCAGCAGAATCTCAGGAGCACTTGCGCTTCACGGCCTCAACGTCTTGGGGGGTCAGGTGTTTACCAGAGAGGACGGCGTTGCTCTCGAAGTCTTTCGCGTCGAGGCGCTCGGAAACGAGGATCACCGTTTCGAGCGGATGGCAGACGATGCACAAAAGGCTATTCGCGGACGTTTGTCTCTCGACCTTCGGCTGGCCGAGAAGAGAAAGGAGTACGGGGGCCGGATGGGCAAGGGGAAGAAGGAACCCCCGCGCGTCGTCGTCGATAACTTGGCCAGCGACTTCTACAGCGTCATCGAGGTTCACGCGACCGATCGCATCGGCCTTTTGTACACCATCACGAAGACTCTCTCGGACCTGGAACTGGACGTTCACGTCGCAAAGGTCTCCACATATGCCGAAGACGTCGTTGATGTTTTTTACGTGCGCGACCTAGATGGACAGAAGATCAGAGATCCCCAGCATGCTCGGGAGATCGAGCGGACGATACTTCATCGTCTGGAGCTCGAGGGCCCGAACTAGAAGCGAGCCTAGACGATGAGTCCCACAACAACGCTAGGCCCAGCATGACCAGGACCTGGATGGATTTTGCCACTTGCGAGGAGGGAAACGCGCTGAACGAAGCCTGCCTGAGAGCAGGAAGAGAGAGGTAAACGGCAACTGCGACCGGGACCAAAGAAGGCTGCCGCAGAAAGAGAGCCAGGTAAGGACCAAGAAGCAACAGCGTGATTGCAATCGCTCCCAGGAACCATGACGTCACCGACGTGATTCCGAGCACCCCGCTCAAGATCAAGCCGATTCCGGCCGCAGCCAATCCTGCGATCACCCGCCGCTCGGTCCACCCCCTGGAGATGTCTCGAATGAAGCTCAGGGAGACGATGACAGTCACCGCGATAACAAGGAAGACGCGGATCCCGCCGAAATCCATCCCGGGGAGCAGCGTTGCTGCCCCCGAGAGATCCGGCCATGTGGGAAACCGGGAGAAGTTCGGAAGGGCAATGAGAGCGACGACTCCTGCAGTCGCCATCCCAACCCCTGCTGCCGAAAACAACTGAAGTCCAGATCGCGTTTCACTTTCGCGGGGCGAAAACGTAATAGAGGCTGCAATGACGGCGAGGACCGCAGCAGCCCCGATGGCTGCCAGGACCGAGCCCCCCACTCGGGTGAGCAGTTGAGACGCAACCGGCTGAGCAGTCGAGAGCGACGCCATGACCAAAGGCCATGTGTTCACGAACGTCCCGAGGAAAATAACGATCGTCACCAAAAACGACAGCCGGAACATCCTTTGGTCGAATCGTCCCCGCACGATACCGAAGACCGAGGCGACGGCCCCTGCAAGCAGCAAAAGGATGAGGCCGAAAAAACAAAACCACTCCAAAATGCTCGTCACCGCCGACGGGCTTCTTTCCTGTCTCAGCCATTCATCCGGAACATGGACGAAGCGGGCGTAGTCGGTAACCTGGTCCCCAGAGATGGTGACGCGGACCCTGGCTTCTCCCCGATTCAGATCAACGGAAGGATCCCGGAAGACGAAGGTCCAGTCGGTTCGTGCAGGTCTGCTCTCCTGAATGGCAGACACGCTTTGCAACTCCCCCGGTTCAATCCCGAACCGTTCCTGGATGGCTCGCATAGCAATCTCACCGGCCTCTTCCTCACTCAGCCGGCGTCCAGGAGATGACTCCGGGAGCGTGTGGGTGATCTGCCTTACCTCTCCCGTCGCCCCAACCGCGACCGTCCATTCCTCCGCCTTCTCGATTGAACTCCCGGTGAATCGCGCGAACCTCACCCGATAATGAGGAGGATCGAGGTATGAACCCAAGAGCCTGCGATAAGTGTCTTCGCCTTCTGTTCTCCAGATGAAGGAATCCCCCGCCTGGGGGTCGTCGTGAACGGTGACCAGACTGCGGTACTCATCTGGCAGCGAAACCCCCTCCTGGATCAGTGCCCGCGCTGCGATATCCGAAGCTGTGGACCGGTCGATCAGTAGTCTTGGTACGTCGGAGCGAAAGTCTGCCGATGTCGAGTAGGTCAAGAGACCGACGAGCCCCAAGCCGACGAGGCCCCACGCAAGCGGGGCCCCCATCTTTCTGAGGGGTTGAGGCGCTCGTATTCGCGATGGCCGAACCGGCGCTTCCCATGAGTAGTTGTATGCCGTTTCGGGGGCCTCTTTCAGGCTCCGTTTCGCGACGACCCATCTCAAAGACAACCACAGCGGCAGCAGCGCAATGACAATCACGACGCCCCGGTGCAGCCAAATCCCTTCGACGGATGTGGCGAACAGAGGGATAGAGAAAAAGACCACGTCGACGGCGAAGTGCAGAATGATGCCGGGCAGGAGCCCAAAGAAGAAATAGAGCAGTCCGAAGACGATCGATGGGATGAACAGCTCCACGACCCTGGCGAACGCCGGCTGAGCCTCATAATTTGCATGCGCAGCCCCGAACACCACTGCCTGAAGCAAGAACGCTCCCACGATCCAAACCTTCGGCTTTCCGAAGCGCCGCCCGAGCAACACGGCCGAAGCGATCGGAACGGCCCGGAAGATCGACTCCTCTACAAAGGCCGCGTAAAGCGAAATGCCGAGCGGAGGCAGCCACGGAAGATGAGTGGCCAGAACGTTGGGGTCAACCGGGAACGATGAGGGCACATACCAGCCGAACCGCTCTCGGGCAACCAGATAGAACCCAACGACCAGTGCGAGATCGACTCCAAGTACCAGATAACCGGCGAGCGTTCTTCCGAAAACCTGCCTCGAACCTGCGACCTCAGGCGACCAAAGCCTCCATAGCCTCAGGTGGCGGGGAAATGCGGCACGAGTGAGACCTTCGGCGGCCACGAAGATCAGGGAAATCAATACGAACATGGCCACAAAGGTTCCCAGCGCGGACGCGATCTGCTGAAAGAGAAACGCACTTCGTGAAATGGCCGTGTCGTAAGTCATTTCGGCCAGCCGGAGATTGTTGAGCTCGGAACCTGCAATGCCGGCAGCGACGATCGCGGCCCAGAAGATCGGCTTTTTCCATTCCAACAGGTCCTTTCGCAGCAGATAGAGGAAGCCGAAACCGAGGCCTCCGATCCCAAAGAGCAGAGCCATCGCAAAGAATGCCGTGGCCGCGATCGTGTCGTTCGCAGACCGAAGCTGCTCGTAAGAGCGAGTGAAAGTCTCCGGGATCTCGACGTAGTGAACCATCTCGCCGAGCCGGTCTCCTATCACCGAAAGACGGAGCCGGTAACTGCCATCCTCTCCGACGGAAGCTGCTTTTCGCTCGTAGACGAACGAGTAATCCACGCGCCCCGACGGTCTGGTCTCGGATGAGACCTGGATCAGCTCAAAGACCGCGAGATCGATAGGCCAGGTTCGGGCCGCGCTCTCCGCGACTGCCAGGGCATCCGATTCCTGTAAGCCCGCTCCCGCTTCGTCCTCCGGGATGGTCTCCGAGAACCCGTACGGCTTGCCGTCAGGAGTGAACACCACGAGTACTTCTTCCTTCGTCCCCTCCTGGTAGAGACGTACCCGCCAGGTGTATGGGGAATAAAGGTCGCCCGCAACTACCCGCCGAAATTCCTCAGGACCGCCACCTCCAAGCTCCACGAAATTGCGCACCGAAGTGTCGAGTTCGAACGATGCCGCAGTCGATGGGTTTGGCGGTCCCCAGCCGTTTGTCCTCGCCAGCTCCACGGCGGTATCGAGGGCGGCCTCGCGGCTCATCCGGATGTCGAGGGCAACCACCGGAAAGGCCTCGTCCGCATATTGAAAGGCGAGCCCAGCGGACGCGACGGATATGAGAGCGAATATCCCCCAAAAGAGTTTATTTGTGAAAAGTTGCTTCACCATGAATGGCGCAATCTACTCCTTGATTGCCCTTATTTACACGGCCGTAACAATGCCGCGACTTCACGGAAACAAACCCCCCTTACCGTACTGCCCGTCATCATAAGGAGGGTTAACGCATGGCAAAGCTCGAAACGTCTTCTCCAAAGGACGTCCTGACCCTGATCGACAAAGAAGGCGTGGAGATGGTAGATCTCCGCTTCTGCGACCTGCCGGGCCAGTGGCAGCACTTTTCGATGACCCCGGGGCAGCTGACCGAGGACAGTTTCGAGGCCGGGTTCGGTTTCGATGGCTCCTCGATCCGAGGCTTCCAGGAGATCCACGAGTCGGACATGATCCTGCTGCCCGACCCCAATACCGCCTTCATCGATCCCTTCCACACTCGCAAGACCCTCGTGATTAGCTGCTGGATCCACGATCCGGTAACCCGCGAGCCGTACAGCCGCGATCCTCGTTTCATAGCCAAAAAGGCCGAAGAGCACCTCATCTCCACCGGGATAGCCAGCCAGAGCTATTGGGGACCGGAGGCCGAGTTCTACATATTTGACTCGGTTCGCTTCGACCAGAACCAGTTCTCGGGTTACTACTTCCTGGATTCGGTAGAAGGTGCGTGGAATTCCGGAACGATCGAGGAAGGTGGAAACAAGGGCTACAAGCCAAGGTACAAGGAAGGGTACTTCCCGGTCTCGCCGGTCGATCACTATCAGGACCTTCGCACCGAGATGGTTCTGAACATGCAAAAGGTTGGGATCGACGTAGAGGTTCACCATCACGAGGTTGGAACCTCGGGCCAGGCTGAGATCGACATGGGCTTTGGCCCCCTTCTCAAGATGGCCGACAGCCTGATGCTCTACAAGTACGTGGTGAAGAACACCGCCTTCATCCACGGGAAGACGGCAACCTTCATGCCGAAGCCCATCTTCGAGGACAACGGGTCCGGGATGCACGTCCACCAGAGCCTGTGGCGAGATGACGAGCCTCTGTTCTTCGGCGACGGCTATGCGGGACTGTCCGACACAGCCCGCTGGTACATCGGGGGCCTGCTCGAGCACGCCCCAGCGCTTCTGGCCATAGTTGCTCCGACAACCAACTCCTATCGACGGCTGGTACCTGGTTACGAGGCCCCCGTGAATCTCGTTTATTCCCAGCGAAACCGTTCGGCCGCGGTGCGGATACCGCTGTACTCGACATCACCGAAATCGAAGAGAGTCGAGTTTCGCTGCCCCGATCCCTCAGCCAACCCTTACCTCGCTTTCTCGGCCCTTCTTCTTGCCGGCCTCGACGGCATCAAGAGAAACATCGAGCCACTGGAGCCGGTCAACAGGGACCTGTACGAGATGGGTGAGGATGAGATGGCCGGGGTGCCGACGGTTCCGGGATCACTGGACGCGGCTCTCGATGCGCTCGAGGCGGATCACGATTTCCTTCTCGAAAGCGGGGTCTTTACTCCCGACGTGGTCGAGACCTGGATCAAGTACAAGAGGGACAACGAGGTGGATGCGGTCAGCTTGCGGCCCCACCCCTGGGAGTTCTACATGTACTACGACATTTAGTCGGAGGATTCCCTCTCATCGAGGTAGGCATCTTTCAGGGAGCGGTACTTCCCGTACATACCAAGCGCAAGATAACCTGCCGCTAGAAAAAGCAGCACATAGAACACCCAGCTCATCCCTGTTGCCTCGGAAACGGCCTGTAGCGGTTTGTGATCGGGAGTCGCCGGTCCCTTCCGAACGCTCTCTCGGTGATCTTTATCCCGGGAGGGGCCTGCCGCCTCTTGTATTCCGCCCTGTCCACCATTCCGATGACTCTCGCGACGGTCCCTGAGTCGAATCCCATCGCCACGATCTCTTCCGGTCCGAGGTCGTCCTCGACGTATGCCTCGAGGATGGGATCCAATACTTCATACGGCGGAAGAGAATCCGTGTCGAGCTGGTCCGGCTTTAGCTCGGCGGTCGGAGGCCTGTCGATCACAGCTTGAGGGATGACCTCACCATCTCGGTTGCGCCACCTGGCAAGTTCGTAAACCAGCGTCTTCGGAACGTCCTTCAAAACCGCAAACCCGCCGGCCATGTCTCCATAGAGAGTTGCATACCCAACCGCCATCTCCGACTTGTTACCGGCCGAGAGCACGATCCTTCTCCGATCGAGGATTTCGCTCTTGTTGGAAATCGCCATCCAGATCACACCGCGGATGCGAGATTGGATGTTCTCTTCCGCGACGTTCCACTCCGTACCCTCGAAGACATCCTGCAAAGTCGTAAGGAATTCTTCGAAGATCGAATCGATAGGCAGCATGACGAACTCGATCCCGAGGTTTCTCCCAAGTTTCTCGGCATATTCGTTGCTCTCTTCGGTGGTGAAGCGGCTGGGGTTCAGGACCCCAAGAACGTTTTCGGCTCCGATCGCGTCGGCGGCAACGGCTGCGGTGAGCGAAGAATCGATGCCCCCCGAAAGCCCTATAACCGCTTGCTGAAAGCCATTCTTATGCAGGTAGTCCCTTACCCCGAGGACGATTGCGGAATAGACCTCCTCTGCCGGCTCCATTTCGCCCGCGATCCTGTTCGGCAGTTCGGCCAGCTGCCGGGGCGTGGTGCCGACATCTACGATTCGCATGGCCTCGCTCGCTGCGGCCGATTCGATGTCTGCCGGCAGCCAAGATGTATCCGGAGCCTGGTAATCGAAGTAGAGAATCTCCTCTTCGAATTGGGATCCCCTAGCGATCAGATCCCCTTGGGGGCCGACCACCATTGACTGCCCGTCGAATACCAGCTCATCCTGTCCCCCTACCATGTTCACGTAGGCAAACGTGGCCCCCGTGGACTTCGCTCTTGATGCAAGAAGACCAAGTCGAGCTTTGCCCTTTCCTCGGTGGTACGGAGAGCCGTTGATGTTCACCATAAGGGTGGCCCCCGCTGCGGCGCAGCCGCGGTGGGGGCCATCTTCGATCCAGAGATCCTCGCAGACCGTCAATCCGATGAGACAGCCGTTCATCCTGGCCAGCAAGATCCCATCCCCCGGTTCGAAGTACCTCTCCTCGTCGAAGACGCCGTAGTTTGGAAGGTGATGTTTTCTATAGATGCCGCGGATCTCACCGCCGGCTACGATCGCTGCGGCGTTGTAGATGCCGCTCGAATCGCGATCCACGAAGCCGATGATCGCCGCGATTCCTTCTATCGAAGATGCAGCGGAAGAAAGCGTTTCCAGGTTATCCCGGACAAAGGAAGACTTGAGGAGGAGGTCCTCGGGCGGATAGCCGGTGATCATTAGTTCCGGAAACGCGATGAGGTGCGCTCTGGCGGCCTCAGCCTCGGCGGCAGCGCCTGTAATCTTCGACAGGTTTCCCTCGAGATCGCCAACCGTCGGATTTAGCTGCGCCAGTGCGATCCGAATCGCTTCCATACCACCAGATTACTTCCTAACACTTATCCTCAGTAGATGACCCACCTCTATCCTGCGAGATGGCGCAGCCTCATCATGTTCGCTGCAGCAGCCTGCGGCACCGCCATCGGCCTGTTCGGATTGATCACGTCTGGTTTCCCGTGGGGATTCCTGGTGATCGTCATCATCTTCGCTCCGCTGGCGATGATTTACCTAAGGAGATTGGTGCTTAGAAGTCCGATTATCGGCATCGGCCCCGAAGGGATCGAGGCGCCTGCCAAGGGACTGCTCCGATGGGAAGAAGTGGATGTGATCTACCCATACAACATCGGCGAGTACTCCTACATGGGAATCGTAAGCAAACGCGCCGACGCCGGTGCCGGCGGCCTTCGCGGCTTGGGGCTGAGACTCGATGCATGGAGGACGGGTAAACAGCTGTGGCATTCCTTCACCCTCGAGGAGCTTTCGTTCAAGGACACCACGCGCCTTCATGATTTGCTGACCCAGCATCATGCTCCCGTAGGAGAACCGATCGAAGCCGGGGCAAGCCGGCGTCAAGTGCGGAGGGAGATGTGGAAAAGGGGCAGCCGCCGAATCATCTGAGTGTCGGAGCGGGGATTTGAACCCCGACGACCGTTTAAGGTCACCAGGCCCTCAATCAAATGCGAAGTCTCCGGGCTAAGTCGTTCACGTACGGCATTCCAATTGAAACTGAGCCGACTCGCTTCGTCACTCCTACGTGGCTACTGTGATGCTCCAGTTCCCGTTCGCGGTTACGTCGATTATGTAGATTCCCGTCTGAGGTATTCGAACAGCCTTCGACCCCTGAAACTTGCCTATTTCATTGGCTAACAACTCGATCCGCTCCCCATCAGCATTGAGAAGAAGCGGGGCCCAATTCCCATCTCCCTGGTGATCCATCTCGAAACGGACCAAACCGCGTTCGGCAGCGAACAATCCTGAGACTGCTTGATGCGCTCCATTGAACACCTGCGGTAAACCAGGAGCTGTCGTTGGTCTAGGTTGCTCCATCACGATCTCCCAAGTTCCGCTCGCAGTTACGTCGAGGACGTACTCTCCGGCTGGCACCCCCACCGCCTTCGCACCTTCGAAGTCTCCGATCTCGTTAGCGAGTAGCTCCGTATCTTCGCCTTCTGCCGTAATGAGCTTAGGAGCAAAATTGGCGCTCCCTGAGTGCTTCATCCGAAAGATCGTGAGGCCTCCTTCGATGTGAAAGTTTTGAGTTGCCCCCTGATTCCGGCCGCTAAATGTCTGCGGCGGTATCTCTTTAGGAGGCGGAGAAGGTTCTGGAGACTCCTCCGGTGCGGACTCAGATTCAGCCGGAGTGTCTTGTTCAGTTGGAGAAGTAATGTCGTCGATGTCCGTCTCACCCCAGGAGCTCACCGCGACTATGAGGACGACCAACGAGAGAAGGATAAGCGGAATGATGATTCGCTTCTTCTTGTACCAAGGCCTCATGGCCTTAGCTCGGGCCTTGTCAGCTGCCGCCTCCGCCTTAGCAGCCTTCTGCTCATCCGCCATCTGAGCCCCCTTCACCTAAGGTCCGGGGAACAGCCTATACATCGCGTCCACCTAAGTGAAGGTGACGATGTATTAGGGTTCGTGTCGGAGCGGGGATTTGAACCCCGACGACCGTTTAAGGTCACCAGGCCCTCAACCTGGCGCGTCTACCATGTTCCGCCACTCCGACAGGGAACAGCCATTGATTATAGTCAGCGAGGCTAAGGCGCCATGATTCTGTATCGTTCCAGGTTCCAGAAGGGTCCGTCGATAGTGGCGTTCGGTTCAATCCCTTCGATCCCACGCCTGAAGCCTGCGTACATCCTCGCTTCGAACATAGGAAGGACTGCCGCTTCGTCGGCAAGAGCGACCATCACCGCATCAAGCAGGGCGGGGTCTAAGGCTCTGGTTCTCTCGCTGGCATCCACGGCTTGGTCGACACTTGCTGCTGCCAGCCTGGAATAGTTCACGCCGTTCGGAGCGGCCTGGCTGGAATGGAATCGCCGGAGAATTGACGATGGAGTCCCCCGCTTCTCAACCACGGCAAGATCCCAGGTACCCGCCCTCAACCAGTCTCCATAAAAACGATCGGCTTCCGGATTGGTTATCTCCGAGCGGATGTCAGCATCTCGCAGCCCTACCTGGATCGACCGTTGCACTGCCAGCGCCATTTCGTTTCTGGCCGGAGTCGTCAAGGCAAGGGTACCCAGGTCTCGAGTACCCCTTGCCTGCCTGCTCACTTCGGGATCGCGCTCGTAACGATCGAAGATATCTTGCTGCTCTGAACCAGGACGGAGATGGTGGAGGCCCCTCCCGTCACTGCGGATCAAGGCCTCGGCTATCCCTGCCCTATCGATTGCGTAGAAGACAGAACGTCTTCGATCGATCTCATTCAACTTGGCACTGGCGGCATTTGGTAGAAGCTCCCACCATGAAGATCCGAGAGACGATTTCGAGAGTGAACCTGGATCCTGCTCTATCCGCCGCTTCGTCGAAATCCTTGACGTTGTGACGAGGGCATCCACCTCCCGGCGTTCCAGAAGGTTCTGCGCGATTTCGAACGACGGTACGAAAGCTATCCGAATCCGCTCGATAGCCGGACCTTCACCCCACCAATTCGGGTTGGGCGTATAGACCACCTGGAGTCCCTTCTCCCACGCCTCCAAGACATATGGTCCCGCTCCAACCGGGAGTCCGTCGCGGAATTCTGCAGCAAAATCCTTGCCCTCGAGAGCATGCTTCGGGAGTATGAAATCGCCTGCGGAGAAGACATCTCGCCAGGCTGGATAGGGACCATCGAAGACGACCTCTACCGTTCTGGGACTTACTTCCCTGACGTCGGTGATCCGGTCGTACGGATATCTCCTCGCAATTGGCCACGCAGGGTTACGGATGGTCTCCCAGGTGAACCGAACGTCCGCCGATGTGATCGGGGCCCCATCAGACCACCGTGCATCGGACCTCAATCGAAAGGTCACCGTGAACGGATCCAGCTCGATGTCTTCGTCAGTCGGGACTCTCACGGCGAGGCCGGGCCGGTAATTCATTTCAGGGTCGATCACAAGCAGGGTCGGCATTACCGGCCGAAGAAGATCTCTCGTAGCGTTTGAGTCTCCTTCGAAGGTATAGGGATTGAGCGATAGGGGCTCCTCTGGGTATGCAACCGTGATCGTTCCCTCGGGAATCAGTCTCTCCGCTTCCCCATCGTCACCCCCAGGCCCCTGGGCTCTGAAGAGCAATAAGGCCGACGCACCAAATACTGCAAGAAGGATCGCCAGGGGAAGCAGGCTGGTACGCCAGCGTCTTGCCGAATCAGTTCCCATCCATCCTCCTCACTTCGAACGTTCCGAGGGTGTCGACATAGAACCCCCCCACGTCTCTGGCAGCGTACCGGCTCTGGAATTGGCCCAGGGGAACGACCGGCATATCCGCCAAGAGCCTCGCTTCCAGCTCACGGTACAGGCGATTCCTGGTGGCCGGATCCGGCTCCAAGCGAGCTTGGGAGATCAAGCCGTCGACTTCTTGGGATCCGTAGCCGGTGCGATTGTCCGGTGAGTCGGACCGGAAGAGAGGAGTAATAAACCAATCTGCCAGTGGGTACTCTGCGACCCAACCGAGGCGGAACATCTCGATACTGTCGGAACCGAGGAGCCCCACATAGTCGGTCAGTTCATGGGAGCGAAGCTCTACTGAGATACCGATCTGCTTCAGAGCGTCGGCGAGCAGTTCAGCTGCAGCCTCATCACGGCTGGTCTTCGGGAAATCGAAAGTCAGAGAGGGTGGAGTCCCTCCAAAGGCCTCATCGATAAGCACACGGGCGCGATCCAGATCCTGCTCGCACCGGTCTCCACACGCCCCACCCGCTGGAGGCAGGCCCTTGGGAATCAGTCCGGAAGCTGGAGAGAGCGTATTGAAATACCCTGCTTGAGCAAGGTTGGCGCGGTCGATCGCAAGACTGATGGCTTCCCTAAACCGTACGTTCCCGAATTTCGGGTGCTTTAAGTTGAAGCCGGCGTGGAGCATCGCCGCCACCGGTTTGAATCCTGCGGTCCCTTCGAAGGTGGCCAGTGATCTCGGTCCGTCGACCGGAACTTCGGCGACGTCCACCTCCTCTCGTTCGAAGTCCCGGAAGGCCGCAAAGGAGTTCGAGTAAACCAGGAACGAGACCTTCTCTATCTTTACGTCTGTTGACGCATGGGACGTCGATTCCAGGAATACGTCTCCACCTGGCTCGACGGGGCCGGTGAACGCATAAGGACCTGCACCAATCGGTTTCTTACGAAATCCTTCAGGGTCGGCAAGAAATTCCTCCATGGGCACGGGGGCGGTCGCGGGGTGGGTCAGCACATAAGGAAAATCAAACCAGCCGGCTCTTAGCCTGATCTCGACGGTCGAGTCGTCCATGGCCCGGACACCCTCCAGCTCGGACGCCGTCCCACTCTGGTTGACATGCTCGAATCCCAATACCTCACTGAGAAGAAAGGCAAGATCAGAACCCGTAGCCTTCGCGGCCAGACGGTTCAGAGAAAACACGACATCGGCTGACGTGACCGGCCGGCCGTTATGAAACCTGAGTCCATCTCTCAAACGGAAGATGAAACGTCCTCCCCCGTCGTGAGTCTCCCAATCCGCCGCGCCAGGAACCAAACGATTCGTGATCGGGTCAAAGGATGCCAGCGGGGCGAACACCTGACGCGCAATCAGGGAGGCAGCGGTATCTCGGATCCGAACCGGGTCCAGAGATGCCGGCTGGAGTATTGCCACTCGCATGTCGCTAGCGGTGCGTTCGTCCCCTCTATCGAAGCACGCAGTTGCGAACAACAACCCGGCCATCGCAAAGGCCAGAGGACGGATACCTAGGATCGTTCCCCCAGCTCACGCAGGCGTGGGTAACCGAATATATCGAGCCTGTCCTCCCCGGCGGCGACAACTCGACTGGAAAAGGCAACGTGGCTAGCGCCGAACCACATGACTAGGGCAGGCAGATCCCGGCAGAGAAGGTCAGCAGCCTGTACGTAAAATCCAACTCGCTCCTCGGCATCGGTAGCCGCGCGAGCCTGATTGAGGATGCCGTCGAATTCTGGAGAGGCATACCCGCTGAAGTTATCGAGACTTCCTCCCCGGAAGATCGATCCCAAGAGAGCCTCCGGGGAGGGATATTCGACTGACCAGGCCAGGCGGAAGGGACCGTCCTGCCGACCTTCCGCGAGGAAGTCGAGATATCGGAGCAGTTCTTCTTCGTGAGGGACCAGCGTCGCGTCCACTCCCAGATGCGCCTCCCACTTTTCCATCACCTTTGTGAGCCAAAGGCCGTGACCGGAGGCTCCGTTGTTGAAGTGGATCATCGGTTTCACAGCTGCCGGATCCAATGCGGCCGCGGAAAAGGCAGCCTTGGCTCCTTCCGGACGGCTGGTTGGCGGCATGGTTTCCTCGCATACCGAACTCGAAGCCGGTCCGGCACTCGCCGGCAGGAAACCCTTCGGCATGAGTCGCGATCCCGCAAGCAGGTCCTCGATGATCTCTTTCCTGTCGAGGGCCAGGGCAAAAGCCTTTCTCGCGTCGGGCTTGGTGTATGGCTCCTTCGTGACGGGAAAACCGACGTATGCCACATGCCCGTTAGGTCCGGATGACAATCGCCCATCGACGCGCCTGGCATTGTTCAATTGCTCGTTGAGCGGAACTTCGGCCACATCGGCTGTGCCGTCGTCAAGCAACTTGTAGCCGTCATCCAGAGATGGCGCCAACGTGAAAACCATTTCATCGGCGTAGCCCGCGCCTTCCCCGGCGAGAAAAGGATGTTCCAGTGAATAACCTTCGGCACGCTTCAGAGTGATCGGTGCCCCCGCCGTCCTGGGTTCGCGAAGAGCATACGGGCCGGTGCATACGGGATTGGCAGCGAAGCTCTCTGCTCCCTTGTCGACCTCCTCCTTCGGCAGCGCCGAGCCCGCCGCAGGATGCGAAAGGATTGCGGGCAGTTCCGCAAAAGGTTCGGTCAACTCTATTTCCAGAGTCAGAGGATCGAGAGCTCTCACCCCTGAGATCGTTGGGGCTGTTCCATCCACTGCCTGCTGGTAGCCAACTACATTCTGGAACCAGTAGCGTCTCGAGGAACCAGAATCCTTGTGAACGAAGCGTGAGATCGAGAAGACGTAGTCCTCGGCAGTTACATCCCTGCCATTGTGGAACTTAACTCCCTGCCTCAATTTGAACGTTACTTTCTTGACGTCCTCGGAATAGGACCAGGATTCCGCCGCCAACCCCTCGATCTCCCCGGTGTCGGGGTCGACGGCAACCAAGGGATCACAGATCTGAGCGACTATCAATAGTCCAGGGCCGACCGAAAAGGATGCCTCGGGGTTGCGGTCTGCTCCCTTGGAGGGATCGAGAGTCGATGGCTCGGTTATCGCGACGGTTATCGTCCCACCGCGACGGGGTGCAGGCTTTTCGGGCTTCGGGTCCCCGGTCGTTAGGTCACAGGAAGTAAGGGCGAGCAGCAAGGTTACGAACGCGACGAAACTTCTCCGGGTCATGAGTCGGATGAGCCTATCAAGGAACACGCGCGTCCCGGAGGACCATTCCGCCCGCGGAGTCGACCCCATCACTGCCTTCAAAACCGAGCTTGGCGGGATCGTATGCCCAGTGACGAACTCCTCTCCAAAGAGGAACCGCGGGCATCCTCTGACAAATCAGACTCTCTGCCTCCAGATATGCGCGCTCTCTGTCTTCTGTGTCCGCCGACCGTCTGGCTGCGGCAAGAGCCTCATCCACGGCAGGATCAGAAAAACCGAGACGATTCGCAGGGGATCCGGTTCGAAAGAGCGCATCGACGACGAGGCCTGGAAGTGGCAGTTCCTGTCCATACGAGAGCATCCACACCCCCGCCCCGGTCCTGGCCGTCATCGAGGCATCCATCCCGGGCGGGTCGTGCGGAGACGGTGTCAGCCTCAGCCCCAAGCCGTCTGCGATCTGAACTTCGATGGCTTGAACAACCAATCGCCCCGTCTTGGTTTGGTCGAAGTAAAAAGGAAGCTGCACTCCAGAGGGGTCGACTCCCGATTCGCTCATGAGCTGCTTTGCTCTCTCCGGATCCGATATACGCCTTATCAGATCGGAGCATGACCCTCCGTCTCCTTCGGTTCCCGGGATCCATCTCACAGCCGGAGGCCGTTGATCGCCGAACGTTGCATCGATGGTCGCCAGACGATCCAAGGCCAACGAAATGGCCTGACGAAGGCGCTCGTTGTCGGTAGGAGGTTTGGTGACATCCATTGCGAGAAACGTGATCTCGGGAGTTTCGGCCCTCAGATAGCCCTTTCGCACGGAAGACGCTTCCCCGACCGCAGCATCAGGAACCACCGAAGCCCCGGCCTGCCCTTCCTGAAAGAGACGGTATGCATCGTCCGGAGTGTCGGTTACTTTGAAATGGATCGTCTTCAGCAACCCCCCGGCTGCTCCAGTCGCTCGCTCCAGCACGACTTCTGCCCCGGCTGGCCCGGCTGGCTCCTGGATCTCGTATGGGCCGGAACAAGTGATCGTCCCTTCGGCTCCAACACTCACGGGAACAAATGCCGGGTGAGCGAGCAGCCTGGGAAGATCGGCGAATGGGTTGGTGAGCACCACCTCGAGCGTGTTGGTATCAGGAGCTCGCAGGCCGGAAAGGGAGGTCGCCGCCCCTGCTGCTACTTCGGCAAATCCCTCCACATCGGAAAGCAGGGATGCCCATGGGGAAGAGGTTTCGGGGCGAGTGATCCTCGAAAGTGATTCCACAACCGACTGCGCGGTGACAAGAGTACCGTCCAGAAACTCGGCACCGTCTTCCAGTTCGAACGTGACCATCGACCCAGCGTTGGACACACGCCACCCCGACGCCAAGGCCCGGCGAGTCTCTCCGTCTGAGTCGATAGTCGTTAGCCCGTCGCAAGCCGTCCGCAGGATCATGAGTGACGAATACGAAGTTCCGCGGGCCGGATCCAGCGAGTCGATGCCGGTTAAGGCCACCGATAGAACCGCATCGGTTACCGGTTCGGGGGACTGATTATCCCGCTGTACTGAGCAGGAGCTCAAGAACGCCAGAGCGACCAATGCCGCGCTCTTGAACCACAGGAATCGTGCGGCAGACACCCGGTCAGAGAATGGTCTGGTGTTTCGGAAAGTGGCACGCGGCGGCGTGACGCGGCTGGTGCTCAACAAGGGGTGGTTCATCGGTCATGCAAACCGTAGCAATCTTCCTTCTTACGGTCAGGCCAATTTCGGTCGATTCTGCCTCACCACGTTCGGCCACCTCCTGCGAGCGGAAACATCTCGTATGGAAACGACAACCCCCAGGAGGGTTGAGGGGACTGGGAACATCTCCCCTCAAGATGATTCGCTTCCTCTCCCGCTCTCTGGTGGGATCGGGAATGGGAACAGCAGATAACAAAGCCTGCGTATAGGGATGGATGGGTTCTTCATACAGCGCGCGACGATCGGCGGTTTCGACGATTTTGCCGAGATACATCACTGATACGCGGTCGCTGATGTGCCGGACCACTGAAAGATCGTGAGCAATGAATATGTAGGTCAACCTTAGCTCGTCCTGCAAATCATCCAGGAGATTGATGATCTGCGCCTGGATCGAAACGTCCAGAGCAGAAACCGGCTCGTCGCAAACAACAAGTTTTGGCTCCAGAGCCAGAGCTCTAGCAATGCCGATCCGCTGTCGCTGCCCCCCCGAGAACTCGTGGGGGTAGCGAGAGGCATGCTCGGGGTTGAGCCCAACCCGCTCGAGCAGGTCCCTCACCTTGCCGGTACCCCCGGACTTCCAAAGCCCATGGACCTTCATGGGCTCGGCGACTATGTCCTTTACCGTCATTCGGGGATTGAGCGAAGCATATGGATCCTGAAACACGATTTGGATATCGCGGCGCAATGTCCTAAGTGCTTTCCTACCGAGACCCTGGACCTCTTGGCCCTCGAAAACAACTTTTCCTGAGGTCGGCTCGATCAGCCGCAGTATGCACCTGGCGAGAGTGGACTTGCCACATCCGGACTCCCCCACCAGACCCAGAGTTTCCCCGGTCCGGAGTGACAGGTTGACGCCGTCGACCGCCTTGACCGTCCCAATCTGCTTCCTCAGTATGAGCCCCCTGGTCACAGGGAAGTGCTTGACGAGATTCTCAACGCGAAGAATCTCCTCCCCATTCGTCATCGCCGTGCTCTTCCCGCCACTAGCTCGGCAGGGGGTGTCCAATCGGGTCTCTGAGCAAAGTGACATGAGGCGATCTGGCCATGAGACGACACGGGCCTCAGATCCGGGTAGTCCTCCGAGCAGATCTTTTCGGCGAAGTCACACCTCGGATGGAAGGGACATCCAGAAGGAAGGTTGACTAGGGACGGAGGAGTGCCCCTGATGGGAATCAGCCGGTCTTTCTTTCTCTGGTCGGCTCTAGTGATGGAAGTCATGAGCCCCCAGGTATATGGATGGCGAGGGTGAAAGTAGACCTCCTCGCAAGTTCCCATCTCTGCGACCTTTCCGGCATACATCACCATCACCCTGTCGGCCACGCCGGCCACTACCCCAAGGTCGTGGGTGATCAGCATGATGGCAGCATCGAATTCCTCCCTCATTCGAAGAAGTACTTCCATGATCTGAGCCTGGATCGTGACGTCCAGGGCCGTGGTCGGCTCGTCGGCGATGATGAGGTCGGGATTGAGGGCGACCGCCATAGCGATCATCGCTCTTTGGCGCATACCTCCCGAGAACTGATGAGGATATTCCCTTGCCCTCTGATCGGGTCGTGGTATCCCAACCAGCTCAAGCAGCTCGACTGCGTTCCTGTGCGCCTCCTTCTTGCCGAGGCCTCGGTGAGCCCTATACACCTCGGCGATCTGATGCCCGACGCTAAAGACTGGGTTCAGGGCCGTGAGGGGGTCTTGGAAAATCATCACGATCCGGTCGCCCCGAAGGTTTTGGAGCTCGTCTTTGGGCAGCTGCAAGATGTTTGTGTCCTGGAAGATGATCTCTCCCGAAACGATCTTGCCGGCCGGCTTCGGAACCAGGTTCAGCACCGACAAAGCCGTGACGGTCTTTCCCGAACCAGATTCACCAACGATGGCGAAGACTTCTGTCGGCATGATCTCGAAGGAGACTCCATCGACTGCTTTCACGACCCCTTCATCGGTGTCAAAATGCGTACGAAGATCCCGGACGGACAAAAGCGGTTTGGTCAAGCGCGTACCTTGAGGCTTGTTGGATCCAGGGCGTCTCTCAAACCATCCCCCATGAAGTTCACCGAAAGGACACTGATTAGGATCATCAGGCCTGGGAAAATGCTGAGCCATGGCTGTGTGACCATGGTTGTCCGCTGAACAGCAATCATGTTGCCCCATGTCGCGGTAGGAGGCGATATGCCGAATCCCAGAAACGAGAGGGTCGATTCAGCCAGGATCGCCGCGGCAATTGTGAGAGTTACTTGAACAATGATCGGGCCGAGTGCGTTCGGCAACATGTGACGCCAGATCGTGCGGAAGCCAGGCACCCCCACGGCCCTGGCCGCCTCAATGTATTCCTTCTCCTTGATCGAGAGAAATGAACCGCGCACGATGCGAGCTGCTGGCATCCATGTGACGAACGCGAGGATAATGACGATGTTACGAGTCGTTCCTGACAACCATTTGGAGGCGATCAGCAGGACCAGCAGGACGGGCATAGCCAAGAAGATGTCGGTGACCCGCATGAGAAGGTTGTCGGTCAAGCCACCCCTGAAGCCGGCCAGGGACCCCATCGCTGTGCCGATCAGGCCGGCGGAAAGAGCAACGCCGAGTCCCACAGCCAGCGACACACGCCCTCCGAACATTACCCGGCTAAGCCAGTCACGGCCTAGATTGTCGGTTCCCATGGGGTGCTTCAAGCTGGGTGCTTGGTTCGAATCTGCCAGTACCTCCGCGGATAGAGGAGAGCAGGTCTCCTTCCTTTCACCAAACCGCGGACACCCGGAATTGGGGTCGTATGGAGTAATCCATGGAGCGAGGAGTGCTACGAGATAGAGAAAGATCAATACGAACATTCCGACCATCGCCATTCGATGACGTTTGAACTTTCGCCAGGCGATCTGGAATTGAGTCCGGCCGGCGTCTTCGAATTCATGAAATTCGTCTTCAGATGGCGCTAGGAGCGCTTCCTCCTGCTGCTGGCGGCCCCCCACTTCAGTCATATCGGATCCTAGGATCGAGAATCCCGTACATGACGTCCGCCGTGAGATTGAAGAACGCCACCGCAAATGCGATTACCATCCCCGCGGACAGTACGAGGGGGTAATCGCCGGCGACCAGAGCGGAGAGAATGAGGGTTCCCATCCCCGGCCAGGCAAACACCTGCTCGGTGACGATGAGTCCTCCGAACAATAAGCCGATGTCGATTGCCACGACGGTGACGAGTGGGATGAGAGCGTTTCTCAGGGAATGCTTGAAAACCACTTTTCTCTCCTTGAGTCCCTTGGCCCTCGCAGTCCGCACGTAATCGGCATTGACTACTTCGAGCATGCTCGAGCGCTCGAAGCGTCCCCAGCCGGCAACTAGTTGGACCATCAGGGCCATCGAAGGAAGAGCAGCATGCCGGAGGAAGTCCATGAGTTCGAATTCGGGTCGCCCCGGGCTGTGCATTCCGCTGGTAAAGAACACCGGTTCCGATAACCGAAGCCATTCCTTCAGATAAAAACCTAAGAATAGCTGGAGAAGTAAGCCGAACCAAAAAATGGGGACTGATATCCCGAGGAAAGAGAATCCGGTGAAGGTGTAATCGAGTTTTGAGTAAGGCCTGACGGCGGAAAAGACTCCGATCCCTATGGCGAGCAGCACCGAAAGAACAAGGGGTAGGGCCATCAGCATCAGCGTGTTCTTGAGACGTTCCTTGATGAGCGGAGCAACGGGGGCCTGGTAGATGAAGGATGTCCCCCAGTCACCCCTCACGAAGTTGCCCAACCAGGAGAAATATCGGGCGGGACCCGTTTTATCCAGGCCGTAGGCCTCCTTGACCTTCGCGAATTGCTCCGCAGTCATACGAGGGTTACGGAGAGACTGAGCGATGTCGGTTGAGAGGTTGAGGAAGGTAAAGATCATGACGCTGATGATGAAGAGCAGAGGGATTGCAAAGAGAAGACGCCTGGTTATGAAATAGAGCATCTAAATTCAAAGTATAGAAGAGGGGCCGGATCTCCGGCCCCTCTTCTTGTCCAGCTACGCCTATGGATTACTTGAAGAACCAGAACTTCAGCTGGTGAGAGAAACCTCCCTGTCCTGGGTTGAAGTCGAACTCGCCTTCGGTCGTCGCCAGCCTAGATTCGTTGACCACGAGGATCGCAGGCTTGGCCCATAGCGGAACGCCGACAGCATCTTCCCTAGCAAGCTCCTGGATCTCAACGATGGCCTCGGTGCGGGCCTCGTCGTTGAGTTCTTGGTCGGACTCCACCATTAGCTCTGACGCTCTGGCGTTCCTCCACCCGTAGTAGTTCTGGCCGCCGGGGGAGGCGGCGGTAGGAATCTGGTCCTGGTGCCAGTTGACCGTCAGCGACGGGTCGGGACTCGCTACGAAAGCAAACAGGGCCATGTTGAAGTCCCTTGCCGGCATCCTGGTCTGGAACAAAGTGGTGGAATCCGAGTTGTCGATCCTCAGTTCGATGCCCACCTCTTTGGCTTGAGCCTGAAAGATGGTCTGCAGGTCTTCCCTTCCCTTGTTGCCAGCAGTCGTCTGGAACGGGATCACCAGCCGCTGGCCGCCCTTGGCATAGATGCCGTCGGTGCCCTTGGCCCATCCTCCGGCTTCAAGGATCTGCTGTGCCTTCGCCACGTCCTGTTCGGTCTCGAACAACTCGGGGCAGTACTTGCCGCCTGCGAGGCCGGGAACGCTCATCAGGCAGTGGTTCACTACCGCATCTTCTTGGATCGGCACCAGAATCTGGTTCAAAGCGGCTTCTCGATCGAGGGCGAAGATCATCGCTTCACGAACCGCCTTGTCGTTCGTGGGCGGCTGATCGAGGTTGAACCAGAGGCCCTGATACTGGGTCCCGCCCTTGGCGAGGAAGAATGCGGTATCGATGGCTCTTACCTGTTGGGCGAGTTCCACGGATTCCTGAGGGTAGAACGCCTGGATCTCATCGGTTCGGAAGGCATTTATCTCTGCCGTGGAGTCGCTGATGCTCCGGTAGACGATTCTCTCCAGGAAGGCCTTGTCCTCCCAGTAGTTCTCGTTTCGGACCAGGACCATCTCCTGGTCCGCGGTGAAGCTTTCGAGGCAAAAGGCCGCTCCGCACATACCGGCGAGATCTTCCTGCATCTTGCCGGACAGGTTCGTGTCGCCTGCCAAGTCGGAGTCCTTCTTGAAGACGTAGTCAATGCCGCCACCGAATAGATCTCTCCACGGCGCATAGGGTTCGGTGAACTCGATTACCAATTCCCCGTCAGATCCCGTGATGTCCTTGATCTTGTCGTAGCCCGTGGTGTCGGCGGCGTCTGGAGTCCCCATAATCGCCTGCCAGGTGTACTTCACGTCCTCGAACGTGATAGGTGAGCCATCGCTCCACACCGCGTCTGGGTTGAGTTGATAGGTGACGGTGAATGGGCTCTCCGTCAGACCACCATTGTCGAGCGTGGGGATCTCCTCGATCAAAGGGCTCGGAATGTAGTTGTTATCCGCATCAAGAGCGACTAGTTGCGGAAGAGTGGTCAGAAGAGCCGTCCAGTGCAGCCACGAGGCGTTGGTACAGGAGGTGATCGGATTCAAACACTTCGGGAATTGCTCGGCGGCAAAGACGAGAGTCCCTCCGGGCTTGCCCTCGACCTCGGGCTGACGCGGAGATGGTTCACGCTGACAAGCGGATCCAACCAGTGCCAAAACGAGCAATAATGCGACGAGGCCGAACATCTTTCGTCCCCTCACTACACACCTCCTGCTAACGGGCGGCTCGAGGCCGCGGTCGACGTGGATTTATACCTCACCTGAAGCGAAAGACCAGGAATATCGTCGTAAAGAAGAAGACGGTCGCAGTGATGACTGTTATTCGATCCAGATTCTTCTCCATCACCGAGGAACCCCCCACGCCTCCACCCATGCCTCCTCCGAACATGTCGGAAAGGCCACCGCCGCGTCCGGCGTGCAGTAGAACGAAGAGAATCAGCAGGATCGACGCGATCACGTGTATGACAACTACGACGTTATCTAAGACAGCTATTGGTTCCTCCTGTGGTGTTGCTCCGTGCTCGCGGAGTGTAGCATGGCCCTACTTTTTACCCCCCTGTCTATTCTCCATACCTGACGATCAGGGAAAAGTCCTCGGGATCGAGGCTTGCACCCCCGACCAGAGCGCCGTCTATGTCGGGCTGATGCATGAGCTCAGCTATATTCCCGGGCTTGACGCTGCCCCCGTATTGGATACGCACGTGGGAGCCGGCACCGGGAAACCGCGCTTCGACGGTCTCACGGATGAACGCGATGGTCTGTTGAGCGTCTTCCTTTGAGGCAGTGAGCCCGGTACCAATCGCCCAAATCGGTTCGTAAGCGATAACCAGCGATGCGACCTGTTCCTGCTTGAGTCCGGAAAGTGCTTTTTGTACTTGTGAGCGCACCTTTTCCTCTGTAGTTTCTGCCTCACGCTCCTCCTTGCTCTCCCCCACGCACACGATCGGCGTCAGGTTGTGCGCCAGCGCAGATTTCACTTTCTTGTTTACGGCTTCGTCGGTTTCGCCGAAGAATTGGCGTCGCTCGGAGTGGCCGACTATTACGAAGCGCACCTTTAGCTTCTCGAGCATGAGCGCGGAGACCTCCCCCGTGAAGGCACCCTCCTCTTCCCAATGAACGTCCTGAGCCCCCAAGGCAATCTCGAGGTCATCGCCATCGATGGTGGTTTGAACGGTTCGAAGCGACGTGAAAGGCGGACACACGACTATCTCCACCCTTTCGTAATCTTTGGATTGGAGCCGGTTGCGAAGTCCCTCGATGAACAGCTGCGCTTCGGTGTGAGTCTTGTACATCTTCCAGTTGGCGGCGATAACGGGCCTTCTCATCAATCCTCCTTCAGAGCTTCAAGTCCTGGGAGTTCCTTGCCTTCCAGGAACTCTAGTGAGGCCCCGCCTCCGGTGGAGAGGTGTGAAACCTCATCGGTGAGACCGTACTTCGCAAGGGCTGCCGCAGAGTCCCCACCCCCCACGACGGTAAGGGCCCTGGATTGCGCGACGCCTCTGGCGACGGCCAGAGTCCCTTGCCCAAACTGATCCCACTCGAAAACCCCCATCGGGCCGTTCCAAAGTATCGTGCCCGCCCCCCGGATGTGTTTGGTGAATCTGTCGCAGGTGACAGGCCCGATGTCCAACGCCATCGCGTCTTTCGGAAAATCGGAAACCGCGGCGGTCTTCGCGTGGGTATCGGCGGCGAAGTCATCGCCGGCCACGAGATCGCTCGGCAGGATGATCTCGGTGGAAGACGCCTCTGCCAGCCGCAACGTTTCGCTTACCTCCTCCAAGCGATCGTCTTCTACTCTGGACTTCCCAAGATCTTGACCCGAAGCTTTCAAAAAGGTGTTCGCCATCGCTCCACCAATGAGGATCGAGTCGGCCCTGTCGATGAAGTTTCGAACCACGCCGATCTTGTCCGACACCTTGGCGCCCCCGAGGATGAGGACAAACGGCGGATCGGCGCCTTCGAGGAGCTTGCTCAGCACTCGGACCTCCTTCTCGAGGAGAAGTCCGGCTGCATGGGGAAGCATCCCGGCAAGCGCGGCTACCGATGCGTGAGCCCGGTGGACGGCGCCAAATGCATCGTTGACATAGCAGTCGCACAGTCGCGCGAGCTCTGCCGCGAACGCGTCGTCGTTGGATTCCTCCCTCGAGTCGAACCGAAGATTCTCCAGGAGAGCGACGTCTCCTCGGCCCAGGCCCTCCAGCTTCGCAGGAGGGCCTGCAGGTTCATCGGTGGAACGAACCTTGCGGCCGAGAAGCTGACCGAGCCTGTCCGCAACGGGCGCCATCGAAAGGGAAGGTACGACTTTGCCTTTCGGACGCCCCAGGTGAGAACAGCAAACGACGGCGGCGCCTCTTTCGAGGAGAGTCTCGATAGTAGGCAGAGCTGCACGGATTCTCATGTCATCCGTCACAAGGCCATCAGCCAGGGGGACGTTGAAATCGGCACGAAGCAACACGCGTTTGGATGCAACATCCAAGCGATCGAGCGCTGGAAGTTTCAATGCCGCTCGCTGAACGCTACTGGCCTATCTTCAGCACCAAGTCGACGAGGCGGTTCGAGTATCCCCACTCATTGTCATACCAGCCGATTACCTTGACCATGTTTCCGCTGGCCATCGTGGAAAGAGCATCGAAGATGCAAGAGTGAGGGTCCCCAACGATGTCGCTCGAAACGATGGGATCTTCGGTGTAACGCAGATATCCCTTCAGCGGGCCATCGATCGATGCCTTCTCGAACGCAGAGTTGACCTCGTCCACAGTGACCTCCTTCTCCAGGAGGCAGACGAGATCGGTGACACTCCCGTCAGAAACCGGGACGCGCATGGCCATCCCGTCCAATTTGCCCTTCAACTCAGGAATAACCAGAGATGAAGCCTTCGCCGCCCCCGTGCTGGCCGGGACTATATTGAGGCCGGCAGCTCTCATCCTGCGAAGATCGGGCTTGCCCTTCCGGGTAGTGGCAACCTGGTCGAGCAGCTGCTGTTCGGTGGTGTAGGCATGGATTGTGGTCATGAAACCGCGCTCGATCCCGAACGAATCAAGGAGAACCTTGGCCATCGGGACCACCGAGTTGGTGGTGCATGAAGCATTCGAGATGATCGCGTGGTTGGCGGGATCGTACTGATCGTCGTTGACCCCCATCACGATCGTGATGTCGGGGTCGGTCGCAGGCGCAGAGATGACTACCTTTTTTGCGCCGGCCTCGAGATGCTTGGACGCGGCCTCTCTGTCGGTGAAGAGCCCGGTCGACTCCACGACCACGTCGACACCCGAGTCTTTCCATGGGAGAGCGGATGGGTCTCTCTCTGCGAAGACCTTGAAGCTCTTTCCGTCCACCGAGATCGAGTCGCTCGTCGCCTTGATTTCCGCATCGAGGAAGCGATGAGTTGAGTCGTATTTGAGCAGATGGGCCAGGATCTCAGGGTCGGTGAGGTCATTTACCGCCACAATTTCGATACCTGGGTCGGGCTTCTGATGCATCGCGCGGAAGAACATCTTTCCTATGCGTCCAAAGCCATTTATTCCAACTTTTACGGTCATCGATCTCCTCCTCTTATTGTTCTTTCACCCCATCTTATCGAGTGTCCGCAGGACTTCTCCCAGGCGGTTGTGGTCGTGACGCGGCTCTCTGTCGTCAGGGAGCACATCGGCGAGAACGGTTTGCACTCCAAGGCGCTCGATCGCAGCTATGTCTACGGTTGCGATAGGACCGTCTCCTGCTGGGGTTCTCCCTGAGTGAGCCACCATCACATCGACCGCTGAGTCTCCGAGGTGTGCAAACAAGGCGGTCAGATGAGCCGCTGCGTCGAAGTTCGCAGTCTCCCCAGGAGGCGCAGCGACGTTGCAGACGTAGATCTTCAATCCCTTCGACCGCTTCAGCGCTTCGGTCATCCCCGGCACCAGAAGCGGAGGGAGCACACTGGTGAAAAGACTTCCTGGACCAAGGATTATCTGATCTGCAGATGTCATCATACGAACCGCGGGTTCGTACACTTCCGGTTCGGGAGGATCCAGGGATACGTAGCTGATCAGTCCATCTGCCGTGGCGACATTGACCTGACCTTCGACGAATCTGTCATCTACCTCGGAAATCAAGCGGATCGGCTCGAGCGTTGGCGGCAAGATCTCGCCCCGGCAGTCGAGAAGCTTGGAAGCAGCGTTGACGGCAGAGATGAAGCTCCCGAGCCTTTCGGCCGCTTCGGCCAGCCAGAGGTTCCCGATCACATGTCCCTTCAGCGGCCCTGATGAGAATCGATGCTGGAAGATCTCTACGGCTGCATCGTTTGCTGCCACCGCGGCGAGACAGTTGCGGATGTCACCCATGGGGAGCACCCCCAGCTGTTCGGAGAGAACTCCCGAGCTGCCGCCGTCGTCGGATACGTTGATGATTCCCCCTACTTCGGAGGAGTAATTGAGAGCAGCTCGGAGTGTCGATGAAGCGCCGTGGCCCCCTCCTACGGCGACTACTTTCATTCCCGCTCGATATCCCGGTGAACGACGGCCGAGGGGAATCCCTTGTCTTGGAGGAAGCGGGCAATCTCGTCTCCGATAACCACAGATCGATGTTTCCCGCCGGTGCACCCGACCGCGATCGTCAGGTAATGCATCCCTTCCTTCACATAGGCAGGAAGAAGGTATGCAAGAAGATCCCGAAGCTTGGCCAAGAACTCGCTTGCACCTTCTGCGGTCAGAACGTACCCCCTTACTTTTCTGTTCGTCCCATTCAGGGGCCGAAGCTCATCCACCCAGTGCGGGTTGGGCAGAACCCGGCAATCGATGACCATGTCCGCATCGAGCGGCATGCCGTGTTTGTAGCCGAAGGTGATCACGTTGATCGCGATGCCCGATCTTGGGGCAACGCCGGCGAATAGTGACTTCACCTTGTCCCTCAACTCGTGAGGATTCAGGTCGCTGGTGTCCAAAACGACGTCGGACTGCTCTCTCAGGGTCCGCATGATCTGTCTCTCCTGGAAGATCCCGTCGACAACTCTCTCGGAAGCGAGCGGATGCCTGCGTCTCGTGGCTTCGAATCTCCTGACGAGGGCGCGATCGCTTGCCTCCAGAAACAGAATCCGGAAGTCAATGCCGCGTTCTCTCAACTCACCGATGGCCTTTTCGAGCTCGGGGAAAAACTCTCCACCGCGAACATCGACGACGAGTGCGATCTGCTTCACCTTGCTTCCTGGAGTGGAGACCAGCTCTGCCATCTTCTCGATCAGAGCAGGTGGAAGGTTGTCGATCACGAAGTAGCCAAGGTCCTCGAAGCACTTGGCAACTTCCGACCGGCCCGCGCCGGAGAGACCGGTGATTATGGTGAAGCCGAGGCCGCTGCCTGCTATCTGAGACATTACGCCACCATCATCCCTTGACCTTCAGCTGCTCGTAGATGCTTTGGGCGAGCTGCTCTCCGATCCCGGGAACCTCCGCGATCTCCTGCGCACTTGCCTGTTCGAGCTTCTTCAATGAACCAAACCGTTTTACCAGAGCCCTTCTTCTTGTAGGGCCGACTCCGGCGAGATGATCCAGCGCGCTCAGGGTCATCCGCTTCTGGCTTCGTCCGCGCTGGTATGTGATTGCGAAGCGGTGAGCTTCGTTGCGGATGCGCTGCAGCAGGTACAGCGCCTCAGACCCCCTCGGGATCACCCTTGGCTCAGACTCTCCCGGCAGGTAGACCTCCTCGAAACGTTTTGCCAGAGCTATCACCGGGATCCCAACCACGCCTAGGTAGCTCAAGACCTCGACCGCGCGGTTCAGCTGGCCCTTCCCTCCATCGATGACTACCAATCCCGGCTCGTATGCGAACTTCTCGCCCCGCTCTTTGGGCTTCGACCGTTCTTCCAGAAACCGGGCGAATCTGCGTTCGATCATTTCTCCCATGGCACCAACATCGTCCTGACCCTCGAGGGTCCTGATCTTGAACTTCCGATAATCGGACTTTTTGGGGAGAGCGTCCTCGAACACCACCATTGATCCGACCACTTCTGTAGGACCAAGATTCGACACGTCGAAGCACTCGATGCGAAGTGGCGCCTCCGGAAGGTCGAGATGATGCTGCAGATCGTTTAAGGCCTTAGAGCGCGCTGCAAAGTCTCCGGCGCGTTTGAGCCGGCTCTGCGCGAAGGCATCGCGGGCGTTCTCTTCGACGGTCCTCAGCAGTTTCCGCTTCGATCCTCTTTCCGGGACTTTGATGCGAACTCGCGATCCACGCAGCAACGAAAGCCAGTCCTCGAGTACCTCCCTGGATGCCGGAATGACGGGTACGAGCACTTCTTTGGGAACTTCGTTCTGCTCTGAGTAGAAGTTCTCGACGAACGATTCCAGCAGCTCATCTTCCGAAAGATCTTCGACCCGGTCGACGATGAATCCTTTCCTTCCGACCATGCGGCCACCTCTGACGAAGAAAACTTGGATGGCGGCCTCCAGCTCGTCCCCGTGCCATGCAACTACGTCTACATTCTCTTTGCGCTCCCACACCATCTGCTGGCGTTCGATCACCTTTCGCACCGCAGAGATCTGATCTCTGATTCGCGCCGCCAGTTCGAACTCCAGGGACTCAGAAGCTTCGGTCATTCGGGACGCGAGAACCTTGAGGACTGTGTCGTGATCTCCATCCATGAAGGAACAGAAGTCCTCGATGAGCCGTCTGTGCTCCTCGGCATCGACGTGTCCGACGCACGGGGCCGAACACCGTCCGATGTCGTACAAGAGACAGGGCCTCTTGGAACGTCTTGCCCGATTGAATACCCCTTGACTGCAGGAACGGATCGGAAAGACTCTGAGAAGGTGATCGAGAGTTTCTCTGATCGCGTATGCGTGGGCATATGGCCCGTAGTAACGGTTTCCTTTCCTTTTCCGGCCCCGCATCACCATGACGCGAGGAAACTCCTCCGAGAGCGTGACCGCGAGGTATGGATAACTTTTGTCGTCCCTGTATCGGACGTTGTAACGAGGCCGGTGCTGCTGAATCATCGTAAATTCCAGCTGGAGGGCTTCGACCTCGTTGTCCGTGACTATCCACTCCACGGCCTTGGCGTCCCCGACCATGGCTCCGGTCCGAAGCGTGAGGTCTGCACCGAAATAGGCGGGAACGCGGTGCTTCAGGCTCTTCGCTTTGCCGACATAAACCACGCGCCCGGCGGCGTCCTCGAACATATAGACGCCCGGCGCATCAGGGATATCAGCGGTCTTTGGCCGCCACTGGTTCATCCGTCCATTGTAGGTAGCGAAGAGACCTCATCTCTCAACCGCTGGGTGAAGTCGTCGTAGCTTTCATTCGGCCTGGGGCCCACAGGCTGCCCGAAGGTGATGCGGACCCGTCCAGGCTTGGGAAGAAAAGCCCCCTTCGGCATGATGTCTCGGGCTCCGCCGATATGAATGGGCAAGGCCGCGGTCTTGGTATCGATGCTGAGATAGGCGGCCCCGACTTTGAACCTCCCCATCTCACCGCTCGGCGAACGGGTTCCCTCGGGAAAGATCAACACCGACCAGCCGCGCCGGAGTCCCTCCTTCAGCCGGTCGAGGCTCTCACGGGATCCTGACGCGCCCCGCTCGAACGGGACCGTCCCCAAAGCAAGGGACGTGAGCATTCCGAGAGCCT
>JAHWKU010000005.1 GCA_019347715.1 Actinomycetota bacterium | reverse complement strand
CGAAGGACGCAGGACGGCTAAATCGGCGACATCCTGGCACACGTTCTGCCGGAAGATCTCCTGAAATACGGTCTGATCCCAGAGTTCGTCGGAAGGCTCCCCGTCATCTCATACGTCCATCAGCTCGACCGCGATGCTCTGGTCGAGATCCTCACGAAGCCGAGAAACGCCCTGGTCAAGCAGTTCAAGAGAGTCCTCGAATTCGACAACGTCGAGCTGCTGTTCAGCGACGAGGCCCTTGGGGCCATCTCGGATCAGGCGATGCTGCGCGGCACCGGTGCAAGGGGATTGAGAGCCGTGATGGAGGAGGTTCTGCTCGACGTGATGTACGACTTGCCGAGCCGCAAGGACATCTCTCAGTGCGTGATCGATGAAGAGACCGTCTTGAAGAGAGTCAATCCAACTTTGGTCCCCAGGGTGTCGGAGCGGCCGAAGCGTCAAGAGCGAGGCGAACGCTCCGCCTGAGAGGTTACAATTCGACTGTCGTGAGACGATCGGTAGTAGTACTCAAGCGAGGGTAGTTGGGCCAAGCGCCCGGCCAGCCCTCACGCCCGCCTGATGGCGGGCTTTTGATTTCGCAGCCAAATTCGAGGAGAAGATGAAGACGCAGAGGAAATACGAGATCCCGGAGAAGCCAACGCTTGAAGGGATCGAGGCTAAGTGGATGGAGCGATGGGAAGCCGACGGCATCTTTCGCTTCGACCGCTCGAAGGGTCGCGATGAGATCTTCGCGGTCGACACTCCTCCGCCAACTGTGAGCGGCTCCCTTCACGTCGGCAGCGGCATGAGTTACACCCATACCGACTTGATCGTTAGGTATCAGCGCATGCGGGGCAAGGAGCCGTTTTACCCCATGGGATGGGACGACAACGGGCTTCCAACCGAGCGACGGGTTCAGAACTTCTTCGGCGTGCGATGCGATCCGTCACTTCCATACGATCCGGAATTTCAGCCACCGCCTACTGCGTCTGATGTTCCGATCGCCATCTCCAGACCCAATTTCATCGAGCTTTGCTCGCGTCTCACGTTGGAGGACGAAAAAGTGATGGAAGGCGTCTGGAGAGAGCTCGGTCTATCGGTCGACTGGTCCATGACCTACGCGACCATCGATGAGCGTTCGCGTTGCATCTCGCAAAAGAGCTTTCTGCGATTGCTCGATAGAGGCCTCGCCTATCAAGCGGAGGGCGGGACTTACTGGGATGTGGACTACGGATCCGCCGTGGCCCAGGCAGAGCTGGAGGATCGCGAGATTGCTGGAGCGATGCATAGGGTGCGTTTTCACGGACTCGAGGCCGAGGACGTTCTAATCGAAACCACAAGACCAGAGCTGATCCCAGCATGCGTCGCACTGGTCGCGCACCCCGACGATGACCGGTTCAAGGATCTTTTCGACAGCTATGTCTCGAGTCCTCTGTTCGGCTCAAAACTTCCGATCAAAGCTCACGAGCTCGCGGACCCCGAAAAGGGCACGGGTATTGCGATGATCTGCACCTTCGGAGATACGACCGACGTGCAGTGGTGGCGAGAGCTTTCTCTTCCGATGAGAAGTGTGATCCTGCCTGACGGGACGTTCAGACAGGTAACGTGGGGAGAAGAAGGGTGGGATTCTCTGGATCACGATCGCGCCCAGCGATACTACGACGACCTGGTTGGCTTGGATTCCAAGCGAGCCAGAAGGAGAGTCGTCGAGATGCTCCGGGGGTCCGGTGACCTTGTCGGTGAGCCCCAACCAATAACCCACTCGGTCAAGTTCTACGAGAGAGGGGAGCGGCCTCTGGAGATCGTGACCAGCCGGCAGTGGTACATCAAGGTTCTCGATTTCAAAGAGGAGTTCATTCAACGGGGCCGCGAGGTGGACTGGCATCCCGATTTCATGCGAGTTCGTTACGAAGACTGGGTCAATGGCCTGAACGTGGACTGGGGGATCAGCCGCCAGCGCTACTTCGGGGTTCCATTTCCGGTGTGGTATGCGATCTCCGACGAGGGAACGGTGGATTATGAAAAGCGGATCCTTCCCGACGAAAGCAAGCTGCCGGTCGATCCTTCGACGGACGTGCCTCCCGGATACGCAGAGGACCAGCGCGGCCAGCCCGGGGGTTTCATTGGAGATCCTGATGTGATGGATACGTGGGCGACTTCTGCTCTGACGCCTCAGATTGGTGGGCGGTGGGACGATGATCCGGAACTGTTTGAAAAGGTCTTCCCCATGGATCTCCGCCCGCAGGGTCACGACATCATCCGAACCTGGCTGTTCGTCACGATCGTGCGCTCACACTTCGAGCACGACTCCGTCCCATGGAAGAACGCCGCAATCTCCGGGATGGTTACCGACCCGGATCGCAAGAAGATGTCCAAGTCAAAGGGCAACATAGTCACTCCGATGCACTACATCCAGCAGTTCGGCAGCGACGCTTTCAGATACTGGGCTGCGGGTGGAAGGCCCGGGATGGACGGCGTCGTCGACGAAGGCCAAATGAAAATCGGCCGCCGCCTCGCGATCAAGATTTTGAACGCCTCGAAGTTCGTTCTCTCGCAGGTCGGCGAACAAGGCGACATCACCGAGGAGATCGATCTCTCGATGCTCGCGGTCCTCGGCAAAGTGGTGGAGGACTCAACAACGGCCTTCGATAATTACGACTACACGCGCGCGCTCGATAGGACCGAGACGTTCTTCTGGACCTTCTGCGATGACTACCTGGAACTCGTTAAGGCCCGATCATACGGATCGATGGGGGCCGGTCCGGCTGCATCCGCCAACCGCGCGCTCACCACCGCGCTCTCCACTATTCAGCGTTTGTTTGCCCCGTTCATGCCTTATGTCACCGAGGAGGTTTGGAGCTGGTGGCGAGATGGCTCCATCCATCGTGCGCCGTGGCCCACTCCCCAGGAACTACAGACGGGTGGAAACCCTGAGCTTCTCGACGTCACCGGAGAAGTCCTGGGAGAGATAAGACGAAAGAAGAGCGACGCCAAGGTCTCACTGAAGGCAGAGGTCTCTTCCATTCGAATCCGCGATACCAAACCGCGACTCGACCTGCTGGGAAGAACCGAGGGCGATCTCAAAGCAGCAGGAAACATCGCAGTCATAGAGTTCGAAGAGGGTGAACCTTCGGTAGACGTCACGCTCGCATGACCTCTTATCCAGAAGCGCTGCGGGTTCTTTCTTCCAGAGGTATGGGCATCAAGGCCGACATCGATCGGATCTCCCAGTTGGTGGAGACTCTTGGCCATCCAGAGCTCAACTACCCGACGATCCACGTGGCGGGTACCAACGGGAAGTCTTCGACCGTACGGATGATCGCTGTCCTTCTGGCCGCACACGGGCTCAAGGTTGGGACCTTCACGTCCCCGCACCTGCAGAGCTACAGGGAGCGGTTCGGCCTTGTGGGCCCAGGCGACGACGGCCTTGCCGCCGAGATCATCTCGAAGGACGACTTTGCCCAGACCATCGCCTATCTGCTCCAGTTCACCAATCCCCTCGAGGCAGAACGAGGAGAGACCGTTACCCAATTCGAGCTGGAAGCTGCCGTGGCCTTCGACTGGATGTCGAACCTGCCTGTGGATGTCGGAGTCTTCGAGACAGGGCTGGGCGGGCGGTGGGATGCGACCAACGTGATCCAGTCCAAGGTAGCGGTGATCACTCCCATTGATGTTGACCACGCCAGGCTCCTCGGTTCGACGCCAATCGAGAATGCTGCAGAGAAGGTGGGGATCATCAAGGAAGGGTCATCGGTCATCACAGCAAAGCAGTACTCCGACGTCGCCGCGATGATCGCCGAGACCGCGGCAGCAGGAGGCTCTCTGGTCATCCAAGCGGAGCGAGACTTCAGCGTTACTGCCGATGAGGCTGCCGTTGGTGGAAGGCTTGTCTCGGTTAAGACACGGTCTGCGTCATACCGCAACCTCTATCTTCCGCTGTTCGGCAAACACCAATCTGCGAACCTGGCACTGTCGATCTCTGCGGCGGAGGCCTTTCTCGGGAGACCGCTCGATGAAGACTCGGTTCGGGCCGGGCTTTCGATATTGACTTCTCCCGGCCGTCTCGAAGTGGTCCGAAGAGATCCTTTGGTTGTTCTTGACGGCGCGCATAATCCGCACGCAGCTTCTGTAATGGGCGCTGCCTTGAGAGAGAGTTTCGGAGAGCTGCGGGCCGTCTTTGTGTTGGCCATCTTCGAGGACAAAGACGTCGAAGGATTTCTGCGAAACGTGTCGCCGTTTGTGGACGAGATCATCTTTGCGCGCATAAAGGGTGAGCGACCTTCGGTAGATCCCATGGCGCTGGCCGATCTGTGGCGCAGCGTGTCGCCGTTGGATCGGGAGGTTCCAGTAGGAGTGATTGAGCCCATGTCTGAGGCCGTCGAGTACGCGATCGCTAATTCACTCGACGATGGACTGGTGGTGGTCACCGGGTCGCTATGGGGAGTCGGAGAAGCCCGTGACCATCTCATGGGGCCTATCGACTAGTCTTCTGACTCCCTTTGGAGGTGAACGTGGAAAGAACGTTGGTGTTGGTGAAACCCGATGGAGTGCGCCGCGGGTTGATAGGCGAGGTCATTCGTCGGATAGAGAACAAGAAGCTCCAAATCGCCGCGATGAAGATGATGAGGATTGATGATGCCCTCGCGAAGCAGCATTACGCGGAACACACCGACAAACCGTTCTTTTCAGACCTGATCTCGTTCATCACGTCGGGCCCGGTAGTGGCAATCGTCGTCGAGGGCGAAGGAGCGGTGTCGGTCGTGCGGAACCTTATGGGAGCAACCGATCCAAAAGCCGCAGATCCGGGCACGCTGCGCGGTGACCATGCCCTCGAGGTGACCGAAAACCTCGTGCACGGCTCCGACTCTCCCGATTCGGCCAGACGAGAGCTGAATCTCTTCTTTCCGGACCTCTAGAGTCCGGTTACACTGCATAGATCCTCAGGCCATCGGGGCGCCGGGGGATTTAGTTCAGGAGATTCAGTAGATGGCATTGGACCAAGCCTTTGCATTCATGGGCCGCGATATGGCGGTCGATCTTGGGACCGCGAATACTCTCGTTTACGTTCGCGGGCGCGGCATCGTATTGAACGAGCCTTCAGTCGTGGCGATCAACACCAAGACGGGGGCGATCCTGCAGGTTGGCGCCGAAGCGAAAAGAATGATCGGCCGAACCCCAGGCCACATACATGCCATCCGTCCCCTGAAAGATGGCGTGATTGCAGACTTCGACGTCACCGAGAAAATGCTGCGCTACTTCATCCAGAAAGTTCACAAGCGACGGGTCCTCGCAAAGCCGAGAGTTGTGGTGTGCGTTCCGTCGGGAATCACCGGCGTGGAGCAGCGAGCCGTAGAAGAGGCGACGATAGCTGCGGGCGCGCGCGCGGCCTTCATCATCGAAGAGCCGATGGCGGCTGCGATCGGCGCCGGTCTGCCGGTCCACGAACCGACCGGCAACATGGTGGTCGACATCGGCGGCGGAACGACGGAGGTCGCGGTGATCTCGCTCGGTGGCATCGTCACGAGTTTGTCTATACGCATCGGGGGTGACGAACTCGACGAGGCGATCATCAGCTATATAAAGAAGGAGTACTCGCTGATGCTCGGAGAGAGGACCTCCGAGGAGATAAAGATTCATGTTGGGAGCGCGTTCCCATTCCCGGACGAACCTCATGCGGAGATCAGAGGACGTGACCTCGTCACCGGTTTGCCGAAGACCATCACTGTCTCGGCAGAAGAAATAAGAAAGGCGATCGAAGAACCTGTCAACGCGATCGTCGACGCGGTGAAGGCAACGCTGGATAAAACTCCGCCCGAACTATCCTCAGACATCATGGACAAGGGGATCGTCCTCACCGGCGGAGGGGCTCTTCTCAAAGGACTGGACGAACGATTGAAGCACGAGACCGGCATGCCTATCCACGTGACCGATAATCCTCTTTCTTGTGTCGCGATTGGCTCGGGCAAATGCCTCGAGGAATTCGAGGCCCTGAAGCGGGTCTTGATCGCCTCAACCCGGCGGTAGCCACGCGATCCGGCGAGACTCAGGCCCTCTAAAATGGCCTAAAACCGCCACCGGGCTGTCCATTGGCAGTCCAGGCAGAGGGTCCTCAAATTGATGTACCGCAGATCAACCAAACAGCGTCTCGCTCTCGCCGCGCTCATCGCTGCGAGCGCCACGGTGATAACCCTCGACTTCAGGCAGAATCCAGGGGGCCCCGTTCGTCGTGCCCAGGATTGGGCCGTTTCGGTGGTCGCACCGCTGCAAGACGGGGTTGGACGGGTCTTGGGACCGGTAGGCAGCTTCTTGGGCTCACTCACCGAGATCGGCGGGCTGCGCGAGGAAAACGCCGAGCTCAGAAGGCAGAACGAAGACCTCCAATCTCAGCTTCGCCGTTACCCTGAAACCGTACGTGAAAACGAACGCCTCCTTGCGCTGCTCGAGGAAAAGGATTGGTCCCAAGGGGCGAAGCGAGGTGCTCGGGTCATAGGAGTCGGGCCCTCGAACTACGAGTGGACCGCTTTCATCGATAGGGGAAAGGCGCAGGGAATTGGAGAGGGAATGGCAGTTGTCTCAGCTGAGGGCCTGGTCGGCCGGGTAGTCCTCGCTGCAGAGAGTTACTCCCAGGTACTGCTGGTGATGGATCCGGAGCATGCGGTCGGGTCGAGACTCTCGGGCAGCGGTCAAACAGGCGTGCTGGAGGGCAGGGGCGAAGAAGACCTTCGATTCGACTTCATCGATCCAGAGGTGGGTATCGAGGTCGGTGAGACCGTGGTTACTTCCGGATACGACAAAGGAATCTATCCCCCCGGCATACCAATTGGCCGAGTGACTAGTTCTCGTCGCGCAGCCAGTGGACTGCAGCAAATTGCATTCGTGCGGCCGTTCGTAGATTTCGGAAAGCTGGACCACGTTTTGGTTCTCCTAGAGTCGGGACCGATACCCGATCAGGCTGGATGATCCCGGTCTATGCGCAGATTCGCGGTTTTTTCCCTCGTGCTGCTAACGGCCGTGCTTCTTCAGACGACGTTCTTTGCTCGTTACGTAACTCTGTTTGGCATCACTCCGGATCTCATCCTGGTGGTAGTCATCGCGTTTTCGATCCTGGAAGGCCCGACAGTTGGAGCGACCACGGGGTTCGGAGGAGGCCTTCTTCGGGATCTGCTCGTGGCTGCTCCCAAAGGTCTGACGGGACTTGCGTATCTCATTGTGGGATATGCGATCGGGATCGGACGTCCATATGTGCAATCCACGAGCGTGCTGGTTCCTGTGATCGGGGTTTTTGTCGGAAGCCTCGCCGGCAGCGCTCTTTATGTGATCCTCACGGCGTTGCTGGGCGAACCCGTCTTCTCGCTGGCCCGAATCGCCAGAGTCGTGCTTTTGACTGCGATCTACAACACTCTCCTCGTGCCGTTCGTCTATCCGGTGGTGAGAAAGATCGCTTCGGTCTACAAGGCGGAAAAGGTTTACAAGTGGTGAGCCAATGACTCAGGGCCCCGAACGCTCCCGTCTGCGCATTGCGTTTTTGGGAATGATCGCTCTTTCTTTGTTCAGCGCGCTGGTTTTGAGACTTTGGTTTCTTCAGATCCTCGCTCACGACACATATGAAAGGGCCGCGGCTTCCAACCAGGTCAGGGTGGTGCCCATCGAGCCGACTCGCGGCAGGATCCTCGATCGCAATGGCGAGGTCCTCGTAAAAAATCGTCAGTCATACGTCGTGGCCGTGCGTCCGGACCAACTTATCGATCGCGAAAAGACGGTTGCGGATCTGGCAGTGGTTTTGGAAACCTCAGTAGAAGAGATCGAGAAAAGGCTTGCCGACAAACGGCACCTTCCCTTCGCTCCAATCCCGGTCGCCGAAGACGTCTCCAAGGAAACCGCAACCTACCTTCGGGAGCACGGTACGGAATTCAGAGGGGTGTATGCCGAGCTGAGGAGTTTCAGGGTCTATCCTCACGCTGGCCTTGCCGCACACGCTCTCGGCTACACCGGGGAGATAACCGAAGACCAGCTGAACGAGGAGCGCTACCCGCCGTCGGCTGGGTACCGTCAGGGTTCGCTTGTCGGACGAAGCGGTGTTGAGTACGCATACGAGCGGGAGCTAAGAGGGACCGAGGGTCTGCTGAAGCTCGAAGTCGACGCCTCCGGAAAAGTAAAGAAGGTGCTCGATGACTCTGGCCGGGAACCGAAAGAAGGAAGCGATCTCGTCACTTCTTTGGATCTGAGGATCCAGGCAGCGACAGAGGAGGCTCTGAGGCTCGGGATCGAGAAGGCAAGGACGATCTTCGACCGGGAATCGCAGAAGAGGTATCTCGCCCCGGCTGGAGGCGCCGTGGTGATGGACGTGAATTCCGGCGAGATCATCGCTATGGCTTCATTTCCGTCATACGACCCTTCGGCTTTCATCGGCGGAATCTCGCAGCCCGAGTTCGACGCACTGTCGAACGATCCTGCAAAGCCTTTGATCGATCGTGTGACTCAGTCCCAGTTTCCACCCGGTTCGACATTCAAGATTGTGACCGCCGCAGCCGCTCTGCAGGACGGGCTTGCGACCAGGAACGGCCGTTACGCCTGTCCGGGCTCCTATCGTTACGCCGACCGGGTGTTTCGGAATTGGACTACTCGGGACTCGGGACACATCTCGTTGGTCCAGGCCCTGATCGACTCCTGCGACACCGTCTTTTACGATTTCGCAGCCAAGTTCTACCAGCGGTTTCGAAGCGAGCCTGCAAATCCGGAGCGGCTTCAGGACTACGCCCGTGCATTCGGCTTCGGTCAAAAGACCGGTATCGACATTCCGTTCGAAAAGGCTGGACGCGTGCCGGACGAGGGGTGGTTGCAGGAAATGCATGCCAGAGCCCCTCAGGCATTTCCATACAAGATCTGGCTGCCCGGATACACCATCAACCTGTCCATCGGGCAGGGAGACCTACTCAATACTCCCCTCCAGCTTTCCAGGGCGTTCGCCGCTGTTGCTAATGGAGGCACGCTCGTTCAGCCTCACCTCGGCCTCAAGGTGATGGAGGGAGAGAGTGTGGTGAAGACCATCGAAGCGAACAATACGGAGAAGCTTCCTGTCCAACCCGAACACATCGACACCATCCGGCGCGGCTTGGAGGGCGTGACCACCCAGGGAACTGCCAGAGGCGCCTTTTCTGGCTTCCCCTTCAATCAGGTGTCGGTCGCGGGGAAAACCGGTACCGCCGAGCTGCAGACGAACCCTCCTAGCCAGCCGTATGCCTGGTTCACGGCGTACGCCCCAGCAGACACACCACAGTATGTCGTTACGGTCATGCTCGAAGAAGGGGGACACGGGGGCGAAACTGCTGCACCTATCGCCAGGCGCATCATCGAGGCGATCTTTAACCTCGGACTCTCCGAGATCCAGCCGGCGGCAAGGACCGACTGATGGGAGACCATGGCTTGTTCGCGAGGGGCTTGATGAACACTCGAAGAGATCAGCTCTTCGCAAACAGAACATCGGCAAAGGCTCCGATCCGCCACCTCGACCTGACGCTCCTGTTTGCAGTGATGGCGATCGCCGCGTTTGGGGCCGTGTTCATCAAGTCTGCCAGCCGTCACAGGCTTGCCGCCCTTGGGTTCGACGAAAACCTGCTTCTCAAACGCCATCTCATCTTTCTATCGATCGGCGTCGTCATCTTCATCGGGATGATGCTGTTCGACTACCGGCAGCTGCGGGCACTCGCGCCGGTGACGTACGCAGTTGGAGTCATCCTGCTGCTTGCAGTGCTGTCGCCGGTAGGGGAGCGCGTCGCCGGCGCGCAGAGATGGATCAACTTGGGTCCCCTGCAATTCCAGCCTTCCGAGATCATGAAGGCGTTTCTACTGGTTGCTCTAGCTGCTTGGTATGCCGATGAGCGCACGGACCCCGGCGTCATGAAGCTTGCCGGAGCCGCCGGAATGACGTTCATTCCGGCTTTCCTCGTCTACGTGCAGCCCGATCTAGGGACCGTGGTGGTGATGCTCGCGGTTCTCTTCGGTGTGCTTCTAATTTCCGGAACAAGGGTAAGATGGCTGGTTGTCCTGCTGCTAGCCGGTGTGCTCTTTTTCATCGCAGCGCTTCAGCTGGGCGTCTTAAAGGATTATCAGGTAGCGAGACTAACTGCGTTTCTCGATACTCAATCCGACGTGCAGCGTGCTGGATACAACCTCGCCCAATCGAAGATCGCCATCGGCTCAGGGGGCTGGGATGGCAAGGGTATCGGGGAAGGGAGTCAGACCAACCTCGACTACGTACCGGCTCAACACACGGATTTCATTTTCACCGCCATCGGTGAAGAGGCCGGTTTTGTGGGGGCCGTTACTCTCATCGGCCTTTTCGCGTTCTTGATTTGGCGCTCGCTTCGCGTCGCCATGTTATCGAAGGATCTTTTCGGGACACTTCTTGCGGGAGCAGTGGCGACAATGCTCATCTTCCAGATTTTCGTCAACATTGGGATGACAATCGGCATCATGCCTATTACAGGTATTCCCCTGCCTTTTGTCTCCTACGGAGGCACCGCGCTGATTACAAACTTCATCGCAATGGGACTCCTAATGAATGTTCACATGCGCAGGTTCGTTTAGACTGCTGACAGATTTTCGCGGGCTTCGTGTCCGCTCAAGACGAAGAACCGCGATCCGTTCAGCCTCGAGCCGGAAGATCGCGGGATCAAGGACAAGGAGGTAGTTTGCCCGAGGAGTCCAAACCTCCCGGGAGTGGTTCGCGCCTCAGGCGCCGCAGAAGGCGCCCTCAGCCAAAAGGCGCAGACGATTCTCAACAGACGAGCGGCAGGACGATGCTCGTCAGCCTGAGCCAAGATCGCAGCCAGATCGCGGTCTTGGAGAACCGCGACCTGGTCGAGCATTACGTTGCCAGGAAAAAAGACACTTCTATCGTCGGAAACATCTATCTCGGAAAGGTTCAAAACGTCCTTCCCGGGATGGAGGCAGCGTTCATCAACATCGGTGTCGAAAAAAATGCCGTTATTTATGTTGGCGAGATCGAGTTCGAAGAAGAGGTCGAGGAACCCGAGGCTAGAAAGATCGAGAAGGTCCTCAAGAGCGGGCAATCGATTCTCGCCCAGGTCACCAGAGATCCGATGGGTTCCAAAGGAGCGAGGCTCACAGCCTCGGTGTCTCTTGCAGGTCGTTACGTGGTTTTGGTCCCGGAGGAGGATTCGCTTGGGATCTCGAGACGACTCTCAGACACCGAACGCAAGCGGCTGCGCCCCATCGCTCTTCGCATTCAGCCTCCCGGCTTCGGCCTGATCGTAAGGACCGCAGCGGAGGGGGCCGGTGAAGACGAGCTGGACCGAGACGTTGCCCAGCTCGTGCGGCTCTGGTACGAAATTCAGAACAAGGCCAAGAAGTCGAAACCTCCCGCTCTGGTTTACGAGGAGCCGGAGCTGACCATTCGAGTCGTACGCGATCTCTTCACCAGGGATGTCGAGAGGGTGATCGTCGATCGTAAGGAGCCTTACGAGAGGCTCAGAGAATACATAGGAAGTGTTAGTCCCAGTCTCTCTGAACGGATCGAGCTTTATGGCGATGACAAGCTGCCTTTGTTCGAGCGATTCCACGTCGTGGAACAGATCAGGAAGGCTCTTGACCGTAAAGTCTGGCTCGCTTCGGGAGGCTCTATCGTTATCGATCGCACTGAGGCAATGACCGTCATCGATGTGAACACAGGTCGCTACGTCGGCAAAAGTACTCTCGAGGAAACCGTTCTCAAGACAAATCTGGAAGCCGCGGAAGAGATAGCGAAGCAATTGAGATTGCGGGACATTGGAGGAATCATCGTCATCGACTTCATCGACATGATGAGCGAGAAGAATCGAGAACAGGTGATCTCATCGTTCAAAGATGCGCTTGCAAAGGGGAAGACTCGGACTCAGGTTTTCGGGATCTCCGAGATCGGGGTGCTGCAGATGACCCGGAAGAATGTCTCGGAAGGCCTGCTCGAAGCGTTCTCCGAGACCTGCGACAAGTGCAACGGCTGGGGCGTCGTTCTGACCGACTTGGACTGACTCGGCTACAATGCGTCGGCCCATCTGAGGGCCAAATCAATGAGGTGTGAGCGATGTACGCAGTGATAAAGACTGGCGGCAAGCAATACCGGGTGTCACCCGGGGACGTTCTCGAGGTCGAGCACCTGACCGCCAAAGGTGACCAGGTGACTTTCAGCCCCATCCTCGTAGTGACGGATAAGGGAGAGACCATCTACGGCTCTAAAGACCTGAAGCCTTTTCCCGTCAAGGCGAAACTCGTCGGAGATGCCAAGGGTGACAAGGTCACGGTTCAGAAGTACCGGCCAAAGAGCGGATACAACGTCAAGAGTGGCCATCGCCAGCTCTACTCCGTCATAGAGATCACCTCAATCGGAGACCAGACAGAAAAACCCGCAGCCAAGAAGCCCGCGGCGGAGGCAACCCCGAAAGTGGAGAAAGCGGCGGCAGCCGATGCTGCTGAAGAGAAGTAGGCGTCTGGTACTCTTTATTCATGGCACACAAGAAAGGGGCGGCAGCGTCCCGAAACGGCAGAGATTCCGAGGCAAAGAGACTCGGAGTCAAGGTATTTGGCGGGGAGGTTGTGCCGGCGGGCTCCATTCTGGTTCGGCAGCGGGGGACCAAACTCCACGCCGGGTCGCTCGTGGGGCGCGGTGGGGACGACACCCTGTTCGCCAAGTCCGACGGGCGCGTGGAGTTTCATCAGAAGGCCGGACGGAAGTTCGTAAGCATCATCCCCGAATAGGGGTCAGCCCCTTCCTGCTGAGATGATCGAATCTCGGGGCGTCACGCGGGTTTACACCTCAGGCCCGGTGGAAGTGGCCGCTCTCAAGGATATCGACCTGTTTATTTCCTCCGGGGAGATGGTTGCCATCATGGGCCCGTCCGGTTGCGGCAAGACAACTCTGCTGAACTGCCTATCTGGTCTTGATGAAGTGACGTCCGGAGAGGTCGTCGTAGAGGGAACTTCTCTCGCGAAGATGTCGGACGCAGACAGAACTCGTTACAGGGCCAGGCGCATGGGATTCATCTTCCAGGCCTTCAATCTCCTTCCCGTCTTCTCGGCCGTTGAAAATGCAGAGCTTCCCATGCTCCTTGTTGGCGAACGTGCAAAAGAGGCGAGACGACGGTCGATGCAGGCTCTGGAGATCGTAGGACTTTCGCCGCGAGCTGCTCACCGGCCGGCTGAGCTTTCCGGAGGAGAGCAGCAAAGAGTGGCAATCGCCAGGGCTATCGCGCACGGCCCTGCTGTGCTGTGGGCGGATGAACCGACGGGCAATCTGGATACCGAGAACGCTTCCATGATCATCGACCTGCTCGTGCGGTTGAACCGAGAGACGGGCCTGACTGTCGTGATGGTCACTCACGACCCCGTGATTGGGAGCAGGGCGAACCGTGTCATTACGATGAAAGATGGACGCATCGTTGTTCCGGACGATCTTCCTGAGGATGAGCCGGCGGAGGAAGAATCCGCCGAGGTTGCGAAGCCGAAATCAAAGCCCAAGGGCAAGAAGGTGTCGTCGAGAAAGAGGTCGTAGTGAACCTCTTTGAATCCGGCCTCATCTATCCGCTGATCTCAGCGGTCCTGATCCTCTTTGTAGCCATAGGAGCATTTGTTCGTCCTGCGATATTTCGGATTGCCCTACGGGATTTCAAAAGAAGACCTTCACAAACCACTCTCGTAGTCATTGGCCTTCTGATTGCGTCACTTGTGATTGCAGGATCGCTCGTGGCCGCCGACTCCCTCGAAGGTCTGTTCGTGGAGAACGTTCACCAAGCTTGGGGGCCCGTCGATCTTCAGGTCGGGACGCTCTCCGGAGCCCCTTTTCAGGCTTCCAAGGCCAACGCGATATTGGAAGACCCGAAGGTGCGTTCACTAGCGGATGCGGGGGCAGCCCGATTGGAGATCCGGGCGGCTGCAGAATCGCCGACTCACGAGACCTCGGAGGCGAGGGCGGGACTGATCGGGATCGACTTTGACGCCGACGAAGCCGTTTTCGGCAAGTTCCAGCCCGTCACGCCTCTGACTGAGCTGGGGGCCAATCAGGTGGTGATCAATCAGCGGCTTGCAGACATCCTGGGAGTTTCTCCTGGCGACCCCATAAATTTCGCCGCCATCTCTCCCGCCGGCGAGCCTTTTGTCCTCCAGTCGACGGTTCACGCGGTTGTCGCGGACTCCGAAAAGGCAAACTGGAAGAGGCAACCGAATGCCTTCATCAGGCTGTCGGATCTGCAAGAAGTTGCCCGTGTGCCGGGCCAAGTCAACCAGGTCCTCCTGTCGGCGAAGGGGCCGCCGCGCGCACCCAGGAATATCGAAGCGTTGGGGGAGGCTGCAGTCGATGCCGCTGCAGTAGTGGAGGCGCAGGAGCCTCCGCCGCCGCCAGGCCGCGTCAATCTTGCTCTCGCAGTCGCGGAATCGAAGGGACGGGATCTAGACCGGGCGCTTGAGACGAGCGAATTCTTTCGAGCAGTGCTCGTCATGCTTGGCGCCATTGTTGCGCTGACCTCCATTGCGTTGATCGTGAATATTTTCATCATGCTCGGCGAGGAAAGACGCCAGGAACTTGGCACTATGCGAGCCTTGGGTCTCAAACGATCCGGCCTAGTCTTTCTCGGGATAACCGAGGGCGTAATCTACTCCGTTGCATCTGCCATCATCGGATCCCTGATCGGAGCATTCTTCGGACGATTCGTTGGTAAAGCCATGGCAGACCTGTTCAAGACCTTCTCTGAGCTTTCTTCCGTTGAGTTTGCCGAGCCCCCGTTCGAACTTCGTATCGCCACTCTTCTCACGGCTGCCGGAGCGGGGTTCCTCGTTTCGGTGCTTTCGGTAGCCTTTGTGAGTTACAGGACAAGCCGCCTTACCGTGGTCGCTGCGATCCGGGGATTCCCCGAAGTGAAGAGGAGAAAGGGGCGCAGGGTCCCGGTTATCCCGGGTCTTTCGATATTGGCCGGCCTCCCCATCGTACTTGCCTCGGGCAACGTCATCGCAAAGGCCCTCGGGGGAGTTGTTTTTGTCTATGGTGTCGGCGGCATCATCGCCCGCTACTGGAATGCAAGGCTTGGACTGACGCTCGGATCCTTGGCAGGGGTGGCATGGGGTTTCTGGGCACATGCCAAGTTGAATCCCGATTTCGACCGAGATCCCGGCACCGCTTTCGCGTTTCTGGGTTCGGTTGGAGTCGTGACTGTGGCTTCCGGAGTGATTCTCACCAGCGCCAACCTCAGTCTCTTGCGCCTGTTCTCAGCTCCATTCGGCGCGCGAGCAAGAGCGGTCATGGGAACGGCCAGTGGATATGCGTCGGCCAACCGTCTGAAGACCGGACTATCGATCGCGATGTTCTCGCTTGTCCTTTATATGATCGCCGGCTTTGCGGTGTGGGGAGAATTCGGAGGCGGTGATTTCGAGGAGCAGTCCGGAGGCTGGGACATCTTTGTCCGTACCACTCTTCCGGTCCAAGAGTTACGGGCAGAAGGGGCGGAGGCTCAAGCAGGACTTTTCGCAGGAAGATATGACCGCGGGTACAAGGTGGGTCAGGAATCTCGCACCGACCCAATCTTTTTCTACGGTGTAGGCGCTGACTTCCTAGACGAGAATCGGTTCAAGTTCATCAGGAAGCAACGGGGTCTTACCGATCGACAGACCTGGGACCAACTCGTTTCCGTGCCGGACTCGGTAATCCTCGATGGGATCACTGCACCTTCGGGGGCAGAAGTTGGGGAGAAGATGATCGTAATTACCGACCGGGGGCCTTATGAGCTCACCCTGGTGGGAATCACCACCGAAAACATTTTGAACGCTGCTTTCATGTCGAAGGAGACAATGCTGAAGCTTTATCCAGGACGAGCTTCCAACACAGTTTGGTTGGTCAGATCTCAACCAGGAGTGTCGGACAGGTCGGTGGCCCAATCGGTCCTGAGGAACCATCGTGAAGCAGGTACGGAGGCGAGGCCATTGCGGGAAATCATCGAGCTCGGGGCCCAGTTTCAACGCACGTTCGTCGGTCTGTTTCAGCTCTTGCTGAAAATGGGCCTTCTGATCGGGGTTTCTGGACTGGCGATAAGCGCGGTTAGGACGGTGCTCGAGAGACGCCATGCCATCGGCATCCTTAGGGCTCTTGGATTCCGTCGATCGATGGTGGCCGCATGGCTTCTCATCGAGTCGATCATCGTCGCCACACTCGGCGTGTTGATTGGCTTGGGAGTCGGTTTGCTTGGAACCTATCTGGTGATAACGCTCCAGATAGACGACTATATCTTCTCAGTGGATTGGAATCAGGTGACCAGCACGGTGCTCCTGATCTACGCTGCGGTGGTGATATTCACCGCGATTCCGGCACTGCGGGCCGCCCGTTTAAAGCCTGCGGAAGCTGTCAGGTATGTGGAGTGATATGAAGAGTTTTCTGTATTGCGTTGTTTCCTAGATATGCTCGGGACATACTTGGGCCACTCAGAGCCACTTGAAGCCACTTAAGGAGGATGTGATTGGCTGGCGATGAACTCTTAGTTTCGCTTCGCGGCCTGAACGGTGTAATCGAGGCTGCAGTTTTTCCCGACGCCGAAGGGCGGCCGGTGGAGATCCAGATATGGACCGGTCCGGAAGTAGATGAGCGTTACATCCGCCAGGCCGTGGCCGATCTGCTTGGCGAAAGAGGGATGATCCAATACAACGAGCGCGTCTATGTGTTCGAGCTGACTCGAGAGATGACTGCTCCTCCTCCGCAGGAAGTGGCTCCGGTTGTTCCTCTCCCCGAACAAGCGCCCGTCGAGCCGGTAGGAGAGAGCATGGTTTGGGAAGAGGAGACGGCAGCGCCGGAAGACTCGTCGACCCGAAGCAGAAGGCCGAAGATCGGCAAGATCAATCTCTCAGCATCCGGGGCAGATACCCAGGCCAATATCAGTCTCGTTTACGGCGGTCAGCAGGCCGACGGCGTGGGAACGGGTCCCAAGACCCCTTACTCACTTCGAGTCACCGCCGCAACCACTCTCGAGGCGGCTCAAGCCCTGCTTGGAGAAAAAGGCGTATTCACTCTTCAGGGAGTCTCGTTGGTAGAGATCCTCGGACAGCGGGCGGTAATGGTTGTGGCCGAGACAACTCTTGGAGGAGGAAGAAAACTCCTTGGAGCGTGTCTCGTTGGAGACACCCAAGTACACGAAGCAACAGTCAGGGCGGCCCTCGATGCGGTCAACCGTCAATTGGAGCTCGCTCTGCCTTAGTTAGTGGGCCTCCGCATAGTTATGCCGGCATTCGAGCGCACATCCATCCCCGATCGCGGCGTTCCTCGTCGGTCACATACGGCAAGCGTATGCTCCCTCCTCGCGCCTGGCGCTCGGGGCGCCTGTGCGCTCCCGGTGCGGCGACCTTCCTATGCGGAGGCCCACTAGCCATGCCGGACATTTCGTTCTCAACTTTTTATCGATACGACGAACTGACCACGATCCTCAAAGCCTGGGCAGAAGAGAAACCCGATCTTTTCGCCTTGGACAGCATCGGCAAGTCCTTCGAGGGACGCGACATATGGCTTGCGACGCTGACGAACTCCGAAACCGGCCCGGATACCGAGAAGCCTGCCTTTTGGGTGGAAGCGAACATCCACGCATCCGAGGTAACCGGCTCCGCGGCGGCGCTGCATTTAATCAGCAAGCTTTTGAATGACTACGGCCGCGACCCGAAGGCGACGATGGCGATGGATACCCGCGCGTTCTATGTGGTCCCTCGCCTCAATCCCGACGGAGCTGAGTGGGCCCTTGCCGATGTTCCGAAGATCATCCGTTCCAGCACCCGGCCCTATCCCAAAGAAGACGAGGAGGACGGGCTTCATCGCGAGGACGTCGACCAAGACGGCCGGTTGCTCACCATGCGCATACCCGATGCAAACGGCCCATGGAAGAAGCATCCGAAGGAACCGCGCATCATGACAAGGCGCGCGCCGGATGAGTTTGATTCCGATCAGCAGTACTACCGTCTTCTTCCAGAGGGAAGGATCCGAAATTTCGATGGCGTGACGATCAAGGTGGCTCCTGCCCTTCAGGGGCTCGACCTAAACCGCAACTTCCCGATGGACTGGGCTCCCGAAAGCGATCAGAGCGGAGCCGGACCTTATCCGACGTCCGAGCCGGAGATCCGAGCCGAAGTCGCTGCCATCGTGGAGCGTCCGAACGTCACCGGTTACATCAGCTACCACACGCACTCTGGGGTTCATCTCCGTCCGTACTCTGCCCACAACGACGACCATTTCCCAACCAACGACCTGCGGGTCTACCAGTGGATCGGAGAGGAGGCCACGAAGATCACGGGTTATCCATCCGTCTCGATCTTCCACGACTTCAAATACGACCCCAAGAAGACGATCAAAGGCGGTTCGGACGACTGGCTCTACGACCACCTCGGCGTGTTCGCATGGACAACTGAGTTCTGGGCCCCATTGAAAGCCGCAGGCATCACGGACTACAAGTTCATCGACTGGTTCATCGATCACCCCGTCGATGACGAGCTGAAGCTGCTGAAGTGGAGTGACGAGCAGCTCGGTGGCAAAGGATTCGTCGACTGGTACGAGTTCGAACATCCCGAGCTCGGCAAGATCGAGCTGGGGGGATGGGACTCACTGCATTACTGGACGAATCCTCCTGCAGATCGACTCGAGGCCGAGATCGCACCCCATGCCGACTTCGCGATCTTCCATTGCCTCATCTCTCCCAAGATGGAGGTGCACTCGCTGGAGGCCCAAAAGGTTGGTGACACGACCTTTTTCATCCGGCTCGTACTTGTTAATACCGGATGGCTCCCCACCAACATCAGCGAGAAGGCGACCGAACGAAAGGCGGTCAGGCCGATCGAGGTCGAGCTCGAGCTTCCGAAAGGAGCGCGGGTCGTTGGGGGCGAGACGAAGACCCAGGCCGGACAGCTTCAGGGCCGCGCGTTGAAAAGGAACATGCTCGCATGGGGCACCGGCGACGATACCTCCGACCGCACGAAGCTGGAATGGGTGATCGAGGCGCCAACCGGCGGGCTGCTAAAGATAGAGGCCCGCCACCAGCGGGCCGGAGTCGTCCGAAGAGAGATCGAGCTCCGTTAATTCGTGCCAGGCGATACCGCTTGGCATTCGAACCGGCTTGGGCAGGCGACACTGCTCGGAATTCGATGCGCGCTCGCTCCCAAAACCGGGACCTCGCTGGGCGTCGGCCCTCTGTCCCTAGACCGGGACCTCGCTGCCGCGTCCTAGACTTGCTACATGATTCCCGAAACCCGATATGCCAAGGGCCCCGATGGGCTGATCGCGTATCAGATTATTGGCGACGGTCCTCCCGATCTCGTCTATCTCACTGGCGCCACGAGCCATGTCGACGGCCGCTGGGAATCCCCGGCTTATGCACATTTCCACCGGCGTCTTGCCTCTTTTTCCAGGCTCATCCTTTTCGATCGCCGCGGTGTTGGGGCGTCCGATCCAGTCGCTCTCGAGGCGCTTCCCACTTGGGAGGAATGGTCGGAGGACCTAACCGTGGTTATGGACGCGGCGGGGTCCGAGCGTGCGGCCATCTTCGCTATGATCGACGGGTCGGCCATGGCGATCCCTTTCACGGCCTCGCATCCCGACCGAACCTCGGCCCTCATTCTCGGCAACGCCACCGCGAGGTGGAGAAAGTCGGAGGACTATCCGCAAGGTTTGGACACAGAGACAGCTGAAAGCATTCTCCGGCTCATCGCCAGCGGTTGGGGGACTGAGGGTTTGGCCATCGTGAGTCAGCCCGGGCTGGCGGATAATGCGCAGGAAAGAGCCTGGTTCGCCAAGTACATGCGAGCCTGCGCAAGCCCTACGGTCGCCGATGCGCTCCTTCGCTCGGCGGGGGAAGTCGATCTCCGTCAGATCCTCCCATCGATCTCGGTCCCGACACTGATTCTCCATCGCAGGGAGTTCGAGCTGATCCCTATAGACCAGGGCCGTTACCTCGCTGAGCATATACAAGGAGCCAGACTCATCGAGCTCGGCGGCTCTGATGGGAATTTCGTCTACGCAGATTCCGACACTGTGGCGGGCGCAATCGAGGAATTCTTGACCGGGGTTCGTCCTATGCCTGATCCCGATCGCGTGCTTGCCACGGTTCTCATTACGGACCTCGTTGATTCAACCCGCCAGGCATCGGATCATGGCGATCGCAAGTGGGCCGAGCTCCTCAACCGGCACGACGACATCTCCAGGAATCTGATCGAAGATCACCGAGGCCGAGTATGGAAGATGACAGGCGACGGCGTACTCGCTACCTTCGATGCGCCCGGCCGGGCGATCCGATGCGCGCTCAACCTCCACGAGTCGCTCGGACGGGTAGGTCTATCGTTACGCGCTGGGCTTCACTCCGGAGAGATTGAGCTCCGCGCGGGTGACATCGGAGGTATTGCGGTAAATCTCGCCGCACGGGTGACTGCCCTCGCCGGGCCCGGCGAGGTGTTGGTATCAAGGACCGTGGCAGATCTGGTAGCAGGATCGGGGATCCGCTTCGAGGGGCGAGGTACATTCGGGCTCAAGGGGATTCCGGGAGACTGGCAGCTCTTCTCGGTGGGACCCGATAGCGGAAACTAGGGCAACGACGGCTGAGATTGCGCTCCCTTCAGGAAGGACGTCGCTGGGTGCGTCGCCTGTAGCGGCTACCCTTGGGTGATGTTCGTTGATGAAGCACGCATCCTCGTCGTTTCCGGACGCGGCGGTAATGGGGCCGCCACGTTTCGGCGCGAGAAGTACCGGCCGAAGGGGGGACCCGACGGTGGAAACGGGGGCACTGGCGGATCGGTCGTACTGGTGGCCGGCCCAAGCGTCGACTCTCTTTCTCATCTAAGGGATCACCCGCACCAGCGAGCAAAAGCCGGCGAGCCGGGGCGTTCGGGGAATCGTACGGGAGCGGTCGCCCCTGATCTGGAGGTGGCCGTTCCACTCGGGACGGTAGTGAAGGATGCCAGTGGCGTCGTCCTGGCCGATCTGGCGAGGCACGGCCAGCGTTTCGTAGCAGCCAAGGGAGGACGAGGTGGGCGTGGAAACGCTTCTTTCCTGTCCGACCGGCGCAGGGTCCCCGGGTTCGCAGAACTCGGGGAGCCGGGGGAGGAGAAGTGGCTCCGGCTGGAACTCAGGCTGATCGCAGACGTCGCCGTCATCGGTTATCCCAACGCAGGGAAGTCAACGCTGGTCGGGAGTCTTTCTGCCGCACGTCCGAAGATCGCCGACTATCCGTTCACAACTGTCGAGCCCTCTCTTGGAGTCGTGGAATCCGGAGCGGGGAGGTTCACAATCTGCGACGTCCCAGGTCTTATAGAGGGCGCTCACGAAGGAAAGGGCCTGGGGCTCAAATTCTTGAAACATGCCGAGCGCGCGCTCGTCTTCCTTCATTTGGTCGATCTGGATTCCGGACGAGACCCCGTGGACGACTACAAGACGGTTCGAAACGAGCTTGGGCGATTTCGCGAAGAACTGCTTGAACGAACCGAAATCGTCGTTCTGAACAAGATCGATCTGGTTAGAAAGGAAGACCTCGAGGCTGCCACCCACGGGTTCGCTGAAGAAGGTATCGATACGACCGCTATCTCGGCACGAGATAAGGACAATCTCGAGGAGCTGATCACTCTTCTGCATTCGGCGGTCGAGGCTGCAAGGTCCCAACAAGAAGCTGCTCAGGGCTTCGAGCTTTACCGGACCGTCCCCGATGACCGTCTGACCGTCACACGGGAAGGGCAAGCATGGGTGGTACAAGGAAGGAAGGTGGAGCGGTGGGTCTCGATGACCGACATGGGCAATGCGGAAGCAGTCAGCTATCTCCAATCACGGCTGGAGCGCGCCGGTGTCGAAAGAGCTCTGGAACAGGCAGGAGCTAATCACGGGGACGATGTAAAGATCGGAGATGTCACCTTTGAATGGTGGCCGGCCGGAGCTCCCCCCGACTGATGGTCAGATCCGAGAGTGCGCTTGGACTCTTGGCCCTCGAGAGCGAAAAGCTGAAAGTGCTTCCCCGGCCTGCAACCGTTTCGACCCAGATTCTTCCGCCCATCGCCTTCACGAAGCTCTTTGCCACAGCAAGACCAATCCCTATGCCCGAGACTCTCAGATCGCCCTCTTCGATGCGGTAGAAGCGATCGAAGATTCGATCGATCTCTTCCTCTGGAATCCCGATGCCGTTGTCGTCAACCGAAACGATCACTTCGTCGCCGGTGAGGTGGGCTCTCACGATGATCAAACAGTCTGCCGGGGAGAATTTGGCCGCGTTGGTAAGCAATGCCTCCAGGACTCTGCGCACACCAACCTGGTCCGCCATCGCTACCAGTCCCGAGGGGGCGTGCACTTGCAGGCGATGATGGTTGAGGTGGATGGCAAGGGCCTCGACGGTTCTCTTGATCGCCTCGGAGACTTCAATCGGCTTTAAGCATGGAAGCGCCACCCCAGCCTCCATCCTCGAGAGGTCGAGAAGATCGGTGATCAACGTATTGAGATGTTCTGCGTTGGACATAAGTCGCAGCGATATCCCACGTTTACCTTCGTCTTCCAGCTCCTGCCACATATCGGTCAGCGCGGCGGATAACCCAACGATTGCTGCTGTTGGCATCTTCAGTTCTTGGGAGACCGTAGCCAGGAATTCTGTCTTCAAGGTTTCGAGCTCTTTGCCTGACAGCTCCTTAGTCTGGGCCGCTCGTCGAATGTGGGGCCGGGCGATGAGGTGTCCTGTCCCCATTACCGCCGCTGCAAGCGCGGCGGCAGCGAGCATTCCCACCAAAACGGGTTTCAAGGGCTCGACCGAACCGAATAGGCCGATCCCATAGGCCACGGCAAGGACCAATATCGCAATCGAGATCAACAGTCCTTCTAAGGAAACCGCCGTTTTGGTCTTCATGTCTAAAATGTCGGCTTCCCGGTCCATTTCCAACATCGCCCATTTGGGCGACCCTTGCCTGGAGTCGCCGCTATGATTGCCATCTATGGCTCAGGACTATCATCTAGACCTCACCAAGGCACGTGTCGCGTCGAGGGAGCGCCCCTACGAGGACGGCATCGTCCTGCGTGAGGGAAGAACGACGCCATTCCGAGTCGAAAGAGCCTGGTCGGGTCCGGCAGGCACTTACAACGAACAGTGGTCGATCCGCCGGGGTGGCGCGGAAGTCCTGTACCGGCATCCTCCGCAACTGATCGGCGTGACGGGCATGCAAGCAACAAGCGAATTCTCCGATGTGGTCGACCAGCCGCTCGATCTCGAACCTGGGACCTACAAGTTGGTCTTCATCGTGGAGGGGCGGTTTATGGGAGCCGCCGACATCGAGGTGCGAGAGTCGAAGGACCAAGCCGCGTAGTTTGATGCGTATAGGCATGGTTGGCCTCGGGCGAATGGGCCTGAACATGACCCGTCGTTTGATGAGGGGGGGCCACGAGGTCGTGGTCTTCAACCGAAACCCCGACCCCATCGAGGAGGCTGTTGCCGAAGGTGCCATCGGGGCGGAGAGCATCGAGGATCTGACCGCGAAGCTCGATCAGCCGAAAGTGGTGTGGGTCATGGTTCCCGCAGGCTCACCCACGGAAGAGGTCATCTCCGGCCTGCAGGATCATCTTGGTGCATCAGACGTCATTGTCGATGGCGGAAACTCGAAGTGGAAAGACACGATCGAGCGCGCAGCAGTCCTCAAAGAGCGCGGCATCCACCTGCTCGATTGTGGAACCAGCGGCGGAGTGTGGGGTCTGGATCTCGGATACTGCCTGATGGTTGGAGGCGAAGAACAAGCCTTTAGGACCCTGGAGCCGGTCTTCAAAACTCTTGCACCGAAGGCCGGATACGACTACATGGGTCCGAGCGGCTCAGGCCATTTCGTGAAGATGATTCACAACGGCATCGAGTACGCCATGCTCCAGGCCTATGCAGAGGGATTCGAGATCCTCGAGAGGAGCGAATATTCGCTCGACCTTGCTGCCATAGCAAAGCTCTGGAACCAGGGCAGCGTCATCCGGTCATGGCTCCTGGAGCTGGCCGAGGCTGCATTCGATGAGGACCCGCGCCTCACCTCTGTAGCAGGATATGTCGAAGATTCTGGTGAAGGAAGGTGGACCGTTCAAGCCGCCATCCACGAAGCGGTCCCCGCGCCCGCGATCGCCACGGCTCTTTTCGCCCGCTTCTATTCGCGCCAGGACGAATCTTTTTCTGCCAAAGTCGTTGCCGCCCTTCGCAAGCAGTTTGGTGGCCATTCAGTGAGAGAAGCTGCCCCGCAGGAGCCACCTACCGGCGAGGAAGGCTGATGACTCTCGCCATTCCCGACCCCCATGTGGTGGTCATCTTCGGGGCGTCTGGCGATCTGACGGGCCGCAAGCTGATGCCCGCGCTCTACAACCTGTTCGCGCAGGAGCTGCTCCCGGATCAGTTCGCGGTGATCGGATATTCCAGGACCCCTTTGAGCGACGAACAGTTCCGCAGCAGTTCCAGGGAAAACGTGAAAGAGCACAGCCGAACAGGTGTCGACGAACGTGTCTGGGAGTGGTTCGAGCCTCGTCTTCACTACGTATCCGGCGAGTTCGATTCAGAAGGCGCGATGCACCATCTGGTCGAGCGACTGGACACTTGCGACGAGCTCTTCGGAACTGAGGGGCGCAGGGTGTTCTATTGCGCCACCCCGCCGCAGGCTTTCGTCGACATCGTTCAGCGGCTTGGAGAAGAAAAACTGCACATGGATTCGAGAATCGTGATCGAGAAGCCGTTCGGTGAGGATCTCAAATCTGCCAAGGAGCTAAATCGCACGCTTCATGAAGTCTTCAACGAGTCACAGATCTATCGGATAGATCACTATCTCGGGAAGGAAACGGTCCAGAACATCCTGGTGTTTCGATTCTCCAACGGCATGTTCGAGCCGATCTGGAATCGCAGGTTCGTCAGATCGGTCGAGTTGAATGTTGCCGAGGACATTGGCATCGAAGGGCGAGGCAAGTTTTACGAGAGCGCGGGCGCCATGAGAGACATAGTTCAGAACCACCTCCTTCAATTGCTCACCGTCCTCGCTATGGAGCCTCCATCGTCATTCAATGCGGAGTCGATACGGGATGAAAAGATGAAAGTGCTGAACGCGATGCCCGTATTCGAAGCGGTCAATGTGGTGCGAGGCCAGTACACAGCAGGGGAGATCGATGGTGAGCAGGTCCCCGGATACCGGGAGGAGGAAGACGTCGCCCCTGATTCGATCACCGAGACTTTCACCGCGATGAAGGGCTCGGTGGAGAACTGGCGATGGGCTGGAGTTCCGTTCTATCTCCGAACCGGAAAGCGGCTAGCTCGTCGTTCGACAGAAGTGACCGTTACTTTTCACGACGCCCCCCATATGCTTTTCGAGGAGGCCGGCGTCTCTGTACCCGATGCGAACAAGATCACGATCCGGATCCAGCCGGACGAGGGGATCTCACTAACGTTCGATGCCAAGGTGCCGGGGCCGGACATGCAGGTGACTCCCGTGACGATGGATTTCGATTACGAGGATTCGTTTATGACCGCTCCTGCAGAGGCATATGAGCGTCTTCTCCACGACGTCATGGACGGCGACCGGACCCTCTTCCCCCGTGGAGACGAGGCCGAGCGGGCGTGGCAGCTGCTCGATCCGGTACTGGAGAAGACACCTCCCCACGAATACGCCGCAGGAACGTGGGGACCGAAGAAGGCCGATGAGCTCATCGCTCCCTGGAAATGGGCTCTCCGCTGAGGCGCCCGCCCCGTCTCGAGATATTCGAAGATCCGGAGGCGATGGCGCGGCATGCGGCAGAGCTCTTCCGCGAGCTCTCGCCGAAGAAGGTGGTTCTTACCGGGGGCCAGACTCCGAAACGTTCCTACGAGCTGATCTCGCAACTGGATATGCGGTGGGATGAGATCGATCTGTTCTTGAGTGACGAGCGCTTCGTGCCGCTTCACGACGACAGGTCGAATGAAAAGATGGTGCGTGAAGCGCTTGGGGGCCGCGCGAACGAGGCCCGACTGCATGGGTTCTCACGGGGAGCAGGTCCGGAGGAGTCGGCTGAGATGTATGGGCAGGAGGTCACCGACTACCTGCCCTTCGATTTCACCTTCATGGGACTTGGCGAGGACGGTCATACCGCATCGCTCTTTCCTTCCGATCCCCACCACGACCGCAGGGACGTTATGGCTTTCGCTTACCGTCCCGATCTGCAGGGACCATGGAGGACTACTCTCTCCGTGGCTGCACTGGACCGATCGTCTGTGATGGTGTTCTTAGTGGCCGGCCAAGAAAAGGCAGATGCCCTTCGAGTCTTGATGGAAGGAGGAGACATCCCCGCGGCCAAGGTGCACCCAGAAGGGAACTTGCTGATCCTCTCGGATCGGGCCGCCGCTAGCCGGGTTTCCCGCCGCCCTAACGGCTAGGAGCATCGCGGGTTCCGACACCTTGCTGATCGGCCTCGGCCGCCGCCTCTCGATCGTGAGAAGAGGCGAACGAATCGTTGATGACCTTCAGAAGCAGGGATCGTTCGGCCTCCAGCGCGACCCGGCGTTCAGGCCACGCGACCGTTGCCAGATCATCCAGTGCAGCGATCATCCGCCGAGTGACCTGCAACGATCCTCCGACGAACTGCCGCAGTTCGCCGAACGCGAGAAGCACCAACGCGTCCCATTGCATCGGCGGTATCGCCAAACGCACCACCCCCTGGTCGTCGGCATGTTGCGAAGGCGGGAAGGGCTTCCCGGCCAGCCGGCGCATTATGTCGTGGATCTGGTCGATCGCCACCACCGCCGTCGTGGGATCATTCATGGACGGAGACAGAGCTTTCTCTGCAATATCGACTAGTTGTCTGATGCCGAAGTTGATGTCTTGCTCCATGGTGCGTTCAACGCCCAAGGTGAGGCGGGCCCATACCTCGTCTGCTGGAACCTCACCCCCCTTGACTTCGATCACCACCTGGCCGGTCGGGAGGAAGTCACCAACCCGGCGGGCGATTTCGAACGCAACTTCATGGTCGACCGCAAACTCGACGAGTTCCCGTTGATGGACGGCGACCAGCGTCCTGGGAATCTGCGCTTCGATGGTCTGCGTGGTCCGACTTTCGATGAGTGTCCGATCCGGGTCCTTGCCGCCTGGATCCGAATCGGGCATCGCATCGATCAACTTTCGAGTCTCGTTACCTACCCTATAAACGATCTGAGACACTCGGATGGAGTGAGCCATGTGCGAGATGAAGCCAACGAACATTGCCACGCTTGCCAGAACGAGCACCAGCAAGGCCATCATCGAGACCGACGGGATTATTACCCCCCGATCGATGTTCCCACTTATCACCCTCAGAACCATCAAGCAGTAGATAAAAGTTGCGATGAAGGTACCCAGGGCGAACTTACTGAGGGCGTCCCGCAGGAACGTTCGGAGCACTCGTGGTGAGAACTGCTGGCTGGCAAGTTGCAGGGCGACGACCGTTATGGTGAAGACGAGTGCGGTGAAGGTCACAACCGCGCTTGCTACCGTCTGCAAGATCGATCGCGCACTGTCTGTCCCCCCGGTAAAAATGAACTCCGTGAATGGCCGGTTTTCCAGTCGCTCGTCGAGGATGGTTGTTCCCAGAGCAAGGGCGATTCCGCCGATGACCATGAGGGTCGGGATGAACCAGAGCGTTTCTCCTAAGCGGCTGCGAATCCCTGCGATGATGTTCATGCATCTGATCCCTTCTGGTACCGCCCCCCGGGTGTCCTCAGCCCCCGTCGCGGACGAGTTTGACCTTGTTGCCGATCGAGATCGATTCTCGCTCCAGTCTTCCCTTTTCGACTTCAACTGCACCTATATATTCGGCTCCGGGGGAATAGGTCGGGCAAGGGTCGGCTTCGCATGGCTCCATTTGGAGGATTGCGACGATCGCTCCCTGTTCGTCCCAGAACGCGATGTCCAAAGCGATCAGCGTGTTTTTCATCCAGAACCCACCGGAACCAGCGCGTTCGAAGAGGAATGCCATCCCGTCGGTCTCCGAGAGTTCGGTCCTTCCCATCAGGCCGGTGGCCCGATTCTCGGCGGTCTCTGCTATCTCCACTGTGAGACGAACTCCGCTCGGGGGCCCATCCACGATTAGGATCCCCAAGGGAAGGCCTGCATCGGAGACGGTCTTCTCCATCTGAGGCTCGCGGGTGGGCGCAGGCGATGATTCTCTCGAGTTGCGGCCTGATGTCTCGGTGCACGCGCTGGTGACCAACAAGCAGAAGGCGACCACCAGCATGCCTAAGCGACGCATAAATCCCCTTTCCGGCGTGATTTCGCCTCTATCCTCCTACTTAGGCGCTGAGGAAGTAGGGAGGTGGCCCTTCATGAACATGAAAAAAATACTGATGTTGGCCGTCGCCGCGTTCATCCTCTTCTACATCCTGCGCAGCCCTGACTCCGCAGCCGATGCCTTCAAGGCAGCAGGAAAGGTCACTTTCGAAGGACTAAGAGACCTCGCGGGGTCGCTCGCAATATTCGTGGACAACCTATTTAGGTGATGTTCGCCGGCCGGCGACCGCGTCTTTCGGGTTTCGACAAGTATCTCGCCAGCGGGGAGAAGGTGCTGTTCTCATGTCGTCAGCACGCGGTGTTGCTCGTCAAGCCATTTTCTATATGGTTGGCAGCGATCTTGATCGGGAGCCTCGTTGGATTCGCCCTAAGTCCATCGACCTCGCAGGGATTCATCGATCAGCTGGCGGGATTTGTCGTGCTTGGAGCGACTGCATACTCCGCATTGAAGGTTGCCCGATGGTGGTGGGCTCGCTATGTGGTGACCGATCAGAGGGTGCTCTTCGTCGAAGGGATCATCGCTCGCAAGGTTTCAGCGGTCCCTCTGGAGAAAGTCACGGAGACGACCTTCTCGCGATCGATGTGGGGCAGGCTCATAGGCTACGGCGACCTTTTGCTCGACTCTCCGGGGGAGAGGCCCGGGCTGGATACGTTGTTTCATCTTCCGAATCCAGACGAGGTTTACCGTCTTGTTACGTCTCTCGTGGTCCAGCGTGCCTGGGAGCAACCCAAAAAACCCGATCCCTATCCCTGGCCGAGGTCTCCAGATGAAGAAGACACCGGACCTATCCCGAGGGTGATCTGAAGATGGGTAATCGAGCTGCCACCGAAGACAACGCGACCCTCGGTACACTGAGGAAATGTCGGATAAACGACGTGTCGGGATCATGGGTGGAACCTTCGATCCGGTGCATTACGGCCATCTCGTCTGTGCAGAAGAGGCTCGCTGGCAGTTTGAATTGGACGAAGTTGTTTTTGTGCCGACCGGTCAACCATGGCAAAAACGCGAAGTCTCGCCTGCCGAGGATCGTTACATGCTGACCATGCTGGCTACTGCCCCCAACACCAAGTTTTCGGTTTCTCGAATCGACATCGACCGCGAAGGCCCGACGTATACCCGGGACACTCTGCAGAAGTTCAAGGAGTTTTACGGAGAGGACGTTGACCTCTTCTTCATCACTGGAGCTGACGCGGTTCTGGACATCCTCACTTGGAAAGACCCCGACGAGGTGCTCGAGTTGGCGCAGCTCATCGCAGCCTCCCGGCCCGAATACGACCTCAGCAAGCTCGATCAGATCAAGGTCGCGGGACGTATGAAGACGATGCAGATCCCTGCGCTGTCGATTTCCTCCACCGATATCAGGGAACGGGTCAAGACCGGTCGCCCTATCCGCTATCTGGTGCCGCGCGAGGTTCTTCGATACATAGAGGAGAGAGCGCTTTATTCGTCTTTTTCGAAGGGCCCCCGTTGAGCGACCCCAGACACGTCCTGGAGCGGCCTCCCCCTCCGCCATACCGGCGCCGCGGTCCTGGAAGCCGAATAGCCAGGCGCCGCGCGATTGCCAAGCAGCGTCGCAAGAAGGCTCTTGGCCTCGTGATCTTCCTCTGGGTGCTCGTCGGCGCGGTAATCGCGGGGGGAATCCTGCTGTTTCAGAATGTCCGTGAGGGTTCGTCCTCTGCGGTCCCCCCCGGCGGGGAGACCGTCTCGAGCCAAAGGACATGGCTGGCGATCGGGACCGTCGAGTCGGATCCAGACTTGGGAGCCGCCTGGTTGACCGTCTTCTCCGAAGATCCGGAAGGCAATCAAGGTGTGGTCCTCTACATCCCAAGAACGGCATACGTCGAAATCCCAGGTTTCGGTCAGGAGATCATCGGCAAAGCACTCTCCTTGGGCCGCGAGCCTCTTCAGCTAACGGCCGTCGCGAACATGCTGGGCGTGCAATTCGATCATTTTCTCAAGATCTCCGATCAGGGAATACAAGCGCTCGTGGACAAGATGGGGGGCGTGACCCTGGAGGTATCGGCTCCCCTAACCGTTGAAGAGGCGGGGCGCGTAAGGACGATCTTTGCCGAAGGAACCCAAACCCTAAACGGTGAGAGAGCAGCGCAATACCTGGCATTCGTCGAATCCAACGGAGACGAGATTTCGAGAGCCGCGCGTCATGCCGTCTTTTGGTCTGCATTCTTCGAAAAGTTCAATCAAGGCGACGGTCCAGAAGGAGTTTCGGCACTGATGGCCGGCAGCACGGACTTGTACACCACCAACGGGGAAGGTTCAGATGTAGCCAAGTTGATGAGCAGCTTGGTTGAGATGGGCGATCGAGTGGCTTTCGAGACTCTTCCGGTCCAGTCGACCGGGCTTTCCACCGGCACCCAGTTCTACAGTGTCGACCGCGAGGCCGTGGATCGTCTTGTGAAGCGATATCTGGCCGGATCGCAGCCGGCCGGTTCGGGTGTTGCAGGCAGGCGGTTGGAGATCCTGAACGGCAACGGCGTTCCTGGAATCGGGCAACGGGTGGGCGACCAGCTCGTCCCCAATGGGTTCAGGATCATTCTCAATCAGAACGCCAGGCACTTCGATTACGATGTCTCTCAGATTGTCGTCTACTCGAATTCGGATGAAGCCCTCGCGGTAGCCAATGAGGTCAAGGGGATTCTTGGAGTGGGCGAGGTAGTGATATCGAGACAGCGGCAGAGTCTGGTTGACCTTACTATCGTGGTGGGTAAGGACTACATCGAAAAGCACGGAAACTCCTGAGAGGCTGAGAGCTACTGATAGAACCCGTCGATAGAGCGTTGGCCGCAGCAAGGGCCGCGTCCACCAAGCAGGCCGAAGACATTTTGATCCTCGAAGTTGGCCCGATCATAGGGATCACCGATTACTTCGTTATCTGCTCAGGCAACAACGAGCGCCAGGTAGCCACTATCACCGAGGAGATCGAAAAGCAGCTGCGTGCCGATGGGTCGAAGCCCTATCGACGCGAAGGAGAAAGCGAAGCTCGCTGGGTCTTGCTCGACTACCTCGATGTCGTGGTCCATATCTTCCATAAGGAAGAGCGTGAGTTTTATGAGCTGGAGCGGCTATGGAAGGATGCACAGGTGGTAGCGCTGGAAGACGGTGTCAAGCAGGAGGGCGCCTAGTGGGCCTCCGCACAATTACGCCGGCATTCGAGCGCACATCCATCCCCGATCGCGGCGTTCCTCGTCGGTCACATACGGCAAGCGTATGCTCCCTCCTCGCGCCTGGCGCTCGGGGCGCCTGTGCGCTCTCGGTGCGGCGACCTACTTATGCGGAGGCCCACTAGATGCCCAGGGGTGGCAGAAGGCGAAGAGGCCGCGGTGGGGGAGGCCGGCAGAGCACTGATCGCACCCCCGCCGCACAACAAGGGGCCCAGCCAGCAAAGCAGGATGCTCAGGCTCAGCCACCAAGCGGGACAGGACGACGCAAACGCAGGCGGCGCAGGGGGCCGCCTAGAGAGACCGGCGTTGCTTCGATGATCAATCGTCCGAAGACGCTCAATATGCTGCCTTCGGATGGAGTCGAGTTGGAGGAGCTCATCTCGAATCTTCAGGAGGAATACGGAACTCCTGCTACCCCTCAGCCCTTCCGACTGACGATCAAGTTGATCCCTGCAGAGGAATCCACCGCCGCTTCTTCAGGAGATGGCTCGGGCGGAGTGAGGACGCGCCGGCGCCGGAGACGTCCCGGTGGGGGAGTCGCAGCCGAGGTCACGGAGATCACCGCCGAGCCCGAAGATCCGGCAGACCCGCAGGAGATCCCACCGGCTTAAGTGGGCACTGCCGTTAGATGGCTATCGGCAGCGCGCGAAGTCCTCTTAGGACGATGTTCTCTTTGTATTCCGGGTGATCGGTCTCGAGTTCCATGTGTGGAAGCCGGTGCGCAAGAGATGACAGAGCAATCTGTCCTTCTACGCGCGCAAGGGGGGCCCCGATGCAGAAGTGGATCCCCATGCCGAATGCCAGATGAGGATTCTTGGTTCGAGTGATGTCGAAAATTGAGGACCGGTCGAATACGTCGGGATCTCGGTTGGCTGCGCCGAGCAGAAGTATGGCCTGCTCGCCCTTTCCGATCGTGACTTCTTCCATTTCGATGTCGGTCATCGCAACCCGTGCGGTAAAGAGAACCGGAGGGTCGTAGCGAAGCGTCTCCTCCACCGCCGTTTTGGAGACAGATGGGTCAAGTTTCAGCCGCTCGAACTCGGATCGGTTTCGAAGAAGCGCAAGGACTCCGTTTCCGATCAGGTTGACGGTCGTTTCATGACCGGCAATGAGCAGAAGAATGCAAGTCGATAGAAGTTCATCCTTGGTGAGCTTGTCCCCAGCCTCTTCCGCTTCGATCAGCCCGCTCAATAAGTCCTGGCCGGGGGCTTTCCTTCTTTCGTCGATGAGAATGCTGAAGTATTCGCGGAACGCGTTACCGGCTGCCTCTCTCTTTTTGATGAGGTCTTTGGGGACAAAGGGCTCCGGATCGAGACTCCTGGCCAGCTCTCGCGACCAATCCTTGAATACTTCATGATCCTCGGGAGGAACTCCGAGCATCTCGGAGATGATCCTCACCGGAAGGGGATAAGCGAGATCCGTTATCAGCTCCAGGTGGCCCTTTTCTAAGGCTGAGTCAATGAGCTCGTCGGTGATCTCCTGAACTCTAGCCCGCAGTCTTTCGATGGTCCTCGCAGTAAATGCCTTGGTCACCAAACCTCTCAGCCTTGTGTGGTCTGGAGGATCCATGAACAAAAATGAACGCCTTCGCTGCCACTGCTCATCAACGTCGGAGCTTCCAGCCATCATCATCTGGAAGACCTCGGAGTTCATGGGGTCGTGGCTGGTCTCGGGATGCTGGAGGATCTTCATGCAGTCTGCGTGCTTGGTGAGCACCCAGCTGCCGAACGGAGTTTTATGCCTTGGCTGTTCGCGCATCAGCCGTTCGTACGAGGGGACCGGGTTCTCGCGGAAGCCGGGCTCGAATGGGTTGAAGTACAGATCCTCAGCTGCTTGCGCCATCTATTGGCTAAATCTATACCGCCCGGCGGAGATCCGGTCAGGGAGAGACGCGCTCCCCCTGCCGTGTGGAAATGCGAGTCGTTTCTTCGAATGAGAGATCGATGGTCCGGCGTCTGGCGCGAAGGCGCATCCCCGCCCCGAGAGCTACCGCGGCGAATGCGGCCATGCCTCCGACGAGAAGACCGATGCGGGCCCCGAACTGCTCGGCTATCCATCCAATCAGGGGGCCCCCGATGGGGGTGCTTCCCAGGAACACCACCGTGTAGAGAGCCATCACGCGCCCGCGCATAGCGTCGCTGCAGTTCAGCTGGAGAGTGGCGTTTGCCGTTGCGATGAAGATGATGCTGGCGGCTCCGACTAATCCCAGTGAGATTAGAATGAGTGGCAGGTTGGGGGAGGCAGCCGCGGCCATCAAGAATGCCCCGGTTGCGAGGGACGATCCAAGAATCAAGCGTCTTGTTGGCCTGTTTCGGGCTGCTGCAAAGAGCGCTCCGATGACGGCTCCAATTCCAAGCACCGAGCCCATCAATCCATAGGTGCCAGCATCCCCGCCGAGGTCGTGCTTGGCGAGAACCGGCAGCAGCACCTGAAAGTTGAAGGCGAAGGTTCCCACCAGAGCCATCATCAGCAAAGTGAACTTGAGATCGTGGGTTCGCCAGACGTACCTGAGACCCTCTCTCAGCTGCCCCCTTGCCTTTGCCACCGGAGCTTTACGTATCAGTTCATCGGGTCTCATCGCAATGAGTGCTGCGATTACGGCGAGATAGCTCGCCCCGTTGATGATGAAGGCCGGCGCGATCCCTGCCACCTTGATGAGCAGCCCAGCGAGAGCGGGGCCCACCACCCGAGCGGAGGTGAATATTGCGCCGTTCAACCCGATGGCGTTGGAGAGGTCCTTCGGACCGACCATCTCCACCACGAAGGCCTGGCGGGTGGGCATATCGATAATCGTCACGAGACCGAGGAGGAATGAAAGAAGGTAGACCATCCACAGCTGGACGACCCCGGTCAACGTCAGAACCCCAAGTACGACCGCGAGCAGTGCAGCAGCGGCCTGCGTGAACACCAATCCGCGTCTCTTATCCAGCCTGTCTGCGATGACACCTCCCCATGCTCCGAACAGAAGCAAGGGCAGGAACTGCAGGGCCGCATTGGTTCCGAGGGCGACACCGCTGTCGGTGAGCTTCAGGACCAGCCACCCCTGCGCAACGAGTTGCATCCAGGTGCCGCTCATCGAAACGATCTGGCTGAAGAAGTAGAGCCGGTAGTTTCGGATGTTGAGTGAACTGAAAGTTCTCGAGGTAAGCGCTTTGATCAAATTCATTCGGTTGCCTCGAGCAGCTTCTCCAAAATCGGTATCGCCTTTTCGATCTTTGCCAGCTCGTGATCGCTCAACTCTTCAAGGGCTCGAGCCAGGTAGGCGTCCTTGCGGGAGCGGTGGCTCCCAAGGAACTTCTTTCCCTCTACGCTGATCGAGATCCGCGTGATGCGGCGGTCCGACGCGTCAACGTCCTTTTTGATGAGGCCCTGGTCGTCGAGCCGATTGACTATCAGCGTCATAGTCGGTGGCTGAATTTTCTCGACCTGAGCCAGCTCTCCTAATGGAATGGGCCCAAGGGCCTCGACGCTGTGAAGCGCAGAGATCATCGATGGGGTGATATCACCTGTGGCCTGCTGCCTGAGCCTGCGAGCGAGGCGCATCACCGATAGCCGCAGCCCGGAGACCAGCTTGGGATCGACCTTGGTTTGGGTTGGCACGGCCCCTCCCTCGTAACAAGATAGTTAGTATCGCTAATTAGTTTAACAAACTATCTCTTGGTCGGGGGCCCTCCAAGATGGTCCATGCCGGATTCCTCTACGGCGGCGAGCATTTTTCTGAGATCGTCATATGAGGAGTCTTGGATTGCCTCGAATCTGCTGACCCCGGCAGCTTCGAGTGGGGGCCCAGCTTCTGGATCATCGTGCAGGGACAAGATGGACTCCCGTAGCTTGGCCCGAAGAGGCTTGGGGAGCTTGCAGGAAACCAACACCGGCTGAATGGACGAGGGACCCAGGGCTTCTATCACTCTCAATCGGTTTCTAAGCTCGGGGCGAGTGGTGAATTCGATTTCGAGAACTTGGGTGTCGATGGCTGCGCCGTCCACCCGACCGTTGGCCACCATCTCGATGGAATTGAGGTGAAAGCGAGCCTCTATGACTTTCCCGAAGAAGCCGGCCGTCTTGCCGATCGAGACGAGATGATGGCGGACGACTCCATAGCCCGAGTGGGACAACCTTTCGTTGAATGCCCAGCTCCCGCCTCTTAGGTCGAGAAACGTCTGGAAGGATGAATCGCGGCGAACGATCACATCCGAGAAATAAACCGGCCTATCTCCATACCGTTGGCCCCGAAGAACCGGGGCGGCCAGCAGCTCCATCGGTGGCTCGGCAATTCTGGTCATGAGTATGTAAGGAAGGCCGCATACGAATACCCCATCGAATGAGCCCCCGAAGAAAGCGGAATAGGAATTCCCCCTGACGAGATCGATGTCCAAGCCCGTATCTCTGCTCATCTTTGCCACGGCAGCCTGGTACACCGGATACACGTTGGGGGAGAGCAGCGTGGCAAAAACGAGCGGTCTGTCCATCGCGACGTGAAGGCTACTCAAGGATTATGACCATAGTAGAGTCGAACTTTGGGAACGACTGGGGAATCAATGCTAGAACTCGTTTCACTGGATGCTACCGCCCAAGCCCAGCTGGTTCGCAATCGCGAGATCAAACCTCGTGAGCTCGTCGAAGCTGCCATCGAGAGGGTAGAGCGCCTCAACCCCAAACTGAATGCCGTCGTAACCCCGATGTTCGACGAAGCGATCGAAGCCGTTGAGGGAAGTCTTCCCAAAGGTCCGTTTCAAGGAGTCCCGTTCCTCTTGAAGGATCTCACTGCCGAATATGCAGGAGTCCGCCTCACGGGAGGCTCCGAGTTCGTGGGTGATTACGTATCGGAGGAGGACAGTGAGATCGTCACCCGCTTCAAGAAGGCAGGATTCGTAACGGTAGGTAAGACCAATACTCCTGAATTCGGTCTCCTCCCGACCACCGAGCCCCACCGGTTCGGAGCGACGCGCAACCCATGGGACACGAAAAGGAGTTCTGGAGGGTCGAGCGGAGGTTCTGCTTCCGCCGTTTCCGCCCGGCTGGTCCCCCTCGCTCACGGAAATGACGGTGGTGGCTCAATAAGAACTCCTTCGTCTTGCTGCGGGCTCTTCGGTCTCAAACCAACCAGGGCCAGGAACCCGCTCGGTCCGAAATATGGGGATCAGATCTCTGGCCTCGTGGCCGAGCACGTGCTCACGCTTTCGGTGCGAGATAGCGCAGCAGTGCTGGACGCCATCTCCGGCCCTGCGATCGGAGACCCGTACTGGGCCCCACCCAACGAAAGGCCATTCCTCGAGGAGGTTGGGGCCGATCCCGGCAAGTTGAAGATTGCTTTCACGACTCAGACTCCAAATGATGCATCCGTCCACGAGGACTGCGTCGCTGCCGTGAGAAATGCGGCGGAGCTTTGCGACTCTCTGGGACATGAGGTCGAGGAATTCATCCCAGAGGTGGGGCTCGACCCCGACGCTCTAACCCAGGCATTCACCCTTCTGTTCGCGGCAGATGCGGCCAAGCTGATCGACGACTGGTCCCGGCAGCTGAACAAGAAGGCCGAAGAGGAGAACTTCGAGCCACTAACGTGGGCGGCCGCGGATCTGGGTCGGTCTTTCAACTCTGGCGAATACCTGCAGGCTGTGCAGGATCTGCAGTATTCGGCCCGCCTGATCCAGACGTCCTTGAGTCAATACGATCTCTTCCTCACCCCGACATTGGCCGAACCGCCGCCCGAGCTCGGCTCCTTCGAGATGGAGGGTAATCCTCTGTATGGATGGGTGAGAGCTGGGATGATGATCCCCTTCGTGGTTCTGGCCAATTACGGCGGTCTGCCTGCGGCTTCCGTCCCCCTGCATTGGAACGACGATGGTCTTCCGATAGGTGTTCAATTCACCGCCAGGTTCGGCGATGAGGCAACCATCTTCAGACTCGCCTCCCACCTCGAGGAGGCCCGGCCGTGGGCCGAAAGATTGCCTCGAGTCTGCGCCTAGAGCCTTGCGAACCCCACCCATTGGGTCTGTCCCGATCCTGGGCTCAGCGAGAGTCCTTTCGTAGCGGTTCGGCAGCGCTGGTCAGCGCATATTCGGTCGCCCGATCTGCCGCCATGGCTCGCCCGTCGGCCCAAGCCTTCTCGAATTGTTCTGGATCGAGCGCCGAGCGCAGGGCGTCGACTTCACGCTGATAGGTCGAGACATATACGGGCGGGATCTTTTGATTGAGCGAGATTCTTTGAGCTTCAGCGGCGCCGAGAAGACGTGCGGCACGGAGACGGTCGCCTTCTGCGGCCGCCACAAGGCCACAGCCGTATAGCGCATCGGCCCTCCATCGGATTTCTTGGGAACCCTGTACCTCCTCGACTGCTTCTTTCACGAGTCGCTTTGCAGCTTCGAGATCATTCTCATGGCGAGCAACCTCGGCGAGGCTGAGAAGGGCGGCTACTCGTTGGAACTTGATTCCCAGCTCGGTGGAGAGGGTAAGGCTCTGCTCCAACAGAGCGCGGGCTCCATCAAGATCACCACTCACCCGCAGAACCTCTCCAAGACTATGAGTGGAGGAAGCCAGGTGAACTTTTCGGCGCGGGTTATTTCGATGGATCGAGATGGCTTCCTCTAAGAGTGAACGCGATCTCTCAAGGTCACCCTGGAGGAACGCCAACCAGCCGGCGTTGTTCAATTCAAGCGCAATCCCGTCGGTGGCACCCAACTCGCGATAACGGGAAAGACATTCCAGAAACAGCGTAAGCGCCTCATCGTAAGCCCCTCTCCGGTTAGCTTCCGATGCCAGGTGGTTCAACCAGAACACGTCGCCTGATTCCCGAACAATCTGACTTGCCTCTTCCCAGAGCACCGCTCCTAGCGAGTCATCCCCCGACGCTTCGGCGATCCAGGTCAGGCTAGAAAGCAGCTGGAAAATCGCGGCGGTGTCCCCTGTTTCGCGAGCCAGGGCGAGAGACTCTTCCAGAAGAACTTTCTCCTGGGTGAAGTCCCCATCCCAATGGGCCTCCCTCGCCAAAGCGTAGAGGCTTCGAGCGATACCAAGGGGGGTCCCCACGGCGCGGGCAACCTTCATCGCCTCCTCGAAATACTCTTTCGATTTTGCATGATCACCACGCATGTGCGCAATATTTCCCAGCCAAAAGAACGAGTGACCTTCGGCGAATTGGTCGTTGGCTTGGCGGGCTAGGGAGACGGCTTCCTCCAGGGTCGAAATGGCGGCCTCGACCTCACCTTCGAAAAAGAGACCTATCGAACGATTGAGTTTTCCTCGAGATAGGCCGGAGAGATCCCCGACCTGCTTTGACAGCTCCAGTGCCTCTTCCGTCAGGCGAACGGCAGAATTGATATCCCGAGGGCCGGTAAAACTGCCGGCCTCCCTCAAGGCTTTCGCCCTAACTGCGGGGTCGGCTTTCCCAGGCTTGGAAAGGAACTGCTCCAGCCATACAAGACCCTCGCGGTGGCCCCCGCGAATGTCCCAATAACTTCCGAGTGCTCCCGCAATGCGGAGGCCGCGCTCGGGATTGTCATCCGCAAGGCTCCACTCGAGAGCCGCGCGAAGGTTGTCCTTCTCTTGATCGAGGACCTCGAGCCACCTTGCGACCTCACGCCCTTCGAGTTCAGTGTGGGCTCGCTCGGCGAGCTCGAGATAGAAGTCTCGGTGGCGCTCCCGGGTAGCCTCGCCCTCACCGGACTCCAACAGCTTTTCCCGAGCATACTGACGGATTGTCTCGAGTTGGCTGTATCGAGGTTCGCCGACCTCCGCCTGCATCATTACAAGTGACTTGTCTAGGAGTTGAGCCACTAGGTCTAAAACATCGTGTTCGCTAAGACTCGCGTCGGCACAAACTTTCTCTGCGGCGTCCAGACTGAACTCTCCAGCGAAAGCCGACAGCCTCCGCAGGAGCGTGCGCTCAGATTCACTGAGAAGCCGATAGCTCCAGTCAACCGCTGCTCGCAGAGTCTGCTGCCGTTCGAGCGATGTACGGCTTCCTCCAGTCAATAACCGGAACTGATCGTCGAGGCGAGCAGCGATCTGCTCCGGACTGAGCGCCTTGACCCTTGCAGCAGCCAGTTCTATCGCCAGCGGAATGCCATCCAGTCTCCGACAGATTTGGGCTACGGCCGGCCCGTTTTGGGCGTCTATCTCGAAGTCATTCTTGACAAGAGCGGCCCGATCAAGAAACAGCCGGACCGCTTCGAACTCCGATAACTCCTCGGTCGACAGCGTGTTCTTGGGATTCGGCACACTCAACGACGGGACCCGATAAGTCGCCTCTCCAGAGATGCCCAAGGGCTCTCGTGTGGTAGTCAGCACTCTCAGGTTGGGGCAGGCGCGCAGCAGACTCTCCAGAATTTCCGCTACGTCGGATATCAGATGTTCGCAGTTGTCGACAAGAAGAAGCATGTCGCGCCAGTGGATGTAATCCTTCAAGCGTTGGACCAAGTTTTCAGGGCGGGCCGCCGAGGACGCTGCGAGCGTGCTCTCAACCGCGGAGCCCCCCTCAGCTTTTAACCCGAGTTCCGAAGCAATGCCCGACGGCACCAACTCGGGATCCGAGATGGCGGCGAGATCGATGAACCAAACTCCATCGGAGTGGTCCTCTAGGACATCGGCCGCAGCCTGCAATGCCAACCTCGTCTTTCCACTGCCTCCGGATCCGGTCAGGGTCACCAAGCGGTTGGCTTTGAGCAACTTGGCAACCTCCCGCAACTCCATCTCGCGGCCCACGAACGACGTCAGTTGTATTGGGAGATTGTTGGGGAATAGCTCCAGGGAGAGCAGCGGCGGGAAGTCATCCAACAGAGCGGAATGACACAACTGATAGACATCCTGGGGAACCGCCAGATCTTTGAGACGGTGCGGGCCGAGGCTCTTTAAGTAACTCCCGTCCGGAAGACGATCTCCAACCAATTCCCGAGTCGCCTGAGAAACAAGAGTCTGACCGCCGTGAGCGATTGCCCTTAATCGAGCACAGTGACTCAATGCGAGGCCAAGATAGTTGCCATCCTGTCGAAGCTCCGCTTCGTCGGTATGAAGAGCCGCACGGACTGAAATAGGAGTTCCCTCTGGCCAAGGCTCATCAGCTAGCGCTCGCTGAACCTGAATGGCGCAGGTCACCGCGTCCGTCGCTCGGGCGAACGCCCCAAGGATGCTGTCCCCCTCTCCCTGATCGCGCGGTCGGCCCCCGTTGTTGGTCTCGATCGCCTCATGAATGATCTGGTGGTGCCGAGTCATTGCCTCGCGCATACCTTCGGGATGCTCGTTCCAGAGCTGAGTCGAGCCTTGGACGTCGGTCATCATGAAGGTGACGGTGCCGGTAGGCAGTAGTTCTGCTGAATCTTCGGGGGGCATTGGGCAATTATGCGTCAGCATCCGGAAGCCTACACGGCTGGTTGCAGCTACCGGCTTTGCGTATGCCTCAGCAACGATGTAAGGCAGCCGTACCCAGTCGACGGCGTAGTCGAAACGCGACTTCTGTGGAGCTGAGGGGATTCGAACCCCTGACTTCGACACTGCCAGCGTCGCGCTCTACCAACTGAGCTACAGCCCCATCTGTTTCTAACTGTCTCTAAGGATAACGCGCCAGCCTGAGGAGTTCCTGAGGAGGATACTCGATCAGATAATCCCTAGCCCACCGGATGTTTTGAGACTGGTTGTTGCGGCAAGAGCCGACACGCAAGGAACCCAGCCTGAGAGGCACATGGTCGATGGGAACCAGATAGGACGTCCCGAGTTCCGCACAGTAGACACCAAAGTATTCAATCGCATCCCGATAATCGCGTCGTCCCGAGGACACGTTGTTAGAGCAAGTCTGAAAAGTGACGACGCTATTTCTTAATCGCCCGTACTTACATTGAACACGCAGAAATTCTGAACCTTCGTCTATCACGAGGTCGTATCTCTGATCATCATTCATTGGTAGCAGGACGCATTTTCCAGCCTTCAGCAAGGCCGCGGCGACCGCTCCTCTGGCTATGTTTCCAAGTCGAGACGTGCTTCGTACGCCGCCGACGACCAACCCAGTTGAAGACGTTTTCTGCATGTTTCCATAGTAATGAGGGGGTAGGACATCTAATCGCTCCTTCGGAGCTATTTTTCTCAGGACGTCGGGGTGGGCGTCGGAGTGGGGGTCTCGTCTACGTCATCGGTAGGCGTTGGGGTTGTGTCGTCGGACGGTGTTCTGCGCTCAGGCGTGGCGTCGATTCGGGCGGCGACCAGATGACACTTGTCGTCGGGATCCTGGAATACCGAGCCGGTGGACTCGATGTTTTCTCCGATCAGATTGTCCGGGAACGAGCGAGCGCTGATCAACGTCGGGGGATCGAACACAGTTGCGTCCACGATCCTTACGATCGCTACCTCTCCGGCCTCGAATATGCATCCATCGAAGTCACCTCTGATCTCCTGCAGCCTCACGTCGATGGTTCCCGTGATGCCGCTGTCCACCTCTCCGGCGGTACCAGGGGAAGGGCTGAGAGCTCCCGCAGTTGATGCGGCGGTTATCCTGCCTTCCAACTCGTAGTCGCCGAGCAGAACGGGTGTCGGGGAGGGTGACGGCGTAGGCTCTGGTTCGTCGGTCCTCTGAAGAGTCATTACCGCGAGAACTCCTCCAAACACTACGATGACTACAAGAACCAGCACCGCTGCGACGTTTTTGTTCAAGATTGTTCTCCCTTATACCTTCCGATCCGTTCTCCCCCCATAAGCTGAGTCGAAACCACTGAGAGCCCTAGGGAGTTCCGACGGGCTCGAAGTGCACCGTAACCCGTTCCACCTGAGGCCACCCGTGGTGGACCTGATTCTCTATCCTCGTGGAGGCATCGTGGGTCTCGGACACGGAGATTCCTGCCTCCGCTTCGCAATGCATGACGATCGCCAGCTGGCCCCCGGCCGCCCGGCTGACGAGAACCTCATGGCAGTTTCGAACTTCGGGCTGGCTTTCAGCGACTACCTTCATCTCTCTTACGAGGCGGCTGTGGTCCGAGGTCACATCTTCACGGGTGTCCGACTGAGACTCGAGAGGTTCGAGATGGGTGTCCACTCGGACTACTTCGGGGATATCCGATGCTATTTCGGCTTCGAGCGCCTCGGCGATGTCGTGGGCTTCAGACAGGGACATGTCACCGGGGAACTTGGCATGCAGGGAGATGTGGATTCCCTCCGAGTGGAAAGATGCAAGCACGTTGTGAACTTGCCTAACCCGGGGTTCCCTGGCGGCGATCGAAACTACTCGTTGGGCGAGCACGCTTTCGTCGGCGAGCGGTTCGACGTGAACGACCACGTCGGCCCCCGGAGCCACTTCGGCAATCACTCGTTCGACCTCCTCTGTGACTTGGTGCGCGGTCTCTAGCGGCACGGTTCGAGAAATCCCGACGACGATATCGGCGTGTGGCTGCCCTCCGGCGTAGCGAACTCGCGCCCGCCTTACCTCCTCAACCCCTGGGACCGCGGCCGCCGCCGCTTCCATCTCCTCCAATGCCTCGATCGGAGCGCGGTCCATCAATACGTCGATGCTCTTTCGTCCCAGTCGTATGCTCTGAAACCCGACGTATCCCGCGATGGCCAGACCCCCCATGGCATCAGCTTCCGGGAGTCCGAAACGCACGAAGACCAGCCCCACCAGAACGATTGCTGATGTGAGCAGGTCGGCGGTGAAATGAAGGGCGTCCGCCTCCAGGGCAGGGGAACGATATTTGCGGCCGGCCTCCCGGAGAACCCTTGCCCTGGAGAAGTCAACCACGATCGAGATCCCCATGACCGCGAAGGCGTACCAGGTGGCCTCAACATGGGCCGGGTCGCCGGTCAGTCTTTCAATGGCCTCTTTGGCGATCCAAACCGAGAGCCCGAACAGAGCCATCGTCTCGATGAGGGCGGAAATGTTCTCCGCCTTCCCGTGTCCATAGGGATGCTCGGTGTCGGGAGGCCTCGATGCGATTCTCACCGCAAAAAAAGTCAAAAGCGTAGCGCCGGCGTCCAGACCGGAGTGGGCCGCTTCCGAGAGAAGCGCAAGGCTTCCGCTGGCGAGCCCCGCCGCCAGCTTTGATGCGATCAGAAAGCCTGCGGCCCCAAGCGAGACAAGGGCTACCCTTTCCACATGGCGCCTGTCGCTTGGTTTCGCCTGTCGAACCGATCTCATTTAGGACCAGTCTAGGCGCCGGGGCATGCAAGAAAAAAGAAAAAGCCTCTCCCATTGGGAAAGGCTTTTTCGGACTACCGGTTGAGCGCTAAGACAGTTTCTTGACGAAGGTGCCGGACATCGTCTCCAGCTTGCTGGCAGTCTCTTCTTCCTCAGTGAGATTTTCGGTAAGAAGGCCAACCGATTCATTGAGGCCGAGCTGCTCTGCCAAGGCGATCAGGGATTTGTAAGCCTGGATCTCGTACTGCTCAACCTTTGAAGCGGCTCCGATTGCGAAGAAATTCAGGACCTCCGGGGAGGGTCTTTCGTCCTTCACGAATCCGGAGAACTCTTCGATCAGGCCGTTGATCCCGTCGCAAGCTTCCCTTCTGGGCTTGCGACCGATGTCGTCGAATACGCCCTTGAGTCTTTCCACCTGACCCTTTGTGACCTCGTGATGCTCTCTGAAGGCAGACTTCAGGGTCTCGTCCTTTACCTTCTTGGCCATGGTGTCCGTTGCTCTGACGAGCTTGTGTTCCGCATCGTAGATGTCGCGGAGCTCGTGCTCGAATAGTTCCTCTGCAGTCTCGGGCATGGTTGCCTCCTTGTTGGGTGCCGGAGCCTATGAGTACCCAAGACTTTTGGATCTAATCTTTAAAGCGACTGGATATAAGCGATCAAAGCCAAAACTTCTTCAGGGGTCAGCGAGTTTGGTTTGATGACCGTTTCCATCAAGCCCTCGGGATATCCCGCCACGGTCTTCGCCGATGGTTTCAGCATCGACTCTCGAAGATACGCGACGTCGGCCACCACGGTTTCGCCGGTTGTGAGTTCCACATTGCTTCCGAACAGGCCTTTCCAGGTTGGGGCCACTGACTGTGATCCATCGACCGAATGGCATGAGAAGCATCCTTTGGCCTCCGCCACAGTCTTTCCCCGGTCAGCCAGTTGAGTGGTCGGTTGCTCTGCTGTGCATCCGCTGAGCAAGAGCCCCAAGCTCATAAGGAGGGCTACCGGTCTCACGCCGCGATCAGCAGCCCTGTGAGGTACATGACAGCTAGTCCGGTGACCACGCCTGCCAGGCTCTCTGTCGACATCAGTCCTCCGACCGCGTCATCTCTCACCACCCTCATCACGTCCACCACCACTTCTGCAATTGCTCCAGCAGCTATGGCCAGGAAGACCGTCGCGATCAGCGGTGAGAAGAAGAAAGCGCCGGTCCAAGCACCAAAGATCGTTGGGACACCGGCCAGGGCGCCCAGGGCGATCAGATGTTTGAGACTGGTTTTCTTCCGTCCCAGGATCGACACGATGCCGACGCCCTCGGTGGTGTTGTGCAGGGCAAATCCGATAACCAGGAAAGCACCAAGGGCGATCTCGCCTAGCCGATAGGCGGCCCCCACCGCGAGGCCTTCCCCAAGATTGTGCAGACCGATGCCGGTGGCTACCGCGTATGCCACGGGAAGACCGCTGCGGCCCGCAGAAGCACCGATACCTCTTATCCGTCTCGAACCGAGGAGGATCACCAAGAATGACGCGAGAGCCACAACCGTAACAAGCCCGGTGCTGCCGAACGCGGTTGGAAGCCCATGCGAATTCTCGAGCGCTTCTACGAACGTCTCTACTCCGATGAAGATGAGGATTCCGGCGGTGAGCGCCATAAAGAAATGGATCCATCGATCGGAGAGAGTGAGCAGGAATGGCCGCCAGGTCATGCCGAGCGCGACCGGAATGACTCCTATATAGATGCCGAGCATTGCGAAGGTGATCAGAAATCGCATGTCGACGGCAGGAGTCGCGGTCGCAACAGCAATCTCGTGGGTGAAGGTGACGCCAGTCTCGGTGACGATCGTGATGGCAGCAGGTTCGCCTTCAACCCATGGATAGGGGATGGTGATGGTGGCGCTTCCGAGACGTTCAACCGTCCTTCCGGGAACTACCTCGTGCTCCCAATAGGCGTCGTCTACGAGAATCTGGGCAATCGTTACGGGGCTCGGCCCCCCATTGGTGACCACCATCTTTATCTCGTTGGGGGCGAGAGTGACTCTGCCAAACGAGAGATCCTCGACCGGAGGAAACTCGCCGGGGAAGATGCCCCGGGGGCCGATCACTACAAAGGCTGCGACCAGCCCGCCGAGCAGCAGCAGCGGGATCACCAGCAGGATGAGCCGTCCGCCCGGTGTCAGGGTCTTGGGAGCAACGGTTTTCTCGCGGATGTCCGCCATCTAGACCACCTCGAACATGCCGGACCAGCCCAGTTCCGCAAACTCGCTCACATGGGCGTGGAACATGTATGGGCCGGGATAGCGGTAACTGAACTCGACGATCGACCTTTCACCTTGACCAAGGATGATGGTGTCGGTGAAGTTGTCTGGTTCGAGCTTGGTGCCGGTGCGGTATTCGTGAAAGAAGGTGGCATGGGTATGGAATGAGTTGATGAGGTCGAACTCGGTGATGTTCACGAGATAGACCCGCACCAGCTCGTTCAGCTTCACCTTGATCGGATGATGCAGGTAATGGAATGCCACCGTATTTACGGAGTAGATCTCATTCTCGTTGTCGAAGTTGGTGTCGAACGCATTCATCATCATCACCATCTCGTTGGCCGGCGGGCGGCCACCGGGCGGGTCGACGATGAAAACTCCGTAGAGACCTTTGTGGATATGCCGCTTCAGGGGGGGAGTGTGGCAGTGGTAGAGGTGCAACCCAAAGGGCTCGGCGATGAACTCATAGACGAAGGTCTCGCCGCGATCTACGAGTTCGAAGACTCCGTCCATGTTGGCCTGATGGAATCCGTGGAAGTGGATCGTGTGGGGATGAGCTCCGGCGTTGGTGAAGCGGATCCGGATCACATCCCCCTCGGTTGCCCTCAGCGTCGGTCCAGGAACGCGTCCGTTGTAGGCCCAAGCCGGAAACTTCACTCCGGGAGCCACCTCGATCTCGAGGTCGACCGCACTGATGTCGTACTCCCGCAAGGTCCGGCCATCCGAAAGCGTCGTGGTCTTTCCGTAGTCGAACTCCTTCAGATATTGCATGGGATCGAAGTTCCTGGTGTCGACTTCTCCGACCGATGCGTTTCCGAAGTGGTTCATCGCACCGGCCGGGCCGTGGTCATGACCCTCATGTGCCCTGACCCGGGGCAGCAACGCACCCGAAGCCGCACCGAATGCCGCGACGGTGCCGGCTTTCAGCAACCCCCTCCTGGAAACTCGAGTCCCGGTTTTTTTCACGACGGACTCGGCTTCGTCTCCCTCGGTGTCTCTCATCTGTCTCCCTTCGAAACGTAGATGGTCTCTGCCAGATCTCTGCCGAGGGCGTGGCGTCTTCGGCCGACCTTCACCCAAACCGGCCCTCCGAACGGAGCGTGCTCCTCGACGGTGATGCGGGCGCCGGGCCGCAGGCCCAATCGATCGAGATAACGAAGAGCGTCCGGGTCGCGGTCGGAGACGCGCTCGATGATTGCCGTTCCGTTCTGAAAGGAAGACAGAGCCGAGTGACTTACCTCCCGATGACGCCCTCTCTTTGGAGGAATGGGGTCTCCGTGCGGGTCGTGAGTCGGATGACCGAGATATTCGGCGATGCGATCCTCGAACTCTTCCGAGATGGCGTGCTCCAAGACTTCGGCTTCTTCGTGCACCCGGTCCCAGTCCATCCCGAGGGCCTTGCTCAGATACGCCTCCAGCAGACGGTGATGACGGATCACTTCGAGAGCCATAGCTCTGCCGGTCTCGGTCAGCTCCACTCCCTGGTATCTCCTGTGCTTCAGGTGCCCTCGTTCTGCGAGGCGCTTGATCATCGAGGTGACCGATGCAGGGCTTACGCTCAGGCGTTCTGCGATTGCCGAGGTCGTCACTTCGTCTTCTGTCTGTGCGAGAAGGTAGATGGCCTTTAGGTAGTCCTGCACCGATTCGCTTGATTCCATAAAAAAAGATTTTAGTCTCATCTAAATCAAACCTCAAGCAGGAGTGCCTTGACCACTTGCACTTACGCAGGCACAATCTCCCTATGTCTTGCACCACTTTGTCCCTCGCGCTTACCGGGCAGGCTCTGGCCTGCCCACTGCTAAGTTTCGCCCCGAACGGGCTGCGCTGAGGACCGATTCGATTCTCGATAGGGCCCGGCCGAGCCGGGCCTTTTGAATTGGAGGTACTTTTCAACCATGAAGCCACGATACGAACCGCAGACATTCGAAGAGAAATGGGTCGGCGAATGGGAGGCCGCCGGCATCTATCAGGCGGCAGATAAGCCGGACCCCGCAAGAAAACGCTTTGTGATGGAGATGTATCCCTACCCGTCAGGGGATCTCCATATGGGTCACGTCGAGAACTACTCTATCGCCGACGCCATGGCGCGCTACTGGCGGATGAGGGGTTTCGAGGTCATGCATCCCATGGGATACGACGCCTTTGGCCTTCCCGCCGAAAACGCCGCGATCAAACGAAACATCCACCCACGCGAGTGGACGGATCGAAACGTCGAGTTCATGCGCTCTTCGTTCAGGAGGCTGGGATTCTCGTACGACTGGAACCGGGAACTCATCACCTGCGACCCCGAGTACTACCGGTGGAACCAATGGATCTTCCTCAAGATGCGGGAACGGGGGCTGGCATACCGGAAGACAAGTCCGGTCAATTGGTGTCCCGTAGACAAAACGGTTCTGGCCAAGGAGCAGTTATCGACCGGAGTGTGCTGGAGATGCGGTTCCGAACCCGAGATCCGCGAGCTTACGCAGTGGTTTTTGAAAATTACCGATTACTCCGACCGGCTCCTGGACGAGATGGAGGGACTGCGATGGCCCGAGTCGATCCTTAATCAACAGCGTCACTGGATCGGGCGCAGCCGAGGCGCTGAGGTTGTTTTCCAGGTCAAGCCCAAGAACACCGAAGAGACCATTGAGGTTCCGGTTTTCACCACCAGACCCGACACGCTCTGGGGGGCAACTTTCTTCGTCCTTGCGCCCGAGCATCCCATTGCAGAGCAGATCGCGGCGGGGACGGAAATCGAAGAAAGCTTCAGATCTTTCGTTGACGAGGTGAAGAAGCAGACCCAGGTCGAAAGAGAGTCTGGAGAAGGCACTCGCAAGGGTTTCGCGCTTCCCGCTGTTGCGATCAATCCTGTGAACGGAGAAGAGATGCCGGTGTGGTCGGCCGACTACGTGCTTATGGGGTATGGAACCGGAGCCATCATGGCCGTGCCTGCTCACGATCAGCGAGACTTCGAGTTCGCTCGCCAGCACGGCCTTCCAGTGACGGTGGTGATCCAACCGGAGGGTGAGACGCTGGTTGGAGAGGACATAACCGAGGCTTACTCCGGCCCCGGCGTGATGGTCAACTCCGGGCCTTTCGATGGAACCGTCGTCTTCCCAGAAACTCAAGACGGCGTAGATCGCGTCATCGATTGGCTGACCGAGGAAGGCCGTGGAAAGCCGTCCATCAACTACCGGCAGCGCGATTGGCTGGTCTCCCGGCAGCGCTACTGGGGCACTCCGATTCCCGTCATTCACTGCGATCAATGCGGTGAGGTGCCCGTGCCGTACGAAGACTTGCCGGTCAGATTGCCAGACGAGGTCGACTATTCCGTCGAAGGAGAGGAAGCAGCCAGTCCACTGGCCAACAATCCGGATTTCGTGAATGCCGATTGCCCTCAATGCGGAAGGGCAGCCAAGCGCGAGACCGATACGCTCGATACGTTTTTCGATTCATCCTGGTATTTCCTGCGTTACTGCGATCCAGCCAACGATCAGGAGGCGTTCGCTCCGGAGAAAGTAGCTTCCTGGTGTCCGGTCGATCAGTACGTCGGGGGAACCGAGCACGCGGTTATGCATCTGATCTATGCCAGGTTCTTCGTGAAGGTTTTCCAGGACATGGGGCTGTTGGACTTTCCCGAGCCGTTCCTGTCGTTGTTCAACCAGGGTTCGGTATCCCTCGGGGGGGCCGAGATGTCGAGTTCCAAGGGAAACGCTATCGACGCGGCTGAAGTGATCGAAAGGTACGGCGCGGATTCTGCTCGGACTTTCATCCTGTTCTGCAGCCCTCCTGCGGCCGACTATGACTTTCCAGCGGACGGTATGGATGAGATCGGCAGGGTGGCCCACAGCTGGCTGTCCCGGGTTTGGCGGGTGCTGTCGGAGGTTTCCCAGGAAAGTGCCGCTGCATCACTGGAAGTCGTGGTGAACCGGACCGTGAAGGTTGTGACCGCGGACATGGAGGAGTCCGGCTTCAATACTGCAATCGCGCGCTTGATGGAGCTGGTGAACGAGTTCTCCAAGCTCGACGGGCCGGTTCCTCGTTCCGCAGCAGAGACTTTCCTAAAGCTGCTGGCGCCTATCGCCCCATTCATAACCGAGGAGCTTTGGCGTGGATACGGCAACGAGACCTCCATTCATTCCGAGGCTTGGCCGTCCTATGACGAGACACTGATTCAGCAAGAGTCCGTGACGATGGTCGTTCAGGTAAACGGAAAGGTCAGAGAACGCTTCCAGGTGGCCCCAACGATCACCACCGCGGAGATGGAGGCGCTTGCGCTTCAAAGTGAGCGCGTCAAAGCGCATCTGGACGGCAGTCCCAAGAAGATCATCACCGTGCCGCCGCGCCTCGTGAATCTGGTGGTCTGAGAGGCCCGGAAATGTCGTATGGACGACATAATCTTGCAGATCAGGCACAACCGTGATTTTCGCGATGTTGCCTTTGGGGTGCCGGGAACTTAGAAATATGGCATCGGATTTGGCGGCGTTTTAGCCCGCGCCCCCTCTACTTCCCCGTCTTCCCCGATCGTTCGTTGACGGAGGCGTTCTTGGAAGGACGAGGGCTTTTTGGCAAGGTCGTGGATTCCGCGCGCGCCGCTCCGGGGGAAGCCGGCTTGGTTGCGATGCTGGCCGTGCTAGTTGTGGCATCGGCAGGATTCGTATTCACTCGCACCTCGCAGCCCCCGGCCCCGCCGATTCAGGCCCAGAGAACCGAAGTCAGCCCTCAGCCCGAGCAGCTGGTTGTAGTCCATGTCGCTGGAATGGTGAATGCACCAGGCGTCTACGAACTGAAAGCGGGCAGCAGAGTCAAGGATGCCGTCGAGGCAGCGGGAGGGCCGGTTGAAGGAGCCGATCTGGATTCGCTCAACCTCGCTGCGCAGGTGTCGGACGGCGAAAAGATCTATGTCGCCAGACCGGGGGAGGCTGCTCCCCAGGACCAGGGCGGGGCAACTGGCCCGGTCGGGAAGGTAAACATCAACACCGCATCTCAGGTCCAACTCGAAGAACTGCCGGGAGTGGGCCCGGTTCTCGCAACGAGGATCGTCGAGCACAGGCAGAAGAAGGGCCGGTTCACTTCTATCCGACAGCTGATGGAGGTTGAGGGAATCGGTCAGAAGAAGTACGAGTCTTTGAAGGATCTGGTCTCGGTCTGATGCCGTGGCAAACGCTCGCCCTCTCCCTCTTTTTCGCGGCGGGGGTTCTTGCTGCCGACCGCATTCGCCCATCTCCGGTGGTCGCCTTCGCGGTGGGGGTCTTGGGCGCATGCGCGTTGACCGGCGTTTGGATGCTTCATCGCAAGAACCCGGAGCCGGCCCCAACCCAACTTCTTCCACGTCTGGGACTCGCGGCCGTTGTAGGCGCTCTTGCGGCTGCCGCGGCGGTCGGATTCGCCGACCTGGGCTTGCGATCCGCAGCTCTCGATCGGTCACTGGCTCCCAGACTCGACGGCAGGGTCGTGCGAATCGAAGGCAAAGCGGCAAGCGATCCTACCCCGATGGGGAGAGCGATGGCATTCCGCTTGAAGGCGTCATCCATCGAAGGCACTGAAGTCCACGAGCGGATCCTCGTGATGGTCTACGGGAAAACCGATGTGATTGCTTTGGGGGATTCCGTCGCCATCGAGGGGAAGCTCCGCGCTCTCGATCCAAAGGATTCGTTCGATCGAAGCCTCACCCGCCGAAAGATCACGGCAGTTCTATCCGGAGGCTCGGTTGAGAGGCTCGCATCGACTCGGAATCCCGTGCTTGTTGCTGCCGAGCATCTGCGAGACCGGCTGGCGTTGGTTGCAGAGAAGTCACTTTCACGGCGGGATGCAGGACTGCTGCTGGGGCTGACTATCGGAGACGAACGCCTTATTCCCAAAGAAGTTATCGAGGACTTTCGGGCGACGAGTCTGTCGCATCTCACTGCCGTCTCGGGGGCCAACGTCGCAATGGTGCTGGGGGCGTTGATCGTGATCCTGCGCGCCTTCGGGACATCCAAGCGTTCTCAGATCATCCTTGGCATCGGAACGGTGATCTTCTTCGCCGTGATAACCCGCTGGGAACCGTCCGTGCTGAGGGCAACTGTGATGAGTGTCGTCGGCCTGAGTGTCTTCTGGTTCGGAAGACGCACCAGCCCGATGTCTGCCCTCGTTCTTACCTTCCTGCTTCTGGCAGCGGTGGATCCATTTCTCTTGTGGTCGATCGGCTTCCAGCTATCCTTCGCCGCCGCCTTCGGCATCATCCTGCTGACTCCGATCTTTCTGGATCGGCTGAAGGGCTGGCCCAGGATCTTGAGAGAGGCGTTATCTGTCGGCCTTGGCGCTCAAATCGCAGTAACGCCTCTTCTCGCGTTTCATTTTGGGCGCCTGTCGCTGGTCTCTATTCCAGCCAACCTCGTCGCCTTTCCTCTCGTGGCTCCGATAACCGTCCTCGGCATGGCGGCGGGAGCGGTCGGATCTTTGTTCCCACCGGCCGCGGCACCCATGGTCGAGGTTGCCGGGATATTCGTCGCCGTCCTGAGAAACGTTGCATCGTTTTTCGCCGATCTGCCTTTCGCTTACGTCTCGGTGCCTGAGATCGAAGCACTTCGACTCGTGATGGTTTACGCGCTCATCGGCGCGGCCATGGTCTGGATCGCCGGGCGCAGGCGACTTGGCCGGAGGGCATCCTTGGTGGTGGTCTCGGTCCTCCTTCTGGCTTATCTGGTCCCACCGGCTTCATCTGAACCGCCTCCAGGACTCCGAATAACTTTCCTGGACGTCGGCCAGGGGGACGCCGCCATCGTCCAGAGCCCGACGGGCGCGACCGTCCTCATCGACGGGGGGCCGGACGACCGACTCCTCGCGGCTCACCTTCGCAACCGGGGTATCCGTCGCATCGACGTTGCGCTGGTATCGCACTTTCATTACGACCATGTCGCCGGTCTGGAGGGGGCCTTCCGAACGGCAGAGGTCCGTCTCGCCGTTCATCCGGGGGTACCCGATCCTTTGATGGGCGCCATGAGCTTTCGCGACCGGCTGACCCCTTCGATCGCCGGTGATCGGTTCGTCGTGGGTGATCTTGTGATCGAGATCCTGGCTCCCGATATCGCGCTCAGGGAGGAGGCAATCTCTGCGGCCGCCGACGAGCGGCAATCCGAGGGATCCACGTTGAACGATGCCTCCCTGGTGGTTCGGATCCCATGGGCCGGGTCTTGCATCCTGTTCACCGGCGACATCGAGGAAGCCGGCCAGTCTCATCTCGTGGAGAAACACAGGCGATCGATCGATTGCACGGTGATGAAGGCGCCTCATCACGGTTCGGCCCGTCTCGAGGAGGAATTCGTGGATGCCGTGGACCCCGAGTTCGTAGGGGTTTCGGTTGGCAGGAACACCTATGGTCATCCGAGCCCTACTGCCATGAGGATCTTCCAGGCCGAAGGCGCTCGGGTTCTTCGCACCGATCGAGACGGGGATTTGATCCTCGAGGTCGATGGGATGGGCAAGGTGCGGACGCGATGATGTCGGACTATCTCGTTAGGATGCTTCTATGAGTTCACGTCACTCGTACGCCTACCTGATAGTGGGTGATGATCCATACCTTGCTGGCGACGCGTTGGAAAAGCTCGTCCCCGATGCCGACCAGCTGTCCACCGTCGAGTTCGGACCGGGCAGTCCCGCCTCCAGCATTCTCGAAGCCCTTGGGACCCCGACCATGCTGGGCGGTTTGCGCTACGTCGTGGTAAGAGGCGCGGACGAACTTTCCGCAGACTCCCAGAGGGAACTCATCGAATATCTGGAAGATCCATCGCCGGACGCGGTCCTCGTCCTGATCGCGGCCAAGCCGGTAGCCAAACTATCCTCGGCAACCAAGAAAGTCGGTCGGGTGATCGAGGCGGCCCGCGGCCGGCGGAATGAACTCTTCGGCTGGGTCAAGGAAGAGGCACGGTCGCGCGGGATGAAGATATCCGGAGACGCGATGGGGGCTTTAGTGGAAGCAGTTGGAGAGGAGCGCCTGGCTCTCTCGAATGCTTTGGATGAACTATCGATCGCTTCCGGCAAGGCCGCCTTGACGCCAGAGCTTGTCCGCAGGCACTTTCGCGGGAGGGCAGACGTCAAGATCTTTACCTTCGTCGACGCGGTGGCCATGCGCGACGCCGGTGTCGCCCTGGAGTCACTTCACCGGTTGATCCGCCAAGGAGAGGCTCCACAGGCCCTGTTCTGGACTTTAGTTCGGCACTTCCGAATGCTGCTGCTGGTAGACGGCTCCGCATCAAAAGTGGGCCGTGACCTTGGCCTTCCCGCCTGGAGGGCAGAGAAGCTCGTGAAGCAGGCGGCGCTATTCGATCGCCACGATTTGGTCGATGCCTTCCGCGCTCTTAGCGATGCGGATCGCAAGATCAAGAAGAGTGAGGAGCCAGACGAACTCGCGCTGGAAAGAGCAGTCGTATCGATCGCTGGAGAGGAGTGACGCTGGAAGCGGTCACGGACACCGTTGGATGCCTTGGCGGGCAGCACCGTATCGAGTGGGCGGAAGGGACGCTTCGCCTTTTGGATCACGACGTCGAGGCAGAACGCGCTCTTGCCGCTTTGGGCTCCGAACCCCCAACGTGCGTCAAGGTCATCGACGCGTGGTCGGGATTTGAAGTAGATCCGTACGATCCGCGCATGCTGGTGGCGCTGATCGCCGGAGATGCCCTATCGGAGCGTGCAAGGACTCAACTCGAGACCAAGTACGGCGCGAGGGCCGGTGACACCCGCTTCTTTCAGCTTGCCTGGAGCCTTGGCTCGAGGACCAAGGTGCAGAAGATGCTGGATCAGGCGAAGCACTTCCTCGTTCTCTACGAGCTGCCCGTGTCGCTGCGCCAGCGGTTCGCATACGACTATCTGACCAACGCCGAGAAGAAATGGCGAACCAAAGGATTCAAGCGAAAGCACTTTGCAGCCCTGGAGCTGCTGTTGAACCTCGTAGCCGAAAGAGCGTTTCGCCAAACCGTGCTTGGCGTCGGGAAGTCCATCGGTATCGGCGTAGCGGTTCCGATGAAGTGGGGGGTTCTGGATCCGGGGGCCCCTCCCCACTTTTCGGGGCTCATCTCGCGGTCCACCGTCAGATACGAGACACGGCTTTCGATCTCCTGGCTTTCGAGAGTCTGGGTGCGCGGTCTTGCGGTGGTGGATGAGACGTTCGTGCTGGATGTTGAGAAAGAAGAGGGTGAGCGTCTGAAGGTGCTTGCGATCAGGTGGATTCCTGAGTCGCCCGAGTCCTACAAGGCCAGGAAGGCTCCTGCGTGGCTCGAACCAAAGACTTCGGGATGGTCCCTCAGCTGGATTGGCGCCTGATCAGCTGCCGGAGGTCTTGAGGCGACGGGCCAGGGAGGACTTGCGGTTGGCCGCATTGTTGCGGTGGAGGACGCCCTTTGAGACTGCTATGTCCAGTTTCTGTCCGGCGGCGCCGAGTGCCTTTGCCGCTTCATCTTTGTTGTCCTCCGCGAGGGCTTCCTCGAACTTCCTGACGTAGGTTTTCACCTCACTGCGAACGGCTTTGTTGCGCAGCCTTCTACGTTCGTTCGTCTTTATTCGTTTCTGTTGCGATTTGATGTTGGCCATGTTGGTCTCTTGCTCGATTTGGCGGGATGCAGAGTTTAGCATCTCCTCCTGCTACTCTCGCCTTCAGTGAAAGATCGTTCGCTCGTACGCGCCTTCAGCCTGATCGCACACGTCGATCACGGCAAGTCCACACTGGCCGATCGCATACTGCAGATCTGCAAGGCGGTGCCGGAACGGGAGATGCGAGAGCAATATCTCGACAAGATGGATCTCGAACGCGAGCGCGGGATAACCATCAAAGCTCAGGCCATCCGTCTGCAGTACCCGGCGCTCGACGGCAAGACCTACGAGCTGAATTTGATCGATACCCCCGGGCATGTCGACTTCACATACGAGGTATCGCGTTCGCTGGCTGCATGTGATGGGGTCGTACTGCTGGTCGACGCAGCTCAGGGCGTCGAGGCTCAGACCCTCGCCAACCTCTATCTTGCGATGGAAGCGGGGCTCGAGGTCATCCCGGTGCTCAACAAGATCGACCTTCCCGCATCGGATCCAGAGCGGGTTTCGAAGGAACTATCGCAGCTGATGGGTATCGATCCTGGGTCGATTCGGCGTGTGTCCGGAAAGACTGGTGATGGCGTCGGAGATCTCCTGGAGGAGATCGTTAGCAGGGTGCCCCCGCCTTCGGGAGACCCGGATGCGCCCACCAGAGCCCTCATCTTTGATTCGAGCTATGACAACTATCGCGGTGTGCTCACCTTCGTAAGAGTGAGAGATGGAGAGCTGAGAGCTCGCCAGAAGATTCGAATGATGGCGACGGGCACAATCAGCGAGACCGAGGAAGTTGGCGTGTTTGCCCCCAACATGATTCCGGTCGGTGTTCTCGAGGCCGGAGACGTGGGATACGTGATCCCAAGCGTCAAGAATGTTCGCCAGGCAAACGTAGGTGACACGATCACGACTCTCGATCGTCCTGCCCTCGAACCTCTACCGGGCTACCGCGAACCCAAGCCCATGGTTTGGGCCGGTCTTTATCCAACAGACGGAGACCAATATGACGATCTGCGCGAAGCCCTCGGCAAGCTTCGTCTGAACGACGCGGCCTTCGTCTTCGAGCCCGAAAGCTCGCAGGCGCTTGGATTCGGTTTCCGTTGCGGGTTTCTTGGGCTTCTGCACATGGACATCGTTAGGGAGAGGCTGGAGCGAGAGTTCGATCTCGATCTGCTGGTAACGGTGCCGAGTGTTGCTTACGAGGTAGTGCAGGCGTCGGGGGAGATCCTCATAGTTCATAACCCCGCAGAGATGCCCGATCCGGGGGGTATCTCCGAGGTCCGCGAGCCATATGTGGCTGCGATGGTCATTGCCCCTTCGGAATTCGTCGGCCCGATCATGGAGCTTTGCCAGGACAGGAGGGGAGAGCTGAAGGAGATGCATTACCTTTCGGAAGAGCGAGTTGAGCTTCGGTATCACGTTCCGCTCGCGGAGATGATCGTGGACTTTTTCGATCAACTGAAGAGCCGCACCAAGGGATACGGATCCCTCGATTATGAGCCGATCGGTTATCGGGAAGGGGACCTGGTGAAGGTCGAAATCCTTCTCCATCAGCAGCCGGTCGATGCGTTCAGCGCGATCGTGCACAGGGATAAGGCCTATACCTACGGCAAGAAGATGACCGAGAAGCTGAGGCAGCTCATCCCTAGGCAGCTGTTCGACGTTGCGATTCAGGCTGCCATCGGCTCTCGAATCATTGCGAGGGAGACCATCAAGGCCGTTCGTAAGGACGTAATTGCCAAATGCTATGGAGGTGACGTCACCCGAAAGCGCAAACTTTTGGAGAAGCAGAAGGCCGGCAAGCGCCGGATGAAGCAGGTTGGGTCCGTCGAGATCCCCCAGGAGGCTTTCATGGCTGCCCTGCTCTTGGACAGGTAAAAGCCGCCCTGAGGTTAGCACTCGCAGGGGCCGAGTGCTAACCTGAACTACCGAAATGATCGACACCCGCAAGGCAGCGATCTTAAGAGCGATCGTGCGCGACTACGTTAAAAACGGACAGCCAGTGAGCTCCCAGCTTCTGGCGCGCCGCTACCGCCTAAAGGTTTCACCCGCAACAATCAGAAACGACATGGGGGTTCTGGAGGAACTCGGTTACATCAGTCAGCCCCACACCTCTGCAGGCCGGATCCCGACCGATCTCGGGTATCGGTGGTTCATAGACAACTGGCCTGGATCGACCTGGCCCGAGCTGACGCGCGAGGAACAGAAGGCGATTGCTGTCGTCAGCCGCGGAGAGTTCGGGGGCCTCGAGGATGCACTGGACGCCACTTCCCATGTTCTTTCGGAAGTGACCGAAGCAACGGCGGTGGTGGTTGCGCCTCCCGCTCGTAAGAACAAACTGACCAGGCTGGAACTGCTTCGCAGAAGCGCTCGGCGGGCCACACTTCTTCTGATCGCAGACACCGGGATCGTCAGGCAGGGAGTTGTGGAGTTCCCGACCGATCGAACGGCGACTTGGCTGGAAGAGATATCCCGAAAGTTGAACGAGAAACTCGATGGCATTGCATTTCAGGACCTGGCCGCCACTATGCGGAACGCAAAGGGCATATCTGCCAAGGATGCAGGGCTTTTCGCGGGAGCGCTCGAAAAGATCCTTACCTCAGATGTCGAAGAAAGGATCTACCGCGGAGGGACGGCAAATATTCTCTCGCCGGATAAGTTCGCAGACCTATCAACCGCTCACGAAGTGATCGAAGCACTGGAGAAACCGCCGCTTCTCTCCAGCCTCCTCGAGTCGGTGAGGGCGGCCGGCGCGATGCTGGTTTATATCGGAGACGAAGTTCCGATCGAACATCTGCGTGCGTGCGCGGTCATCTTCACGCCTTATGACGCCGGCTCGGACCGGACCGGCACGGTCGGCGTCGTAGGACCGACCCGGATGGACTATCCCCACACGATCTCAGCGGTCGAGTCGGTAGCCCGCGCGCTTTCGCACCTATTGGATCCGAGCGAGGACTGAACGAGATGGACCGCGACTACTACGAACTGCTCGGCGTCTCCAGGGAGGCGGCTCAAGACGAGATAAAGAAGGCCTACCGTCAGCTCGCGCGTCAATACCATCCGGACGCGAATCCCGACGATCCTGACGCTGAGAGAAAGTTCAAGGAGATCGCCGAGGCGTACTCGGTTCTTTCCGATCCAGTTAAGCGGCGGGACTACGACATGTTTGGGACCGCGCGGGTTCCCTCGGGAGGCTTTGATCCATTCGACATCTTCCGTTCCTTCTTCGGAGACGACCCCATGGGCTTCTCCCGAGGGCGGGGGCGGGCCGCGCATCGAGGCAGCGACCTTGGGATCGAGCTCGAAGTTGAACTCGACGATGTGATCAGGGGCACCAACAAGACGGTAACGATTCCAAGGCTCCAGACTTGCGAGAAGTGCAGCGGGTCGGGAGCCGAGCCGGGGACTTCTCCTTCCACTTGTTCGCGATGCGATGGCACCGGCGCCGTGCGCCAGGTGACCAGAAGCGTCTTTGGGAATCTGATGACTTCGTATACCTGCCCACAGTGCCGCGGCGCCGGTCAAGAGATTCTCGACCCGTGCGGCGAGTGCAACGGCGAAGGAAGGCTCGAGCGTCTGGATGAAGTCCCCATCGAGGTCCCTGCCGGAGTGGAAGACGGAACGCAGTTCCGTCTATCCGGACGCGGCGAGGCGGGAAGCCGCGGGGCAGACTCGGGAGACCTATACGTGGCCGTGAGGGTGAAGCCGGACCCCAGGTTCACTCGCCAGGGCGATGATCTGCTTGCAGGCGTCACAGTTTCGTTTACTCAGGCAGCACTCGGATCGATGCTTGAGCTCGACACACTCGAAGGCCCGGTGGATCTCGAGATCCCTGCCGGTTCCCAACCGGGCAACATTCTGAGAATCAAGGGGAAGGGTGTGCCGCACTTTATGCGTGCAGGGCGGGGTGACCTCCTCGTTGAAGTAGGAGTGGAGATCCCCACCAAGTTGAATGAGGATCAAAAGACGATGCTTCGCGAGTTCGCCAAGTCACGCGGCGAGAAGGTCTCTGAGGAGACCGGTTTCTTCGAAAAGATCCGCAGCGCCTTCAAGTCGTGAGAAGGCCGACTCACGACCCATTCTTTTTCGTTGAAGCATCAGATATCCAAGGAAGCCGAGTCGGACTGAGAGATGTGGATGCGGCTCATCTCGCGAGAGTGCGCCGTGCGAGGCCGGGCGATCGCATCCACGTTTCCGATGGAATGGGCAGGGTTTGGCTGGTGGAATTGACTACGGCATCAGCGAAGAAGACCGAAGGCGAAATCATCGAGGAAACCTTCACCGAGAAACCGAAACCTAATCTGGCCGTACTTCAAGGACTGGCTAAGGGAACCAAGATCGATTTCGTAATTCAGAAACTCGTCGAGATGGGCATCGACACCCTTGGGATCTTCATCTCCGAGAGGAGTGTGCCCGAGTGGAACGAAGATCGAAGATCGAAGGCGAAGGCCAGATGGCAGACAATCGGCAGGGAAGCCGCCAAGCAGTCACGCCGGGCGTGGCTTCCTCGAATCAGCGGCCCCCTCGACCTCGAGGGGGCCGCCGAGACTTCCTCTTCCTACGAGCTATCTCTGCTGGCCGACGCAACAAGCGCCGCTGCCCTCAAGGACTCATTGAAAGGAACGCATCCTGCATCTGTAGTTGGGATCGTCGGCCCAGAAGGGGGGCTCACCCAAAGTGAGACCTTGGCTTTCGAGAAGGCAGGGGCCAAGCAGGTCAAGCTGGGAGACAACGTCCTTCGAACCGAGACGGCCGCGGTCGTGTTGATCGCTGCCCTCATGTACCAGTTCGACTGGCTGTGAGGCCTCAAACCACGGAAATCCAAGTTATTTAGGCGAAGATCGGACCCAAAAGGAAAACATGGGTTTACAGATACCCCATCGTTCACGTACGATTGCTCACGCTAAGTGAAAATTTGGGGGCGCAAGGAGCGGGAGGTTGCCACCCTCTGTGGTAGCCTCGGTGACTAGTAGGTTGGGGGTAAGAGATGTCTTACGACTTGAGTTACGCCGTCAAGGTGGGCGAGCGACTGCGTAACATCCGTCTACAGAAGGGACTCTCCTTAAACGACGTCGAGACGGCATCGACAAAGGAGTTCAAGGCTTCGGTGCTCGGGGCTTACGAGCGTGGAGAGAGAAGTATTTCAGTGCCGAGACTTCAGCGTCTCGCCATTTTTTATGGGGTTCCGGTCGACCATCTTTTACCGAAGGACCTCGAGGATGAAGACACCAAAGAGCTACAGATTCAGATCCCTGAAAAGATCCGTATCGACCTTCAGCGTCTGCAGGTAGTAGACGCTCCCGAAAAGACGGTTCTGCTGCGATATCTGAACACCGTCCAGATGCAGCGCGGTGACTTCAACGGGAAGATCCTCACGATAAGAAGCGATGATCTCCGGGCCATCGCGAGCGTTCTCGATCTCACCCCAGAATCTCTTTTTGGGAGAATCGAAAACCTTGGGCTCAAAGCTGCGGTTTTGAGCTGAGCAGTCCTGATCTGTTAGAGCGAAACCACTGCTAGGCCCCCTAAGAGTCACTTTCACTACCTGCGATCAGATTCGGCTATTCTCGTGGCGATGAAGGTGGGCAGAAACACCACATAGTGAACGAAACCAAGGTAAAGATCCTGGTACCCGGAGAGCGTGCCATGGTCAGCCTCTTCGGAAGCCGAGACGAACTCCTCAAGCTGATCGAGGAAGGGTTCAACACCAGCATCCTGGTCAGGGGCAACGAGATCACGATCACCGGCGACCCCGTCGAGGCTGAACGGGTTGCCCACCTGTTCGAAGAGCTGATCCAGTTGCTAGATCAGGGGCACGTGCTAACGGCAGATTCGGTTGGCCGCTCGATCGACATGGTGAAAGGAGGAACCGGCCGCCCCTCCAAGGTTTTGACCGACGCGGTTCTAACGACACGGGCGAAGTCGATCAGGCCCAAAACCGTCGGCCAGGGCAGATACATCGATGCCATCCGAAACAACACGATCGTGTTTGGGATAGGTCCAGCTGGAACCGGAAAGACCTACCTCGCGGTGGCCTCTGCCATCCATGCTCTTCAGGAGAAGCTGGTCAGAAGGATTGTCCTTACGCGCCCGGCGGTAGAAGCCGGCGAACGGCTCGGCTTCTTGCCTGGAGACATAGCCGCCAAAGTAGACCCTTACTTGAAGCCGCTATACGACGCTCTTTACGAGATGCTCGAGCCCGAAGCTCACGACCGGGCCATGGAGCGCGGGACCATAGAGGTGGCGCCCCTTGCTTTCATGCGTGGCCGCTCCCTTAACGATTCGTTCATCATTCTGGACGAGGCTCAGAACACCACGGCCGAACAGATGAAGATGTTTTTGACTCGTCTTGGATTCGGATCTAGAGCAGTCGTCACCGGTGACATCACCCAGATCGACCTCCCCCAAGGGCAAAAGTCAGGTCTGGTGTTGGTGCAGGAGATATTGAAAGACATCAACGGAGTCGCGTTCTCGTATCTGCATTCTGAGGATGTCGTCCGTCACAAGATCGTCATGCAGATAGTTGAGGCTTATCGTCGTTTCGCAGAAAGACCCGTGACGGAGGGAGCCGAGGCCTCCATTCCACCTGTGCGCTCTTAGAATATGGAATCCGATTCCGCTTCTGTAAGACCCGAGGACCTCGAAGTATCTGTTCTCGATTTGCAGGATGTTGTCATCGACATTCCGCATGTCGAGGATGTTGCCCGCAGGACGGCCGTCGCGGAAGGGGCCACCGGTGAACTCTCGATAGTGTTCGTCGACGCGCAGAAGATGTCGGAGATGAACTCGCAATATCGAGACGAGTGCGGACCTACGGACGTCCTTTCCTTTTCTATCGACGGCCTCATTGCCGGAGGGGTGCAGCCGGGAGATGACCCTCCATTTCTGATTGGAGAGGTGATCGTTTGTCCTGAGGTCGCAGCCTTGCAGGCGACCGAGGGCATCGACTCCGAGATTGACCTATTGGTCGCTCACGGCATCCTTCATCTTCTCGGCTTCGATCACGACACCGAGGAATCTGCCCAGGTCATGAGGGGGCGGGAAAAGCGTCACACCGGCCGCGAGGGGGCTCGGGCAAAATGAGAGCGAACATCGTTCAGATCTCCATCGCCGCGGCTTTCTTGTTCGCTTCGTTTCTCACTTCCGCCTGGGTCAACGCCATTTCGCGACTGACGATAGCCAGAGCGCTACGCCTAGAGCACGAACATCCCAAGAGGGGGAAGCTGCTCGTTGCAATCGCCGAAAACCCGCGGCCATACCTGACCGCTTCACTTCTGGTGATGTTGATCTCCCGGGTGACGGCCATGGTTCTGATCACTGCCCTGATGGTGAGGGAGGGTGTCGTCTTTGCCGAGGTCTTCGCAATATTGGTTCTGACTTTTGTGCTGTTTCACCTGGTCGAGCTTGCTCCGAGGACATGGATACTGGAACGCCCTGACCAAGTGATGCTGATATCGGCGAGACCGGTTTTTTACCTGGGTAAAGCGCTGCTTCCGCTATCGATTGCCATGGTGAGGATCAACCGTCTCTTTCTCTTCCTGCTGCCCGGCAGGGGAGTGCCGCGGGGGCCCATTACTTCTGAGGAAGAGATCAAGTCGATCATTGATGTTGCCCAGTCGGAGGACGTGATCGAACCTTCCGAGCGAGAAATGATTCACTCGATCTTTGAGTTCGGCGATACCGTCGTAAGGGAAGTCATGGTTCCTCGCCCCGACATGGTTTGCCTGGAGGCCAATACGCGTTTCAAGGATGCTCTCGACACCATGTTGGGGTCCCCATACTCGAGAATGCCGGTGATCGATGGGGAGATCGACAACGTCGTCGGGACTATCTACCTGAAAGATCTGGTTAAGAAGAGTCGAAACGGCAGCTCGAAGGCAAAAACTGCAAAGGATGTGGCCCGTGAGACCCACTTCGTCCCGGAATCGAAAAAGGTCACGGAACTTCTTCGGGAAATGCGTGAGAAGAAAACCCACATGATGGTCGTTGTGGACGAATACGGTCAGGTATCGGGTCTCGTGACTTTGGAGGATCTCCTCGAAGAGTTGGTGGGCGAAATCTCCGATGAATACGACCGGGAGGAACCAATTGTCGAGGAGATCGATCCAACTACTTTGCGCGTCGACGCCAGACTTGGGATCGACGAATTGAATGATCTGCTCACGGCAAGTCTCCCCCACGAAGAGTGGGACTCCGTTGGGGGCTTGATCGGGGCCATCTTGGGCCGGGTGGCGAATGAGGGGGATGAGGTGGCCGTGGATGCCATTCGCTTCGAGGTCGAGGAGACCAAGGGCCGGCGGATCGCCAAGGTTCTCGTTCATCACTCGGCACTCAAGTAGTGCAGGAGGTCCCGCAAGGATTCAAGTCCGGCTTCGCCTCAATCGTCGGCCGGCCGAACGTAGGCAAGTCGACCCTGTTGAACAGGCTTGTAGGCAGCAAGGTCGCGATCATGAGCAATAAGCCACAAACCACTCGCAACGCGATCCGAGGCATCCTCAACTTGGAATCCGCCCAGGTAATCTTCATCGACACGCCTGGACTACACAAGCCAAAGACACCTCTGGGTCAGAGGCTGAATGCAGTCGTGAGGAGGACTTACTCCGAGGTGGATGTTGTTGTCTTCGTGCTTGATGCTTCTGAGGGCTTTGGAAAGGGAGATGCATTTATCTCGACTGAGCTGGAAAGACTGCAGACTCCGGTGATCTGCGTCATCAACAAAGCGGACCGGACGTCCCCACCCCAGTTAATGCAAAAGATCGAGGAAGCTCGAGGCATGGGATCGTGGCACGACGTTTTGACCACATCCGCAACTCTCGGTACGGGACTGTCCGATCTGGTGACAGGGGTAGTCGATCTTCTTCCTGAAGGGCCGATGTACTACCCGAGCGATGCGGTGACGGATCAGCCGGAGGCTTTGGTCGTAGCAGAATTGGTAAGGGAGAAGGTCATCGAACTGACCCGAGAGGAACTTCCTCATTCGGTGGCTGTGATCGTTGACGAAATGGGGCCACGAGAAGAATCGGATCTCATCGACATCCACGCGAACGTCTTCGTTGAGCGTTCGTCGCAAAAAGGTATCGTCATAGGCAACGGCGGTAAGATGCTAAAAGAGATAGGAACCAGGGCTCGCAAGGAGATCGAAGCGCTTCTGGGAAGCAGAGTGTTTCTCGATCTGCGAGTGAAAGTGGAGCCAAACTGGCAGCGGAGGCAGCAGCTGCTCGATCGGTTGGGGTACTGAGGAGGAGCAATGCCGCAAGGCTCAATCAAGGAATATGACGTGAACGATCGAACCGGTGTAATCGTCAGCGACGATGGCGAGACCGAGTGGGAGATCGATACCGTCGCCATGGACACGGGAATGTTCAGATTCTTCCGTACCGGTCAGCGAGTTACTTTCGACCTTATGGATGAAGACGGCGTCAAAAAAGTCCGAAACCTGAGGATCGGCCTCGCCTGACAATCCAGGGTAAGGGGAAGCGCTCTCCCTATAGTTGAGGGCGTGAGCCTTTACAAAGACGAAGCCATCGTTTTGCGCACCATGCGACTCGGCGAAGCGGATCGCATCGTCACTTTCTTTGGGCGGGCCAACGGCAAGATCCGAGCCGTGGCCAAGGGAGTTCGCAAGACCAAGAGCCGGTTCGGAGGACGAATGGAGCCTTTTAGCCAGGTCTCATTGGTCCTCTGGCAAGGAAGATCGGGACTTGACACCGTCACTCAGGTCGAGGTGATCGAGCCCTTTCGAGGGGTAAGGGAAGATCTGGAACGCTTCGCGATGGGCCAGGTCATGCTGGAGGCAGTCGACAGAGTGGTCCAGGAGAAGGAACCCACCCCCCGTCTCTACACCATGCTGACCGATGCGCTGCACTCTCTTTCTTCCACTAAGTCCCCGCTTGTCGTTGGAGGTTTTCTCTTGAGACTGTCGGGGATGGCCGGGTTCGCACCTTCATTGGATAGGTGCGCAGAGTGCGGTTCTCAGGCCTCCTGGTTTTCACCTCCCCAGGGCGGCGCGGTCTGTGACCGGTGCCGGGCGATCGATGCCGAAGAAGTGGGGAGTGGAATGCTGCAGCTCCTGAATGATCTGATGATCCAAGGCGCTTGGATGGAGACAGATAAAGAAACGACGGGGATCGCCGTCCGACTTGCTCGGTTCTACGCTGAATATCATCTGGAAAGACGACTCAAGTCTGCCGCCGCCGCCGATGTCCTAGTGGTCGAACAATAAGTAATACTGCTGATCGCTGGAAGGAAGCGGCTTGGTTCTGATCGAGGCAGAAGGTCTATCGAAGACTTACGGCAATCTCACGGCCGCCCACGACATCACCTTTGGAGTAAGTGCAGGCGAAGTGGTGGGAATACTCGGTCCCAACGGTGCGGGCAAGACCACCATCCTTCGGATGATCGCCGGAATCCTCACCCCGAGCTCAGGGAACGCGAGAGTTGCGGGATTCGACTCAACCGCCAACAGTTTTGCGGTAAAGGAACGTCTCGGTTTCCTCTCGGGAGAGACCGCCCTTTACCAAAGGCTCACTCCAAGGGAAGTGCTCGCATTTTTCGGCAATCTACATGGGATGGCCAGAGATGAGATAGCAAGCCGGACGGAGATCCTCGAAGCCAGCCTCCTCATGAGCGACTTCATCGATCAGCGATGCGGAACCTTATCCAGCGGCCAGAAACAGAAAGCGAACTTGGCGAGGGCGTTTCTGCATGACCCTCCCGCCCTGATCCTCGACGAGCCGACCAGCTCGTTGGACGTGGTTACGGGGCGATTCGTTTTGGACGCCATCTCTCAGGCCCGCGAGAGCGGGAAGGCGGTGCTCTTTTCCACTCACATCATGGGAGAGGCCGAGGTCATGTGCGACCGAGTGGTAATGCTCCACGACGGCAGGATCATGGATGAGGGATCAGTTGGAGAGGTCTGCGCCAGAGCCGGGGCCACAGGATTGACCGAGGCGTTCTTGAAAGCGGTCGATAAGACGGAGACAAAGTAGCAATGAGACCCGCAGTGGCGATCTCGATCTTCAAAAAGGAGCTTAAGGAGACTCTTCGCGACCGTCGCACATTGTTCGCGATGATCGTGCTCCCCCTTCTGCTGTACCCGGCCCTTTTCCTGCTGATGGGCAGTGTCTTTGCGGGAGACGAGGCGCGGCTGAGAGCGGAGCGCCCGAAGATCGAATACTGGGGGCCGGTTCCTCAGCCGGTGAGGACGGCGCTGGATTCCGAACTGAGAGCGCGATCCTCAACGCGCCACGCAGACGTTCCCGCCGACACCCAGCTTGCTTCGGACCGGCTGCGTCGCGGCGAAAGTGACCTGATAGTCCTGGCGGAAGCTGGATCGGACGAGGAATTCGGCATGGAGGAGACGGTTACCCTCACCCTCTTCTACCGGCAGGTATCGCCCCTTAGCGACCGAACTTTCTCCGAAGCGGCGGCCGTTCTAGAGGAGCTGAATGAGGATCTCCGCGCGGCGCGCGTGGAGACAAGGGATCTTCCGGAGGGTCTCGCCGTGCCGGTTGCCGTCGAAGACCGGGATCTGGCGACCCCTAAAGAGCGCGCTGGAGATGTCTTCGGACGTTTCGTCGTCTTCATCCTTCTCTCAACAGTGACGTTTGGCGCGATGTACCCGGCGATCGATCTCACCGCAGGGGAGAAGGAGAGAGGAACCATGCAAACCCTTCTCACCGCGCCCGTGAGATCGATGGAGATAGTGACCGGAAAGTTCGGCGTGGTGGTCCTGGTGGCCGTCATAAGCGCGGTCGTCAACCTTCTGTCGATGCGGTTCGCCATCGGCAGAGCTCTCACCAGCGTCGAGGGAGGGGCCGCCTCTCTTTCGCTTGGTCCACAGACCTTCCTGGTGGTGTTCGTGCTGTTGCTCCCAGTTGCGCTCATCATGGCGTCCATCCTTCTGACGATCGGTGTCTTTGCCAGGACCTACAAAGAGGCTCAGACCTATATGGGGCCACTGGTTTTATTGATCTTCATTCCTGGAGTCCTCTCGATGAGCAACACGGAATTGTCCAGGACCACAGCCCTGATTCCTCTCGTGAACGTGGCTCTTGCCATCAGAGACGTGATGAAGGGGACTGCGGGCAACCCATTGATCCTTCTCGCGTTCATCTCGAACGCCGTCTACGCGGGCATGGCAATCATCCTGGCCGCAAGGGTCTTTGACACCGAGCAGGTGCTGTTGGGCGGGGAGAAACCGTGGAAGGACGTGATCGGAAGAAGGCTCGGCGCAGCGGTGCCATCCGGGCGGAGCGCGGTCCTGTTCGGACTCGTTCTTCTTGTGGCCGTCTTTTATGGAAGCGGATTGCTGGCGGGGAGACTGTCTCTTCCTTATGCCACCGTGATGATCCAGGTTCTGTTCCTTCTTGCTCCAGCGATCCTTTGGCTGAAGCTCGGCCGCTACGATCCAACGAAGACGTTCTTTCTGCGACTTCCTCGAGGCCGGGGATTGCTTGGCGGCGTACTGGTGGCCGCAGGCTTGTGGACGCTTGGCGTCCTGGCTAACGCCATCCAGGCGGCTTTCTTTCCGGAGGCACTTCCCTATCTGCAAGAGTTCGAGAGGATCTTCACGCAGGGGTTTGCAGGAGTTTCTACCGCCGGTCTGGTCTTGATGATAGCCATCCTTCCGGCTGTCGCCGAGGAAGTTTGCTTTAGGGGGATCATTCTGTCGGGGCTGCGCTCGACCACCACTGCGGCTGGGGCCGTGCTTGGCAGTTCATTGCTCTTTGGCCTCTTCCACATGGACATCGGTCCTTACCGCATAGTGCCGGCGGCGATTCTCGGAGCGGTTCTTGCGATTGTCGTGTTGAGAACCGGCTCTATCTTTCTTGGCATGCTTGCCCACGCGACCAACAATGCTTTTGGGGTCCTGGCGGCCCGTGTTGAATGGGTGGAGGCCATGGCGCGCCAGCCGATTTTGATTGCAGTTGGCGGGCTATCGCTCGTCATAGGGGTGGTGTTGCTGCTTCGGAACGCGAAGCCGGTCAAGCCGGCTGTGGATCAGGATCCTCAGGCGGTCTTCTCCGAGGGAAGCTGAACATCCACCGAAACTATTCTCCTGCGTCTGACGTTGGCGACTCTGAGCTTCCAGCTATCGATCGCAACTTCATCACCTCTCCGGGCGAGCCTGCCGAGCTTTTCAAGGATGAAGCCTGCGACGGTCTCGTATTCGCCTTCGGGCAGGTTGCATCCGGTTGCCTCGAGGAGTTCGTCCGGACGCATCGTTCCCGGCACCCGAAATCCACCCTCGACAGGCTTGATGTCGAACTCTCTGATGTCGTACTCGTCGCGAATCTCGCCGAGTATCTCCTCGATGATGTCTTCCATCGTCACGATCCCGGAGGTGGATCCGAATTCATCAACCACGATTGCGAATTGGTTTCGTTTTCTCTGCATCTGAACCAGGACGTCTTCGAGAGGAAGCGATTCCAGAATCACGAGCGCCTGCCTGGTCACTTCTTTCACGGTGAAGTCGCCGGATCTCTGGCTGGGACCGATGACATCCTTTAGGTGCACGACTCCGATGAACTCATCTGGCCGCTCCTTGTAGACCGCGAACCTCGAGAAGCCGGTCCGGCTTGCCAGCTCGAGGACGTCCTCGAGCTTCGCATCTTGGGCTACCGCGCTCACCGAAACGCGAGGCACCATGGCCTCGACCGCGCGCTTCTCAGGAAACTCGAGTGTTTTGGCAAGAATCATGCTGTGAGCCGATTGAATTGCTCCTCCTCGCCTGGACTCTTCGATGATGATGGCGAGTTCGTCCGGCGTATGGATGGCCCCTATCTCCAGCTTGGGTTCGACCCCAAAGGTTCTGAGGATAAGGTTGGCTGCTTCATTGAAGAGCCAAATGACCGGCCGAAAGACGTAGCTGAATGCGCGCATTGGAGTCGCGATCAATAACGCGACCGTCTCGGGAACAGCGATTGCCCAGTTCTTTGGGACCAGCTCGCCGAGAACAACGTGGAGGAATGTGATGAGCGTAAAGGCAATGGTGATGGCAACGCCGTGGGTCGCAACTACATCCAGCGGCGAAGGAAGGTGGTCGAACCACCCCTCTATCAGGCTCGCTATCGCGGGTTCGCCGATCCAGCCGAGGCCGAGGCTGGAGAAAGTTATGCCGAGCTGGCAGCCGGAGAGCATCAGGTTGAGCTCTCTCAGGGCCTTCTGAGTGCTGACCGCCCGGCGGCTTCCCTGTTCCACGAGCTCTTGAATCCGAGTGCGCCTGACGGCCACCAAGCCAAACTCGGCGGCTACGAAGAAACCATTCGCACCGACCAATGCAAGGACGGCGATGAGTCTCCAGGCGATCATCGGATAGGGGACACCGCCGGTAAGATTACCTTCTCATGACCCCCAGCAAGACAGTTTCCATCGACACGATCATGAACCTCTGTAAGAGGCGAGGGATCGTTTTTCAGTCCTCCGAGATCTACGGCGGGCTTCGTGCCACGTGGGACTACGGGCCCATAGGAGTCGAGCTGAAGTCGAACGTGATGCGCGCCTGGTGGCGGGCCATGGTCCAGCTTCGGGAGGATGTGGTCGGCCTCGATTCGGCGATCCTCATGCATCCAAGGACCTGGGAGGCATCCGGACACGTCGAGAATTTCAACGATCCCCTCGTTGAGTGTCTCAGCTGCCACCGGCGGTATCGAGAAGACGACCTCGAAGGAGCTTGTCCTCACTGTGGAGGCAAAGAGTTCACCGATTCGCGCAACTTCAACACCATGTTCAAGACGTTTCACGGACCGGTGGAAGAGGAGAGCGCTCTGCTGTGGCTTCGCCCCGAAACCGCCCAGGGCATGTTCGTCGATTTCCAGGCAGTCCAGTCGGTAGCCCGCAAGAAGATCCCATTCGGGATCGCTCAGCAGGGCAAAGTCTTTCGCAACGAGATCACGCCCGGCAATGCCATCTTCCGGACAAGGGAATTCGAGGTCATGGAGATGGAGTTCTTCTGTGAACCCGGAACAGACGAACAGTGGCATCAATATTGGATCGACTACCGCATGAAGTGGTTCACCGACCTGGGCATGACGCCGGAGAGGATGCGCTTGCGCGAGCATGCCGGCGATGAGCTGTCTCACTACTCGAAAAGAACCGTTGACATCGAGTATGAGTTCCCCTGGGGCTGGGGCGAATTAGAGGGCATCGCCAATAGAACCGACTACGACCTGAAGAAGCACTCGGAGGCCTCAGGACAGGATCTCTCTTACTACGACCAGGATTCCGAGGAGAGGTACGTTCCTTACGTGATCGAACCTGCGGTCGGCCTCAACCGCGCGATGTTCGCCTTCTTGATCGATGCGTTCACAGAGGATGAGGCACCCACTGCCTCCGGCAAGATGGAGAAGCGAACTGTTTTGAAGCTTCATCCTCACCTTGCCCCATACAAAGTTGCAGTACTTCCTTTGTCCCGCCACGAGGATTTGGTGCCGAGAGCGAAGGAGATCGCACAAACGCTGCGCAGCGATTTCGTGATCGATTACGACGATGCAGGGGCGGTCGGCCGGCGCTACCGGCGTCAAGACGAAATCGGAACCCCATGGTGTGTGACCTTCGACTTCGATTCTCTCGAGGACCAAGCTGTGACGATCCGCGATCGTGACTCCATGCAGCAAGAGCGGGTGCCTATCGCCGAACTGACGCCGGTTATCGCCAAAAAACTTGAGCTCTAGAAACTCCATCACCCGCGAGCAGGCGCGGCTGATCGCACTGGGGGCCCAGGGATTCACCGATCCTCTTCCCAAGGGGGCCCCGGATATGCGCGCTCTAAGGCGAGTCTTCAAGCGCGTCGGTGTGGTTCAAATCGATTCTGTGAACGTTCTCGCGCGCGCTCACCAACTCCCGTTCTTCTCGCGGCTCGGTCCATACCGAAGAGATCTCCTTGGCGAGAAAGCCTTTAAAAAGCGAGAGCTATTCGAATACTGGGGTCACATGGCCTCGTACGTTCCGATGAAACACTATCCATTGCTGCGATGGCGCATGGAGGAGTTCTACGAAAAGTACGTTCGCCCGCGGTCGACACGTACCGATCTATTCCGACGGATAACGAGCGAGATCTCTGAGCGCGGCGAGCAGAGCATCTCGACGCTCAGCGATCGGGGAGAAAGAGCCGGAGCATGGTGGGGGTGGTCGGAAGGGAAGATGGCTCTGGAGCTTCTGTTTTCCGCGGGCAGACTGGCGGTAAGCCGGCGTGGCCCAAATTTCGAGCGCTACTACGACCTGCCGGAGCGCGTGATTCCTGCAGAACTGTTGAAGACATCGCCCCCAGATCCCGATGGTTCTCGCAAGGAATTGCTCAAGCTGGCTTCGCATTGTCTTGGGATAGCCACCGCCAAGGACCTGGCCGATTACTTCAGGCTTCCACTCACCGGCTCCAGACCCCTTATCGCAGAGCTGGTCGAAGCCGAAGACCTGCGGCCGGCTGATGTCGAGGGCTGGAAGGACCCGGCTTATCTGCCGCGCCGGTTCGTACTCCCATCCGAGGCTTCTCGGGACACTTTCGTGTCTCCATTCGACTCTCTAATTTGGTTCCGTGAACGGACGGAGCGGCTGTTCGATTTCTTCTACCGGATCGAGATTTACGTCCCTGCTAGCAAACGCATCCACGGCTACTACGTCCTTCCCTTTCTGATGGGGGACCGCCTGGCGGCGCGAGTCGACCTGAAGGCTGACCGCAAGGTCTCTTCATTACTGGTCAAAAGCGCTTACCTCGAACCTCCTCACAAATCTGCTCAGGTCGCCTCCAGGCTGGCCTCCGCCCTCAAAGAGATGGCGGAGTGGCTGGAATTGGAACGCATCGTCGTAGAGGCGCGAGGAGACGCCGCTCTTACTCGTGGTCTTAATCGTGAGATACGCTCGCATCAATCGAACCGAAGGACGGCCCGAGTGGCTAAGGAGCTTGGATGAAGAAATACGTATACGACTTCGAGCAGGGAAACAGGGATCGCAAAGATTTGCTGGGTGGCAAGGGGGCGAACCTGGCGGAGATGACGAATCTTGGCCTGCCCGTTCCTCCAGGTTTTACGATCACGACAACGGCCTGCCGCGAGTACATGAGGACCGGCGCGTTCCCATCAGGGCTGATGGACGAAGTCACCAAACATCTGCGGATTCTCGAAAAGAAGATGGAGAAGTCTCTCGGCGATCCCAAGAATCCTTTGCTCGTGTCGGTTCGCTCAGGGGCCAAGTTCTCCATGCCGGGAATGATGGATACGGTGCTCAATCTCGGCATGAACGATAAGGCCGTAAAGGGCCTGGCCCATCAGACGAGAAGCGAGCGCTTCGCTAACGACTCCTACCGCCGCTTCATCCAAATGTTCGCCAAGATCGTTATGGGGATTCCAGGCGAACATTTCGAAGAAGTGCTCGAAAAGGCGAAGAAAGCGGCCAGGGTCAAAGACGACTCGAGACTAAAGGTCGCCGATTTGAAAAAACTGATCTCCTCGTACAAGAGGCTGGTTCGGAAACACACCGGCACCACGTTTCCAGACGACCCAATCGCCCAGCTTGAGATGGCCATCGAGGCGGTATTCAAGAGCTGGAACGGGGAGAGAGCCCGCATCTATCGCAGGCAGAACAAGATTTCGGACGATCTCGGTACGGCGGTGAACATCCAAGCGATGGTCTTCGGCAACCTCGGCGAAGACTCCGGCACGGGGGTTGCCTTCACCAGGGACGCTTCGACGGGAGCCAAGAAATATCTCGCTGAATACCTCCCGAATGCGCAGGGTGAGGATGTCGTATCCGGCGCCCGTACCCCTCTTTCACTCGACGAGCTAAAGAGACGAGACGACAAGAGTTACCGCGAGCTCACCAAGATCATGTCGAAGCTCGAGAGGCATTACCGGGACATGAACGACATCGAGTTCACTGTCGAGAAGGGCACGCTCTGGATGCTCCAGACTCGCATCGGGAAACGTACCGCAGCCGCGGCCGTGAAGATCGCAGTCGATCTCAACAAGGAGAGACTGATCTCCAGGCAAGAGGCAGTCTTGCGGGTCGATCCGGGAAGTCTGGACCAGCTTCTACATCCTCAATTCGATCCCAAAGGAACGGTCGACGTGATAGCGACCGGCTTGAACGCCTCACCCGGGGCTGCGGTCGGTAAGGCAGTGTTCGATGCCAAAAGGGCCGAAGTGATGGCAGCTTCCGGAGAAAAGGTGGTGCTGGTTCGTCCCATGACTGAGCCGGACGACGTTGGCGGAATGTACGCATCCCAGGGCATCCTCACATCCAGGGGAGGCAAGACCTCGCACGCGGCGGTGGTGGCGCGAGGCGCAGGCATCCCATGCGTTTGCGGGGCCGAGAGTCTCAAGATCGACCTAACCAAGCGTCAGTTCACCGCCGGGAAGGCGACTGTCAAAGAGGGCGAGGTCATCTCCATCAATGGGACGACAGGTGAGGTAGTGCTCGGTGAGGTTCCGTTGATTGAACCCAAGATCTCCGGGGGTCTGCAGACGATCCTCAAGTGGGCAGATGAGACTCGCCGCCTCAAGGTCAGGGCCAACGCGGATACTCCGGAGGACGCCGCGAAAGGCAGACAGTTCGGAGCGGAGGGTATCGGCCTTGCGCGAACCGAGCACATGTTTCTCGGCAGCCGGTTGCCAATCGTCCAGCGGATGATCCTGGCAGACACCGAGGACGAAGAGAAAGCCGCGCTGGATGAGTTACTTGAAGTTCAGCGGCTGGATTTCGCAGGGATCTTCGAAGCCATGAACCGGCTGCCCGTCACCATCCGGCTCCTCGACCCGCCTCTTCACGAGTTCCTGCCTTCTTCCAAAGAGCTTGAACTCGAAATCCAAAGACTCGAGTTCGAGTCGATCGGCGCGTCCGGCGAGGAGAGGGCAAGCCTTCAGAAAGAGATCACGACCAAGCAGGAGCTGCTTGGAAGCGTCACCCGTCTGGAGGAGTCGAACCCCATGCTAGGCATGAGGGGTGTTCGCCTCGGGATTGTGAAGCCAGGTCTCTATCAGATGCAAGTAAGAGCGATCATGGAAGCTGCATGCGACGTAAAGGAAAAGGGCAAGAAGCCTGTCATCGAGATCATGATCCCTCTGGTTGCGGTGCGCGAAGAGTTCGATCTCATGCGCGAAGAGGCCGAGCAGGTGATTGAAGAAGTTCTCGAGAGCCGTGGCCAGAAGATCGATTACTTGATCGGGACGATGATCGAGCTTCCCAGGGCTGCTCTGGTTGCAGCTGAGATCGCCGAGGGGGCAGAGTTCTTTTCCTTCGGCACAAACGACCTAACCCAGACAGCTTTCGGATTCTCTCGAGACGACATCGAGGGAAAATTCCTGCCGACATATTTGGAAAGGGGAGTTCTGAAAGTAAATCCGTTCGAGTCCCTCGATCAGCCCGGCGTCGGACGACTCGTGCAGATCGCAACCAAGGAAGGCCGCAAAGCCCGTCCGGGTCTCAAGGTCGGTATCTGCGGAGAGCATGGTGGAGACCCATCGTCGGTTGAGTTCTGTCATGCCACCGGACTCGACTATGTGAGCTGTTCTCCCTTCAGGGTCCCGGTGGCACGGCTTGCCGCGGCACATGCTGCTCTGAAAGAGAAGGGACTCGGCGGTTCCGACTCCCGCTAGGCAAGCTAGGGCTTCGTTGCCCTAACCACCGCGGAGAACATTCCGGGTGCTACCTCATGGGTTGGTTCGAGGGCTATCGATTGAAAGCCGGCGTCTTGTAAGTGATTCTCGTACTCGTCAAAGGACAGGGCCCCCGCGATACAGCCAACATAGCTTCCCCGCTCCGCCCTCTCGGAAGGGGTCAGCTCGTTCGATGAGACGACGTCACTGACTGCAACTCGGCCACCAGGCCTAAGCACCCTGAATATCTCTGCCATCACGGCGGCTTTGTCGGTGGATAGATTGATCACGCAGTTGGATATCACCACGTCGACGCTCGAGTGCGGAAGAGGAATCTCCTCTATATAGCCCTTCAAGAACTCGACGTTTTCTACTTCGGCCTCAGTTGTGTTGCGTTCAGCCAGAGCCAGCATCTCGTCGGTCATGTCGAGGCCGTAGGCCTTGCCGATTGGCCCAACCCGCTTGGCGGAAAGGATCACATCGATGCCACCACCCGATCCAAGGTCCAGCACCGTCTCTCCTTCTTTCAGCTCTGCCACTGCGGTTGGGTTTCCGCAGCCCAGGCTCGCCATAACGGCAGCATCCGGAAGCAGAGCCTTTTCCCCAATCTCATAGAGCTGCGATCCGAAACTCTCCCCGCAGCCGCAGCCTTCATCGCAGCAGCCTCCGGAAGCCTGCCCGGCCGCCTGGGCGTAGCGATCGCGTACCTGTTCTCTCAAATCGCTCATCTCGTCCTGGTCCTTTCTTTGGTCTGAAATATCCGATCCAAGTCCTTCAGAGCATCGCCATCGATCGAGTAATAAGACCAAGTCCCTCTCTCTTCGCGATTGAGAAGACCGGCCGACACGAGTTTCTTCAAGTGGAAGCTCACGGTTGGCTGAGACAACTCCATGGAATCGGTGATGTCGCAAACGCATACCGGTTCCCGGCTGTTGGCGAGAAGGTTGAGGATTTTCACGCGATGCGCGTCTGCCAGTGCTTTGAACACCTCTGCGGTTGCCTGGGCCTGACTGTCATCGAGCCGCCCGGCCGCGATTGGGGCACAGCACCTTGCCGGCAGTGAGGTCACGATTTTCCTTTCATTGATAAACGTCGATGAACGGTAAAGACTAAATCGATATCTGTCAATGAAGGTCAGGAGGAGCTTGGAGCGAGGGCCTTCAAAACGTCATCCATTCCGGCCGCTCCGGGATGGTGGGGAAGCCCAGATACAGCAGGGGCGGTCACTCCGGCGTTGCGGTACGACGCAACGGCCCGCTCCGCCGCCGAAAGATCTCCTATGCCGGCGAAATCATCGACGGCTTCGTCTGGGATCGCGCTCGGCCCCCCCGCATCGAATGCCTTGATGGCGTCGGCATAGCCTGCCCCCTCGATGGCTGCCCGGTAGAACGGCAGTGACCAGTAAACGGTGCCAACCCTCCGGAACATGTTCCTGCCTTCTGCGGAATCCTCGGTAATGGAAACCGGGACGGCCGCTACGATCTCGAAATCCTCCATCGATTTGCCTGCCTTCTCGCGTCCTTTGTGAATAGCAGGGACGATGACTTTCTCGATGTAGGCAGGCGCGCACATCCAAAGGACGGCTCCGTCGGCTACCTCGCCGGCCAGAGTGCACATGCGGGGGGAGAGACAGGAGATGTAGATCGGCAGGTCCCGGCGGACCGGCTCGTACCGCATGAACTGAAAGGCCGTTTTGTATATCTCGCCGGAGTACATCTCTCCTTTGAGGATTGCCCGGACAGCCTCGACATACTCCCTCACCGCTCTGAGCGGACGTTTCAGCTCCATGTCGTGCCAGTTTTCGATCGTGATCCGGTGGGAGGTGCCTACGCCGAGAATGAACCTCCCATCAGAGATCTCATCGATGGTGGCCGCCGTCTGGGCCATCACCACAGGAGTGCGTGGGTATAACGGCAGCACACCTGTTCCGATCTTGATCCGGGAGGTTTCCGTTGCATAAGCGGACGCGGTAACGGTGGCCTCCCTTCCGCCCACCTGGGTCACCCAAACGCTGTCGTATCCAAGTGACTCGGCAAGCTTTAACCGATCGATGCCCTCCGAGAAAGACTTTCCCGGTTCGAGGAAGGTGGCGAGACGGGTCACTGAACGAATCGGATGATCATCGGATACCGGTAGCGAACCCCATTGCTTGCATTGACCGCAGCCACAATGGTCAATGCAAGATGAAGCATGACCAGAGCGACCAGAAGCACTATCCCGATGAGAATGAAAACGAGGATCGCACTGACGACCGCATAGATAAAGAAACTGATGTTGAAGTTAAGGGATTCCTTCCCCTGGTCGTCGACGAACTCCCACTGATCCTTCCTGAGAAGCCACATGACGAGTGGACCGACGATGAATCCAACCGCCGTCACGTATCCGGCAAGGGTCGAAAGATGGGTGAGAGTCGCCCAGGTTCTGGCATCCTGATCGCCGCTTCCCGGCAGCTCTTCGGGTTCTCCCGTTGGTTGCGGTCCGCTCGCCATATCGATCAACCTCCTGCCTTCATTGATGAGGCCGGCAGTGTCGGCACCCGCCGGTAGCATAGGTCACGATGACCACCATTAGAGAGCGGATCGAAGAAGTCGAGAGAACCGTCCTATCCCAGGACGCCACACTCTCTGCTACTTCGAAGGGAAGGGAGGAAGCGGAGCCCCCTCATTCATATCGAACCGCCTTTCAACGGGACAGAGATCGGATCTTGCATTCGAAGGCATTTCGCAGGCTCGGTCACAAGACCCAGGTCTTCCTGGCCCCGGAGCACGACCACTACAGGGTACGGCTCACGCATACCCTCGAGGTCACCCAGGTTGCGCGCTCGATCGCAAGGGCTTTGAGACTGAACGAGGATCTCGTAGAGGCCATTTGTCTCGGCCACGATCTGGGGCATACACCTTTCGGTCACCTTGGCGAAGAGGTCATCTCCGACTTTCTGCATCGTCCGTTCAAACACAACGAGCAGTCGCTTCGAATAGTCGAGCAACTCGAAAAGAGGGGCGACAAGCGGGGTCTGAACCTTACCTGGGAGGTACGCGACGGGATCCTGAACCACACCTGGAGCATGGCTCTTCCGGGGACCCTCGAGGGCCAGGTTGCCAGGTATGCCGATCGCATCGCTTACATCAATCACGACATCGACGATGCCTTGAGAGCAGGGGTCCTTCACGAGCAGGATCTGCCTGCAGAAACCATGTCGATTCTCGGAACTTCATCCTCCCAGCGGATCGATACCATGGTCACTTCTTTGCTCGATGCATCGGCCAGTTCGGCGCAGATCGGGATGGGAGCGGAAGTCTTCGACGTTCTGATCGAGACCAGAGAGTTCCTTTTCGAAAGGGTCTATAACCGGCCGGAAGTCCGGGAGGAGCAGGACCGGGTCCGCAAGCTCTTGACGGCATTGCTCGATTACTACCACCGGAATCCAGAAGAGCTGCCGCGCGACATCAGGGAAGTCGAAGGGGAAAACGACGAGGAAACACTGATGGTGGATTACATCGCGGGCATGACCGACCGGTTCGCGGTCAGAGAACATCTGCGCCTGACCAAGGCAGGAGCTATCACCTGAATGGCCACGTCCACCCGTGATGCCGCAGTGGTAATCTCGCTCGAACTTCCCCTCGTTGTGATTTGGCCGGTCGCGTCCGGAGGAAGGTAGCAAGCTGTGGCACAAGGCCGCATCCCCGACGAGGATATCGAACAGCTACGAGAGCGCAGCGATATCGTCGACATCATCGGCGGTCAAACCCAGCTGAGAAAAGCCGGCCGGATCTTCAAGGGACTGTGTCCCTTCCATCAGGAAAAGACTCCGTCGTTTACGGTCGATCCAACCAAGAATCTTTTCCACTGTTTCGGTTGCGGTGTCGGTGGCGACGTCTTCACCTTCATGGAGAGGACGGAAGGACTCACGTTCACGGAAGCGGCCCAAAGACTGGCAGACCGCGTTGGGATGACCCTTCGTTTCGAAGGAAAGGATCCCGCTGCAACCGGGATGCGTCGAAGGATCCTCGAAGTCAATAAGGTTGCTGCTACTGAGTTCTCCGAATTGTTGATGGGGTCTTCCGAAGCGACCGGGGCCCGCAAGCATCTGGAAGAACGCGGTTTCAATAGCGAGGACGCAAAGACGTGGGGGATCGGCTATTCCCCTGCAGGACGAGACACCCTGTATCGCAAGCTCCTGGAGAGAAAGTTCTCGGGCAAGGAAATTGTCGAGGCCGGTCTGGCTCTCGTCACCGAATCAGGCGAGCATAGGGATCGCTTTCGAGGCCGGGTGATGTTCCCCATCTGGGATGTGTCCGGGCAGGTGGTTGGTTTCGGCGCAAGGGCCCTCGGAGATGAGATGCCGAAGTACCTCAACTCTCCGGAAACTTCGATCTACCGGAAATCCAAATTGCTTTACGGGCTGGACAAAGCCAAAGCCGAGATGGTTCGAGGAGGTTTCGCGGTCGTTACCGAGGGTTATACCGACGTGATTGCTCTGCACAAGGTAGGAGTCACCAACTCGGTGGCAACTTGCGGCACCGCCCTGGGGGAGGATCACTTCGCGCTGATCAAGCGTTTCTGCGACCGGGTCATCCTTGCCTTTGACGCCGATGCTGCAGGAAAGCTCGCCGCCGAAAGGGGCTTTGGGATAGATGCGCGATATGGACTCGAGGTCTTGGTCGCTCCTATCCCCGCAGGAAAGGATCCTGCAGACGTTGCACTTACTGAGGGGGCCGAGACCGTAAGGCTCATTCTGGAAGATGCCAGGCCTCTCATCCGATTCGTTCTCGAGGCCGAGCTCTCGCGAGTCAGACTCGATACGGCGGACGCAAAAGGCAAGGCAGTTCGAGCGGCCGCAGAGATCCTTTCGCAAGAGACCAACCGTGTCGCCCGCGGCGAACATGCCTTCTGGGTGGCGAGAAGGATCGGAGTGGAAGCCGATCTCGTGCAAAGAGAGTTGTCAGAACTTGCTCAATCTACCGGCAGAAACCCTCAGGTCGCCCAAACCATAAGAGTGCCGGGACATGTGAAGGTCGAGAGGGAGGCGCTCGCCATCTTGATCGACTCACCGTCGTATTTGGAGCAAGCATCTGAGTGGCTCAATGAGAGCCACTTCACGCAGCCTCAACACAAGGTACTCTTTAGAGCGCTCATGGAAGGGGCATCGCGAGAAGGGGACTCTGGTTCGATCATGACCAGGCTTCCCGACGAAGAATCGAGGAGGATGGCGGCAGAGATTGCGTTGTCACCCATCCTCACGAAGGATCCCGAAGAGGTTTTTCTGAGGCTCGAGGAGTTCCGGATCAATCGACAGATCAAGCAGGTTCGCGAAACACTCGACCGTCTCGATCCACAGGCCGATAGCAAGAGATACGACGAATTGTTCCAGCACCTGATGAACCTAGAGGCCGAACGCCGAAAGTTTGACGAAAGGTAGGGGCATGTCAAAGGACTCTCACGTCGACGAAGTAAAGGATCTCCTCGGAAGGGGCAAAGAGAAGGGCTGGCTTACCGCCGATGAGATTGCGGACTCCCTTGGGAACCTCGATCTTTCTGCCGAACAGGTGGACAGCGTCTACACGCTGATCGCTGAAGAGGGCATCGAGGTGGTCGAACAGGATCCGACTGCTGAGACGGAAGAAGTCGACATCCGCAGGGATGCGGAACTGCTGAAGGCCCCCACCAACGATCCGGTTCGTATGTATCTCAAGGAGATCGGCAAGGTCCCCCTTCTGACGGCAGAGAATGAAGTCGATCTTGCCATGCGGATCGAAGCCGGCCTTTGGGCCGAGGAGATGCTCGAGAGGCCCAACAAGTTCGATCCAGAGCGCATCAAGAAGCTCGCCGTCAGGTCTCGCCTCGAAGTGGGGGCCGGGAAGCTTTCCCAGGATAAAGCTAGGGAGATCTGCAGGCGGATCGGCTATGACGGGCGCCAGGCGAAAGAAAAGCTGGTCAGCGCCAACCTTCGGTTGGTGGTGTCGATAGCAAAGCGCTACGTCGGGCGGGGAATGCTCTTCCTGGACCTGATACAAGAGGGCAATCTCGGCCTGATCCGAGCCGTCGAGAAGTTCGATTACACCAAAGGATTCAAGTTCTCCACATACGCTACCTGGTGGATTCGTCAGGCCATCACCAGAGCTATTGCGGATCAAGCGCGGACCATCCGAATCCCCGTGCATATGGTGGAGACCATCAACAAGCTCGTCAGGATCCAGCGACAGCTGATGCAGGACTTGAACCGAGAGCCGACCGCAGATGAGATCGCCAATCAGATGGAGATGACTCCCGAGAAGGTCAGAGAGATCCAGAAGGTTTCGATGGAGCCTGTCTCCCTCGAGACACCGATCGGTGAAGAAGAAGACTCTGCACTCGGAGACTTTATTGAAGACTCCGACGCCATAATTCCTCTGGACGCAGCGTCGTTCATTCTTCTCCAGGAGCAGCTCGAATCAGTCCTGCATACCCTGTCGGAGAGAGAGAAAAAGGTCATCCAGCTTCGATTCGGTCTGCATGACGGGACCCCTCGAACGCTAGAGGAGGTCGGCAAAGAATTCGGGGTAACCAGAGAACGCATCCGCCAGATCGAGTCCAAGACGCTCTCGAAACTGAGGCATCCGTCACGGTCGCAGAAGCTGAGGGACTATCTGGAGTGAGTGACCGGCATCCCCATCGTGGTCCAGCAGGCTACGTCCGAAGTTTCTTCACGAATCTCGATCAGCCTCACATGAGCTCGAAGGAAAAGTGGTCGAAGTTCGTACGGAATCGATGGAAAGCCTCTGTGAGGATGAAGGGGTGCTGCGGTCATCCCGGTGAACCGGGTTGCTGACAGCGGCCCAGAGATGAGTCCGGTCGGACTCCATAGATATCAGGTTCGGCGAATCAGATGTACCGAAGTGGCTTTAAAGCTGGCCCAGACCGTTGTGCCGGGCCGCAGCTCCATATCTCTGTAGGTGGGCGAGGTAACTACAGCCACCAGGGGGATCTCCGCTTCGACGTAGATCTTGGTCAAGGCCCCTTGGACAACGGCGTCAGAGACCCTGCCACGGAGCCGATTGCGAGGACTCGAATACTGCGGTTCGCTGGTGGCCATGGCAATCTCCTCGGGTCGAACCAGCAAGAGAACATCACTGCCGGCGGAAACGTTCGATGACGCTTCGAAAACCGTGTCCCCCACCTTTACCGATGCGAGTCCGCGCTCGTTAGCGGTCACTACCCCCTGCTGGATGTTCTCGGTGCCAACGAGCCGTGCGACCCGCTCGTCGGCAGGGCGCGAGAACACGTTCATAGGAATGCCGGTCTGAAGGAGCTTCCCATCCTCGATGACCGCGATGCGGTCTCCAAGAGCGAGGGCTTCGGACCTATCGTGAGTCACCCACAAAGTTGCGACCATCCGATCGCGGATGTGCTGCTTCAGCCTGGAAGCCAGCCGCTCTCGCAATGGTTCATCAACCTGAGCCAGCGGTTCGTCCACGAGAAGGACTTCAGTGTCAACGGCGATGGATCTAGCCAGCGCAACCCTTTGCGCTTCTCCACCGGAAAGACCGCCAACCCGCCGTTCACTGAGGTTCTCGAGTTCCAGGAGCTGAAGTGCCTGAGTCACTGCATGGACGGCATCCCTTTTTGGAACTCCCCTTACCTTGAGGCCGTAACGGACGTTGTCGTCGACGGTTCCCTTGAACATCACGACGTTTTGCATGGCCGCGGAGACCTGCCGGCGGGCTTCCAGGTTGGTGGGGTCTGCCCTTTTCCCCCCGATCACGACCTCGCCTCCGTCCGCTCTCTCCAGCAGACCCAGGATCCGAAGCAGGGTCGATTTCCCGGCTCCCGACGAGCCCAACAGGCACAGAACCTCACCTGCAGAGATCGAAAGCTCATCGACTTCGAGGGACATGGTGTCTCGATAGATCCGCCTTATGCCTGATGCCCGCAGGGCTGGTTCACTCATGTCTCGAAGCGCGTTATTTGCGCCCTCGTAAGAAAGATATTCACGAACACAATGATCAACAGAAGGATGAGCGCGAAGGCCAGGGCGCGTGAGAAGTTCCCCAAGCGCGTCTCGAGAACTATCGCTGTCGTCATGGTTCTGGTGTAGTTGCGCCCCCCGACGAGCAGGTTGCCTCCGGTGATGAGAATGGCTCCAACTTCTGAGATCGTTGCGCCGAATCCGACGATGCAGGCCCCGACGAGAGACGCCCTCTTCTCCCTCATCAACATCATGGCTTCCTGGATGCGTGACGCGCCAAGCGCTCTGGCCTGCAACCTGATCGGCCTCCCCACCGTCGAGATCGCAGCCATGGTCACTCCTGCGATCAGAGGCATCGCGAGGGGCACCTGAGCTATGACCATGGCCCCCGGCGTGAACAGCATGTCCAGGGGGCCGAGGGCACCCTCGTTACGCAGCACCATGAAGACCAGCAAGCCTGCGACAACCGGTGGCAATCCCATTGCGGCATTCACGATGATTAGAAAACCGATCCGGCCCGCGAAACGAGTCATACCGAGTATCACCCCGATAGGAAGGCCGATGATGGTCGCGATCAGAAGAGAGAAAAACGCTACCTTGAGCGACAGCCAGATGACGGAGTATGTGTAAGGATCACCTGAAGTCAGCAACTCGATGGCGTCGGTGATCGATTGGGGGATCATGATTCTCCGGCCGAGTCGGCGTGCTCTGACGCAGGAACGAATAGCGACACCCCGTGCTCTTTCCTTCCGAAGTTGCGTATGAATTCCTGCCCGAGGGGGCCGGTGAGCCAGCGAGCGAAATCAAGGGCAGCCTGTTGCCTCCTGGCGTTTGTCACCGGGATGACGCTGTATCGATTGACCAGGAGAGGGTCTCCGGCGAACAGCCTGATGATTTTGAGTTTTCCTTCCATCACCGTGAAGGTGGCCGAGTCCGTGAGGACATATGCGGCCTTTTCCGAAGCGATCATCAGACTTTCCGCCATGCCCTGACCGGACTCGAGATACCAAGTCCCGCGAGGAGTGACTCCAGTCTCGGCCCAAAGTTCGATCTCGCGGATATGCGTTCCAGATTCGTCACCTCTCGAGACGAATAGCTTTCTAGACTGCGCGATGCGCAGCAAGGCGCCGGCTGCGTCCGTTGCATCCCCGATGGCAGCCGTATCTGATGCCGGGCCGGCGATCACGAAGTCATTCGACATCACTGGGTCTCGGAGGATCCCCTTTCCTTCCTGCATAAACATCTCTTCGTCCTTGGGGGAGTGAGCCAGGAGCACGTCCGCGTCTCCCCGGCGCCCAAGCTCCATTGCCTCCCCGCTTCCCACTGCGATCACCTTGGGGCTCAGTCCGGGGTTGGCCTTCTCGAATTCAGGAGCCATACCGTCGAGGAAGCCCGAGTCCTGGGTGCTGGTCGTCGATGCCACCACGAAGCTCGTCGGCGGCACGGTGTCTGCAGAACCGCAGCCCGAGAGAAGAAGCGTGAGGGCTATCCACTTCCTCACGTCATCAGCATTACTTCGGTCGCTTTAACAACAGCGTAGGCGGGGTCTCCCAGCGCGAGCCCTAGATCATCGAGGGCGTCGGTAGTGATCACCGCCTGCACCTTTTGGCCGCCTATGTCGAGCGTGACTGCCGACGTCACGGCGTCCCGCTCGATCTTGGTGACTTTCCCGAGCAGGCGGTTGCGGGCGGAAAGACGGCCCTTCTTCCGCCCGGACTTTCCTCCGAGATGGCCGACAGAGTCGCCGATCTTGCTGCGAGCGGTCGGATGAAGTGAATAAACGATTTGGCGACCCATGCGTTCGCTCTGCAGGAGCCCGCCATCCCTCAGGATCTTTAAGTGCTGGGAGACCGCGGGAGCATTGAGGCGCAATCCTTTGGCTACTTTTCCCGCGGCGCAGCCCTCGTTGCGCGAAGAGATGTATTCGAAGATTCGGAACCGGGTTGGGTCACCCAGAAGAGTGAACAGCTCGTCGGGTCGCATCCGACGAGTCTATCAACGTTTGCGCAACTAATTAAATGTCGATCTTAGATGACTGGCTCTCGTACGTCCCCTGATCTTGTCCTTGGCTGCTCCGGTCGCTTTCTCCACCCCGTCGAGCATCATCAGCTTCCCCCGCTCAATCCCAAGACCGACCGCCGCTTCTGCTTTCCCAGCGAGCTTTTGATATCCGGCAGTCGATTGAATCTTCTGCCAGTTGCGGCGGATCTGCTCGTAGCGTTCCCGTCCCGCCTTCGATCCGAGAACGTATCCTGCCGCGAATCCCACCATCGCACCTCTTTTGAACGCGCCCATGCTTCCTCCTTGTTGATTGGTCAGATTATGCCCGCCACCTCCTAGACTCAACCCCAGGCGAACTGAGGGCCGGTGTTATCCTCGATTGCCCTTCCGGGGTGGCGCAATTGGCAGCGCGGTTGACTGTTAATCAATAGGTTGTGGGTTCGAGTCCCACCCCCGGAGCCACTGCGACTGGCCGCATATGCCCGAAATTCCCATGCTTATTCCCTTGCGCCCGCGGCCCGGCACATTGTGCCTACTTCGGTAACGCCTTGGACGGAGACATAAGGGAAGCGAGTGAGACTAATTTCACAGGAGCAGGACCACGCTTTGGACTGGCTTGAGGCTGATGCGAAGATGAACGGCATGCAGCCGCCTGCTTGGACCGCCGCCGACCTTCCCCGTGGCACCGTCACCTTCCTTTTCACGGACATCGTCGGCTCGACCCGGATAGCCCAGGTATCGCAAGAGGCTTATCGGCTAAAGCTGGAGGAGCACCGGCGAATTATCCGCTTGGCCGTAGCCGCCCACTCTGGCCTCACTGTCGGACACGAGGGAGACTCGTTCTTCGTTTCCTTCGAGAGGGCCAGCGACGCTCTTGCCGCCGCTGAAGAGGCCCGGGGGAACTTGGAGCAAGAGATCCCTTCGCTGCCGGTGCGTTTCGGGATCCACACTGGGGAAGTTGTTGTTACCGACGACGGCTATATAGGTCTCACCATCCATCAGGCCAGACGGATATGCGATGCAGCGAACGGGGGCCAGATCCTTGTCTCCCAGACGACTGCTTCCCTAGTAAGCGCCCTGCCGGAAGGAGCGGTGCTCGAGGATATCGGCCGACATCGGCTGAAGGACCTAGGGGATCAAGTGCACTTATTCGAATTGCGACTGAGAGATACTCCGGGCCCCTTTCGGCCCCCCCGCAGTCTGGACACTGTCCCGAACAACCTGCCGATTCAGCTCACCAACCTCGTCGGGCGCCACGAGGACTTGAAACGCGTGATGGAGCTATTGCGGGCGAGCAGGCTTGTGACGATCACAGGATTCGGAGGAGTGGGGAAGACCCGCCTGGCGCACCAAGTGGCAAGTCGTTGTCTCGAGCTATACCCCGATGGGGTGTGGTCGGCAGAACTCACGACAGTCTCGGATCCGACGCTTGTGCCTTCGACGGTCGCGCGCAGTCTTGGGATCGGAGGCCCCCAAGGAGAAGAGTCGGAGAAGGGCACGCCGACAGAGCAAATCGCACGCAGCGTGGGCGCCGCCCAGACGATGCTTCTAATCGACAACTGCGAGCACGTGGTCGACGAATGCGCTTCATTCGTGCATCAGTTATTGAGCTCATGTCCTGCCCTTACCGTTCTCGCGACCAGCCGCCAAGCTCTCGCCGTACCTGGAGAAGCGCTCTACCCTCTCCGCCCACTCGAGACCTCCAGTCCGGGTGGCGAGCGGTCAGAGGCAGTGGAGATGTTCATCGAACGGGCACTGACGCGCGACCCGTCCCTACCCACTACCCCTCAGGATATCCAGGAGATACAAGCTCTCTGCAAGGCACTTGACGGAATCCCACTTGCTATCGAACTGGCTGCATCGCGAGTGGGTTCGATGTCCCCGAGGGAGATACTCGATCAGCTTCACGTGAGTCCCTTAGAGATAGGAGTTGGTTCGCGAACAGGTGCCGACCGACATCGAACACTGAGGGCAGCGATCGACTGGAGCTATGCCCTGTTGAGCGATCCAGAGAGACTCCTACTGAGACGGCTGACTTTCATGGCCGGCAACTTCACATCCGAAGCTGCACGTGAAGTTTGTGCGGAGAGAGGGTTGCCGCCCAAGGCGGTGCCCGACTTACTGTCGGGGCTCGTCGAGAAGTCGTTGCTGCTACCGGTGCGTTCTGAGAGAGAAACCAGTTTCCGGATGCTGGACAGCATCAAGGCGTATGCGACAGAAAAACTGCACGATGCGTCGGGAACTACGGAAGCGCCGACGGGTACAGGCGTGCTCCGCTACCGGTTCCAGCAAGAAGGAGAGGTCTGGGCTGTCGGCGAACCGGGAGCGGAAGCGCGTCTCAAGCACAGCAGGGGTTTCCCGCTGCTGCTGAGACTCCTGCAAAACCCAGGATCGGAGATTCATGCTCTCGACCTGATGGGGATCGCATCCTCGGAGGCTAAGCCTCCTGAAGGCATGGCTCTGGACACCGGATCGGGCATGGAGAGCTTGGACAGCCGGGCTCGGGATCAACTCAGAAGACGTCTCGAAGAGCTAGCCGAAGAGGTGCGAGAGGCGGAGGAAAACAACGATGTCGAGCGGCGCTCTCTCGCGGAAACGGAGATGCAGCAGATAACCGATCACCTCTCGGAAGCTCTGGGGCTGGCGGGACGATCCAGAAAGACGGGCTCGAACGCCGAGAGGGCGCGATTGGCGGCGACGAAAGCAATACGGACTGCGATCGCGCGCATTGGGGCGCACGACCGGGCCGTCGGGCATCTCCTCTCTCAATCCATGAAAACCGGCACGTTTTGTTCGTACGAACCGCCCGCCGTGCCAAAAATCGAATGGACCTTGTCTTGATCACATCGTGCCTTTCGAAATCACGCCTCTGTCTTGAACCGACTGCTGAGGAGGCACAATGACAACCAGTACCAGGACGGACGACGAGATCAGCTGGTTGGCGGACAAGCACTTCCAGTACTTCTCCCAGCTGGCGGCAACCGCTGCCTCTAGATATCACAAACCCGACGCTGCGGAGTGGTTGAATAAGCTGGACTCGGCCATCGATGACTTGAACGCCGCCTTGGATCGAGCGATTGCCGACGGGCGTCCGGAAGCACTAACCATGGCTATCGATCTCAGTTTCTTCTGGGAGAGCAGGTGGTTAGCCGAGGAAGGGGCAGAACGTTTGGCTGCCGCCCTCGATCTTGAAGGAACCACCCAGGTGGATCGAGCGAAAGGCTTGGCATCGCTCTCTGGATTGCGACTCTCTCTTGGAGAGGATGAGCGGGCTCAAGAGGCCGCCGAAGAAGCGCTCCTACTTGCCAGGAAGAGCGGCGATCGGCGCGCAGAGTTCTCTGCGCTGATGGCTGTTGTCCATTGCGGATATGTAGAAGGCAACTACGCGTCTGCACTGGAGGAAGTTCAGAAGGCTTTAGAGATCGCAAGGGAACTCGACGATGAGTCGCTCATCGCCCACTCTTCCTATTTCGAGGGATTGTTCAGTCTGAGCCAGGGCGGCGAGCTTGGGCGAAAGAGGGTCGAGGAAGCTCTCGCACTGGCGCGACGCATCGGGGACAAGCCCATGACCTCTTCCATACTCGCGCACCTAGCATTAGTGGCTCGGGGAGCCGGACAAATGGACCTCGCGCTCCGCTACAACGAGGAAGCCCAGCAGGTGTTCGATGAATTGGGAAGTAGAACTGCTCAGCTCTGGGGGCACATGGGCCGCGCGGAGACGTTGCTATTCGCGGCAGAGCCAAGGGAGGCGTACAGGGTGGCCCTGGAGGCGCTGGCCTTCGCTCAGCAAACGCCGAGCCCGGATCTGCTGGTCTCGGCTCTATGTTACGCGGCGTGGTCATCGGCAGAACTCGGTCAGTACGCGGAAGCTCGTCTTCATGCGGAGCGGGCCGTGGAGATCGGACGCCGTGTGGGATCTCCTGGCTCACATTGGGCGTACCTGAACTTGATCAACGTATTGCAAGCAGAAGGGCAGCTCGCCCTGGCGGTCCAGGCATCAAACGAGGCTGTGGAAACGCTGAGGCGCATCGGGACTCCGCTCCTCATCCGGACCCTGGCCGTCCAGTGTCGGACGCTTGCGCGCGCTGGCCAATTCGAAAGAGCTCGCGTCTCGCTCGAAGAGGCTCGGGAACTTGCGCGAGAACGTGACGAGCCCTGGGAGGTGACTACTTTGACCATCAATGAGGCCAGGCTGCTAGAGATGGAAGGAAAACTCGATGAAGCCGAGCAAAAGTATCAAGAGATAGAGCAGATAACGGATATCTACTGGCAGTTGCCGGTGTTCAGCGAGTCGCTGATAGCACTATCTCGGATCAAGAGGTCGAGATCGGATCCGGAGGGGGCCGCGGCCGTAATAGCTCGAGGCGCGAGGCTAATGTCCGACGCTGGTCAGCGCTACTACGCCTTCTCCGCTCTGGAGGAGGGAGCTGCCGTCCTTGCGGCGTTGACAAATCGCAACGAGGCCGTCGAGATCCTGGCTTGGGCCGACGCCTTGAGGGCAGAAACTGGAGTTCTGGTTCCTTCTAGCGAGGTCGAGGCCTTGGAAGAGCTTAGAAACGAGCTGGAGATTCGCGAAGGCTCTTTGCCCCCGGTCGCAACCACGGGGGTATTGACCGCAGATCTGAAGGAGGCGGTAGAGACTCTGTGCCGGGCGTTAGACGTGGGCTCTGAGGCCTCGTGACCGGGACCGGATAGCTTCCTCACGATCCGCGCGCTCATGCGCGAGTCCATGATCACGATCCGAGTGAACGTTCCTTCATTTGGGGCTGCGCCGGTCGGGACGGATGCGCTGGGTCTTTTTGCGACTGCTTCGCTGAGGTGACTGTTTCTTCCGCGGCTTGGGGTCACTTTTGGCCCTTGGCTTCTTGGGCGTCTTTTTGACAGTCGGTTTCTTGGGCATTGATGAGCCGTTGGGTTTCGGTTCGGCCCCCGAAGCCCGAAGCATCAATTCAGTAGCTGTCTCGGTCTCGAGGCGGGAGACCCCCTTTTCATTAGCAAGAGCCGCCGGTCCGTAAGAACTCGCAGCTGCGAGCAGGTCTTCTCGGGCCGGTCCTTCTGCTTTCTCGAGGGCCTCAACGAGATATTCGAGGGCGTCTCCAGTCGTCTCGTGAAGCGCCAGCGCCAGTCGTCCAAGAGATGGCTGTGATCCCGTGCGCCTCGCTCTCTTGATCCCGGCGAGGATTGCATGCATCTCCTCCTGTTCGTCATCGATGTCTGGAACCTCGCCGGGCTCCAATCCCGGCCGACGCGCCACCAGTGCTTCGATACGACGTAGATCTGCCTGCAGAGACGCTACCCGGCTCACCCTTTTGTCCCACCAGTATTTCTTCAGCAGAAAGATCGCCCCGGCCGCCGTCGCAAGCAGGATGATCAGTCCCCACGGGATGACGAACTTCGAGTGATTCACTCGGCGGGTGAGTCCCTGGTCTGCGGTTGCAACAACGGGCATACGTATCAGACCCCCGTACCAAGGGATGTTTAGTTCGGCGGAGTACAACTCGCTGGTTCGAGACAGGAGCACCTCCGACCCCGAAGCTTGCTCGCTGCCGATGCTGAGAGAAGGACGTAACCGAATTCGTCCTGTGTTCTCCAGACGCACTTCAGCTGTCACATTGTCTGGAAAGAGAAACGAATCGAGATCGGACCTGACGGAGCTGATCTCAAAGCTTCTTCTTGCATCGCCGGGGATCGTGACGAAAATGCGTACCGCAGTCCTGCGGACCACCCGAATAGAACCTCCCGAAGGTTCAGATTCGGCGACTACCGCACCAATGTGATCCCCGGGTTCCGCTCCCTGGGGGGGAGTAATGGAGAACTCGACGATTCGCTGCTCTCTTCCAGCCAGGGTGATCTCCTGCTCATTGAAGCTCGCCCATGCGCCCACATCGGTTTGCTCGCCATCGACTATTTCTGGGGCGGCATCGTCGGTGTAAGCGACGTCCCGGATGTAGAGCTTGATGTTCAATGGAGAGTCAGACGGGTTTACTAATCGCGCCCGGCCCGTGCCCACCTCGCCCGGTGCGATCTCCAGGAAGAATGAGTTTCCACCGTCCGGATCGTGAGGTTTCGAGTCGGCTGGGCTGAGCGATGCAGAAGGTACCTCTTGGGCAAGGACCGCGAGAGGAACAAGCATAAGCGTCGCTGCCACGAGGGCAGCGACGCTCAGGCTAGTTTTCTTCAGCTTAGAAGGTCGAAAGTGTGATGGTAACCGTGGAGGTGTAGGTTCCAAGTGGCGTTCCATTCGGCACCTTAAGTGTAAGCGGGCTGGAAGAAACATATAGACCGCTGTATGCCAGTGCTGGATCTTGTCCGGTCACTTCGTAGAGGGTCCTCGTTGTGTCCATTGTTCCCGATCCCTGGTTTCCTGCCGATCCTCCACCCAGGGTCTGGGCGACCGTGCTGGCGGCGAGCGTGAGGCTGTTTGCCCCGATTTGATTGGCCCCACTGATAAACGGCCCTGCCTGGGCAGTTAGTCTCCATTTCGACCCGCTGGCTGCGACCTCTTCTACGGTTACAGCCATTGGGCCTGCGAAGTTCCCGCTGAGGGGACTGAGTACCAGTGCCGGAGCTGCCTGTATGTAACGGATGCCTGTCACGTTAGTGACCCCGGCCTCGACTGTGGTTGTGGTCTCTTCGGCGTGCGCGGCCCCCCCGATGAGGGTGAATATCATCAGGACCGCCATCCACGAAGCAATTCTCTTCTTCATTGTTACCTCCCTACGGTGTGGGCGAGACCCTGTCCATCTGGCCACGCCCCGTGGCAATTCGTGATTATTGTGTCGTCGCGATCGGCGTTGCCCTGCATAGCCCTTAGGTGTCATTTGAATGGTCATAACGGGCTAGTACTAGGAGGAAATGAGAGTAAAAGTGCTGGTCAGTGCGGGTTTGGGGGTGGCTGCGGGACCGGAGAAAAGGGCGGACGCGGCTACTCGGAGGATCGAAGTTCAATCACTATGCGCGCGCCCTTTGGAATGCGTCGTTCCGCCCGTATTTTCCCGCCCATCTGAGACAAATAGTGCCTGGCGATGAAGAGCCCGAGGCCGACTCCTCCTTCGTCGTAGGTCCTGGTGTCGACCTCCTCCGCCTGAGCGAATTTCTCGAAGATGGCCTTGGTGTCGGAGGGAAGGCCGATCCCCTCATCCTCGACCACCACCTCGACCCAGCGGCCGTTTCTGCGGCCCGTAACCCACACATGGCCCCCGTCCGGTGAGTACTTGATGGCGTTCTCGAGGATGTGGTTCATGACCTGCTCGAGGGCTTTGGGATCTCCCTGGACCATGAGCGGCGTCTGCAGGGCGACCTCCATCTCGTGGAGAGGATTGAGAGAGCCGTGATGTTCGATCGCCTGCTGAATTGGAGCAACTGCATCGATCGGACGGACGTTGGGACTCGGGCTGTATCCGGCCTCTATCTGAGCTCCCGCCAAGAGTCGTTCCACCAGATGTTCGAGATTGCGGGCCTGACGAGCAATCGTGGTGATCATGTCGGCGCGCTGCTCTTCATTCATCCTCTCCCAGCGTGTTTGCAGAAGCTGCGCGAAACCGCGTATCGAAGTAAGCGGCGTTCTCAGCTCGTGGCCGGTTATCGCGAGGAATCCTCTTTTGGCGCGGTCCGCTTCGCGCTGTGCAGAACGCAACCTTCGGAGGGTCACGGATCCGGTCAGGATGACGATCAGTACCATGATTGCCGACGCCAGCGCAGCTGTCCTCGTCGGGCCTGGAGAGGTCAATCTCGAGAGCGGTCTAGCTGTATGGGGCAAAAAGCGAGCGGTGTCTTCGACCACCAGCAGCAACCAGCCGTCGCTTCCGTTGATAGGAGAGTAGGCCGCGCTTTTGGGCACCCCAGCCTCGCCCTGATATTGGTGGAATCCGGGCTCGCCCGCTGCCATGGCCTCTTCCGCAGGTTCGCTGCTGTCGGCAGTAACAGTTTGGATCAGATTGGCCGGTGTTTCGACGGTGATCTCACCTGAGTTCGGGCCGATCAGGTAGATGGCACTCTCGCCCGTTTGGATCTGCTTCGCCAGATCGATCAATTTCTGAGGAGAGGTGAAAAGCGAAAGGACTCCCGTGACGCGTTCCCCATTTCTCAGAGGCATGCCGATGCCGAACTGCGGAACGCGATCGAATGGATCTTCGAACAGGCCGGAGACGATGGTCTTCCCGCGCGCCGCTTGTTCGAGATGGGGAAGCCTTCTTGGTGCGCCGGCTTCAGCCGCTCTCGAGGTGGGAGCCGCTACGACAGAGAGCGATGATGGGGACAGGATCAAGGCCCCTCGATCGAATAGATCCCGGCGCGCGAGTTCTGCGTCGAGCCTCGGGCGGATACCAGCGGCTTCTCCCGGCGAGCCGGTCCAGGGCTCGATGGCACGCGCGAACTCCTCGGCCTCGCTTCGGTAGGTACCGAACCAAATCGATGCTGTTGAGGCAGCCATCCTGGCGGATGCGACCCGCTCGTCTATTAGAGGTTGGGCCGATCCAACCAGTGAGCGATCGATGAGGAAGACGGAAGCTGCACCCAGGATCAGCAGAACCAGCGCAAAAGCGATTAGTGGCAGCGCGTTTCGAATTCTCTGTTTCATGAGGTGAGCTTCGGCAGACTGTCATCTTCAATGAAATCGACGCGTTCTCCGGGCCGGCTCTGTGAGATGAGCCTGAGGTCCGCGGAATGAACCACCGCCACCACGCGATATCCGCCTACCGTCGAGCCTTCCGCCATCAGTACCACCGGCAACCCCGAGGGATAGAGCTGGATGCACCCCGGAAGGACGGGCTCGCTCCATTCTGCGCCGGGTCCTGAAGCCAGCATGCTGCCCTCCAGTTGGTACCCCATGCGGTCGATGCGGTTGCTCACTCGCCACTCTCCGGGAAGGCTTCCGAAGATCCGAACCGGGCCCTTCATCGGCGGAGGCCCGGCCGGGGCCGGTGTTCGCGGATCCGCCGCTGGCGAGATCAGGTCGCCTGTAGTGATCGGATTACCAATGCCCTCGCGCAGGTTCGTCGAGCGACTCCCATGGATCACTTGTGCGGCCACGCCCCCGCCGATCGAGAGATAGCTCCAATTGCCGTCGAGAGGTCCGGACAAACTGAACTTCATCCCTGCTCTTGCCTCGATCGTCTCCCACCACGGAGCTCCGTCTCGTATGGCGCCACCAAAGGCAATCAGGCATGTCCTTTGGATCTCCACCTCGAAAGGTCCCGGGCCAAGCTCCAGTCCGGCGGAATCTGCTGCTGCCCCGGCAAGAAGGTTGGCGGTTTCCAGCGAGGCCGGATCCATCGCACCCGAACGTGAGAATCCCGCGGCTCTGCTTCCGAACCGTCCTTGATCCTGAATGGAGGTGGCCACGGCCGGACGGATGATCTTCAGGGAAGCATTCATGCTGGTTTGAACAGCACCTTGTCACCCGGCACGACGTCGGGGATGTTCGAAGCGGTTCCGAGCAGCCGCCAGCCACCGGGCCGGCTCTTTCCGTAGATGCCGGTCTGCCGGCCTCCTATCCCGACGGCCCCAGCAGGCACAGACATGCGGGGCTCATCGAGCCGGGGAAGCGCGATCCTCTCGTCAACTTCGGAAAGATAGATAAAGCCTGGAGATCCGATGAGATGCACGTCAAACGCGAAACGAGAATGCAGGGAGATGATTTCTTCCGTCTCAAGCTCGAGGTGCTCGCATATCCATGACAGATCCGGGCCGTCGTATCGGACGGGGACTTCATGAATCTTTCCTCGATATGGCGTGATCGCCGGTCCCATGTCCTCTAGTTTGGAGGCAACTTCCATGAGCGTTTCGGTAGAGCCCTCTACGAGCACCGTGCGATGCCCTGGAGCGGCGTCGATAACCCCGGCCTGCGCAGCGATCTTCGCCGCCATACCGACCAGGTATGCGGTTAGCTCGCTAGAAGGGTCTCCTTCGAAGCGAATGAGGAGACCTCTGTCTCCCATCCATTCAATAGCAGAGAGCTGGGGTGCCAACTTTACGACGCGGTAATTTCGTAACCCTCGTTCTCGAGCGCATCTACTGCGTGCTTCAAAAGGGTTACGGCGTTTGGTGTATCCGAATGAATGCACAACGAGTCCACCCTTGGAGCTATGAGGAGAGCTTGCTGACTCACCTTCTCCGGATCTGTAAGGAGAGCGCCGGGCTCGCTTCGCGGTACCAATGAACCGTCCGGCATGTAGCTTCTATCGAGGAATCCCTCGCGAATCACCGATGGCTCTCGATCTGCCATGGGTGATCCCGCCAGCAGCATCGTCATGAGCCCCATTTCTTTCGCCATCGACAACACGACACCGGCGAGATCCGAGTCCAGCGAAGCGTCGTTATAGAGCGCACCGTGAGGTTTGATGTAAATGACTGGTGCCGCCTCCTCTTCTGCGATCTTCATTAGAGTCCTCACCTGGTCTTCAACTGAGGTCCGAATGGCCTCGATACCCATTGGGAGGCTTCTGCGCCCGAAGTTCACACGGTCGGGATATGAAGGGTGAGCTCCGATCCTCACACCTCTGGCCTTGGCTCCTCTCACCGTTTTGGTCATCGTGGCTTCGTCGCCGGCGTGGCCCCCGCACGCCACATTGGCTGAGGTGATGAGATCCAAAAGCTCCAGGTCCAGGTGGTCGGCAATACCTTCACCGAGATCGGCGTTCAGGTCGATCTTGGGCATCAGTATCCTGCGGCCAGACCGTCGCAGCGAGGATCGGAAGCGGCAGCAAGTCCCTCGTCCGTCCTTAGGATGACGTGCGCGTGGCCTGCCTGATCTGATCGCGGCACGACTTGTCCGCCGATGTCGGGGAGTCCTTCTTCGACCATTAGCTCCCCCCGGCCGTGCTTGACCCACCTGGGCGCGGATACCGCTTCTGCAGGGTCTTGCCCGAGAACGAAGATCCGCGCCAGTAGCTGCATGTGAATCTGGATCTGCGCTTCGCCGCCCATCGTCCCGAAGATGAGCTTCGGCCGCCCGTCTTTCATGGCCATAGCGGGTGACAGGGTGTGGATGGGACGTTCCCCGCCCTTATAGCTTTCGGCGGTGTGATATGCGCCCCGGTTGTGAAGGTGAACCCCGGTCTCGGGGATGACGACACCCGATCCGAACCCCATGAAGTTGCTTTCGTTGATGCTCACTGCCATGCCGCTGCTGTCCTGCGTGCACAGATAGACCGTGTCTCCATCTAGATGAGCCGCAGACTCGATCGCTCGCATCAAACGAAGATGAAACTCGGGGTCGTCTTCGGATAATCCGTCCAATGGTTCGAGGATCTGTAACGCCTCTAGGACGAGATGTCCCCGGCTGTTTGGAGGCATCTCGTACACCTCGACGTCCTGGAACCCGGCATGCATCGGCTCTACCCAAAGCGCCTCGTGTTCGGCAAAGTCTTCTGGAGTAAAGGGAGGTGGAGCGTTCTGCGCCACCTTGCCGTCATAAAAGCCGTCCAGGTCCTCGAGCGTCTCTGCCAGCTCGGGATTGGTGATCCTGCCACCCGAGAGAAAGATCCTCCTGAATTCGGGATCGTCACCGAGTAGTCCCCTGGATCGCTCGATGCCCCCCGCCAGACTTGGAGATGGGAAGAAGCCTTCGCGGGCGTAGCGGATCGCAGAACGGGAGAGTTCCTTCACCGGCATCGACCCAAACTTCTCTAGAAGAGCCAGCCATCCAGCCACCGCTCCGGGAACGGTGGCCGATCCGATCCCGCGCTGGGGGACTTGGCCATCCGGCGGAAGTTGTGCCGCACGAGGAAGACGCCCGCTCGAGTTGAGGCCGTGGATCTTCTCTTCGGCGTAGACGATGGCGAACAGGTCACCGCCTGCTCCGCATAAGTGGGGACAGACGACGGATAGGACGAGGTTTGTTGCGACGGCGGCATCGACGGCGTTGCCTCCATCCATCAGGACCCTCAAGCCTTCGGCAGTGGCGAGATAGTGAGGAGAGGCGACCGCTGCATTCGGAAAAACGTATGCGGGGCGCGTCACTGGCGGCTCATTGCCGGGGGATAGCGGACGAATGCCGTGGTCGCACCGTTTCCTTGTTCGGACTTGGCTTCTGAAATCGCGTCTTCAACCGTGCTGCAATGAGTGAAGCCGGCATGCTGGACGATGTGCGGGTCCTCTGCCCCCGCAACGATCACCCGCGAGGAGTGCCGTAACCGCTTCAGGGGATAGAGCGCCATGATCCCGTGGGAGCCGTGGAATCCGAAACCGTTGCGATATTTGTCCACGTACTCGCTCCGAGTTGCGAACTCTTCTTCGAAACGTTGCTTGGCCTCGAAAGGGTCTTTGGTTTCCGGGAGGACTCGCTCCCAGACTTCACGGTAGGAGGGGTGTCGCTCCTCGTCCCAGCGATCTGGGCAAGGGGTGGCGAGGATAGCGGTGCATCCTGGCTTCCCCAATGCTTCGATCATCCCTCCGAGATATCCCAGTCCTGTTGAGATCATGGTCAGGATGGGGTTGGTGTAACTGTAAGCCGCGTATGGGCTCCAGTCGGGAACGCCGTAGAGGACAATGTCGGTCTTCTCCTCGATCATCTCGCGCCGATTGGTCATATGAGCGCGATTGACCTCCAGGGCTGCACGGCGCGTGGCCCCCACCGTTCCTGTGAATACCTTCGCCACCTGTAGTGGGTTCGATAGAACGGTCTCGATCTTGAAGAAACGATCCTCGCCGAGGGTAGCTATGACCAGCTCACCCATCTCGTCCAGGATCTCGTGCATGAGATTTCTAGACAGAGACATGCTCATGGTCTCGGGATCGTGATGGTGGGCGATAGACCGGTACGACGACAATCCAACACAGATCGACTTCCAGCCGCCGCTGAACCCGCGGGTGGTAGAGCAGTTCAGATAGATGACGAGATCAGAATCTTCGACTCTTCTATTCAGATCCACGTGGAAGCCGCCGGCAGTCTGTCCCATTGAGACCATGCCGTCGGAATCCTCGGCGTCGTGGCATGTGAGCCGGTCCTGGAACCTGTCGGCGATTTCCTCGCCGATCAAGCGGCGAAGCTCGTCGAAGGTGAACTGTCGGTGCAAAGCGTTGGCGCAGAGCAACCAGACGTTATCTTCTCGAACCCCAGCAGCGCTCAGATCCTTCAGTATTTCCCTAAGCGCCTCCGCCCAGACGGGGGCGTAGCAGGGGACGGTTGGGTCATCGAAAGCGATCAGGATGCGACTCCTGCTCTTTGCTACCTCCCTTAAAGGAGGTAAGTCGAGCGGCTGATCTAAAGCCGCTCGCACAGCGGCCCCAATATCTTCTACAGGATCGAGGGGGATGGAGACCCCGGGCGGAACGACAACCATATCGTCGGGAAGCTCCGCCCTTACCCAGCGGTCCCCGAAAACGATCTCCTCGATCACGCGCCCTTTTTATCAGGCGCTGGAGGTTTCGGGGAGCCCCCCTGCCAGCCATGAGCTGTAGAGGGCGGCGTACTTTCCTCCACGGGCAACCAGGTTGTCGTGCGTCCCCATCTCGGTGATGCGCCCATCATCCACCACGCATGTGCGATCGGCGTGAAAGACCGTAGAGAGACGGTGGGCAATGATGACTGATGTGCAGCCCTGCAGGGCGTGCCGAAACGCTCCTTCGACTCTGGCTTCGGTCGCCGAGTCGAGAGAGGAAGTTGCTTCGTCGAGCAAGATGATGTCTGGTTTGGCGATCAGAGCCCGAGCCAGTGCGATCAGCTGTTTTTCGCCGGCAGCCAGCCGCGATCCTCTTTCACGAACCGCCGTCTCATAACCCTCGGGAAGAGACTTGATGAAGTCATCGATGAGGATTCGCCGGCAGACCTCCTCGATCTCCTCATCGGTTGCATTGGGGTTGCCGAAGCGGATGTTGTCACGCACCGTTCCTGCAAATAAAACCCCCTCCTGGGGGATCAGGGCCATCCGATCCCTCAGTGACGCGATTCTTATATCGCGCAGATCGGTGCCGTCGAGAAGAATCTCGCCTTTGGAGGGATCGTAAAAACGTGCCAGGAGCTTCACGATCGTGGATTTACCTGCTCCGGTTGGACCGACAAGTGCGACAACTTCTCCCGGAGCTATCTCCAGAGAAACGTTTTCAAGAGCCAGGGCACCCCCCGGCCGATAGGAGAAAGAAACTTTGTTGAGAGTCAAGCCTCCGGCCGTTTGCGTGATGGCGCTGGCACCGGGCCGGTCAACTATGTCGGGCTTGCTTTCGAGGAGCTGGGCAACTCGGGCCAAGCCGGCCAGCGCTGCCTGGAACCTGGCGTAAAGCTCTGACAGATGGTGGATGGGGTCGAAGAATTGGGAAAGGAAGACGATGAAGGCGGCAAGCACGCCGAACGTCATGGTCGGGTCTCCTTCGAGCACAAGCGAGCCCCCGTAAACCAAAACGATCCCGGTCCCAAGGATCGATAGGAACTCCATCACCGGGAAGTAATACGCCTCCAGTTTGAAGGCATCGACGTTCGCCTCCGCCCAGTCTTCATTCACTTCCCTAAAGCGCATGGAGCGGGCTCTTTGAGTAGCAAATGCCTGCACGACGTGAACCCCTGCCAGGGTTTCCTGAATAAAGGACAGAACCGAGGCAACTCGCTCCCTCACGGCAGAGTAAGTTCGCTCCGAAGCGCGTCTGAAGAAGAACGTCGCGATCACCATCAGCGGCAGGACGGTCATCGCTGCAAGAGCCAGACGGTAATCGAGGAAGAAGAGGACGATTGCCGCCCCAACCATGAAGAGGACTTCGGTGCCAATTCGCACGAGGCTTTCTGTGACCAGCCGTTCCACTGCCTCGATGTCGCTGGTGATGCGTGCGATCAGCCGTCCGGAACGTTCTCTTTCGAAGAAGCCCAACGACAAGCCGGCCAGGTGTTTGAAGGAAGAGATGCGCAGATCCCTTAGTGCGGTTTCACCGACGCGGCCCATAAGCGAGGTCGACCACCGCAGCGTCACAAAACCGATCAGGGCAGCGACAATGAACAGCCCCCCAAAGAGATTGAGGCGCGATATGTCGCCGGGCGTGTTTTCGGTGCCGATGCCCTGGTCGATTGCAAAGCGAAGGAATACGGGGCCAACGAGCTTCATGAGGGTAGCGACGATCAGCAGGATGCCGGATGCGATCGCCCCCTTGAGGTAAGGCCGAAGGTACGGGATCAGCAGACGCATCTCTCTCATGCCAAGGCGCGGTGCTTTTTCCTCTGCGACGACCCCGAGGCCCATCATGGCTACGCTCGTGCTCCTTCTTGCCATTAGAGACTGGGCCTCCTCACTGCGCCGAGATTGTCAAGCGCACCAGCTGGAACCTCGGTGAGACCGACCAACGTCTCTCTATAAGAGGGGAGACGGTCCCAGAGCTCGTCGTGCGTTCCTGAGTCCACGATCCTTCCGTCCTCCATATAGATGACCTGATCGGCCAGCGCCGCGCTCCCAGGGCGCCTGGCGACGATTAATGTTGTGCGTCCCTTCATCGCCTCCGAGAGACCCCGGCGGATCTCCGCCTCGACGCTGGGATCGACGGCCGATGTTGCATCGTCGAGAAGCAGGATACTCGGGTCCATGAGAATCGCTCTGGCGATAGCGATCCGCTGCCTCTGGCCTCCGGACAGCGTGTAGCCCTGCTCGCCAACGGTTGTTTCGTATCCGTCGCGCAGGTCGCTTATGAAGCCGTGAGCCTGCGCTAGCACCGCAGCGGTCACGATCTCGTCTTCCGCCGCGTCCGGCCGTCCGAAGGCGATGTTGCCGCGGATGCTGTCCGAGAAGAGAAAGCTCTCTTCGAATACGGTTCCGATCTGATTCCGAAGAGACTCGAGAGTGACCGTCCCGATGTCCTCGTGGTCGATCAACATTCGCCCCTCGGTAGGCTCGAGGAAGCGCAGGACGAGCCTCAGCAGCGTTGTCTTCCCGCAGCCTGTCGGCCCCACGAATGCTACCGATCCACCGGAAGGAATGGTGAGATCGAAGCTATCCACAACCTTCCTTCCAGTCGGGAAGCGATAGCTGACTTCTTCGAACCGGATCTCTCCACGTTCGATGCGGATCGGGCGGGAGTTGGGTCGGTCCTCGATGCCCGGGCGTCTATCCAGCACCTCGAAGATGCGGCCAGACGATGTTGATGCCTTTTGTGAGTCGCTCGCCACCCAGCCGATCATCCTGACGGGCCATTGCAGATGCGTCACGTAGACGAAGAACGCCACAAAGTCTCCCGGAGTGATCGCGCCGTTGATCACCCGGATCCCTCCGAACCACAGGACCAGAGCGAGACCGAGGGCCGGGAAGAGTTCGAATAGGGGCAGCAGAATCGCACGGATGCGGATTTGCGCCGTGGCCTGTTCCTTGACGTTCTCCGCGTCTTCCTGCAGCTTTCCGACTTGAAGTTCCTCTCTGCCAAAGGCCTTCACTACCCGGATTCCACCGACCGTTTCTTCCACGGTTTCCGTTAGCTCGCCGAGGTACTGCTGAGTGAGATAAACGATTGGATGGAGCTTGGCAGTCAGCCGTGCAGCTGCGTAGGCCATGAGGGGAAACCCAGCGAGAGTGACGGCTGCCAGGGCCGGATCCTTGCCGAACAGAATGACCGAGATCGATACCAGCAGAACGCTCATACCAGAAGAGATAGGAATCATCGAGAGGAAGTCCCGGCAGGCTTGCAGGTCTGACGAGGCTCGGGACATCAATTGCCCCGTCGGAACCTCCTCGTGATATGCGATGTCTAGTCCTTGAAGGTGCTCATAGAGCTGATGGCGAAGCCTGGCCTCGGCACCGATCGCGGCAATTCCCGCAAATCTCTTCCTGGTTGCAACCCCAATGCCCTTGATGACGGCGGTTAACAGGATCAGTCCAACCAGGGGAAGTAAAAGGTCGGGGCGACTGCCCCGGATAGCCTGGTCGACCACGCGGCCGATCAGAAGGGGATAGATCAGCTGCATACCCACGGCGGTCATCGCGCCGATGCCTGCAATCGCGATCGGTTTCGGCGCTTTGAAATAGAAGCGCAGGAGCCTTCCGAGGGAGCCGCGGGTCATCGTTTGATCCTAAATGAGGCCTCTAGGCCGATTGTGCGGGCGAGCTCTACGTCTTCAGGGGTATTGCTCTTTACATATATATACTGGTAGTATATATACACGATCACCCCGGAGGCCATATGCCGATACCATTTTCTTTCTCCGCCGATAAGTTCACCCGGCGTCTCGAGTCACTCACGGACGAGCCACCTCTGTCCCTGGTCCTGGCGGACGTCGACCACTTCAAAGAGCTCAACGACAGTCATGGCTACGAAACCGGGGATCGTCTTTTGAAAGTCACCACAGAGACTCTGGAGAAGGCATCTTCTGATGGAGCGTTTTTCGAAAGGATGGCAGGAGACGCTTACTTTTGGGCGCTGCCGGCGCTTGGACCCGAAGAGGCTCTCATGAAGGCAGAGGAAGTTCGTCGCAAGCTGCAGGAAACCGGGTTACGGGTAGGCAAACGAAAGGTCCCGATCAATATGTCATTTGGGATCGCTAGCTATCCGCACCACGTTGAGGAGCCACGCGATCTGTTGAAGGCAGCCGATGAGGCTCTGGAGCGCGCGAAGCGAGAGGGCCGCGCCCGGGCTGCAATCTGGGTCGAGGACAAAATGGTCCTCAAGTCGAACTATTACACCAGAGCTCAGCTCGGCAAACTCTCGAGTCTTGCCTCCAAGCGGGGGGAAACCGAAGCGGCGCTTCTTCGGCAGGCTCTAAACGACTTCTTGGCAAAACACCGTTCACTTTCCTAGGCTCGCGCCCCACGACACTGGAGGTAGCCCATGGGTCTTCTCGACGGAAAAGTAGCGATCGTGACCGGGGCCGGTCGCGGGATCGGCCGAGAGGAGGCCCTGCTGATGGCCTCCGAAGGTGCCACCATCCTCGTGAACGACGTGGGCGCATCGACCTCAGGGGAGGGCTCGGATCAGAGTCCTGCGGAACAGGTTGTTGAAGAGATAGAGAAACTCGGTGGAACCTCGGCACCCGATTACACCAACGTCACTTCATTTGCCGACACAGAGAAGATGATTCGTAGTGCGATCGAGAAGTTCGGCCGCCTCGACATCGTCGTCAACAACGCAGGGATTCTTCGGGACCGAATGCTCGTTAACATGAGCGAAGAGGAGTGGGACGCTGTGATGGCGGTCCATCTCAAGGGAACTTTCAATTGCGCGAAGCACGCAGCAGCCTACTGGCGAGAGCTTTCCAAGGCCGGTGAGGATGTCCGGGGACGAATCATCAACACTTCCTCTCCATCGGGGCTCTACGGGAATGTAGGTCAGTCGAACTATGGAGCGGCCAAGGCCGGGATCGCCTCCTTCACGGTGATCGCAGCCCAAGAGCTAAAGCGATACGGAGTGACGGTCAACGCCATCTCCCCATCGGCGCGTACCCGCATGACACAACAGGCTTTCGGAGAGATTGCAGCCCCAGATGAGGGATTCGACCCGTTCGGTCCGGAGAACATTGCCCCCATCGTGGCCTATCTCGCGACGGACGACGCGGCGGGGATCACGGGCCAGGTCTTTGGAGTCCAGGGTGGCTCGATCTCACTTCTTCAGGGATGGGTTCCTTCAAAGGTGATCCGAAAGGACGAGACCTGGGAACCGGCTGAACTGATTGACGCCATCGAGGAGCTCGTGCCCGGAAAGCAGATTGAGCCCGACCCAATGTCGGCACGCCTTGCCGCGGGAGAGACATCCCTTCGGCAAAGCTGACCGAAGAGTTGCCGGGAGAAAGTACGCAATAGAATCATCTTCTGCTGCGTAGGAAGGGGAGCGAGACATGGATCTCAGCTGGACCGAAGAAGACAAGGCGTTCCGAGCAGAGGTTCGCAAATACCTGGAGGCGAACGCACCCAAGGATTTGCCCGAGGACGAGACCGCCAACTTCGAGGCCAGAAGGCAGTGGCAGAAAAAGCTAGCTGAGGATGGCTGGGTTGCGATCCACTGGCCTGAAGAATTCGGGGGCAGGGGGGCATCGCTGCTCCAGACAGTCATTTATAACGAGGAATACACCAGGGCGCGCGCTCCACTTCTCGTGAACAGCCTTGGGGTCGGGCTTCTTGGTCCAACGCTAATGGCGCACGGCAACGACGAGCAGAAGCAGCGCTACCTGAAGAAGGTCCTATCCGCAGAAGAAATTTGGTGTCAGGGATTCTCCGAGCCGAACGCCGGAAGCGACCTGGCTGCCATCCAGACCAGGGCGGAGTTGGATGGAGACGAGTACGTATTGAACGGACAGAAGATCTGGACTTCCTACGGGAAGTACGCAGACTGGATGTTCGCGCTGGTGCGTACCGATCCTTCGGCCCCCAAGCACCAGGGGATCTCATATCTGCTGGTCGATATGCATTCGCCCGGGGTAGAGGCTCGCCCTTTGAAGGAGATCACGGGTGATTCTCTGTTTGCCGAAGTCTTCTTCAGCGACGTGCGGGTTCCCAAAGCGAATCTGGTTGGGGAGCAAAACGACGGCTGGCGGATAGCCATGACGACGCTCGGGTTCGAGCGCGGGGCCGGGGGCCTGGCTCAATCGGTAAGGCTTCGCAACTCCGTGCTCGATTTGATCGGCGATGCCCAGCAGGTACGACGCAACGGATGGACCGCGTTCGATGATCCTCTGTCTCGCAACAAGATTGGCAAGTGGCTCGTGGAGATCGAGGTCTATCGCTACACCACACTTAGGGCCATATCTGCCCTTGTCCACGGTGGATCGCCCGGCCCCGAGGCCTCGATCAACAAGATCTTTTGGAGCGAGTGGCACAAATCATTCACGGAGGATGCGATGGACATCCTCGGTCCCTTGGGCCGCGTCACGACCGATGAATCCGGAAACATCGATTCCCAAAGGTGGGTAAGGGAGTATCTCTTTGCGAGGGCCGGGACTATCTACGCCGGAACTTCTGAAATCCAGAGAAACATCATCGCCGAGCGCGTCCTTGGTCTCCCAAAGGAACCCCGGGGCGATACCAAGACAGAGAAGGCGGGGGAGCGATGATGGATTTCAGGCCCAACGAAGATCAGATCCAGCTTCAGAAGGCTGCCGCAGATTTTCTCTCCAAGGAGTCGACGAAAGAAGTTGTGTTTGCAGCCTTCGACGGGCAGGACGGGGACTCTCCCGAGCTTTACAAGAAGATGGCCGACCTGGGGTGGCTGGCGCTTGCCGTACCCGAAGATAAGGGTGGGCTGGGGATGGGGCTCGTCGAGCAGGCCGTGCTCCTGGAACAGCTTGGTTATTACGCCGCTCCCGGTGCGTTCTTCACCAACGCTTGCATCTCGATTCCAGCGCTGCTGGCCCTGGGGGCCAACGACGAGGCGTCGGCGGTCCTCGATGGAGGCAAAAAGGTTGCATTCGTCATCGATCCCGAGTTCGTCATCGACGGCCATCTCGCTGACTCGTTTCTGGTTACCGTCAATGGAAGGGTGCGACTGATAGGTGGCTCGGACGTAGAAGTGAAGCCCCTGGAGACCATCGACGGCACTCGCCGGGCGGCAAGTGTCGAGTTCTCCGAGCAGGCGGGAGAGGACTTGGGAGACGTCCATGCCGTCGAGTCGGTAGTAGACGCCGCTACTGCGATCTTGTGTGCAGAAATGGTGGGAGGGATGCAGAAGAGCCTCGACATGGTTCTCGATTACGTGAAGGTGAGGACGCAGTTCGGAAGGCCTATCGGGTCGTTCCAGTCGATCAAGCATCGCCTCGCAGACATGTTGTTGAAGACAGAGGCATCTCGGTCGGCGGCCTACTACGCCGCGTGGGCCAACCAATCCGGCGCCGACGATGCTGCTCTATCGGCGTCCGTAGCCAAGGCGTATGTATCTGATGCAGCTCCATGGGTAACGGGCCAGAGCATCCAGCTGCACGGCGGCATCGGGTTCACCTGGGAGCATGAGGCCCATCTTTATTTCAAGAGGGCAACGATGAACGCTGCACTTCTCGGGGACGTCGCATTCCATCGAGAGAGAGCGCTCACCCTCACCACCTCCGACCGCTCTGAGGCGGCTAGCGGTGGCGGCGGACGTAGTCGCGGATGATGTAACGGCCGACCTCGTTGTCGGTCATCTGAAAGATTCGTCCCCCGGTTCGCTGCGCCAGCTGTTCCATGAATCTCACCAGGCCCGGTGAGTCTTCGAGCATGAAGATATTTAGGGTCACGTCTGCGCTCGCCAGCCGGATCGCTTCGGCAAGAGTCTTATGGATGGTTTCGGGAACCGGCGGCCATGAGAAGAAGGCCGGTTCGTATGGATCGTTGGTCAAGTGAGCCGTCGGTTCGCCGTCGGTCACCATGATGACCTGCTTGGTTGCCCTCGGATGTTCGGAGAGCAGACGGCGCGCCAGTAAGAAGGCGTGCTCCATGTTCGTGCCGTATACGCGATCGAGGGGGCCGGTAGCGGTCAGATCCCGGGGTTCGAGTTTGCGGGCGAGATTGCTGAAACCTATGAGGTAGAGGTAATCCTGCGGATACTTGCCTTCGATTAGCGCATGCAGGGCAAGAGCCATTCGCTTAGCCGGGATCCAATGACCTCTTAGCGGCATTGAAAATGAGAGGTCGAGAAGAAGCGCGGTCGCGGTTCGGGTTCGGGTCTCGGCCTCGATTAGCTCGAAGTCTTCCGCCTTCAATTTGACGCCGGTTTGCGAGGGGGAGCGCTCCCCGCGGGTGATGGCGTTGAAGACTGTCTTTTGCACCGCGAATTCCCCCACGTCTCCGTAATTCCAGGGCAGAGTTGCGCCGGTTGGTTCCATGAGACCACCGGCGTCGCGCGACTGATGTGAACCTGTGCGTTCTTTCTTGAGCTCTTCGAACATCTTTACCAGAGCTCTCTCTCCGATCCGTCTTGCGCCCCGTGCGGTCAGTTCCATTTGCCCCTTGTTATTGACGAGCATTCCGGCGTCCTCGAGTGCTTTCTCCACCTGCTTCAAGCGCCGTAGGTCGCGGACCGCAGATTCGTCGAGAGCCCTCCGCAGTTTTTCCTCGTCGACGTCGTCGATGGACGCTCCGGCATAGTCACCTTGAAGCGATTGCTCCAGCTCTTCGAAATCGCTCATCTGCTCGATGGCTCCGAGTGCCTCCGATAGTTCCATCGGCTCTTCGCCCCAGCCGAAGGTCTGCTGATCCCAAGGTAAATGGGGCATTAGGTCTCTCAGCTCTTGGTTGAGCTGGTCCATCTGGAATGCGATGTCGAGATCGTTCATCACGGCCTGAGCCATCTCCTCGAGCTCTCTTCGCTGTTCGGGACTGAGGCTTGCGAGTAACCGGCTCATCGCAGCCATCCGACGACCAAGGGCTTCCAGAAGTTCTTCCAGGGTGCGAGGATTTTCGGGAAAGAAATCACCATAGCGGGCCATGAAACCGGGAAAGTCGTACGGCTCGCCCGCCTCTTTCTTCCGAATCATTTCGTTTAGCTCGGCGAGCATCTCCCGCATGCGGGCAACTTGATCGGGGGTCATGTTCTGCATGGCCCCGGCCATCTGACCGAACATCGAGTCGAGGACCTGCTGTTGAATCTCCTTCACGAGCTGGTCGAACTTCTCCTGTGCCTCCGGCGAAACGAATCGATAGTTCGATAGCTCTTTCACCATCTGTGCCGGTTCCGCTGGGAGCATGTCGAGATTGGTTTCCCGCATTCGAGCGTCCTCTGAATCCATTTCGGACAACGCCCCGCGTTCCAAAGAGAGAATCTCGTCGAGCTTTTCCTTTATCTCCGAAAGGGGGCCCTCGAGGTTCAAAGCCTGAGCCATCCTTCTGCGGTTTTGACGGATACGTTCGAGAAGGTCTTGCAGGCCCTGCATCCCTCTCATCCCTTGCTGCATCAGGCGGCGCAGAGCAGAGTTGGGAGACATCCCGGCCAGCAGATCGTCGGAGATCTCGTCGATGACTTCGCCGATGTCGAGTTCGCCCGAAAAAGGATCCTGCGAGCCGTCCCACCGGGAGTATCGAGACTTCACTACTTAGCTCCGAACCTCCAGCCGCGGCCTGTGGCATCTTTGTTCAGCCGCTTCATCAGGTGCAGCCCTTCGAGCGCGAACTCCAATGCGCTGGCTGCCGCCTCCTCGCTCTCCTCGGTGAGGTCGAGGCGCTGCATGATTCTGCCGAGCCCCGGCACGTTAGGGAATTGAGCCATGAAGTTGGCGGCGCCAAGGCTTTCCGTGGTTTCTACGTTCAAGCCCTCATCGAACATTTGGATGAGGGGACCCAGGTTTTCGCCCCCGAGCCTTCGGCGATATACCTCTGCCATCGATCGCTTCAGAGAATTCTCGAGGATCCAGTCCTCTCTTCCTTCTTCCATCGTCTCGAATTCGACCCGGCCCATAGACGATTCGACGAAAGCCCATAGGTCGACCGGCCGTGGGATGGCCCTGCTTTCACCAGCAATCGCCGACCGTCGCACGGCGCTGGCAACCATGGTCTCGAGGTTGCCGATCGAGTAGCGAACCGAGACGCCGCTTCGCTGGTTCACTTGAGGCGACAGCCGAAGTTGCTGCGTGAACTCAGCGATCACCTCCTTTAGAAAAAGGGGCACGTACACCTGAATGTCTTCGGGGGGAGCCGACGCCTCTTGATCCATGATCGCGATCTCTTCTGTGATCTCGTACGGATAGTGCGTGCGGACCTGGGTACCAAAGCGATCCTTTAACGGGGAGATGATCCTTCCGCGGTGGGTATAGTCCTCGGGGTTGGCGCTTGCCACCAGCATCAAATCCAAAGGAAGCCGGATCTTGTATCCACGAATCTGAACGTCGCGCTCCTCGAGGATGTTAAGAAGGGAAACCTGAATCCTCTCCGGGAGGTCGGGCAGCTCGTTGATCGAAAAGACACCGCGGTTCGTTCTCGGAATAAGCCCGTGGTGGATGGTCAGCTCGTCACCGAGATAGCGCCCCTCGGCGATCCTCATGGGATCGACGTCCCCGATGAGGTCGGCCACCGAAGTGTCGGGAGTTGCGAGTTTTTCTGCGAACCTCGAGTCGCGGCCTATCCATTCGATGGGTGCCTCTTCGCCCCTCTCGACGATAAGCGCCCGGCACGCTCCGCAGATGGGACGGTACGGGTGGTCGTTGATCTCGCATCCGGTCATCACGGGGATCTCGTCGTCAAGGAGGTCAACGAGATGCCGTATGAGCCTGGTCTTTGCTTGGCCCCTCTCGCCGAGAAGGATCAGGTCATGGCCTGCGAGGATCCCTCTTTCGAGAGTGGGTATTACCGATTCTTCGTAGCCGATGATGGAATCGAACAGCCTCTCCCCGGCGTTTAACTTTTTCAGCAGGTTCTTTCTTAGCTCCTGCTTCACCGTCATGTCCTGGTAGCCGGAAGAACGGAGCTGACCGACGGTGGCCGGTTTGGCCGTTCGTGACATCTACAGGTACCGCCCCTTGGCTTCCTGGTCCTCCTGGGAGTCTCCGCCTTTTTCGAGCTGATCCAGTTCTTTCGTAAGGCTCTGAACCTGCATCGCTGCCGAAAGCCCCTGGAAGAGACCCTGCAGCCAGCCGATCAACCCCGAGTACGCGAGTCTGATTTCTTGAGGTGAGGCTCCGTCGGGGAAAGCAGCGTCGAGATCCAGCTCCTCCAGCTCGTCGGCAAGCGCGTTCGGGATCGATTGGGCGAGCTGTCCCGAAACCCTTCTGTATAGCGCGGCCATCTCTTCAGATGGAGTCTTTTCCGGATCCATCGATCTTGCTTCGTCGAGCACGGCCTTGGTCAGGCTTGCCAGCCGAAGCAGCTTTTCTGCATCAAGCGGGCGATCGGGTTTCCCGGTTTCCTGCTGAGGGGTCTTCGATTTAGCCATCGAGCCAAGACTACCGGTTTGGGCTATCAATGTTTTACGGAGGTATGCTCGCCTTAATTGAGCCTTTGATCAAAGGAGGCATCGTGGCTGAAGCCGTGATCGTTGAGGGAACTCGAAGCCCGATCGGACGTGCCGGCAAGGGATCTCTCAAAGATGTGAGGCCGGACGATCTGACCGGCTTTGTACTGAGAAAGTTGATGGAAAAGGTCCCTGCCGTCGAGCCTGAAAGTGTCGTGGATGTCATGTGTGGCTGTGGCCTTCCTCACGGAGAATCGGGCTTCAACGTTGGGCGCGCCGCAGTTCTACTGGCGGGCATGCCCTTTTCGGTTCCGGGAACCACGGTCAACCGATTTTGCGCTTCCAGCCTTCAGACGATACGTATGGCGTTTCACGCCATTAAGGCTGGTGAAGGCGACACATTCATCTCTGCAGGTGTCGAATCCTCTAGCCGGGTAGGGGTAGTTCCTCGCGATGACCTCTCGGTCCTGAACCCGCGGCTTTCACCTCTCTTGGAAGGGGATACCATCGCCGACCTCTACATATCCATGGGGATGACTGCGGAGAATGTCGCAGAACAATTTGACGTTTCGCGCGAAGACATGGATCGGTTCGCCCAGCAATCGCAGGAGCGTTCGGTCTCGGCTCAGAAAGACGGATTCTTTACCCGAGAGATCACGCCGGTACCGGTCAAGATGCAGGAAGAACGTGCGGTGATCGAGGAAGGGACGGACTCGACACTTATCGAACACGACGACGGGCCGCGACCCGAATCCACCTACGAAAAGCTGGCGTCACTCCAACCGGTATTTCGACCGGACGGGAAAGTGACTGCAGGCAACTCCTGTCCGCTGAACGACGGGGCCGCAGCCGTTTTGGTGATGGAGGAGAAGAAGGCCAGGTCGCTCGGATTTGAGCCACGGGTGCGCATCATCGCCAGTGCCGTCAGTGCTCTTGCCCCAGAGATCATGGGGGTAGGCCCCATCGAGGCGGTTCGCAAATGTCTGGACAGGGCCGGCATGACGATCGACGACATCGACGTGGTCGAGCTGAACGAGGCTTTCGCCGCGCAAGTCTTGCCGGTCTGCCGTGAGATCGGGGTTGACCCCTTCTCCGACAAGCTCAATCCTCATGGGGGCGCTATCTCTCTTGGACATCCGTTCGGCATGACCGGCGCTCGAATCATGAATACGCTGATGAACGACCTCGAAACTCTCGACCGCACGATAGGTCTCGAAACCATGTGTGTCGGAGGCGGTCAGGGTATGGCCATGATCGTGGAACGCATCAGGTAGAACTGAGGAGGATGAGATGGCGCAGACAACGTTCAAGAGCCGCGAAGACATCACTTCCAAAGTAGGGGAGAAGCTCGGCACATCGGACTGGGTCGAAATCACGCAGGACCGAATCAACCTGTTCGCCGATGCCACGGACGACCACCAATGGATCCATGTCGATGTAGAGAAAGCCAAGCAGGGGCCCTTTGGCGGGCCAATCGCCCATGGCTTCCTCACGCTGTCATTGGGTCCTAGCTTGATGAAGGACGTAATCGCGGTCGAGGGGGCCAGGATGGGGATCAACTACGGGCTGAACAAGGTGCGCTTCACCAATCCTGTTCCGGTTGGAAGCAAGGTCCGGATGCACGTCACGCTTTCCGAGGCTAAAGAAGTCGAGCCCAACGGCATCCAATCGACCTACGACATCGAATTCGAGATCGACGGTCAGGAGAAACCGGCCTGCGTCGCGCAGTGGATCAGCAGAACCTATTTCTAGATCCCAATCCTCTTCCTGTTAAGGACCTCTCCGGCCCCGATCAGGCTCCAACCCAAGATTGCCAGCAGGCCGGCGGGAACTCCGGTCACCGGCGTGGTCTCCGGAATCGTCAGCAGCACTTCTCCGGATGAGACCGGGTCGAACTGATCGGCGTCGGCCACTGCAACATTTCGGATGGTCTTTCCTCCCGCGAAGTCATCTACGAACGCCGTGAACGATACCGATCCCGAGCTTTGCGAATCGATCGTGCCGATCATCCACGTGATCGTTCGAGCGGAAGGGTCGTAGGCGCCGCCGGGCCCCGGTTGGATGTTGGTCAGATTGGGGTCGATCTGGTCGCTGATCACGAAACCGGTTGCAGGTCCTGGGCCGCTGTTGGCGTACGAGATCGTGAACGTCACCTTCTCTCCAGGATCGACTGTCCCTGAAGGTGAGGAACTCTTCGCCAAGGTTACGTTCGGCTGAGGATTCAGGACCGGTGGAGCAACGACGCGAATGGTGATGAAGTCCACGAGGTAGTCGGAGTTGTAGTGAAAGGAGTTTCCCGAACAGTCGTATATGAGCTGGGACAGCCTCACCTCACCGAGCGAGGCCGCACGATAGTTGTACTGAGCCGTCACCTCTCCCCCTGCGTCGAGCGTGTAAATGTCATCGTCGGCGGCAGTTCCCAGGGTGTAAGTGAAGTTCACCGATTGAGGAGTGATCGCTCCGGAGGGGTCCACTACTGCCGGAACCGAAACTTCGGAATACATGGTGGCGGTGTGAGCCAGCACCGTTACGGTGAAATCGGAACCCTGTACTACTTCCCATGTGCCGTCGGGCAGCTGAACCCCGGGAGACACCGAGTAGGAAAGAACGTTGTTTCTTGCTTGTGAGATCAGTCTCTCGACGTAAAGCACGCTTGCTCCGGTTGGATCGGTGCCGCACGGAGGGGGATCGCGGGATACCTGTGTCGCGGTGACCGGGGCCAGACCATCTGCCTGGGCCGTGACCGTGATGGGAGTCGTGGTGTCGAATGCTGCCGCAGTTCTGGCTATCCTCACCGTCCAAAATGCATCCCGAGTTTCCCCAGGGGCCAAGGTCCCAATCGTGTACGTGTCCGAAGAGACCAACGTTATGCAGGGGGCACCGCCGCAGTCCGGAGCGCTCATGGCTAGAGTTGACGTCACGTTGGTCGCGGGAGCATCTCCGGTGTTGGTGACCTGGGCTTGGACCAAGAACAACTCAGGAGGCGAAGTGGTGGGCGCATTCGAATCCAAGCCGATCACCTGCCAGGAAACGATCTCGGCAGACAGGGCGGCGGCAGCGGAAGCCGGCAAGTAGAGGCTAAAGGACATCAAGAAGCCAGAAATCACCGCGGCGGCAACTCGAATGGGCCTGGCCTTGCTTCTCATGGGGGGGTGTTTATATCACTCGTTAACGTCGTCCCTGGAAGTGACGGTTAATCTCTTGGCCATGGGTATGCATGGGCAATGGAGGATGCTTCGAGGACAGGGTCTCGACCTCGATCAGGTCCAGCTCTCGCCGGGACTGCTCAAGAGAGTCCTCAAGTTCGCGAAGCCCTATCGGGGGACCTTGGTGGTTCTCCTGTTTTTCACCGTGATTGCATCGTTCCTGGAGACCTTCATGCCCCCCAAGTTCTCCGAGTGGATCATCAACGACGCTATCCTGAAACAGAACACCAGGTTGCTCGGGATCCTGTGTCTGCTGTTTCTGGGCGTCCTGGTGGCGAGATCTGGAACGCAGGTCCTTTCTCGCTGGGCTGGATCCCGTATCGGCGAGGGGATCATCTTCGATCTCAGGGTCGCGCTGTTCGACTACGTTCAGAGCATGCCCATCGCTTTTTTCACGAGAACGCAAACTGGTGCCCTGATCAGCAGGCTCCAAAGCGACGTTGTAGGTGCTCAACGGGCGATCACCGAAACTACTACGGGCCTGGTTGGCATCGTTTTGAGCATTGGGTTTGCCATCTTGGGAATGCTTACGCTGCGCAGTGAGTCAGGCGAAACGTGGAAGATCACCCTGATGGCACTTGCACTGGTGCCTATATTTCTCGCTCCGACGCGACGGATGGGCAAGGTCCTGCAGCGGCTCATGAGACGACAGCAGGAGAACAACGCTGCGATGGCTTCGCAGATGACAGAGCGATTCCAGGTGGGCGGGGCCCTTCTGGTGAAGCTGTTCGGCAACCGCCATCTCGAGAGGGATCAGTTCTCTGAAAAGGCGGGACATGTCAGAGATATAGGTATCAAGTCCGCCGTATACGGACGGATTTTCTTCGTTCTCTTCAGCCTCGTGGCCGGAGTTGGAACCGTTCTCATTTATTGGAGGGGGGGTATCTCCGTCATCACCGGTGGGATGGAAGTGGGGACGCTCGTTGCGATGATCCAATACCTCACCGGGATCTACATGCCGATCACGATGCTCTCGAACATCCGCGTGGAAGTCATGACCGGGATGGTCGCATTCGATCGAGTTTTCGAAGTTCTCGACTTCCCGATCGGCATCGCCGACAGGCCGGAGGCCCACGAACTGGTCGGCGCCAAGGGGAAGGTGGAATTCGAGCAAGTCTCGTTTCGATACCCGACGGCTTCGGAAGTGTCTATCCAGTCTCTCGAGCTTCCAGGTGTCGAGTTGCGCGACCGCGAGCAGAACTGGGTGTTGCAGGACGTCTCCTTCACGATCGAGCCGGGAAAGATGGTGGCTCTGGTTGGGCCCTCGGGGGCGGGAAAGACAACCATCACTTCACTGGTGCCCCGGCTGTACGAAGCTTCGAGCGGGATCGTGCGCATCGATGGTCATGACGTAAAGGACCTGACTCTTGACAGCCTGCGGGCAGCGATCGGAGTCGTTACCCAGGATGCTCACATGTTCCACGACACTCTCCGCAACTACGGCGAGCTCTATCGAACACAATTCGAGAGAGCCGGCTCCATGGAGGCTCTGACAGAGACTCCGCTGCTGGAGCCCTAGGTTTAGGCTTACGCCCGATGAAGCTTTCACTCGGAGTCGGCTATTGGGGCGCAGGTATGACCCCAGACGATCAGCTCGCGCTGGTAAAGGAAGCCGACCGACTGGGTTATCACTCCGTATGGGTAGCCGAGGCTTACGGAAGCGACGCAGTCACAGTCCTAACCTGGTTCGCCGTTCACACGAAGAAGATTGGGCTTGCCTCTGGAATCCTGCAGATGACGGCGAGAGCGCCAGCCATGACAGCGATGACCGCGGCCACTCTGGACGCGCTTTCCGGCGGACGCATGATCCTCGGCCTTGGGCTATCCGGCCCCCAGGTTGTGGAGGGTTGGTACGGCTTGCCCTACACGAAACCTCTGCAGCGCACCCGCGAGTACGTCGAGATCGTCCGAGAGATCCTCAAGAGAGAAGGTCCTCTCACCTATGACGGAGAGATTTATCAGTTGCCGGTTCCAGATTCGCAAGGCAAGGCTTTGAAACTGATCATCCATCCGTTGCGCAACGAGATACCTATTTATCTAGCAGCCATCGGTCCCAAAAACGTCGAGCTGACGGGAGAGATCGCCGATGGCTGGCTGCCGGCCTTCTTCTCTCCGGATCATATGGACCTCTTTATGCCGTCGCTAGAAAACGGAGCGGAGCGCGGGGGCCGAAAGATAGATGAGATCGAGATCGCCCCAAACGCGCTGGTCTCGATCGGAGAAGACCTGAGCGTCTGCTACGACAACGCCCGTCCGCTTTACGGGCTCTACCTGGGGGGAATGGGTTCGCGCAAAGCGAACTTCTATGGCGCCCTCGCGACGCGCTACGGGTTCGAAGACGCATATAAAGAAGTGCAGGACCTGTATCTCTCGGGGGACAGGTTTGGCGCCTATCAGGCCGTTCCCGAAGAGCTCATCGACGCCACAGCTTTGATCGGTCCGCCCGAGCGAATAGCCGATCGGGCCAAGCGCTACGAGGCCGCCGGCGTAACGACTTTGATTGTGAATCCCGCCGCAGGGACCCACGAAGACAGGGTAAAGATCCTCGAGACAATGAAGGACATCGTTAATTGAGCATTCAAGTTCTGGGAAGGGTGATGGCAAACGTATGAAACCTCTTGCTGAGATCGAGCACGCTCACATCGAACGGGACGGAATTCGAATTGCTTATTGGGATATTGGCGAAGGCCTACCTCTGTTGATGATTACCGGGCTTGGGACTCCGGCCGAGAGCTGGAACATTTTGCCCTCGATATTCGCGTCTCAGGGGTACCGAGCGATCGTCGTCGACAACCGAGACTGCGGAAACTCCTCGCCATGTGATGGGATTGACTACGACATCTCCGACATGGCCGAAGACGCCGTTGCCGTTTTGGATCGGGTGGGAGTCGATCGGACCTATCTGCTCGGCATATCCATGGGAGGCATGATCGCCCAAGAATTGGTCCTCAATCATCCGGAGCTGGTTGAAAAGTTGGTCCTGATCGCAACCGGTCCAGGTCAGCCAGCTGCCGTCCCCCCTGACGCAGAGGTCTTGAGCGAAATGTTTGGGTCCCGAACCGGCGACCCGCTCACTGACCTGGCAAGTTTCCTTGGCAAACTCATGGGCCCTGATTTCACCAAAGATAATCCAGGATTGATCAAAGCGATGGCGAAGGTGCGGATGGAGAAGGGCTCAGACTCAGCCTCATTCGCGCGGCAATGGGCTGCGATCACGAGGTTCGCTGCATGGGAGCGTCTCGAAAGTTTGAACGTGCCAACGCTCGTGATTCACGGGAATGCCGATCCCCTGGTTCCGTTCGAGAATGGAAAGAGGATCAGCTCGCGTATTCCGGGGGCCGAGCTAATCGAGCTGGAAGGTGTCGGCCACTTCGTTCCGTTGGAAGCCCCAGCTGAGACCGTCCAGGCGATCAACCGGTTCCTCCCGGTGCATGCCACTTCCCGATAAGAGTGTGGATCTAAAGGGCAGGACAGCTCTCATCACCGGCGCCGCCCACGGGATCGGGCGCGCCACCGCTTTCGCGTTTGGCGAACAGGGGGCCCAAGTTTTCGTCACCGACATAGACGAGGTCGGCTTGGAGAAGACCCGAGCCGAACTTGAGGAGCGCGGATTTGGAGTCGGCTCGAAGGTGCTCGACGTGACGAAAGAGCAAGAAGTGACCGCGATGATCGAAAGCGCGATTTCCGAGATGAACGGTCTGGACATCGTGGTTAGCAATGCGGGAGTCTCGGTCGCTGGTCCTGCAGAGGCGGTTCCGATCGAGGATTGGCGATGGATCGTCGACGTAAACGTTTGGCCGCACGTCTACGCGGTGCGGGCTGCTCTTCCGTATTTTCGTGAGAAGGGGAGCGGGTACCTTGTCCATGTCGCATCTGCGGCGGGGATACTGGGGGCTCCGGCCCTCTCAGCCTACTCACTTACTAAGTTCGCGGTTTACGGGTTGGCGGAGTCTCTGGCCGTCACGCTCCACGGCACTGGAATCGGGATCTCGGTTGTCTGTCCTCTTTGGGTGAATACCGACATAACCGAGCGAGGACGCATCACTGTTGATCCTGATATCGGAATGGATGAAAGCTCAGCAAGAGCCTTCGGCAGGGAGATGCTGCGGAACTCCGGCATTCCGCCCGAGCAGGTAGGAGAAGCTATTGTCAGCGGCGTCCTGGAGAATCGCTTTCTTATCCTTCCTCACCCCGAGGTTCTGCAGTTTGCCCAGATCAAATGGGCCGATCCAGAAAGCTATATAGAGCGGGCGTCTGAAGCGCTGCAATCGCAGCGAAGACTCTTCGGTGAAAGGTCGGGAAACTAGGCGCTGACTTCATGATCGAGCCGGGCTGGTGGATTTTTATCGCAGTGATTTTTGGCTGGCTTACGATTCCGGGCATCTATCTTGTGGTCAACAAGCAGGCACGCCACGGCGTTTATCTCTTGTTTTCCGTTTACCTGATGGCATTGCTTGGTCTCCCAATTGCAGTTTTCGTCTTCGCATCTGTTCTAACCGGCGGGATAGTCCTTCCACTGTTCCTGGCAATTGCTGTTTACCTGCTCAGCATGGCCCCCGTGGCTTCCCGAGTTGGTTACAAGACCAGGGAGGTTTTCTGGCTGTTGTTTCCACGAATGGGCGTGCAGATCCTTTTGGAGTGGATGTGGAGACTCGCTTCGTTGCCCAATCGCTACTGGGACGGGCCGCAGGTCTTTCCAGATGTACGCGATCTACCAACCAATGGGCGTGACTCGCCTACGAGTTAAGGCCTTCTCGGGTGCCCTATCATCTAGAAAAGGGCCCTTAGCTCAGCGGTTAGAGCAGTGGACTCATAATCCATTGGCCGGAGGTTCGAATCCTCCAGGGCCCACAAAATTTTGTCGTACTCCGTGTGCAGTCTCGGTACGTCTGTCGCCCACTGTTCTCGGTACCTATGTCGCAGTTTGCTCCCCGTTATCGGGAGATGCTTCGACAGCAAGGTCCGACATCGAACCTTGCTCAGTCGCGCTCAAATCACCTAGGTCAGGCACATTACGATAATAATCTGCCGTCAATCTTTGCCGTGGTGTTCGCTGGCATAGGCCCCGTTGAGACAGTAGTCTCAAACCAATGACAAAGTCAGTGGCGATCGGGCTCCTGGTTCTGCTTGCGCTGGCGGGGCTCCCTCTCGCGATGGGCGGTGGTGCCATGATGACGTGCCCTTCCTGTCCGCCTGCACACTCGCCAATGATGTTCTCGATTTGCTTCGCAGTCCTTTCCGTGATGGTCGCCTTCGCGCTAACGATAGTTGGACGGTTAGCGCCTTCCTCCACGCCTAGGCTTGCCATCTTGGTCGTTAGCGACCTTCTTAGACCTCCGCGCGCGCTTTAACCCTCTCGATCGCGCACCGCGCGCCACAATCTCAAACAGAATCGGAGTTCCAATGAAAACCTTACTTATCTATCTCCCGGCCATTGCCTGTTTGGTTCCGCTTCGCGATGAGAAGGAGGTAGCGACCTCCGATGGCTAAGGTCCGGCCCAAGCAACGTGCCTCAGGCAAGAGCAAACAGGCGGCGGCCCGAAGGCGAGCAGCGGCGCGTCGAAGATCAAGGCAGCGCTGGGCGGTAGGCCTTAGTGCCCTGGTTGCAATAGGCGTCATCGTGTTTGTTGCCACCCGTTCGAAAGCGCCAGAAGGCGCAGCCTCGACCGCACTCACCGGTAGCGACTTCCACTCGATGGTCGTCGACCCCCAAAACGCAGAACGGCTCTTCGCAGGGGGCCACTCCGCGGTCTCGGTCTCCATCGACGGAGCAAAGACGTGGCGCGAAATCGCTTCTCTACGAAACGCCGATGCCATGGGCTGGGCGTTCCCTGAGAGCGAGATTCTGGTCGGCGGCCATCCGGGGATCAGCGTCTCCACCGATGGCGGGAAGACATTTCGTCAGGACAACGAAGGTCTCCCGGCGACCGACATCCACGCGCTCGGGGGAGGCGGCGGTGTCGTCTATGCCGCGTCACCCCAGGCAGGTTTTTTCGCCTCGTCCGATGGACGCAAGACATGGGACGTCCGCAGCCGTCAAAGAGGACAGTCATTCATGGGTCGGATCCTGGTCGATCCGGGCGACGTGGATCACATCCTCGCCCCGGACATGGCGGCAGGTGTGGTCGAGAGTCGCGACGGCGGTCGAACATGGACGGATCTCGGCGGTGGGCAAGGGGCGAGGTGGATCAGCTGGAGTCCCACAGATCCAAAGACGATCATCGCCTCCGTGCAGAGGGGAGCGGTGATCAGCATCAACGAGGGTGGGACATGGAAGCCCCTCGACCTCCCCGAAGGAGTCCAGATAGTGGAGATGGCGGCGAGTGAAGCGGATCTCATGTATGCCGGGCGGCATGACGGAGAACGGGTGAGCGTGTTCGTTAGTCATGACGGAGGCAAGAGTTGGACACCCGGGGCGAAATCCAGCCGCTGAGCAACGAACCAGCTCAGCAAGAGCCGGAGCAGCGGTCGCGATGGTTGTTTTGGCTTCGTACGTTGACGTTCTTGGTCGTCCCATCTTTGTTCGTTGCCTTCCTCGCGGTAGGACTGCTTGGATCGAGCCCGCAGGAACTCGTCGGCAAGAGCGCGCCTGAGTTCGAGCTTCCGGTGCTCGGATCCAAAGAGAAGCTCACTAGTGCCGAGCTCAAAGGATCCCCGGTGGTCGTGAACTTCTGGGCGAGTTGGTGCATCCCGTGCAAGGAGGAGGCACCGACCCTCGAGGAAAAATGGCGCAAGTATCGTGCCGAGGGAATCCGATTCGTAGGCGTCAACGTGCAGGATCTCGAGCAAGACGCCACAGCATTCGTCGAAGAGTTCGGTATCACCTTCCCGAGCGTTCGGGACACCGAACTCGAGTTATGGAACCAGTTCGGGGTACGCGGTCTTCCCGAAACATTCTTCATCGACCATCAGTGGAAGTTCGTCTCAGTCGGGGCGGGCAAGGAGATCGGCAACCGCGGAGCCACCAAGATCCTCGGAGCCATCTCCCCTGCAGTCCTCGAGAGCCAGATCCGGGCCCTGCTCGAAAGATCGAAGAAGGGAGGCTAGAACGTGGGCTTCGTGATTCTTCTGTTATCTATCCTCATCCTGGCTGCCGGGGTTGGACTAGCCGTCGCAACCTTTGCTAGCGGGAAAAGGTCGGCGCACGCGGTATTGAGTCACAGGCTGGCCTCGGGCGACATCGACGTGGAGGAGTACAAACAACGGCTCGCGGCTCTGGGTCCTTCGAGGGCGGGAGCCGCGTGGGTACCCGCAGTCATCCTGATCGCGATCGGTCTGATCGGAGTCCTCGTATTCGCCTTCTCGTCAATGGGAAAGGGGCCCATGCGAAACATGATGGGCGGTATGGGCGGGATGATGAACGGAGGGATGGATTCGATGATGCGAGGCCGAACCGACCTGACTGCACCCGAGCCTTCCCCAGGCGCTTCTGAAGTTGTAATCACCGCAAAGGAGTTTCTATTCGCTCCACGCGAGATCAAGGTGAAGCGTGGGGAGACCGTAAACCTCGTCCTGGACAATCGGGGCGAAGCGTTTCACACCCTTACCATCGAGAAGCTCGACTTTCAGATCGAGACAGAAGGTGGCCGTCGCGCGTCCGGGGCATTGACGGCGGATCGATCAGGAAGCTTCACCGTGATCTGCTCGGTCCCCGGCCACGAGGAGGCCGGCATGCGCGCGACCTTGATCGTCGAATGATCGAGAGCGCGTGAAAGGACGAAGGATCGTAGACGGCATCCTCGTGGCGGCTCTCGTCGGGGCCTTGATGTTTGCCTCGGCCGGTGCGGCCCAAGGCCATGCGGCGATCGTCTCCTCCACCCCCGCGGCGGGCGAGGAACTCTCCGCGGCTCCCGGTGTCGTGCGCCTCACATTCTCAGAGTCCCTTATCCAGAACCTCTCGAAGGCCGTGGTGGTTGCCCCGGATGGACGCCGCTACGAGGGCGGGCCGAGCTCGGAACGAAAGGTCGAGATTCGGCTGACGACGAACATTCCGGGGATCTACCTGGTGGAGTGGAAGACGGTCAGCCCGGTAGATGGGCACTCGCTCCAGGGTCGGTTCCAATTCGGCGTCGGAGTAAAGCCTGGCCACCAGGCGGAGACGACGCTGTCACCGCGACGGGGTGAGCTCGCGCTCGCTGCACTTCGCGCACTTGAGTACGCAGGGCTGCTCGTGGCGGTAGGAGTGATCCTCCTGACCGCCCTCGCCCGACGGAAGCCCCAGCTCGACCTCGTCGTGGCGAGCTTGCGCGTGCCTTTGTCGGTAGCACTGGTTGCGGGGATCGGAGTGGTCGGGGGTGAGGCCATGCTCGCGTCAACCGACGCATCCCAGGTGCCGGAGTTCCTGCGCACGCTTCCGGGACTCGCGCGGCTGCTCCGTATCGGCTTCGAGGCAGCCGCGCTCGCGTTCACACCATGGCTTTTGGCGACGGCGATCAACCTGACTCTCTCCTTGATCGCGTTAGCCGCTGCGGGACACGCCGCCGCTGTCCGTCCCGCCATCGTCGGGATAACGACCGACGCGGTGCATCTGATCGCTGCCGGCATGTGGGCGGGGGGAATCATCGTGCTGGCGATCATCGCGAAGCGGCCAGGTGCAGGCAAGGATCTGCTTGACCGCTTCACTCCCTTTGCCATCCCCGCATTTCTCG
>JAHWKU010000055.1 GCA_019347715.1 Actinomycetota bacterium | reverse complement strand
ATGCGTTTCACACCGACGGCGGCGGCCAGATGGAAGACAACGTCTGCTCTCGAAACCATGTCGTCGACGAGATCGGCGTTCATGATCGAACCGAGGACGAACTCGAAGCGATGATCGCCGATGTGGTGGCGAATGTTGTCATGGCTGCCGGTGGCGAGGTTATCGAGCGCGATCACCCGATCATCGCGTTCCAACAACGCGTCGATGAGATGGGAGCCGATGAATCCCGCCCCTCCTGTTACAAGCGCTCGCATGCCGCCATGATAGCCGGGGGGTCCATTACTTTACCGATCCGACCAACCATTCAGCCTCGCCGGAAAATCGACCGCCAGGTTGCTCTAAGGGCCTTGCGCGCAAGTACGCGGAGATCCAGGGGCGTGAGCATCTCCTGAAGTGCGTGATTCCGCTCCCTCATTTCCAGCAATGCCTTCCGGACTTCCCGGGACTCGGTCTCGCGACGAGACAGTCTTCGCTCATATGCGGCTACCAGCTTGTGCTTGGAAACTTCAATCTTTTGAAATCTCATCGCGTGGGGCCCAATCACCGTCTCGTCGAAATCCAGATCTCGATAAAACCCCTTGCGTGCAAACAGCTCCGCCCAATACTCCATCGGACGAACGTTCAAATGAGTGGGTTCTCGGAAATCTTCTGAAGTGGAGGAGAAAATCAAGTCTTCGGTGTTTCTGCACATGTTTTCTACCGCCTCGAGTGCTTCCTTGGGAGAAAGATGTTCAACAACTTCGATGCATACGATGAGGTCGTAGCCCTGAGGAAGGGGATCAGTTATCGAGCCGAGTTGGCAGTACTCGCGGATTTCTGAATCGACTTGGCTCACCGCATACTCCGAGACATCGATTCCGAAGGCTTCGATGCCTCGATCCCGCAGAGCCTTTACGAGGACCCCAAAACCACATCCAACATCCATAACGGTTGAGGGCTTTATATCGGCCGCGATGTAATCGGCGATCCTCCCAAAGAACGACAGCCATGGCTCCTTGTACCCATAGTCAGAGTCTTCTCCGAGATATTCGTAATAGCGACGGTCGTAACGGCCGCCTCTGGACTCACTGGAATCTTTCATCCTTCGGTTAGTTACCTCCCCTTCCTCCGATATCCAGATAGAGAGCTTCCAAGGCCTTGATCATCTCCTGTTTCGTAAAGTGTTCTCTCACCCTGAGGGCCGCAAACTCACCCATTCTTTTTCTCATCGCTTCGTTGGAAAGCATTACGTGCAGGCCGCCGGCTAACGCTGAGACGCTGCCCGCTTCCACGACGAGACCGGTTCTCTTGTTCTTGTTCACCCAGGACGTTCCAGTTCCCAACTCCGTTGAGATCACCGGCGTGCCACAAGCCATCGCTTCGAGCATGGCGATGCCGAATGTCTCCGCCCTGGAGGAGGCAGGCATAACAAAGACGTCGGCAGAGTGGTAAAAAGCTGGACGCAGGTCGTCGGAGATGTCGCCGATGAAAGTCACACGCTTGTCAACTCCGAGCTCTGCAGCTAGGAATTCGAGGCTCTGTCTCATCGGGCCGGATCCGACGATCAGCGCTCTTGCGTCCATCCCTCTCATCGCTCGGATCAAGACGTCTGCTCCTTTGTATGGGACGAGCCTTCCAAGAAAGACAATGAGGGGCGGTGAGAACCGACTCCGGATTTCGTCCGCCATCGGAGGCCGGGGGGCCCAAAGATCGGCATCCACTCCAAAAGGAATGACTGCAATCCTCTCGCGATGTTCTCTCAATGCGATGGACGATTCCTGCAGGTTGGGCGAGGAGACGATGATGCGGTCAGCTTTATTCAAAAACCGCCGTTGAAACGGGGCAAAGAACCGGTACAAAAAGGGGTTTCTCTGAATATCAGAGTGGTAGGTGAGAACCATTGGGATCTTGGTCCTCGAGGCAAGGAACGCCAACTCCCCGAAAGGATTAGGAGAGTGAAAATGGATCAAGTCGGCCCCCGATTTAGCGAGCAACTTCCTCCATGCCGGAGTCACTGGGGTGGAAGCCAAACGGACGATCTCGGGAGTGCGGATCACTGTCACTCCGTCATCATCATCGACTAAGGGTTTTCGGGATCGAGAGGAAGTGAGGACGGCGAACCTAACGTCCATGTTCGAGTGGACGACATCATGGATGTGCTGCTCGACTCCCCCTCTCGTCGGTGGAAAGTAATCCTTGAAAACATGAAGAACTCTCACAGTAGGAGAGGGTACAGTGTCGATCATGTCGACTCGGGTAGCT
>JAHWKU010000054.1 GCA_019347715.1 Actinomycetota bacterium | reverse complement strand
CGACGTTTTCGAGGATGGCATTGCGACTCTGGGGGTCCACTCCAACCGTAGGCTCGTCGAGGATGAGCAGCTTTGGCCGGTGAAGCAGTCCTGCGGCGATATTCAGTCTCCGCTTCATTCCTCCGGAGTACTTCGAGACGCGGTCGCGGCCCCGTTCTGCAAGCCCAACCAGATCGAGGGCGAAGTTAGTGCGCTCCTCGAGCTCCTTTCCGCTGATGCCGTAAAGGCGGCCGAAGAACTTGAGGTTCTCGATTCCGGAGAGATCCTCATACAGAGCGATTTCCTGAGGCACGTACCCGATCGCCGCTTTGGATTTGACCGACTTCTCGGTCAAGGGCTGGCCCGCAACGAGCACATCTCCTGAATCGCGCCTCAGGAGACCGCACACGATGGATATGGTCGTGGTCTTGCCGGCCCCATTGGGGCCGAGCAGCCCGTATGACTCGCTCTCGCCCACCGTGAAGCTCACGCCATCGACCGCGGCGCGACCGTCGAAGGATTTGCGAAGGTCTTTCGCCTCGAGGATTGGATTCATCTCCCCTTGTTCACCTTTCTCTTTGCGGGCTTCTTAAGAGCCTTGATGGTTTCGTCCGCCCAGTCCGCCGTTGCCTCGAGGACCTTCGCACCGAGCCTTGCCGTTGCTAGCACGTATTCCATGTTTGGGTCAGTCTCGAGTTGTTCGGCTATCGACGAGAGACGGATAGAGGTCTCACGAGCGTCTTGGCCGTGGTCTTCGATCATTCTGATCAACTCGTCGGAGTCGATCAGGTTTCCGAAGAAGACCTTGAGCAGGAACATGCTCCGCATGCGATCGGGCTGTGGCTGTGGTGTGTTCAGCCAGTCGATCAGGGCAGCCTCTCCCTTTTTCGTCAGGGAATAGATGCGTTTGTCGGGAAGCGCTTGTTGCTTCACCTCGGTTGCATCGACGAACCCGAGGCTCTCGAGACGGGAAAGCTCCCGGTAGACCTGGCTTTTTGCCACTGACCAGAAATTCGCTATCGACATCTCCGCGTATGACGCAAGGTCATAGCCGGAGCGGGGACCCTGCGATAGAAGGCCCATCACCGCATACGTTGTGGCCGGAAGCTTCTCCTGCGGGGACATAGGCCGGATGGTACTAGTCCAAATAGGACTAGGTCAAGCCGAACTAGCTATTTTTCAGGTCGCCACGCCAGCTCGGCGTTCGCAACGCCCTTTTCCACCAACCCGTCAACGTCCAGCGCCGATTCAGCTTCCGCCAGCTGCTCGAAGGAGGCATGAGTCGTCACATGTTTGGGAGTGAACAGCACGCAGCAATCCTGGTGAGGGGTAATCGAAATCTCATAGGTGCCGATGGTGCGTGCCAGTTCCACGATCTCGACCTTGTCCCTGCCGATCAGGGGTCTCAGCACGGGGAGCCGTTCGACCGTCCTGTCGATGACCGCGATGTTCTGCAGAGTTTGGGATGCAACCTGGCCGAGGCTCTCACCCGTCACGAGAGCCTGGCATCCTTCGCGTTCCGCAAGCGATTCCGCTATTCGCATCATGAATCTCCGGTAAAGAACAACGCGGAGTTCCTGCGGGGCGGCAGTCACGATCTCGCGCTGGATGTCACCGAAGGGAATCATCCACAGGCGATTTTGGCCAAGCCATCTCTCCAAGTGGGCGGCCAATTGTGAGGCTTGCCTGACACTAGAGGGGTCGGAGTACGGCTGACCGTGGAAATGGATCAACTCGCACGAAGCCCCGCGCTTGGCGACCTCCCATGCGGCGACGGGAGAATCGATACCTCCGGAGAGAAGGGCCATGACCTTGCCCGATACACCTAACGGCAAGCCCCCAGGTCCGAAACGACGATCGAAGTAAAGGTAGGCATGATCGGCCACGATTTCGATATGGCAGGTCCAATCCGGTCTGTCGAGATTGACCCCGGCTCCCGTCTGGTCGCAGATGGCTTTACCAACTATCTCGTTCACCTGTTGACTGGACATCTCGAACGATGTGTTGCCCTTTCTGGCGCGCACCGCGAAAGTTCCGAACGTAGCTGATCTCGCGAGTTCGAGCGCGGCTTCGGTAATCGGCCCCAGCTCGGCGTCCACGTGCACCGCCGGGGCGAAGTTACTCACGCCAAAGACACGTCCGAGGGCGCTAAGCAATGGATCAATTGCGTGCTCTTCTGCGAGCGAGATGATCACCCTGCCCGGCCTCTCCCGTACTTTGAGGAAGCCGGTGCCTTCGATCGCCCTGGTGATGTTCTTGGTCAAAGCGCGTTCGAAGAAATGGCGGTTTCGGCCCTTGAGCCCGACCTCGTGATAGTGAACGACGACTACGTCGTAATGCATCCTCGAACCGTACCCCAGAGGAGTACCGGCCGTTCTCTAGGGTAAGAAGAGCAAGCCGCTACAGAAAGGAGATCATCTTGCCTGCTCTCGCACAGGAGTCGGTTCAGCTTACGTTCGCTCTTCCCGCCTTGATCGCGCTCATTGCCGGGATACTGATCCTGGTGATGCCGCGACTGCTCAATTACATAGTCGCGATCTACTTGATAGTGATCGGACTGATCGGCCTCTTTAACCTGGGATAGGGCCGTCTAGCAGAGCGGATTGCTCTAGAGCATCA
>JAHWKU010000053.1 GCA_019347715.1 Actinomycetota bacterium | reverse complement strand
CATCAACAAGGACGCTGAGGCGCCCATATTCCAGCTGGTGGACTTTGGAATCGTTGGCGATCTCTTCGACGTTGTTCCAAAGCTCACCGAAGAGATAAGCAAACGCAAGGGTGGTGGCTGAGCAGTTTCCCGAGCAATCTTTCTTAAGAGCTAATCGTGGCAAAGACGTCGTGGGATCAGCTCGACCCCAGTGAGCTAGCGCGGCAACAAGACCGCAAGCTCCGCAAACAGATCCGCTTCCAGCTCTACCCATACAGCCCCTTTTATCGCCGAGTCATCGAGGAACTTCAGATCCAGGCCGACGGCTTTATGGGGGTGGACGATCTTCAGAAGCTTCCTCTCGTAGACCGACAGGCGCTGTCGAGCAATCCGGAAGACTTCGTACTGCATCCATCCCGCCCTTTGATTCAAAGGTGGGCTTCTGGGTCTCAGCTCACTTCGATCTTCTTCAACAAGCTTTTGAAGGGGATCGACGATGCCGAGGGTGATCTCTCTAACGAGTATGCCGCGGTCCACGTTCTGGAGACGACTGGCACTACAGGAGAGCCGCTGCCGATCAAGCTAAGCAGACGAGACGTAGCGGTACTCGCGACCGAGGGGATGCGGATGCTCGAGGTGGCAGGGGTTCGCACCGGCGACGTGCTTCTAAACCTCCTCGAGCCATCAAGCGCCGGAGGGTTCTGGCCCGTGTGGCTCGGCGCCGTCGCTCTCGGAGCAGAGCAGACCGCTCCGGGGTTCTTGGAGCCGGAGCAGGCCGCGGCCCTCGCAAAGAAAACTCATGCATCGGTAGTCGTGGCAATTGGGCAGGACGCTCTCTTGCTGTTGGAGGCGGCGGGGGAGGGTGGTCTTCCGGCTCTGCGCCAGCTCGTCTTGGGCCCGGGTCCACTCGGCCCAACTCTTCGCAAACGGTTGGCGGAGAGTGCTGGTCCCCAGGTGAGAATTGTCGGAACCTACGGATTCGCTGAGGGCAGGACACTCTGGGCTGAATGTCTTCAGGGGAGTGGTTCTGCAGATGCCGGTTACCACCTGTCTGGCGACTTGCAGATCGTCGAGATGATTTCGCCCCGCGAGCGCCGAGGTGTGAGACCGGGAGAACCCGGAGAGGTGGTGTTCACCGGACTCGATCACCGTGGCACCGCTCTTGCCAGATATCGTCCCGGCGACGTGGCCATGGGGGGACTTGTGCCGGGGCGCTGTCGTTACTGCGGAAGGCTGGTAGATCGGATCATCGGGCCCATGCGCAGGTCGGGCAACCTAATCGAGCTTCAGCTCGGAGGGGAGGATCTCATGGCAGTGGACGTGGAAACGCTTGCGGACGCGTTGGCGCATCCGGCCCTCCAAGCGTGGCAGGTCGAGGTACGCAAGTCGGAAGGTGACCCTCGGGGGCCGGACGAGCTGTATGTACTGTTCGACCCCAAAGGAAAAAAGGATCCAGGTCAGGTTGCAGCCGAGTTGGACCGGGTCTTTCGGACCGAGATCGGTTTTTCGCCCACACAATTTGTATTGAGTAATCGGGCCAAGGGGGGCGTCGTTGATCTGCGGCCGATTCCCGTGGAGGCAGGCAGTGTCTTGGTTTCTGCCGGGTGGCACGAGGACTCACCGAGAGTCAGATTGTGGAGAACTCCCAATCCCGAGGAACTGGGAGAGCCCAAGCAGAATTAGTTCTCAGCAGGCAACGGCGCCTTCGGAAGTAGCGAATATCATGGGAGCGATGCCGTACCTCGATTACGCCGCCACCACTCCTATCCTCGATGAGGTTCTCGAGGCCATGGCTCCCTACCAGCGTCAGCTTTTTGGGAATCCATCAAGCGTGTACGGGGCCGGCAGGGACAGTAAGAAGGGAATGGAAGAGGCCCGGGACCTCGTCGCCGCAGCCGTTGGCGCGCAACCTGCAGAGATCATCTTCACTGGAGGCGGGACCGAGGCAGACAACCTCGCCTTGAAAGGGCCTGCCTTCAAGCTGCGTTCGCAGGGCAACCACATCATTACGACCGCAGTCGAGCACCACGCGGTCCTCCATTCGGCCGAGTGGCTCGAGAAGCAGGGCTTCCGGGTGACCTTCCTGGGTGTGGATCAAAACGGTTTGATAGATCTGGAGCGCTTGAAGTCCGCGCTCACCAAGGAGACCATCCTTGTTTCGATCATGCTCGTGAACAACGAGGTCGGTGTGATCGAGCCAGTGGCCGAGGCCGTGAAGATCGTCAAGGAGAACTCACGCGCTCTGTTTCACTCCGACACCGTCCAAGCTCTCGGCAAGATGAAGGTAAACCTCGACGAACTCGGGGTGGATTTGGCCTCGTTCAGCGCTCATAAAATCGGAGGGCAGAAGGGAACCGGCGCCCTCTTTGTAAAGAGGGGGACCCCCATTGAGCCGGTCTTGCACGGTGGAGGTCAGGAGAGGGATCTTCGCTCTGGCACCCCAAACGTTGCAGGGATCGTGGGATTTGGTGTCGCTGCCCAGATCGCGGCAAAAGAGATGGAGCAGGAAGCCGAGCGCCTCACCAAAATGCGAGATCAGGTGCAGGCCGGCATCAAGGCATCGATCGAAAGAGTCCAAGTCAATGCTGAGCATGCGCCTCGGATCGGCAACACGCTGAATGTTTGCATCGAGGGGGTTGAGGGTGAATCCCTTCTTTTGATGCTCGATTCGAAGGAGGTTGCTGCCTCGAGCGGCTCGGCCTGCACCTCGGGATCTCTCGATCCTTCTCACGTGCTCAT
>JAHWKU010000052.1 GCA_019347715.1 Actinomycetota bacterium | reverse complement strand
CAGAGGATAAATATGCAGAATCAAGGATCGGACCGAATCAGATACGAACTTCGCCCACCGGGCCGTAGTTCCCTAGTGCCGCCCGGCGAGATCCTCAGGGCATTGGTCCTCAAGGAGCTCAAGGTCAAGTACAAGAGGTCGATTCTGGGATTTCTATGGTCTTTGGTGACCCCGATCGCTTTGGCGGCCGTTTACCTGTTCGTCTTCATATACGTTTACAAGGTCGGGCAGCAGGACTATGTGCAGTTCCTGCTTGCGGGCCTTCTTCCGTGGCATGCGTTCAATCTGTCGCTCTTGGCAGGAACTACTTCATTCGTTGATAACGGTCCTATCATCCGCAAGGTTTACTTTCCACGGATTCTCCTGCCTGTCTCAATAGTCATCGCCAACACGATCAATTTTCTAATGGTTCTGGCTTTCTTCTCGCTGATTCTCATGCTCACTGGATTTCCGCTCTGGCTCCACTTTCACTGGGTGGTGATAGCTCTCATCCTTCAGGTTCTTCTTTCAGTCGGAGTGGTGCTTACTCTCTCGGTTTGGAATGTTTACTTGCGAGATATTCAGCAATTGATCAGTATCTTTCTGATCGTACTGTTCTTTGCCACCCCGATCGTTTATGACTTGTCGCTTGTTCCAGCGGCATTTCGGCCGTTCATCTTGGCAAATCCACTTACTTCCGTGATGCAGATGTACCGGGCGGGGCTAGTAACGGGAGTGCCCCCTGACCTCAGTGTGGTTCTCTTGGGAGCCGCCGAGTCGATCGTCATTCTGGCTCTTGGGTATTGGGTCTTCGCAAGATTGTCACCGCATCTGGCTAAGGAAGTGTGAATGGAGAGTTCAAGAGTCGCGGTGGTGGTCGAAGGACTCATTGAGGAGTTCAGCATCTCGGAGGATCGAGCTCTCAGTCTCAAGGAGGTCATCTCGCGATTCCGTTTAGCCAGACACCGTAAGACGGTTCGGGCTCTAGACGACATCAGTTTCGAGATCGCGCCCGAGGAATCGGTGGGCTTGATAGGGGCTAATGGTTCTGGAAAGAGCACCCTGCTCAGGTGCATCGCCGGCATCCTCCCACCCACGCGGGGAAATGTCCTGGTAGCCGGCAGCGTTTCGAGTTTGATCGAGCTGGGAGCAGGATTTCACTCGGAACTCACTGGACGAGAAAACGTCTTGCTTGCAGGCGCTCTCTTCGGACTGACCCGCGCTCAATTGGATGAGAAGTTCGATGCCATAGTGGATTTTGCGGAAGTTCGCGAGGAGATCGATCAGCCAATCCGATCGTATTCATCTGGTATGTATGTCCGGCTCGGCTTTTCGCTCGCGGTCCACGTCGAACCGAGCATCTTCCTGATAGATGAGGTTCTTGCCGTCGGAGACGAAAATTTTCAGCGCAAATGTATTCGACGGATCGCAGAGATGAACGAACTGGGAGTCACCATCATCTTCGTTTCTCATGATCTAGGGCTCATTCGGAAGGTTTGTCGCAGATGCATCCTTCTTCATGAGGGGCGCCTGGCCGAAGATGGGGAACCCGAACCGGTGATCAAGACATACCTGCAGTTGATCGATTGAGGAAGAGAGGCTGGGTCTCATCCTCTCCGCATGATCCTGCGAGATATCTTTTTCATAAAGAGGCCTCCTTCGATAAAGAAATATCGCAGGAGACTCATCCATCCGGTCGTTTGCACTACCTCCCTGGCAATCCGAGGGTAGTAGGAAACGACAGCCATCGTGGCAGCCGAAGAAAGTGGCCTTGGCTTTGCCTCGGTGTGAAGATCGATCAGTCGCAAGAGTGGTTCGCAGACCCTTTCCCATGTGAAGCGGGCTCTAGTTCTTCGCAGATTCGCTTTTACTTCCTCGAGTCGATCGGGTGCAGATAGGAGGTCCTTCATTCGCTCGGCGAATGCCGATCCATCTTCGTATGGAACCGTTGAGCCCAGCCCATCGCTTTGGATGATCTCTGCCATCGCATCGCCCTCGGTGGCGACGATAGGAGTGGCCGCCCAGATGTAATCGAGTATTCGGGTCCGAAACGCGAATCTCGTCTCGAGATGGTCAAGATGGGCTGAAACCCCGAGATCCGCCTGCAGGAGGTGGTTTTGCCTCTCTTCGTAAGGCACCCACCCCTGATTGAAGAACACCTGCTCGTTGTATAGACCCAATTCCTTCGACAGTGAGACTGCTCGATCGGCCATCTCCATCTGAGTGAAGGCGGGCCCAGGACGCTGAGTACCCATGAAGACCAGGGCCGCGGTCATACCCGAACGCTTCAATTCAGCGATGGCTCGGATGGGAGTCAAGGGATCCAGCCAGTTCCATATGCCGCCGGCCCAGATCGCCGTCGGGCAACCAGGTTCGATGGGAAGGGTTTCTCTGAATCCCGGGCCTGTCTTGGAAGGATCTTGGGAGGGCAGGCCGAAAGAGACCACGTCGATTCTGTTCCTAAATGACCTGTCCACGAAGTAATCAGACGGAGCAATCAGGTCGAGGGCCATCATCGAACCCAGCCAAAGATCTCTCTGCTTCTCGTTTGCGCAGATGATGGCGTCGGCGAAATGGAGCCAGAGCCTGAGCTTCAACACCGAGGCCCTGCTTTTTTGAACCTGAATGCGCGGATCCTCGTCCGCGTAAGCTTCGAGTGTTTCGAGGGGGATGGGATCGTACGCATCGAGTAGCAGCTTCACGTTGTGGGACCTAGCGAGCCGCGCAATTCCAGGCGTGATCGACTGCGCGATCAATACATCCTGGCCCGGAATTAGGTTCAACAACCTGCGATTAATGAGAGAGACAACTTCGAAGTCGGGATGATCGATGTCACACTTTCCCCTAGTTGCAAGGGTCACCTCGTGATGTTTCGAGATGGTCTTCGCGAATTCCCAATATCGGATTGCCGGGCCCGCCATGCGCGAGCCGATTTCGTCTATGCAATAAATCAGGACCTTGGGAATGTCACCCTCCTTGGCGCCGCCTAAGATGAAATGACAGAAGTCTCAGACCTT
>JAHWKU010000051.1 GCA_019347715.1 Actinomycetota bacterium | reverse complement strand
CGTCGATCTCTTCGATGCTCATCGTTTGCTTTCTCCTTTCACGACTTCTCCGAGGGAATCGAGTCTTCTTTGCCAAACGGCATGGCGGGACTGAAGCCAATGAAGTGTGTTCTCGACGGCCTTCGTCTCGATGCGGCAGTGCCGGACCCTGCCGGACTTGCGGCACCTGACAAGCCCAGCTCCTTCGAGCACCGAGATGTGTTTCATGACGGCCGGAAGCGACATGTCGAAACCCGCGGCGATCTTGCTGACCGCGGCTTCACCGGTGGAAAGGCGGTCGAGGATGGCCCTTCGGGTGGGATCGGCGAGGGCCGAGAATCGCTGGTCCAAAGTGGCAGAATACTTAACCATTCAGTTAACTATATCCATATGACCTTCCGGGGTCAAATGGCTTCGACCGAGGTTCAGAGCTTGACCATACGCCGTTTATTCAGGCGATGGAGCTCCTTCCTCAGTTTGATGAGCTTAGTCACGGGTATTCAAGATCTTTACCAACAAAAGGAGTTCGTAATGGGTGAACAGGATTTGCGTTCGATGCTGCACAGTTATCTGCGTGACGCTCATGCAATGGAGGCAAACGTTCTGCGGATGCTTGATTCGATGATCACCACCACCGAGGATCCGGAGATTCTGCGAGCCCTAAAGAGTCACAAGACAGAGACCGAGGGTCACGAGCAGCTCATCAAGCACCGCCTCGAAGCTCTAAATGTCGATGTCACCGCAGTCAAAGATGTGCCGGCGATCTTCGGTGCATTGATGAAGGGTATCGGCGACGTTGTCCGCTCCGACAAGCCTGGGAAGAATGCTCGCGACGGGTACGTCACGGAAGCGATGGAAATCGCCGCCTACCATCTCCTCGAGAACCTGGCAGAGCGCGCTGGGGACCAGGAGACGGCCGACCTTGCTCGCACGATTAGGGCCGATGAGGAAAGAATGCGCGACGTGATCGACCAGAACTGGCCGAAGTTCATTGACCTGACTCTTGCAGAGAAGGGCATCCCGGCAAGGGGCTGAACAGCCCGAGAACCGTGTTGTTAGCCGGACCAGGCGATCTTGGCGACTTGAGCGGTCTTGCCGGGGAACGAGACGGACATGTCACCCGACTCGAAGGAGAATTCTTTCGTGGTGAATTGCTCTAGCTCATTGGTAAGGAGTCCTTGAGGAAGGACGACTCTGGGGAAGCCCTCGGCGCCTGTTACGGGGTTCTTGATGGAGTCGAACGCTAGACCCCCAACCCCCTCGACCGAGATGCTGCTGTCCTTACCGTTGACGGTTGCCTTGACCTTGGTGGCATGAGGTCCCTCGATTTTGGACCAGGTATTGCGAAAGATCGCCATCGGCCCTCCCGCCTCGCCGGCGATGATCTTGCCGAGAGCTTCTGCCTTATCTTTCCCCTTGGAATCATCGACGAAGATGATCGTCCTTCCGTTTCCTTCGTGGATCGCAGCAGGCCACCAGACCATCGCAAGGGCTGAGATCCCGCTTATGTCGACACCTTCGTAGTCGCCCTTTTCAACGGTGAAGCCCATAACCCCCTCGCAGTGACCTGGGCTTGGGCGGGCGTTGAAGTTGCAGGGGCAGCCATAGTCACAGTTGCAGCCCATGACGTAGTAGCCGTCGAGATTCCAGGTCGTAGCCATCGGGCGTCCCTTCGTTTTGGTTAGGAATCGATACTAGATCGGGCAAAAGGTCTGTTCAATGGCGTCGCTGGGATCTATGAGACAAACGGCGTCAGGGTTCCCAGTCCGATGAGCAATACGCCGAAGGCTTTGGAGATACCTTCCCCCCAGGGCAGGACTTTCTCTGCGAAGATCACGATTGCCAGGGCAGCGGCCGCCGCAAGGTTCATCACGCCGAGCCCGAGCAGGACCAGCATGAGTCCCCAGCAGCACCCGACGCAGTACAGCCCGTGATAGATGCCAACTCGCAAATCCCGCACAGGTCCTTTGAGTGCTGCATAGCTGAGGAGCTGGGACATCGGTGAGCGGCAATGTTTGAGGCAGACGTCTTTCAACGGGGTCAGCTGGTAGATGCCGGCGAGCACGAACAAGCCGGCCACCAACCATCTCGAACCGTTGGGTAAGATTTTGGAGAGCGCGGTCATTTCCATCGATCCGGCATATGCAAGCAGTCCAAAGGCGCCCCAAACGAGGAGATAGCCGCTGACGAAGAGAAGGATTCGAACTAGCCGAGCGGCGCCGCGTGTTGATGACTTGATCGACCGGGCCCACATCAACGCCACAGGAGCGACAGATGGCAGCATCATCGCGGCCATCATCACGATCCACGAGATGATGAATAGGTGGATTGGGACCATCATCCCCATGGACATGGCGTCCGCTTGCTGAAAGGCGACCACCCACGCCACGGCGGCTACAGACAAGAACAGGATCCATCCAATGGTTGTCCTGTTGCGAGTGCCTGACTCCTCTGTTCCCATCATCAGGCGTCAGGAGCTTCTGAGCGGCGCTCGAAGAAGAACGCCCCGAAGGCCCCGGCGACGGTTGCGAAGACGATGACGGAGTAAAGGGCGAGCACCACGTCCATTATCTTGGTGACCGCGTTTGCCTCCTCCGTCGTCTCACGTCCCGTGATTGTGCCGAGCGCGGCTGCATGCAAGGCGTCGCCATAGGTCTCTATGCCTCCGAACTCGAACAGCACGTTCGCCGCTAAGAGGATCACCATTACAGTGACGGCTCCCAAGGTCGTGAGTCTGTTCCCGAGATTCGATGCTGCCGATCGCGTCCCCCGGACGGCCGCGGAAAGCAGCCGGCCGGCCCGAGCAACTCTCAACGCAAGGAAGAACCGGAACATCGCCAGGAAGGGCAGTGCTAAGAAGAGGACCTGCCACCAATGGCGTCTTAGAAATCTGTCTTTCGAGGGAGCGATGGCGAATCTCAACACGAACTCGATCACGAACAGTGCCCAGATGACCCACCCCGCGACTGTGAATATCGTTGCGAACGGACTCTGGTCGCGGACCACCGCGTCGCCTACTAGCACCAACACGAATAGGGCGGCCAACCACGCCATCAAAGGATGGAGCCGGGCAAAGAGCATCTCGGTGATGCGCTCGCGCTCTGCTTCTTCGGATGCTGTCGTCATCGCTGTCTTGACGCTGCGCCTTCCAAGTTCCCTCCGATGCTCAGATCGCCACCGAAG
>JAHWKU010000050.1 GCA_019347715.1 Actinomycetota bacterium | reverse complement strand
GCAGAGAAAGCGACCGATGCAGAGCCGATCAATATCGGCCACGACGACGAGATCTCGATGAAGGAACTGGCGTCGTTGATCCTGCAGCTCACCGGTTCGACGGCGGCGCTGGAGTTCGACACGTCCAAGCCGGACGGTTACCCGCGGCGCTCGGCCGACGTGACGAGGCTCAAGGAAGTGACGGGCTGGATTCCGTCGACGCCCCTAAAAGACGGCGTCGAAGAAATGATCGCCGAATACCGCCCCTCCTAGGGGGGGACGCGACTCAGGAGGGCCGACACCCAGCGAGGTCCCGGTTTTGGGGGGCGAGTGGGTGTCGCGTGCCAGTTTCCAGGTCAGTTTTGTCAGTACCCCTCCTTACGATTGGCCCATGGCGCGGCCGCTACATGTCGAAGAGGCAAACACCTATGTCCAGCATCTGAACTGGACGACGCGAGGCAGGGAGCCCTTCTTCTCCTGCGAAGAGCGGGCGCTGGCCTGCCTGAATGCTCTGGAGAAAGAGCGGCGCCGCATTCGTCTCGACGTTTACGGATTCGTTCTCATGCCCGACCATTTTCATATCGTCATCCCGCCATTCCGGTGGCCGGTGGGCAGCGTCGTCCAGTGGCTGAAGCTCGCATCCGCTTACTGGCTGCGAGCTGAGGGGCTCATTCCAAACTCCCCTTGGGCCCGCGGCTACTGGGACCGTGCGATCTGGGATGAGAACCAGCTGCGGAACGCTCTGACTTATATCCACGCCAATCCCGTCAAGGCGGAACTAGCCGAATCCATTGACGACTATCGCTTCTCGAGCCATGGCTTCTACGAGGACGGCCGCGACACGATCCTCAAAGTAACCCGCCCCTGATCGGAGGAGGCGCGACTCACAGAAACTGGAAATTCGAGTCCCGCTGCAGACCAGTCCTGGAAAATCCTGTGGGTCGCGCCTCCCCCGGTTAGAGGGTTTGGAGGCCCTCGGCCAGGGAGGTTTTCGGGGTCCAGCCAAGGATTCGTTTCGCCTTGGAGACATCCAGCGCCACTCTTTGAAGTTCCCCGGCCCGCTCGGGTTCAAAGACCGGTTCGGCCTCGGAGCCGGCAAGGCGAGCCATCTGCGTATAGAGATCAACGACGCTCGTCTCGACGCCGGTCCCAATGTTTACTGTCTCCCCGGCCCCCCGATCGAGCGCGGCAAGATACGCTTCGACGACGTCGCCAACGAAAACGTAATCACGAGTCTGCTTGCCGTCCCCATAGATCACGCACGGCTCACGGTCACGAAGCTTCCTGCCGAAGATCGCAACGACACCGGCCTCCCCATGAGGGTCTTGCCGGGGGCCGTAGACGTTGGCGAGGGCGAGACTCACGAACTCCAGGCCCCGAAGCTCACCGAAGAACCGGCAGTAATGCTCCCCCGCCAGCTTGCTGATGCCGTACGGCGACATCGGCGCTGGCCGGGTCTCTTCGTCAAAGCCCACGCTATCGGCGGGAAGCTCGCCGTACATCGCTCCGCCAGAAGGGGTGTTGATGAAGCGGGCGCCCGCGTTCGCCGCGGCCGAGAGCATCCGAAGCGTGCCGAGGATGTTCACCTCGGCGTCGAAGGCGGGATCGTTTACCGAGCGTCTCACGTCCATCTGCGCCGCCAGATGGAACACCACTTCGGGCCGAAACGAAGCGATCGCTTCCGAGGCTTGCTCGGACCGGATGTCCGCCCGCACTATCTCGACTCCAACAGCCTCGATGATGCCGACCCTAGACTCGCCCGCGCTCAAGTCATCGATCACCAGGATCTCGTGGCCCTCGGAGTGGAGACGTTCGGTCAGGTGGCTGCCGATGAAGCCGGCCCCGCCGGTGACAACGGCTCTCATCACAGTCCCTGGAAAATTCTGTGAGTCGCGCCCCCGGGGGCTGGAAAATTCTGTGAGTCGCGCCCCCCGGGGGCTGGAAAATTCTGTGAGTCGCGCCCCCCGAGGCCGGGGCCCCCGGTCATTCGCGGTCGCGGCCGGCCCGGCGGCCGGAGAGCTCGTCGTCGAGGAGTTTGATGTCGTCGTCAACCATCAGCTTCGCCAGGTCCTCGAACGAAGTTTTCGGCTCCCAGCCAAGAACTTTCTTGGCCTTCGATGCGTCGCCGCGCAAGTGATCTACCTCGGATGGACGGAAATACCTCGGATCGATCTCGACATACTTCTCCCACTCCAATCCAGCATGACCGAATGCCACCTCAACAAACTCCTTCACGCTGTGGGCCTCACCGGTGGCAATGACAAAGTCATCGGGCTCGTCGTGCTGAAGCATCATCCACATAGCTTCTACGAATTCTGGAGCCAATCCCCAGTCGCGTTTGGCTTCGAGATTCCCAAGGTAGAGCTTGTCCTGCATTTCGGCCTTGATCCGCGCGACCGCCCGCGTGATCTTGCGCGAGACGAACGTCTCACCGCGGCGGACACTTTCGTGGTTGAAAAGTATCCCGTTGGTGGCGAACATCTCGTAGGCCTCGCGGTAATTGACCGTAGCCCAATATCCCATCACCTTTGCCACTCCATACGGGCTGCGCGGGTGAAACGGCGTGTCTTCGTTCTGCGGAGGCTGGGCGGCCCCGAACATCTCGGATGAAGATGCCTGATAGAAGCGAGCATCCACTCCCGACAAGCGCAGCGCTTCCAGGATCCTTATTACCCCAACGCCGGTGACGTCGCCGGTGTACTCGGGGATCTCGAACGACACCTTCACATGGCTCTGCGCAGCCAGGTTGTAGACCTCGTCCGGCTTCAAGTCTCGGATGAGGTTGACGAGGGAAGTGGAGTCGCCGAGGTCACCGTAATGATTGAAGAGCCTCACACCCGATTCGTGAGGATCCCGGTAGATATCGTCGAGACGTTCGGTGTTGAACGACGAGGAACGGCGAACGATCCCGTGAACTTCATAGCCCTTTTTCAGAAGAAACTCAGCCAGATAGGAGCCGTCCTGGCCGGTAATCCCAGTGATCAACGCTTTCTTTGGCGACATAGCTCTCAATCCTTTGATCTAGGCGGATGTTCGTAACACCATTCGAGGGTATCCACCAGAGATCGGTCGAACGGCACCTCCGGCGACCATCCCACAGCGGAGCGAACCTTGGAATTATCCCCGACTAGCACCGGCGAGTCCCCCGGGCGAGGCGTGTCGTCCTGGTGGATCTCCACTTTGCCGTCAAGACCCGAGGCTGCGACCAAACTCTTAAGGATCTCCCCTACTTGGCGACCCTCGCCTGAACAGACGTTATAAGGCTCCCCTGAACCACCTTTTTCGAGCAAAAGCCGGTAGGCATCCGCCACATCCCTTACATCCAGAAAGTCCCTGACCGAGTCGAGGTTGCCGACTCTCATGACCGGTTCAGCCTTCCCCAATGCGATGTCGGCAAGCTGGCGGGCGAACGAGCCCACGACGTACTCGCCGGTCTGCCCCGGGCCGGTATGGTTAAACGGTCTCGCCATCACCACCGACCGGCCGAATTCCGAGAAATAAAATCGTCCGATTAGTTCCTGCGCCACTTTGCTGAGCGCGTACGGCGAGGTCGGTTCCATCGGATGCTCCTCTTTGATAGGTCTATCCAGATCACGCCT
>JAHWKU010000004.1 GCA_019347715.1 Actinomycetota bacterium | reverse complement strand
AACAGTCGAAGAACCTGGCGATCTCCTTTTCTTGCTTACGGTCCATGAGCACGAAGTCTATCCAGACGCGAGGAAGGGGATCCCAAGGGATCCCCTTCACCTCTTTATAGTAAATCGGTGAGTCGCGCCTTTTAGGCGGGACGGACGTTCGAGGCCTGCGGGCCTTTTTGGCCCTTGGTTACTTCGAACTCCACGATTTGACCTTCGGATAGCGACTTGAAGCCATCACCCTGGACGCTGCTGAAATGCACAAATACGTCCTCGGTGTTGTCGTCGGGCTGGATAAATCCGAAACCCTTTTCGTCGCTGAACCATTTAACGGTTCCACGCATACTGATTCCTCCCTTCGCGCCGCATCAGCGGCTGAATTTGCCTTGGGTCGGGCCCTAGAATCAGAAAACCGCGGCAGGGGCCGCGGTCAGCATCTAGCAAGAACCGTAAACCTTCAAGCCCTCCAAGGATACAGCAAGCAGCCCATATCGCCTAAACCCGTAAGATCTAGGTGAGGAACCATGAAACCACCCGCCGCAATCGAATCACTCAAACCGAAGATGAGAGGTCTTCTTCACGAGATCGCTTTCTTCGTCTCACTGGTCACGGGCCCGATCCTTGTCGTGATCTCCGAGCCCGGTCATCGAATAAGCACTTCCATCTACTCACTAACGGTTTCGGTTCTGTTCGGAGTGAGCGCGATCTATCACCGGCCCAATTGGCGGCCCGCGATCAGGCAGTGGTTACGGCGGCTCGACCGCTCGGCGATCCTCCTCTTGATCGCAGGGACCTACACGCCGATGGCATACGTTCTTCGAAACGTCGGCTGGGTGAGAGTCGTGTTCGTCATCGTTTGGGTCGGGGCGTTCTTCGGAGTCGTCTTCCAGTTCATTTCGCTCAATCTTCCGAAGTCCATCGTCGTCATTCCCTATTTGGTGCTTGGCTGGATGGGAGTGAGCCTCATCGTGCCGGCGTTCCAGCACATCGGAGTGATCGCGGGAGGCCTTCTCATCGCAGGGGGCCTTCTCTACACGATCGGTGCAATCACTTATGCGAGACGATCACCGAATCCGAAGCCGGGGATATTCGGCTATCACGAGGTTTTCCACGCGTTCGTGATACTTGCCGTGTTTTGTCACTATTCGGCAATCGCCCTGGCCGTCAGCTGAAGGGCTAGACCCTCTCCAGCGCTTCTTCCTGCTCCTCGACCCCGGCCCCGGTCTCGACCTCTTCCGAGTCGAGGTTGCGAGCCTTTGCCAGCACTTCGATCCTTCGGTCAACTTGAAGGTTGACGTAGTCAACAAACGGAAGGAACGTCGCCATCATCGGAGGCACCGGCTGGTCGTCCTGTCCATTGTCGGACGAACCGTAGCCCGGCACCCGCAGACTTCCGAAGTATCCATTTCGAAGCGTCTGCATACGCTGTTCGGCGAACTCGTACATGTCGGGATCCTCGGAGAGGATCCGCCTGCATAGAAAGGTTCCGTAAGCGATGTGCCTACGTTCGTCGCGCTGGACGAGTTGGAGACCCTCACGCAGCCCGGGGAGAACACCGAACTGCTCGAACATGTTTCCCCATATCTTGTAACCGGCGAGAGCAAGGCATCCCTCAACGAATTGGTTATAGGTGACTGCGGCGTCGAGCATCGCCTTTGGTGAACGATTTTCGAAGAGACGCGTCATCACCTTAGGCAGTTCGCTCTGGAACATGAAGTGACGCTCCTCCTGCTTTAGAGGTTCGATGCCCTGTTCTCTCAACCAGTTGATTCGAATCCCATCCATCTCCTCGACGTCGATACCGAGTGCGTCGAACCAGCGACGGAAGAAATCGACGTGCTTTGCCTCCTCGAGGAGAAAGGTCGTGAGGAACATCGTCTCCTCGGTGCGGCCCTCTTCCGAGATGGCGTGCACGAGCGGAAGGATGTCGAGGGTTACTCCTTCTTCACCGACCATGAAGCCGGTCGCCAGGCCGAACAGCATGACTCTCTGGTCGATCGGCATCGCCGCCCACTGTGCGGCATCCTCGGTGAAATCGAGATCGGCAGGATCCCAGAACAGCTTCTTTGCCTTCTCATATAGCCGCCAGGGCAGGATGTCTTTCTTGAAACCTCGGACCGATCCCCATTGAGCATACGTACGAGATTGCTCGGCGATGATCTGAGAAAGGTCTTCGACTGCCATGGGTCCCTCCCTGCTCGGGTCGAGGCGGTAGGAAATCATACTCCGAGCAGGCCTATCATCCCCCTATGACCTTTCCACGCCTGACGGAATTTCTGGTGAAATTCGCGTGGTACATGCTTGGGGTTGCCGCCTGCCTGACAGTCATTGGGATCCCGATAGGAATAAAGATCTTCAGAGAAGTCCGCAAGCCGATCGTAGTTCACACCCAGGGTCGCGACGCTTCATGGGATCCGGTCCCCGAGAATCTCGCGGCTTCTTGGGACGACTTCACTATGGACCATGACGAGGGCACTTCGGGGTAACCGCAAGCCGCTCACGGTAGGGGGGATCCAGGCTCAGCTTTCCGGTTCGGATGGTCTGGAGCCGTAGTCCCCGAAGGGGTCGTCTCTCTCCCGAACCGCCTGCCTGAACCCCACCTCCTTCGCACGTGAAACGAAGTTCAATCCTTCCTCGGTGTGACGAGCGATCCCGTCAAAAAGCTGGCCCAGCAATCTGCTAGTCGAAAATCCCATGTGCTCGAAGGTCTGGTTGCAGAGTAGTTTGATCATCGCCAGCTGATTGATCGGAACTTGCGCCGTTCTTCGGGCCAGCTCCATGGCGTGGTCTAGTAGCTGGTCATCTGGAACTGTCTGGAGAATGAGTCCTATCCGAGCGGCTTCATCCGCCGGGATCTCGTCGCCGGTGAGCAGGTATCTCTTGGCCCGCTCCGGCCCAAGCTTGTGGACCCACATCGGCGTGACCGGCACGCCCCACACCCTCGACGGCGGATACCCAAACTTGGCCCCATCGGAGGCAACGATGATGTCGGCCCACAGCACCAGGTCGGTTCCGCCTCCGATGCACCATCCCTGAACGGCCGCGATCGTCGGCTTGGACGAGTACCAAAGCTTCGAAAAAGTATCTGTGAAAACTGAAAGTTTTCTCAGATCCAAGACCGAGTCCCATACTCTGTCTTGTTCCGAGTCATAGCCTGCTTGGTCCTCGGTCGCCCAATCGAGGCCATAGCCAGCACAAAAGGCCGGTCCCTCAGCCCGCAAAAGGATGACGTGAACCCGATCGTCGGATTCAGCGTCGTCGAGAGCAACGGAGAGTTCGTCACGCATCTGAGGCGTGATTGTGTTGTACTGGTCGGCTCGGGTGAACACGATCGAACGGACCCCTGCATCGGTCTCGGTCCTCAAGGTCTCAGTCATGACGATGTGTCGACCATTCTCGCCCAGGATCTCTTAGCTCTCGACCGGTTCGGTATCGATGCCGTGGCGGGAAAGAAAATCCAGGATCTTGTCGAAGAACGGCCCCTGTTCATCGCCGTGGGGCATGTGGCCCCCCGGGTGAATGAAGAGCTCGGAGCCTTCGATTGCCTGATGGATCTCCTCGGACTGAGCAGTCAACGCAACCGGATCCGTCTCTCCCGTGATGATCAAAGTTGGAGCGGAGATCGTCTTGGCTATATCGGATACTCGGTAGCTCTTGGCAAAGTCGTTTAGATACCAGCGCGATACATCGAACTCCTTCATCAACTCATCTGATGGCATCGTGTTCCAGGACTTGGTCCTGGCCTTGACGACATCTGGATGCTTCTTGGGATCGGTGTAAAGAGCGTTCTGAACCTGAAGGATCGTATTTCTCAGGCTTTGCGCCCATTGCTCGACTGGCTCGAGTAGATCGCCTCCAACGAATCTGCGGTAGATGCTGATCGCGTCTTCGTCGGTTACGCCGGCTCGACGCGCCATCGACTCTGCGGTCTCGGCGAAGTAGTCAGATCGCGCCGGGGCGTGAAGGACTATCAGGTGGGTAACCGCATCGGGATGAGCTGAGGCGTAAGCGGGGGCCCAGATGCCGCCGCCGGACGCTCCGAGTACCACCCATTTGTCCATGCCGAGCATTTGTCTGATCGACTCGACGTCTTCGACTACCTGTTCGAGAGTAAGAGTCTCCGAAGGGGCAGGATCGGACCGCGCGGCCCCTCGCCAATCGATGTAGATCATCTGAAAGAACGGCTTCAACCGATCGAATCCAGCCCTTGGACGTTTGTAGTGCATATGAGAAGCCCCAGGCCCTCCGGGAAGAAGGACCATGACCGGGCGTTCGACCTCTACGTCACCCTTCCATACTGCCCGGGCTCCATCGACGTCGAAGAAGATTCGAGTTCCGTTGACCGAGGCGAACATGCTGTCGTCTAGCGGGGAACGTTCTGCTCGGGGCCCGTGTACTTGAAGCACCGGCAGGAGGGAGAGTCGTCGTAAGCCATCGGCCGGTACTGATAAGCGCCGTCTCTTATTCCGGGCCCGAAGTTGGTGCCAAAAGTGATCGTGGTTTGGTGCGACGTCCCAAGAGTGGCGAGAGCTTCAGACCAAGTGCCGGTGTTGAGAGTCTTTCCTGCCTTGATCGCAACTTCTTCGAAGAGCCAGATCATGTCGCAGAACATGAGAGCAGGAGTTCCGCCTTCGTTGCGGCTCGGGTAATTCGTTCCGGCCTTGGCGTGAATATCGAAACAACGCCTCTCGGCAGCGCTGTAAGGAGGACCCTCCGAGTCCAGCACGTCGAGACCAGGCGCCCACCCCGCCGCCATGGCTCCGCGAAGTTGAGAGTAAGGAGCGGCCTGGGCAAGGAAAGCAGGACTGTCTGGACTGGCCAAACCATATTTGGGGAAGTAGGTCTGGGACTGGGCGAAGTTCATGAAGAACAGCGGAGTTCCTCCTGCGGCAGTGAGAAAGGCGACGTGATCAACCCCCTTGTCCTTGAAGCGCTGAGCCGCTGCTTGAGCCTGGCTGGTTCCGCTGGCGGGCACTTCATCGAACGGAGTGATGCCGAAAGATGCCAGCGCTGGCTTGAAGTAGTTATTGCTGACTCTCTCAAACGCCGGGGTGTTTCCTCGGACGATTCCGAGCTTGCTACCAGAAGCGAAAAATCCCTGCTCGTGAAGGGCCCGTGCCATCGCGATCGACCCCCGTGATGAACTGAACAATCCCGAGACGAGATAAGGACTCAATTCCGTGAAAGTTTCTTGATCAGCCTGAAGCAGCGACTCATTGATGAAAAGCGTCTTGGCCTTCGCGAGACAAGGAGCGAAACTTGGCGGTGGGTTCCACGGTGAGAGCACCGCGAACACCTTCGAGTCCTGCGTGAATCCCGCGCAGAATTGATTGTGCTGAGCTTCCGCATTGCCGGTGGCGTCCCAAACTCGGATGTCGGCAATGACCTTGCGTCCGAGGATCCCGCCGCGGGCGTTCACGTCGTTTACGACCGCGTTCACCTGATCTTTGGTATCTCCTATCGCTCCGCCTTGAACCCCATAGTTCGACAGCAGCCTGTCGTTATTGGAAACGACGATGAAACCGAGCTTGATGGAGTCGACGGTCACACCTGCGCCAAGTGAGCCGGCCGCGGCACTCGTAGCACCTGCGCCGCCTTTCGCCGATGCAGATCCCCTGGTGGCCGCGCGCCGTGCAGCTGTGGCCTGCGGAGAATCGGGATCGACGATGGTGCCGTCGGGCAGGATGATCTCTTCGATCTCGCCGGCGGGGCCCCCGATCGAGACCTCTCTGGGGCCGCCTGTACCGACCTTGGATGGTCCTGAGCTGACGACCGCGACGGAGGTCAAGAGCTGAAGGATCGAAAGCGACATGAGGATCGGGCGGATCCTGATTAGAAAGGGAGTCAAATTAGAAAGGAAGTTCATTTGGCCGCCGCTAGTATGTCGCAAATCCCAACAACCGTGAAGGGAAAAGTTCACTGAACCTGAAGGGAGTAAGCCCCCGGGTGGTCGGGGCAGGCTTGCTGGGGGTTGTCTTCATGCTGGTTCTGATCGGGACCGCGGTCGCCGGACTCGCCGACGCGACCGAACGGGAGACCAGGGTGAGGGCCAGAGTCTGGTGCGAGGCCCTCGTCGACCGGGATCCGCTGAGGTATCAGGAGACCTTCAGAAGGAGCTATTTCCGCGGACGGTTCGATCGATTCGCCAACCTCTATCGAGAGGCGACCGAGGCTTCTATCGAGGCTCAGATGCCCGAGACCACCCAATGCGGGGTCGATGGGCCTCCCCGGCTCTCTACGGAAGAGGAGCAGGAGGTCTTCATTCCCGTCAAACGAACGGGGCCCGGCGGGGAGACCGAACGGCTGGAGCTGAGGATGCGCAAGGAAGCGGGCTTCTGGGTGATCTATCAACTGGTTAGACCTGAATGAGCTCTGAGAAAGAGAAGCAACGCGAACGGGCCCAGCGCCATCTCGGAATCATGGGCACCGACGCCCCGCCGGAGCCGCCACTTGCCACGGTGGTCAAATCTTCGCCCGCGGGGTGGTACCCGCTCGTCGCGCTGTCTCTTCTTGGATTGATCGACGCGCTCGATCTCCAAGCGTTTGCCGTTCTCGGCCCTGAGATCAAGCGGGCTTTCTCCCTGACCAATGTCGAACTTGGACTCATCAGCGCCCTTCAGGGACTTGCTGTCGTTTTCGGCGCGCTTCCTCTGGCCGCGCTTGCGACGAGGAGAAGCCGGGCGATGATCATCAAAGTCTCGGCGATCGCCTGGGGCATCCTTCAGATCCTCGCCGGTGTGGTGAGGGGCAAGTTCGAACTCGGCGCCGTCCGGACGCTACGGGGCCTTTCGGACTCCAGCCGCCAGGCGGTTTTCCTTCCACTGCTCACGGATTCCTATCCGCCCGAGGGAAGGAACCGCGTCTTCGGAGCGTACTTCGCTCTAGCTACCCTCGGAACTGTGATCGGTCCCGGTGTGATCGGATTCCTCGGAGGGATTCTCGACCTTAGCTTTCGGGTTGTGATCCCACTAACCGGACTCCTAACTTTCGCTGCCGCCGCGTTCGCATTCAAGCTGCGCGATCCAGGCTATGGCCGCTTCGACACCGACCGGATCCGCGAAGACCTGAGAGCGGAAACTCCGGTCGACAAGGATGAAGAGGATGTCGGGACGGGGGCCGAGCAAGAAGTTGCGCTGCACTTCGGCGAGGCCTTTCAGCGACTTCTGGCGATCGGGACGCTTTATCGCATTCTCATCGGACTGGCAGTCGTTGGAGTAGGACTGTTCGGAGGCGGCACATTCATAACGCTGTTCGTCGAGCGGCAGTACGGGCTGGATCCTTTCGGAAGGGGGCTGGTGCTGTCGCTGTTCGGGGCGGCCTCAGCCACGGGCTATGCGCTTGGAGGAAAATTCGGCGAGCGATTGTTTCGCCGCGATCCCCAGCGCGTTCTTCAGATGCTCGGCATCATGCTCGGCGCTTACGGGCTGTTGCTTAGCATCTCGGTGTTCCAGCCCAACATCTATTTATTCAGCCTGGCCCACTCGGTCGCATCGGCGGCAGTTGCCGCTGTCATCCCCGCCACATTCAACGTCGTGAGCGCCATCGTTCCTCCCAGGCTTCGCGGATACAGCTTCGCGGTTCAGGGGATCTACATCGGATTCGTCGGCGGACTGATGGGGAGCGTTCTGATCGGAAGCATCGCCGACCGCGCTGGATATCAGGTCGCGCTCTCATTGGTCGTCATCCCATCGGTGATCGGTGGCTGGATCATGGCCAGGGCCGGATCGACTTTTCAGGAGGACCTCGACCTTCTCACCGACGAGATCATCGAGGACGAGACCGTAAACGCTCTGCGTACCTCTGGAGCGGAGCTTCCCCTCCTCGAGGTCCGCAACTGCGATTTCTCCTATGGCCAGGTGCAAGTTCTGTTCGACGTTGACTTCACAGTCGAAGAAGGAAGCATCGTTGCCCTGCTCGGAACCAACGGCGCAGGCAAGTCGACTCTGCTCAAGGTCATCTCGGGGCTTGGAACCCCCCGCCGGGGGGCAGTCCGGTTCTTGGGTCAAAACGTCACATACCTTGGAGCCGAACGGCGCGTTCGTCTCGGCATCGTCCACATCCCGAGCGGAAGACCGGTCTTTCCTTCACTTTCGGTGATCGAGAACCTTCGCATGGCCGGATATTCGTACGGCAACGACCTCGCTTCGGTCGAGCGCGGCATCGATTCCGCCCTCGACCTGTTCCCGAGACTCGCGGAAAGACGAAGCCAGCGCGCTGGCACCCTTTCCGGAGGCGAACAGCAGATGCTGGCGCTAGCACGAGCGCAGATCCTTCGGCTGAAACTGTTGTGCATCGACGAGCTTTCGCTCGGTCTCGCCCCGGCCGTGGTGGGAGAGCTGTTGGAGGCCCTGCGCAAGATCCACGAGCAGGGAACAACCATCGTGCTGGTGGAACAGTCTGTGAACGTCGCGCTGCTGGTTGCCCAGCATGCGTACTTCATGGAAAAGGGAGAGATCAAGTTCTCAGGCCCTGCCAAGAAGCTGTTGAAGCGCGACGACCTGCTTCGCTCGGTTTTCTTGAAGGGGGCCGCGCAGGCCGTTGGAACTCTCAAAGGCAAGAGCCGCTGATGGACGTCCCCCCGGCAATCCTCGTCCTCGGAGTAATCACGGGACTCACTTACGGCGTCCTCGCCATCGGACTCATCCTCGTTTACCGGTCGAGCGGCATCATCAACTTCGCTCACGGTAACGTCGGAGGAGTCGCCGCGGCGGTGATGGGCCGCCTGTCGCTCAGCCTCGGTCTTCCATGGCTGGTCGTGTTTCCCATTGCTCTTGCCTGCGGCGCGCTCGCAGCGGCGACGCTCGAGTTCGTAGTCATCAGAAGATTGCGCGGGGCCCCCAGGATCATGGCCATCGTCGCGACTCTGGGGGCCGCTCAGCTTCTCCTCGGTCTCGCGGGATCGATCACCCACATCAGGAACACGGCTCTCTTTCCCCCACCTTTCAATCTAACTTTCCAGGTTGGGTCCCTGGTGATCACGCCCTACTACGTTCTGATACTGATCATGTCGCCGGTCATCATCGCTGCGCTTGCGCTGTTTCTTTCACCACCTGAATGGCTGCCGCAGCGACTTCGCTCCAGATACGGCCCTGCGATGAGGGCGGCTGCCGACAATCCGGAAGCCGCGAGAACCGCAGGCATTTCAACCAGCGCGATGTCGACGATGGCTTGGGCGATCGCCGGTGCTCTCGCAGCCTTCTCGGCGATCTTGATCGCTCCTGCTCGCGGGTTTCAGACCATCGATGCACTCGGACCGGACCTGCTCGTGCGGGCCCTTGCCCCGGCAGTCCTCGCGATGATGGCGAGGTTTCCGGTAGCGCTTTTGGCCGGAGTGGCTATCGGTGTTTTCGAACAGGCGATGCTGTGGAACTTTACGTCCCCTGGGCTTGTCGAAGGAAGTCTCTTCGCGATCATCCTGATCGGCCTTCTCGTGCGGCGCCGAAGCGGTGAGGAGACATCTGACGCAAGCTGGCTTTCGTTCCCACAGGAACGCCCAGTCCCAGAGCACCTCCTGGGGGTCTGGTCCATCAAGAATCTTGGGAAAGTCACTGCACTCGCCATCGTCCTGATTGCGATCGTTCTTCCGGTTGCTCTCAGCAACGCCCAGGCTTCGATCTTCGTGTCGATCTTCACCCTCGCAACCATCGGGCTCTCCGTCACGATCGTCACGGGGATGACCGGGCAGGTTTCTCTCGGGCAATTCGCGCTCGCAGGGTTCGGGGCCCTCGCCGGATATCTGGTCTTCATCGTCGCTGGACTCCCGTGGGGCCTGTCATTGATGGCAGGGGCACTCGGAGGAGCGATCGCTTCGATGATCATCGGGCTGCCGGCACTGCGGCTGCGCGGACTCATGCTCGCGGTGACGTCCCTTGCCTTTGCGGTGATGGCGCCGGTGTCCATCTTTGGAAACCGGCTTGCCTTCGGGACGGGAATCGACCCCGGACGTCCGATCATCGGTTCGGCCGAGACGGTCACGGTTCGCGCCTATTACTACATCGCACTTACAGCGCTTCTTCTGTGCGCTTGGCTGCTGTTCAACTTGAAGAACGGAGGGCTAGGGCGGGTGCTCACCGCGGTGAGAGATGGCGAGGATGTCGCTCGGGCCTTCGGGATCAGTGCGACCGGAAGAAAGATGCAGGCATTCATTCTTTCCGGGATGATCGCCGGCTTCGGCGGTGTGATCTTTGCCCAATCACTTTCGAGAATCACGATCGAAACTTTCCCAGCCGACCGGAGCGTGACGCTGCTGGCCATGGTGGTCCTCGGAGGAATCACTCGAGTCTCCGGCGCGATCCTCGGGGCCACCTACCTCGTCGGGCTGCCACTCATCATCCCGATCGACACCATCCAGCTGATGGTGAGCGGAGTCGGTGTGCTCGTCTTCGTCTTGTACGTGCCCGGGGGCCTCGCGCAGATCCTCGAATTCTTTCACGAGCGCGCGATCAAACGTCTCGCTGAGAAGAGCGGAATCGACTATCAAGAAGATGAACCAGAAGAAGAGGGCTCGCTCGTCGGAAGGAGCGCTTCGCTTCCTATTGCAGCAGGTGAAACTGTCATTGGCCCCAAGACCATCCTTGCCGCCAACGAGATCTCCGTCTCCTATGGGGAGGTTCGTGCTCTCGATGGGATGTCGATCGATGTGCTCGAACATGAGACCGTTGGGATCATCGGACCCAACGGGTCGGGAAAGACGACGTTATTCAAAGTTCTGTCGGGCTTCCTGATCCCCGTCTCCGGAACGATTGCTTTCGACGGCCGCAACATCTCCGGAATGAAGCCAGAATCGAGAGCAAGGCTCGGCCTCATCCGGTCGTTTCAAGACTCCATGCTGTTTCCAACGCTCACGGTTCTCGACTCGATACGGGTTTCGCTCGAGAAGAAGCATCCGACCCAGACGCTTTCAGTAGTCCTCGGACTTCCAGACGCGAGGTGGGCCGAGAAGGACAAGGACCGCGCTGCCAGGGCCCTGGTAGAGCTGCTCGGACTCACGAGATTTCGAAACAAGCCGGTCGGCGAGCTCTCCACCGGAACGAGGCGCATCACCGAGATGGCCTGTCTGCTCGCGCTGGAACCCCGAGTTCTCCTTCTAGACGAGCCCTCTTCTGGGATCGCCCAGCGCGAGACCGAAGCTCTGGCCGAGCTCCTGCTCGCGGTCAAAAGGACGATCGGCACGACGCTGGTTGTGATCGAGCACGACATGCCGCTCATCATGGGGATCTCGGACCGCATCGTCGCGATGGGATCGGGCACCAAGGTCACCGAGGGCACTCCATCCGTAGTCCAAGAGCATCCTGCCGTCATCGAGAGCTATCTAGGAACGGACCCTGGCGCAATCTCCCGCTCGGGTGGTCGGTCGCGGAAAGCCGCTGTATAGGTGGCCTGGCGCGACCGATCGGCGGTCGCTAGGAGGTGGCGAATACCTGGCCGGACATCTCCGGATGGACGTCGCATTGGAACTTGTAGGTCCCGCCGGCCAGAGCCGGAACGTCGTATGTGAAATCTGTTCCAGGGGCGACTTCCTGTCCCGAGAAGATCACCTCGTCGCCTTCTCCGTAGATCGAGAACGTGTGCGGCTCCTCGTCTCGGTTTTTTAGCTCGACCCGGAAGGCAACGCCGGCGGCGACTCGCAGGCAATCGGTTCCGAACTGAAAACCTTCCGCCTCGAGCTCAAAGGGATCGGCCCCTACGGCGCTGCAATCGGCTGGTATCTCGCTGCCGCCATCAATTGCCGGCCTCTGGGGGGCAGGATCCTGTACCGATGGTTCCTGCGCACAGCCGATGAAGGCAACTGTGAAGAGGAGACATAGAACTCGAAGCCAGATGGATGGTTTCAAAGTGTTGCCAGCTTAGCCCAGGGTAGGGTTTATGAGAACGCGAGGCAGGCACCGAGTCCAGGGGCGTTTCTTGCTCGAACCTACGGGTACGTAACAAGAGAAGCTCTAACTACTCTCCTAGGAGGCACACATGTCCCGTGACCTACGGCAAAAATCATCGGAAGAGATTCGCCTGGAACCGGCCACCGTTCCGCAAAGCCACCGCGACATCCTAGAGAAGAAGGGGTTCGCGCATGTGGCCACCATCGGACCAGACGGAGAACCACACTCCAACCCGGTCTGGTTCGACTTCGACGGGACTCACGTTCTCATCAGCCAGACCACGTCCCGCCAGAAGATGGCGAACTTCAATCGCGACCCCAGAGTCGCCCTTTCGGTCCTCGATCCCGACGATCCCTACCGGTACCTCGAGATCAGGGGGACCATCGCCGACATCCAAAAGGACACCTCCCATGGGTTCATCAATTCACTCGCCAAGAAGTACATGGGCAAAGACGAATATCCCGAGCCCGGAGAAGGTCGGGTGATCGTCAAGATCGCCCCCGAGCGATTCACCTCCATGGGATGACCTAACAACAAAAAACACCTCCTGAAACGGCCGCTACACTTATGCGGCCCTCATGGAGATAGAAGAGAAGTATCGAGTCCCTTGGCGCGAGGAATTAAGCGCCAATTTGCGCGGCCTATGGATGGTCGGGCAGTCCGCTCCATTCGTGGCGATTGCACAGCTCATCGTCGCCCTGATATCAGGACTCGCGCCGGCGATCATCATCTTTCAGACCGGCGAACTCATCTCGAACGTCACTGCCGCTCTCGATCTCGGAGTCGACTCCGCGCCTGCCATGGGAGCCAGGCGTGCCCTGATCATCCTCGCCGGAGCGGTAGTCGTGACTCAGCTGATGGGGCCCGTGAACGAGGCTCTTCGGTTCGCCCTCGAGCGGCGCTTCCAGGCCTATCTCTCGCGCCGGGTCATGACCGGAGTGAGCGACCTCCCGGGGATGGCGTATTTCGAGGACCCGGACTTTCGGGACAAGCTAGAGGTCACCTCGTGGATCGGCTGGATGCCGGTACAGAGCGTCAACCAATTCCTCCAAGGAATCCAAAACGTCTTTTCTCTGGTCGCAATGATCACCGTCGTGGCGGCCAAATTCGCCCCTTGGGCTCCTCTCGTTATCGTGTTGAGCGCTCTTCCGGCGGGCATAGCAGGATGGCACTACACCTCGGTAGTAGGGATGGTGCAGTGGCGCTACTCGCCTGAGATCCGCCGCGCCACCTATTACAAGGACCTGGCTCTCACGCTCGAACCGGCCAAAGAGATCCGGATCTCGGGCCTGAAGGACTGGGTAGTCGGCCGTCAAGGCAGTCACTGGCTGGCAGGAAAACAGGAGGTCTGGAACAAGCAGCGTCGAACGATGCTTGCCACGTTGTTCTTGACGCTGTTCGCCAACATCGTCGTCGCGCTGGTCTTTTTCTCCGCTCTTCGCTCTACCGCAATCGGACGGTTGGACATAGGTAACTTCGCCGCGGCCTCCATGGCAATGGTGGGGACATCCTCGGGGCTAATCGCTCTCTTCCAGTCGGCAGCGAGCATCCGCAGAAATAATTACTGGCTGCCCAACGCCCTTCGAATCATGAAGCTGGCGAAAACTGACCCACGCCTCGACGTTTCCGGAACTCGGCCCGCCAGGGAACTTCCCCGAACCGGTATCAGCTTCGAGAATGTGTCCTTTCACTATGCCGGTACGGATCGCCGCATCATCGATCAGCTCGACCTCTGGATCCCCTCAGGCAGCTCCATCGCCCTGGTCGGAGAGAACGGCGCAGGTAAGACCACCCTCATCAAACTGCTATGCAGGTTCTTCGATCCCACCGAAGGGCGGATCCTCTTAGACGGCGTTGACATCCGCGAGTTCGACTTGGCCGACCTGCGCACGCGGCTCGCGGTCATTTTTCAGGACTTCGTCCACTACAAACTTCCTGCTTCTGACAACGTCGGGTTTGGAGCGATCGATCGACGGGAGGACAAAGCATTGCTCGAGGAAGCAGCGCGGCGTGTTGGAGTCCTAGAGAAGATCGAGTCGCTTCCGGATGGGTGGGAGACCCCACTTTCCCGGGAGTTCGAAGGCGTTGACCTCTCGGGAGGCGAATGGCAGAGAGTTGCACTAGCTCGAGCCATGATGGCTCAGATCGGCCGAGGCTCCGACATCCTGATCCTCGACGAACCCACCGCCAGCCTCGACGTTCGACTCGAACACGAACTTTACGAACACTTTGCCGAGCTGAGCCGGGGCCAGACGACCCTTTTGGTGTCGCACCGTTTCTCAACCGTTCGAATGGCCGAACGCATCGTCTTCATGGAAGACGGGCGGATAGTCGAGGATGGAAGCCATGAACAGTTGATGGATCGCAGGGGCCGCTACGCCGAGCTATACGAGATCCAGGCATCCCACTATCGGGCCACCGGAGTCCTGGAATGAGCGAAGAGACCGGTCCCAAAGTGACCGAGGAAGTAGACGAGACGGTCCATCCCGGGATGCTCAAGGCCACCAAGATGCTGACGCGAGTCTTCAAGACAATGCTCGGGCTGGCATGGGGTGTGGCCAGAGCCAGGGCGGCTGGGTTGGTTACCTCGGTGATCCTCCTAGGAATTGCAGGAGCCGCCCAGGGATTTATGACGAAGCTCGTAATCGATGCCCTGGAGGCAGGAGTCCTGGGCCGAGCCTTTTGGATGGGCGCGATCTTCATGGCCATCGTCGTCGGAACCAATACACTCCAGGGAGTATTCACTCTCCTCCAGTTCGATCTGGCCGACCGTATCGTCCAGGAAGTGGATCGCCGTCTCATGTCGATCTCGGCCGGCGTTGCCGGGCTCGACCACCTCGAACGCTCCGAGTTCAAAGACAAGCTGAAGCTGGTCCGCGACCGAACTTACATCCCCAACCAAGTTCTGTTCATGTTCAACCTGATCTCATATGTCGTGATCGCGCTGGTGGCGTCGGTGGTCCTGCTTGGGCTCATTCACCCGCTGCTGGCTTTGATGCCGTTTGTGACGCTGCCGGCCGTGTGGTTTCAGTACCGCTCGCACAAAAAACATATGAAGCGCCACGACGAGATCGCACTAGAGGACCGGCTCGCCTACCACTACATAGAACTGGCGACAGGGATCAAGGCCGCCAAGGAGATCCGGCTATTCGGGTTGGGTACGCACCTCCTGAATTCCCACAAGACGCTCACGAACGAATACATCAAGAAGCTGTTTCGCGACCGAGTGAAACGATCCGGTGTCGGTTTCGTCAGCGGCGCGATGTACGGCCTCTCGCTCGCAGGATCCATAGGATTCCTCGGATACCTGACGCTCCAGGGGCGGGCCTCGATAGGAGAGCTGGCGATGGGGGTCCAGATCACTCGGATGGCAATCGGATCGGTCCAGATGGCCGCGGGCCTCGTTACATGGACTGCCGAGCTGGCGTTCGTGGGGGAGAGATATCTGTGGCTGTTCGACTACGAATCCGAGGTGAAACTCGCAACGCGTGATCGCCTCGTACCTCCGCCGCAGGCCATCACCCGCGGGATAACCATCGAGGACGTCCGCTTCTCCTATCCCGGTACTGAAGAAGAGATCCTCAAGGGAGTTTCACTGTTCATCCCGGCCGGAACGACCGTCGCACTCGTTGGAGAGAACGGAGCAGGCAAGTCGACCCTGGTCAAGCTGCTGTGCCGGTTCTACGACCCAACCGGGGGCCGTATAACCATCGACGGGATCGACTTCAAGGACATCGACCTGGACAAGTGGCGGGCGAACGCCGCTGTCTCATTCCAGGACTTTGTGAAGTACCAACTGATCGCGCGTGAGGCCGTTGGGGTTGGAGAGCTGAGTGTCAACTTCAACGGCGCCGCCGTGGCGGCGGCCGCTCATCAGGCTGGAGCAACGGCAGTCATCAATAAGCTTCCGGACGGTGTGGACACCCAACTCGGCCGCGACTTCGAAGGCGGCATTGAACTATCTGAAGGAGAGTGGCAGCGAATTGCCCTAGCACGAGGCTCGATGAGACCTCATCCTTCGATCCTGATCCTCGACGAGCCCACCGCCAGCCTCGATGCCCGTGCAGAACACGAAGTGTTCGAGCGATTCGCCGAGATGGCCCGGCCCGAAAGCGGTCCCAGGCCGGTGGCTCTTCTCGTCTCACACCGTTTCTCGACGGTTCGCATGGCCGACATGATCGTCGTTCTCCACGATGGCCAGATCGAAGAACTAGGATCGCACGAAGAGTTGATGGCAAAGGCAGGCCGCTACGCCGAGCTGTTCGACCTGCAGGCTTCGCGCTACGACTGAGGCCGGGGCCGCGGGAGCTCCGTGATCTCCTCGAGCTTCGGAAGCGACGCCGCCACCGAGAGACCTGCTGCGAGAAGGACCAGGTTCTTAACGACGAATTCCCCCAGCACCGTAAGCCTCAAGAGATTTCCCTCGAACATCTGCCCGGGAACGACAAAAAACGCAAGAAAGGTTCCAAGCATTTGAAGGGTGAAGAGAAGCAAGATCAAGCGAGGGACGAGCCGAAAGATCAACCCGATCCCTATGGCGATCTCCACCACGCCAAGAACGAGAACCGACGCCCCGGGAGGAAGCCACCATACGGTTGACTGAACCAGCTCATTCACCGGGCTCACTCCTGCTACCTTGAGCGCTCCAAACCAAACGAAGACGATCCCTAGTGCCAGGCGCAGGGCAATGGGGCTATAACGCCTCAGCAGATCGATGAAAACTCGATCAAATGCCACGATCTTCTCTAGGAGTTCCCTCATGTTCATAGTCCTTCGAATCCCAGGCTCGACATATCCTTAGAGGATGAGAAAAGCGGTCAGGGACACCGTACTGCAAGACCTCGGCGAAAGCGTTGGAGGCAGGATCTCAACTTCTGAGTCCGTTCTTCTTCAGCACGGCAGCGACATGTCTTACCACACGCCCGCTCTCCCGGACGCAGTTGTGTTCCCTCAAACAACCGAAGAAGTGGCAGAAGTCGTACGGTTGTGCCGGGAACACAAACTTCCGATGATCCCTTTCGGTACAGGATCATCCCTCGAAGGCCACCTCATGGCACACCGCGGGGGAATCTCGATCGACCTTTCTGAGATGAACCGAATTTTGGAGATCAATGTCGACGATCTCGATGCAACGGTCGAAGCCGGCGTCACGAGGATTCAGCTGAACGACTCGCTCAATCCAAAGGGACTCTTCTTCCCAGTAGACCCGGGAGCCGACGCGTCACTGGGCGGCATGGCTGCAACGCGCGCTTCAGGAACGACAACAGTTCGTTACGGGTCGATGCGCAACAACGTGTTGAGCCTCAAGGTGGTGCTGCCGGACGGAAGAGTCATCCGCACTTCCTCGAGAGCCAGAAAATCCTCGGCCGGATACGATCTCACTGCCCTTTACCTGGGCTCGGAAGGAACCCTTGGGATCATCACTGAGCTCACCCTGAGGATCTACGGCACTCCTGAGGCGATCTCCTCTGCCGTCTGTGCGTTTCCGACAATGCAGGCAGCAGTCGGTTGCGTAATTCAGACGATCCAGATGGGTATCCCGGTGGCGCGCATGGAACTGCTGGATACCGTTCAAATCGACGCCGTTAACCGCTTCACAGGATCCGACTACGAAAAGTCTCCGACTCTCTTCCTGGAGTTCCACGGAAGTGAGGCCGGGGTCGTCGAACAAGCCGAAGCAGTGTCGGCGATCGCTGAAGAGGCAGGAGGCGGAGATTTTCGATGGGCGACGACTGCCGAGGATCGAGCCCAACTGTGGAAGGCCCGACACGAGTCCTACTTCGCCGCGCTAGCCTTGCGGCCCGGGGCCAAGGGATTCATCACGGACATTTGCGTCCCGATCTCACGCCTAGCGGAGTGCATCGAGGAGACTCAGGAAGACCTTTCCTCTACAAATCTCTTGGCCCCGATACTCAGTCATGCCGGTGACGGAAACTTCCATCTATCGATCTTGATAGATCCGTCGGATGCGTCCGAGCTGGAAGAAGCGAGAAGCGTGAACGACAGGCTGGTAAAGCGGGCTCTCGCGATGGGGGGAACGTGCACCGGCGAGCACGGAGTCGGCCTCGGAAAGATGAAGTACCTCGAAGAGGAACACGGAGCGGCGGCTCTCGACGTCATGCGGTCGATCAAGAAAGCCATTGATCCCGATGACCTTATGAACCCAGGAAAGATTCTCCCGGGACCGGCTATCAGTCAGTAGGCGTAGGGGTGGGGGATCGCCTCGCCTCGCCGGCCGGGGTAGAAGTCGCCTCAACGTCATCATCGCGCTCGGTTCCCTCTTCCTGCACGCTCACCTCGGTGGCAAGCAACAGGCAGTCATCACCTAGGACGGTTCCAGAGATCAGGACAGTAAGTCCCTGGAGATTGTTGGGGAAGCCCCGAACTTCGGTGAGATCGGCCGGCTCGAAGTTCGTCGACTTCGTAAACGGCACAACTAGAACGTCTCCCTCCGAGAACAGGCATTCGCTTTCCTCGATCGAAAAAGCGGTCAGCTTGAGAGCAATCGACCCGGGGGCCGACCTTTCGATCACGGCTGTAGTAACCGTGGTTGGAGATCCCTCCGGCGAGGGAGTGGATTCTTCATCGTCCCCGGTTGGACTTGGGGTTACCGGAGTCTGAGTAGTTTCGGTGCGGGTGCCGGCAAGTGCAGCGCTCCCAGATGCCTCGACCACCACACCCTGGAGCTCGAACGTTGCCTGCTTGGGCTCCTCCTCTGAGGTGTCCGTGGCCTGGTCGATCTCCTGGCGCGCCCGGTCACAACCTGACAGGAATAGACCGAAGACCGCGACAAGTACTAAGAAGCGCTTCATTATTTCTCCTCTCGAGTGGAGCTTATTGCCTGCCCACTCGGCGCGACTTCAAACCCCGAAGAGCGCCGTTCGGCCTAGCGCCATTCGATAGGGAGGACCTCAACGGGCTCGGCTATACCCTTTAGCGTTACGGTTTTCGGTTCGGAGGTACGGCACGTCGATCTGGAGGCCTCGAGGGTTGCCCGGCTGACCAGGATCTCACCGCCCCCAGCGAGCCCTCCGATCCGGGCCGCCTCGTGTACCCCTCTGCCCGCGTAGTCGAGGCCTCGGCGATTCACCTCAGAGACGTGAAGGCCAATCCTCACCTGCGGCGAGAAGCCCGATTGTCTGCGATGTTCTGCCAGTCTCCGCTGTATATGTACCGCACAGTCGATCGCGTTCGTTGCGTCGCTAAAGGCCACGGCGAATCCATCTCCCTGATGTCTGATCTCCTCGCCGCCATGCTCTGCGATGAGCGAACGGAGAGTCTTATCGTGCCATTCGATGAGGTTCTCCCAGGCTTCGTCGCCGATGACTTCCAGCAGATTGGTGGAGCCCACTATGTCGGTAAACATAAAGGTCTTGGTGACGCGCTCTGCCTGGATCCTGAAATCACCTTCCTTCTCGGACCCCAGCAACTCGAGGACCCGGCGGACGTCGGTCATCGCTCCCAGCTTTTGAAATATCGACTTGGCGGCTTGAAACTCCATCACGGCCCCGTCCTCATCACCAAGCGAGCGATATGCCCTGCCCAGCATCACCCGGCAGCGAGCCCCTTGATAGGGAACGTCCAGCTCCCGCCACACTTGGAGACTGTGCCGCAGAACCTTTGCGGCTTCCGCAAACCCACCTTCGGCCAGAAGAAGCATTCCCTGCGCGCAGTGGGCATCGCCGTGCAGAGCAGGGCTCTCGTACTTCTTTGCGATGTCTTCGATCTCGGAAACTGCGGACCGAGCCAGATCCAAGTCGCCCAGCTCAACTGCAAGCTCCACCTGAACCGGCAGCATCCTCACACGCACAAGAGGATTCATCTCCTCAGAAAGAGCTCTCTTGATCGAACTGGCGGCAGCATCGAGGTTGCCCTGCGCCATCCGTAACATAGCCATGCCGGGCTGAGGACTGGCCCCCATCTCGTGGGCTTGGCGGAAAGCCTCCTCCGCAGCCGGCAGATCTCCCATCCGCAGCCGGATCTCTCCAACTTCATAGATCCCACTGGCGGCAATGAATTCGAGATTGAAGTTGATCAACTCATCTGAAGCCTTGCGAGCCTCAGACTCGGCTTCTGCCCAGTTGCCGCGTAGGGCAAGAATCTCGGCCTTGTGGACCCGGCACACCCCAGGAAACCCGTTGATCGACTGTCTTTCGCACCATCGCTTGGCGGCCTCGGTCCATTCTCCCGATCTGCGATAGTCGGCCAGGCTGCGACTCTGGCTGATGGCACAGCAGTACACGATGCCGGTAGCGAACGGACTCAGATCTCCGCTGACTGCAGCGACCGCAGCCTCATCGAGGAGATTCAAACCCTTTCTCACCTCGCCCTTATTGATGTAGGCCATCCCCTGGAAAGTGATAGCGAACGCCTGTAGATCCTTGTTGTGATATCTATTGCCGGCTTCTAGAACCAGGTCGGCGTGATGGATGGCGCCATCCAGATCACCTTGATCGAGCGCGGCCATCGCCCTGGCCTGATGGAGCCAGCCGTGTTCCTCGCACTCTTCGACCTCCGAGAACAGGCGCTCCGCGCGGCTGAACCATGCACCGCCGGTTGACTGCTCCTTTTTCTGGAAATACTCCTGAGCCAGTTCGATCGCCAACCTGCCGGCCTTGGCCTTGTTCCCCATTTCGAGATAGGCGTTGTATGAGCGTTCCCTAGCCTCGAGAGACTCGGCGTGCTTGCCGTTCCACCACGCCGCCTCTCCAAGAATCTCGAGATCTTCCGCGGTCAGGTGAGAATCTGCCTCAGCTTTTGTCAGCAAGTCGTAGGCATCTGCCCACCGATGCTGATCCATGGCCTCTTGAGCCGATGGACGAAAACCTTCCATTACTTGGCTCATTGGGTAGCCCCCGCTGGATTGGGATTTGATCCATTTTGCCACTCAAAGGCGTTTAGCGACAACGGTCCGAAATAACTAGTGATCTTGATGAATCGAGTCCGCAAGCCTCGTCGCAACCACCTCGAGAATCTTTAGGGCAAGCGACGGTTCAGACTCCAGGATCCTCTTGAAGTCGAACCTCGAAATGGCGAGCCCCTTGACCGCGGTTTTGGCTCTGACTCTCGCGCTTCTGGCTCGATCGCTCAGAAGAGACAGTTCTCCAACGAACTCCCCCGCCCCGCGTTCCAAAACCGTGTGCCCAGTTTCGATCGTGACCGTCCCATCTTCGATGACAAACAAGCCCGACCCAGCGGTATTCGGCTGAATGATCACGTGGCCGGGATCGCACTCGAATTCATTGGCGGCAGTCGCGATGCTCTCCAAGGCCGACTCCTCGAGCTCGGCGAAGATCGGAATGTCTTTCAATCTGTCGATGTGAACCACTGGACCGTTCGCAGACATAGGCACAATCTATACGGGCCCAGCTGGTTCCGCTGCTCTCCGCCATCCGTTCACATGAAGGAGGTTCGATCCAAACGCGCCTGACAGAGGCAATGACGGATTGAGGAAAGCGAAGTATCTCGTGCGGTCGAGGCCCCAATTCTTCGCGCTAGTCGCGTTTGGGGGCAGGATGGAATTCAGCGTGGAGTTCCCTTCGGATTGGCCAATTCGTTCTGAACGAGGATATGGATCCCATTATGGTGAAATCTGGTGGAGTCGTGGTGCCGACGCCCTACAAGCTTTAACGAACCGAGAGATCCCCCAACTCCGACTTTTCTAAAGCTTTGTCGTCAGCAGCGAAGTCTTGATCCGTCACCTCGGGGGAATTCGATAGATGCCAGTCCACGGTCACCTTGATGGACTCGTACCAATCGGCACATTCCCACCCGAGCATCTCTCTTGCTTTGGATGAATCAACTATGAATTGCTGAGGAATCGCACCTGTAATGCGTAGATCCAATGGAAGTCGATCATCCGGCACGCGCACGAGCTCTAAATCAGCCTCGGAGGCCTCAATGACTGCCTCGGCAATCTGGCGGACGCTTCGGCTCTCTGGCTCACCCAGGTTGATTACTTGACCAACTGCCTTCTCCGATTCCAACGCCAATCTCACACCGCGGGCAACATCTCGGACATAACCATGGGTTCCGATCCAGTTGCCGGCACCTATAGGCATGCGCTTTCTGCTAGCTCTTATACGTCTGAGCACGAATTCTTGTCGTCTCTGCTCGTCGCGCTCTCCGTAGACGAAGGGGAGTCGGAGCACGGTCGCGTCGCGTTCTAAATAAGCTTCTTCGACATCGAGTTTTTCGTAATCTTCCATCCCTTCCAGTTTGCCGCGGTAGGGGTATCGCTTCTCACGAGTGGGGGAGGCTTCCTTTAGCGGCACGGGTTCGGTGGCGACGCCAGTATGAAACGCTTCATAGGCTCGATACACGTCCATGCTGGATAGAACGAGGGTGCGAACCTGGTCGGGAATCGCGCTTAGAGCATTTTTCGCGTCCAATTTGCTCATCGCGTAAGTGTCAACGAACACTTCAATTCCAAGAGCTCGAATCTCTTGGGCCTTGTCAGGAATCTGGCTCCGGTCCAAATGAAGATGCTTTGCCTCTGGGAGGTCGGGTGGTTCAGAGGTTCCACGATGGATCACACACACTTCGTGGCCAGCAGCGGTCAGTTCCTCCAAGATCGCTCGGCCTATGAATCGTGTGCCACCAAGCAGAGCTACACGCATTTATACGGTGCGATCATCTTCCAGAATCTTCGAATTCGGTTCAGAACGCTCTTTGATCATGACCCATCGACAACCACCAGGAGCGACTGAGACAACGTGGTGCGCCTCACCGGGCTCGACCATGATGACCGTGCCTGTTCTCATCGGCACGAGTGAACCTTCGATCTGTAGAACGCCCTCGCCTTCCAAGACGATGTAGTACTCGTGGTAAGGATGAGAATGGTTGACCTCGCCCGATGGTATGGATGTGACGGTGTCCTCCCCGATTTCAACCGGCGAACCGTTCCAGTGGCCACAGAAGAGGTGAGAGTGCTCCCGTGAGAAGATCCTCATGGACACATTATTCCGTTTGTACACCGACTTATCCCATTCGGAGGAGCTGAAGAGCTGAAGTGGGCGGCGGTCGCGCGCGGGCAGGATAGACTGCTCGCGCTCAAACTACGGGAGACTCGATGCGAACCGATGGCGATATCACCCAAATCCTCTCCGGGATCGGCCTTTTCACGGACCTCACCAGGCCTCAGCTCGAAGAGATAGCTCACACGTTCGATGAGCAGTACTTCAACCCAGGAGAGCGCATTCTTCGCAAGGGCTTCACCGGTACCGGTTTCTACGTGATCGTAGAAGGCGAGGCATCCATCGAGGTGGAGGGAAGAGCGATCGCCAGGCTGGGGCGGGGGGACTTCTTCGGAGAGATTTCGATCCTGCTGGGCGAGCCCCCCTCGACCGACGTGGTCGCCATCAGCCCGCTTACCTGCCTCGTCCTCGCAGGCAGCGACGTTCAGGAGTTCCTAGAGGGACATCCGAAAGTGATGTTCCGCATCCTTCAGGCCGAGGCGGCGAAACTCAGAAGCACGGTGCAGTGACGAGCGCCCAATCTCCCTTTCCACCCGGCAGCTATCCGGTAGTGATCATAGGCAGCGGGCCTGGAGGCCTACAGACCAGTTACTTCTTGACCCAATGGGGAATCGATCACGCCATTTTGTCTCGAGACGAAGCCCCCGGCGGCATGTTTCAGCGGTATCCGCTGTTCCAACGACTGGTGACCTGGACCAAGCCCCACGCCCTCGACGATCGAACGACGCGCGAGTACGAGCGATACGACTGGAACAGCCTTTTGGGAACCGAGCTTGAAAACCGCGCTCTCGTGCCCGGCCTGATGGATGGGAGCTCTTACTTTCCATCGCGTGCTGAGATGCACGGAGGAATCACGGAGTTTGCGACGAGGGCAGGGCTGCAGGCGAGCTATGGAACGGAATGGGAATCAACACGTAAGACCGAAGAGGGATTCACCGTAACAACCAACAAAGGCGAGTACCACACCGGCCTGCTGATCATCGCCGTCGGAATGACCGAACCGTGGAAGCCGTCCAATATCGAAGGCATCGATCAAGCTCCTCACTACGTCGATGTGGCAAGGCCGACAGACTATGCAGGCAAGAGAGTTTTCATCATTGGAAAGAGGAATTCAGGATTCGAGATTGCCGACGCGCTCCTCCCGTGGGTGAAGTCGATGGTGATCGCCTCTCCCCGGCCCGCTAGGTTCTCCGTCTTCGTCAAGTCAACTGCGGCGGCGAGAGCAAGGTACATCCAGCCTTACGAAGATCACGTCTTAGGTGGCGGCAACCTGGTCCTCGACGCTGCCGTTCCGAGAATCGAGCGTCACAACGGCGGTTACCTCGTCCACACTTCGGGAACGACCCATCCCGGAGACCTCGTGATCGAGGCCGACGAGGTCATCGCAGCGACTGGATTCGCAACGCCCCTCAACGATCTTCCTCAGCTTGGCGTCTCCACCTTCTATCAGGGCAGACTGCCTGCCCAGACTCCTTTTTGGGAAAGCGCCTCCACTCCCGGCATCTACTTCGCAGGCTCCATCACTCAGGGCGCCATCGGGCTCAAAAAGTATGGGATCCCGAGCAATTCTGCCGCCGTTCACGGCTTTCGCTACAACTCAAAAGTGCTGGCGGCTCATATCGCCGTCACTCACTTCGGAAAACAGCCGCAGCGAAGGACGATCGAGCCGAAGGACCTAGTCGAATACCTGCTGCAGGAAGCATCGAGCGCTCCAGAGCTTTGGAATCAGCAGTCTTATCTTGCCCTCGTCGTGACGTTTGATCGAAAGCAAGGCATTTCCGACGAGGGATTCTGGCCGCTGTCTCACTTCGTCGATGCCGGTGGCGAAGACGCGATCGCCCTAACCGTAGAGACCGACGATCAGGGAGACATCCACCCGGCGATTTACATGAGGTCCGGGGGAAGCGTCGGAGAACATCTCCTCGAATCCCATCCGTTACACCAGTTCGGAACTAAAGAGAATCGCACTCACCTGGCGTCGGTTCTCCAGCCTCTCATCGGAAAGCAGGAGGGATCTAAATGAAATGGTTGACCGAAGACGAACTCAAGAAGATCTATAGCGAATCAAAGACCATCGCTGTGGTCGGCATCTCGGCGGATGAGAGCAAACCATCCAACAGCGTCCCTGCGTACCTCCAGGGTCAGGGATTCCGCATAATCCCGGTCAATCCAAAGGGTGGAGAGATCCTGGGCGAGAGCGTTTACAAATCCCTGGACAAAATCGACACACCGGTCGACGTCGTTGATGTGTTCCGGCCCGCAGAAGAAACCCCCGAGATCGCCAGACAGGCGGCCGCCATCGGAGCAAAGGTGCTGTGGCTTCAGGAAGGCATCGTCTCCGAGGAGGCTGCCAAGATCGGCGAGGAGGCCGGAATGGCGGTCGTAATGGACAAATGCATGCGGGGGACGCATCGCCAGCTTGGGTTGGAAAGCGGGGCATGACCACTCACCCCGAGATCCAGGCCGAACAGGCCCACGTTGACCGCGCATACCGACGGCTCGACGCGATGCGCGAGCAGGCAAAGCTAATCGCGAGTGACGTCATCCAGCGCGGGAAGGGTGGTACTCATCAGGCGCGCCTCGAGCGCGATGTTTTGGTATCGACCAGTGCCCGCCGTCTCGCGCAGCTTTCGATCGGCTCAGAGGCTTTGGTCTTCGGTCGAATCGACAACAAGGAAGCAGAGAAGTACTACATCGGAAGGGTGGCGGTTAGCGACGAAGATCAGGAGCCGCTGGTGGTCGACTGGAGAGCGCCGGTAGCAGAACCCTTCTATCGCGCCACGGGGGGATCGCCGATGGGGCTCGTGCGCAGGAGGCATTTGATGTGTCGGGGGCCCCGGGTGGCCGGCATAGAAGACGAGCTGCTCGACGAACCTCCAGAGGGTTCGGACCTGGTGTTGGTCGGCGAGGCCGCGCTGATGGCTTCACTGGAGCGGGCCCGCACCGGACGAATGCGCGACATCGTCGAGACGATCCAGGCCGAGCAGGACGAGATCATCCGAGCGCCCCTCAAAGGGATGGTGGTGGTCCAGGGCGGGCCGGGGACAGGCAAGACCGCGGTAGCCCTACACCGCGCGGCGTACCTGCTCTACACCCATCGCAAGCGGCTAGAAAAGCACGGCGTCCTTTTGATCGGACCTAACCCCATCTTCATCCGGTATATCGAGCAGGTGCTGCCATCTCTTGGAGAAGAGTCGGTACGCCTGACCACTCCGGGGACAATCTTTGCCAGGGTCCGACCTTCCAGAGAAGAACCTCCGGAAGCGTCGCTTATCAAAGGCGACATTCGCATGTCCAAAGTCCTGGCAGGGGCTGTCGCAGAGATGGAAAGACCTCTGCGCAAAGACGTGATCATCTGGTACGAGAACAACGGCCTGAAGCTCTCGGTCGGAGCGTCTCGAAGGATGGTCCAGCGCACGAGCAGGCAAACGGGGACCCACAATCAAAAGCGGGCGCGGTTGGAACAGCTGGTCCTTCGCCATCTCTTCAACGAATACAAAAGGGAGAACGAGCAGACCTCGGCCCGCCGGTCTCTCGCCGATCCGAACCAGGAGCGCAAAGACTTAGAAGAACACGTCATCTCCGACGAAGGCCTCCGCAAGGCAGTAGATGAGATGTGGCCCCTTCTAACGGCGGAAGAGTTGGTAGAGAAACTGCTTTCCTCCAAACAGCTTCTTTCCCAAGCGTCGAAAGGGATCCTTTCCAAAGAAGAGGTCTCGAGACTGGTGCGGCCGGCCGACGGATCCTGGTCGACGGCGGACGTCGCTCTTCTGGATGAAGCTCTTTCTCTTCTGGGCCCCCCGCCGCGACAGAGAGAAGCAGCCGATGAGATCGAAGATCCTACCGAAGCGTGGTTCATCGATCAGGTGCTTCAAGACATTCCGGCCGACCCACTGATGCGTTCGCAGATAACCGACCGAATCCGCCAGATGTATCGCGATGAAGAACAGGAGCGTGAGGAAGAACCACTGTTCAGGGAGTACGGCCATGTCCTGGTGGACGAGGCACAGGACCTGAGCCCGATGCAGTGGCGGATGATCGCGAGACGCTGCCCTTCCAGGTCGATGACGATCGTCGGGGACCTCGGGCAGGCAAGCGAAGTATGGGCGGCAACCGACTGGCAACAGATCATCTCTTTCCTGGAACCACGCGACGGCGCATCGGTCAAAGAGCTCACGATCAACTACCGGACGCCGCAGGAAATCATGGAGTTCGCAGTCCCTCTACTGCTGGCCGCCACGCCGGGGCTCAAGCCTCCTCAGTCGGTTAGAAGCACAGAGGTCCCACCGACGATCATCGAAACCGACTCCGCTTCACTCAATGAGACGGCGGCCAAGACAGCTGAGGCAGAAAAGGAAATTCTTGTTGAAGGAAGAGTCGCGATCATCGCCCCTTCCGGGGCCGTCGACGAGATGCGACGCACCTTAGGACTGGTGGCTTCTCCCGACCTGCTCGAAGAAGACATCGCCGTTCTAACCCTCGACGAGGCGAAAGGCCTCGAGTTCGATGGGGTCGTCGTCGTCGAACCTTCCCGGATCGCGGCAGAGCATCCCCATGGATTGCGCGCCCTTTACGTTGCATTCACTCGTACGACCCGGCGGCTGGCGATCGTTCATTCCGAGCCTCTTCCCCAAGAGCTGGACACGACCGGCCTTACTTGAGAAGACGCGACATCCTTCTGTCCTTCAGCGTCTTCCCGCCGGTCTGGCACTGCGGGCAGTAGACCAGGTCATGATCCTCGAAGCGCACCGCCTCTAATTTGGTCTGACAGCGCGGGCAGGGCTCTCCCCTCTTGTTATGCACTTCGAGCGGCATCGGCAATTTGTCGGACAGCGGAATCGCCAGCACCTTTTCGTAATGGCTGATAGCACGATCAAGAGATTTGGGAATGGCTTCCTCCAACACCGCAATCTCCTGCGCGGTGAGATCGCTTCCTCTCTTGAACGGAGAGAGCCGGGCGGAGTGAAGAATCTCGTCTATCCACGACCTGCCTATCCCAGCTATCACCCTTTGATCCCGAAGAAGCGTATGAAGAGGCCTCGGATGATTCAGCCTTCCTTTTAGATCGATCGGCCCAGGCCACGCCTCAGGACCGAGGGTGGCAAGACTCTCTTCGAAGTCAACTTTCTTTGTTTCGACCAGCTTCACCCATGCCGATTGATGAGTGCCAAATTCTCGCAGCCTCAGCTGGCGCCCATCGGCAAGATCGATCAAGAAGCGCGATCTGCGATCTTTAGAGGAAGCCGCCTTGTCAAAGACCTGGAGGCGTCCCGCGGACATGAGATGTATGAGCATTGTGACCGACGAAGATGCGTCGACGAGAAGGTGCTTGCCCCTTCTTCTGACTCCGTCGATCTCGGCGCCGATCAAGCTTTCAACTGGAGGGTCGAACGATTTCAGGGTTCCAAGGCCAGGACTTTTGACCTTTTCGATGACGGCGCCGGAGAGCGCGCCGGACAACAAGCGCGCCATCATCTCGACCTCGGGCAGCTCAGGCATTTGAGAGGAGGTTGGCGAAGACTCGGGCCGCCGTCGGAAACGCGTGGATGGTGTCGGCCAGCGCCTCGACTGGAATCTTCAGCTTCAATGCCAGCACGCCTTCGTGAATGATCTCGGAGGCCCCCGGGCCCGCGGCGAACGCGCCTACGAGAACCTTTCGCTCGCGGTCGATCACAGCAGTGACATGTCCGACGGAGCCCTCGATCGTGTAGCCGCGGGCCGTACTGGCAAAGTCCTGGGTGACTTCGAATGCATCGATGCCCTTCTGCTTGGCTTCATCGACCGTCATACCGACCGCAGCGGTCTCGGGATCGGTGAAGGTTGTCCGCGGGACCGCCGAGAGATCTGCCCGATACTCGATTCCCATCGCGTTTCTTGCTGCGACTCTTCCTTCATAGTCGGCGATGTGCGTGAACTGGAGTCCTCCTGCAGCATCGCCGGCGACGAAGACTCCATCGCCGATCTTCATGCGGTCGTCGGGGGCTGGCACACCCCGGTCGTCGAGTTTCACTCCGGCTTCCTCGAGGCCAATCTCGGTTAGGTCGCGCGGTCGCCTTCCCACAGCGACGATCAGCTCGGCCCCCTCAACGGTCGAGCCATCCGATAACGTCACCGTGCGTACGGTCCCTTTCCGCTCGACCTTTTCGGCCCTCACGCCGAGCCGCATCTCGACTCCTTCCTCGGTCAAGCGGCTCTCAAGAACCTCCGAACTCCTTGGGTGGTCACGAGAAAGAAGCCGGTCGTTGTGTTCGACCACGACGACCCTCGTCCCGAACCTCACAAAGACCTGAGCCATCTCAACGCCGATGGGGCCACCCCCAAGGATGACGAGGCTCGATGGGAGATCGCGAGTACTGGTTGCCTGTCTGCTCGTCCAGTAACCGGCCTCCTCGAGTCCTTCCATCGGTGGAATGGACGGCTTCGACCCCGTGCAGATAATGAGGTTTCTCCCCTCCAGAACCTTAGGCTCTCCCCCGTTGAAACGCACTTCCACCTTTCCCTTACCAATCACTCGCGCCACGCCGCGAACAATTTCCACTCCGGCATCGGCAAGCGGCTTTACGTGCGAAGCATCGCTTGGGTAATCGATGTCTTCTCTCGAGATGTTCCAATCGCGTCTGGCCGAAGCCCGTTCCCATGAATATTCGGCTCCAATCGCGCGCCTGCCGGCAGAGTCCAAAAGGCTCTTGGATGGGATGCATGCCCAGAAGCCGCATTCGCCGCCGACTAGGTCTTGTTCGACCAAGACCACCTTGCCCCCGAGTTCGGCACCGAGGGATGAGGCGGCCTCTCCGGACGCTCCTCCTCCAATGACTATCAGGTCATAGCTCATCGGGAGATCCTTTCTCTAAAGGGAATAGCCCATCTGTTCTCCCCGTTATCCTTATCTCTTAGCGGTCGCTAGGGAAACGACGACCACGGGGGTGTCTTGAGCCGACAGAAGCGCTGGACCATGCTCGCGGTGGTGCTCGGCTCGGGCATCGTGTTTTTGGACTCAACCGTCGTAAACGTCGCGCTTCCGCGAATCGGCGAGGAGCTCCCCAGCAGTCTCTTCGGAGTTCTAGAGGGGCAGTCGTACGTTTATAACGGTTACTTGCTGACCCTCAGTGCGCTCCTGATCCTCGCAGGCGCATTGAGCGACTACTACGGCCGGCGCAGGATGTTCGCTTTAGGTCTGGCCGGCTTCGCAGCCACTTCGGTTCTTTGTGGCATCGCACCAAACATGGAGTTTCTCGTCGGCGGCCGACTACTGCAGGGGGCGGCCGGAGCATTATTGGTTCCAGGTTCTCTTGCGATCATCAAATCCACCTTCGATGGTGAAGAGCAAGGACGTGCATTTGGAATTTGGGCCGGCGCCTCTGGGGTCACCGCCATTCTTGGACCGGCGGTAGGGGGGTTCCTAGTCGATTCGATCTCATGGCGGGCGGCCTTTCTCATTAACGTCCCTCTTTTGTTGGTTGCCTATTACGCCACGGTGAAACATGTCGAGGAGTCAAAAGACGCCGACGCCACCGGGGCCTTCGACTGGCTTGGGGCCGCGGTGATAGCCGTCGCAATTGGAGGCCTGGCATTTGGAGGGATAAGGGGCCAGGAAAAGCAATGGCAGGACACTACTGCGTTCATCGCGCTCGGCCTTGGAGCCGTGGCAACGATTGCCTTTCCGATCTTGATGTCCAAGACAACGCACCCGCTAGTACCCCTGCAGCTGTTTCGATCCAGAAACTTCACCATAACGAACATCTCCACATTTTTGATCTACGGGGCCCTTTACGTCACGGGATATTTCGCCGCCATCTTCCTGCAGGGAACTATCGGGTATACGCCGACAGCCTCCGGAACCAGTTCGATCCCAGGTGCCATCCCATTGGTCTTGTTCTCATCTAAGTTCGGGAAAATGGCCGCGAGATATGGACCGCGGATCTTTATGTCGGTAGGGCCGGCCATTATGGCGCTTGGGATCTTTTGGCTGGCCCGTATACCTTCCACGAGCGAGCCATGGCTGCTCGGCGAGAACAGCTGGACTCTTCCTCCAACCGATTACCTCATTGACGTTTTCCCGGCATGGGTGATCTTCGGGATTGGATTGATGGTGATGGTTGCCCCCCTCACGACGGCGCTCATGACATCCGTGTCCGCTCAGTACGCCGGCGTGGGCTCAGCCATCAACAACGCGATATCTAGAGTCGGTCCTCAGCTGGTTGGGGCCGTGATCTTTATCATGATCACGGCAAACTTCTACTCAGCGCTATCTGGCTCCGGGCTCGACGTTGGACTGAACGCCATCCGAAGGGACGTTCCGCCGCTCAATGCCCCGGCTGAATCAGTGGGACCTGAAATAAAACAAGCGGCGACACAAGCATCGACGGATTCGTTTCACCTCGCGATGTCCATCGCTGCTGGTCTGCTCCTCGCGGGGGCCGCGGTCAATGCCGTTGGGATTCAAAATCCCCGCCGAGAAGTGGAGCCGGCAGACATCATTCCCCAGGTGAGCGCGCCCGTCTCAGACGAAGCCCAGGCCTAGGCGCTTCGCAAGGGGCCTTCATGCTAGAGCTGCTCGACTGGAGAAGAAGGATCGCCGACCTTTATCACGAGGTCCGATCCATGGAGCCGGAAAGAGGCTGGCGCCACTGGCGCGACACGCGCGACCGGATGTTCGGCGAACATCCCGAGTCCCCCATCCCTCAAGACAAACGAAGTAGATTCAATGGTCTCTCTTATTTCGACTACGACCCATCCGCCAGGGTCGCGGTGAAGCTCGCTCCAGCGACTGAGGAACACTTCGATGTCGGAAGCAGAGATGGGACCCACGGCTTCACGAGGTTCGGGACGGCTGAATTCATTCTGTTAGACACGCAGATCTCACTGGAGCTGTACTGGCTCGATGGGTACGCCGGGGGCCTTTTTCTTCCCTTTCGAGACGCGACCGCAGGAGCGGTTACCTATGGGGCCGGCAGGTATCTTCTCGACACGGCCAAAGGGGCCGACCTTGGAGATGAAGACGGAGGATTGGTGCTCGACTTCAACTTCGCCTATCACCCTTCTTGTGCCTACGACCCCAAGTGGGCATGTCCGCTGGCACCGCCTGCCAACCGGATCTCGATTCCGATCGAAGCCGGCGAGAGGCTCTAGGTCACTCCTTCGAGCGCGAGGAGCTTCGCCTTGCGGTCGAGACCACCTCCATAACCGGTCAGCTTTCCGTTGCCTCCGATCACCCGATGACAAGGCACGATCACGGCAATCGGGTTGACACCGTTTGCTCGCCCGACGGCCCTTACCGCCTTCGGCATACCGATGCGTCTTGCTTGTTCGCCATAGCTGATCGTTTCGCCGAACGGAATACGAGATAGCTCCTTCCACACCCTGAGCTGAAACGGAGTTCCCGCGGACTTGGTCGGAACTTCGAAGTCACGCAGGTCCCCAGCGAAATACGCGCTCAGCTGTGCGGTGACGTCTTTGAAGAGACTCGGCTTGCGAATCCAATCCGGATCGATCGACCATGGGGCCATCCGAAGTCGCGTCAGATGATCTCCGTCGGAGACGAGCAAAAGCTCGTCGATGGGGCTATCGATCGTCGTGAAATACATGTTCGTCCCTCCCTCCTTAGACATCCAGGTTCCAAAGATGCTGCTGTGCGTATGACCTCCATGGCTTCCATCTAATGGCTGCTGTGGACGCCGGCTCCGTCACGCGGAGATGGTCGAGAGCCTTACGGACTCCAAGGTCGGTCGCCATGAAAGAGTCAGGGTCACCGAGGCCCCGCATCAAGACATAGGAGGCGGTCCAGTCTCCGATGCCGTCCAACTCGAGCAGCTTTGATCTCGTCTCTTCTCGATCGGCTCCTGGGTCGAGAGTGACATCGCCCGAAGCAAGAGCCGAAGCCAGCACCTTCACCGTGTTCTGCCGCTTGGAGGTGATTCCGATGTGACCGAGATCCGCTTCCGCCAGTGTCTCGGCGTCGGGGAAGACGTGGGACAAGCCGCCGTCGGCACTTGTGAGCGGCTTACCGAATTGTGAGACCAGACGGCCAAGGACCGTTCGCGCCCCCTTGACGGATATTTGCTGGCCGATGACAGCACGGACCCCAAGCTCATCGGCGTCCGTGCTCCCCGGGATCCTCATGCCGGGTGATCGCTTGACCAGTGGAGCAAGTTTCGGGTCGTCGGAGAGGCTCTCGGTAATGGCAAATGGGTCGGCATCGAGATCCAAGAGACGCCGGCACCGTTGAACGGCGGCCCCGAGGTCCCGCACGTCGGCCAGCCGCAAAGTGCAACTGATGTGTCCTTCGGCCGGAGTCAGTTCGGCTATGCCGGTGCTGCGAGGCAGCCTCAGGGTGCGGCGATACGTATAACCGTCCGACTCTTCGACACCGTCGACGGCTCTTGCCGACAAAAACGCAAACAACCTCGAGGAATCCAGGTGACCTCGATAAGGAAGGCGTAGAGAAACCGATCCCGGCAGCACCGCGCTGTGGTCATTTCGCCTCTGTCTCAGCCAGGTGGGAGTGACGGCGAAGACTTCTCTGATCGTGTCATTGAACTGACGGATGCTGGAGAAACCCGATGCGAAGGCGATATCCGAAAACGGCATCGAGGTCGTCTCGATGAGAATGCGCGCTGTCTGCGCCCGGTGAGCCCGCGCCAGGGCCAGTGGCCCAGCACCGACCTCCTGTGTCAGCAGCCGGTGCAGCTGTCGCTCGCTGTAATGCAGCCTCGCGGCTAAACCAGGGACCCCTTCCCTATCGACTACACCATCTGCGACCAGACGCATCGCCCTCGCGACGATGTCGGTCCGCACGGCCCATTCGGGGGACCCGGGGGCCGCATCCGGCCGGCACCTCTTGCATGCCCTGAAGCCGGCTGCCTGTGCGGCTGCGCTCGTAGGAAAGAACCGAACGTTTGAGCGTTTGGGTGTTATCGCCGGACAGCTTGGACGGCAGTAGATCCCGGTCGAGGTGACTGCCGTGAAGAACATCCCGTCAAAGCGGGCATCCCTCGACGAAACCGCGCGATAGCAAGTATCAAAATCGAACTTCACTACCGCATCGTGACAGGAAAAATCCCGCCGGGCTAGCGGTTTTCAGCCACCGTCCTTTCGGAGCTAAACGAGGTCTTCCTGCTCGAGGAAGTCCTTCGCCACTTCGGCCGGATCCTCGTTATCCACCTCGACCCTCGCGTTCAGCTCCGTGATGTTCGCAGTCGTCAGAGCAGCGCTCACTTCATTCAGCAGTTCCCTGAGCTGGTCGGTCACCACCTCGGCATTCACCACCGGGGCGATGTTGTCTGCCGCCTGGAGATTCTTGTCATCCTCGAGGAGGACGAAGCCCTTCTTGGCTATCACTCCTGAGGTGGAGAACAGCAAGGCGACATCGATCTCCCCGCCTTCGAGGGCTGCCACAGTCAAATTCCCGCCGACGTCGAGCGGCTTGAACTCTTTGAACTCGAGACCGTATGTTTCCTTGAGCCCAGGGATACAGAAGGGCCGCTCGGGACACTCAGGAGGACCACCGAACACGAGCGTTCCGGCCACGGGCTGCAGGTCGCTAACCTTGGCCAACTGATGCTCGTCTGCAGTTGCCTTCGTCACAACGATCGCGTTGGTGTCCACGGCTTCAGAATGTTGGAGTAGCTCCACACCCTTTGCTTCGAGGAGTGGATCCAGCTGCTCGGCAACCTCGTCGGCGTCGGTGATGTTGGTGGCATCCTTGTTGTAGTAGAGCAAGAGGGTCGCCAGGTATTCGGGCTTGACGTCGATCTCACCATTCTCCAGAGCAGGCTGAGAAACCTCCCTGGAATCGATACTCATCTGCCGCTCGACGGTGTATCCAGCTGCCTCGAGTACTTGCGCGTACATCTCGGCAACGATTTGGTTCTCCGGGAACGCGCTCGATACTCCAACGGTGATCGTTGGCAGCTCTTCATCACTCCCTGTTCGCCGTTCCCCTCCCGTCTGACAGGCGCTCAACAACAGCAACAGCGCGAGCACAGTCGCCCCGAGGATTGGCTTGCGGATTCTCCGCATGGGTTCTCCTCCCTTTCTTCCTTCTTATCGGGGTGCCCCCCCCCTGGTCTTTTGAGGCAGGAGCACCCTATCAGCGATGCAATCTAACGGCGAAGAGTCTCTGCACCAGGCCGAAACTCAGTTCCGCAGCGATCGCCAGGGCCGCGACCAAGATGGCCCCCGCCGCGATCCTGGCCTCGTCCCTCACTGCAAACCCGTCGATGATGAAGCGACCAAGGCCCCCCCACGCAACGAGGGCAGCCAGAGTCGCTGTCGCGATCACCTGAACAAGCGCCGTCCTGAACCCCGCCACGATCAGTGGTGCGGCAAGGGGGATTTCCAGCTTCCTCAGGACCTGGCCCCCGGTCATCCCCATCCCGCGGGCCGCCTCGATGGTGTCTGCGTCGACACCCTGGATCCCAACGTAGGTATTCGTGAGGATCGGAGGGATTCCGAGAAGGAATAGAGCAATCACGGTCGGCCAAAAGCCGAGACCTAATCTCATTCGGATGGTTATCGGAAGCATTATCGCCAGGATGGCGAAGGACGGAATGGCGCGGCCCAGATTAGCAATTGAGGTGACCAGAAATTCAGCTCTCTTCGTGTGCCCGATGTAGAGGGCAGCAGGCAAAGCGACTGCGGCGGAGATCCCTACTGAAAGAAATGAGATGTAGATGTGCTCGAACATTCGTGCGGGAACCCCCGTCGAGCCCGACCAGTTGGCTGGGTCGCGGAACCATTCGAACACCGCGCTGAGAACCTCCATCAGGAAGCCAAACCAGGTGACTTGCGTCTCACCCATGGAGTCAGGGCGCGCTGACCAATCAAAAGGGCAGCATCGACCGTCATAGCGAATGCGACGGAAAGGATCGTCCCCGCGATGATCGGAGTCGAGAAGAATCGCCTCAGGCCGAGCAATATGAAATACCCGAGCCCCCCTTGTCCGATGAGCGCGGTCACGGTGACGAGTCCAATAGTCGTCACCGACGCGATTCTGATTCCCGCCACCATCACTGGAAGGGCAAGCGGCAGCTCCACCTTCCACAGAAGCTGACGCTTCGTATAGCCCATCCCGATGGCGGCCTCCCTTGTGTCTGCCGGCACTCCGTCGAGGCCGGCCACGATGTTGCGGATAAGGATGAGAAGCGTGTAGCTGACCAGTCCGATCTCAGCGGTGGTCGTGGAGAGGCCGGTGTAGGGAACCAGGAAGGCAAAGAGCGCCAGGCTTGGGATCGTATAGAGCAATCCCGTGAACCAAGTCACCGGGCCGATGAGCCAGCGGTGGCGATAAGCAAAGACGGCAACCGGAAACGAGATCAACAGTCCGATACCAACCGCTATCGCCGTGAGTTCGGCATGCTGCAAGAATCGTTCGAAGATCTGGGACGAATGTCTGACGATCCAATCCCACTCGAGCAACGGCTCGCCCTGCGCAAGGATCAATGGATGATCTCCTTGGAGATATGCTCCAAAGTGAGTATCCCGAGATAGTTCTGCCCATCACCTAGAACCACCGCGACCTGAGTCCTGGAACTGACGACGGAATCCAGAGCCTTTCTCAGCGAGCTGTCCGGTGTGACGAAAGCAGCGAATTTCCGAGCCTTCACCTCATCGACGCCTGCGGCATCATGCAGCATCTCTTCGTCCACCCATCCCAGAAGCTGCCCATCGTCAACAACGCTGGTCCATCCGAATCCGAACTCATCGATCACGCGCTTGGCTTCATCGGCGCTAGCGGAAGGCGAAACGACCGGCCCCTCCTCAACCCCGATGTCGGATACAGAAACGAGCGACAAACGCTTGAGGCCCCGCTCGGCCCCCACGAACTGCATGACGAACTCGTTGGCGGGCGATCGGAGAATCTCCTCGGGAGGAGCGTGCTGCTCGATCTTGCCTCCCTGGTTCAGGATAACGATGCGGTCGGACATCTTTATGGCTTCATCGATGTCGTGGGTCACGAACACGATCGTCTTTTTGAGACTGCTCTGTATCTCGAGAAACTCATCCTGCAGCCGCTCCCTTACGATCGGATCGACCGCCCCAAATGGCTCGTCCATAAGCATCACGGGAGGGTCGACCGCCAGAGCGCGAGCCACTCCGACCCGCTGACGCTGACCACCCGAGAGCTCAGCCGGGTAGCGTGGCAAGAGGTCTCGGTCGAGGTCGAATATCGAAACCAGCTCGTCGACCCGCTTTCGGATGCGAGCTTGATCCCATCCAACCAGCCGGGGGACGGTCTCGATGTTCTGCTCGATGGTGCGATGCGGCATCAGGCCAACGCTCTGGATCACGTATCCGATATCGCGGCGCAGCTTCACGGGGTCCTGCCGCAGAATCTCGGCTCCATTGACCACGATCGAACCCGAAGTGGGCTCGATCAGCCGATTGATCATCTTGAGTGTCGTGGTCTTCCCGCACCCGGACGGGCCAACCAGACAGACCACTTTCCCGGCCTCGATTTCCAACGAGAGCCTGTCGACGGCCGGTTGTGAGGAGTGGGGAAAGCGCTTTGTTACGTCGGTTAGAGAGATCACTCTGCTCGGAAATCTCCTCCAGCTGATGGAGTAAGCAGAAGAACGACCACTGCCGCATCCATAGCGGTGACGACTGCCGACAAGAACTTGCTTGCGACCGGCACACCCTCCTGCCCGCTGAAGAGTGTGGTCACCGACATGAGGACGAATCCACCAAAGGTGACTACAGCGGCCACCCGTGCCCAGCTCTTCAGCTGCAGGACTTTGACTCCAACGGTAGCCGTCCACAGGCACACGCCGAGAACGACGAGACCGACGACGAAGATCGCGACTCGGGCAGATCTGGCTCCTTCGATCTGTGGAAGACCTCCTGAAACCGCTGCGCTCACCAACGCTGCGACGGCGAGCAGGGCAAAGATCCCGGTTACGAAGAAGATGAGGACCGCGGCTATCGTCGTCGCGGTCGACCTCTGCCGCCGGCCTTCGGTGATGGGCTCTTCGGGAGTAGCCATCCCTCTCTAAAAGAGTGACCCGGCCCCGGGGGCATCGATCCGATAATCCTCATCGGGGGGCCGATGCTGTTCGCCGGAGGCTTCCTTGCGTGCCATCGCCTTGTCGTTGATCTCTTCGCGCTTGCGGTCACGAGCTGACTCTGCCGCCTGGTCTCGCTCGATGAATTCCGGAAGGACTTCACGAGCGAGCAGCTCGTAGCTGTCACAGATGTCTTCGTGAGCGTTGTGGCCTGCCTGCGAGAAGAAGATGACCTGGTCAACGCCGGCTTCTTCGTAAGTTCGGAGTACCTGCCGGCAATGTTCGGGGGTGCCAACGCATCCTCTGATCGCATCGGGGGTTTGATTCATCTGCTGCATCCGGTACAACGAGAACAAATCTCCATGTTCGAGGTACTTGTCCCAGACGCTCGTCCGGCCTGGGTGATGTTTCCCAAACACGTAGTAGTGAGCAAGCGCGTACCCGAAGAAGTTGACTCCCTTCTCACCTTTGGAGACTGCTTCTTCCTCGCTTTCGCAGCACATGAGGGCCGTGACCACCGCGATGTTCGGGTTCGCTTGGTAACCGATCGGGATCGATTCGTTCTCGATAGTTGAGTAATAGTCTTCGACCCACTGCTTCGCTTCGGAGGCGGTGACGAATGCGAACGAAAGGGCACCGATCCCGTTTTGTGCGGCGAAGTGAATGGTGTCGCGTTGAGAGCAGGCCGCCCACACCGGAGGGTGCGGCTCCTGCAGGGGCTTGGGGACCACATTTCGCTGAGGCATCTTCAGAAACTCGCCGTCGTAACCGGAAAACGGCTCCTCGACCATCATTCGAAGCGCCGCTTCGGTCCCCTCTCTCCATGCCGCTCGTTTTTCCCCACGAGAGAGGTTGAAGCCCCCCATCTCGGTCTCCGATGAGGATTCTCCCGTGCCGAACTCGACTCTGCCGTTGGAGATCAGATCCAACGTGGCTATCCGTTCGGCCACCCGGGCGGGGTGGTTGTAGTGAGGAGGCGTCTGAACGATCCCGTGGCCTAGCCGGATGCTTTTCGTTCTCTGCGAGTAGGCCGCCAGCAGAACCTCGGGGGCCGACGAGTGCGCGTATTCCTCGAGGAAGTGATGCTCTACCTGCCATACCGCATGGAATCCGAGTTTGTCCGCGAGTTCAACTTGGTCGAGCACTTGCTGGAACAAGGTGTGTTCCGCATCCTGCGCCCACGGCCGGGGAAGATTGTGTTCGTAGAACAGGCCGAACTTCATTGGTCAAGACTATCTTCCCGTGTGCGTCCGGCCTTCAGCGGGAAGGGGACATCAATCACAACGACATTTGGCTCGAAGAGGAGCGTGGTTTTGATCATCAGGGCAGTCTGCCCATGAAGAAGCTGTTCCCACCAATGCGAAACGATGAACTCCGGGATCACGACTGCTACCGCGTCCTGCTGGCTCGGCCCCATCGAACGGATCTCCTTTAGAAGCGGAGGGATGATGCTGCGGTACGGCGAGTCCACCACTTCGAGCGGCACCTCCAGATCCAGCTCCTCCCACCTTCTGATCAGCTCGGGAGCTTCCTCGGGATTCGTGACGATCGAAACCGCTTTCAACTCAGACGGATTGAGCGACTGGGCATAACGCAATGCCCTCACCGTCGCCCGGTGGACCGAGGCTACGAGCACGATCACCGACAGCCTCCTCGGTGCCCTGATCTGCTCAGGCTCGGGCTCCAAGTCTTGACGGAATGGAATGCTCACCACCACCACATTCGGCTCGGCCAGAAAGGCGCCTTTGATCCGAAGAAGGTTGCGACCCTGGGAGAGCTGCACGAGGGGATTCGGATGCTGGGGGTCGGGGATCACAAGGGTCACCGGGTCGTCCGGCTGGGGATCGAGGCCGCGGATGTAATCGACCAGGTCTCTCAACCGATAGCCAGTCGCCTCGATGGGATTCTTGATGCCGATCTCTGTCCACCTCGTCCGGATCCGCTGCAGCCTCCTCTCGGGGACGCGGAAGGCCACGACCCGCATCACTTTGGGGCCGATCGATCGAGCAAAGGAATAAGCCTTGACCGTTGCCCCCATGAGAGGCGATACCAAAACTATGACCTTGTTAGCTTCGAAACGAGGTGAGGCCTCGACGATCTTGAGTTCGTCTTGCACGCGCACGTAGTGACGGTTGACTCGATAGAGCAAGAAGGCGAGCAGTGGAATAAGAATGATCACCTGCCATGCGCCTGCAGTGAATTTGGTGGTTGCCTGAATGATGAGAACGACAAACGTCGTCACAGCCCCGATGGCGTTGAGTAATGCGAAGCGCCGCCATCCCGGAGTCTTCAACCTGAACCACCGCTTGACCAATCCAGTCTGGGAAAGAGTGAAGTCGGTGAACACCCCAATCACGTATAGGTTGATGAGCTTCAACTCGTCGGCTTCGTAGAGGATCAACGCCAGACACGCCAGAGCGGCGAGAATGACGATCCCATTGGAGTACGCCAGCTTGTCCCCGCGGTTTTGCAGCACTCTCGGCAAGATGCGATCACGTGCGAGGACCGAGGCCAGTGACGGGAACCCGGCATAAGCGGTGTTGGCCGCCAGAAAGAGGATCAGGGCGGTGAAGAACTGGATCACATAGAACATGGGAGACGCGACACCGAAGACCGCTCCTGCGATCTGGCTCGGCACGGTCTTGCCATGCAGCTCTGCTGCTACCGGGTCGACCTGATAGGCATTGGCCAGAAACGTGACTCCGATGAATAGAAAGGCCAGCAGTACTCCCAGGACCGCCAAGGTTTGTGCGGCATTTTTGGCCTCGGGAGGCCGGAAAGCCGGGACTGCGTTGGCCATCGCCTCCACACCGGTGAGCGCAGTCGAGCCACCTGCGAAAGCCTTCAGGATCAGAAACATAGTGAGGGCCTGCTCGGCTTCGATCTGCGGAGGCGGGAGAGGGGTATGGGTTCCCGTAAAGACTCTGGTTAGCCCGATCAGGATCATGACCCCCATGGACAAAAGGAACCCATAGGTCGGGAACGCGAAGAAGCTCCCCGCTTCCTTCACCCCTCGCAGGTTGGCCACGGTAATGAGGATGACCACCCCGACCGCTACGCCAACTCGATTTTCACCAACCGCCGGAAGGGCGGCCCCCAGAGCCTTGACCGCCGCCGCCACACTCACGGCAACGGTAAGCACGTAGTCGATCAGCAGTGCTGATGCCACGAGAACCCCAGTCTTCAAACCGAGATTGTCGCTGGCGACCGCGTAGCCCCCGCCGCCGTTTGGATAAGCGCGGATCGCGATGCGATACGAAATGATCACGACGGAAAGCACAAAGACCACCCCGAATGCGATCGGAACCGAACGCCACAGGGCGCCGGCTCCCGCAGCAGCCAGAACTACCAGCATCACGTCGGTCGCGTATGCAGAAGACGAAAGAGCGTCGGATGAGAACACCGCAAGAGCAACCTTCTTGGACACGCGATGCTCCAACTCCGCGTAAGAAGAGACCGGTTTCCCGACGAGCACCCTCTTCAAAACGAGGACGATCCTCTGCATGAGCCAGGAGCATAAGCCAGAGGGGCCGAAGGTTCAGGCGCCTATAATCCGGAAAATTCTCAAAAGGGGCCGCCAGTCATGCCTTACGAATCAATCGTCATCGGTACCGACGGGTCTGAGACCGCGGCGAGGGCCCGAAGGGTTGCATCCGAATTGGCGCGGGCCATCGACGCAACGCTGGTGATCGTCTCCGGTTACGAAGAGCCCGATCCTTTATTGGTAGAAGAGTGGAAGCGCCAGGCCCCACAGGACATGTGGTGGAAGCTGGCCTCGAGTGCCGTCGCAGATGAGATCGTCTTGAAAGCCAGCAAGGTGGCCGCAGCAGAAGGCACCAAAGTCGAAACCCAGGTCCAAGAGGGCAATCCAGGAGACATCTTGATCGACGTCGCTGCGACCAAGGGGGCCGGACTCATAGTGGTTGGCAACAAGGGAATGGCCAGCGGCAAGAGGTTCCTTTTGGGAAGCGTTCCCAACCGCGTTTCGCACCACGCCCCATGCGACGTGCTGATCGTGAGAACCGTCGAGAAGAGAGAGAAGGGCCTATTCGAGAACATGCTGATAGGAACCGACGGGTCGGATACGGCTTCGAAGGCGCTAGAGAAGGCCTACGCGCTCGCCGGGGCGACCGGAGCGAAACCGTCGATAATCTTCGTAGGAGAACCCGCCAAAGGAAGATTGGTTCTAAAAGAAGCCAGTGAGCGCGCACCGAACGAGATCGAAACTTTTCTGGAGGACGGGAATCCGGCTGAGAAGATCTGCGACACGGCAGAGTCCAAATCATTCGATCTGATCGTTATCGGCAATAAGGGGATGACGGGAGCCAGACGCTTTTTACTTGGAACCGTTCCAAATCAGGTGTCGCACTACTCGCCTACCGACACCCTGATCGTAAAGACGACTTAACCGAAGCTCTCCCGCCTGATCACTGGACCGAACTGCTGAGACACGGCCAGCTCGATGTCGTCTGGGTCGGCTTCTTCCAGGAGCCGGAGAACCAGTTCCTGCCGTTCGTCGATCGCCAGCACCCGCTCTTCCATCCACGCAAGAAGGAACGCGAGGAGCAGCAGAGGAATCGGAACAAGCAGCGATAAGAGGATCATGGCAGTGCTTCTACCCTCACTCTCAGTGATCACACCGACTTTTGCGAAGTTGACCGATTCTTCCGATTAGACCGAGAGCGAAGAGAAGACGCCGAGAGCTTCGTCCAGCTGGTCGTCGGTGATCACCAGAGGCATCAAATGGCGGATGACTTTGCCTTCCCGGCCTGCGCTCATCGCGAGGACCCCCTTTTCGCGAGCTCCGAGGATCATCCGCTTCGCGGCATCGGCCTGATCGAACTCGACTCCGATCATTGCTCCAACGCCTCTTACCTCTCGAATCGCACCCGACGCTGCAGCTATCTCTTCCCACCCCGACGTGAGCCTCTTTCCTATCTCTACTGCTCGAGAAAGGAGACCCTCCTGCTCGATCACATCCATCACCGCGAGACCAGCAGCACACGCCACCGGATTCCCCGGGTAGGTTCCGCCGAGAGAGTTCTCCGGAAGGGAATCGGCAAGCGCGGGGGCCGCGACCAGCGCCGACAAAGGGAGCCCCGAAGCGATCGACTTGCCCAGCACGGTTAGGTCGCTTGAGACGCCTTCGTGCTGCGAGGCGAGGAACTTTCCCGTCCGTCCGTATCCGGACTGGACTTCATCCAAGATAAGCAGAGCTTGCGAGTCGCGACATAACCGCTGAAGCTCGGTGAGAAACCCCGGGGGCGGTACCACGAATCCCCCTTCACCGAGGACGGGCTCCACGATCACGGCTGCCACAGATTGTTCGTTCAGAAGCGATTTGACGTCCGAGACGCTGTCCTTTTCGTTGGCTCCATCGAGGCCGGGATATCTCGCGCGGTACACCTCCGGCACGAACGGGCCGAAGCCGCTTTTGTGTGGGACCTCGCGTGCGGTAAGCGTGAGCGCCATGTAGGTCCTGCCGTGAAAGGCTCTATCGAAGCAAATGACGCCTGGCCGCCCCGTGGCGTATCGCGCTACCTTCACCGCGTTCTCGACCGCCTCGGCCCCTGTGTTGAAGAAGGCCACGGTTCCGGGCCCGGTGACCGATGTGATCCGCTCCGCAAGCTCAACATAGTTCTCGTACGGAACGATCGTGAAGTCGGTGTGGGTGAAAAGTCCTGCCTGCCGCCTGATCGCATCGACGACCTTCGGATGTGAGTGACCCGTGATGAGGCACCCGACCCCGCCGATCAGGTCCAGGTAGCGATTGCCGTCTACGTCTTCGACGACCGCGCCTTCTCCCCGTTCGATGAAGATCTCTCCGCCCGGTCCGATAGGAGGCATGACTATCTGCCTTGCGCGCTGCAGCAGCTCGCGTGAGCGCGGCCCCGGTATCTCAGTAACGAGCTTTATCGATCCCATATGACCTCCACGCGGCTAATCCTGCCAGAGCCTGGCTCCACTGCCTGCCGCGTGACTTCTGTGGGTGGCTTGGTCGATGATGTTCGTCTCACCGGAGGAGGTGTGATGGAACTCCGCGAGAATATGGATCCGTTCGATGCGGTCAACTACTTTTTCTTTCGGGCCGCCGAGATCAACAAGCTGAGCGACGCCGCCATGGGAGTGTTAAGCGGCACGTACAGAGAGTTGAGAGTTCAGATCCCGGTCCGGCGAGATAACGGCGACCTGCACGTTTTCGTCGGCTATCGCATCCAGCACAACGCCGCCAGAGGGCCGTACAAAGGTGGCATCCGATACCACCCGAGCGCGGTCCTCGACGAAGTCAGAGCGCTGGCTTCGCTGATGACCTGGAAAACGGCGATCGTCGACATCCCATTCGGAGGCGCCAAGGGCGGCATCGAGGTGGACCCCAGGCAGATGTCCCAGAGCGAAATCTCGCAAATGACCAGGCGTTACACCAACCAAATCAGCCACATCATCGGTTCCCATCGCGACATCCCCGCCCCCGATGTGAACACCAATGCACAGACGATGGCGTGGATGATGGACGAGTACGGCAAGAGGCACGGGCATACACCGGAGATCGTGACCGGAAAACCCATTGCCCTCGGCGGTTCCTACGGTCGCGAAGCGGCGACGGGCCGCGGCTGCGTGATCTTGATGGAAAATGCCTTGAAGGAGATGGGAGTCGCCTCCGACGGTGTAAGCGTTGCGATTCAGGGGTTCGGCAACGTCGGAAGCTGGGCCGCTAGTGTGGCCCACGCGCTCGGATACAAAGTGGTCTCCGTATCAGACGTAAACGGCGCCATCTACAACGGCGCCGGCATCGATGTCCAGAAGCTTCTCGGTTTTCATGCTGAGACCGATTCGGTGGTCGGCTTTCCGGGGACCGAAAAGATCACCAATAGTGAACTGATCGAACTCGACGTCGACGTCCTGATGCCTGCCGCCCTCGGCGAGGTGGTCACCCAGGCAAACGCTGACCGTATCCGGTGCAAGCTGCTCATAGAAGGAGCGAACCATCCAGTGACTCCAATCGCAGACAAGATCCTCACAGATCGCGGCGTCAAGGTCGTTCCCGACATCCTTGCGAATGCCGGAGGAGTGATCGTCAGCTATTTCGAGTGGACGCAGAACATTCAGCAATTCCGCTGGGACGAAGAAGACGTCAACACCCGTCTGGCGAATCGCCTCAACTCCGCCCATTTGGTTGTGAACGACTTCGCCGACGCTAACAACTGCACCCTCCGCGAAGCGGCCTTTGCTCTTGCGGTTCAACGAGTGACCGAAGCAGCCCACCTGCGCGGCTACCTCTAGCCCCCTCCTCGCTATGGGCCCAGGTGAAGGGTTGGAACCCTCCCGGGCGGGCTGACACTCACTCCAAAAGACGCGGACTCAGAACCTATACTGACAACCGATGCGGGTTGAGCCGCCTGAGGGAAGGAAAGGGCCCGGTCCTGCTCCGTAGCGCTTTACCTGATGACGCCGAGAGCGTGGCCGACGTGTATTTGCGTTCGCGGCGCGAACTCGTGGCGTTTGCACCACTGGCACATACGGACGATGAAGTTCGCGCCTGGATTCGGGAAAGCCTAATACCTGAAGCGGGCGTCACAGTCGCAGTCAAAGCTGGCAGCGTAGTTGGGATGCAGGCTGTGTCAAGGGACGAAGAGTTCTCCTGGATCGATCAGCTCTATGTCGATCCAGATTGGGTTGGTCGCGGCATAGGATCATCCCTTCTCGAACATGCGCTGGCTGAGCTGGTGCCACCTATCCGGCTCTATACATTTCAAGAGAATCGTCGCTCCCGCGGATTTTATGAGGGACGCGGCTTTCGGGCCGTCGCCTTTGGAGATGGCACGGGGAACGAGGAGGGCTGCCCTGATGTGCTTTATGAGTGGCGTCCGTGACGTGCGTGCTCTTGCATTTGTGAGAAGCGGCCCAACTCGGCCATGCAACCGACCGTCTTCGGCGGCGGCTGTCCGCCCAATCCTTTACACGGTCTAATGGCATTCAGGGACTGGTATTGCGAGGATATTCTCCCAGGCAAGGTCGCCGTAGACCGGGTGTACGAGGACGATTTAGTCTTGGCCTTCCACCACCCTCGCCCTCTAGCGGAGATTCATGTAGTCGTGATACCGAAGGAGCACGTTCCGTCACTGTTGGATCCCAAGGCATTGGACGGAGCCCTCCTGTCCGCGATGCTTCGGGGAGTGCAAGAGTCGGCACGCAAGCTGGGACTCGATCAGGCGGGCTTCCATGTCCGCGCCAATGCAGCAGCCCCAGGGGTGACCCCCCATATGCATTGGCATATTCAAGGACCAGGAGTGGAGGTGGCGAAGCGATAACTCGACGCCGCATAACACAGAGAGTACGGACTCGGGCCTACGGATGAGTGACGCCGGACCCGTATCCTTGCTGACAACGTTGGCCTCGCACAACGAGTGGGCCAATCGCAGGATCTTTGATGCCTGTTCTCGAGTCGCTTCGACCAAGCTAAAGGAAGCCGAAGCCGGTTACGACTCTGTGGTCGGAATCTTGGAGCACCTTGTGCAGGTTGAGCACTCGTTCTTGGAACTCGCTCTCGGCCGCCAACCAAAGAAGATTCGAAGTGATGAGTTGGAGTACCTTCGAGCAGAGTGCGCCCACGTCGACCGCGCATACGTTGACTACGTAGGTGCCTTGGACCCAGCGACCGCCGAGACGCAGAGTTTTCTCGTACCCTGGTTCGGCTTCGAAATCACTCTCGTGGAGGGGGTGCTCCAACCAATGACGCACTCGCACAAACATCGAGCAGACGTGTCTATGCTCCTTCCCAGTCTCGGCGGCACTGGCATCGAGATGGATCTAATCCAATGGATCGCTGAGAACCGCTAAGAGACCTCTGGGATGACTGGACCCTCTCTTGCGACGCTGCTGTCACAGGTGCTGATCGCTTTCACGATCGAGCACGACAACGAATTCGAACGACAGATGATGGCTTCGCCCTACCGCCCGATCTTGGTTTCTATGGTCATGTGGAGCAACTTCATGCGCTTCGTGCCCGCGGAGGGCATCTCGGTGCGGGACCTTTCGGACAATGGAGCTGGTCGACAAGTCGAGAAGTATGAGCCTCTTGATGAAGACTAGCGACATGTGGCCCCGGGCGATCCAGGGAGTACTCATTGGGTCCCTGGCATATTGGGTGCTTCATTATTTCCTGGTTCCCGACGATTCCTCGCCGGGATCGTACCGGCTCCTACTTCTATCCCTGCCCATCACCGTCATCGGTGTGCTGCTGTCAAGACAGGAGGCTTATCGATGGCTCGGCATCGGATTCGTTTTGGCCGCCGCTGGTTCCCCCATTTATTACATCCTCCGTTGACCCATACACGTCGTGGAAGATCCAAGGAGGCTGCCGGCCATAGCATCTTGGACCTCGATCTAAATGCACTGTTTACCGTTTTGGATTCGCAACGAGTAGCGCGGTCGTTGAGCTGGAACGCGCTAACACGTGAGATCAATGCTCTGTTCCGCGACGTGCCATGTCACCCTATCGCTACCTCCACGATCACTAGCTTGGAGTCGAAGCGCGAGGTGATCGGAAACGCTGCGCTTCAGATGTTGGTCTGGCTCGATCGGACTCCCGAGAGCTTCCTGCCCGGGCACCAAAACTCATCGGAACTGGATCAGGTACTTCCACGGCTCGGTCCCGATCGAATCTTGCGGTTTGACACCCTTGCAATCTTTCAGGCCATCGAGGCTGTCCGAGTCGAACGCGCACTAACCTGGCGAGAAGTCGCAGAGGAGATCGGTGGTGTGACTGCGGGGCAACTCACGCGGTTGGGAAAAGGTGCCGGTATCGGGATCGTTGCTGCCGGAAGGATTGCTCAGTGGCTCGACCGTCCGGTGGCTAGCTTCACGGTAGCTTCAGCACTGTGATCACCTTTGGCGTACGAGGGAGCCATGGAAATCGATCAACTCCAACGAAGCTTAGGAGCCATCGAAATGAATGAAGGATTAGTTGAGATGTTCCGCTACAACGCCTGGGCTAACCTCGAGCTGTTTGAAGCCTGCAGATCTTTGACCGAAGACAAATTGGACACTCGGGGGCCAAGAGGCTTGGCGTCAGTTCGTGAGCTTCTGATTCACATCGCAGGCGGACAGCAGACGCTTGTGCTGCGTACCCAAGGTCGGCAGCACGAGGGAGAACTGGGCCGATGGAGTGAATGGCCCGGTCTAGATACGCTCATCGAGATCATAAGGACAACGAACGACGAGCTCATCTCAATCGCTGAACGGCTGGGAGACAATGAGGAAGTCGACCTTCCCTATCAGGGGAAGGTCTTCAGATTTCCCAAACGGTTCTTCCTTGTTCACGCCATGGAGCACGGGGTCGAGCATCGAACCGAAGTGAAAATCGCGCTGGGCAATATTGGCATCGCGACGCCCGATCTTGACGGATGGAACTATTCGGATGCCGCCGGCTACGGACAGGGGGTTGAGTGAAGCTTGGCTGAGCACCTCCTACATCGTGGCGAACAACGGCTGTTCGTCAATGTCAGAGGGGAGGAGGGTCCTGGGCTGTTGTTTGCCCACGGGTTGTTCGGAACTCACGCGGATGCATCATGGATCTCGGAGAGAGCCTATGGATTCACCGTAATAGCGCCCGACCTGCGCGGGCGGGGCGCTTCTCGGCCTGCGGCGAAGGTCGAGGACCATGCGTTTGATGCGCATGCCGCAGACATACTGGCGATCCTTGATCGCCTCGACATCAGCAGGGCAGTGATTGCCGGTTCCTCATTCGGGGCCGCGGTCGCAGTTGCATTCGCCCTCCGCCACCTCGAGCGAGTGCGGGCACTCATCCTTATCTCAAATGCCTTCGGAGCTTTGCATGAACAGATGGGAGAAGGGGACCTCGAGAGCTATAGGAGTCTTGCCGATCGCATTGCCGCCGAGGGCCTTGCGGCCGTCGCGGCCAGTGAATCCGAACGCCTTGGTTCGTCCCGCCCGATGACCCGTTGGACCCAGCATGATGAGGACAGCCTTGTCGCATGGCTCCGCGCCGTTCCTATGTTTCGGCCGTTCGAACGTTCGGCAGACCTGCAAACAGTCACCGTGCCGACTTTAGTAGTTTCGGGTGGCGACGCCATCCACACGCGGGAACTTAGTAAAGCCTACGCTGATGCATTGCCCAACGCCACGTTGGTCGAGGCAGAGACACTCGACGACGCCGTGTCTAAGTTTCTCGGGGGGAACCGGTGAGGGCTGCAGCCAGCCTTCGCACTGGGCCCGCTAGACCGTAGGTCTCTGCAAGTTCGAGCACATCAGCTGGCGGCGCTTCCCGGGGCCGGCTGAGGTCGGCGTCAGGAATCGGAAGGTCTGTAGGAATGGTCACTACCTTCACAGCCCGATCGAGATAGTCGAGGTTCATCTTCACCTTGCCGAGGGCACCCGCTCCGTCGCCGGTGATCGCAGCCTCAACGATCCGCTCGAGACTCCCGTATTTCGCCAGAAGGGTTGCTGCGGTCTTCTCCCCGATGCCGGGAACGCCCGGCAGTCCGTCTGACGGATCACCTCGCATGATGGCGAAATCTGCATAGGCGTTTCCGGGAATGCCGTACTTCGACTCGATGTATGAACCGTTTACTTTCACCACTTCGCTTACGCCCCTCTTCGGGTACAAGACGACGATCTTCGGATCTGCCACGAGCTGGAAGAGATCACGGTCCCCCGACACGATTCGCACCGGCCCCGGCGCTCGATGGGCAAGGGTTCCGATGACATCTTCGGCCTCGTAACCGTCGAACCCAACGATCGGGATACGGCAGGCCTCCAAGATCTCGTAAAGGATCGGCAGCTGATGCTCGAGAGCATCCTCGGCCGTGGCTTGCGGGGATTCAGAACCAGGAGCAACTCGATGGGTCTTGTAAGTCGAGATCAGCTCCACACGCCATTCAGGCCGCCAGTCACGGTCGTCGGCGCAGGCCAGGAAGTCTGGATCGTTGTCGGCAACAAGGCGCGCCAGCATGTTGATGAAGCCGTACGCGGCGTTGATAGGTCTGTCGTCGTCGCCCTTGACGGAGTCTGGCGTCGAGAAGAATGCGCGGAAAACGAGACTCGCCGCGTCGACGAGGAGTGTGAGGGGCCGATCAGTCGTAGCCGATCTCCGAGAAAGTCATCAGTTTCTTCCAGTGATGGTCCGCCTCGATTCTGCGGATCGTGCCAGAGCGCGAACGCATAACGATGGAATCGGTGATGGCACCATCGCCGCGGTAGCGAACTCCCTGCAGGAGGTCGCCGTCGGTTATGCCAGTTGCGGCAAAGAAGCAATCGCCTGAAATCAGATCCTCGGTGCCGAGTATCCGGTCGAGGTCGTAGCCAGCATCGATGGCCGTCTTCCTCTCATCCTCGTTTCGGGGCCACAAACGGCCCTGGATCTCACCGCCCAAACACTTGATGGCTGCGGCGGCGATAACCCCCTCTGGGGTGCCTCCGATCCCAATGAGCAGATCTACCCCGGTGCCTTCCTTCGCCGCGGATATGGCCGCTGCAACATCGCCATCTGAGATCAGCTTGATGCGGGCGCCTGCCTCGCGAACTTCTTTGATGATTCCCTCGTGGCGATCCCTGTCGAGGATGATCACCGTGATGTCGTCGGGGTCCGCACCCTTTGCCTTGGCGACACTTTTGATGTTGTCGGCGACGGGAGCGTCGAGATCGATGTGCCCCGAGACCTCGGGCCCGGCTGCAATCTTCTCCATGTAAACGCATGGGCCCGGGTCGAACATGGTTCCGCTCTCGGCAACGGCAACTACGGCTAGAGCGCCAGGCTGGCCTCTCGACGTAAGTCCGGTTCCATCGATCGGATCGACCGCAACGTCTGCCTCGGGAGGCTCGCCATTGCCCACGAGCTCGCCGTTATAGAGCATGGGGGCCTCGTCCTTTTCTCCCTCTCCGATCACGACGCGACCCTTCATCGGGACACTCGTGAGCATGAGCCTCATCGCATCGACTGCAGCCTGGTCGGCGGACTCTTTCTCGCCGCGCCCCATCCAGCGCGCTGCGGCTAGAGCCGCTGCCTCGGTGACTCTGACCAGCTCCATCCCGAGATTTCTCTCGGGAGCAGTCGTAATGATCTCGGGGTTTTCTTCAAGTCCCATATGAGATACGAATCCTATATTGCGGCTCTCACGAGGGGATTTCCTCCGATTGTGAGATGCTCTTGGTGATGGCTCGCCCGGAGGACACCCAGGAGATCCGGCAGGACCGAACTATGCAGCTGCCAAGGATTGTCGCGGCGAGATCGACACGCCGCGTCTTGATCGGATTGCTTGGCGGTGCACTAGTTCTGCTCGGGATCATCCTCATCCCCCTCCCGGGCCCCGGCAGCGTGTTGATCCTGCTGGGACTTACGGTGCTCGGCTGGGAGTATCGCTGGGCAAAGCGGCTGCTCTTCAAGGCGAAGTGGCAGCTCAAGCGACTGCGATCGAGAAGGACTAAGAAGACCTCCTGATGCGAGGTCTTCTGTCATTCATCGCGTTTTTCGCGGGCCTCGCGGGCGCAGTTGCCGCGGTCAAACCCGAGGAAACCGCAATCGCCTTGGGTCTCGCCGGCGAGGAGGCAGGAGCCATCAACCTGGTTCTTCTGGGGATAACTGCCGGTGCCATCGGCTCGATAGTGATTGCTTCCATGGCGGATCGGATCGGAAGGAGGCCGGTTCTTGCAGCCGCATGCATCGCCGGGGGTGCTCTGAGCGCGCTGACCGCAGCCTCTACCTCTCTGGCGATGTTCGCTGCATTTCAATTCGCAGCACGCACGTTCACCGTTGCGGCCCTGGTCTTAGTGGTTATCGTCGCCGTGGAAGAGTCACCCACAAACGTTCGTGGCCGCACGATCGGAAGGCTGACATTCTTCGGCGCCTTGGGTGTCGCTGCGGCCACGCTTGGGGGCCAGGCGGTCGAAACCCTGGGGGGCGACTGGAGGATCCTTCACTTGAGCGGAAGCCTCCTGCTACTCGCCGGTATCGCCGTTCCGGGTCGCATTAAGGAACCAAATCTGTGGGTCAGCCGCCCGGCTAAAACACAAGGGGTCGCTATCCAGCTTTTCCAGACCGGCAGTTTGTTCTTCTTCACTTACGCCGCGGCATTGTCCGCACTCGGCTGGTGGAGGATCTATGCCGCCGAACAGCGCGGCATCGCCGACCAGCGGGGAGGAGCCCTGATGGCGATCGGCTACGGACTCGGCCTGGCCGGTTACCTCATCGCAGGGAGGCTCCAGGACAACCTTGGCCGAAGAAGGACCGGCTCCCTTTTTCTCTTCCTCGCATGTCTATCGACTATCGGCGTCTTCCAGGTTGGAAACGAACAACTCATGGTTCCGCTTATGGTCCTTGCGGCGTTTTTCGGCACGGGATCCCTTGCCGTGATCACAACTCTGGGGGCCGAGATTTTTCCAACCGGGGCAAGGGCAACTTCTCTTGCGGTAAGCCGTGGACTCTTTGCCACCCTCGGGGGCATCGGTGGGCCACTACTTGCGGGAGCCCTGACGGATCCCAACAGCGGGTTCGGGCTCGCTATAGGAGACAGCGTCTCGGTCACGGCGCTCATGTACATCCCGGCGATCATGCTTCTGCTCACCCTCCCCGAAACCAACACGAGGGAGTTGAGACAGATCGAGGCCGCCGCAGAGATCCCGGAGCCGGATGAGGAATATGCCTACGAGCCGGTCGTGGTCCCCGCCAGAGTCACGCACCCCTCACCGACGGTGCCGGAGCCTCTGGCCCGCGAGCCGGTGGTACCAGAGCCGGCCTTGCCAGAGCCCTTGGTGCCAGAGACGAAGCCGGAACCCCAGCCGCTCGCTTATGAACCCGAGCCGGAGAAGGTGGTGCCGGAGTCCGATTACTTCGACTGGCAGCCGGAGCCAGGTCCAGCCAACTCTGAGGAGACCCGGTCAGAAGAAGAGCGGGATCATCCCTCAGAACCCACCGCAAACTGAGTTTCCGCTTTGGTGATGTCTTCGGAACTCACTTCGGCTGCGGCCTTTTGGAGTTCCGAGATCGACTCGTCGATATAGCGCGCCAGCTGATCGAGATCCGGATGTGCGTCCCGGTCGGCGTTCATTCCAAAGAAAATGCCCTCGTTGTATGAAGTGACTCCGATCGACAGCGATTGGCTCTCAGCCAAGGGAATCACCGCATACGGCTCGAGCATCTTCACTCCGCAGGAGTAAAGCGGAACCTGGGGGCCCGGAACGTTGGAGATGACGACGTTCATCATCCTGGCCCCCGCTCCCACTCTGGCCGCCATTGCGTGAAGAGTAGGCGGGGCCCATCTGCTCAGATTCACTATGACGTCGGCCCCCAGCGCCTCCTTCGAACTCTTGATGTCGGCCAGCTGATCGTGGACGAGATCCAAACGCTCGAGAGGCTTCATGGTGCCGATGGGCAGATCCGGAAACACCGCGGACACTTCGTTGCCGCCTGCAGCTACACTCTCCTCGGCTCTTACGCTAACCGGCACCATTGCTCTCAGCGAGCGACCCTCGGTTCTTTCCGACCGAGACCGGAAGAGCTTCCCGAGAGCGTCGGCGCAAACCGTCAGGACAACATCGTTCACTGTTGCGCCGGACACATTCTTGATGTCCTTGAATGTCTGCAGAGTGCTTCGAACGATGGCGAAACGGCGCGACAACCCCGGTCTCACATTCAGTGGGCTCGGAGGAGCTGGTTTGATCACAGAGCCGACGAACGAGGTAACCGCTCCCAGAGACACTCCAGCAGCATCGAGGATCCTGCCGGGGGCCGCAGCTGCAGCTCGCACCGCAGTACCGAGATCCGTCAGATCAGAAGCCTGACGTTTCAAGGCTTCCGCGATCAGCTCTGCGCTGGAAGGCAGACGGGAAGGGGTGTCGATCTTTCCCGGTGGCGCCGGCTGTGCTTCTGGGGTGAAGTCGAACAAAACCGTCGCCAGATCCATGCTCGACAGTCCGTCCACCATGGCGTGGTGTGTCTTGGCCACGATCGCCGACCTGTCGTCCTCCAGACCCTCGATGACGTAGATCTCCCACAGGGGCCTGGTTCGATCGAGAGGCCTGGAGATGAGCCTGGCTGCGTAGTCGCACAATTGCTCATCGGTTCCCGGCTTTGGCAGTGCGGCATGCCGAAGATGAAACGAAAGATCAAATGCGGGGTCCTGCACCCAAAACGGCGTGCCGAGGCCAAACGGCACGGTCATTATCCGCTGGGTGAATCGCGGGACCAGGTGAAGCCTCGATGCGATGGTCTCGTACACCTTCTCGAATGGCGCCGAAGCCTCGAAGATGACCACCCCCGCGGTATGCATCGGGGTATGGGACTTTTCGATAGAAAGAAAGACGTTATCGAGGTGGGTAAGCTGTCCGGCGATCATAGGCTCCTCCGATCGGCCTATTCTGACATCACGAACAGATACGATTCATCGCTGTGAGCTCGACGACTTATTTCTCGTTTCTCAGGGAGAACCGGGACTTCCGGCGGCTATGGCTGGCCCACCTCATATCTCTTGGGGGTGACTGGTTCAACTCGGTTGCTCTTTTGGGGCTCGTTTTCGCTCTGACGGGCTCTGCTTTCTATGCGTCTGTAGTTCTGGCCGCGAACATGCTTCCGCACTTCCTGGTGTCTCCGGTGGCAGGAGTGGTGGTGGACCGTTTCGATCGGCGAAAGCTGATGATCACATCCGATGTTTTGCGAGCCGTCCTGGCCCTCGGCATGCTCCTGGTCCGCTCCCCGAGCACGGTCTGGATAGGCATTGCGTGCCTTGCAGGAATCGCGACCCTCGCTGCCTTCTTCACTCCCTCTTCCCAGGCTGCCATCCCGAATCTGGTTTCGCCCAAGGAGCTGGGCCGCGCCAATGTGCTCATGGGATCGGCGTGGGGTGCGATGTTGGCGATAGGCGCAGCGCTGGGTGGCCTCGTAGCTACCGTCTTCGGCAGAGATACAGCCTTCATCGTCAATTCCGCTTCCTTCCTGGTATCTGCACTGCTTATCGTGAGCGTTCGAGGCCGCTTCTCCGAAGACAGGCCGAAGACTCCTTCGTTCCACCCCATACGCGACATCGCAGAGGGCCTCCGATATGCGAAATCGCACGGAGAGGTCATGGCTCTGCTCGCGACCAAAGGAGGTTTCGGTCTAGGAGCTGGAGTGATCGCCCTCGTGGCCATCTTTGGCGAGCAGGTCTACCGAGCCGGAGATCTTGGCATCGGGATTCTGTTTGGAGCGCGGGGCCTCGGAGCGCTTGCGGGCCCAATCATGGCGCGGGCGTTTGTAAAGGACGACAAGCGGAAACTCTTCATCGCCATAGGTGCCGCCATGGCTCTCTACGGAGTCGCGTATGCCATCTTCCAATCGATGCCGCTTCTGTGGCTTGCCGCGATCTTCGCAACCATCGCGCATCTGGGGGGAGGAGCCCAGTGGATGATGTCCACATACGGACTTCAGGCCATCACTCCCGATCACGTGAGAGGCCGGATCTTCGCCTTCGACTTCGGGCTCGTGACCCTGACGATGTCGGCAAGCCTTTTGATCGCTGGAAGGCTAGCGGAACTATTCGACGTTCGAGACGTGATGCTTGGCCTCGCGCTCATCGAGATCGCTTACGCCGGAATCTGGATGCTCGGGAGCAAACGGTTTTGGAAGAAACAGCCGCTGCCAAAGGGACCGGACCAAGAAACCGCCGCTCAGGCTCAGATGACGAGGAAGTAGATCTACTCGACCAGGCCCTTGCGCAGAGCGAGAGCAACCGCTCCGGTTCGATCGGCTGCTCCCAATTTCGTAAAGATGTGAGAAACGTGGGTCTTAACCGTCTGGGTCCCGATGTTCAGAGACTTGGCGATCTCCTTGTTTGACTTCCCATAGGCAAGCAGCTGAAGCACTTCCTGCTCGCGCTTCGAGAGCTCGTGAGCCGGCTTTCCTCCGCGGCCCCCCTTCGCGAGGAGAGCAAACTCTTCGATCATCTGCCTGGTAACCGAAGGATGAAGCATTGCCTTTCCCTCTGCGACGGTGACGATCCCCTTGACCAGCTCTTCGGTAGAGACGGTCTTGAGTAGATAACCCGTCGCCCCGGCACTGATTGCTTCGTGCACGTACGCATCTTCATCGTGGACGGTCAGCATTAGAGCCTTTACGTTTGGGTGATGCTTCTTGATGCGACGAACCGCCTCGATGCCGTCCATTCCCGGCATCCGAATGTCCACGACGACCACATCGGGGAAATGGGCCCTGACGGCTTCGATCAGCTCTCTGCCGTTGGCGGCTTCTGCCACCACCTCGATGTCGTGGAACCCTTCGAGCATGGTTCGAAGACCCTGACGAATCAGGTCGTGGTCATCGGCCAGGATGACTTTGATTAGGCGTGGTTCTTCAATTTCCATGGAGGTCATGACATGGCTTTCCAAGTTGATTGTCGGGAGATTCGAAGGTTCGCTTTACCTCTCGAGGTCCGGATGGAGCTCGACCGGATAAGGAGCCTCGGCCGGCTCCAGGCTGCTGAGACGCTCGGGAAGGGCGCCAAGCGATCGCTCGAACCTATCCCGAATGTCCTTTATGGACGGTGGGGAGACACTTCTTTTCCCCGAAACCATGACCTGCTCTAACAAGGCCCTCCCATCAATGAGACCTTCGTGCCCGGCCGGTACCACCGCGTCCATGAGATACCCGTCGTAGTCGGCAGCACGGTAAATCTGTTTGGTCCACGGATAGGATCGCTTTCCAGTTGACAGCTTGAACTTCGGGCCGGATGTGTCTTCGACGAGCTTGTAGGCGATGGGGAGGAAGGGTGCATCCGCGCTCGTAGTGAGCTGGGTGCCAACCCCAAACGCATCGATCGGTGCTCCGGCGGCCACGAGTTCGGCCACGCGGTATTCATCCAGGTCCCCAGAAGCAAAGATCTGAATCTCCGAATATCCTGCATCATCGAAAATCTCCCTCGTTGCCCTGGAAAGTTCCGCGAGATCCCCCGAGTCCAGCCTCACTGCTCTCACCGAGATCCCGCCTGATGCCAGCTCGCCGGCTACCTCGGCTGCGATCCTCGCTCCTTCTAAGGTGTCGTATGTATCGATGAGAAAGATCGCTCGATCGGGAAAGTGACGCGCGAACGCGAGAAAAGCCTCCCTCTCGGACTCGAAGGCCTGGATGAACGAGTGGGCCATCGTCCCGCTCGTCTCCAAACCATAGGTTTTCGCAGCGAGGACGTTGGAGGTTCCCTGCGCTCCGGCGATCACCGCCGCCCGCGCGGCAAGCAGGGAAGCATCCCCTCCATGGGCGCGCCTGGCCCCGAAATCGACGAACGGGCGACCGGCTGCCGCGAGAGTCACTCGCGCGGCCTTGGAAGCGATCGATGTCGAGAATCCGATGCAGTTCAGCAGATAAGTCTCAACGATCTGCGCTTCGATCAAAGGAGCAGTTACGCGAAGCAGCGGCTCCTGGGCAAACGCCACCTCTCCCTCGGGTATCGCCCACACGTCTCCGGAGAACCGCATGTCCGCGAGAAATTCGAGCAAGGCATCACCAAAAATTTCCAGTGAACCCAGGTAATCGAGGTCTTCGGCCGAGAAGCTCAGGGACTCCAGGTACTCGAGCGCTGGCTCGAGGCCACATGCCACGAGGAAGTTGCGGCTCTCTGGAAGTTCCCTGACGAACAGTTCAAAGGTCGAGACGTCATTCTTTCCCTCCGCCAAGTACACGGCGGCCATCGTGAGCTCGTAGAGATCCGTTAGAAGTGCACGCTGTGTGCCGGGGCGCGGCGCGGACATGTCTCTACTTCGGTGGCATCCGCAGGGCCCCATCCAATCTGATGACCTCACCATTCAGCATCGGGTTCTCGACGATGTGAGCCGCAAGAGCCGCATATTCGGACGGGTCTCCCAGGCGGCGGGGATGAGGAATATCGGACGCGAGCTTGTCTCTTAGCTCCTGTGGAAGCATGGCCAGCATCGGGGTGTCGAAAGTACCGGGTGCGATCGTGCAAACACGGATGAAAGATCCAGCGAGATCACGTGCAAGCGGCAACGTCAGGCCTACCACTCCACCCTTGGAGGCTGAGTAAGCCGACTGGCCGATCTGGCCATCGAAGGCAGCGATAGAAGCGGTGTTCACGACCACTCCTCGTTCTTCGCCTTCGGGAGCCTGCTGCAACATTTGCCTTACCGCCAGCCGGCAAACGTTGAAAGTTCCGATGAGATTCACCTTCACGACGGTCTCGAACTGCTCTAATGGAAGTGGGTCACCCTGCTTGTTGACTACCCTGCCGGCCCAGCCGATCCCGGCGCAGTTGACCAAGATGTGCAGCCCGTCAAAGGTTTCCACAGCCATCTCGACGGCACGCGTTATGTCTTCGGCGGAGGTCACGTCGGCAGGGGCGAACACAACTGTATCTCCCAGTCCCTTCGCCACTTGCTCAGCTTCGGAATTCGGAAGATCAACGATCACCGCCGAAGCTCCCCGTTGCACCAGCTTCTCGACGGTGGCGCGACCCAATCCCGAAGCACCGCCGGTGACCATGGCGACTTTGCCATCGATCTTCACGATCTCTCCTTGTCCCGATTCATCACTCGGCAGACTACCTGCAGTCGGAGCAGAAGTTCTGGGTGACCATCAAGCCATGGGGGCCACGGTATATGCCGACGCCGAGATCGGTGAACTCCGGCTTCAAGATGTTGTCCTTGTGGCGCGGTGAATTCATTAGTCCGTTGTGCACCATGTCGAGTGAGGGAGCAAGAGCAAGGTTCTCTCCAGCGAACTCGTAATCGACGTTGCCGGCTCTTATGCGGTCGAAAGGGTCCTCGCGGTCTGGATTGACATGTGAGAAGTAACCGCGCCGGTACATGTCTGAAGAATGTTTGCGCGCCACCTCCCGAATCGGTGCATGAGCCTGCAGTATCGACAGTCCCGCCTGTCGCCTCTCGCGATTCACCATCTCCAAAAGCTGCGCTTCGGCATCCGGATCGAGCGTTATCTCATTCGAGGCCTGGATGCGGAAGATCTCATCACCTTCCGCTGTTTGCTCCTGCTCCAGCTGACCGAAGTACTGCCGCAAGAAGATGAGGAACTGCCGGCCGTCGGTATCCGCATACGTTTGCAGGGCATATAGAGGCGACCCGGACGACAAGAAGGATTTTGCAGTCACGGAGTCCCGGATGGCTCTCTGGGCTCCTCCCGGGGCGGGCGTCAGCGTCAGCATGATCATGATGAAGATTGCGAAGAGCGCGGCCCACACCGACGCGATGACAGAACCGCCCACCCTGAATGCTCGGCTTTGCTCACCTTTGACGATCTTCGGATGCACCCGATTTCCTGCGATGGCCGCGCCCACAACGAATGCAGCGAAGACGAGAGCACCACCGAGGAAGCCCGCCCATCCTTCTCCTGCGCCGAAGAGCTCGAACACCTTTCCGACGTATGCGGACAGTCGCAAAGCCAGGAACAGACCGACCACAAATCCGAGCAGGTCGAAGCCCTCGCGGATCGCCCCGCGCCGGTACCCCCTATAGGCATAGAACGCAACGAATATGAAGAACAGAAGGTCGACCCAGGGGAACCTCAATAGGTCAACCTTCTAGAACGTCGCCCTCTATCTCGCTGATGTCGACCCCGAGGTCGCGGGTATGGTCCACCGCTCTTTCGATTTCCTCTTCGTCGCCTTCCAATTCGAGGATCACCCACCCAACCCGTTCCTCGATATTGGCTCTGCGGATATTGGTGACGACCTGAAACTTCTTGCCAAGGTCATAGATAAGAGGCTCGGTGATGAGATGCTCCGGGAAAGTCATATGTAATCTTCTGCGCGCCATCAGCGTCGCTTCCCAACTTGTATGAGCTCGACTTCGATCCCATCGTTCAAAGATCCCTGACGGTATCCCTGTTCATCGAGTGATACCTTCCGGAAACCAAGCCCCATGAGAGCAGATATCAGATCAGGGCCCATTTCATCGAGCCGGGATACCTCATGGGCTCCGACCTCCACTCTGGCTCGGTCCTGCCCCAAGTCCCTGACTCTTACGACCGTGAAGCCCCGGGCCAAGATCGCGTCCTCCGCGCCTTCGACTCTTGCCAGGCCCTCCTCGGTGATCGCCACCCCATACGCGAACCTGCTGGCGAGGCAGGCCGAAGCAGGTTTGTCTGCGGTAACGAGTCCGACCGATGCAGAAGCTCGTCTTACATCTTCCTTCGTGAAACCGGCATCGACGAGCGGACTGAGGGCCCCTCGTTCGGATGCTGCAACCTGCCCAGGCCGCCAATCGCCGAGATCGTCGAGGTTGGTGCCGAGCAGGATCGGAACTCCGATTGCCTCGGCCTTCGGGGCAAGCTGATCGAACAGCGCAGACTTGCAGAAATAGCAGCGATCGTGGGGGTTGGAGGTGTAGTTCTCATCTGTGATCTCGAGGGTAGCGACGACTTGGTGGGTCCACCCGCGCTGCGTCGCCAGCTCGATGGCCTGCTTCAGCTCTCTTCTTGGGAGAGACGGGGAGTCGGCAGTCACCGCGGTGGAGCGGTCCCCGAGAACCCGATAACTCATCTCGGACAGGTAGGCGCTGTCGGCCCCTCCGGAATAGGCAACCATCGCTCCTGGGAGCTTCTCCAGCAGGCTGACCAGCCGCTCTACCTTGGAATTAAGAACCACGCCGACATTCTCGCGTTTTTTTGTCCCTTAACATACGGCGGCCATGGCGATTCAGGTTTCTTCTCTCAACAAGCGATACGGGAACACCGTCGCACTAAGAGATCTTTCCTTAGAGGTCGCCTCGGGAGAGGTCTTCGGAATCCTGGGTCCAAACGGCGCAGGCAAGACCACGCTTATCGAGATCCTCGAGGGATACCGGCATGCAGATTCCGGCGAGATTCGTGTCCTCGGCCTTGATCCCAGCAGCCAAGCGCGGGCCCTGAAGCAAAAGGTGGGATTGATGCTTCAAGAAGGTGGGCTGCATCCGGGACTGCGCGTTGAGGAGATCCTTCATCTCTACGCTTCTTTCTACGACTCTCCGATGGAAGCTTCCGAGCTTATAAAGCGGCTGAGACTGGACAAGCGCAGCAGGGCGAAGGTCAAGACGCTATCGGGCGGCGAGAAACAACGGCTCAGCTTCGCCATGGCGGTGATAGGGCGTCCGGAGCTGTTGTTTCTGGATGAGCCGACCTCGGGAACCGACCCAGGTGGAAGAACAGAAATCTGGACAATGATTCGAGAGATAAACGCAGGTGGAACCACGGTGATCCTGACCACCCACAACATGGACGAAGCTCAGCAGCTTTCCGATCGCGTTGCCCTTATTCACGATGGCACTCTCATGGCGCTCGGCCCCCCGACGGAGCTTTTCTCAGGACAAGGCCTGCAGATCACATGCGAAAGGCCGATCGATCAACAGGAAATGGCGCGAGATCTTCAGTTGACGATTTCCGAGATCTCCCCTGGGACATACGAGATCTCGGATCCAGCAAACCCTCAGCTGATCGCGAGAGTGACTAAGTGGCTGTCGCATCGAGGTGTCCTTCTAATCGAGCTCACCAGCAGTGGATCGCTCGAATCCTTTTTCCTCGCGCTCACATCCGATGAGGATTCGCCGTAATGCGCGGGGTCTTTGCCCAGACCAAGGTTGAGCTCCTGCTCACGCTGCGTAGAGGAGAGACGCTGGTGGTGACCATGGTCCTGCCTGCGGCACTCCTGGTCTTTCTCACCATCGTTCCTCTGTTGAGAACCGATGAATCAGAGCCCGTGAATGCGGTTCTTCCTGCGGCCATCACCCTCGCGGTGATTGCCACTTCGATGGTTGGCCTCGGGATCGCCACGGGCTTCGAGAGAAGTTACGGGGTCTTGAAGCGGCTCGGCGGCACTCCCCTGTCCAAAGGTTCCCTTCTTGGCGCGAAGAGTCTCAGCGTTCTGGCCGTCGAGTTCATTCAAGTGGCGCTTCTCATCTCGATCGCGTCAATGCTCGGAGCCCGAGGCGGGATCTACATCTATCCACTTCTCCTTGGCGTTCTCCTAGGCACCGCCGCGTTCTCCGGGATCGGCATGCTGCTGGCCGGATCGCTCAGGGCGGAGGCAAACCTCGCCGTTTCGAACGCCGCCTTTCTGTTCCTGATGCTCCTCGGAGGAATCCTGGTGCCGGTCGACAGTCTGCCGAGCCCCCTGAGCGCGGTCTCATCGGTTCTACCCGCTGCCCCTCTGGCCGATCTGATCCGCACGGCTTTTGATGGAATCCCAACAGGCCAGGCTCCACTCATCAAGATGGCGCTGTGGGCGATCGCAGCGCCCGTAGCCGCAGCCCTCACATTCTCCTGGGACCCGAACTAGAGGACGCCGTCCAGCTCTGTTCTCAAACGCTCTTGCGTCATCTCGCCGAAGACCCGGCTGGTAAGAATCCGATTGCGGTCGATGAAGAAAGTCTGAGGGATGCCCGGGGGCGTCGAGACTCCGAAGGTTCGAGCCAGACGGTCCTCCTGATCTTCGACCGAAGTCCAACCAGCCTCGAGGCTTCGCGCGAATTCCCTGGCGGAAGCAGGAGAGTCGTCGTAGACGACGCCAAGGATGGACAGGTCCCGATGTTCGGCCAGTGCCTCAGAGAACAGCGGAAACTCCCTTACGCATGGCCGGCACCACGAAGCCCAGAAGTTGATCAAGAGCGGTCCTTCGAGGTCATCGAGCCGAATGGTCTCGCCGTCGAGTGTCTTTAGATCGACTGCCAACGAAGGAAGAGGCTGCCCGATTTCGGCTCTCTCGATGCTTGTCGATCTCGGCCGCGCGATCCACAGCGCCAGAACGACGGCGATGACGGCTGCTACTGCGATTGGAACCCATACCCGCTTGGCGCGCGGGACTTTCAACGAAGGATGGATTGCCAGGACTGAACGAACAGCAGGGCCACCACCAGGCTCGGAAGGGCAGTCCAGATGATCTCTATCAAAAGAGTTCCGTCAGCCTTCGGCAAAGGCTCGCCGTAACGCCGCAAACCGAGGACCGAGAAGACGACTGCGGCCTGAGCGGCGAAGAAGATCGGAACCGCGACAACAAAAGCCAGCGGTGCGACCCAATCCGGTGCAGAAGTTGCGACCAGACGATCCGTAGCCATGGCTGCGAACAGAACCGTGAGATAAGTGATCGAATGACGGAATAGCCCCATGGCTTTGATTGCGCTCGGCGCCTTGGTGAGCCGGATGCATCCGATGAGGAACAGCGTACCCATACCGACCGCAGCCGCCAGATAAATGAGGCCGAGTCCTGCAACCGGATAAAGAAGCAGAGAGACCGCAAACAGGATCAGCGCGTACAGGACCATCTGCCTGGTGGTCTCCTGCACACCGCGGACTACCGGCAGCATGGGGACTCCCGCAGCCGAATAGTCCTCCCGATAACGAAGGGCCAAAGCCCAGAAATGAGGTGGAGTCCAATAGAAGACGATCGCAAAGAGCACTAGGGCAGGAAGCTCCACTCTCCCCGTCACGGCAGCCCAGCCAACAAGCACGGGGGCTGCTCCCGCCGCTCCTCCGATCACAATGTTGGACGGCGTAGATCGCTTCATCCAAATCGTGTAGATGAAGACGTAGAACAAAATCGCCGCTCCCGCAAGAAATGCAGCCAGCAGATTGACGGTCGCGGCGAGCCATCCGAAGCCGATCAACCCGAGGGCAATGCCGAACACCAGAGCACTTCGCGGTTCGACCTCGTGACGAGGAAGAGGCCGCTCGGCGGTGCGCGCCATCGCTTCGTCGATGTCGCGATCGATGAAACAGTTGATCGAGTTAGCCGATCCGGCGGTGAGAGATCCCCCTATGAGGGTCGCGAGTATCAACGCTAGCGGCGGCCATCCGTCCGCTGCGACGACCATCGCAGGGACGGTAGTTATGAGGAGAAGCTCGATGATCCTGGGTTTGGTCAGAAAGAAATATGCCTTTACCGTGCGCGCGATACCCCTTGGCGCGACACCCTTTGGCGCGACACCCACTCGCTCCCCAACACCGGGACCTCGCTGGGTGTCGGCCCTCCAAAGCCGCGTGCCTAAGATGGCAAGGGCGACGATCGACGCCCACAACAGCGATCCGACGAACACGTGGGCCACCACGGCAGCCGGGGCTGCCCTCGTCAAGACCGTGATGCCGCCGATCGCGACCTGAAGAACCCATAGCCCCAAGGCTCCATGTGCGAAACGGCGAAGCGCCCGGGCGTCTGGTTCCAGCTCCTGCGCCCGGAAGGCAACTATGCCGACCGCCAGTCCGGTGACTACCGCCATCACCCGGTGAAGGAAATGGATGATCTCGGCGCGCCCGGTGAGCTCGGGGATCAGAGCCCCTCCCATCAGGGGCCAATCACCGAACACCAGGGCCGCGCCGCCCTGAGCCACCCAAGCGCCTGCCATCCAAACAAACATGACCGTCACCGCAGCAGCGGTGGCTTCCTTGGCGAATCGTGTCCAGCGCCCTCTTCCTGGGTAATAGGAGCCGACAACCGTCGTGGTTAGAAGGCCGATGATCATCATCGCGTTGAAAAAGTGGAGAGCGACCAGCCCGCCGGCCAGTTCGTTGTCTACGACCTGACGCCCAAGCCAGCCCTGGATGCCGACGAAGGCAAGCGCGAGCAGAGAAGGCCAGAAGACCCACTTGATGGAGCGGAACTTGAGCCAGGCGAAAATGACGACAGCCAGCACCAGAAACCCAAGAAGGGTCGCCACCATCCTGTGGGTATATTCGATGATGGCCGTCGTCTCCAGCGGTGGGATCCACCGGCCCCTGCACTTCGGCCAATCGGTTCCACATCCAAGCCCCGAACCCGAAACCCTGACGAATGAACCGAGAGACGTTTGGATGATGACCGCCGCGGTCGTGATGATGGCAAGTCTCTGAAAGCTCTTCATGGGACGGCAAACACCTTATCTCTCCGACGAGGCGCCGGGGTCAGCTCACCGTGATGGTTCCCGTCATATTCGGGTGGACGTCGCAGTGGAAGTGATAACGCCCCGGCTGCAAGGCCGGGACGCGGTAGGTCACCTTTCTTGGGCCGGTGATCAGCTCGCCCCTGAACAGGGCCTCACCCGAGGCATCCTGCCCGCTGAAGATCACCACGTTATGGGGAAGGTTCTCTTGATTGTCGAAGACCAGCGAGATGGGCGAGTTCGCTGGAAGAGTGAGCTCGGTGGGATCGAACGCAAGATCGTCCGCAGAGATCGAGGCAGACGCCGGCTCGGCAGCCTCGCCCTCGCCATCCTCCGCCGGGGCCGCTGCCTCGGTGACCGTGAGAGTCCCGGTCATCTGGGGATGGACGTCGCAGTGGAAGTAGTAGCCCCCCGGCTCCTGCGCAGGAACGGTGTAGCTCACTGTTCGCACGCCGGGGAAAACCTCGCCTCGAAAGACATTCTCTGCCGTGGCGTCTGGACCCTTGAAGATGGCCACGTTGTGAGGGTCGGGATCGCGGTTCTCGAACTCAATGATGAAGTCTCTCCCCGCTCCGACCTCGAGTTGGTTCGGGTCGAACGCGATGTTTTCGGCTACAAGTTGGACGGCAGGGGGGCCGGGCTCCTCATGCTCGTGGCCGTCCGAGTCGCTGACCTCCACGGCCCCAACCGCCACCGCTCCGCCGATCACCAGCGGAATAACCGACGCAACCATCATCATGAACATCTGTGATTGGGTAAGGCGCTCTCTTACCGCGACCACGCCGAATACGACCAGGATGTTGATCGCCACCATGGCGGCAACCGCGGTGGCGACACTCTTGGGAACATTCAGAAGAACCCAGGCGAACCCGATTGCAACGACGGCAATGACTGCCATCGCCCCCAACGGAATCAGAAGCGGTAGAACGACCCTCTCGCGGACTTCTTTCTTCATGCTTTCGCCTCTTCTGCCCGGTTCAGGCGGTTCTCGATGTCTTGCCAATCAACGGCGTCTGGAGTACCAGAGGTCTCCCTCGATGACCAGCGGAAGAAAAGAATGGCGATGACGCCCCAGAGTAGAAATCCTCCGCCGATCTTCATGATGAGACCTGCAGTCATCTGATCGGTAACGGCGGAGATGCCAAAGATCCGCGGGGCTGAGGCGTATGCCTCGTACAGCGGAACCTTGGCGAAGGTGAGGAAGGAGGCAGGAACGGTCGGCACGATTGTCTGAAGAAACAGATAAAGCATCTGACCCGGATGAGAGAGTCTCGGCACTTCTGCAATTGGGCTGAGAACCGGCCACCACATCACCAGCGAAACCGCCACCAACGCGACGTGCGCAAAGAAGTGAGCCAGCTCGTTGGCGGTCACAAGGTTTACGAATGACGGCCAGTGGCTGAACACGAGATATCCGTTGAACAGCAGGATGGCGATTACCGGCTTCGTTACAACTCGCATCGCGGCCAGAAGAAACTTTGGAGAAAGGATGGCTCTGGCCAGCCATCCTGGCGTCCCCAGCAGGAGCAAGGGGGCGCTCACCAAAGAGAACACCAGGTGCTGAACCATGTGAACGCTGAACAGATATTCCTCTGCCAGCTCGTGTATCGGCCAGTCTGCGACCAACCACATCGACAAGACTCCAAGAGTGAACGCCGCAACTTGGGACCTCGACGCCGGCTGATCTCCCGGTGAGATGTGGCGGGGGCCGACGCGCCTCAGTGTCCATAGATAACCGGCATAGATTCCGATCATCACAATCCAGACGTCGGGGTGCGGGTGCCAGGCCATCAGAAGTTGCTCGTCTTAGTTACGAGGGTCACGATCACAACCGTGTAAACGCCGAGGGCGAAGAAGATGCCGGTCATAAACAGTCGGCGGAAGAGCTTGTTGTCGAATCGAAGATGCATGAACCACAGCGCTACCAGCGCGAACTTGAGGACCATCATCGGAATAAGCAGCCAAGTAAGAAGCGGGGCAAGCGGAGGAACGTAGAACACCGCGACCTCCGCGATGGTGATGATGGCCAGAACGATGCCGACCTTTATGTATTGAAGTTCGCTTGGATGCTCGTGTTCGGCCATGGTTCCCTTAGGTCATTAAGTAGACGACGGTGAAGATGACTACCCAGACGATGTCGACGAAGTGCCAGTACAGCCCGATCATCTCGACCTTGTAAGCATCTTTCTGCTCGAGACGTCCGACGTGGGATAACCCGACCAGAGAAAGCAGCATGAGGATGCCTACGGTCACGTGGGCTCCGTGGAAACCAGTTAGGACGAAGAAACTGGTGCCGAATGTGCTGGTCGAAAGCTTCAAGCCCTCGTGAGCGAATGTTGTGAACTCATAGATCTGGCCCCCGATGAATGTCATCCCAAGCGTGGCGGTTGCCAGAAGCCAGAGCCGCATCTTCGGGATCTCCCCGCGCTGGGCCGCCGCGAGCGCAAGGACCATCGTCACACTCGACATCAGCAGTACGAACGAGCTGACCGACGTGTACGGGATGTCATAGATGTCGGACGGCATCGGGGTTCCCGGAAGGATCCGGCTTGGACGGCTGTAGATCAGATAAGTCGAGATCAGTGCCCCGAAGAACAAACACTCCGACCCAAGAAATGCCCACATGGCCATCTTGATGTTGGAGAGCCCGGTGGAGGTGTGGTGCTCTTCGTGTGCTTGCCCAACGGCATGGGCCTCGGTGGCCATCTAGTGCTCCTCCTCGCTGGCGGGCTCGAGAACCCAGCCGTATAGACCCATCACGAGGATCACCGCGCCAGCGCCCAGCAGCCACCACATCTTGTACATGACGCCGTATGCCATGAGAGGCAGGCCGATAGCAGCGACCAGCGGCCAGTAAGAAGGATCGGGCATGTGGATACCAAGCTCGTGAGCGGTCTTACCTTCGGCCTCCGTAGGAGTCTCGGCGCCTCCAACGGGGACAGGGACTGGGCGGCCCTTCTGATCCTCGGAGTACTTACGGTGCCAGAAGTCGTCGCGGTGATGCACCCTCGGAATCTCGAGGAAGTTGTAGTCGGGCGGCGGCGAAGGCATCGTCCACTCCAGAGTCCTTGCATCCCATGGGTCGGCCCCAGCCTTCTTTCCGTTCTTTTTGCTTCTCGCGAAGTTCACCATGAAAACAGCCGTCGAAACAGCGATCGTGAAAGCTCCGACGGTTGACACCATGTTCCAAAAGTCGAAGCCATAACCCGGATAGAACTGGTAGGTCCGGCGAGGCATCCCTTGCAAGCCAAGAATGTGGAAGGGACCGAACGCAAGATTGAATCCGATGAACATCAGCCAAAAGTGGAGCTTGCCCATCCCTTCGTTCATCAGCCGCCCATAGATCTTCGGATACCAGTAGTACACGCCGGAGAAGAGACCAAAGATCGCACCGCCGAACAAGACGTAGTGGAAGTGCGCCACGATGTAGTAAGTGTCGGTCTGCTGGTAGTCGTGGACGACGATCGCGTGCGTCACTCCGGAAAGCCCACCGATGATGAACATCGAGACGAAGCCAATCGAGAACAGCAGAGGAGTGGCGAAGCGGATCGATCCCTGCCAGAGGGTTGCCAACCAGTTGAAGATCTTCACTCCGGTTGGAACCGCGATGAACATGGTCGATATCCCGAACGCAGCATTGGCAACCGGCCCCAGTCCGGCCGCAAACATGTGGTGGGCCCAAACACCCCAGCCCATGAAACCTATGGCGATCCCGGAGAACACGATGGCCGCGTATCCGAACAGAGGCTTGCGGCTGAACACAGGGAGAACTTCAGACACGATTCCCATCGCAGGCAGGATCAGGATGTATACCTCGGGATGTCCGAAGATCCAGAACATGTGCTGCCACAAGAGCGGATCGCCCCCACCGGCAACATTGAAGAAGTTGGCCCCGAAAAGACTGTCGAACATCCCCTGAAACAGAGCGACCGCGATGACCGGCATAGCGAAAAGAAGCAGGAACGACACCACCAGGGTCATCCAGATGAAAACGGGCAGCCGCAGAAGCGTCATGCCCGGGGCTCTCATGTTGAGGATCGTCACGATGAAGTTCGCAGCCGACATCATCGAGGCGATCCCAAGGATCTGAAGGCCCAGAAGGTAGAAGTCCACTCGGTGCTGTGCCGCCACTCGCCCCGTGTCGGTAAAGAGCTCGGTGGCGAAACGAGGATCCGTCGATAGCGGCGCGTAGTTGAACCAACCCGAGTCCGGGGCTCCCCCGAGGAACCAGCTCGAGTAGATGAAAAGACCCCCGAAGAGAAAGATCCAGTAACTGAACGCGTTCAGCCGCGGAAAGGCGACATCGCGGGCGCCGATCATGAGCGGAATGAAGTAGTTGAAGAAGGCCGCCCCAAAAGGCATCACCACCAAGAAGATCATCGTCACTCCGTGGGTGGTGAACAGCTGGTTATAAAGATCCGCGGAGACGAACTCTCCGTTCGGCCGGGCCAGCTGCACGCGGATCACGAGAGCTTCGATGCCCCCGAGCAAGAAGAACATGAAGGCCGTCGTGCCGTAGAGGATCCCGATCCTTTTGTGATCGACCGTGGTGAACCAGCTCATCAGGCCGCGGGTCGCGGTTGGGCGCCGCAGCGCTCCTCGTTTCATGACCTGCGCAGCAATCGCCATTTAGCTTCTCCTCGACATCATTTCAAACTCTCCAGATATGCAATGAGGGCGTCGATGTCGTTGTCCGACAATCCCAGCTCCTTGGTGCCGCTCGGCATCTTCGCTCCCGGCTTCATGTCGGGAGCATCACGCAGCCATGCCCTCAGATTCTCCGTGTTGTTCTCGAACATCGCGCCGGCAAATGTAGTCCTCGAGGCAAAATGAGTGAGGTTGGGGCCGACCTGGCCCTGCGCGGCAGTCCCCCCGATGGCATGACATCCTGCGCACGCGCCCTCCAGGAACAACCGCTGTCCGTCCGCGGTCAGGCCCCCGGGAGGAGGCTGAGCGTTCTGTTTTTGACTTTCCAGCCAGAACTCGAATTCGTCTGGGGGGACTGCGAAAACCCGCAACCTCATGTTGGCGTGGGACAGGCCGCAGTACTCCGCACACTGACCGAAATACTCGCCCGGAACCGAAGCCTGGATATTGAGGAGGTTGGTGTGGCCTGGCACGACGTCCTGCTTACCCCCGAGCTTTGGGACCCAAAAGCTGTGGATCACGTCCTCAGAACGGAGCACAAGGCGGATTGGGCGGCCGACCGGAATGTACAGCTCGTTGGCCGCCATCACCCCGGACTCCGTGTACCGGTATTGCCACCACCATTGCTTACCGGTGACCTCCACCTCTAAGGCATTTTCGGGCTCGGCCGCGAATTCGAAGATCGCCGCCGTTGAGGGGACTGCCAGAGCCGCCAGGATGATGACAGGAACCATGGTCCAGCCGATCTCGAGCTTGGTGTTGTGATGAACCTGAACGGGGTTGCCTGGCTTCCCTCCCTTTTGCCTGAACAAGAACAGGGCCGCAACCAGCAGACCTTCGACTATGAAGAAGACAACGACGGCGGTCCCAAAGGTCAAATCCCATAGGCGATCGGCCTTCTCGGCATACGGCCCCTTGGGGTCGAGAACGTCCTGCGGAGCATTCGGCGCGCACGCTGCGAGGAGGATGCCAACGGCGAGCAAGGTTAGACAAAGGGACGCTAGTCGGATCCCCTTGCTCCCCGGGAGGTCTGGCCTGCTCGCCACGTTCGATCGTGAGGGTGATCGGCTCACGGGCGGCATCGTAACAGACAGCACGCAGCGTTCACCCCTATGGAGCGGTTGTTTGCGATCCCATTTAGTGTCTAGACATGGACCGGCGCGTATTCCTGAAGCTCGGCGTCTTGAGCGCTGCCGGGCTGGTGCTTCCATCGTGTCGCAGCCAGCGGCCCCCCATTGCTCCCAGGGAGGTGCCCCCGGATTTTCGTGAACTGGCCGATCAACTGCGCGTTGAGCCCACGCTCGACATGTTCTTGGGAGCCAAAGAGTTCCTCGCAGGTAGCGCACAGCGAATACCCTTTGCGATCGTGGACGGGCGGGCGCGGCCATTGGAGAAGCAAAAGATCACCGTCCACGCCGCCGGCTCCGGGAGGGTCACGGGGCCGTTTCAGGCGAAATTCGTCGAGTTCGCCACCGGCTCCCTCCACTCGCACTCCGAAGAGACGGAACCGGGGAGTCCTTTCGAATCCTCCGGGTTCTATCAGGCATTGGTCGAGCTGCCTGCACCCGGGTTTTGGCAGCTAATGGCGTCGATCGACTCTTCAGAACCGCGTGCAGGGTTCGCTGCTATGGAAGTCCTCGCCACGTCCAAGGTGCCATCCGCCGGCCAGCCCGCGGTCGCGGTGGATACTCCGGTCGTATCGGACCCGAAGGGGGCGGCATACGTCTGCACGCAGGTACCGGCCTGCTCGATGCACTCGGTATCTCTAAAGGATGCTCTCGAGGGCCAACAGCCCGTCGTATATGTAGTCGCGACCCCGAGGTTCTGCCGGTCTCGCTTGTGCGGCCCCGTGGTTGCCGAGATCGAACAGGTCAGGGCAAACACCTCTGATGTGACATTCGTCCACGCGGAGGTCTATACCGACGAGCAGGCCAAGACCGTCGCGCCGGCGATGACGGCCTGGGGCCTCGACAGCGAGCCGTGGACTTTCTTGATAAATGCAGACGGAACGGTAGCCTCGAGTTTCGAGGGGCCGGTAGTCTCATCGCAGGTCGAAGATGCGCTGCAAAAGGTGCTGGCGTGAACTTAGAAGACGAGATCGAATCCATAAAAGCCGTCCAGCAAACCCTAGAGCGGTTCCTCGATGACATGGCCGAAGAGCTGGAGTCAAAGGCGCCGGGCGCGGGGGCCTCGCTCGAGCACCTGCGTTGGGTTTTGAGTTCGGGAGGTAAAAGGATCAGGCCGGTCCTTTGCCTGCTGGGGCACAGAGTTGGCGGAGGAACCAGCGACGAGCGGATCTTGAGAGTCGCTGCAAGCATCGAGCTCCTTCACACCTTTGCGATTATTCACGACGACCTGATGGATCAGACCGAGGAACGCCGCGGTGTTCCGACGCTTTTCCATGCCCTTGGAGGAGAAAGTAACGATGCGGCCAGACCAACGGCGATCCTCGTTGGTGACATTGCGCTCGTCCTATCGGAAATCCTCTTCAGCTCATCGGGGTTCTCGGCGGACGAGCTGACTCGTGCAAGACGACATCTGGACCGCATGCGTCTCGATGCCGTAGCAGGTCAATATCTGGACATCTCGAGATCCGGCATCGTCGACGTAGATGTGGATGCCAGAAGATCCATCGCCAGGCTCAAGACCGGGACCTACTCCGTTGAGGGACCGCTTCTGATCGGAGCAACCCTGGCGGGAGCCGACGATCAGGTCTTATCGGTCCTGGCAGCTTACGGGCGTGCGGTTGGGGAAGCCTTTCAGCTAAACGATGACCTCCTGCTTTTGCGCGACGCACGGGCCAGCGGAAAGGACCCAATGTCGGACGTAAGGATGGGAAGGCCGCTTGTTTTGATCTCGGAGGCCGCCCTTCGAAGTGGGCAGGAGGACCTCGAGTTCCTCGAGAAGAAATGGGGAGACCCTAACGCTACTCCCGGTGACTTAGAGCGAATAAGAGAGATCGTCGAAATATCGGGGGCCGCCGAGGCCAGTCGCAAACTTGTGGCCGATCTGGTCCAGGGGGCCAAGGACGCACTGGCGGACCTGGACTTGCCCAAGAGCTCTCAGGGGATGGCGTTGAAAGCGCTCGAGGGTCTGCCGGCTCGGATAGAGACCTGAGTCAGAAGCCCAGCTCTATATCGAGGTCGAGGCGCCCCTCGATCTCTCTGAGCTGGGAGCGCACGCAGCTTGGACATAGGTAACCCTGAAGCTTGGATCCGCTGCCGATGATCGACCATGCCAGGGGGAAGGAGTCTCCCCGGACTCGCTCGCTCGCCCCACAGCCGCGGCAGTAGATCCGGTTACGTCTGGCGTCATTGGGATTCGGGTCGGGGGTCAAGGCGCCCAAAGTATCCCAGACAATGGCAGTCATGACCGCTTAACGTTTGGTGCCTATGAACATCCCTCGCCCAATGAGGCCTTCAGGATCAAACTCGACGTCGAGACCTGCCGCCTCGAAGGCTGCTTCGTACTCGTCCTTCGTGAACATGTACCCAACGTGCTCCTCTTCCAAGTGCTCGAAACCAGCAGGAGTCACGACGACATAATGGAATTGAAGCGTCGTCTGTCTGCCGTCTCGAACGCTGCGGTTCAATCTTGCGATCTTGCGGTCCGGCTCATCGACGATATCCATACCCACATAGCCGTCGATCCAGTTCTCAGGAAAGAGCCATGGGGCGACAAACACGAGCCCTCCAGGTCCGACATGAGAAGCCATACAGCCGACGGTCTTCTCGAGGTTCACAACGCTTCCCGCATATCCGATGCTGGAGAACAGGCACGTGACGACATCGAAGGTCGAGTCGAGCAGGAAATCCGTCATGTTGCCTTCGTGAAGTGCCACTCCGGGGAGACGCCCGCGGGCGATCTCGAGCATCCCCGGATCCAGATCGAGACCTTCGACTCGCTCGAAGTGCTCTCTCAGCAGCCCGAGGTGGAGACCAGTGCCGCATGCGATATCGAGGAGGCTTCGGGCCCCCGGATTCCTCTCGTCGATCATTCCGCGGAGCTTCTCGGCCTGACCGGGGTAATCCATGAACTCATAGACCGCGTCGTATAAGTGTGCTGACTTCCTGAACATCGCTTTCTCCTTCGCTCCAAAAGGAAAGGGGGCCGGCATCGCCGGCCCCCTTGGTACTGGATCTCCTTGCTTAGAAGTCCATCTCCCCTCCGCCCGGCATCTGCGGCATGGGCGGTGGGTTCTTCTCCGGCTTGTCGGCTACGACGGCCTCGGTAGTGAGGAAGAGGCCGGCGATCGAAGCCGCATTCTGCAAGGCAGAACGAGTCACCTTGGCGGGATCAATGATCCCAGCCTTGAACAGGTCCTCGATCTCGCCTGTAGCGGCGTTGAGACCGGAGCCCTTGCTTGCAGCACGCACCTGAGAAACGATGACGCCGCCTTCCAGGCCTGCGTTGGCCGCGATCTGCTTGATCGGGGACTCCAGAGCTCTCCGAACGATCTTCAGCCCACTGAGCTCGTCGCCTTCGAAGTCCTGCTCGAGCTTGTCGAGTGAGTCGGCCGCGGCCAGAAGCGTGGTGCCTCCGCCTGCGACGATGCCCTCTTCGACTGCGGCCTTGGTGGCCTGAACCGCGTCCTCGATCCGGTGCTTCTTTTCCTTCAGCTCGACCTCGGTTGCAGCTCCGATCTGGATGACGGCGACTCCGCCGGCCAGCTTCGCAAGACGCTCCTGCAGCTTCTCCTTGTCGTAGTCGGAGTCACTGCGATCGAGCTCTGCACGGATCTGGTTGATCCGGCCCTTGATGTCGTCATCCTTGCCGCCACCTTCTACGACAGTGGTGTCGTCCTTGGTCACGACGACCTTCCTGGCTGTGCCAAGCAAGTCGAGGGTGACGTTCTCGAGTTTCAGGCCTACCTCTTCCGAGATGACCTGACCGCCCGACAGGGTCGCGATGTCCTGGAGCATGGCCTTCCGACGGTCGCCGAATCCCGGAGCCTTGACTGCAACCACACGGATAGAACCACGGATCTTGTTGACTACCAGGGTGGCCAGAGCCTCTCCCTCGACGTCCTCAGCGATCACGAGCATCGGCTTGCCGGCCTGAACCACTTTCTCCAGGACTGGAAGAAGATCCTTCAGAGCTGAGATCTTCTGGTTCGCTACGAGGATGTACGGCTCCTCTAGCTCTGCTTCCATCCTCTCGGGATCCGTAACGAAGTAAGGGCTGATGTAACCCTTGTCGAAACGCATTCCTTCGACGAACTCCAATTCGAGCCCGAAGGTGTTCGACTCCTCTACGGTGATGACCCCATCTTTGCCTACCTTGTCCATCGCCTCGGCGATGATTTCGCCGATCTCGGAGTCGTTGTTAGCCGAGATCGCACCAACGTTGGCAATCTCCTCTTTGGTCTCGATCTCCTTCGACTGGCCGCCGATGTACTCAACTACCTGCTCCACCGCGCGCTCGATGCCTCGCTTCAACGCAATCGGGTTTGCTCCTGCCGCCACGGTCTTGAGACCTTCCTTCGTAATTGCGTGGGCCAAAACCGTTGCGGTGGTCGTGCCGTCACCTGCGACGTCGTCGGTCTTCTTCGCCACTTCCTTGACGAGCTCGGCACCGATCTTCTCGTACGGGTCCTCGAGTTCGATCTCCTTGGCGATCGATACGCCGTCGTTGGTAATAGTGGGCGCTCCCCACTTCTTCTCGAGGACGACGTTGCGCCCTTTGGGTCCGAGGGTCACTCTCACCGCTTGGGCGAGTTGATCCATCCCCTTCTCCATTGCACGTCTCGCTTCTTCAGCGAACGCTATTTGCTTAGCCATCTATCCCTCCTGTATCTGCCTTGCGGTCCGGATATCACTTGCACTCGCTAGAGGCGAGTGTTAGCAGTCCCTAGTCTAGAGTGCTAATCGCCTACCTCGCAAGTGGCTCGGTGGGCAACCGCCTGGGGGAGGCTCGGACGGAGGGGAGAAGCCGTTCGGGAGACCTGAGTCAAAGCAATGATGAGATGAAAAAACGGGCCCCCGTCGGGCCCGTTTTTTCAACTGAATCGCTGTTAAGACTTCTTGCGGGTGGTCTTCCGTCTTGCGGTCGACTTCCGCGCGGTCTTGCGCTTCGCGGTCTTGCGCTTCGCCGGCTTCCGCTTTGCAGTCGTCTTGCGCTTCGCGGCCTTGCGCTTTGCCGGCTTCCGCTTTGCAGTCGTCTTGCGCTTCGCGGTCTTGCGCTTTGCTGCCGGCTTCCGCTTTGCAGTCGTCTTGCGCTTTGCAGTCGTCTTGCGCTTCGCGGCTGCCTTCCGCTTTGGTGCAGCTTTACGCTTTCCCGCTGTGCGCTTACGCGCGGTCTTACCAGCGGTCGTCTTCTTCCTTCTTGCTGGCATGCTCCCGCCTCCTTTCTTAGGTGGAGTTGGGAAAAAGTGTAGGGGAATGCAACACGCATTCCTAGATTATCCAGAAAATTTTTTCTGAGGCGTTTTTAGCCTTCGCCGAATGCAGATTCGATGCGCGAGAGTAGATTCGCTTTTTCCAATTCGCTTTTTCTTCTCTCTTGAATCTGTTCGGAAGACATCATCAGAGTTTGATTCACTATCAACGCGAGTTCTTCGGGTTCGAATGGCTTCGTCATGTAATCGTCAACGCCCAGCTTCCAACCCGTGACGAAATCTCTTTCGGTGCTTTTCGCAGTGAGCATGATGACGCGCGTTTTCCGTCGAATACCTCGACGCCTTAGCTCGCGCAACACTTCCCACCCATCGAGCTTAGGCATCATCACGTCCAGGACTACGAGATCAGGGTCAAGTTCTTCCATCTTCTGGACGGCCTCGTCCCCGTCGGCAGCCTCATAGACGTCATGGCCGGAATCGCTCAAAGTAAAGGTGATGAGCTTGCGGATGGCGCTCTCATCCTCGACCACCAATATTCTCGACAATGCCCTTCCACCCTCTTCTCAGATCACTCGTGTCGTCGGCGCAGGCTCGGCCTTGATTTAATCCTATTTCTCCCTTACTATCAGGGCCTATTAAACCCTAGGAGCCTAAAACTGTCTCATCCGACTGTTGTCGACTCAAAATCGCCAAGAGGTAAGGCCGCCTTTCATGCTGTTCTCCCGGCAGCAGCCTTCCTAATAGGAGGTGCTGCGGGAGGAGCAATCCTAGCCGTCACGGCTGCAGCTATGACCCTGAGCGTTGCATTGGGTCCAAAGGCAAGCCTCTTCGGGCGGTTGTTCAACCAAGTCATCCGGCCGGCTCTTTCGATCGGGCAAGGTGAGAAAGAAGCGGCGGCGCCGCATCGCTTCGCCGAAGCCGTAGGCGCAATCTTCTTGCTAGCTGCAACCGGAGCGTTTCTGATTGGAAGTTACGGCGTCGCGTGGACGCTAGCTCTCATCGTGTCTGCTCTGGCTGCTCTCAACTGGCTCGCTGGGATCTGTGTTGGCTGTGAGATGTATCTGTTCATTCAGAAGGTCAGAGCCAAGGCCGTCGCATGACTTTTCCGCAACGATTGCTGGTGCTGATTGGAGTTGCTGGCTTGGTGTGGCTGTCTATCCGCTGGCTCAGAAACTACTTCGCAGACCGGCACTTCCCGGAGCGCTTCGACCGAAGCGACGTCGGCCTCAATGGCTCGGGGGCCCTCATCGTGGAGTTCACAACCCCGTACTGCTACGAATGCAAGGAGGCTCTCCCAATATTGGAGGCGGCTTCAGTCGTCCACAGTTCCCATTTGGCAGTAGTCGATGCGTCGGATCGGCCCGACCTCGCCGTTAAGTACGGAATCAAGACGACCCCGACCATCCTCGTCGTCGATCGGAAGGGAAGGGTGAAGTCGGGATGGTGGACGACTCCAAGCGAAGCCGAGCTCAACCAGGCCCTCAGATCCACAGGATCTTCCCCGGCCTAGTTATCCTCCGGCGACGGCTGGGAGGATAGATACCGTCTGATCCGGCTCGACCGGCGTGTCCAATCCCTGCAGGAACCGCACGTCCTCGTCTCCAACATATAGGTTGACGAATCTCCGGATCTCCCCGTTCTCGTCGACGATCCTCTCGATCAACCCAGGATGCTGGCCACCAAGATTGTCGAGAATCTCCCGCACGTTCGCGGCTTTCTCTATCTCGATTTCCTTTTCTCCGCCCACCAGCTGGCGGAGCTGAGTGGGGATTTTCACCTTTACGGTCATCGGTCTCCTTCCAAGAATCCCAGTTGTTCTTCGAAAGCTTCCAGGTTGGGCGGTATCTCGACCGTCGCGCCGACCTTGCCGGTGATGGCTTCGGCCGTCTTCAGTCCCATACCAGTGATCATGGCCACCACCCTCTCCCCCTTTGCGAATGTCCCTGCGGCTGCAAGTTTCTCCAACACGGAGATTGTCACGCCTCCGGCGGTCTCGGTGAAAATGCCTTCGGTTGAAGCCAGGAGCCGGATGCCGGCCACGATGTCCTCGTCGCTAGCCTCTTGTGCAAAGCCTCCAGTCTCTCTAACCGCTTTGACTGCGTAGTAGCCGTCGGCAGGATTCCCGATCGCAAGAGACTTGGCGATCGTATTCGGCTTGACCGGCCTGACATGCTCGATGCCGCGAGTCACGGCATCCGTCACCGGGTTACAGCCAGCAGCCTGAGCCGCGTGGATCTTCGTAGAGGGACGAGGGATCAGGCCGACGGTCTCGAGTTCGTGCAGGCCCTTGTTGATCTTGGTCAAAAGAGATCCGGAAGCTACGGGAACGACCATATGGTCGGGGGCTTGCCAGCCCAGTTGTTCGCAGACCTCGAACGCGAGCGTCTTCGAGCCCTCGGAATAGAAAGGGCGGATGTTCACATTGACGAATGCCCAATCCACAGTCTGGGCGATCTCGGAGCAGAGGCGATTGACGTCGTCGTAGTTTCCCTTCACTGCGATGACGTTGCCGCCATAGATTGCGGTTGTGACGATCTTGGCTTCCTCGAGATCCGATGGGATGAAGACAAATGAGGTCATCCCAGAGCGGGCTGCGTGAGCCGCAACCGCATTGGCGAGATTCCCGGTCGATGCGCAAGCGATGACATTGAAACCCATCGAGCGAGCCGCGCTAAGGGCAACGGTTACCACGCGATCTTTGAAGGAATGAGTCGGATTAGCCGTGTCGTTCTTGAGATATAGCTCGTCGATCCCAAGATACGAGGCCAGCCGGTCGGCCTTCACCAATGGAGTAAACCCGGCCCCCAAGTCAACTCGCTTCGATCGGTCCAACTCAGGAAGAAGCGCTTCGTATCTCCAGATGGTCGGCGGACCATCTCCAATCCTCTCCGCGGAAACGGCTGCTCTTATCGCGTCATAGTCATAAGTAGGCTCGAGAGGAGCGAAACAGAACTCGCACGCATAAATCGGGGAGACCGGATAACCGCGGCCACACTCTCGACACTGGAGCTCCAAAACCTCGGCCATCGAATCCCCTCCTTCAAAGCAAAAGACCTGCTCAGATGGCAGGTCCTTGGGGGTCCTGCCCATCTTCCCCGTTTAACGGGCGGGATTTGGCACCTTCCGGATCCGCCGGAGGCTGCCGAGGCTTCGCAGGGCCCGTCCCTCTGCCTCTCTTGATGAGCAAAGAGAAAATCGCACCAGAAGAGCCGCCTGTCAAACGATCTTTGGATCGGCGGCTAAATCCCGCCTCTAGCCTGCCTTCCCCGCCTTCCGGTGGAGGGGACCGAAGAGGGAAGCTCGGCCTCCTCCTCTGTCTCGACAAGTCCCTCTTCGACGCCGCCGCCGGGGGTTGCAGCAACCGGCATAGGAGCTTCGGGGGCCGGAGCTTGTGTCTGCGGATCTTCGGGTGCGGCGGGATCATTCCCATCCATCGGAGGAAGCTCCCGTCCAAGCACGTGTCGGTAGTAGTAGTGCATGAAAAGGATCTTCCCGACGGCAGTGGCAGGAACTGCTAGGAGCATCCCGAAGAGACCGGCCAGGGTTCCTCCGGCCAAAAGGGCAAGGATGATGGTTACGGGGTGGAGACGGACGGCTCTGCCCATCACATTTGGGCTGATCAAGTGGTTGTCAATCTGTTGAACGATGACCATAGCGACGGCGGCCCAGATCGCCCTTCCGACACCGCCGGAAACGGCGCCGATGATCACCGCGATCCCGCCGCCGATGAAAGGACCCACGAGCGGAATGATGTTGAAGAAACCAACGATCATCCCAAGAGGCAACCAGAATGGAACCTTCGCGATCCATAACGCGATCGCGGACAGAGTTCCAACAATGGCTGCGACGACGAGCTGGCCGCGGAAAAACCCTCCGATCGCCGCTCCCGTCCTTTCGAGAAGGGTCAGCCACTCCTCTTTGTACTGCGCGGGAAGATGGGTGACGAACGCCCTTTGGAGGCGGGGAAGATCGATCAGCAGATAGAGGGCGATGAAAGGCGCAAGAACGAAAATAAGGAGAACGTGGAAAGCCCCGGCCGCGAATTGGGTGATCCTGCCAACTTCGGAAAGAAGCTGTTCCTGGGCACTCTCCCATCGCTGCTCGACCTCAAGGTCTTCTATCGACACTCCGAATGCAGAGGCCAGTCGCGCTGCTGCACTGGACGCGTTCTCTGCCAGCCGGGGTAAGTCCTCGCCAAGAGCACCTACCTGACGTTGGGTCGGAGGGATCAACACTGCTCCAAGGAGAAAGACGAGCATGAAAAAGATCAGGTAGATCGCCAGGGTCCCGAAGATCCTTCGCACCCCTCGCCTCTCGAGGACCGCAATAAGGGGGTTCAACAAAAAGATGATGGCTAGAGCCAGCACAAGCGGAGGGAAGATGACTCGGACCTGGTAGAGCAGCCATAGACCTATGGCAACGAGAAGAAGGACTCCCAGGATGGACCAGGAGAGGATGCCCACCGAACGGAGACTCTCCCGAGGTGAGAGTTCTACGATCTCGTTGCGTGGAGCGTCGGACACTCGCCGATTATAGGGACCGATTATAAGGACCGTCGCCTGGCCACCTCTCCGAATAGCCCTTTTTGACCAGGAAATATCCTCCTGCCGGGTACTAGATGAAGGGCCACGTCGGGCCGATATTGGGATTGGGCCAGAAACCTTCTATTAGGCCCGGAGGTAGGGGATGTCAGCCAAGATCCTGGTCGTCGACGACGAACCCGATGTGCTCCTTCTTTGCCGAGTCAATCTCGAATTCGAAGGCTACGACGTGATCGAGGCGCACGACGGGGAAGAAGCTCTTCGCAGGGTGGTAGAAGACCGTCCTTCTTTGGTTCTCCTCGACGTGATGATGCCTGGCCTCGACGGCTGGAAGGTCCTCGAAATGCTGAAGAGCGATGAAGTTACTCGGGATATTCCCGTAATCATGCTTACCGCGAAAGTAAGAGAAGTGGACCAAATTCAGGGTCTCTCAGCAGGGGCAGCCGCATATGTGACCAAACCCTTCAACCCCTTGGCACTATCGACAACGGTCAAGGAAGTGCTCAATCCCGAGAGGCCTGAAGATCCTCAGTTGAAGCGCCGGCAGATGCTAGAGAAACTTCGCCTGATTCAAAGCTAGAACTCTCCGAGCACAGCCACGACTTCCGCAGGAGAACTCACAACAAGGTCAGACGCCTCGCGCAAGCCAGACGGTTCCTCACTCGACGCCACCCCAACTGTGATAGCGCTTTGCCCAAGGATGTCCTTCGCTGCGAGAAGTGCCTCGACGTCCGCATGATCGTCACCTGCTGCCAACAGGTAACGAACACCAGACTGTGCTACCAGCCGTCGAAGAGTTTCAGCTTTCGAAACCCCAACCGGACGAAGTTCGACCACCATGCGCCCTAGATTGGCTTCGAAATTGCGTCGGGGAGCAACAGTTTTGGCCCAATCGACCAACAGACCCCCGTATTCGGGCGCAGCTCTGAAGTGAAGGGAAACTGCCAGCTCCTTGTACTCAACCTCGCACCCTGTAAGCCCTTCGGTCGTAATCAAAGCTTCGGCATCCCTGGCGAGCCTTGAAGCTGTGCCCCGCCACCGATCCGCCTCGGGTGGATGAACCAGCCTGCCGCCAACGAATTCCTCTGCCCCATAGACGCCGATGTACCTGACGCCTTCGGCATCGACAAGCCCTGCTAGGAATTCAGCTCTGCGTCCGGAAACAAGAGCGACCAGACCGTATTTGCCGGCGAGCTCTGTAAGCACTTCCGAAGCGCCTGTAACGGGCGAAACCTCCGCCGCATCGAGCACTATCTCTGAGAGGGTTCCGTCGAAATCCAATACGAAGCCAGACGCGGCTGGATTTTCCTTTACGGATTTCGAGAACAAGGCAATGGGGTCCACTCAGGCGAGATTAGTAAACTACGCTCGTGGCCGCTGATCCGGAGATGATCCGACAAGTTCGACAAGAAGCTGATGCAATCGTGGCAGAAGCTCGCGAGCAGGCGCAGAGACTTACGGAGGCGGCTGAAGCAAGACGAAGGGCCTCTCTCGGCGAATCAGAAGAAGTGAGAAGCGCTCGTATCGCGCTGGCAGGAAAGCTCGAACAAACCATCGAGGATTTGACTGGAATCCTAGAAGAGCTGAAAAAGCAGCTCGATTCCTAGTTTGAGTCGCCTAGTTTGAGAAGGATCCTATGGGCCCTGGCTGCCTGTCTTGTTATCCCGGGATGCGCCTCCGAACAAGTTGCTCTCTCCTATTCCTTCCCTCCGATGCAGATGGCCCGATATCTATGGACCATCGACGGGGTAGTGCATAGCGACTCTCCCGCAGAGATAACGACCAGGCGGCTTATCGCAGAGATTCGAGTGGACGAAGAATCCCTTGACCCATCCGACCGAGGCCGGCCGCGCCTATTGGTATCCATCCGGCCAACCAAGATCGTCGAAGATGGAATCGAAGCAGCCTTAGATCTCACGATCACAATGGAATTAGAGGTAGATGCATCGGGGCGAGTCTCGCGCTTCATCCGCAGTTCGGCCCTTCCTCCAGGCCCCATGCAGCGGTTGGAGCTCGACCGAATATTTCTGGAGAGTCGTCCGGTTCTCCCGCCGACCCCCGTTGGTATCGGGGACAGCTGGAGCGCCCCTCAACGAGCTCGAGCCGAGAACTCTTCGATCGATCTCGATGGCATGGGGAGGCTCTTAGGCTTTCGGGTTGAAAAGCGATCCCGCCTCGCCAACATCGAGATCGAGCGTTCCGGCGACATCACCACCAGACAAACTGTCGGAAGGGGAACCGCGTCGGCGCAGGGAACGACGACTTCACGTACTCACGCGAGCATCGACATCGACCGGGGTATCGCCACCCTCCTGACCAGCGTTTCCTCCAGCGAGTTCGCCTTGACGCTGGGGGGAGAGATACAGGCCGGCACAGTCAAAGTCGACATTACGTCGACGATGGAACTGGTATCAATCGAACAACTTGAAAGGCAGTCGGTTGATCAAGGTTGATCAGGGCTCGTAGTCGTTGCCGACTACAGCCGTGACGGGGATCTGCTTGTCCAGGTTTTCTGGGGCGGGCTCCACCACCTCGGCACCGAGGACTCTGGCAATGTCGTTGGCCTGTCTCTCATAGCCCTCCTGGTAAAACACAGTCGTCTTCTCGTATTTCCTGGCGGCGTTTTGCACAGCCACCACCTCGTAGCCCTCGTTTCTCAGTTCGGTCGCAGCCGCATTGCCGCGACCTTCGGTGTCAGATCCATTTAGCACCTGAACGGACAGTTTGGCTTCTGCGGTGGGACTGGGGGCTGGGGACTCCGAAGGCGGCTCTTCTTCGACAGTTTCGGTTACTGCCGGCTCCGTCTCGGGCTCTGGGCTCGGTTCAGGATCCACGGCTTGGGGAACAGTCTCTACCGGTTGCTCTTCGGAGGTCACCAGGCGGACGATCCCGAGAATCACCAGAAGCGGGAGTACCCCGATCGCCAGCCACTTGAGGCCGAACAGGACCGCCGATCGCCAGAAGACGGTCTGATCGTCCAGTGAGTGCCTACCCACCGGCCGACAGTACCTTACCCGTTGTCGGTAAGACGGATCCCGAGCCGGCGCGCCATGCGTTGTCTCTGACGAAAGGCCCGCAGTCGCTGAAGCCGCTTGACCAGGATCGGGTCGTAGGAGAGAGCTTCGGGCATGTCGATGATCTCATTGAGAAGCTGATAGTAGCGGGTGGCGGACAGCTCGAACTGCTCGCGGATGGCCCGCTCTTTGGCTCCTGCGTATTTCCACCAGTAGCGCTCGAACTCGAGGATCTTGCGCTCCCGTTCGCCGAATTCCCTTTGATTGTCTTCAGCCACGGGGACCTCCCTAAGAAATCACATCAATGTGATTCTGACATTTCACCTTAAGTAGGAAGTGCCTGGATTGCAAGCACCTAGCTAGCAGCTGCCTCCCCCGGTGGATTCGTCAGGATGGGTTGCCCTGAGACGGCTGTGAGTTCCATCAGACCGTAGGTTCTGCCGCACTCAGTGCAAGAGAAAGTGTCGGAGCGACGTCTCATCCAAAGGATCCTGCCTTCGGACGTTATTACGAAGCCATCGCCCACTCCCGAAATGATCAACAAACCACACGAACACCAACTCATGCCGAATTACCTCAATCAGGTTTTCGGCCTCAGAAGACGGGGCTGAATGGCGAGATTTGACTATGGCCGATGATCCCCGGGGGCTCTTCCGGATGATCCGAGATGACTACGGGTAGAGGCCTCGAACCCTCTGCGCCTCAGCCACTCGTTCGACCGCGAGCGCCGTCGCGGCCTGACGCATGGTCCAGCCCTTTGTCTGAGACAAACCAAACACGTCGAGAAACGATCCCTCCATGATCTGACGCAGCTTTTGATTCACTTCATCACCGGTCCAGAAGTAGGCCTGGATGTCCTGCACCCATTCGAAGTAGGAAACGGTTACCCCACCCGCATTGGCAAGGATGTCTGGAACGATGAACACATCGCGTTCGTTCAGCATCCTGTCTGCCTTAGGAGTAGTCGGCCCGTTAGCGCCCTCGACGATGATCCGAGCATTTATCTGGTCGGCATTCGACTCGTTGATAACCCCTTCCAGAGCAGCGGGAACAAGGACATCCACCTCCAGTTCCATGAGCTCTTCGTTGGTAATTGGATCCCCGCCTGCGAAGCCTGCCACGGTTCCAGCCTCGCGCTTGTGCACCTCTACTGCCTCCGGATCGAGACCGCGTTCGTTGTAGATCCCGCCCATGACATCGCTCACCGCTTGGATGCGACATCCCTCATCGTGAAGCATCCTTGCTGCACCGCTTCCTACCTTGCCGAATCCCTGCACCGAAACGGAGATCTCATCTACTCCAAGACCCCTCGTCTTGAGAGCCGAAAGAACCTGGTACATCACTCCCCTGGAGGTGGCCCCTCCACGGCCATGGGAACCTCCAATAGACCGCGGCTTGCCGGTCACGACTCCCGGTACTGAATAACCGATGTTCATGGAATAGGTGTCCATGATCCAGGCCATGACCTGTTCGTCGGTATTGACATCGGGTGCGGGGATGTCCTTCTCGGGACCGATCAACGGAAGGATCTCGGATGCATAACGCCGTGTCATCCTCTCCAACTCTCTCGTCGACAGCTGCTTCGGATCGACGATCACGCCGCCCTTGGCCCCCCCGTAAGGAATATTCACGACGGCACACTTCCAAGTCATCCACATGGCCAGTGCCTTGGTTTCGTCCAGGGATACATGCGGGTGGTACCGAATGCCTCCCTTCGCCGGGCCTCTCGTAACATCGTGATGAACCCGGTAACCCGAGAACACCGTGATTTCTCCGGAGTCCATCTTGACCGGCACGGCAACCTCTAGCGAACGCTTGGGCTTGCGAAGGATCGCATGTATCCCGGGGTCAAGGGATATCAGTTCAGCAGCTTCGTCCAGGAACTCGAGAGCCGCTTCCCACGGATTCATGGTCTCCATTGACCTACCCGTTCCTCACGATCTTGTCCGCCAACTCTTCGAGGTTCCTTGAGAGCCGGGTGTCGGATTCGAACCGACGACCTGGCGGTTACAAACCGCCTGCTCTGCCAACTGAGCTAACCCGGCACTCTTCACCTTCAGCCATTGTAAACAGTCACCTCATTCCTCCCCGGAGAGGTGCCCCCGGACGGAAACAATCCTCGACATGACCACGGCTGCGGCCACCGCCACATTGATGCTCGCCATGGCTCCAGCCATTGGAATCCGAATCAGCTCATCGCAACGGCGCTTTACGAGCTGAGAAAGACCCGCTCCCTCTGCGCCCACCACCAGACACAGTGAATCGCTCGGATAATCGAACGAGTCGTACTCGGCAGTTCCCTCTGGGTCGAGGCCAACGACAAAGATGCCGGATCGGCTCAACCTGGCGATCGTCTCCGCGGGAGAACCCACATTTGCCACAGGAACTCTCTCCGCCGCGCCGGCTGCGACTTTCCTAACCGTTGGAGTTACGCCAACGCTCCTGTTACGACCAATGAGTACGCCCGTAAATCCGAAAGCCTCTGCACTTCTCAAGATCGACCCCAGATTCACGGGGTCTGTGACCCCGTCCAGCAGAAGGATCCTCGCCGGTTTCGACTCGACGACCTGCTTGCTGGGCGCGTACTCGAATGCAGGAACACGCGCTGCAATTCCCTGGTGCTTGTCTGAACCAATGAGACGTAAGAGAGCCTTCCTTTCGATTCTCTCCACGGGGATGTCTCGGGCTCGTGCGAGTTCCAAAACTTCCTGGACCACTCCGCTCTCCGAAACGCCATCAGCAATCAGGATCAGCTCGATCGGCGAGCCTGCGCTCAAAGCCTCGGCGACGGGCCTGCGGCCCCAAATCACTTCGCTCAAATGGTTCTGCGCCAGCGCGGGCCCTCTGGCGAGTCCTCAATGGCTATTCCCAGCTCACCCAAGCTGGAACGTATGGCATCCGCCTCATCGAATCTTCCGGCAGAGCGCGCGCTCTCACGCATGGAGAGAGCCAGGGCTACCAGTCCTTCAGTGAGATCCGCAGAAGCGGCTGGCTCTTCTCGAGGCTTAACTCCAAGAAGCTCGGTTATCAGAACGAACTCCTCCAACATGCCGTGAAGGTCCTCCACCGCGGCGGCGTCTTCCCAATAATCCGGCTGGGCCATCCTGGCATTTCCTTGACGAACCAGATCGTGGAGGACGCTCAGGGCTTGAGGCGTGTTGAAGTCATCATCCATTGCCCGCTGGAAGCGAGCCAGAAACTCTCTCGATAACTCCTCCCGGCCACCACCTTTTACCCTGTCTTTAGCGTTGCGGTAGAAGATCTCGAACCGCTCAAATGCCTTTTTGGCATCTTCGAACTGCGCGTCACCGAAGTCGACGTCACTGCGGTAGTGACCGGCGATAGCCATCAAGCGGATGACCTGAGCCGGCACCTCGGCAACAAGATCCTTGGCCAGAACGAAGTTTCCGAGAGACTTCGACATCTTTTGCTCATCGATGTTCACCATCCCGTTGTGAATCCAATACCGTACGAACGGAGATTCGCCGGTAGCGGCCTCAGACTGAGCAATTTCGTTCTCGTGATGAGGAAATATGAGGTCTGTGCCCCCTCCATGGATGTCGAAGCCCATGCCGAGATATTTGAGGGACATGGCAGAGCATTCGATATGCCATCCGGGTCTCCCCGCACCCCACGGCGACTCCCAAGCCGGCTCCCCTGCTTTCGCCGCCTTCCATAGAGCGAAGTCCAGCGGGAAGCGCTTGGATGGATCAGGCTCGACCCTCTCTCCCGCCCGAACGTCGTCCAGAGAACGCCCCGACAGTTTTCCGTACTCAGGGAACTTCTCGACAGCGAACCAAACGTTGCCCCCGGACTCGTAGGCAAACCCTCGCTCGATGAGCGTTGAGATCATCTCGATCATCTCTGGGACGTGGTCGGTCGCGCGAACCAAGACGTTCGGAGGCGCGACCCCGAGCACACTCATTACGTCTTCGAATGCGTCGGAGTATTTTCTGGTGATTTCATCGACCTCGAGGTTTTCCTCGCGGGCACGTTCGATGATCCTGTCGTCCACGTCGGTGTAGTTCTGAACGAAACGAACGCGCAGCCCCCGCCACCTGAGATAGCGCCGCATGACGTCGAAGACGATAAAGGCCCTGGCATTCCCAACGTGGATGTGGTTGTAGACGGTCGGTCCGCAAACGTACATGGAAACCACACCAGGTTCGCGAGGAACGAACTCCTCCTTCGTGCGGGTGATGGTGTTATAGATCGCGAGGCTCACTTCTCCTCCGAGCTCGGCGCTCGAGAGAGCAGAACCACTGCCATGCCGACCGCTCCATCTCCGGCACCTACAAACCCGAGTCTGTCTGTGGTTGTGGCTTTGACGTTCACTGCCGACGCTTCGATGTTGAGGGCCATCGCCAACCGGTTCTGCATTTCTTCGCGGTAGGGGGACAACATCACGTCCTGGACGACAACAACGGCGTCGACGTTCTCCACTTGGTACCCCGCCCCAGAGACCATCGCCGCCGTCTGGGCGATCAAGTCAAGACTCGAGATTCCCTCTGGTACTTCCTCAGTCGAGAAGTGGGCTCCAAGGTCTCCCAGCCCTGCGGCCCCCAGCATGGCGTCGACGATGGCATGACTCAACACATCCGCATCCGACCAACCGGCAAGACCCGAACTCCCCTCAACCGTCACGCCTCCGAGAACCAAAGGGCGCGAAGGGTCAAAAGCGTGTACGTCATAACCGAGGCCTACCTTCATCATCTTCGTTAGAGGGTTCTCGAAGCGAGGATGCTCTCACAGATGCGCAGATCTTCCGGCCTCGTGACCTTGATATTGGAAGGATCCCCCTCGACAACTTTGAGTCGATATCCAGCTCTGACGAGAAGCTCCGAGCAGTCCTCGGTTTCGATACCGGTGGCGTCGGCACGCGCCAGTGCATCCTCGAGCGAGGCCCGCAGAAATACCTGAGGGGTTTGGGCCCTCCAAAGACCTCGCTTCGTCCTGCTCCCGAGAATCTGGCCCGATTCGGATACTTCCTTGATCGCATCCTCCATCGAAAGCGCAGCGATAGCGCCGTGGAATGCGCCATTGATGCCGGACAGAACCTTAGAGATCAGCGCCACCGACACCAGGGGCCGGGCAGCATCGTGGACGAGCACGACATCGGTCTGTTCGGGCAGGCAAATCAATCCCTGAGATAGAGAGGACTGCCTGGTCTCACCGCCGATTGCAACAGAGCAAACCTTTGGAAGGTCGATCTCGCCGTCGATGAAGCTCGGCCGGCTATCCGGCAGCACCACCACGGTGGCATCGACGTCACGGCAGGATTCCAGCGCCTCCAGGCTATGCAAGAGCACGGGGCGCCCCCCAAGGTCGAGGAATTGCTTTGGCAATTCCTGACCCATGCGGGCTCCTTTGCCCCCCGCGAGGACCACCGCGGTCACGAAGCCCAACTGCGACATTGATCAAGGAACCTGAGTTTGATCCGCCGGTACCGCGAACAACATCTTGCCGGCAGGAGTCTGCAGAACGCTAGTCACACTCACTTGGATGACCTCTCCAATTCGGCGGCTGGCAGACTCAACCACCACCATGGTCCCGTCCTCGAGGTAGCCGACCCCCTGGTCCTTTTGTCTCCCCTCCTTCACGATCTCTATTGAAACCTCTTCCCCCGGAAGGACCACCGCTTGAAGAGAAGCAGCCAGCGTGTTGATGTTCAGCACTGGTACTCCCTGGAGCTCGGCAACCCGGTGAAGATTGAAGTCGGTCGTTACCAGGACTCCGTTGAGCCTCTTGGCAAAAGCTACGAGCTTGGCATCGACCTCTCGAAACTCAGGAACATCGTCGTCGGAGACCTCGAGCTGAAGCCGCGAGATCCCCTGAAGCGCATCAAGCACCTCGAGACCTCTCCTTCCCCGCGCCCTTCGCGCTGGGTCTCCGGAATCCGCAATGGATTGGATTTCCGCAAGCACGAATCGGGGACAAACCACATGGCCCGTCACGAAGCCAGCGTTGGCGACGTCGATGATCCTTCCATCGATGATCGCGCTCGAATCGAGGACTCTCAGGCCCCCACCATTCTCCGGAGCCTCGAGGAAGTTACGGGTTTGGGAGAGACCCATCATGTTGAGGACATCGAAACGCTTGCCGGTTGCGATGCGGAACCCCGCATAACAAAAGAAGAGGAAGATGACCGCAACGATCGAGTAGGCAAGGTAGTCGACCGGAACGAATATGAGTACTGGCCACGAGGCAAGTACAGCCGCACCAGCTCCGAGAAGAAACCCGATACTTCCGGCTACCAGCTCCGCCCCGCTAACCCGTTCGACCTTGCGTTCAACGGCCCCAACGGCCGAGAGAAGACTGCGGCCGACCATCCCGCCGATCACGTAACCGACACCGGCGCCGACGACGGCGAAGACCAAGATCCGCGTCTCGGGACTAGATCCGATTTCGAGCCAGCCCGAACGCTCATCTGCGAGCTGATATCCGCCAGCAGTGAACGCCAGGACGATTACAAGGCGGATCAACTCGACCAGCAGCATTCATCCAGCGTACAACTAAGAACGCGAAACGGCCCCCCAAGGGGGGCCGTTTGAGAATCGTCGAAAGAGGCTTAGGCGAGAACCTTGTCTAGCATTTTTTCGGCTTCGTCTTCCTTCACGCCCGCTGCGAATGTGACCTCTGAAACGAGGATCTGTCGTGCACGGGTGAGCATTCTCTTCTCTCCGGCAGACAATCCCTTCTCGGCCTCACGGCGTGCCAGGTTTCTTACGACTTCGGCTACCTGATAGATGTCACCGGAGCGAAGCTTCTCTACGTGAGTCTTATAGCGGCGGCTCCAGTTAGTTGGCATACGGCACTCTTTGGACTTGAGGACCTTGAATACCTTCTGAAGCTCTTCCTTGCTGATGACGTCCCTGATGCCGACTTCTTCAGTTGAGTCGGTTGGGACCATGAGGGTGAGGTCTCCATATGCCAACCTCAAAACGAAGTACTTCTTTTTCTCTCCGAGAACCGTCTTCTCTTCTAAGCTCTTGATCACTGCTGCGCCGTGCTGCGGATAGATAACCTTGTCACCTACACGGAACAAACAATCGCCTCCTTTAAAGTTCCCAAGTCCTGAAAGGGAAACTCGCCCCTTGTCATTCGTTCTGTGCGGATGTGCACGAGAGGGTCCATGGTAACAAATCTTCGCGGCCTTCGACAAAAGCCTTACAGCGCAAAGGAAATCGCCGACTTCACGTCGACAGTTCGCACGATTTTTGTCGATTCCGCTTCAACTGAGGCAGAAGACGGCACCAATACCGTGCTAAATCCCATCCGTGAAAGTTCCTGAATCCTTCTGTCCATGTTGGGAACACCACGGATTTCTCCGGCAAGCCCAACTTCGCCAATTGCAGCTATGTCCGGCCCAAGCGGCTTGCTCTTCGCAGTGCTTGCAATTGCCAAGACCAGAGCAAGATCAACGGCGGGTTCGCCTGCTCTAAGGCCTCCTGCGGCAGAGGCATACACATCTTTCTTCGACAAGATGATTCCACTCACCTTTTCGAGGATAGCGGCCAAGGTCATGAGCCTCGAATTATCGATACCTGTGCCGACTCTCCTGGCAGGTCCAGACGCGTCGATAGCAAGTGCCTGGATCTCGATCGCTAGCGGCCGTCTGCCCTCCATCATGCAGGTGACGACAGAACCGCAGACATTGGCCTGACGGTCGGTCAGAAGAAGACCAGAAGCATCAGAGACTTGAGCGAGCCCGTCCGGTCTCATCTCAAACACGCCAAGCTCGGCGGTGGAACCGTATCGGTTCTTCACGGACCTCACCGCCCGAAGCTGGTGACCGCGATCGCCCTCGAACAGCAACACGGCATCGACCAGATGCTCGAGGGTCCTTGGGCCTGCCACTGTTCCGTCCTTGGTGACGTGACCGACGAGGATCACAGCGGAACCGCTCGCCCTTGCCGCACGTCCGATGGCTGCCGCGCACGAACGCACCTGGGACACCGATCCCTGATCTCCCGCCAGCTGCGGGTCCCGGAGCGTTTGAATCGAGTCCACGACCACGACGTCATGGGATGAAAGGAGTTCGACCAGCGACGGCAGATCGGTGTCTGGCACTGCATCGATCCCAACTCCGCCCCCAACCCGTCTGGCTCTGTCTGCCACCTGCTCCAGTGACTCCTCGCCGCAGACGAGAAGAACCGACTTGCCGTTTGCAACGAACCCGGCCGCAGCCTGAAGAGTGAGAGTCGACTTTCCGATACCGGGCTCTCCCGCTACGAGGACTACCGAGCCGGGAACAAGCCCACCGCCCAAGACCCGGTCGAGCTCATTGATGCCGCTTTTGATTCGGTCGTTCGATGATTGCCGGACCTCTGCTATTCGCACCGGGCGCGGGATCAAGGAGTTATCGGATTCACCCTGAAAAGACTCCCAAGCCCCGCATTTCGGACATCGCCCGATCCACTGCAGAGAGCGGTGCCCGCATTCGATACAGACGAGGATGGTTGCAGCCATGGACCAACTGTAGCGGGGGGGTATGACAAGACTTTCTCCTTGACCCGTGAGGGATTGCCACTTATCGTGGTTGGACGACGCCGCCAGGCGGCGGTGGCTTTAAGGGGTGACTTTCAAGGAGGTCGTGGTGTCTCATCGCATTCGTTCTAGATTCAGCGCGCTCGCGCTCGTAGGTGGTTTGCTTCTGGTCGTCGTCTCAGCCGGCTTATCGTCGGCAGCGCCGGCAGTCGATGGAAATCTCGAATCCGACTATGCCGGGGAGGCGGTGTCACTCACCTACACCCGCGACCAGGGTGGCACGTTCACAGGAGCGCTCGCGGTCCTCGAGACAGCCGACGCGTACTACGTCGGCTTTCAGCAGTCGTTTGCAACGAAGTCCAATACCTACTGCGAGCGTCCCAATGCGGTCGAGAACTGCTACCAGAACTTCAAGCATCTGGTCAGCAGCGACTACATCTCGTTCGAGTGGACCATCGGGGGCCGCACGATCTTCGTACCGGTTGACATCCTGAGGGAGGACTCATCCGCACCATCTGGCTACGTGAGCGGTGCCGGCGGCGGCGACGGGGGCGCGGTGACCGGAATCGATGCGAGCGCGGTTCAAGGAAAGTCATCGATGGACTACAACCTGAACTCCCTTGGATGGGACAACTTCGACCGGTCTCCAAACTTCGCCGGGTCCAATCACGCATACCTCTACCCGTCGATAGCCGAAATCCGTCTCGACAAGGCATCTGGGCAGCTGGATTCTGGCCTTGACCTGACCTCGAGCCTCGTTGTTGTTGTGCACAACTCTCCCGAGGCTCCATTCGAAATACCGGCGCGGCACATCTCGATCTCATGCCCAGGCGGGCAAGCAAGTGAAGATGTCGGTGGCAACGTCACGCTATCGGTAGCCACCGCTGCCGACGGACAGCCGGCATCGGGCTCTCCAGTCTTGGTTCTCGTTGATGGAGTTGGCAGCGTGGTATCGGTTGCAGGAACCTCCGGCAGTCGAGGAACCACCGACTCCGAGGGAGAAGCCGACATCGTGCTCACATCCGATACGGCCGGCAGCAGTGTGGTGACGGCCGTCTGGGACCTCGACGGCGATGGAGAATGGGACCGAGGAATCGAGCCGAGTACGGTGCCGAACTGCCCCATCGCCTGGATCGGCGGACAAGCCCCCAGCTTTGACCTGTCAATAGATAAGGTTGTGGACAGGGCCACGGCTTCGCCCGGTGACACCCTTACCTACGAGATAAGAGTCGACAACACCGGAGACGGAACTCTCACGAATCTCGTGATCACCGACGCCGTGCCTGCGGGGACCACATACGTGGCCGGCAGTGCATCGGATGCCGGAAGCCATGATGCGACCACCAATGGTCTTACCTGGACCTTTGCATCTCTCGCGCCGGACGAGTTCGTGCTCGTGACTTTCCAGGTCACCATCAACACAGATGCGCCGAATCGGGTCTTGAACGTGGCCGTAGCCACATCGAACGAGGCCGGCCCCAAACAAGACGACGCTTTGACGACAATCACACGCGTTGGTGGAGTAGTGGTAGTGCGTACGCCACCGCCGAAAGCGCGAGTGCTCGGAGAACAGCTGACCAGGCCAACCGAACAGCCTCAGGTCGAACCATCGAGGGTCGCAGGACAGGCTCCTGCGAGAACGGGAGTCGAAAGCACTCCCCTTTTGATCGCCAGTCTCGCATTGATCGGACTCGGTATCGCAGTTAGGTCACCGAAGGCCGCGCTGCAGGGAATAGGGTTCGCCCGCTAGCTGTGGTCGAATGGGACATCGAAGAGCTTCGCCAGTTCTTCTAGCGTCTCCTTTGCCTCCCTATGGTGAAGGCCGGTCATTCCGACGGCCTCTGCGCCTTCGACGTTTACCTTGATGTCATCGATAAAGACGCACTCGGCCGGGTCTCGGTCGATCATCTTGGCCGTCATCAGATAGATCTCCGGGTCGGGTTTGCGCAGGCCCACCTCTCCCGAGATGACCACGGCATCGAACATATCCTCAAATATCTCCCTGGGATAACCGCCCGGCCCCCAGGAGTTCGATAGCAAAGCGGTCGCAAAACCGGCTTTGTGAATCGAATCAATGGCGTTCACGATCTCGGGGGCGGGCCTCACCTGAAAAAACATCCGAGCTTTCAGATCAACGTGGTCCACTTGCACCCCGGAGCGCTTCGAGAGTTGCTCGGCGAAAAGCCGGTCGAATTCTTCGTGTTCCAGCTCGCCCCTCTCCAATCGGAACAGGAGATTGGCGTCACCCTCGGCGATCATCTCTGCGAAGACAACTCTCAAGACCTCGGGCTCGATCGAATGGTCGATGCAGAAGGCCTTGAACGACTCGAAGATCGAAGTCGTCAAGACTCCCCCGAAATCGGTAATGAGGCTCGTTATCTGCCCCATCAGAGCTCCATTGCTCCGCGGGAGATATCAAGAGCACGCTGTGCCAGGGCCGGGATTCCCGCCTCGAGCATGGCGAAGAAAGAATCGTCTGTGGTGCCCATCAAGTGACGGCCGTATGAGCCCTCCAACAAGCACGCAAGCTTCCAAACAGCAGCGACCACGTACCACCGGATGTTCTCGATACGGGTGCCCGTCAGCTCTTCATACAAGCCGATCAGCTCGGCCCGGCCGAGGAACCCCACTCCTGTGGTGAGGGCGTTCAGAGCGGAATGCAGAACGTCTTCCGGGTCTCCCTCCTCGCGCCAGTAGGAAAGCATCCAGCCAAGGTCGGCAAGTGGATCTCCAATGGTCGACATCTCCCAGTCGAAAATGGAATTGACGGTGGCGGGAGACTCCGGGGCATACATCACGTTGTCCAGCTTGTAGTCGCCGTGAACGATCACCGACGCCGCTGAGTCCGGCATGTTCGCCGCGAGCCAGTCCCGGATTTGCCACATCTCCGGCACTTCTCTCGACTGCTTGGTTATGGATGACGCCAGCTCGAGCTGGCCTGTCCATCTTCGGATCTGTCTTTCTAGATAGCCCGTCGGTTTCCCGAACCCGTCCAGGCCGACTGAAACGTAGTCGACATTGTGAAGCTCGGCTAGGGCCGTGACGAGCTCGGCACCGATCCGCTTGTGATCCTGCCGTGAGTCGAGCACATCGGGAATCTCCGTCCGTAAAACGTAGCCGTCCTTGCGTTCCATCAGATAGAAGGGGGCCCCCAACACCTCGTCGTCTTCGCAGACCAGAACTGGCTTCGGGGAACGCACGGGCGTATCCGCAAGCGCACTAAGAACCCGGTGTTCGCGCAGGACGTCGTGGGCCGTTGGCAGATAGACCGCCAGAGGGGGGCGTCTCAGCACCCACTGGTTACCATCCCGCCCAACGAAAAACGTCTCGCAAGAGTGGCCGGCTAGATGTCGCTTGATCTCGAAGGCACCGGTACCCGGAAGCCTTTCCTCCAGGAAATCCTGCAGCTTCTTCGGGTCGACAAGCTGGCGCTCAATCTCGGCACTAACTTGCTCGGGCGCGGGCGGTACTACCTGGTTCTGATCCGTCATTTGGGCGACATTCTCCCGCTTTGGACAGATCCCCGCTGAGAGTTAGTAGTACTACCGCTTGCGGCGCCTGCGCTTTAGACCGCTTTTCGCCACCGAGCGCAGGGCGAGAAGTGCAATCGCCGCGACCAGCAGTGCGCGGTTCACATCGATCGCCGGCTCCCAGTGAACCCTTTCGCCTTTGATGATGAAGGCACCAGCAGGAGATGCATCGATACCGAAGCCTCCGCCGCCGTTGCCGGTGGTGTCTCCGCCGCCTCCGCCGCCGCCTCGAACTCGCGCCGCTGGGATAACGGTGACCCCATCCTTCTCAAAGGGTTCGCCGAACACTCTCTTGACTGTGAGGACGTCCTGGGTTTTGGCGATCATCTCCTGGACGTTCATCGGGTATGGCGGACCTAACCTAAGACTCGGCTGAGCTGGATCCCGAACCGCTGGTTCCGCTGCCGGCAAGTTCGGCAGGCGGAGGCTCAACTGCAGCCGGAGTACTCGAGACCTGGAAGACGATCTTGTTCTTCTTGGGATCGTCAGGATCCGGCTCGGAATCGACGACGATCGTCTGACCAGCGTGGAACTCCTTCCATAGGATCTTCTCCGACAGCTGATCCTCAACCAATCTTTGGATCGCCCGTCGCAACGGTCTGGCCCCGAGGGTTGGGTCGTACCCCTCTGCGGCAAGAACGTCCTTGGCGCCGTCGGTTAGCACGATCTCGATGTCCTTGGATTCGAGCTGCTCCTGCACCCGCTTGAACATGAGGTCGACGATCTCCTTCACGTTCTCACGTGAAAGCTCACGGAACACGATGACCTCGTCGATTCGGTTCAAGAACTCGGGCCGGAAGCTCTTCTTCAGCTCCTGGGTGACCTTGTCCTTCATCTTCTCGTAGTTGACCTCGCCGTCCGGAGTAGCGAATCCAAGTGCGGTCTTGCGGAGATTCGCGGTCCCCAGGTTCGAGGTCATGATGATCACTGTGTTCTTGAAGTCGACGGTGTGGCCCTGGGAATCGGTGAGACGCCCGTCCTCCAGGATCTGAAGCAGGGTGTTGAACACGTCCGAGTGAGCTTTCTCGATCTCATCGAACAGAACCACCGAGAACGGTCTGCGCCTGACGGCCTCTGTCAGCTGACCGCCCTCTTCGTATCCGACGTATCCAGGGGGCGAGCCGATCAGTCGGCTGACCGTGTGCTTCTCCATGTACTCGCTCATGTCGAGCTGGACGAGTGCATCCTCGTCGCCGAAGAGGAACTCGGCGAGAGCTTTCGACAGCTCGGTCTTTCCGACGCCAGACGGGCCCAGGAAGATGAACGACCCAGAAGGACGCCGTGGGTCCTTTAGTCCTGCACGGGTGCGGCGGATGGCTTGCGATACTGCTCGCACTGCATCGTTTTGATCGACGATGCGCTTGTGGAGCTCGTCCTCCATACGGATGAGCTTCTCGGTCTCCTCCTCGGTGAGTTTGAAGACTGGAATCCCGGTCCAAGTCGACAGAACCTCGGCGATTTCTTCCTCATCCACCTCGGCCAGAACCTGTCCCTCAGTGTCCTGCCATTCCATCTGCTTGACGTCCCGCTCTTCCTGCAGCTTCTTGAGCTCGCCGCGCAGCTCCTCGGCCTGGGCGTAATTCTCCTGCTCAACCGATACGTCCTTGTCGCGGCGCATGTCCGCGATCCTCTCGTCGAGCTCTCTCAGGTCAGGAGGCGCGGTCATACGGCGGATGCGTAGCCTTGAACCGGCCTCGTCGATCAGGTCGATGGCCTTGTCGGGAAGGTAGCGGTCGGATATGTAACGGTCGGCAAGGTTCGCCGCGGCCACGAGGGCCTGATCGGTTATCTGGATACGGTGATGCGCTTCGTACCGCTCACGCAGACCTTTCAGGATCTCGATCGTGTGCGCAACAGTCGGTTCCGGCACCATGATCGGCTGGAACCGGCGCTCGAGCGCTGCATCCTTCTCCAGGTGCTTGCGGTACTCATCCAGGGTCGTTGCACCGATGGTCTGCAGCTCACCGCGTGCGAGCATCGGCTTCAAGATCGAAGCCGCGTCGATGGCGCCCTCGGCAGCTCCGGCCCCCACGAGCGTGTGAAGCTCGTCGATGAACAGAACGATGTCGCCGCGGGTGCGGATCTCCTTCAGAACTTTCTTCAGTCTCTCTTCGAAGTCACCGCGGTAGCGGGATCCGGCCACCAACGCTCCGAGGTCGAGGGTGTAAATCTGCTTGCCCTTGAGGGTCTCCGGAACTTCGCCTTTTACGATTCTCTGAGCGAGTCCCTCGACGATGGCGGTCTTTCCAACGCCGGGTTCGCCGATGAGCACGGGGTTGTTCTTGGTCCTTCGAGAAAGGACCTGCATCACGCGCTCGATCTCCTTCTCGCGACCGATCACCGGGTCGAGCTTGTTCCCACCGGCTAGAGCCGTTAGGTTGCGCCCGAATTGATCCAGGACGGCCGAGCCGCCTGGGGTGGCCGCTTCGGCCGATGCCTTCTCCTGCGGAGTTCCGTAACCGGAGAGGAGCTGGATCACCTGATGGCGAACACGCCCCAGATCCGCACCAAGCTTCTGGAGGACTTGTGCTGCAACGCCCTCGCCCTCGCGGATGAGGCCGAGAAGGATGTGCTCGGTTCCGATGTAGTTGTGGCCTAGCTGCAGAGCTTCTCTGAGAGAGAGCTCGAGAACTTTCTTTGCCCTCGGGGTGAATGGGATGTGGCCCTGAGGGGAAGAGGAACCGGTACCGATGATCTCCTCGACTTGGGCTCGCACCATCTCGAGGGAAACTCCCAGCGACTCTAGAGCTTTCGCTGCAACGCCCTCTCCCTCGGAGATGAGACCGAGAAGGATGTGTTCGGTCCCGATGTAATTGTGATGAAGTAGTCGCGCCTCTTCCTGAGCCAGCACGACAACTCTGCGTGCTCTGTCGGTAAATCTTTCGAACATGCTGGACATCTATTTCTCCTTGTAGCCTTTATGTCTCAGCCACGTTAACGATTATAAAGTTCCCTATTTCCTACTTAGGCCAGCCTAACCCTCATTCATCCCTACGGTATCAATCGGATGGTATCGGGGCCGGCTATACCGAAAGTTTCAGCTCGCTGACCAGCCTTTATGCTCAAACAGGCATGTAGGATTTTTATCTCAACTGCCCGATTCAGCTAAAACGACAAACGGGCCAGATTATTCCCCGCAACGCTCAATGCAGGTCATCTGTTCGGTCGGAGGTGATCCCGCGCTTGGCCAGGTGGAAAAACGGAGCCTCTCCGCCCGGAGTCGTCCCGTCGAAGAACGACGGCCAGTCATCTTCTGGGATATTGGTTCGTTCGAGATCTGACGTGAATGTGCGCATGAGCTGAAGCCATCTTTCTCCACCGGCACGCTCCGGACCTGGAACCGCCCATAGACCCAGATAGTCTCTTTCGGGGGCCACCCAGTCCGTTCGTCCGAACGAAACGGGAATCCGAGCAAAACGGATCCGATCGAAGGCCGATATCGCCTCGAAGATCTTGGCACGGTCGATGCCACCGGCTCGCTCCGCCGCTTCGGCCATCGCCATCACCGCGTCGAATCCCAAGGACTCATGACCCGCGGGCTCACGGTCGAACTCCTCGCTGAAACGATCTATGAACTGCTTTACCGGTGCTACCGAGTCGGCCGGGGGGAGTGCCAGCGCGTAATCAGCGGATGCGACGGTTCCGGGAGGCAGGGACACCTGCGACGAGATCAGCGAGGCGAACCCGGCGATCTGGGGACGCCATCCGTCGCCGATTCTCGATTTCCCCGCGTACGCGCGATCGCCTTCGGTCAGCTGCCGCGCAACCTCCGTTATGAGCTCGGCGTCCCCATCCAGCACGACGGCCTCAGGTGCGGCTGCGTGCAGTTCTGCGAGGGCCCGGCCCACTTCCGTGGGGTCGGCGGAACCGGCCACAGATTCGGAGAATCGAAGTCCCCTCATGGACGCTGCTTCCTCGAGGGTCCGGCTTGCGATCTCTCCTGAAGCATCGGCCTGACGGATGAGTCCAACACGACGGTAGGCGCGATCTCCCGGCCCGAAGTAGCGCGCAAGACGATAGGCCTGCCACGAATGCGGGATCGAGAACTGAAACACCGGAGGTTCGAGCTGCCCGGCATCGTAGAGATCATCAGTCAGCTCGATCACGACCATTCGGTAGCGGTTGAGTGCCGCGGATGCTTGGACGATTGCATCGCGTCCTCCGATCGTCACGGCTCCGATCACATCAGGGCGGTCCGCGAGTGCAGCCAGTTTGAAGGCATCGGGGGGGCCGGCGTCGACAACCTCGACGGACTTCCCGAGCACCGGCTTGCCAACTGCTGCAAGACGCGCTCCATCGAAAAGATCTCGGTCGCTGTCCGCGCCAAAGACATGGATCTTCAGTGAGTCGTCTGCCTGTTGCTCGTTGCCTGCTCCTGGGATCTCAAGGCGCGCGTCACCGGTACATGAAAAACAAACCAGTGCAGCAAGGATGAGAAAGGTGGTGGGCCTAAGTCGCAAGATGAAGAGGTCTGCCCGATCCCCCTCGGCGAATTGCTATCACTTGGGCCAAGACACTAAGAGCGATCTCTTCAGGGGTCTCGGCGCCGAGATCGAGGCCAACTGGGGTATGGACCTTCGCAACAGCATCGTCGTCGAACCCCTCGGCCTTCAGCTCGTCGTATAGAGCTCCGGTGTGTCGCCTCGATCCCATCATTCCGATGTAAGGCGCATTGCTTTTGATCATCTTGCGCAGAACCGGAATCGAGAAGTCTTGATCGTGTCCACAAATGACGACATACGTATTGCCGTTGGGACGCAGAGCCTCGACGTCTCTAACCTCCGTGGCAACGATCACCTCGTCTGCTCCATCGAATCCATCGAAGTCTCCCACTTTGGGGGAGTCTGGGCCGGCCGCAACCCGCACATGAAACCCGAGGGGTTCTCCCAGGGCCACCAGAGCCCTCGCCACGGGGCCCTGACCTACAATGAGCAACTCGGGGATCTCCCTGTCCGGAGTTTGAACTCGCTCGCCCGGCCGGTACGGCCTAACTTCTACGGATATTGCGGCGCCCTGATGCCATGGGTACTTGGACTCCAACGGCGCCTCCTCTGCCAGGGATCGCAACGCGTCGGAAACACCGGACGAGTCGAAGCCATCGCAGCCCAAAGTGCCAAAAATGGTGCCGTTTTCGTCAACCGCAAGCTTCATCCCAACGGCAGAAGGGGCATCGCCTTCAACCTTCTTGACCGTCACGAGCGCCGCGTTTGCTCCGCGCTCCAATGCCCTCTTTACCGCTTCGGCGGGATCCATAGAAAGTGCATGGTATCGCTCGCGTGGAATCCAGTCCCAGACCTATTCCGGCCGCAGCGCGGGGAACAAGATGACCTCCCTGATGGAGGGAGAGTCGCTCAAGATCATCACTAACCGATCGACACCCATCCCCAGCCCGCCTGCAGGGGGCATGCCGTACTCGAGTGCCCGCAGGAAGTCCTCATCGACGACATGGGCTTCTTCGTCTCCTGCAGCCCTCTGTTGAGCCTGTTCTTCGAAGCGAGCACGCTGCTCGACCGGATCGGTTAGCTCTGAGTACGCTGGCCCCAACTCCATCCCGCAGATGACCAGGTCGAGATGCTCGGTGAAGCGAGGATCATCACGATGGCCTCTGGCGAGCGGAGAGACCTCTCTTGGATAGTCCGTGGCGAACGTCGGCTGCATCAGATTCGGTTCGACTCTTTTGGAGTAGATCTCCGTCAGCTGTTTGCCCCAGCCCCAGGAAGGCTCCACCGCAATGCCCAGCCGGCGGCATTCAGACGCCAGGTCGCCATCGGGGTCGATACCAGCTTCGCGAACGAGGTCGACGATCTTCGCTCTTCTAAAGGGCTTGGAGAAGTCGATCTCGTGCCCCTGCCATTTGACCTTGGTGCCGCCGTGAATCTCGGTCACCACGTCGCCGATCAAGTCCTCCAGCAGCTCCGCCATGGTGTGGTAGTCGCCAAACGCTTGATATAGCTCGAGCGTCGTGAACTCGGGGTTGTATTTGAAGCTCGTTCCCTCGTTTCGAAAGTTGCGATTGATCTCAAAGACTCTTTCGATGCCACCGACCAGCAAGCGTTTGAGGTAAAGCTCCGGGGCAATCCTCAGATAGAGATTCATCCCGAGCGTCTCGTGGAACGTCACGAATGGCTTGGCGATAGCGCCCCCGTGAAGGGGCTGCAGCATCGGTGTCTCGACCTCGATGAATCCACGTCCGATCAACCACTCCCGTATGAGATGCAGCGCTTGCGTGCGAACGCGCAGGATCTCTCTGGTCCTGTCGTTGGTTGCCAGGTCCAGATATCTCTGGCGGTAGCGAAGCTCCACGTCTTTGAGCCCGTGCCACTTCTCCGGCCACGGTAGCAAGGACTTGGAAAGCACTTCGAAGGAATCGACCAGGACCGAAAGCTCGCCTTTCTTGGTCTTCATCACCACGCCCCGAGCGCCAACCCAGTCACCGACATCGAGCTCGCTAAAGGCTTCGAAATCGCCTGCGAGGTTCTCCGAACGCCCGAACAGCTGGATCCTGCCGGACCAATCCTTGAGATCGGCGAAGGCGAGCTTGCCCATAGCCCGAACGGTCATGACCCTTCCGGCGACTGCTACTCGATCTTCGGTCTCGGCCCCCGCGGAAAGGTCCGAGTGACGTTCCACTATCTCCGCGACCGATGAGTCCTTGTCGAAACGAAGCTTGTAAGGCTCGTCGCCTGCGGCGCGCATCCTCTCAGCCTTGGCGATTCGCTCGGCGCGCTGAGTTTCAGCGGCCGACTGGGACTCGTGGATCTGCTCTTCCTCGTTCGGATTATGCGGGTCAGTCACCGGCATTCAACTCGTGAACGATCTTCAGGCCCTTGAGAGTCAGATAGGGCTCGTGAATCAGCGAGACGTTGCAGCCTTCGACGATGAGGGCCGCAAGCCCACCGGTAACGATCGCTCTCGCATCGCCTCCGAGTTCTTTTTGCATGCGCTCCACCATGCCGTCAACCATAGCGGCGGACCCGAGGAGAACTCCGGCACGAACCGCTTCCCGGGTGGACTTACCGATGACCGACCTTGGTTGGATCAATTCCACCTTCTGGATCTGAGCCGCGATGGTCCATAGAGCGTTCGAGGAAATCTGGATGCCCGGCGCTATGGCACCTCCCAGATATTCACCCTGGTCGCTGACGGCATCGAATGTGGTGGCCGTACCGAAATCGACGACCACGGCCGGCCCCCCGAACAGTCGATAAGCAGCAAGAGCGTTGACGAGCCGGTCCGCACCAACTTCCCGAGGGTCGTCGGTGCGGATGGGCATTCCGGTCTTGGTTCCGGGCTCGACAATGAGCGGATCGAAATGGAAATAGCGCTGCACCATCTCACGGAGCGCCGCCGTCAAAGACGGCACCACGCTCGCGATCACTACGGCGGTCACCTGCTTGGAGAACGACAGTCCCTGAAACGAAAGGAATTCCTGAAAGATGAGCGCCAGCTCATCAGCAGTGCGCTTTGGCTCGGTTGAAGTTCTCCATTCGGCAACGATCTCTGCCGCGGAAAACATGCCGATGTGGGTCTGAGTGTTGCCAACATCCACTGCTAGAAGCATCTGATCCAGTTCCCTCCATGGATACCGGTCGGCGCAAGTATAGGTTCTTGCGCTCAGTCCATTCGCCCGAACATTCGCACCCCAGGGGAATCGGGGTCGCAATAGACACTCAGGGGCTCGCCCGTGGGCAATTCCAGGCCGGGGTCGATCTCGAGCAGCGGAATCATTACAAACGCGCGCCTGGTGATCTCTGGGTGGGGGATCGTCAGGTTCGAATCCTCGATAACCTGGTCGTCGTATAGCAGGAGATCCAGATCGATCTCGCGTGGCCCCCACCGCTCTCGATGTCTTCTTCCGATCGACCGCTCGATCTCTTTCAGCTCTGCAAGCAGATCCGCAGCCGGCAAGCTGGTCTCGATCTCTGCAACAGCATTCAGGAAATCAGGCTGCGGCGGGCCAACTGCATCGGTCTCGTAAACCGACGACACCCGGAGGACCTGAATGCCACGGGATCTCATGGCTTCGACCGCGTTCTTCAGATTCGAAAGGCGATCATCAAGGTTGGAGCCGAGGCCTATAAAGGCTTTCAGCGGCCGCGCTGGATCTCAACTTGAACCGATTCCAGATCCGCCTCTATAGGGGGCTTCGGCTTCGCGACTCGGATCGTGGTGGCGTAAACCTCTGGGTTTTCCAAGATCACGTCGGAGATTCTCTCCGCTAGAGCCTCGATCAGCGTGTAGCGCTCATGAGCGACTACATGCTGAACCTTCTTGATGACGGAATCGTAGTCGAGAGTGCTGCCAAGCAGATCGGATGTCCCGGCCTCTCGCAAGTCCAGCCTCGCCTCTATGTCCACGACAAAGTGCTGGCCATGCTCACGCTCGATCCGATTGACTCCGTGATATCCGAATACGCGCAGCCCATTGATGCGTATCTTGTCGCTCATGCTCCCCCAACCGCTTCTACCATCCGAGTGACCCGGACCATTTCCTTCACGTCGTGAACCCGCACAACGTTGGCCCCGTTTGCCACTGCCCAAGCCACCACCGCAGCGGTGCCCTCCAGCCTCTCCTCGACCGGAAGATCGAGCGTCGTCCCAATGAACGACTTTCGGGAAGGTCCTACGACCACGGGGTAATTACTTAGTTCGGTGAGTTCGCGAATTTCCTTTAGCAGCAAGAGGTTGTGACCGGCGGTTTTCCCAAATCCAATCCCCGGATCGATCGCGATGCTTTCGCGGGAAATGCCGGATTTGTTCGCAGCCGCTGCCCACTCATCCAGCGCCTGGCGGACTTCCCGCACGACGTCGGTGTACCGAGGGTCTTGTTGCATGGTCCTTGGCTCCCCCACCATATGCATAAGAACGACTCCGGCCCCCGAAACCCTCGCAATATCTTTCATCCTGGCGTCGAACCTCATCGCGGAGACGTCATTGATGATCGCTGCGCCCGCTTCAATGGCCGCCTCGGCCACCACCGCCTTCGTGGTGTCGATAGAGATGACTGCGTCTGTGCCGCGTGCCAATCCCTCTACGACAGGCAGGACCCTGCGCATCTCTTCGTCGGAAGGGACGGGGTCCGCACCGGGGCGGGTGGACTCTCCTCCGATATCGATGATGTCGGCTCCTTCCCGGGCCATCTCGATCCCACGGCTTATGGCCGCCTCGCGATCGGTGAAGAGCCCGCCATCACTGAAGGAGTCGGGAGTGACGTTCAGGATCCCCATGACATGGGTTCGATCGAAAACCGGGAGCAGCCGGTCGCGGCAGCGCCAGCCGCGCTCAGTCATTGGACTCAGATGCCCCTCATCAACCGAAGCGCTTCCTCGCGGGTGGCCACGTTCTCGCGGAAGGCTCCTCGAACTGCTGAGGTAACGGTCAGGGCCCCCGGCTTGGCGACTCCCCGCATCGTCATGCAAAAGTGCTCTGCTTCGATCACGACGAACACGCCACGAGGATCTAGCTTTCTTTCCAACGCGTCCGCGATCTGCATAGTCAGCCGTTCCTGAACCTGAGGTCTTCGAGCGGCCACGTCAACAACGCGCGCCAGCTTGGAAAGGCCGGTTATCTGACCCTTCTTGTTGGGGAGGTAGGCCACGTGGGCCTTCCCGACAAACGGGATCAGGTGATGCTCGCAAAAGCTTACGAGAGAGATCTCGCGCAGCATGATCATCTCGTCGTAATCGCTCTCGAAAAATACGTCGATCTCATCGGCGGGATCTCGGCCGATTCCTTCGAATACCTCCGCGTACATCCTCGCGACGCGTGCGGGGGTTTCCTCGATATCGGGGCGCGATGGATCCTCGCCGATCGCTTTCAGAATCTCTTCGACCGCCCTCCGGATACGAGGTTCGTCCATGGGCGCTGGCCCCCCGGTTAGGCCGGGGCCGGGCCCGTGGCTGGACGGCGTCTCGACTTCGAGGGTCGCTTGGCTGCCTTGGCTTCCTTGTCGTCCATAGAGACCGATGCAGCCTTCTGCTCGTAAGCCTTGCTTCGCGCCTTCGGAACGGCGTCCGCGCGGGGAGTTCTCTTTGGGACCTTAGCGAAAAGCGCTTCCACTTCGGGCTTCTCCAAAGTCTCTTTTTCGATCAACGCGTCCACCATCCCGTCGAGCTGCTTGCGGTAATTGGAGATGATCTCGAACGCCTCGTCGTGGGCTTCGTCCATCAGCCTTCTGATCTCGTGATCGATCTCGGCTGCGACGTGATCGGAGTAGTCGGGGTGAGCCGCAAGATCGCGCCCGAGGAACGGCTGATCAACTTTTTGCCCCAGCGCGATCGGGCCGAGACTCTCGCTCATTCCCCACTCGCAAACCATCTTGCGAGCGACCTTGGTGGCCCGTTCGAGATCGTCCTGGGCCCCCGTCGTGGGATCTTGAAACACCAGCTCCTCCGCAACGCGTCCGCCCATCATGTAAGCGAGCTGGTCGATCAGCTCGCCCTTCGTGACGAGGAACCGGTCCTCGGAGGGAAGCGCCAGCGTATAGCCCAGAGCGCGGCCTCGGCTGATGATCGAAACCTTGTGCACCGGGTCCATGTTGGGAAGTGCCCAACCCACGAGGGCGTGGCCGGCTTCGTGGTAAGCGATGATCTTCTTTTCCCTCTCCGAGATGACCCTGCTCTTGCGCTCCGGGCCGGCGACCACGCGGTCGATAGCCTCGTCCAGCTCGAACATCGTGACTTCCTTCTTGTTGCGCCGAGCGGCGAGAAGGGCTCCCTCGTTCACCGCATTCGCCAGATCTGCTCCGGTGAAGCCTGGGGTGCGTCTCGCGATCACGGACATATCGACGTCGTCCGCCATCGGCTTGCCTCTGGAATGGACCGTGAGGATCTGCTCTCTTCCCTTGAGGTCCGGTCGGTCGATCACGATCTGGCGGTCGAACCTGCCCGGGCGCAGAAGCGCTGGGTCGAGGATGTCGGGACGGTTAGTGGCAGCCATGAGAATGACGCCGGAGCGAACGTCGAAACCATCCATCTCAACAAGCAGCTGGTTCAAGGTCTGCTCTCTTTCGTCGTGGCCGCCTCCAAGCCCTGCACCGCGATGACGGCCGACCGCGTCGATCTCATCGACGAAGACAATCGCCGGCGCGCTGGCCTTGGCCTGTTCGAACAGGTCTCGCACTCGGGCAGCTCCAACACCCACGAACATCTCGACGAAGTCCGAACCCGATATAGAGAAGAACGGGACGCCGGCCTCGCCGGCAACCGCCCTGGCGAGAAGGGTCTTGCCCGTTCCCGGGGGGCCGAACAGAAGGACACCCTTGGGGATCTTCGCCCCCATCTGCTGGAACTTTGCGGGGTTCTCGAGAAACTCCTTGATCTCAACCAGCTCTTCTACGGCTTCATCGACCCCCGCGACATCAGAAAAGGTGATCTTGGGCTGATCCTTGGTGACGAGCTTCGCCTTGGCTTTCCCGAATGACATCACGCGGTTGCCGCCGCCCTGCATCTGGTGCATGAAGAAGATGAACACTCCGAAGATCAGAAGCAGTGGAAGGAGATTCATCAGGAGCGAAGCCCACACGGAAGTTCCCTCGGGGTCCCAAGTGTGAGCGCACGGCTCCACGCACTTTTCACTCAGCAGTTTGTCGAGCTCTTCGATAGACCCGTAGTTCGTGACGAAAAGCGTCTCGTCGGAGAGCTCTCCTTCTATCTTGTGGCTCTCGAGTCCGACGTTGATCTCTCTGAGTTCGCCAGCCTCGAGTTTTTGTACGAACTCGTTGTAACTGATCTCTTCGGTGGCCGGTTTGCCCAGCACGGCCGCAACAACCCATACGGCTGTAAAGATGATCAAAAAATAGAAGATCGGGCTCTTTATCAGTCTGTTCACGGCATCGTCAGCGTAGCATGGAGGACTGCATATCTACCCAGGAAACGCCTGCGGTATGAGGACTATTCCTCGCCTTCCTCGAGTACCGCCACGTACGGCAAGTTTCGGTAGCGCTGCGCATGATCCAGCCCGTACCCGATGACATACACAGGCGGGATCTCGAAGCCTTCGTATTTGATGTCGATCTGCGCCTTCTGGATACCTTCCTTCCTCAGCAAGGCGCATACCTCGAGGCTGGCGGGCTTTCTCGTCCGCAGGTATTTGAGGAGATAGTTCAGGGTGAGCCCGGAATCGATAATGTCTTCTACCAGCAATACGTCTCTTCCAGAGATCTCGTAATCGAGGTCCTTCAAGATCCGCACCACCCCCGACGTCCTGGTTGCAGAGCCGTAGCTCGATACCGCCATGAAGTCGAACTCCAGAGGGAGTTTGATCTCCCGCGCCAAATCGCTCATCAGCATGAATGCACCCTTTAGGACACCGACCAGCAGGAGGTCCCGGTCGGAATAGTCCTCGGTGATGCGTTTGGCAAGTTCGCGGATCTTGTCCTGGATCTCGTGTTCGGTGATGAGGATCTTGCCGATCTCTTCGCTCATGGATCTCCGAATCCGCTTCTTGGGAGGCGCCATGCTAAGTCGCGCTCACCGCGGCCGCAAACTGGACTGCCCTTAAATCGGCTTTACTTCGATCCTTATTGCCCGTCTGGTGACCCCGGAGATCTTGAACACCTCCGCGATGCGATGACCTATCACCCATGCAATCTCGTCGCCGGCGACCAGCAACGGGACAGAGTCCCTCTCCATTCTCGGGACCTTTTGATCAACGAAGAAGTCCTGAAGTTTCTTGTTATCGCTCATTCCCAAAGGCATAAAACGGTCACCGGGACGGCGAGACCGAATCGTCGCCCTCGGGCCGAGCCTGTCGAAGTCGAAAACGGCGGTGAGCTTCGACGTGTCTGCGAGTCCGGGCGCTACCTCCTGCCCGATCACCTCGATGCCCCACTCATCGAGCCGCGTAGTTCCGGGAAGTTCGATTGAGACTCCTGGGTAGCTCCGCTCGGTCACCTTGCCAAAGACCACTCGGTCCGATTCGGCCCACACCGCGAGGCCGCCGGGAAGATGCAGCATCGCCCCTGTGGTGCCTGCCACCTTTTCTCTGATGTCGGCAACGAGCTGAGACGTCGCTTCGATCCCCAGCTCCAACAGCACTGCTCTGATCAGTTGTGAAGCGACGCCGCCTTCAGCACCGATGGCATCCCTTCTGACGGCGATCCTCTCCTCATCAGCGATCACCGACGAATGCCACGCGTCGGTCACCGCGAGGTCGGCCTCCTCGATCATCCTGCGGCTTCGATCACCCATGTGGGCGAGTGCAACCACGACCTCGTCTGGAAAGCTGGGGAAGACCCGGTGGCGAATGAGATTGCGACTGAGTCTCACATCGAGATTGGTTGGGTCCTCGAGGAAATCGATTCCGTAGACCCGGCAAACTGATTCCGTATCGGACCTTCTGACGTCGAGGAGTGGACGGACGATGCGGCCCCGCTTCAGCGGGATTCCGATCGCGTGCCCGCCTCTGCCGAGCCGCATGAGTACGGTCTCAGCTTGATCATCGAGGGTATGACCTGTGGCGATCTTGGTGGCCCCGAGTTCATCGGCCATGCGTTCCAGCGCTTCGTAGCGCCGCGCGCGAGCTTCTGCTTCAGAGGGAGGTTCGACCGTGACAACTGCCGTATGCATCTCGAGTTCCAGCGAACGGGCGATTTCCATCGCTCTTTCAGCGTGCTCACGGGCCAGCGCGTGCATTCCGTGATCGACATGCCCCAAGACCACATCGAACCCAAGATCTTTCAAGACGATTGCCAGCGCGCATGAGTCCTGCCCCCCACTGAATGCAACGAGCAAGCGGTCCGAAAGATTGAGAAGACTCTCGCGGCGGATAGTTTCGGAAACGATCGCCTCTGTGGTTTTCACCAAGGCAATCACGGCGTCATCCCTCTGCGGCGCGCAGGAGCGAACGGTTGATCCAAGTCTCGGGATTGCGGATCTCTTCTAGCGTTGGAAGCATCTCCGGGGAAGAGAAGGCGAGCTGAAGAGCTTGCCGGCCCCCCTGCTCGAAAACGGCCGAGCAGAAAATCTGGCCTTCCTCGTACTGACGTTTCTTCATCTCCAGGCCGAGGACCTTGGCAATGAGCTTTGCCATCGGCGAGCTCGATAGGCCCCCTTCGCGAAGAGCACGTCTCATGCGCGGAGCCGTTGGGATGAGATCGTCCGAGATCCTGTCCATCACGAAGTTGCCGTGCCCCTCTACCAACGACATCAGCGCTTGCAGCGCGTCGAACTGGCGTCTTTGCTCCGGCTTTAGCAACCTGACTCCAAGCGGGAGCCCATCCTCCGAGCGGACGGCTTCGGAGAGCCTTTGAACCAGCGAGCCGACGTCGAGATCCATCTCGCCAAGAAAACGATGAACCGAGTCGAGAAAATATTGGCGCAGCCACGGGTTCCCCTCGAACTGGGCTCGATGGGTGAGTTCGTGAAGGACTACCCACAGCCGGAAGTCACGGGGGATAAAACCGAAACGCTTCTCCATCAACACCAGGTTCGGACCGACGAACCAGACTTCGTCCTTGGTTGCTGCGAGCAGATCGAATTGGCCAAGCACCCTTTGACTTAGAAAGCCAAGGACGGCCCCCAGTTGGGCGCCAAGCATGGGGCGGTATGCAAACCGGATCACTCCGGCTGCCGGGTTCTCCCCGATTCCACTCTCCACCTTCTCCAGCAGAGGCCGCATGAGAGAGGCCATCGACTCCACATTTGCCTCGGCCCACTCTCGTCTTGATAGGGATCGCGCGACGGCCGGCCGAGGAACGTTGAATCCGGTTTCGCTCGACACGAGGGGTTCTGCCTCTTTAACCAGCTCGTCGAGATGCCCGTCGAGATCATCAAGAAGATAGGAGCGGTCCAAGGGCCCGGCTGCAGCAAATCTCGAAGCCAGCCTTGCCGCTACCTTGAGGTCGACCAGAGATCCTTGGGTCACTTGTTTTCTGCGCCTTTCATGACGCTGCGCATGTACGCGGCCCCAACGATGAACAGCATCAAAAACATGAGTCCGACGGCCACAAAGCGGAACCTCTCTGTGGGTTCGGCCTCGATTTCTTCAGTCTCCTCCAGAAGCGAGGACTCTCCCGCGACATCGGGCGACGGAGTCTCCTCGACCTCCTGGGCCATGGCGTTCACGGGAACGAACAGGACGATCATCATCAAAAGCATTAGCGCGGACGCGCGTTTCATTTCTCCTCCAGAGTGCGGTGAGCGGAGAAATGCTACCGCGGGGTCGCCGCCGCCACGCGCTGCCCTTACAGCTTCTTGCCTCGGAGGCGGGGAATCTTGACTCCGGTGTGGGTGAAGCAGGTCTCCCGCCGGTTATACACAGACAGCTTGGTGCTGCAGTCGGGATGAGCGCAAACTCTGTCTTCCCCGTACTTTCTCGACTTGCGGGGGAGGCCAGAAACCTGCATCCCCCGGATCGCTGCTGTATTCACTCCGGTCCCTCCCTGGGGCCTCCTTCTATGGCGAAATCTCGGATTGAGCCGTCTAGAAGATTTGACGACCCCTTTTTCAAGGAAGTTCCCCGGTACCCGAAATTCGAGCGGAAAGGGCCAGGCTGCCTGGCAGTACCAACAGAGGATACGATCGACACACCGAGGTGGATATCGGAAACATGATGGAAGAAGACCAGCCATCACCGGCTAGGCGCGGACGTGGCCCGCCGGATCTTGATGTTTCCTCTCACTCGCTTAGCGATTGTCTTCCTGATTATCACCGTCCTAACGATCCCATTGGGAGCGATTCCAGGTCAGTTCGCGAGGGACGTGCTGATCCGGCAGGGGTATCTGGCTGTGGCCGCCTTCCTTGCCTTGCTGGTTTTGGGAAAGTGGATCGAACGGAGGAGACCTTCCGAGTATGGCCTCGACCCCCGCAGGGCCGCGGGCGACCTAGCCAGAGGCTTCGTGCTCGGAGCGTTGATCTTGAGCCTCGTGATCGGGGTCTTGTGGGCCGGAGACTGGTACGACATCATTCACTTCGCTCCGGGGGACGAGACGTTGAAGCGCTTCGGGTGGGCGCTGGCGTTCTTCCTGGCCGTATCGATCTTCGAAGAAATCTTTGCGCGGGGCATCCTGTTCCGCCTGATCGAGGAGGGAGCAGGATCGTGGATCGCCCTCGGCGTCAGTTCTTTGATCTTCGGGTTGGCACATGTCGGCAACCCGAATGCCAGCTGGCTCGCAGGACTGGCGATAACGATCGAGGCGGGCATCCTTCTGGCAGCCACGTTCATGCTCACCCGGAATCTTTGGATGCCCATCGGCCTCCACTGGTCCTGGAACCTCTTCGAAGGTCCCGTCTTTGGTACGCCAGTCTCAGGCGTGAATCTCGATGTTGTTTTGGATGCTCACTCGAAAGGTCCGCAGTTCATCACGGGGGGGCGGTTCGGCCCCGAGGCGGGCCTGGTCGCGCTGTTCATCGCCACGCTGGCTGGTATCTGGATCATGTACCTGGCGGTCAGGTCGGGCAACGTCGTGACACCGACGTGGCTTCGGAAGCTGAAAGGCATGCCTGAAGAAGATGTTACGCAAGCACCTCTTGCACCAGCTGAGCTACCTCGGCTGAGTTCTTACCTACCTTCACGCCGACGGCCTCGAAAGCCTCTGCCTTAGCTAGCGTGGTCCCTTGGACCCCGGACACGATAGGGCCCGCATGCCCCATCCGAGATAACTGAGAGCCGGAGCGGGGAATCGAACCCCGGGCCGATCGCTTACGAAGCGATTGCTCTACCGCTGAGCTACTCCGGCTGAATTGGGCTCAGTCGAGCCCTTTGAGTCAGCCGATTGTAGCAACGGGAGATTTGGACAGAGCAAGCAGAACCGACTCGACGGCGAGCGGGGCGTTGGCGTTTTCGATGATCGAGAGGTGACAAGCCAAGCACTCGTCGATCAGCTCCAGCCAGTGCTGGGTCGGTCTGTTCATTGCGGCCGCGACAATGGGTTGGGCGTGGTCGATGCAGACAACCGACTCGGGGTCTCCTCCGCTGGAAACGAAGGCCAGATCTCTGAGCGCCGTGCCAAGATAGGTGACGAAGTCCAGGTAGAGATCCGTCTCGGTGCGTCGCAGCATCCTCTTGTGCCGGTCGCCGACCCGCTTTTTCGTGGCGGCGCTTCCTCGTCCGGAGCCGATCATCTCCTCCATCTGCTCTAGCTCGGCTTTCTGCCGGTCGGCGAGGGAATCGCGGGCAGACGCGACGACTTCCTGCAGGCGGGTGGAGAAATCCAGTGCTGCGGCCGGCTCTTCCCCCATGGCAATGGCCGCGTCGATGGCTAGGCTTCTGACCCTTGCTGCATCCCCCCCTTCGGCCAACGCCAGCGCCTTCTCGAGGTCCCCCCTCGAAGCACGGACCGTCTGCTTGGAGACCTCGTCTTCAAGCTTGAACCGCGAGGCGACCAGCGCAGCGACGGCCTCCTCGTTTACCGGAACGAACTCAACTATCTGACAGCGCGAGAGGACCGTCGGCAAGAAGGGATCGAGTGCGTCCGCCACGAGGATCCATGTGACCGCCCCCGTCGGCTCTTCGAGAGCCTTGAGAAGTGCATTTTGGGAGCGCTCAACTATTCGATCTGCCTCCTCGATGACGATCACTCGCTTCTCCGCCTCCAGCGGCGTCAACCTTGCAGACACCACGAGCTCCCGGATCAGCTCGAGGGGATAGACGTAGCCCTCCGGCTGAAAGATCTGCACGTCAGGGTGAATGCCTCGAATGGTCCGGCTGCAAAGCGAGCATTCCCCGCAACTGTCGGGGCAGAGGATCGCCGCGGCAAATGCCCTTGCGGCTTCGGACTTCCCCACTCCTCTCGGACCTACGAAAAGGTACGAGTCGCCGGGGGATTCCACCGCGCGCTCGAGAATCTCCCGTACCCGCTGCTGCCCAGGGATGCGATCGAATACCGACGTCACCGGCTCACCTCACTAGGGCTGCGCTTACCGGGTGCCCGGTCAAGAAAGGGCGCGACATGCTCTCGCACCTGCTTCGCGATCTCATCCGCGGCCTGCGCTCCATCGATGATCACGAACCGTTCGGGGTAACGCTGGGACAGCTGGTGATACGCGCGGCGGACGAGTTCGTGAAATGGAAGGCCCTCCCTTTCGATGCGATCGGTCGTGCCGGCACGCTCCAAACCCCGTTCGGGATCGAAGTCGAGCAGGAAAACGAGGTCCGGCATCAGGTCTCGAGTAGCCCAACTGCTGATCTCGAGAATCTTTTCCAGCCCGAGGTTACGAGCCATCCCCTGGTATGCAAGGGATGAATCGATGTATCGGTCGGAGATGACGATCTTTCCGGCTTCCAGTTCTGGACGGATGACCTGCTTCACATGCTGGGCCCGGTCGGCCGCGTAGAGAAGAGCCTCGGTTCTTGCCCCCATCTCGCTGGCAAGTGGATCCAAAAGCACATCGCGGATCCGCTCGCCGATCTTCGTGCCTCCCGGCTCGCGGGTAACGACTACATCTCTCCCGCGAGACTCGAGAAACGTCTTCAGCTTCTCGATCTGCGTCGTCTTGCCGGTCCCTTCGCCGCCTTCGAACACAAGGAATATCCCTGGGGTGTGAAGCGCACCGCGCCATCGGGCCCTCACCGCGTTCGTCGTGACGGCGGCCGCCAGGACTATCGAGATCCCCCCGAGCCACAGCACCACCCTCGCCCCCCGGATATCTATCTCCTGCCCGAACAGAAGGGGATCCGAGGCCCTGAAGAACTGATCGATCAGTTTCGAGAGCACGGGGGCCGCAGCAAGAGATCCGACCACAGCCAATCGAATCAACGAGTGAAGCGATGCCAGGGTCCTTCCGCGCATCTCGTCGGCCGCATGCTCCTGCATCAGGGCAAGACCGGTCGGATACGCCAAGCCGCCGAAGAGCCCGACCATAACCCCGACGAAAGTTCCCGTAGTAAGTGTCGAAATACTGCCGAACGCGAACAGAGACACACCGAGAGCGAACACGACCGATGAGAAGAAGATGTCGCGCGGGATTACCCTCGCCATGACTCCGGAGAAAACAAAACCGAATCCCAGTCCAGCTCCAACCGCGGTGATGAGCAGTCCGAACCCGGCGGATTCGGCCCCCAAGACGTCACTGACGTAGAAGACTGAGAGCGCGATGAACACTCCGACTCCGACATAGATCATCCCGATACCGAGCACCCATGGCCTCATCATCTGGTGGCTCCAAATGCCGCGGATCCCTTCGGCAAGATCTGCAAGAACCCGCCGCATTCGAAGCCTTTTTTTGTGCTTGGGAATGGCAGGAAACCTAATTGTGGCGATGATGAGGGCCGACAAGGCGAAGGTTGCTCCGTCGAGAAAGAAGGCCAGGTGCTCTTGATTGAACTGGAACTCCCTGAAGATGTCGAAGGTTGATCCCATCCACCTCCCTAAGACGGCCAGAAGTCCAAACGCGGCCCCGGCAAACGGGAAGGTGGCGTATGCGGCAATCGCCACCAGCCCGTTGGCGTCGGTCAGCCGCTCGCGCGGCACGAGGCCGGGAAGAGCGGCGTCCTTAGCAGGTGCCCACAGAAGCGTGAGCATTTCGAGTATCGCCGAAATGATGAACAGCAGAACGACAGGATGCAGACCGACGACGCGTCCGATCGACTCGATAAAAGGCAGAACAACGATGAGGCCTCCCCGCGCGAGATCGGATGCAACCATCACGCGCTTTCGATTCCACCGGTCGACGATCACTCCTGCCAAGGGGCCAAAGATCAGGGCAGGACCAAGCCTCGCCACAAGCATCGCCGCCACCGCGAACTCGTTGTCTGTGATCCGCTTCACCAAGGCGAGGATCGCGAACAATGCAATCCAGTCTCCGAACGACGAAAGGCCCTGCGCGAAGAACAACCTGACGAACGACCCCTGCCGAAGCAGGCCGATATAGCTGGATCGCTGACGCTCGTCGGTCAGACGAGATGCGACACCCGGGGCCCCCGACTCGATCGCTGACCTCCCAAGAAAATTTTATTGAGCCTGGTCAGATTCTAAGGGCCGGTGCTGACTACCACCTTCTCGCCCGGATCTTCGTCGCTTCCCGCCGAGCCATCAGCAGAGGGTTCGCCACCGGTTGGGGGAGAAACCCTGGGATCTTCGTTCGTTGTGAACCGGCAGGCAGGGTAGTGGTTGCACCCGTAGAACGTGCCCTTCTTCCCCGTTCTCTCGACGAGCTCACCCGTCTGTTTGCGGTCCTTGCACCTCTTGCACGGGTCCTCGGTGCACCTGGGGCAATCGACCCCTGTGGTGACGACCTGCTTCTTCTTGATGTATTTGCAGTCGGGATAGTTCGAGCACCCAACAAACGGGCCGAAGCGACCGAATCTCTTCTGGAGCTGCGATTCGCACTCGGGGCACTTCTCGTCTAAGAGCTCAGCCTCTTCGGCTTCCTGTCCCGGAAGCGGCATCGTGTGTTTGCAATCCGGGTAGTTCGTGCAGCCGAGGAACTTGCCGCGGCGTCCGAGCTTGATGACCATGGCGTCCCCGCACTCGGGGCACTTGATGTCGGTGAACTCGGTGGTGATCTCTTCCTTCGGAACCTCTCCGGCCTTGTTCAGCCGGTCCTGAAGCGGGTTGTAAAACGATTCGACGACAGGCTGATAGGAACGCTTCCCTTCGGCCATCTCGTCGAGATGCTCTTCCATGTCACTCGTGAACTCGAAGTTCATGAAGTGATCCCCGAAGTAGCTCACGAGGAAATCGGTTGTGACCTCTCCGGTGTCGGTCGCGAAAAATCGCTTGTTCTCGAGCCTGGTGTAATCCTTCTTTTCCTCTGCAATCGTCGACATGATCGAGGCGTAGGTGGATGGCCTTCCTATACCTCGCGACTCCAGTTCTTTCACGAGCGACGCTTCTGTATACCGAGGAGGGGGCTGGGTGAAGTGCTGGCTCGGGGTCAGTTCGAGAAGGTTGAGAGCCTCCTCCTCAGACAGCGCCGGCAGCCTGGTCTCGGCATCGGGGTCCTCTTCGTCATCCCGTCCTTCGAGATAAAGGCGCATGAATCCCTCGAACTTGATGGTTTGACCCGTGGCCCTGAACAGGTGAACGGGGCCCTTTTGGGGATCCGAAGGCGTTGCCGCGATATCAACGGAGACTTGGTCGTACACCGCAGGGCTCATCAGCGAAGCGACGGTCCGCTTCCAGATGAGGTCGTAAGCGCGAACCAGCGCCTGAGCGTCCCGGGAGGCTTCCTTAGTGATCGCCTGCTCTACCTCGCGCCTCGGACGTGCCATCTCGGTTGGGCGGATGCACTCATGAGCTTCCTGGGCCCCCGCAACTTTCTTGTCGTGGGCCTTGTAGCGTCCCTGCCAGAACTCTTCCCCGAACGCACTCTTGATCAGAGTCCGGGCCTCGGCATAGGCGTCTGGGCTCATGTTGGTCGAATCGGTTCGCATGTAGGTGATGTATCCGAGCTCGTAGAGGCGCTGTGCCAGCCCCATTGCGCGCCTGGCTCCGAATCCGAGCTTTCGGGATGCTTCCATCTGGTAGGTGGAGGTGATGAAGGGGGCCGGAGGAGTCCTTCTTGATTCCTTGGTCCTTGCCTCCTGGACTGCCCATGAGGCTCCGTCGAGAGCATCCTTGATGGCGGTTGCGGAGAGCTCGTCTGGAATCCTGGCTTCTACATCCTCTATCGAGTCCTTGCCGATCTTCGTCGGCACCCGCTTGTCGCCGATCTGGATCAATGAAGCGGTAAAGCTCTCCTTGGTCTCCTTTTCGAGAAGCGCCTCGAGGCTCCAGTACTCGACCGCGGTGAACTCCCGGATCTCGCGTTCTCTTTCGACGATGAGCCTGAGTGCTGGAGACTGCACCCGGCCGGCCGACAAACCGTAGCGGATCTTCTTCCACAGAAGCTGCGAGACCGGATATCCAACGAGACGGTCGATGCTCCTTCTTGCCTGCTGGGCATCAACGAGTCGATCGTCGATGTCTCGGGGATGCTCCACGGCTTCGCCGACGGCCTTGGCCGTGATCTCGGTGAATGTGATCCTGCGCTGCTTTTCTCGCGGGATCTTGCATGCCTCGGTGATGTGCCAGGCGATCGATTCGCCCTCCCGGTCGAAGTCGGTAGCGAGAAACACGACCTCGGCGTCCTTGGCAGCCTTGGTGATCTCACGGATGACCTTCTTCTTGTCCTCGTTGACGACGTACTCGACCGAAAAACCGCCATCGACGTCGACCCCGAGGGTCTTGGACGGCAGATCGCGAACGTGACCGACCGAAGCGAGGACCTTGTAGTCCTTGCCCAGATATTTGCCTATCGTCTTCGCCTTAGCGGGCGATTCGACGATCACCAGGTTCGCTGCCATCAGTTACCTCAACTTCGATCTATTCCCGAGTATGGCCCGAGACGACGCCAGTTCGCAGGAGCTTCGGGAGAGCCCATCCGAGGCTCGGGGGCCGAAGGGGAGAGTGCGCCAGGGCTCGCCGTCTGTCAAGCGATGGGGGCTTTACTAACTAGTGGCTCCTACCTAGAATCCGCTCATATTTTCCATCGTAGTGGCACTGCCCCTAGTGCTCGCACTTTCGCCATGAGGGCGGTATTCGTCGCCCAGACGGGACCGATCGTCGCCCGTCGTAGGGTCGAGCCGGCATGACAGCACCGCGCTGGCAGCGCCGTTTCCGTGCACCGCTGATCGGGATGCCGGAGTGGGCTCGGGACAGACCTGATCGGTGCTCCTACGTGTCCAACGCGTCGGGGACCTTCGAGCTATACACGTGGGACCGTTCGACCGGCGTCCACACTCAGGCAACGCAGCGCCCCACTGGCACGGGCATCGGATCGCTGACGCCCGACGGCGAGGAACTCTGGTGGTTCGACGACATCAGAGGTAATGAGAAGGGGGTGTGGCGGACTCAGCCCTTCGGAGGAGCACCGGGCGACGAGTTGCCGGCAACGGCGCTGTCGCCCGGGTATCCAACCGGCTTCGACTTCGCTGGCGGCGGCCGCGCCGCCGTCGGGCTCGCGGCGGACGGCCGGCACCGCATCTTCGTCGTGGCCCCCGGGGAAGAACCCCTTCTGATGCACGAGCATGGGGAAGGATCCGGTGTCGCCGGCTGGTCGCGGGACGGCTCGCTGCTCGCCTACAACCACGCCGAGCACGGCGACAACCGCAACCGAGCACTGCGCGTCGTGACTGCAGACGGGGCAACGGTCGCCGACCTCTGGGACGGCGAGGGCCTCGGCCTCGTGTCATACGGCTGGTCGCCGGTCGGGGGTGATCAGCGGTTGCTCATCGCCCACGAACGGCGAGCCTCACGGCATCCCGCGGTTTGGAGCCCTACCACCGGCGAGGTTCTCGACATCACCATCGAGTTGGACGGTGAGTTGCTCGACGTGGACTGGTATCCGGAGGCCGCCGCCGTTCTCGTCGCGACGATCGCTCGAGGTCGAGGTCACCTGTTCCGTCACGAGCTGGCTTCCGGCCAAACCATTCCGCTAGAGACGGGCGGCGGGATGCTGATCGGCGCACGCGTCCGACCCGACGGGGAACTGTGGTGGGCGGGTTCCACGGCGGGGTCACCACTGGCCGTCCACTGCGGCGACGAGATCCTGCGTCCTCCGGGCGACCCGGCCCCGAAAGGCGTCGACTACGAAGACATCCTCGTCGACGGACCAGGCGGGCCAGTTCACGGCTTCCTCGCGCTGCCACCGGGAGAAGGTCCGTTTCCAACAGTGTTCCGGGTCCACGGCGGTCCCGCGGGCGTCGACGCCGATGCCTTCACGCCCGGTGTGCAGGCCTGGGTCGACCACGGCTACTCGGTCGTGCTCGTGAACTACCGCGGCTCAACTGGCTACGGGAAGGCGTGGCAGGACGCCATCGTCGGCAAGCCCGGCTACCGCGAGCTCGAAGACCTCGCCGCGGTCCGCGCTCACGTTGTGGAAATTGGTGTCGCCGATCCCTCACGCCTCATCCTGTACGGCGGCTCCTGGGGTGGTTATCTCACGCTCCTGGGAGTGGGCACGCAGCCGGATCTCTGGTCGCTCGGCATTGCCGCGGTCCCGCTGGCCTCGTTGCGCGACCACTACTACGAACAGGGCGAGATCCTTCAGGCCTATTGGCGCTCGCTGTTCGGGGGCACCCCCGAGACGCTAGGGAAGGACCTCGACGACATAGACCCAATCGCCCACGTCGCCCGCATCCAAGTACCGGTGTTCGTGCTCGTGGGCGACAACGACCCTCGCTGCCCGCTCGACCAGGTGCTCACCTACGTCAAGGCGCTCGAAGCCGCAGGTGTCACCTATGAGCTGTACCGCTACGATGCAGGCCATGGGTCGATGGTCACAGAAGAACTGATAAACCAAATGGCACTCACCCTCGACTTCGCCGCCCGCCACCTCGCGACGACATCCCCGATTTCAGACGAGTAGGCGAGGGGCCCGGCTACAATCCCCCCTTCCTATGGAACAGATCCTCGACGCCTTCAAGGACTGGATCGTGGACTTCGTCGGCCAGGGAGGCTACTGGGGGATTTTCCTCCTCATGGCCCTCGAGTCGGCTCTGATCCCTATTCCGAGCGAGGTCACCATGCCGGTTGGAGGGCTGCTGGCTGCGGAAGGGCGGCTATCCTTCTTTTGGGTTGGAATGGTCGGAGCCGTCGCCAACCTAGTGGGGTCCTGGGGTGCATACGCGCTGGGCCGCGGCGAGGGCAGGAAGCTGCTCATGAAATACGGAAAGTACGTCCTCATCAGACCCCACGACGTCGAGAGGGCCGATCGCTGGTTCGAGAAGTACGGGGATTCCACCGTCTTCTTTTCGAGGCTTCTTCCTGTGGTGCGAACCTTCATTTCGCTTCCTGCCGGCGTGGCTCGGATGCCGCTGCTGCGATTTTCGGTACTTACCTTTCTCGGGTGTCTTCCATGGTCCTTCGCCCTGGCGTGGGCCGGGCTTCTGCTCGGAGACAACTGGGAGGAGCTTCTTCCGTACTTCGAACCGATCTCGTACGCGATCGCCGGCATCGTAGCTGTCGTGGTCGGAGTGTGGTTCTTTAAGAGATACCGCAAACAGAAGCTGGCCGAGGGCCAAGACGACGTCGCCGACGCCGGCGGACCTGAAATCTAGATCCCGGGCCCGGTCAGCCTTCGGGTGTGAGGGTCTGGGGCGGAGGAACCGAAGCCGACTGCTTTTTGAGGAAAGCCCAGCTGGCAACGACCAACAGCGCGGTCGCGGGCAGACCGAGCACCACGGTGGTGAGAGCCAGGCCCGCCTCCGAGTCCGTTGAGATGAGGAAATAGCGGATGGCCGAGCGCGCCAGAAAGAAGAGCGACCAGACCGCAGTCACCCCCATGTGGGCATTCTTCACCCGCCGTTGCCGGTACCACTCAACCGGCTTCTGTTCGACCAGCCGCGCCACCGCCGCGCTGGCGGGCCGTCCCAACACAACCGAGATGAGGCCCACGATTCCGTAGATGGTGCCGAACACCACATTCGGAAGGAAATAGGTTGATGCCCTTCCGGTTCTAAGAGCGATGAGCAGAGCAATACCCAATCCCACTAACCCGCCCAACGCGTAGCTCACCTTCTGCCGCCTGATCAAGCGGTAGAGAGCGACCCCGATCCCCCATCCGGCTGCCGTCAGTGCGGCCGGGCGCAAACCCCATATGCCGTTGGCAGTCAGAAAGATGAGAGGCGTGATGATTCCATCGGTCCATGCTTTACGATCTGTGAGCTGATCCCTCAGATTCGACTGGGGGCCCGGAATCCTTTCCGGCTTCAGCTCTGCCATGACCGCGGGATTATCCCCCTAACCGGGAGTAAGACCCACTTCGGCGGCCACCCTCTGGATCCCCTCGATGCCTAGCTGGAAGAACTCGTCGACGGGGACTCCGATGTCCTCTTCACATGATGTGATCTCTTCGCGGGCGACTCCAGGTGCGAAAGACTTCTCCTTGAATTTCTTCTTGCAGGAAGACACCTTCATCCCTATTGCCTTCTCGGGCCGGACGAGAGCGCATGCCACAAGGAAACCAGAGACGGCGTCGGCGTTAACGATGGCCTTGGACATCAGATCTGTCCGGTATTGAGGATGGGCGTGTGCCAGGACGGCGTTCACGATCTCCTCATCCACAGCGGCTTCACGAAGCCACTCGGCCCCCAGATACGCGTGCTTGGACAGGTCGTGGTGGGTCTGTTCCATGTCGATATCGTGAAACAGGCCGGCGAGGCCCCACTTGTCCGAATCCTCCCCGAACCGCTCCGCCAGCCGGCGCATGACCCCTTCGACCGTGATCAGATGTCTCACCGTCGTTTCCTTCTCGGATTTTTCCTTTACGAGGGCGAGGGCCTCATCTCTTGTCATATCTCGACGATAATAGATTCGAGAGATGGGGATTCTGAAGAAGCTTGGCCAGAGGTTGTCGGAGCATCCGGACCACCTTCGCGCCCAGGGGATACGCAATCAATGCGGCCGGCTCGAAGGCGTCGAACAGATCGCAGTGATCCGACCGAGAACCAAGGCACGAGTGGCCGGAGTGGTTCAAAGCATCATGGTGGTTCCGCGCGGCCCGGGCCGTTCTTCGCTAGAGGTACAGATCTACGACGGCACCGACGAGGTCACAGCGGTGTGGCTAGGCCGGAGACGGATCAAGGGAATCGATTTGGGCAGCGGCCTCATCTTGAACGGGACTATAGGGAGATTCGGCGACGACCGGCTGAAGATGATCAATCCCGCATACCAGCTGCTCCCAGCCGGTTTCGGCACGCAACACTGACTAAGGCCGCTTAACCGACCTCCCTGTCGGAGCCTCCTTTGACTCCAGACAGAGTCTCCTCCAGTGCTCCCTGGCTATCCGGCGACGAAAGAGCAAGCACTTCGTCACCGACCATCAGTGGAGTCTCGTCCCTGGGAACGATCACGTGATCGTTGCGAACGATTGCAACAAGTGCACAATCCCTCGGGAGGTCCAGCTCGGCGATCACCTTTCCGGCCGACGGCGATTCCTCGTCCAAAGTGAATTCGACCAGCAACGCATTTCCTTGCTCGAGCCGCAAAAGTGTAACCAAGTCTCCGACGGTAACGGCCTCCTCGACGAGAGATGTGAGGAGATGCGGAGGACTCACCGAAACGTCGACACCCCAGGTCTCATTGAAAAGCCATTCATTCTTGGGGTGATTCACTCGCGCAAGAACACGAGGGATGGCGAACTCTTGCTTAGCTAAAAGGGCAGCGACGAGATTCACCTTGTCGTCACCCGTCGCCGCAACCAGAACGTCGCAGGTGTCGAGACCCATCTCCCGCAAACTCAAAGGCTCACATGCATCGGCAAACACCCACTCGCAGTCGATTTCGTGCTTGTGCTGACGGATGAGGTCTTCGTCTTTGTCGATTAGAAGCACCTCGTGTCCGCGGCGAACCAGATCGGCGGCGACGTACTGCCCTACGTTGCCAGCTCCTGCGACCGCGACTTTCATCCGCGTTCACTCTCCTTGGTTGCCTTTAGCCGCTCATCGAATTCAGGCAGAGCCGATTTGAGGATCGAAAGGTGCAAGAAGTCCCCTTCCTGGATCAACGACCCCTTATCGGGAATCTCGGTCACTCCCAGCCTGGTGACGGCAACCATCGTCACTTTGCCCGGGTCCTCCAGCGAGCCGATCGTCTGGCCGATCAGGGAGTCGGGAGCCTGAACTCCAGCCACGACCACGTCCCCATCGCCGACCGTCCATTCGACTGACTCGGACGCGGGAAGAAGCCTTGCGAGCATCTGGTCGGTCATCCAACCGACGGCGGCCACTGTCGAGATTCCAACTCGTTCGTAGATCTCGACCCTACGAGGATCGTAGATGAGGGCAGCTACATTCTTGACCCCGTAGTGCTCCTTGGCGATGCGGGCCGAGACGATGTTGGAGTTATCTCCCCTGGTTACCGAGGCGAAGAGTTCGGCCTCCTCGATTCCGGCTTCCTCCAAAGTGTCCTTGTCGAAGCCGAGCCCTGCAACCTTCTTGCCGTTGAATCCGGGGTGCAGTCGCTTCTCGAACTCAGCTGGGTTCTTATCGATGATCGCAACTGTGTAACCGCGGTCCTCGAGAGCCTTCGCCAGTTCGGCCCCCACCCTTCCACAGCCGACTAACACCGCATGCATGACAGAACCTTACAACCGTTGAGTTAACAGGACCCTAATGGCGAGTAGCATCGGTTGGCACTGGAGGAGGCTCGTCGGAGATCGGCTCATCGGCCGCCGCTCCCACACCCGTGCTGCCGGCCCCGGGCATCTCTCTGGCCTTCGAAACGTAGAACGCGACTCCGAGCACCACCATGCCGACCAGCACGATTCCCACTCTCACAGGCATGTTCGGCTGTTCGTTCACCAAAGTCACTACCGGCACCGCGATCAAAAGCGCTACCAGGTTCATGACTTTGATAAGCGGGTTCAGGGCGGGGCCGGCGGTATCCTTGAACGGGTCTCCAACCGTGTCACCGATGACTCCGGCGTGGTGGCTCTCGGATCCCTTACCTCCGTAATGACCGTCTTCGATGAATTTCTTAGCGTTATCCCAAGCGCCTCCCGAGTTCGACAGCATCACTGCCAGGAGCTGGCCGCAAAGGATGACCCCTCCGAGGAAAGCCCCGAGCGCCTCGGCTCCAAGAGCGAACCCGACAACGATGGGAGTGATGACTGCGATAAGACCGGGCGTCGCGAGCTCCTGCAGAGACGCCTTGGTGACGATGTCAACGACTCTGGCGTAGTCGGGCTTCACTTTGAACTCCATGATCCCGGGGTTCTCACGAAACTGGCGGCGAACTTCTTGAACAACGGCGAACGCGGATCGTCCCACCGCTCTGATCGTGAGCGATGAGAACAGAAACGGGATCGCGCCTCCGATGAGCAGCCCGATCAAAACCTCTGGCCGGTCGATCCTGATCGCGAATTCCTCAAATATCCGGAGCCCGGTACCAATGATTGCGTCGCGGAACGATCCGAATAACGACGTCGCCGCGATCACCGCAGTCGCGATCGCCATACCCTTCGTGATCGCTTTCGTGGTGTTGCCGACCGCGTCGAGCGACGCCATTATCTCGTCAGCGTTTCCACCGAGACCTCCGGACATCTCCGCGATCCCGTGAGCGTTGTCGGCGATGGGACCGAACGTATCCATCGAGACGATGACTCCCACGGTCGTCAGCATCCCCATTCCCATGAGGGCGATCATGTAAAGGCTCTTGGCCTCGCTTCCTCCGCCGAGAAAGAACGCACCAATGATCGCAGCCACGATGGCGAAGATTGCGAACACGGTCGACTCCAGCCCAACCGCGAACCCGCTGATGATGGTCGTGGCGGGGCCGGTTTGTGTTGACCGGGCAATCTCCTGCACCGGAGTCTTTTCGGTAGCGGTGTAGTACTCAGTCAGATAGTGAATGACGCCCGCAAGGACCAGCCCGATGATCACGGCAAAAGCCGGGGCCCAGTCGACCACGCCGCCGGGACGGAAGAAGAAGTAAGTAAGGGCCAGAGTAGCAAGGGCCGAAAGGATTCCCGACACCACAAATCCCCGGTTGATTGACTTCATCCCGTGCTCGCCCTCACGCGGGGCCACTGCATAGATACCAATCACCGATGTGATGACACCTATCGCACGAACGAATAACGGGAACATCACTCCCATGGCCGCTCCGGCTGGGCCGAAGGCCTGGTACGCGGTGAATCCGAGAATCAACGCTGCTACAAGAGTGACTTCGTAGGACTCGAAGATGTCAGCGGCCATGCCGGCGCAGTCGCCCACATTGTCGCCGACGTTGTCGGCGATGGTGGCCGCGTTGCGCGGGTCGTCCTCAGGGATTCCCTGCTCGACCTTCCCGACGAGGTCGGCGCCAACGTCCGCTGCTTTCGTGAAGATGCCACCGCCGACCCGCATGAACATGGCCAGCAACGCGCCTCCAAAACCGAAGCCGACAAGCACCGTGGTGGCGTCACCTCGAAACAGCAGGAAGATCAATGCCGCACCGAACAGACCAAGACCCACTGTGAACATGCCAGCCACGCCCCCTGCACGAAACGCGATAGTGAGTGCGGTCTTCTGCGACTCTTGTGCGGCGTTAGCGACTCGCACGTTGGCTCTAACCGCAAGGGTCATACCGACAAATCCAATGGTGGCCGAGAATCCGGCTCCAAGAAGAAACGCCACAGACCTGGCGATCCGAATGATCATGGGGTCGAGGCTCGTCACTCCGGTTGGCAGCGCCAACAGACCAAGAGTGAGGATGGCAACAAAGATGCCGAGCGTACGGAACTGCCGGTTGAGATAGGCCCTAGACCCCTCCTGAATGGCTTCAGAGATCTCGATCATCTTCGGGGTGCCCTGTGGGTAGCTGAGCACCTGGCGTCTGAGATAGAGGGCGAACGCAAGAGCGAAAACGGAGATGGCCAGGATCACCCATAAAGACGTCTCCTCGAAAGAGCTCAGCCTTACGTCAATCGACTGTCCTTCGGCCGCGAGGACCACTGTTTGCATGAGAAAAGAGCCTCCTGTCATTAACGGATTACCGCGCCCTACGAAGGGCGCGTGTCATCAAAGCGGGAGGATTATATCCGTGGGTCGGAGGAGATTACTCCGAAGCTTCTGTGGCGGCCCCTGTGACCGCTGCTTCCCTCGTTTCGTGGATCGGAAAAACCTTCGTGAGCCCCGTGACCCGGAAGATCTTGAGGATCTTTTCCTTGGTGCAGACGATCGAAAGAGAGCCGTCATGGGTCTTGGCTCTTTTGAGGCCGGCAACGAGGACGCCGAGGCCGGTGGAATCGAGGAAATCCACGTCTTCGAGGTCTACCACTATCTGATAGGCCCCCTGATCGACCAGGTCGATGAGCTGTTCTCTCAGCTTCGGGGCCGTGAAAACATCGACCTCGCCGGTAACCCCCACGATGGAAAACCCATCCTTAGTTTCCACTTCGATATTCAGATCCATCGAATCTCCCGTCTCGAGGTCCTCAGCGCCCCGGAGCGTCGAGGCAACCGGCGGATTCTACCCGCCCTGTGAAGAGATGCTTAGGAGGACCTGAAAAGAGCTAGGGGCGCTGACCGAGTGCGAGGATGTTGCCGTCGGGGTCCTTGAACCAAGCCACGCGGTAATTACCCAGGCTGGCTATCCCATTCTCCGTCTTGAGGTCGGGCATGTCGTATTCCTCAAAAGTCACTCCCCGTCCTCGAAGATCCTCGACCTCTTTTTCGACGTCATCCACAAACCACTGGGCGACGGTGTTCTGAGCCGTTCCTGCAAACGACGACGGATATACCCCCAGCACCGTGCCGGCTCCGCATTGGAACTCAATTCCCTCCGGCTCATCCAGGATGATCTCGAGACCGAGGGTCTTCGTATAGAACCCCTTGGCCTTCTCGAGGTCTTTGACGGCTACGGTCGCATTTACTCGGGCATTACCTAACAGGCTGACCACCCCCTTGATCTGGTTTGACTGCCAGACTAATACCTCGTGGAACTATGGCCAAGTCCGGTACAGTTGGCGCTCATGATTGAACCCGCCCCCGGGAGAACTCCCTTTCACACTCGCGCTGGCTCTCTCGCACTCGCCGTCTTGATGGCCGCCGTTCTCGCCGCCTGCGATGGCCCTTCCCGGCAGCGCGAGGAAGAGCCTCCTCCAACCGCCAAATTTCAGGTATTGGAAACGAGAGGGATCGATGCGCAGGATCGCCCCGAAGCGCAGGCAGCCGCATCCGGCGCCGTCCCCGGAGTGACCGCTACTGTAAATGCCTACTACAACGCCGCCTTCATCGAAAAGGGGAAATGGGGACAGGGGACACACCCCGACCTTGCCTCTTTGTTCACCGCAGACATCCAGCCGCAAGTAGCGCCCCAGCTCGGTGCTCTCGCCTTGGCCGACATCGCACCGGCCATAACCAAGGTGAATCCTACGAAGCAAGAAGTTCCCATCCTCACCTTCCTGATCGAACCCGACATGACCACCCCGTTAGCGGTGGCTACCGTTCTCTTCGAAGCGACCGCAACGGCAGTGGAGAAAGAGAACAGCCCCGTCAAGATTGCCCACACGGCAACCTTCTGGCTCGTGAAAGAAGGGGACGCGTACAAGATCGCCGGCTTCAAGACCCACCTCGTTGCCGATTCGGAAGTTCGCACCGGATGGCTGCCTCCCCCAGAAGGATTCCTTGCGACATGACTCCGAGCGTAGACATACTGCCCCGCTACAGACGCCGAATCGTGAATCGAGTGGTCTGGTCGCTGGTGACCTTGATAGTGGTGTCTCTTCTGGCCGCGTCGTGGTGGGTTTCAGAACCGTTCAGAGCAGCGGCCCAGTCCCCCAGCCCTACCGAGGCGGTTGGAATTCACAGAGTCCAAGAGGGATCTGGGCAGCCCGACTTCTCGCAACCGATCTTCATCGCGGTGTTGGGAAGCGATACGAGAAATGGTCCACCCGATTCCGGCGGAGGCTGCGACGCGATCCACATCGTGGCGATCAATGCGCAGCAGAAGGCCGGCACTATTCTGAATTTCCCTCGAGATTCATATCTGAACGGCAGAAAGCTCACCGACATCTGCAGAAGATCCGGATTTGAATCTGCCTTGGAAGTGCTGAAGTCACATACCGGGCTACCCGTGCAGTACTACGTGAAAACCGAGTTTAGTAACTTCATGGCCTTCATCGACGAGTTGGGAGGGGTAGAGATAAACGTTCCCTATCCGATGAACGACCCCCCCTCGGGTGCATTTTTCAACGCCGGCCCGGTTCATATGCAGGGCGGAGATCTATTGGCTTTCTCCAGGAACCGAAAGAACACTCCCAGAGGGGATTTCAGCCGGACAGAGAATCAGGGGGCCGTGATCATCGCTTCTCTCGGTAAGTTCCGGAATGAAGTAGGGAGCGATCCGCACCGGTTATTCGACTACATCAAAGCAACTCAACGCCACATCAAGATCACCGTTCCACTCTTGGAAGTGTTCAAACTCGCCATGGTGGCCAAGGAGATCGACCCGGCCGCGATGCAAAATGTCAACGTCCCCGGCAGCTCGGGAAGCGCCGGGAGTGCCAGTGTCGTTTATCTCTCGCCGGGGGACACATACGATCGCGTCCGTGATGACGGCGTCTATTAATAAGGCAGCTCTGATTCCTTAGAGATATGTGGCTCTACCTGGGGTTCATCGGATTCGTCATAGCAATGCTGGTGATCGACCTGCGGTTTTTCCACCGCGACTCCCACGTGCCCACCACAAAAGAGTCCGGGGCATGGGTGACGGTTTGGGTCGGGATGGCGGTGGGTTTCGGAGTTCTCCTTCTGGCCTCCGGAAACCGCCTATTTGGCGATGCTCTCGTCGATCCTCATACCAACATCGAACTTGCGGCTCTCTATTTCAGTGCCTACCTGGTGGAGTACTCGCTTTCGGTCGACAACATGTTTGTCTTTTTGGTTGTCTTCGCTTACTTCAAAGTGGGCCTCGAGAATCAAAGGCGAGTCCTGTTCTTCGGCATCCTGGGAGCGATGGTGTTTCGGGGGATATTCATAGCCGCAGGAGTAGCCATCATCAACCGTTTCGAATGGGTTCTCTACCTGTTTGGAGCCCTATTGATATTCACCGCGTATCGCATTGCAAAGGGAACGGAAGATGTCGATCCGAGCGACAATCCAGTCCTCAAGCTGGCAGCCAGGCGCCTTCCCCTCTCACATCGATACGACGGACAAAAGTTCGTAACGCTAGAAAATGGCAAGCGCTTGATGACACCGCTGGTTCTGGTTCTTATCGTCATCGAAACCACCGACATTGTCTTCGCAGTTGATTCCATCCCTGCTGCCTTGGCGATCACGACAGAGCCGTTCTTGGTCTTGACCTCAAACGTCTTCGCCATCCTGGGATTGAGAGCCCTCTATTTTCTGCTGGCCGGAAGCATGAACCGCTTCCACCTTCTAAAGTATGGGCTCGCTGTGATCCTGGCCTTTGTTGGAATGAAGATGCTCTTAGCGGAGGTCTGGCACCCAGAGATCTGGGTTTCCCTCTCAGTCATCGTCGCGGTTCTTGGGGCAACGGTTATCGCGTCGCTGGCATTTCCGGTTCCTGTGACGACCGAGCACCTCGAGGTTCCCGAAGACAACCCCTTTTTGGACGAGGACGAAGACGAGAGCAGTAAAGAAGGTCCCTGATGCGGACCGCAGACGAGCTACTGGTCGAAATGCTCCTCTAGCGGGAGAGGGTCCGGATGGGCAAGGCCTAGATCCCCCGGGCCCTTGGCGATCTGAGCAAGCTCGGCAGTCAGTTCCATGTCACCGGGGCCCCCGACCACCTCGCTCTCGCGAATCAGAACGACCGAGTACAGGCGCATGCACTCGGGGCTGGAGCAAACCAGATAGTCGGTCGTGCGTCGAAACACCATCTCTGCCCCTTCTAGAGTAGTGATGGTCTCTTCTCCCATCGCTCGAAGCAGCTGGGTTCCGCAATTGGCGCATAGAACCATAGATCGGATCTCCCTTAATTGAACACTCTCATGGTAAGGCCAATCCCTGTCGGTGGCTAGCAGAGCAAGCTTAAGACGGGGGGAAATGCCTGGTCAGCTAGGCGTAGACACGCCTCGGCGTAGATGGTACTCTCAGCGCGGACTAGTCCACGATACGTAGCCCTGGGGGACTTTTGGCGGTAGCGGAGCGTTTCCTCAACCTAACCAAGCTCGATTCAATACGGACCGACCGCACGCTCGTTCGGGCTGCCCAGGCAGGAAGGGCCGAAGCAGCGGCCGAGCTGATCGAACGGTATTACCCAAGGGTCAAGTCCTTCGTCACGTATCTGACCTCGGGCCGGGGGAACTCGGAAGATCTGACCCAGG
>JAHWKU010000049.1 GCA_019347715.1 Actinomycetota bacterium | reverse complement strand
GGTCGGCGGGGCGGGCCCCGCCGTGCCGCTCGATCTCCCCATGAACGATCTCGTGATGGCGGCGGATCGCGCCAGGCATCGAGCTCGGATGCTCCTCCCAGAGGCGCGTGGAACCCTCGATGTCGGTCATCAGTAAGGTGACGGTGCCCGTGGGTAGTTTGGTCATCTAGGATCCAAAAGCATTCGCCCACCTGCAATTCTATTGCCGGGACAAAATGATCGGGAGAGTTCTAAGGCTTTAGCGGCGACGAACCTGCGTCAGGTGGCGTAGATGTCGTTTACGACCTAAACGTACATCCCTTCAAGATGGTCTGGAAACATACGTCGAACCCGTCCGATACGAATTCCAACTTCGGCTTGATGGCGCTGGCCTCGACATTGAACACTCGAACCCCCGAGGAGCCTGGTCACGACGGTTTGATCGATGTCAGGAATGTGGGACCAAGTCCCGACCTCATTCAGGTCAAGGCCTTTGCGCTCGTTGCTACGCCAGGAACTACGCGCGCACTCGCCGCCAGCGCCGTGCTGGGCCCGTCAAGTCTTGATCCCCGCCAATTCTCCGCGCGCCGTTGACTCATCTCCCTAAAAGAGCAGTGGTCGTTCCTCCCGCCTGAAGCCATCGCGACGCCCCAACGACACAGGAACGACGAGGCTTTCCTAGGTCTCTGCCAAATGGCAGCGGGCCGTACAAAACGACGAGCCCGGAAAAGCGGGAGAATGGCATATGGCAGAAATGAGGTCCCGAATCGAGATTCTCCCGGTCGGGTTAACACCTAGTTGAACGGATCGGAGTGAAGTGACTGACCTAGCGAAGCTGCAGCAAGCCATTGATGAGGTTCGATCTCAACGAGGCTTTACGAAGGACCCGGTTCGCATCTTCACATTGCTCAACGAAGAAATTGGCGAAGTAGCTCGGGAGTTAAAGAAGGATTGGTCGCCGAACTACGGTCCGCTCGAGCCTGCGAAGCTAGCCGAAGAGCTGGTGGACTGTCTTGTGGCGCTGTGTGCACTGGCCAGCGCTCACGGCATCGATCTGGAATCCGCAGTGGAATCGAAGTTCTTCGGCAAGGATGGGGAGAGAAAATGGGCGTCTGCAGCTAATCCGGTAGTGGATCCATGAACGGCCGTTCAACTAGCGCCTGCAACGGACCGGCTTTGCCGGCCGCTGAGGCGCCAATCCGTTCTACCGACCACAGTGGATGGGGGCAATGATTGAAGCAACTGTCTTCGCTGCGAGGCATGGCGATGTTGAGAACCGAGAAGGCGGCATCTATGGACACCTGCCTGGATTCGGGCTTTCTTCACTGGGGCGCGAGCAAGCAGCGGTGCTGGGGCGGGCGCTTTCTAACTATCCCGTCTCCGCCATCTACTGCTCGCCACTGGACCGAACCACTGAGACTGCAGAAATCGTCGGCGCCCTTCTGGGCATCAAGAGCAAGGTTGATGAACGCCTAGTCGAGTGGAGGTTCTGGGCAACCGTCCAGGGACCTGAGTTATCCGCCAGCAGTGACGAAATTCGAAAAATACGCGACCGACTGATCGCCGATCCCGATGATGCGAGTTACGGGGAATCCCTAAACCAATTCCGTGCTCGCCTGTCAGATTGGCTTGCGGAAGCGAAGAAGGCCGAAGGCAACGGTCTCGTCTTGGGGATCACGCATTTCGACGCACTCCGCGCCCTTGTACTCGATGCCCTTGGCTGGGAGATAAGCCGTTTCAGAGAATTGCTATTCGGCCATTGTTATCTCGTCCGACTGCATCCCAATCCCATACCCACAACCTATGATCCTGTGCACCTTGATGAACTGGTGGCCCAGTGAGAGGCGGTAGAACTAGGCGCTGCAACCGGCCGCCTTCGGCGGCGGCTGAGCGCCCATTCCGTTATACGGAAGCATGATAAGGCGAGTAGGTATCTGCCCAGATTGTGGCTTTGACTTTGATCAGTCGCCTGCAATGCTGCAAACATGGTTGCGCTCGGCTCACGAAAGATTCCTCAAAGTGGTCGTTGGAGCCACCCACGATGATCTAAGGCGTCGACCCATGCCCGAAGTGTGGTCCGCCCTGGAATACATGGCACACACGCGAGATGTTGTCTCGTTTTACGCCGAACGAATCAGCCGCACTCTTAGGGAGGATCAGCCAAGCTTGTCCAGCCCAAACTGGGAAGCTGAGACGGATTCTCGTCAGTACAATTTGGAGCTGCCGGCTGACGTCCTAGAGGGCATTCGCACTTCTTCTGAAGCCCTCGCAGACTTGTTGCTCACGGTCTCCGATCAAGCCTGGCACCGCCAGGCCCTTGGTAGTACAGGAGAACGCAGGGATGTCCTAATGTTCGCCAAGGGAGCAGTACATGAGACTGTTCACCATTGCAAAGACGCGAGGACTAGCCTTGGTAGCGATAGCTCCGTATAACTATCGAATGCAACCGACCTCGCTTCGCTCGGCGGCTGATTCGACGATCCGTTAGGCAGATAGAACATGAGCTACAAAGCCACCGTCTTTAGGGTCTTGATCGCATCACCTGATGATGTTCAGCCAGAGCGAAGTGTCGCTCGCGATGTCCTCGGGGAGTGGAATGCAGTTCACTCAGCCAAACGTAAGATGGTTCTGCTACCCGTCACTTGGGAATCGCACTCTTCGCCGGAAATGGGGGATCGGCCACAAGCCATTATCAACCGGCAGGTCCTCGAGGAAAGTGACTTGCTCATCGCCGTCTTTTGGACCCGTCTTGGAACCCCTACTGGCGAGTACGCAAGCGGCACGGTTGAAGAAATCGAAAAACACCTCGAACCAGGGAAACCCGCCATGCTCTACTTCTCAGACGCTCCGGTACGCTTGGAGAGCGTCGACGAAAAGCAGTATCGGGCTCTTAAGGAGTTCAGGGAATCTTGTCGGACGCGTGGGTTGTGCGAGACCTACTCAGACCTGAATGACTTCCAAACAAAACTGTATCGCCACCTCCAGATGAAGATCAACGAGGACCCGTTGTTCGCCGTCGAGTCTGGACTGAACTCCGGGACTGAGGCTGAGGCACTGGTGATTCCGATTCCAACCTCAATGTCTATTCCCTCACTCTCCCGCGAAGCCGTGGTCATGTTGAAGGAAGCTGCGGAAGACGCTCACGGTGCAATCATTCGCACTCGGTCTTTGGGAGGAACCGCGATCCACGTGAACGGGAAGTCCTTGATAGAGGGCAATGACCCGAGATCGATGGCCCTCTGGGAAGGAGCTCTTGAGGAACTAGAGAACGCGGGGCTCATTATCGCAGCAAGCTACAAACGCGAAGTCTTCCAGTTGACTCGTAAGGGATACGAGGTTGCTGACAAACTGGCTAAGTGACTGCCTAACTAGACACTGCACGACCGCCTTCGGCGTCGGCTGAGCGCCCAATCCGTTAGGCAGACCATGAGCGTTTCGCGGGAGATGATTTGAGCTGTGATTCTCTGTTCAAGCGGGGTGTTTTTCCAGCGTCAGGCCGATGGTCGGCTGGTTTCACCACGAAACGACCATGTCGACGACATCCTTGCGGAAGGCCCTCGAATGCCAGTCGATGGCATCGAGATTCTCGTAACAAGACGGATGGTGGGGTCCCTCAAGCAGGCTGTCGACAAGTTAGCGGCCTCGCCTATTCGATGTCCTACGATTCAT
>JAHWKU010000048.1 GCA_019347715.1 Actinomycetota bacterium | reverse complement strand
AACACGGTGATCAAGGCGAGATGCTTGCGCCGATCCTGGAGTCGGGAACGCACCTGAAGAGTCTTCCACACGAGCCCCCTGAAGGCTTGGGAAACAAGCCCGCGTCATCAAGAAACAGATAGTCGCGCCGATACCGTGGATATACATGAAGCTTTCGGTCCTCATGCCCATCTACAACGAGTCGCGCACGCTGCGGACAATCCCGGGGCACACCACCGCGCACCTCCTCCGGGCCAGTCGTCTCGTGGTCACCGATACCGATTTCGTCCACGTCGAGACTCTCGACCGCCGCTTCAGGCATCTCGAGAACGTGGAGGTGGAAGTGTTCGACCCCACCCAAGGCCCCTGCGAGATCGAAGGGATAGATACGGTCCTCCTCCTCGACGGATTGCAGAGATCGGCCGAGCCAAAAGACCTCCTGACTTCGGTGACCGCCTGTCTCGGCTCAGGTGGTCTGGTGCTGATACAGGTACCGGCCAGGGAGCGCCTCTATGGACCGACAGACGAGGCTGCAGGTCATCTGCGCCGGTTCGACCGCGATGATCTCGAAGACATCATCCGGGCCGCGGGTCTCGAGCTGATGTGGGTAAAGGCCTTCAACCGGCTCGGATATCTCGGTTGGCTCTTCCATCGTACGGTTGGAGCGGGTCGCATCACCGGCGCAGAGACCCGCGGCTTCGACCTGATGGTGCCGATGGCCAAACGTTTGGAGCCAATCATCCCTTTGCCGGGATTGAGTTATTTAGCGGTGGCCAGAGCGCCTTGATGATGCGTTGGGCGGCCTTGTTTCGCACCCCGGTCGGAGTAGGCGTCGGCGCCTTGATCATCGCGACCCTAGCTGCTCTTCGCCTCCTGGTGGTCTTCGACATGGACCCCACGGTTTTCACAGCTTTCGGGGACGAGACCACGGCAACAACCCAATACGGAGAAGAGAAACTGGGTCGCGAGGTCCTGACCAGGCCTCCTCTCGGCCATGACGGGAAGTTCTTCTTCGTGCAGGCCAACGACCCATGGCTTTTGAATCCGGAGGAGAACGCGGAGATCCTGGACCGGCCGATATATCGCTCGCAACGAATGCTCTATCCGGTCCTCGCCGGGGGCTTCGGGATATTTCCCGCCAGGATCATCGTCTGGGCGCTTCCTGTGGTGAATGTGATGATGTTTGCAGTCGGCTCAGGCTTCCTGGCTGCGATCTCCCTGAAGCACGGAGGGCCGGCATGGGCGGGTTATGCCTTCACGCTCAACATCGGGCTCCTCAGCGAGTTGTTCATCGACGGGGCAGGCATCCTCGCCTTCGCCCTGGCCTGTGTGGGGGCGTGGGCTCTGGAGGAGGAGCGAACGCCTTTGGCGGCGATGGCGTTCGCGGGGGCTGCTCTGACCCGAGAAGTCATGGCGGTGTTCATCGCGGCCGTTGCCGTCTTCTGGCTGATCCGCAGACGCGTAATCCCCTGGGCAGTCTCTTTGCCGGCTGCTATCGCAATATTGGCCTGGGCCAGCTACCTGCGCCTGAGAATCGATGTCGACCCTGGTGTGGATCAGGTCCGCGAGTTGACGCTCATCCCTTTCTCGGGTCTCATCCAGGCGCTCACCTCGGGGATGGCCGTCTTCTCCGACTATCTCATCATCGCCGTGTTCTTGCTGCTCCTCTTCACGGTTCCCTACCGGGCCTGGCGCTCGCGGGTATATTTCTCCTGGGGAGCCGTCGGTTTCGCCGCGCTCGCGCCGTTTCTCACCGAATTCGTGTGGTTGAAGTCGTTCGATATATCGCGGGCGCTTGCACCGCTTTTCACCGTTTTCCTGCTCGAGTTCCTACTCGGGCGCGCCCGGCGAGAACACGCGGCCATTGCCCTCAAGCCCAGCGGAATTACCCCGAAAACTGAAGCAGCGACGGCACCATCGCGCAGCGATGTCGGAGGTTCGAGTTGAGTGAAGAGAGACCATATGTGTCAGTCGTGTTGCCACTCTTCAACGAGGTCACCCATCTCGAAGCGGAGGTGACACGCATATCGAAGGCACTCCAAAATGCTGAGCTCACATACGAGATCATCGTGGTCGACGACGGCTCGACGGACGGCTCGGGTGAGCTCGCCGAGCGTCTCGAAGAGGTGCGGGTCCTGCGGTTCGCCGGCAATCGGGGTTCTGGATCGGCGCGCCGCTACGGCACGATGATGGCGCGTGGGGAAGTCGTGGTGTGGACCGATGTCGACATGACCTATCCCAACGATCGGATTGCTGACCTGGTGGCTTCGCTCGATGGCTATGACCAAGTAGTGGGGGCGAGGACAACGGAGGAGGGCACGATCAAGGTGCTGCGCAAGCCTGCCAAATGGCTCATCAGACGCCTCGCCTCCTACCTCTCGAAGACGCCCATCCCCGATCTGAATTCAGGGTTCCGCGCCTTCCGCCGTGAGGTGGGCGACCAGTTCCTCTACCTGCTCCCCACCGGATTCTCCTGTGTGACCACCATCACCATGGCCTTTCTCAGCAATGGGTACTCGGTGAAGTATGTCCCCATCGACTATGCGCCGAGGATGGGGGAGTCGAAGTTCCATTGGTGGAGGGACACGAAGCGGTATGTCCTCCAGGTGGTCCGGATGATCCTCATGCATGAGCCGATCCGCTTCTTCGGGCCCCCGGCAGTCCTGCTCTGGCTGGTGGGCAGCGGGAAGTTGGTCTACGACCTGATCGACAAGGGTTTCCGGGTGGCGACCAACACCTTGGTGGTCCTGGGTCTGGCCTTCGCCCTCACGGGTATAGGGCTTATGGCCGACCTGATGGTGCAATTGAACATGAAGCGCCACGAGGTGATCCCCGCCGCTCTGACTTCGGCTGGGGAATGATGAGCCGGTTCGGCTACGCCCGGATCGAATCGGTGCCTAGAACCCCATTGTCCCCAGCCGCCCACCTCCGCATGGACATCGTCTTGCGCGAGTTGAAGAGGGCACACCCTCGATCGATCCCGGGAGACGAGTGAAGGTCTGTTGGGCCGGGACCTTTGATCCCGGATTTGGTCGGAACATCAGGTGGGCTGAGTATCTCGAAACCGCCGGCGTGGAGACGCATCTGATCCGGGCCGACCTCTGGTCTCGAGACCGAACGTCCGCATTCCGAGGGCAGCGTCTCGCCATCCTTCTGCGGATGACGTGGCTCTATCCGTTGTTCCTCGTTCGTCTCCTGCTCGCACCCAGGCCCGACGTCTACCTGGTGAGCTACCCGGGGTTGGTTCGACGTTTTTGTGGTTCGTCTGGCGGTGCTTCTCAAGCGTCGTCCGGTGGTTTTGATATCTTCATCTCTTTGTACACGGCTGTGAGCGACCGGCGGCTGGAAAGGCCAGGCTCTCCTATAGCCCGCCTGATCCGCCTGGTCGATCGTCATGCGATCGATGAGGTTTTCGCCAAAGAGGAGCTGGCCACGTGCCACACGGGTGATCCATCCTCGCTGGCGGACTCGATAGATGCGCTGCTCATGAATCCCGGGTCACGAGGACGAATCGCCCGGGCGGGGGAGCGGAGGTTTCGCAAGGATTTCGACCGTGCAGCGCAAAGCATGCGTTTGATGAGTGAGTTGAGCGCTGTGCTGTCGCCACGAGCCCAACGAACAGGTGTTCGCAAGTGAGTCGTATTACACTCGCGTAACTCGAACAACCAGGGCTGCGCTTTTTGACCACCGATTCCATCCAGATCAAGGGAGCCCGTGAGCACAACCTGAAGAACCTCACGGTCGAGCTCCCCCGCAACAAGCTCATCGTGTTCACCGGCATCTCTGGCTCCGGGAAGTCCTCGCTCGCCTTCGACACCATCTATGCCGAGGGCCAGCGCCGCTATGTGGAGTCGCTCTCCGCCTACGCCCGGCAGTTCCTGG
>JAHWKU010000047.1 GCA_019347715.1 Actinomycetota bacterium | reverse complement strand
GTAAAGACCTGAGTGCATGTCGCGTTCGGCCGCCTGCACGCGAACTTTTACCTGGACGACCCCTCTGGTTCCGATGGTGATCGCGGGGGCGTCGGTAGAAAAAGATCCCGAGTCGTAAATGATGCAGCAGTCGGCACCTTGTTCGTCCTGCTCGACCCACTCGATCGCAGAAGCGCTTCCCCTCTCCTCTTCGCCTTCGATGAAGATCCTCACGTTCACGGGCAACTCACCTGATTCGAACAGATCGCAGGCCGCGTGGAGCAGAGGAAGAAAGTTGCCCTTGTCGTCTGATGCGCCGCGGGCGTAGATGCGATCGCCCCGGATCTCGGGCTCGAACGGTCCGGTCGTCCACAGCGACGGGTCTCCGATGGACTGCACGTCGTAGTGCCCGTAGATGATCACGGACGGCGCGCTCTTATCCTTGCTCTTCAAGTCGCCGACGACGATCGGGTTGATCGAGGTTTCGAACAGCGATGCTTCACCACCGGAGCGGTGCACCCGCTCGACGAGCCACTCAGCGGCCTGCCTCAGTGCCTTCTCGTCACCGCCGTCGGTAGAGATCGACGGGATTCTGAGCAGCTCGATCAGATCTTGCAAAAGGCGCGGGTCTTTCGTCGATGGCGTCATGAACTCAGCTCCTTTGCTACTCGGGCGCGCGATACTCTCACGGGGACATGGGCTCGAGCCTGTGAGTGTGCTGTTCCACCCATGAGTCGATTCGTTCCCACCATCCGTACAGCCAGTCGATCATCTCGTCGCGGTCGCGTGGGACTTCGCTTGGTGATATCCGCCAGTAGCGGGCGTGGATTGGATGCTGCAGCGGGATGCGGCTCCACAGTTCTTTGACCGAACCGATGTCTTCGAGAACCGAGTGGGCTACGAAGACGATATCGGCGTTAGGAGCGTTCTCTATGGCTGCGATCACGCCGTTGTGCCGCGGAGGGAGCACGTGTTCCATCTTTTCCGCCCGCTCCGCAGCCGAGTGATGACCGCGCCCCTTCAGATAGTCGATCGAACGCTGACGAATCTTCGGCGTGAAGTCTTTTCCTTCGGGGAAGAGCACGAACGCGTCTTTGTCGCCCAGGCCGCGCGCCAGCTCGCCGATGGCCTCCACTAGGACTTCGCGGCGTTTGGGATCGTGGCGGATGAATCGGTTGGGGACACGATTGAGCATGATGTCGAACAGGGGCTCCCACTGCAGTTTGGCGAGCATCACGATGCGGGGCCTGCGCTGATAGCCGACGAGAATGGTGCCGATCAGAAGCAGCGAGTTGCCGACGCCTGCGTGGCGGCAGAACACGAGCACCGGACCGGCCCGCGGCACGGGCCGGTCTTCTATGTAGATCTTGATTCTGGCGAGCTTTCGAACCATGCGGTCCATCATGTAAAGCCACCAGCGCATGAAGCCGTAGTGCGCCGTCTGGATACCTTCCGATCGGATTCGGATGCCGAAGCCGGATGCGATCCAGAGCGCAAAGAGCACGATGAACGCGACGACGGCCAGAGCGAGATACCCGACACAAAAGGCAGCGAGGCGAAGGGTTCGCCAGCTCCCCGGTAAGAACAGGTCGGCGATGGCCGCCACCAGCAGGACGAGAGGTGAGATGGCGAGAAGAATCAGAGTGAGAACGAACACGATGGGAGCGATGACCAGCCGGCGAACGATCTTTGGTGGCAGCCGATTCATCCAGACCCCCTTATCGGGCAAGCATATTCAATTCTTGGACATCGAGAGCTTGGTGTCGAGGTAGTCCGATGTTGCTTTGTATGCGCTATCCATGCGGCGCGCGAGCGCTCTGAAGTCGCGGTATCTCAGTTGAGACAGGCTCGGGGCCTTCGATTCGCCGGTTGGAAGTACGTGCACCTCCACTCCTTTGGGAATCGCCGCCAGATCGCGTGCGAACCGATGGCGTCTGGCGATTTCGAATGCGACCAGCGCAACCTGAAGAGGTGTCGTGGGGGCCACGAGAGCAGTCTCGATCCGTCCAACTTGAAGGACGTAAATGGTTCTGGCCCCCAGCTCCACTGCTCGGGATAGAGGAATGCTGTTGACGATCCCACCATCGACGTAGTGCTCCCCGTTGATTTCGACCGGGGGCAGCACGCCGGGGATAGCAGTCGAAGCCAGGATGGCCTCGACAAGAGGCCCTTGGAAGAACCACCGTTCCTCTGCCTTTTCGATCGACGCGGCGACGCACTGAAACGGAATCTTCAGGTCTTCGAAGCGCGAAGCAGGCAACACATCTTCGAGAAAGACGCGCAGTGCCCGGTTGGAATGCAGATGCGTTCTGGTTCGGATCAAGTTCGCTGCCCCGGAAAAGATCGATCCGCCAAAGATGCGCTCGGTGTCGATGCTGAGCCATTCCTCCCGCAAACTCTCGACGGTTTCCAGACTCGGGTCACCTGCGATCGCGGCCCCGTTCATCGCTCCAACGGATGTTCCAACGACAAGGGTCGGGATAATCCCGCGCTCAAAGAGCGCTTTCAGCATTCCCACCTCGGATGCCCCGTTGTGACCGCCTCCTCCGAGCACGAAGGCGATCGTCTTGCGGGATGACCGAGGTTTCATCCCGCAACTTTAGAGGGTTAAGAGATAGTCATCCGCCCCGACATATCAAAGTCTTCCTCGCCGCCCTCTTCATCCTCCAAGACCGCTTCAGGATCGAGATTCTCTTCGGGCTCGGCCTCCTCGGGCGTCGGCGCGCTATGCGGGATGCAATAGAAGCGGTATGTCCCGGATCGGTCGGGTACGGTTACGAGGGCCTGTGAGCCCGGGCCGAGTTCGACGTTGATGTCCAGCTCATCGACCGTAAAAGTGTGCAAGAAGGCATCGTTGTTTTGGACAAGGATTGTGTCTCCTCCATCGACTGCGAACTCCACCGGTTCGAACTCGAAGTTCTTGGCAATCACGGTTTGGTCGGCGCTGGAGGCGTCTGCGACCGTTTCTCTCCCGGTGTAGGTGAGTAATCCGGAAGCCACCATCGCCAGAACGAGAAGACCGATTACAACCCTTGCCAAGATCCTCTCGCCTCCAGTTGCCCTGGGTCCGGTGCGTCCGCGCCTGCCAGCGACGATCGCCGCGATGCACGAGACTATGGCGATGACCGCGCCCGGAACGAGGAGCAGCCCGGGGACGAAGTCGAAGAAACTGGCGGGTTGCGTCAGGCCAAACGCGGTCCAGAACATAGCTCCGGCTCCGCCAAGGGCGACCACGATCCCGATGACCTTGGCCCACCATCCGAAAGACCAAACCAGTAGGGCCGCTATCAGCGCGGCCCCCAAAACAATGCTGAAGAAGCCAAGCTGATCGCTCGTATCCATTCCGTAAGCGAGGCCTGCCCCGAGCATCAATGCCGGAGCGAGACCGATCATCACCAGACCGATCGTGGCGAGCGTGGTCCAGCGGCTGCGCTGCTTTCCGCCCGCCATGCTTTGCTGTATTTCTCCCATTTTTCGAGACCTCCGATATCGATTAAAGAGTGAAGTTATTACTTGCTGGAGCGGAAGTCACCTATCTGGCCATTTCTCCTGTTCGTTCAGGCACAATGCCTCACGGCGTACCCCCGACTTAGGAGCCCCAGTCGATAGTTCCGGCCCCCGCGGCGTATGCGGCATCGATCAGTTCGAGTTCGTCGGTGGCGAACTCTAGATTCGTGAGCGCACCGACGTTCTCTTCGATTTGCTCCAAACGACTGGCTCCGATGAGGGCGGTCGTGACCGCGGGATCACGAAGCGTCCACGCCAGTGCCATCTGTCCAGGGCTCTGTCCCCGCTCGGCCGCTACCTTCTCCACACCTTCGACGGTCTTCTTTAGTGAATCGATCTTGTCGCCGAGGTCCTTGGCACGATCGCCGAACACGGCGTCGACGGGCTTGCCTGCGAGCATCCCTCGCGCTAGTGGGGAGTAAGCCACGACACCGATGCCGGTCTTCCTCACAACCGGAAGAAGATCGTCTTCGATCTTCCGGTAGATCATGCTGTACTGCACTTGATTCACAACCGGAGGATGAAATCCTCGGTCCTTGCGGATGTCATCGACTTCCTTTGTGCTCTGCCCGTCGTAGTTGCTGATCCCGGCATAAAGCGCCTTTCCCGATGTAACGATCGAATCGAGAGCTCCGAGTGTCTCTTCAATTGGAGTGGCCGTGTCGCGGGCGTGGTGGTAATAGATATCGACGTAATCGAGACCGAGTCGAGCAAGGGATTTATCGAAGCTTTCGATCAGATTCTTTCTGGTTCCACCTCTGCCGTACGGACCGGGCCGCATCGTAAGGCCCCCTTTGGTCGACACGACGACGTCGTCGCGAGGAAGCTGTGCGATGACCGGACCGGCCCTGCGCTCTGCGGCGCCGGGCGGGGGGCCATAGATGTTGGCGAGGTCGATGTGCGTGATGCCGAGATCGAATGCTCCGAAGATGAGCTTCGAGATGTCCACCTCATCGTCGTCCCCGAAATGAAACCAGCACCCGAGGCTGATTGCTGGAAGCTTCAAGCCAGATATCCCGCAGGGCCGGTATTGCATGTTTTCGAAGCGATCTGAATCGGCGGTCATGAGACCTCCATGTTTGGCGTGATCGCTATCTTTTCACGGTTCGCGAGCTGTTGTTGCACGGGTTTACCGATGGCCACGCATTCGATGACTTGCGGTAACGTGTGAGCATGAATCTCGAGCAGGCAACGCTCGGAGCGGGATGTTTTTGGGGAGTCGAATACGTCTTTCGTCGCGTGCCGGGCGTGACCGACGCCAAAGTCGGGTACAGCGGGGGCGGCGTTCCCAACCCGACTTACGAGCAGGTTTGCTATTCGAACACCGGTCACGCGGAAGTGACTCAGGTGACTTTTGATCCCAATCGAGTGACCTACGAGCAGCTGCTGGACGTTTTCTGGGCGATGCACGATCCGACCCAGGTGAATCGTCAGGGCCCCGATGTAGGCGATCAGTATCGGAGTGTGATCTACACCCATTCCGAGGAACAGAGGGCGGCGGCCGAGGCATCAAAAGAGCGTGCGCAGGACCGGTTCTCCAAGCCCATCGCAACGAGGATTGAACCGCTGGAGGCTTTCTACCCGGGGGAGGATTATCACCAGGCCTACTACGAGAAGAACGGTCACACCCCTTATTGCCATGTGGTTCCCGTCAAAGAACTCGAGCGGCTGGGGCTAGTGGGAGCCGCGGACTAGCTTTTTCTTAGAATCTCCAATTCCAAGACAGAGGGATGGTGCGGTGGGACGCCTGAGCGCGCTGACGGCGGTTCTCTCGGAGCGCTCGCGGGGGCGATTTGCCGTGGGCAGCGGGGTCCACGCATTATCCGACTCCGCCTTTCTCATCGCGGCCCTCGTGGCCGCGCACCAGCTTGGAGGAGTGACGGCGGTGGGGATCGTCGGATTCTTCCGGGTTGCCCCTGCGGCGGTGATGGCTCCGTTCAGCTCCGCCATCGCCGACAGAATTGGGCGACGAACCGCGCTCCTCATCGCATATCTCGCGAGAGCCCTGTTGCTGGCAGTCACCGCGGTGACCCTCCAGGCAGGCTGGCCGATTCCCGTGTTCGTCGCGGCGGTCACGTTAGTGGGGCTGGTCTCGTCGGTGATCCGGCCGGCGCAGTGGGCGCTTCCGCCACTTCTTTCCAAAGGCCCCCAGGAGATTACTCCGATCATGACCGCCTGGACCACCCTCGAAGGAGTCGGCACCATCGTCGGTCCCGCCGCTGCAGGTTTCTTGGTCGGAACTGCGGGTCCGGCATCGGCGATCTGGATGAGTGCGGGGGCCGCTGCCA
>JAHWKU010000046.1 GCA_019347715.1 Actinomycetota bacterium | reverse complement strand
GGGTTGTTCGCATACGAACCTCTCCAATCCCTTCTTCTCCGCCGCCCACTGAGCCTCCACTATCTCCGACGGGGGGTAGGTGCTCGAGCCGATATAGCGAACCTTTCCTTGCCGCACCAGATGGGTGAGGGACGAGAGCGTCTCCTCAATATCGGTCTTGGGATCCGGCCGATGCACTTGATATAGATCGATGTAATCGGTATCCAGCCGACGCAAGGAATCTTCGACCGCGCTCATCACGTGGACGCGGCTGTTCCCACGGTCATTGGGGCCGGATCCCATTGGCCCGTGAAACTTCGTCGCCAGCACGACGTCGTCGCGCTTTCCCTTGAGGGCCTTGCCGACTATTTCCTCAGACTCGCCGGACGAATACACGTTGGCGGTGTCTAGAAAATTGATGCCCGCATCGATAGCCCGATGAATGATCTTGACGCCCTCTTCGTGGTCGGGATTGCCCCACTGGCCAAACATCATGCATCCGAGACAAAGGGGGCTCACTCTAAGCCCGGTGCCTCCCAACCTCACGTAATCCATAGAATCCTCCAGGACGGACGGAATGTTTCAACGAGCCTATCGCAACACTCGCTAGACTCCGCCGGAGTGAAGACCAAACGCATAACTGTAGATACGGGCCAAAAGCGGGGGATTGTCGATCTCACGCAAGAAGTCGAATCGTTCGTGAGGAGCGAAGGTGACGGCCTGTTGAATATCTTTCTGCCTCATGCAACCGCTGGCCTGGTCCTGCTGGAACTCGGTTCCGGGAGCGAATCCGATCTTTTCGATCGTTTGGATGAGTTGCTGCCGCGCGCCAACATCTATTCGCACCGGCACGGAGCCGAGGGTCACGGTGCAGACCACCTGCTACCAGCATTCGTGTCACCGAGCCTCACGGTGCCGGTAGTAGGAGGAAAGGTGCTCCTAGGTACTTGGCAGAGCATCGCCCTAATCGATACGAACGTCGACAACCCACGCCGCGAGGTGCTGTTCACATTTCTCGAATCTCATGACTGAAGCGCACGAGATCAGAAGACTCGCGCTAGAGGTTGCCAAAGGAGCTGGGAAGCTCCTGCTCTCTACGGCCGCCGGCAAGACCACCTCCAAGAGTTCCCCCACTGATCTCGTCACCGAAGCCGACCGGGCAGCAGAGGAATACATCGTCGGAAGGATTAGAACGGAGAGACCCAAGGACTCCGTTATCGCGGAAGAGGGGTTCCTGCATGACGGTACGAGTGGGGTCACGTGGGTGATCGACCCCCTGGACGGCACGATCAACTTCGTATACGGCATCCCTCAATGGTGTGTCTCCATCGGGATCGAGGGAACGATCAGGACAGGGGTCATCTACGATCCCTTGCGCGACGAGACATTCACCGACCAAAGCGGTCTGAAGCCCAGCGAGCATAAAGAGCTGACGGGCGCGCTCATAGGGACGGGGTTCTCCTACTCGGCAGAGATGCGGAAAGGGCAGGCCGAAGTTTTGCGCAGGGTTATTCCGGTCGTCCGAGACGTACGGCGGGCAGGAAGCTGTGCCCTGGACCTCGCCTGGGTCGCAGCAGGAAGACTCGACGGGTTCTACGAGGACGATACTCATCACTGGGACGTCTCTGCCGGGATCGCTTTGATCGAATCCGCAGGAGGCCACACCCGCAGACACGATCGACTCACCATTGCAGCCGGTACCAACGAACTCTTGGAGGAGCTGGAGCGGTTAGTGCTGGAAGAAAAAAGTTAGGGTACGCATCGAATGGCCACCGTAGAAGAACTTTTGGATTGGGCAGAGCAAGAGATAGCGCGTTCCAAGAACGTTGACCTCTGGCGCCAGATGGATGCGCGGGTCAATGCGGAAGACCTCCTGTCGGGAGTTCTCGACAAACAGGTGACCTCAGACGATCTCGACGATGAGGTTCCAAAGGATCGGGCCGGGCGGTTCCGCCGGTACGTCAAACGCAGAGTCGCAGGAGAGCCTGTTGCCTTGATCCTCGGCAAGACCCAATTCATGGGGATGGATCTGAAGGTGCGCAAGGGCGTGTTCGTCCCACGTAACTCGAGCGAACTTCTCGCATCCAAGGCAATCAGCCGCCTTAGGTCTTCGAGCCGAAAGATCGGTGTTGACGTCGCCAGCGGCACCGGGCCGGTAGCACTCGCGATGGCCAAGAGAGTTCCAGGCTCAGAGGTGTACGGCCTTGATATCTGGAGCCCATCTCTGGCAGTTGGGAGGTCGAACGCAAAGCTGCTGGGCTTGTCGAACGTCACTTTTCTTAAGAGCGACATGCTCCAAAGGCTCCCGCGAAAATTGCAAGGGTCGGTGGATGTGTTCACCATGCACCCGCCGTATGTCGCGCGCAGATATCTCAGGACCCTGCCTGCCGAGATCAAAGAGTTCGAACCTCACACTTCCTTGAGCGACCAATCCGCCGATGGGCTTCGCCTGGTGCGTTTGCTGGCCGACGAAGCTCCGGCCTGGCTTCGGCCCGGGGGCTGGGTCATGGTCGAGGTGAGTCCCGATCTTTCCCGTAAGGTGAAGACGATTCTCAGCAGGGCTGGATTCGAAAAGGTAAAGAGTGAAAAGGATTCCCTGGGAGCAACCAGGGTGATCTCGGGTTCTAAGCCCCGGACTACTCCTCAGTAATCTCCACTTTAGAGATCACAACGTCTTGCTGAGGCCGGTCTCCTGCGCCGGTTGGAACTTTGGAAATAGCTTCGACCACATCCATTCCCTCCACGACCTCACCGAAGATCGTGTGTTTGCCGGTGAGCCAATTCGTGGGAGCAACTGTGATGAAGAATTGACTGCCGTTGGTGTTTGGCCCGGCATTGGCCATCGCAAGATAACCCGGCCGATCGAATGACGGTCCATCTCCGGTCTCGTCTTCAAAGGTATAGCCGGGACCTCCCCTTCCATCTCCCTGAGGGTCGCCGCCCTGGATCATGAAATCCGGGATGACCCGGTGAAAGATAGTTCCCGGATAAAGGGGATCCTTTGATTTCTGATTGGTCTTCGGGTGAATCCACTCCTTGGTTCCGGTGGCAAGGCCCACGAAGTTCTCAACTGTCTTAGGCGCGGTATCGGGAAGAAGGCGAATCTTGATGTCGCCCATCGACGTACCCAAGCTTGCGTGAACGGTCATTGGCCTCTCCGATCTCTACGGTCAGAATCCGAAACTCTATCGTCCCGCCCGGAGCTTTCGAGCGCTCACCTCTACGAAGATCGGAAAGGTTGCCTCGACATGCTCGTCGCTGCCCGGAGTTGGATCGGAAACCGGGTCAGGCGTGTACTCCCAAAGTCCGTCTACGACCATTCCAGCGGCAACTATGCCGTTTACGATCCTCTCGATCGTATGGCCGTACTCCAAGGTTGGAGCTTCAACTCGGACGTTTCCGTCGTCCCAGAATGGATCCGAAAATTCCACAGGCCCCGGATCCTGGTACGCCGTCCGCATCGTCCACCCCGTTCCGGTCCATCCCTCATACATCCTGAAACCGAATGGGTGCATGGTTTCCGTGCGGTAGATTCCATTCGCCTTTAGCACGTTCCCGACTTCTCGAAAGACCATCTCCGGATGTTCGGCGAAAACGAGGGAGTGAACGTGCCATACGACGTGAAACGAAGAATCCCGAAACCTCGAAAGGTCCGCCATGTCTCCTTCTTCGATTGTGACCTTCGCGCCTTTCTTCCGGGCCAGACTCGCGACGGTGTCGAGTTGCTTGGGGCTGATGTCGAGACAGGTCACCTTGGCCCCCAGCTTCGCGAAGATTATTGGGTGCCACCCACCGCCGCCTGCGAGAACAAGCACCTTGGCCCCGTCGAGATCCGTGCTCTTCAGAACTCCGTGAGGATCAACGTAGCGCCTCAATCCGGACTCAGAGGAGGGCAGGCGTCCCTGCGGCCTCGTGTACGCGTATCCGGCATCGGCCAAACGCTCCCACATCTCACGGTTGTGCTCGCTGACCGATCTGCTCACTACCATCCTCGCCACTCTGTGAGCTCTTTCGGATCTGTTCGCTTCGTGACAGGACGGTCCTGTTCGGGATATCCGATGTAGATAAACCCTGCGATTTCCTCTCCATCCTTCAAACCAAGATGACGTTTTACGGCGGCGTCTTCTGCGGCAGGGCCGGTACGAAGATACGCCCCCAGCCCGCGAGAGTGAGCCAACAACAATATGTTCTGCATCGCGGCGCCAACCGAATAACGATCTTCGACTTCCAGGGCTTTCGGATTGTCGGAGGGCGCATATACCACTGTCACGATCACCGGGGCACGGCGGGGCCGTCCCCTTTCCATTTCCAGTTGGCGCTCCAGCTCCTCTGAGCCGGCAGACTCGCGCTTCACTCTTTCTGTCATGGCTTCGCCCAACTCGTCGAGCTCAGTGCCGGACAACACGATGAATCGCCATGGCTGAGTGAGGTGATGGGTGGGGGCGCGCACGGCCGCCTGGAGGAGGGCCTCGATCTCTTCTTTTCCTGGCCTGCGCGCATCAACTTTGGGGATCATGCGTCTAGTCAGAATCGCCTCTTCAGCCTCCAAGACTTCTCCTTTCCCTGCCAAGGCAAGTGCGTTCGTTTGATAGCGAGGTCAACTACACTAACTAATTACACAAATGGGCCAGATCGTTCGTATCGGCGGAGGCCAGATTCCTGACTCTCCCAAGATCCGCTCGAAGCGGCGCAACAAACGCGCCCTCGTACTGGGAGGCGGCGGAATCGCGGGAGCCTCTTTCCACACCGGCGCTTTGCTGGCTTTGAACGATGCCATGTCGGGGTTCCGCGTCACCGACTTCGACATGTTCGTTGGTACCAGCGCCGGAGCATTCATGTGTGCGTGTTTGGCCAACGGGATCACACCTGAGGACTTAGCCCGTTCCCAGATCGGCGATGAGCCGCTCGGAGTCCCTGCAATCCGCAGGAAAGAGATCCTCAAACCCATTCCAGGAAGACTGGGAAGAGGTGCATCCGCCTCGGTTGGAGCGATCAAGAGCACTGCTCGCCAGGTGGTACGGAACAAGGGGCATTCGTCTTTAGTAGACGCATTCTTCTCGATGACCGAAGGGCTCTCTTCCTGGCGCCTATACACCACTGAAGGGCTAGAAAAATACCTGCGGAAGCTCTTCGCCATCTCTGGCAGAACAAACGAGTTCGCGGATCTCGACAAGCAACTCTTCATCACCGCTACAGATCTGGACACGGCAACCAGGCGCGTTTTCGGTGAGGGCGAAGGGGCGGCGCCTTTGATTTCCCAGGCCGTATCCGCATCGGCCGCGATCCCAGTCATCTACGAACCTGTCAACATTGCCGGCCGCGAGTACTTGGACGGCGGGCTTAGGTCCACAACAAATCTCGACATTGCAGTCGCCCACGGCGCCTCACTGGTGGTCCTGGTAAACCCCCTCGTGCCATATCTGCACGATGCGCGCTACCTTCTCCGCGGATTCGATTCCCCTATCCGCCACGTATCGGAGGGAGGGCTGGCGCGACTGGTTGCCCAGGTCTTCCGGATAATGGCTCAGGCACAGTTGGAAAAGGAGCTCGAACTCTTGTCAGTTGAGTACCCAGATGTGGATGTTTTGCTTATGGAACCACATAGAAATGAAGAGCATCTATTCGTTTTCAATCTGATGGACTACAGCGCGAGGGAACAGATGGCGAAAGATGCTTTCGAGATGGTGGCTATCGATCTGATAACTCATTTTCCTATTTTGAAGAAGCTGTTCGGGACCCATGGCATCCAGGTGCACAAGGATGGGCTGGTCGACCAGCTTCAGCTCATCATCGCCGGTGGAACCTCATCGGCCCTGTTAAGAGCTCAGACTGACCTGCTGGAAGAAGACTCTGAGGAGACAGCCTGACCGTGGAAGAGCGCGACAGCCTGATCTC
>JAHWKU010000045.1 GCA_019347715.1 Actinomycetota bacterium | reverse complement strand
CCCATCAGGTTTCGAGACGTTGTTCTACAAGGACTTAGTACAAGTTTCGGAACGCATATCCCGTGAGCCGGATTCGATGGAGGCCCTGGTGGATGGGGTCATGCTCTATCACCTTGTCCTCGAGGGGGCGCTCGCGCTCACGGGACAGCGCTTTGTGCTGGCATGGCTCAGAGATCAGGATCTTCTTCCGGCGTTTCGATCAGGCTTCACTGCAGTTACTCGAGACGAGAGCCGCCACGTTGTCTTCGGAACGATGCTTCTTAAGGATCTGATCGGAAGAAACAAGGCTCTGGAATCCATAGTCGTGGAACGGCTCCTGCGATCTATCCCTTTGATGGCAACGGTCCAGCAGCCATTGGATGGAGATCTTCGCTACACCAAATTCTTCAACTTCCGTTTGCGAGATCAGTTTCTATTTGCGTTGAATGCTCTAATGAAGAGGATGAGGGCCGTTGGTGTCGATTTTCCAAGGATTCCAGCGTACCGGCTTCCCTTTCCCGCCGGGCTTACGAAGCGCGATCTCAAGGCTCGCATCGACGAGAGAGCTGCCAACGACGACAGCTGGACTCCGGGCAAGGCGCTTGCCCAAATGATGGATGTGACCGCCGAGGTGGTTTTTCAGTTTCTTCCTGCGGCATTTTCTCCGGAGGCCGCAAAGGGTCTCGATGGGGTCTACGAGATCGTTCTGGAAGGCGATGATCCACAGACCTGGCATCTAAAGGTCATCGATCAGGAGCTTGAAGTACTTAGAGGACCCTCTCCCTCGACTCCAGACGTCCGCTTCAAGATGGACTCTGATGTTTGGGTCAGGATCTCGAAGGATGATCTCGATGGTGCCGAAGCTTTCGTCCTCGGGCTCGTGGAGACCGAAGGGGATGCTGTCCTCTCATCTCATTTCGATGACCTCTTCCCCGGCCCAGACGTGGGGCAGTCGTGACCGACCCCAAGCAGAGCCCCGGTTTGGGTGAAGTAAGAGTTCTGATAGCCGACGAAAGACGAGATGCCAGGGAGGGACTGCGCTCGCTGCTGAAGGAGTCTGGTTTCAACGTGGTTTCGGAAGTCGGCGATGCTGAGTCGGCGGTTGAAGAAGCTCTCGACAAGAAACCTCAGCTCTGCCTGTTGGACATGAGCCTGGCCGGAGGGGGCATCGCCGCGGCATGGAGAATCTCTTCCTCACTTCCGGAAACTGAAGTCGTGATGTTGTCGGGCTCCGACGAAGGCGAGGACTTTCTAGCTGCGCTACGGGCCGGCGTGTCCGGGTACATGTTGCGCAATGCGAACTTGCAGCGCTTACCGATGGCGTTGAAGGGGGTCCTGAGCGGAGAAGCCGCGGTTCCCAGGAAGCTCGTAAGGCGCTTGCTCGGTGAATTCAGAAGGGGCCGGCGGGCGGTCCACTCGGGTGGAGACGACTCGGTCTCATTCACTCACCGCGAGTGGGTCCTGATAGATCTGATGAAGAAAGAGTTCACAACCAAAGAGATCGCAGATCAACTTTTCGTATCGACGGCAACTGTCAGAGCTTACGCAGATGGCATCATGCGGAAGCTGGGAGCATCCGATCAAGAAGAGATGCTGAGAGTACTGCGAGACCTTCGCTAGGGCCCGAGAACGCGTTCGAGGTATTCGTTGGAGAAGACCCGCTCGGGGTCTAGGCGATCTCTCACATCCAGAAATCGGTCCCACTGCGGGTAAAGGGGCCGGAGGTCGTGGGCGGTGCGGTAATGCATCTTTCCCCAATGAGGCCTTCCTTCCATCTCCTTCATGACGGCCTCTACCTCTCGGAAGAAGGATTCATAAGCAAGCCGGTAGTAAACGTGCACGGCGATGTACGCGGTGTCGCGCCCGTAGGCTGTGCCCAGGAACGCGTCGTCGGGGCCGAGAAAGCGCATCTCTATGGGGAAGCCAATTTTGAAGGCTTTCTTTTCGATGAGCTCCTTGACCGATCGCAGTGCCGCGATCGCATGGGAGCGGGGGATGGCGTATTCCATTTCCACGAAGCGAACCGTTCTGGGGTTGGTAAAGACCCGATCGCTTCGATCTGTTATCCGAGCTCGTCCAATCTGACTTGCGGTGAACCCGGAAAGGGAGGGGATCCAGGTTTGATTCAGGCTTCCCACCCAGTTCACCAAATTGAACATCCGGTTCTCCATCAAGACGTCCTCGTAGTAAGCCTTCAGTCTGTGTCGTGGGCGGGCGGATTCGTTGGTGCGGTTATGGATAAACGTCTGAGCGACGTCGCTGTGCGGATACCAGTAAAAATCTACGTGCTCATTGGAATCCACCAGGTCGTCGATCTGTTCTAGGACTTCGTTGAGCTTCCATGGCCGTTCCTCGGAATAGAGATTGAAGGCTGGAACGCATCTAAGGGTGACCGTGGCAATCACCCCGAGTGCCCCGAGACCGACCTGCGCTGAGTGGAGCAGGTCCGGGTCGGAGGCTCTCGAAATGTTTAAGGTGCTCCCATCGGCCAGAATCAGTTCCATTGCTTCGACCTGAGACGGAATGCTGTGGAACTTTGCTCCAGTTCCGTGGGTAGAGGTCGAGATGGCACCTGCAACTGACTGATATTCAATGTCACCCAGGTTTTCTATCGCTAGTCCGATGGCCGCAAGCTCTCGATTTAGAGATGCGAGGGTTATACCGGCCTCTACTTTGACGAGCCCGGTCGAGTGATCGACCTCGAGAATCCGGTCACAGTGTCGAAGGCTGAGCATCAGTCCATCGGTGAGAGCGATGCCGGTAAAAGAGTGGCCGGAGCCGATGACTTTGACCGTCCGACCGGCCCCGGCCGCGGTTTTCACCAAAGCCGCTATCTCATCGGGGGAGCGAGGGTAAGCCACGTGCTCGGGGCGGCATGATTGGTTCTGGCCCCAATTGACCCATAGCCGTCCGGTCACCATCCCCTGAGATCGACCTCCCACACGTCGAGCACTTCTTCTTCCCTAACCACATGGATCTGCTGGTGATAGGCCACAGTTGGGTCTATGTGCGCTGGATACACGCGTATGAGATCTCCAATGTCCAGGTCGGCAGATGAAGAAAAAGTGATGTGTTCGTCTGACAGAAACCACACTTGGTGGCCGCCTTCGATCTCTGGGTTGCCGTGGTCCATTCCAAAGCATTTGAGTCCGCAGTTGGCCACCATGTAATCGGAAGACTTGGATATCACCGTTCCGAGCACAGTTATCGCCTTTTCAAATGGAAGGTCGAGCTTGGCGTAGGCGGTATCCATCAGAGCGTAAGAACCTGCTTGGATCTCGGTTGCCCAAGTATTGATGTCGTAGGTTCCGGTCCCTCCAGCTGAGACGACGTCGCCGCCAACCTCTTCATGAGCTTTGATCAGGGCCTCCATGGAGTCGCCGATCAAGGCGTTTCTCTGGGTGCGGTCCTCGAGGCCAACGATGTGCCCTTCGTAACCCATGACGCCGCGAACGGCAAGCCCTCGTGAACGAGCCAGATCGGCGAGACGACCGGCGTCCTCGGGCGCGCATCCGCATCGGGGAACTCCAACGTTTATATCGATCAGGACCTCAGCTACCCCGCCGTCGGCTGCAGCTTTGATCGTTTCTTCTGAATCCACGGCAACGGTCACGCGGGCATCCAGTTTTGCCAGCCGGGCGGTGTCCAGCACTTCGTTGGCGAGAAGAAGATCCTCACCCAAACCTGCTGCCGCCATTCCCTCCACTTCTCGGACCGTCGCACACGTGAAGGCTCGGTGTCCGGCCTTCGATTGCAGGCCGGCAAGCGAAGTGCATTTGTGAGCTTTCACATGCGGACGAAGCTTTGGACCCGGCAACGCGCGCGACATCGTCTGGATGTTGCGGTCTAGAAGACCTGCATCCACGATCAGGGAGGGTGTCTGCAGGTCGCGGACTCTCATTCATATAGTCTCTTGGCGCCGATGATCGAAAGCAAACACGATGGCTCTCTCGCCTACGTAACGATTAATCGTCCTGATCGACGAAATGCATTGAGCTCCGACGCATGTGCCCAGCTCGCCGATGCCATAGAGCAGGCAGCGAAGAAATCCAGGGTGATCATCCTGACGGGGGTGGGTTCGGCGTTTTGCGCCGGCGGAGACTTCGAGGAGCTGGAACGCTTCGGGTCGGGCAAGGCAAAGGAGTCTTCAGAAGGCCTCTACCGCGGATTTCAGCGGATGATTCGAACGATTCGGAAAGTCGGCGTGCCGGTTATCGCGGCGATAAACGGTCATGCGATGGGAGCAGGAATGGATCTTGCTCTAGCCTGCGACATCCGAATCGCGGCGCAGGAAGCGATGCTCGGACAGGTCTGGGTCCGAGTCGGACTGATCCCCGGCACCGGAGGAGCTTTTTGGGCCACCATGCTCGCAGGGCCGGCCAGGGCTGCCCAAATGATTCTTACTGGTGAACCGATCGATGCTGCGACGGCAGAACGATGGGGTCTCGTAACTGAGACAGTACCCGCGGATATGGTCATGCCTCGGGCTCGTTCGGTCGCAGAGGTGATCGCTGCCAACCCTCCCGGAGCCGTTTCAGCTAACAAGCTGGCCCTCAATGCGGTCATAGAGGACGGTTACGAATCAGCCCTAAACCATGCTCGGGAGGCCCAACCGCAGCGTTTCGCTTCGCAGGAGTTCAAGGATGCTCTGGCATCGATGAGAAAGAAGAACTGATCACGCTATCTTCGAAATAAGACGCTTGATCATCCGTCCGAAACGCCGAAATCCGAAGTCGATGAGCTTGAACGCCGGTGCGGTTACCGCAAGGATCATGAGAAATCCTCCAAGAATGAACATGGCCACGCCGGTGTTCGTGTTGAGGCTTCCCGCCCCGATCCAAAAGAGGACACCGCCGCCAAGGACCAAGCCTGTAACGGCAGCCGTCCAGATGACAAAGGTCTTTGGAGGTGGGATGTAGAGGCCGAGCCGCCTTCGTTCGAAGATGAGGCGCATCGCAAGAAGGCCCCATACCGCGAGGAAGATGAGAGCCGGGATCCCCTGAGAAGGCAGAAGACCCGCGACGAAGAGAATGAAGACCGCGAGAAGAAGACCGAGTGGGAGATAGACGAGCCAGAACCATCGTGCGAACAGCTGTGGTCCCGCAACTTTTCTCTTGGCAGGGGAGTGCACCAATAGAGCTTATCTATGTTCGCTCACTCTCGACCAACGCCTTGAGAAGTTTGAGGTCCCTTTCGAACGTCCTGCGCATGAGGCCTCTAAAGAACCTGATCCCTATGGCGCCTACGACTCCCATCGGAGGAACAAGGATCTCCCTCCAGAAGAGATGAGTGCCGCCGTCCAGTTCGAAGCATTGCATCAAGCCGGTTCCCTTGACCCAGCCGATGTGGTCGATCTGAAGAATGTGGGGAGCTTCCCAGCGACTGACCCGGATCTTGTCTCTGGTCTTTACCCCCGCGATTTTGATCTCCGCTTCGGCTTCCACGCCAACGCCCTCGCGATGCTCGCTCGTCACCTTGAACGACGAGCCCTCCTTCATCCATCGGCCGAGGTTGTCCCAATCCACCAGATATGGCCAGACCCGGTCAACAGGAGCATCGATGTCGATGCCGATCGACACTTCGATTTGCCTCATGCGCCACAAACTAGCAGTCTCCGTGGTGTGGCGACCGAGCCGGCCCGTTTCGAACCTCCTATCGAAGAGGCAAAGGCTGTCACCGGGCTTCTTATCGCGTTGATGGCCGTCGACTTGATCGCAGCGGTGTCGGGATTTCTGGAACTGAGGTTGTTGATCGAGATCGATGCTGGAGTTATTCCTTCCACTGACGTGATTGTTTCGAGCGATCGACGGCAGCGTTTGATCGAGCTCTTTCACTTCGCTCTTTTCATCACCACGGCAATGTTTTGGATCCGTTGGTTTCGAAAGTCATATGCCAACCTGTCGTTGCGTGGTATGGGACGGCGACGATTCCCGGTTTGGCAAGCGACCTGGGCCTGGCTCATCCCTGTGCTCAATCTCTATAGGCCCAAGCAGATGACCGACGACATGTGGCGCGCAACCGATCTCGAGAAGCGGATCCCTTTCTGGCTGCACGCATGGTGGGCCGCTGCCGTCACATCCGCCGTCGCCGGAGTTGCAGGGACGGCGGTCGTGAGAGCCGGAGACGAGGTACGCCACATCCTCATAGGTTCGTGGCTGTCCACGGCCGGCGACCTGATCGGGGCCGTGAGCGTACTTCTTGCTGTTACGCTCGTTCGACGGATCACGGAAAGGCAGAGTGCATGGCAATAAAAGTATTCGAGCATTTGGTGGTCGGGCCCATCCAGTGCAACTGCTACATCGTCGGTGATCCCGAAACCAAGGATGCCATCGTTATCGATCCCGGCGACCAGGCTCCCGACATCCTCGCCGCCGTCGAAAGGCATGGACTAAACCTCCGTGCGGCCGTCGCCACTCACGCGCACTTCGATCACGTGCTCGCAGCCGAAGCCATAAGGGAGAAGACCGGGGTGCCGTTCTACCTCCACGCAGAAGACATGCCGATTTTGCAGGTGATGCAGGAGCGAGGGCTTCAATTCTTAGGGATTGAGCTTCCGCCTCCTCCCGAGGTAGATCGCCACTACACCGACGGTGACGAGCTATCCGCTGGATCGATGAAGCTCGAGGTCATTCATACGCCGGGTCACTCTCCGGGAAGCGTTTCGCTGCTGGCCCCCGACGAGGTCATCTTCTCCGGTGACACCTTGTTCGCGCAATCCATCGGAAGGACTGATCTCCCAGGAGGAGACTACGAATTGGAACTCGAGTCGATCAGGTCGAAACTCTTTGTGCTCGGTGATCTTCCGGTTCTCCCCGGACACGGCCCCCCGACCACGATCGACAGGGAAAAGGTCTACAACCCGTTCGTTGGGGCGAGGGCCTGAGGTGCCTCCCAAGCCGGACAGATCGCCTTGTGGGGACACCAGTTGCAGATATAGCTGGGCCTTGGGCGAAAGTCTTCTCTTTGCACGGCTCTTCGGATCGCCGAGCCGATGGCCTCTAGCTGCCTCTCGATCCCCTCTAACATCTGAGGAGTTGGAACGAGTGTGATCACTTCGGGCTCCCGAAGATGGACGAGACGCAGCTGCTTTGGAAGTCTGCCGAATGCTCTCCAGCAGACCAGTGCATAGAACCGCAGTCCGAAGAACCGATCGAACGCGTAGGTCTCAGAGGGGGAGGGACCGGTTTTATAGTCCGTGAGGACCCACCCTCCGTCGGCCACAACTTCGACCCTGTCGATTATTCCTCGCAGGAAAGCACTGGTGGTCTCATGCTCGACCCACCATTCGAGCTCGTGAGGCTCTATTGAAACGGGATCCTCGAGACGGAAGTAATTTGTTACCAGTTTCCTTGCCTGCGCGATCCATTCATTCTCTTGGTCTGGCGTGAAAAGCAACCCATCTGGGTCTTCTTCCTCTCGGATGGCTGCCCAGACCTCACCCACCAGCTCTTGAGCCCGGTGCTCCGTCCTCAGTTCACTCGGCAGCCTGTGCAGATGTTCCAGCACGGCGTGAACCAGCGTGCCTAGAGCGCTTGCCGGTTCCGCCGGCTCCGGCAGGCGGTCAATGGCTCGGAACTTGAACAGCTGGGGACAGCTCTTGAAGTCCGAGGCTCTCGACGGGGAAAGCGCGACGACTTCTATTTCAATGTCTTCGAGAAGGGCTGGATCCATTCTC
>JAHWKU010000044.1 GCA_019347715.1 Actinomycetota bacterium | reverse complement strand
AGGCTGCCTGGGTCCCGCTCTCCATATCGGGGGTCGCCGGCAGGCTGATCCCCGGTGCACGCCGACATCAACACGAACCAAAGCGCTACAGCCAGGACACCTGGTCGCTTCATATCTCCCCGAGATATGCCTGTCTCATCTGAGGATTGTTTAGGAGACCTTGTGCTGTATCGGCAAGAACGATACGACCAGTTTGAAGCACGTAGCCGCGGTCTGCGATCGAAAGGGCCATGTTGGCGTTCTGCTCAACGACGAAGACTGCAGTTCCTTGCTCGTTGATCTGTTCGATGATTTCGAAGTTCTGGGCGACAAGAACAGGAGCAAGTCCCATCGATGGTTCATCCATGAGCAGCACCTTGGGGCGCGCCATCAGGGCCCGGCCGACTGCGACCATCTGCTGCTCTCCTCCCGAGAGGGTTCCGGCTCTCTGACTCAGCCTCTCCTTAACCCTAGGGAAGAGATCAAAGACACGTTCCATGTCTTGGCCGATCTCGTCCTTATCCCGCCGCAGATAGGCCCCTAGCTGGAGGTTTTCCATTACCGTCATCCGCTTGAACAGACGGCGGTTCTCGGGAACCATCGAAATTCCCTTATTCACCCTGTCATCGGTGGCGATTCCGTTAATTGCCTCCCCATCGAGAAGAACCTGCCCCTCAGTTGGCTCTACGTAACCGAGGATGGTCTTGAGCGTGGTGGTCTTGCCGCTCGCGTTGCCCCCCAGGAGACAAACGATCTCCCCGGCTCGTATCTCGACATTTACTTCCTTGAGGACCTGAATGGGTCCGTAATGCGTGGTGACCTCGCGCAGCTCGAGGATGGGAGAAGTTTCGCTACTACTCATGTCGTCGCCTTCGTGCCGAGATACGCTTCGATCACTCGCTCGTTGCCTGCAATCTCGGCGTAGCTGCCTTCTGCGATCTTGCGGCCGTAGTCGAGAACGATGACGCGGTCCGAAACTCCCCGGACGACCTGCATGTCATGCTCGATCATCACAATCGTTATCGACTTCTCCTCACGGATCTTCCCGACCAGCTCGGTCAGCTCCTTTGTCTCCCTCGGGTTCATCCCGGCCGTGGGTTCATCCAACAAAAGGATCCTCGGGTCCGACGCCATCGCCCTGGCGATCTCGAGCCGGCGACGGTTGGCATATGAAAGCGACGCAGCCGGCTGATCGAACCGGTAACCAACCAGCCGCTTGCCGAAGAACCCCAAAGCCTCCTCCGCCCTCTTCTTGGTTTCCTCTTCCTCCTTGCGAAACGAAGGCAGGCGGAGGATGGACCTCAGCACTCCTGACTTCGTGCGGCAGTGACGCGCCAGCATCACGTTCTCTCTAACGCTCATCTCGGGGAACAGCCGCACGTTCTGGAAAGTTCTGGCGATCCCAAGGTGCAATATCTGGCTGGGCCGCATCCCTACGATGTCGCGGCCGTCGAACAGAATCTTTCCTCCGTCGGCGAGGATCATCCCGGTCATGAGATTGAACAGAGTCGTCTTGCCCGCACCATTCGGCCCAATGATGCTGACAATCTCGCCCTCTCCTACTGCGATATCCAGATCGTCGATCGCGGTCACTCCGCCGAAAACCTTGCTCAAGCCCGTAACTTCTAGCAGCATCAGTTCGCCTCCTGCTTGGCGGCTTCAGCTTTGAGCCAGGCATCCTGTTCGACTTCTTCCTCGTGAAGTTCTCGCGTCCGCCTCCTGCTGGGTATGAGCCCTTCGGGACGCTTCAGCATCATGAATATGAGCAGAGCGCCGTAGATCAGGAAGCGAAACTGCTCGAACTCCCTTAGAAGCTCCGGCAGTGCGACCAGCGCAAGCGCGCCCAGCATGACTCCAGGGATGCTTGCCAGCCCTCCGACTATCACCAGTACGAGTATCGTCACCGAGACCACCACCGAAAAGGTCTGAGGAAACACGGACCCGATCCTGGTTGCGAATAGCGCCCCTCCGAACGAGGCGATGATGGCTCCGATCACAAATGCCCAGAGCTTTGCCGCGACGATATTCACTCCCATGGCCTCCGCGACCGATTCGTCTTCTCTCATGGCCATCCACGCCCGGCCAATGCGAGACTCTTGAAGTGCCCACGAGACATAGGCGGCCAGCAGGACGAATAACAGGATCGCGTAGTAGTAATCCTGAGGTCCCTTCATCACTATCGGGCCGAGCGCGATATCGGGAACCCGACGAATTCCCCTTGCAGCCCCAAAGGTGGGCTCCAGCCAGTCGGATAAGAAGAGAAGGCGGGCGATTTCTCCGAAACCGAGGGTGACGATCGCAAGATAGTCGCCCCTCATCCTCAGCACGGGCGTTCCAACCATGATGCCTGCAATCGCAGCAGTCAGGATCACAAACGGTAGGGCCGCCCAGAAGGTCAGCTCAGGAGTGAATCTCGGAGAAATAGGCGAAGTCAGCACGGCAGTCGTGTAAGCACCGACCGCGAAGAACGCCACGTATCCAAGATCCAAGAGTCCTGCGAACCCAACGACGATGTTAAGACCAAGCGCCATGAGCAGGAAGATCCCGGCCGCGCTAAGCACCTCCGAGAGGAAGACCCCAACGACCTGAGGAATCGCTCCCAGAAAAAGTGTCACTACCGCAAGTCCTGCGAGAACGACGATCCGGCGACGATTTTCGGGGAGGCGTTCGAGGCCCCCTCTGGCGGCCCGAACGCGCCCGGCGAGGAAAAAGTACGAAGAGAAAACGACCACCGCAACGGCAACCAGACCGGCGATGGACAGACCCTGCCTTTCATACAGCAGGTCAGTGAGGCTGGTTATTCCCAGCCCCCTAGTGACCGGAGCCAGCACGCCGCGAAGCAGAGCGAAGAGGACTATCCATAGAAACGTGCCTCCGATCGCTTTCTTGAGACGTTGCGGAACCAGCTGTAAAGCTCCCCCTAGGAGCCCCAGGACGGCGGCGGCCAGAGCCGCCAAAGTGGCGCCCAGCCCAAGCTCCCTGCCAAACGCAAGGATCTCGACCAGCTCTGGAGAAATATTCGGAAAGATGGGCCTGAGATTCGCCGTGCCCGCCACGAGAATGAAGAGGGCCAGCAGGATTCCCCCCGCCGTTCCTGCCAGCAGGCCGGCAAGAACATTTCGCACGCCGGCCTTGGGAGCCTCGTAGCCTTCCAGCCTGAGAGGGGGCCGTGCCGCTTGGTAACCCGAACCGGCGAAGATCCCAATTAGCAGTACGTAGGAAAAAGTAACAGAGGAGAAGATGATCCTGCTGTCGAACCTCTGGACCATCCCGATGGCAGAAACGAAGATGGCAACGATCCCTGCAACTAAACCGGTTTTGATCGCGTCCCCAAGTTTTACTTGTCGGGCGGCCAGAAGTTCCGTCATCTAGGCTCGATCCTCTGCCACCCGCTCTCCCAGGACGCCACTCGGCTTGAAGATCAGGATCATCACCAGAGCCAGGAATGCGACGACGTCTTTCAACTGATGCGCCGATGGGATTCCCAGCCCGGTCAACACGAGACTGGGGCCGATCGATTCGATCCCTCCGAGCAGCAGTCCTCCTATCATCGCACCGGGGATGTTGCCGATGCCGCCCACCACCGCAGCGGTGAACGCCTTGATGCCCGGAATAAATCCGGTAAGGAAAAAAACCTGCTGGAACACGAGGAGATATAGAAACCCAGCTGCCCCCGCCATGGCTCCTCCGACCGCGAACACGATGGAGATAGTCCTGTCCACGTTGATCCCCATCAGCCTGGCGATCTCCTGATCTTCAGCAACGGCGCGCATGGCCTTGCCGGTTCGGGTTCTTTCGACGAACAGATACAGCCCAATCATCATCAGGACTGCGGCCACTATCACGACTGACTGAGTTTTGAGCACTCGGAAACCTGCGAAGAAGAAGCTGCCCGAAAGAGCCGGGACTTGAGGGAACGATTTGAATCCAAACCCGAACAGCCCTGCGATGGCGTACTGAAGAAAGAACGAAGCACCGATTGCGGTGATGAATGGAATGAGCCGAGGCTTGCCGCGCAAAGGCCGGTACGCGATCCGCTCCAGGGCAACCGCGATCACTGTGGAAGTGGCAGCGGACGCAAGCATCACCAGGAACAGAGACAGAAACACCTGATCGGTCCACATTGCGGTTCTGCTCAGTCCTCTGGCAACGAAGAAAGCCACCATTGCCCCGCTCATGAATACTTCCCCGTGAGCGAAGTTGATGAAGCGCAGCACTCCATAGACCATGGTGTAGCCGAGAGCTATGAGCGCGTAGACCGATCCCTGCGAAAGGCCGAAGATCACCAGGTCTTTCCACTGGGCGCCGCTCAAACGGCCGCTGGATAGGCTGAAATACGCGCCCCACACCACTGCAAAAATGGCAGCCAACCGGATTAGCCACAGGAAGCTGTCGAGAACCGGTAGCTGGATCCGGCGCGGGGCCTTGGCTTCTACGGTTTCGGCCATCCCTAAATCATTCTGTCACACACAAAGACCGGCATTGCGTACGCAATGCCGGTCTTCGAGCTGACTTCGCTTAGGTGGCCGGATCGAAAGTGAAGAGCACGTTTGCTCTGACCTCGGAGATCGTGGTCTGCCTCGCCGTGTTCTGTACGACGTCGATCTTGGCATCGGCACAATCCCCGAACTCATCGCAGGTCAAGGTTCCCGTAAGTCCATCGAAATCTGATGTGGCTCGCAGGGCCTCACGCAGCCGGTTGCGGCTTATCTGAAGCGAGCCGTCATCCTGCTCCTGGGCTACTTCCTCTATCGCATCGAATAAGACGTTAGCCGCGTCGTAAGCATGAGCGTGGAACGACTGGATGGGCTTCTCGCCGAACTTCGCTTCGTACTTGGCTACGAACTCCTCGTACTCAGGACCCGTAGGAGTCGCCGGCCCCGAGAAGTACATCCCTTCGGTCTCAGGGATCACCACGTAGGTGTCCGAGAGAAGACCGTCTGCCCCCATCAGGACTACATCTCTCAATCCCGGAATCTCCTTCGCCTGCTTGGCGATGAAGTCTCCTGCCGGTTGAAAGATGGGGAAGAAGATCAGCTCGGCCCCCGAGGCCGCGATCTCGGTCAGAACCGGCCGCATGTCCTCCTGGGCCTTGTCGACTGCGGTGGCGATGGTGATCTCGCCGCCAGCGGTCTTGAAGGCTTCATCGAAAACACCTGCCAGCCCCTGCGTGTAAGGGTCTCCGTCGTGGATGGTGGCAGCCTTCGTCTTGTCTAGCTCGGTGAAGGCGAAGTTTGCCGCTGCAGTTCCCTGGATTTCGTCGTTGTGAGCAGTCCGGAAATATCCCTCGTGATAGTCGGTCCCTGCCTCTCCACCTATCTTGGTCAAGAAAGGAGAAGTGTTGGAGCCGGAGATCATGACAAGACCGGCCTCCGACATCGCTTCAGACGCGGGAACGGCCGCCCCCGAGCAGCTGGTGCCGAGGATTCCAACGAACTGCGGGTCGGCCAGAACCTTCTGGACGGCCGCCTGGCCGCCGGCGTTGGTGCACCCTTCGTCCTCGACCTGAAGCTCGATCGGGTGATTCAGAAGCTGTCCACCCCGGTCGTCGACTGCGATCTCGATCGCGCGGACCTGGTCGGTCCCTAGGCTCGCGCTGTCTCCGGAGATGACTTGCAACACGGCGATCTTGATCCCCTCGCCATCCGCAATGGTGATGACTTCGCCTTCTTCCTCGTCGCCCGTGCCACCAGGCGTAGTGCCCCGCTGGCAAGCAGCCAGTACCATCAGCGCAACGGCGAGTACTGCTAGCAAGCGCATCCACTTGCCCTTCTCATAAAGCATTAGCAGGCCCCCTTTCGAGAGGTCTAATTTGATTGCTTTACCGAACTGTTCGGATTCTACCCTCAGCGCTGCCTTGTGCAATCACCTCACCGAACCCCCTTCGTCCTCGGGAGTACGGCTTCTGCCTATCGCCTGCCAGTTCTCCCCTCGAAACCGGTACAGCCAAATCGGTGGAGTCTGCAGCTCTCCATTCTCAGCGTAGCGGTAGACCTTTGATTCTCCGAGGAACTCAGTTGCGACGCCAAAGAAATCCGTGATGGCTCTCGGCCGGGCCTCTACCTCCTGAATCGCCTCGAGGACCATAAAGGCTCCTTCGTAGGCCTCAACGGCGAAGACAGGGAGGCTGGTATCGAATCTCCCTCTATATCGCTCGGCAAACGCCTGGAGCTGGCGATCTCCCGGGTCCGCGCAGACACACGCCGTGATGGTTCCCTCAGCCGCTTCGCCTGCCGCCTCGCGGAACCCTTCCCCTCTCGCATCGTGGGATGCAAGGAAGGAACCCTGAAAACCCCCGGCCCTGAGAGCGGCGAGAAAGGTTCCCGCTCGAGCCGCAGGACCTGCATAGATCACGACCGCAGGCTGGTCGGCAGCCATAGACCCTGCGAGTGCCGCAAAATCGGGGTTCGCTCCGCCAAATTCCTCGAAGCGCGCGATCGGTACCTGCTGGGTGTCGAGGGCGCTCTTCGCTCCCTCCAGCAATACGGCGGTGGCGGGACTTCCGTCGTGAAACAGCGCTACTTTGGCACGATCGCCCCGGGCGGCGGCCTCGAGCCCGAGAGCCTCACCCTCTCCGAAGTCGGTCGCCACCAATCTTCTAAATGAGCGCCAGCCCTGTTGCCCCAATCTCACATCCGATACGGCAGGAATAAGCATGGGAATGCTGTTGTCACTCATGCCCCCGCCGATCGCCATGACCTCCTCGACACCATGGGGGCCAAGGATTCCGATCAGGCGCTCCGTACTGAGGATTGCCTGCCCCGCCGCTGCGGATCCTTCTGCAGTCCCACCCGTGTCGAAAGTTTGTCTTCTGACCTGATAGGTGCTGTCGGGATGAGAGTTGTATTCGCCGACGGCCATATCGACGCCCGTTTCCACACTCTTCGTGACGCCCTGCTCAGCCCCGCCTGCCACACCCACGATCAAAATCTCACGGCCGCCCGTCTGTCTTGCGGGTTCATCGCACGCCGCGGCCGCAAGAACGAGGACCAATGCAGCAGCGGTAAATCCTGCCCTCAAGATCCCGCCAGTAATTCTTCGTCCCCGGAGAGGATCAGGTCTGCGACCGCTCTCATGGTCAGCCGTTTGCGCATGGCTGCCTGCTGAATGGCTCGAAACGAGTCGGCTTCGGACATGCCGTGAGCCTCCATCAAGATCCCCTTGGCTCGTTCCACGGCCTTGCGAGTCTCGAGCCTCTCGGATAGATCCTTTGACTCTGCAGCCAAGGCTCGCGACTCACCCCAACGTGCGATTGCAACTTGGATGGCAGGGACGAGATCTGATTTGTCGAACGGTTTTACGAGATAGGCCATCGCGCCGGCCCTGGCGGCCTCGTCGACGAGCTGACGCTGGCTGTACGCGGTCAAAACCAGGACCGCTGCCAGCTGGTCCTCGGAGATCTTCTTCGCGGCGGTCAAACCGTCCATGCCGGGCATATAGATATCCATCAGAACGAGGTCGGGCCGCAGTTCCCCCGCGAGTCTCACCGCGGACTCCCCGTCTCCAACTTCCCCGATGACGTCGTAGCCTTCCTCTTCCAGCATCTCGCGCAAATCGAGCCGAATGATGGCTTCATCTTCGGCAATCAAGATCCTGGAGGCGCGACTCACAGATTCTTCCAGCTGCTCACCCCCCGTAGAATTTCTCGAGCATTTCGTCCTGCCTCTTTCTCAGATCCTCCAACTTTGTCTGCAGCTGCACGTGGTTTCTGCGGTGACGCTCCAAGTCCGATGCGGCCTCGTCGTATCCCCGCTTGGCCATAGGGCTTTCCTCGACGAGCATCCTTACTCTGGCGTCATCGGCTACTTCGCCGAGAAAAGCCAGCTGCTCGTTG
>JAHWKU010000043.1 GCA_019347715.1 Actinomycetota bacterium | reverse complement strand
CACTAAGAACTCTAGGTTCGGCTTGCCCCATGCCCTAACGGAGCTGGGACGGGTCGAGGCGAAGCTGGGACGTTACGCGGAGGCTGCAGAACACCTGGCCAGCGCCATCGAGTCGACCATCACCGACAACACCAGGCCCGCCCTGGCGACCGCTGCCGAGGCGGCGGCCGTCCTGAAGGAAAGACAAGGAAATCCGAAAGATGCGGCTCGTCTGCTCGGAGCGGCACACAGGCTCCGTGAGCAGTCGGAGATGCCTCCGTACTACACCTATCGTCCTTTGCACGAGATCATCGTGAGAACCGTACGCACCGCAGCGGCCGACTCGTTCGAGGAAGCATTCAACGAGGGCCTAGAAATGCGGCCCGAGGACATTCAGGGCCTGCTCCTAGGAGCTGATGACTCAGGAAAATAGGCCTCCGATTCAGCTACTCATCACCAACGGGAGCCGGACCACTCCCCCAGGATGTCCAATCGCTCGTCCCCACTCGGGGTGTAGAGTCTCAATCCATCTCGAACTCTACCTTTGCGACGAAGCATGAAGCCTTTGCGGTCACGAATGTCACCGTGATCCCAATGGTCAGTAATGTCCTGCTTCGAGAACACACGGTCGTCGTCGAGAGAGGTCGGATAAAAACAGTTGCCCCGACTGCCTCTATGCAGAACCTCGGCTACCCCACCTTCGATGGGAGTCGACAATTCCTTTTTCCGGGTCTCGCAGACATGCACGTTCATTTTGGGAGCTCGGCAGAGATTGCCCTGAATATCGCGAAGGGGATCACAACCGTACGCAACATGTTTGGTGGCCCGGATCATCTTGGGTTTGGCAAGCGCGTGCGCGCAGGAGAGATTCCGGGCCCGAACATGATCACCACTAGCCCACTTGTGGACGGGCTTGGGGAGCAAGGAGCGACTATCTGGCCAGGATCAGCGTTTGTGACCAACGCTGAAGAGGCAGCCCCTCTGGTGTCCAAATTCAAAAATCGGGGTTATGCGCAGCTCAAGGTTTATTCGCTTCTGACGTTAGATCTGCTGCAGAGTCTCGGCAAAGCCGCTCGCCATCACGATCTACCGATGGTCGGTCACTGTCCCAACGGTGTCACCTTCGAGGAAGCGATCGACGCGGGTATCAGTTGTTTTGAGCATCTGACGGGAATTCTCAACGGCAGATTTACCGGGACAGATGCTGTGCCCGACAGCTGGCCCTGGTTGAGCCATCTGTGGATGAGTAGTGACTACCTGAACAGAATCGACTGGGAGTCCCTTCGGAGGGTCGCTGGGGAAATGGCAGAGCGCGGCGTCTGGAACTGCCCCACGATTACGGTCTGGCAGGGAGGTTGGACACATCCCGACGAGGCCACAAACGACGAGCGACTTCAGTTCCTGCCACAAGCCGTCACGGCCGAGTGGGCGGATTATGCAACCCGCTGGATCTGGAACAACCTTGACGCGACACCGCTCGAATGGAAATCGCATCGGAGTGACGTCCTCGAGACTCTTCTCCGGATAGTGGGTGTTCTCTACGAAGAAGGAGCTCCGCTACTGGTGGGGACTGACTATGGCAACGCGTACACCTTTCCTGGATTTTCGCTTCACGATGAGTTGAAAAATTTGGCGCGAGCCGGAATTCCAACTTATGAGGTTCTCCGCGCCGCGACAAGCGAAGCAGCTAGATTCGTTGGGCAAGAGACGGAATGGGGGACAATCCAGCCTGGGAAAAGAGCAGATTTCATCCTTACGGATAACAACCCACTCCAATCGCTGGATGCCCTCCAAGCTCCTCGCGCCGTCGTTGTCAATGGGATGCTCTTTGATGAAGGGGAACTGGAAAACCTGCTTTCGGATGTACGCGCTGCCGCTCAGAGTAGTTCGCTCCCGGAAGCTCCTGTTCTAGAGGGGCCGTCTCCTGCTGACACAGATCAGGTCTTCCGGCCAAAGAACAAGAGTCTCCGCTCCGCCATTCGTGTACGTTCGAGGGCCATGACTCCAGAGCGGCTGGAGGTAGCGGAAGCCTCAGTGAGCGGAGCCGACTTTGTAAGAGTTGCAGCATTGACCTTCCACCAGGGCACATTAATTTCAGCTAAGTGGCGAACCCACTCGTTTGGTGGTTACTCAACCGGGACAATCGAGGCGGTAGGTAAAGGGTTTCGGGTCGCGGTGACCGATCCAGATGACTATGAGTGGGCCACAGAAGTCACATCGGAGGCGATTGGACCAGGAGAATCGATAGCAGTGGCTGCCTGGAGTGCGGTACTGAAACGTGGAATTGCTGTCGAACCAATGTTGGCGGACGTTAATCAGAGTGAGCTGCAACTGGCGCGGGGAAACTGGGAATCCAGCCGAACGGACGGAGACGAATTATGGACGCTTTCTGTCGACAAGGCTGGCACCTTCCCGCGTCGCCATCAGTTCCGGCTCTCGGAGGACGGCACGATTGAAATGTCGCTGGCGGGTTACTGGGGACAGCCGATTGAGTACGCCGAATGAGACTCGACCTCACGCTCTTTCCCCGGGCGCTCGGATAGAGCCCGCCACGTGCCCTTGATAGACATCGACGGCCAACCCTTCTATATCGATGAGTCGGGCGCTGGTGCGGAAGCACTCGTCATGCACGGCGGGCCGGGCATGGACCATTCATACATGCGCGGCCTCGATGTGCTCGGCGACTTGCTCAGGCTCGTGTACTACGACCATCGGGGCGGTGGAAGGTCGACGCAAGAAGGACTCGATCGCGTGACGATAGAGATGTACGCGGACGACGCGGAACGGATCCGACAGGCTCTCGGGCTGGGACAGTTGGTTGGCATCGGACATTCCCACGGCGCGTCCGTTGCTCTTGAACTAGTTCTCAAGTACCCGGCAAGCGTATCTATGCTCATCTTGATCTCAGGTGTTGGTACCTACGATTACGAGATGTCGCCTCCTCAGGATGTACTGACTCGTTTGACCGAGGAGGAAAAAGAGATACTCCGCCGTCCGGTTACCACAGATGAGGAGATGCTCCAACAACTTTTGATTCGCCTGGCCCGGACCTGCGCCGATCAGTCTTCAGTGGAGGCGATCAGGGAGGCATTTGCCGACGCGCGTTGCACTATCGTTTCTGGTCAAGCGGGGGAGGCGATCGCAGATCAGGGATGGTCGGTGAGCGACCGTCTTGAGGAGATCGAATGCCCGGTGCTTGTAATCGGCGGTGACAGCGACTGGATCACTCCCCCGAGGGAGGTTGAGCAGCTGGCGCTAGCGCTTCCACGAGGTGAGTTGGTCCTCCTCGACCGATGCGGGCACTTTCCATGGATCGAACAACCGGCAGCATTCTTCCGTACTGTTCGCGACTTCCTGAACCGCGAGTTAAGGCCCGCTTAAGGAAGCCGACTTACTCGGAACTGGAATGGCATCGACACCCGCTCGCTCCCCAAAACCGGGACCTCGCGGGGTGTCGGCCCTCCGAGTCACGCGTCCACGGTGGTTTTGATGCTCTCCAGATGGCCCTCGATGTGGTCGATCAACATCTTCTGGATCACATCGCCTGCAGAGTGAATCGGCCCAGACCCATATTCCATCGGCGTCTCAACGTGGCGAGAAAGTTGTTCTGCTGTAAGCCCCTGGATCTTGGCGCTCACCTCCGGAAGTTGTTCCTTTAAGGCGGCGATCACATCTTCTGGGCCGATCTCGGCAAACGCTTGGGCATGTTGTTCGTTGGCAGAATCGATGAACTCCGAGGTCCACGTGATCTCCCCACCCTCGGCGACATGAACAGCAAGATCACTCGTGAATCGCGCTCCCATAGCGATGTGATGAGCAGCGACCGCCACCGGCCACCCCTCGGCGTCGGTCGTGGTGGCCCATTTGTCGTCGCTAAGTGATAACAGGAAGTCGATGAACTTACTCATCGTCTTCTCGAAACGATCAGCTAGCTGCTGAGGATCGGGACTGGTCACGGGATGATGATAAGGGAGCAACTCGCCGAGGTGGCCTAAGAGGGGTAGAAAGAACCCATGGACTGGCGGGCTTTCCACGATTTCACTAATCATCATCCAAACCGGCCGGGTGGGCATGTCGCAGACCCAAGCCGGCCCCGGCCACTGGATCCGGCTCGGATGCCACAGCCATTCAAGGAATATCTCGGAGAAGCGACCTCGGTAGAGCTGGTGGATCACCGCAAAGAGTGGCTTGCAGGCCAGTCATCCCATCGTCGCGGGTTCGATCTCGAAGAGCTCTCCCGTCTACTCATCCTGGGGGCCGGGGCCAAGCGCCTCCGAAGGATGCGCGATCGGTATTTCCGCACTTACGCTTCGGCAGGCGCGCTTCATCCGAACGAACTTTTTGTGGCCGCCGCCTCCATAGATGGATTGAACGCCGGCCTCTATCACTTCCACCCGCGGGACAAGAAGCTGATCAGATTGGGAGAAGGCGATCCGCGGCACCAGCTCGTCGAGGCAACCGAAGATGACTCACTGCTCGACCATCCGGTGATCCTGGCGGTGAGCGGAATCCCGTGGCGAACTGCTTGGAAGTACGGCCCCCGTGGCTATCGTCACCTTTGGTGGGATGCAGGGATGATCATCGCCAACCTGATGGCCCTGGCAGACTCAGCAGGCCTTCCATCGCGCGTGCTGGCACATTTCCTCGACGAACGAGTGAATCATCTGATCGGGGCCGATGGGCAAACCGAGATGGCGCTGGCCCTAGTCGGAATCGGAGAGGGAACACCTTCGTCTGAGCCTCAATACTCGCCACTGAATCTCCGCGCCGCCCCGATCTCGTCGAATTCCTTCGAATTCCCCGAGATCACCGCGGTCCATCGAGAAACAGCACTTTCATCGACAGACGACTTTCGAAAGGAAGCCGCCAGGGCGGGAGCCGGAGAGCCGATCGACGAGATCGATAAGGTCATTTGGAAGCGCGGGTCAACCCGCAGATTCGACCCGACCGCCTCAATCACACAAAGAGTCCTGGAAGACGTTCTGGCCTATGCCAGTGCTCCGATACCCTGCGATTGGACGACCACCACGAACGAGTTGTTCGTCATCGCCAACGCGGTGGACGGAGTCGAACCCGGGGCATACCACTGGAAGGACCAGAAACTTCAGCGAATCTCGCGTGATCCCGGCGCGCGCGAGGCAGCTCACTTTCTTTCGTTAGTACAGGCGCTTGGCAGCGATGCGGCTGCGGTTATCTTCCCGATGGCAGACCTTGGATCGGCCGTCGAAACCGCGGGGCCCCGAGGTTATCGGACGGCGCAGCTCGAAGGGCCGATCATGTCGGGCCGCCTCTATCTAGCCGCTTACGCTGCAGGCTACGGCGCGACCGGACTCACTTTCTACGACGAAGAGGTGAGCAAATACTTCCAGACGAGCCGGGAACCAACCTTGGAAGTGGCCATCGGGACCCCCAACTACTAGCCGCGCTCTGAGCTTTCCGTTCGCGAATCCGAACATTTTTAGGCGAGCCGACGCGAACAAAAAACTGGCGTGGAGCTCGCGGAACTAAAACGGTGGTCTGCGGTCTTGCCATGGTGCGGCTTCCTCGAGCTGCGACGCCACTTGGATCAGCAAATCCTCACGGTAGGGGGCCGCAACCAGCTGCACTCCGAGCGGAAGGCCATCTGCGGTCATGTGGAGCGGAAGCGATATCGCAGGCTGGCCCGTGACGTTGAACGGCCTCACGAAGCATCGGATGCGCGCAAAGCGCCCCACGTCGATGTCGTACGGATCGTTTTCATCGATTTCGAGCTCCTCGAGGGTTGCCGGAGGTTCTCCGGTAGATGGTGTCACGAGGAGATCGAAGTCATTCCACCAGGAGATGATGCGGGCCGCGTATCCCTGCAGCCATGCCCCGGATTGGATCAGTTCCAGCGCGGATATCGATCGCATGCGTTCCATCCGAGACCAGGTGTATGGCTCGACGTCACCTTCGACGGGGTCTCGTCCGATCAGCCTCCACGTCGCTTCGAATACGGCGCGCATCCGGCTGGCGTAGTCGATCTCAGCGTGATGCAGAAAATCCTCATCGAACAATCGCTGCGGCGCGTCGTCGCTGACTTCATGCCCGAGCGATTCGAACAGTCTTATCGCGCCCATGACCGCGCGCACCGCTTCCGGATGGATGTCGACGCTGGCGTGATCGACCCAGGTCAACACTCCGACTCGAAGCTGACCCGGATCCCCTTCGAGTTCTTCGACATAAGGACGCGATGGAGCAGGTGCATTGAAGAGGTCGGTCGCCACTGCTCCGTGAAGTGCATCGAGAATCCCTGCGGTATCCCGAACCGATCTCGTCACGGCAAGATCCGTGCCGAGTCGAGAGGTGGTCGTGGGGCGTGGCATCCGTCCCCGCGACGGCTTCAATCCGACCAGCCCGCACCAGCTCGCCGGCTGCCGGATGGATCCGCCGCCGTCGGATGCCTGAGCCGCCGGCACCATCGCCGACGCAACCGCGGCCCCCGATCCGCCGCTCGAACCACTCACCGAACGGTTTGGGTCCCAAGGGTTGCGAGTCGGTCCGAATGCGAGCGGCTGAGTGGTCGGCTGAGCGCCGAACTCCGGAGTCTGGGTCTTTCCCACAATCACGAAGCCTGCCTCCCGGATGCGCGTGCCAATAGGGCTGTCGGCCGGGGATCGGAAGTCGATCTCCTTCAGAACGCGGTTGCCTTCATAGGCTGGCAGACCCTTCAGATAAAAACCGAGATCCTTGACCGCAAAGGGCACTCCCCTAAATGGCCCGTCGGGCAAATCTTCGGACCGGGTCGCGGCGCGCGCCTCGTCCAAAAGAAGTGATGCGAATGCATTTAAACGCGGCTCCAGCTTCTCGATTCGATTGATCGTCTCGTCGAGAAGCTCGGCAGGAGATATTTCTCCAGCGCGAATCAGCTCCGCCTGAGCAGTGGCGTCGCGATCGAAGAGATCCAACCTCTTTAGCTGATGGATTCTTCAGTGAATACGATGGCGCCGTGACCCATGTCGTCCCAAGGCATAAGAAAGGAGATTGTAATGCCTGGGGACGGCCGCTTTAGCAGGCGTCGTATAGTGCTGATTCAGTCTTCGAGCTTGGGGGCCTAGGACATGTGGATGATGTTTCCGATGCAGCTCTTGGGCTGGGTCCTCCTTCTCGTCCTGGGTGGGCTTTTGCTCTGGTTCGGCATTTGGTTAAACGGACGGCTCAAGCTCAGTCTCAAGAGCTTGCCCTGGCTCGCTGTTTTCTTCGCGCTGTCCTTCGGTTTGGGCACTGTGGAGCCGCGCATTTTCGGAGAGATCATGCAGCACGAAAGCTTTCCCTCCGAATGGGGCCAAGGGAATTTCTTGGTCACGTGGTTTGCAGCGAGAAGGGCTCTTCAAAATACCGGGTGGCTAATTGGGGTGCTGATGCTTTTCTCAGAACTTGCGCCCCTGCTGGCCCGCAGTTCACCAGTGGAAGAGCTCCAAACCTGGGATCCCCTCAAACGGGTCCGTGCGAGCATCCCCCTTCTCGGAGTCGTGTTGATAGTTTTGGCCGTGCTCCCCATCGCCGTAGCCGGAGCTATGCTGGCGTTCTCTGGATCCGACTGAGAGGACACCAAAGCGTTGAAGGAAAATCGAACGTTGACTGACGACCAAGCGTTCGCGTCGGCGATCGAGAGAGCTTATCTCCATGAGCTCTCGGAACTTGCTGTGGGGACAGAGCTCGCGAAGAAGGATGTCCACTCAGAGTTGATGGACCGTTCGATCTACAAGGCCGATCCCACGCACGGTGGCCTCCGTTACAAAAAGCTGACCGGATCCGCTGAACTCGAAGCTCGTCTTCTGAAGGCCCTCTCGAAGCGCCTCGAGGACTGACCTTCATGAGGAAGGAAGATCTGCAGAAGACGGTGGCGAACGTCCGGGCCCAGTGGGAGGA
>JAHWKU010000042.1 GCA_019347715.1 Actinomycetota bacterium | reverse complement strand
TGCACGCCAGAAAAGGGGCATCGAGATCCTGAAGCAAGAGGCAGGTACTCAGCTCGACGCCAAGGTTGTTCACGCCTTCCTTCGGTATTACTCAGGAAAGAAAGGGTTCGGATGGTGGGGGGCTGCGGCAACCATGCCGCAGCACGCGCTCGAGACAATTTTCGCCTGGTTTCGAAATGCCACTTTTGCGGGCGCCGTTCAGACGGCTGCAGCAGCCGCCGGGTCGGTAGCTTTAGTCGCCGGTTCCGGAGGTCTCACCATCGACGCCTCCTCCGCCACGAGGCCCGCGCCCTCAACTGTTCAAGCTGTGAGTCCGCCCACTCAAAGTCCCACGCAGTTTCCTTTTGCGGAGCAAACGCCGGTTGCGGCTGAGAGCACGAACTCTCACGGAGTTTCGAATACGACCGGCGATGCGGAGACAGCGACGCCCAGCGAAGAGCCTGCCGAGGCCCCAAGTCCTGGTCCGACACAATCCGACCCCGACGAACCCACCGACGAACTGCAACAGGTGATCGAGGACTTGTTAAAGTCCTTGCCAATCCCCGGCCCCTAAACCAACCAGATTCCGGCAGTTCAAAACTCCCTCGTTGACCTGGACTTGTTTCTAAGGCCGCCGGTCAGAGGGGTTCGGTTTGCTCCTATAAGGCAGGGGTCGACAATTCGAATCTGTCAGCGCCCACGATGCAAGGGAGCAGGTCAAGGGCCATACCGGCTTCACCTGGGAGGCCGGCCTGCACCTGCGGTACCGAATGGCGTTCTCGAGGGCCGGTCTTCTGGGGAATGCGGTGTATCACCGCGAGAGGGTCGCTGGATTACTATTGACCTCGAGCCTTCCAGCTCGATGGGCGATAAATCCAGCTAAGGCTCCCAGCATCAGCAAAGTCAGACCCAGGATCCTAAGAGTCGGCATTCCCGTAGCGGCCAACGGTGGAGACCGGCCCGAACCCTCGCGACCTACCTGGCCCGGCTCTTCGACCGAAGCCGTCAGATCAACCCGGATGGTCTGCCCAGCAGACCCTATGCCCTGACTGAAGGACCGAGCGGTTATGTCATGAGGAGAAGAGAGTTCCAGCGTCTCCCACAGGTAGGCCCAAGATCGACCGGCCGGAGTCAAGAGACTCGCGTACTCCCACACCTGTCGCCCATAGAGCCGGTCGATTTTCAATCTCACATGCCGATCGAAGCGGGTAGGAGTCCCATATGTCAGCAAGGAGGGGTCCCCAACGGTTCCGTCAAGAACCGCGATCACCCGATAGTAATAGGTCGTCAGATCGTCGACGCTGGTATCGGTGTAACAGAGAGCCGGGCGGCTGGCGGTCGGCCAGGAAGGCACATCCGGGGAGCTGCAAGCCGTGCCCTCGGTAGTAGCAATCAGATTCGAAGGGGTGGGAGAGAAGTCTGGCGTTGTGCTCTTATGGATCCGATAGCTGAACGTTCCTGTATCCGCGGGTGCCTCCCACGCCACCCTAAGCCCGCTATGAAGATCGGTGACTCTGACGTTCTTGGGAGGGGGCGGCCCGTCAGTGGCTGGTGGAGTCGGCGGTACAAAATCATTGCTGACCACGGGCATAACCACGAGGGAGTCACAGGGTTCGGCGGGGCCTCCGCTGTGCGCCGCGGGACACTGGTTGGCGGAGTCGTAATAGATGGAAGTCGCCGGCTGAACATCGAAGTATAAGGGGTCGATCTTGAGCACAAACGCATCGGTTGCTTGCGCGTAGGGAATCTCCACAGTGGCGGCGAGTTTTCGGGTGGTGCTGGATACTTCACCCAGCCCGCTCAGTCTCTGCTCAAATACATTCGTGTTGTCGGCGTAAAGCGTAATCCTCCACTCAGCCGCGATCGAACAGATTGCGCAAGACGTCCACCAGTTGATCGTCATCGGGCCCGAAAGTGTCATCATCTCGTCCCCTGCAGTGGCCGGGTCCTCTATTACCCAGATCCAGTTTGGATCGATCGTGCTGCGGGCATCTGTATCACTTAAGAGCGGATCCGGGACCTTCCAGGAGGCCGCGGTTTGAGGAGACAGCACCCGTTTTTCCTCCGTCCGCAAAAACGGCCCATTGCACGCGACGACATCCGTTGCTCCATCCCCTGTACATCCGCCCTCTCCCGTATTTCCGTCGAAATACAGGAATGTGGGATCAAAAACCGGTGCTGTCACAACACCTGGAGTCCCGGTTCTAGTTACCTCCCAGTTGGTAACTCCGTCCCACGACGTTGGGTAACCGGCGGTTCCCTCGACAGATACCGTAGGCCCGCTAAGGGGAGAGCCGTTTAAAGGTCTGTCGATGTTGACGGTGGGAGCATCGGGCACCCTGGTCGCGAGGGCCCTAAGGATGTAATTGAACCCTTCTGTCTGCTTCGGGTTCTCTTTCGACTCGGGATTGCATGGCAGCGTTGGGATCGCTTGAGTTATGGCCATGCGGAAAGTCCAGCGGCCCGGTTCCGGCGACCGTATGTCTAGCTCGCGGGTGCCCTCGTGAGATTGAAAGCTCCTCCCCGGTCCAGCCGGGGCTGTCATGGCATCAGGATCCACCCCCGGCTGCCACGCTCCGATGATGGCGCCTTGCACGACTACCGACCGATACTGCGAACCTGACGGGGGAAAATCCCAGCGCACGCGGAGCCGCTCTACCTTCTCCGGCACGTCGATGAAATGCTGACCGAATCTGGGTCTTCCCGAGGGATCGCGGCTCATAAAGTTTGTACCCGTGCCCGTACAGCCGGGCTCCTCCTGGATCGTTTCGTGCTGACCCGGATGCGCGGCGGTGTATGGCGGTGTTGGGAACCCGAAGTTTGGCGGACCAAGGCCTGCGGGATGAGTCCGGGCAAACCGCACCGCTTCGTAAGCGTCCAAGCGTCCCGCACCCTGCTCCTCGGCCTCGTAGCCCGGCATCTTCGAGAGGTTTGCCGAGCGCTCCAGGATCTCGATAAGAGTCGCAGGTGAGGGGTCCGCTCCGCCATGAGTCTCGCGATATGCCTGAACTATCAACGCCACAGCTCCCACGACGTGAGGGGTTGCCATAGAGGTTCCGCTAACGCTCGCATAACAGCCACTGTCCGAGTCGGCTCCCTCACGACAGCTCGGAGCATTCGCCGAGATCGAGTTGATGCTTGAGCCTGGGGCCGTCAGCGTGGGCCGGTAGAGCCCTACCTTGTACTGCTGCCCCAGCAGGCGGTCGTGGTTGGCCGGTGCGATATCTAGGTTGCTGCCCGTTTCCTCGAATACGATTCCATCGCCGTTCGTGTCGGCGTGTTCGCTGGGCCGTCCTCGAGAGGAAAAGTTAGAGAGGGTCTCGGCTTTCGTAGAGGACGCTACACAAACTATCCACGGACTGACGCAATCGGAAGAAAGTGTGTTCGGAGCCGGTCCACTGTTGCCCGCGGCAAAAACGCTCAGAATGCCGGCCTTATAAGCCTCTTGCTTAGCAACTTCACGAGGAGCGTCCGCGTCGTACTCCGCCCCAGCTCCTCCGCCGTAGCTGTTGTTGACAGCTATGACCCCGGAGTTAAGGGTCTTCTTCTTGAGGATCAGGTCGTCATAGGAAACGAGCGAAGCGAAGTACTGAATCGCCAAAGATACGTTCAGTGAATAAACATGGAGCTTGGCCTCCGGAGCCATTCCAATCGTACTGTGGGAGGCTCCGATACCGCCTGAGCCTTGTCCTGTTCCGGCGATAGTGCCGGAGACATGAGAGCCGTGACCAAGCCCCAAGGGGTCATCGGCGGCCGCATCTCTACGAGCATCGTTGAAAGGGCCGGCGGGGCCAAGATTTCCAGATGCCGCGTCAAATGGCGAACAATTGAGCATAAACAGGCTGAGGGTCTGAGTTGCCTCGCAATACTCGACTAAGTTGTCAGCATCCTCATGCCCTCCGTCGATACCCGTGTCGAGCACCGCGACGTGAACGTCCTTACCGGTAACCCCAAAGCCGCCCTGAAGTAAACCCCTCCAGGTCTCCCGAGCCTTCACGAGCCAAGTCGAATCCTGCATATGAAATTCCGTCGGCTCTTCACCCCATATGCTCCTAATAGCCGGCGACCGCCTCAGTCTCTCCAACTGTTCAGCCGTGAGGCTCTCGGTCAGCACCATCGGCAGAACGCGTAGGGTCGTCCCCTTTACACCCGCCTCCTTGATCTGAGCTAGCTCATCGCGCGTCCACGCCGTGACAACTGCTCTTACCCCACCAGGATTCTTGGCTAGCCTTTCTTCCAGCGCAGGATCGACTACCGCGGGTTTTCGTTGAGCCACGGGCATCGGCTCCTGGCGCGGTGGGATTGTCTTCGCGGAGGTCGATGCGGTATGCAAGACCAAGATCAACAAAACTAAAACCGTGATTGCGCCGGAGATCCTGCGCCAAACCTTCACGTGAGGACGCACTCTCCCGGTTTGGCTACGGAAAACGTCGGAGTCAGTTAGTAATCCCTATCGTCCCCACGGTAAGGAGAGTCTATCCTTTTTATACCTACATGCCCACCGCGAACATGACCGTCTCGGACCACAGAAGAATTGCTCGACGCTCACAACGCAGGCTTCCAGAATCCGGCTTTAAACGACGAGGGAGAGCTGACTAGACTTTCACTCAATGGTTCGGTGGGGTGGGGTGACTGCGATAGTGACGGGCGCAGTGCTGCTGTCTGGTCCACCGATCGAGTCGCTCGGTTTCGCTCCTCGCGTCATTGACTTCTTTCCTGTAGCTCTGCTCCTCTTGCTTGGCGTTACGTGCCTCGGCCTCGTGCGGCTGGTCTGGACGCATGCGAACGCATTCGTGAAAGTCGTCGGGCTCGCCGCAGGCTCAGCGGGAGTCATGGCGGCGGGGGCAACCGCGTGGGTGACCATCAGAGCGAGTTCCTCGGGCATAGGCAACATCATCGGAGTCGCCGCCGGGGTAGGGGCTTCGATTCTGCTCGCAGGACTCCTCATCCTCCCTTGGGTATCCGTTCGAAAGGCGGGAATGCCTGGTTTCGCCTTCGTCATGGTGCCCTTAGGGATAGCGGTTGGACTCCTGAGTGGACTCGTCCAGACGACGCCATGGCCAAAGGGGTTCCCAGCCCTCGATGTTCGGCCCAGCGAGATCCTCGCTTGGGCCGGTTGGTTCGTCGCCGGCGTCGGTCTCATCTGGGTCGGCTTCGCAATGCTGCGCAACAGAGCACCGGCCGGTGGCGATCAACGGGGGCGTCGCAGAGTCGCAGCAACGATAGCCGTGGTAATCGGGCTGATCGTTCTCCCGGCGGCATGGACCGGAGCGATCGAGAAGGTCCTTGATTCTCGCTCTGTTCGAGATCGCCCCGATGAGAGCCAGCTTCCGATGATCCACTTCGCCTACGCCGTTCCGGCCGACTCGAGTGATAGACGGCTAGATGTGAACGGGGCGATCGAAGAATCGGCCGTCAGGATGCGAAGGTGGTTCGAGAGGCAATCCGACGGGTCACGTCCAAGGTTCGACACTTACCGCGGTTCGCCGGACATCACATTTCATCGCCTGAGCCTGACGAAGCAAGAGATGTCGGTGCTGGACAACTTCCTTCCCAGCGAGATCGCCGCCAATCTGCAGGACGACGGACTGAACGATCCCAACAAAATTTATGCCGTTTTCCTCGGCAACCGTCCCACTCGCGAGTCGTGCGGATACACGGAGCGCAATTTCTCGATCCTGTTTATCGACGAAGACTGCGGGTTGGTCAGCCCAGGCGGGGATGACCATGTCCGAGGGCCGGACATGGGCATGATGCACGAGATCCTTCACGCTCTTCAGGCAGTTCCGCCGTGCGCACCGCACGTAACAGAGACAGCTGCACACGTGACCGACAACCGGTTCGACCTGATGTATCAGAAGGGCAGTCGCAACCCAATCCGGTTACTCGACGTCGGGCGTGATGATTACTTCGGCCACTCGATCCCCAACTGCCCCGACGTAGCAGATTCGGCGTTTCTCGACCCCACTCCACGAGATTCCCAGGGCCCCTGGTGGCTTGGAGCAGCATTCCTCGCCGACGCGAATTTCGACAACACCGTGCCGGATGGTCCGAATCAGGCGTGGAGGATATATACGGATCCTGGGGCGACCGTCAGCGTCGCCGAGCCCGGGTCACCCCTCGGAGGAGGGGGCCGGAGCCTGTTGATCGAGGTGTCGCCCCCGACTCCCAGCTACGCAGACGCAGACCAATGCTTTTTTGCAGGAAGTCTTCGGGGTAGCTTCATCAGATTTGGCGGATATTTGAAGAGCGAGAATGTGACGGGGTTAGGCGGAGCGATCACCATCAGGGTGCAAGCTTGGAAAGGGTACGTCGAGCGGACTGATGTTTTTGGAGAACGCGAAGACGCCTCGGGCAAGCATTATCACCTCCAGGGAACTACCGATTGGAAGCTCTACAGCTACCGGATCTTCATACCGGAGTTCGCCCAGGCGATCTGCGTAGGGGTGGACTTGTATGGGACCGGGAAGGTCTGGGCGGATCAGCTATTCGTACGAGCGGAGTGAAAAGGTCCCCGACCACTGCTCCACGCGGTCGGGGGTCATGATGTCCCCGCCGATGATCAGAGTCTCGACCTCGACCGTTGGACCAAGCCAAAAAAAAGGCCCCCGGAATTCCGGGGGCCTTCTGTCCTGATCGGTGATCGTCAGGGCGAAGCGTAGTTGACCGCATGGCCTCGCACCACTCCCGAGTTGACCAGCGAGATATTGATCGATTGGAAATCCACGAAGTTGAACATGAGCGTGCATGGAGAAGCCTCTTCGGTGGTTTCCGTTGTGACGCCCTCGGCACAATTCGCGTAGTGATGATGCCCACCCATCAAGTGTCCGAGCTCGTGGGCGGCGATCTTCGCCGTCACATCTAGGTAAAAGGTGAGCGGGAGCGGGTCAAATTTGCGGTTTTCGTAGCCAACCGCGGAAGCGTCCTCTCCAACCGCGAACGCTCTCTCGTCGAATCGAACTCCTCCGATGCAGTCGGCTAGCCCGGCGACGCCGGTGTTTCCGCCAAGCTGAATGTCCTTCGAAGTCAAGACATAGACGAGGTCAACGCCTCGCGGTCGCTCACCCCGGTAAAGCTGCTTGCCTTGGTTGATCAATCCCAGCGCGTCGTCGCCCGTGAAAGAAACCGTCTTGAACGTCGAATTGAGATCAATGCCCAGCGGCGCATAGGCTTCGGCCGCACGAGTCATCACCTGCATACCTCGCTCACTCGTTACACCATCTAGCAGCACCCTCACGTCGAGCGAAACGCTCTGGCCCTCGTCGGTGATGCCCTGGATGCCAAAGGAATCCGGAAGCGGTTCGAGACACTCCCTCTCGACGTCGATCTGCTTCGGGCCCCCGCGACCGGGGCCGCCCTTCAGCTCGAACCTCGCTGTTACCTCCCCAGTGGTGGCCGTACCGGGCCCATCGGGCACGCATTCGAGCACTCCCCAAGTCGCGGTGCTGAGCCAGATGAGCAACTCGTCCAAGCCGTTCAGATCGTTTACCACCGTGGCATCGCAGAACGACCCAAACAACACGGTGTCTCCGGCAGAATCGCGGGCCTCGAAATAAGCGCCGACCGGCAGCCCAGAAGCATCTTCGATATTAATGAAAGCGCTAGCCTCTTTGCCGGTGAGGTCGAAGCACACCCCGCCGATGTTCTGCCCAGTCAGGGTGTCTTCCCCTTCGCAGTCCACAATCAAGACGTCGCCGCCGGCGGTGTAGCTTCGAGTTTCACTTCTCGTCGCAGCCGTACTGGTTGCCGCCAGGCCTAATGCCAGAAGTGTCACGACAAAAACGACCGCGAAGCGCAACAGTTTCGGATTCAAGGGACCATAGGTGCTCAAGGAAAACCCCCTCGGGATAAAAGAACTAGTTAGAGGGAACTAGTCTACCGCCTATTGCGAGCGTTCCAAGAGAACTTGGCATGGGCAATGCGGCTCGAGTCATGTGAAATGGTTGACCCGTGTCCTTGAAACGTTCGTACCTCCACTCCTCGAGATCTTCCTCCGATGCCTTAACCTGCTGCTCGGTGAGGTACGGGTCATGGCTCCCGCCATGGCCTTGTATGGGAGCCATGATCTGAGGGAATTGCAGATGGTGTGCCTAGGCATGCCAGAACCCCATAGTGGCAGGAATTCCGACGGGGGTCCGGAGTTGCCAGGCGATGATTGGTTTTGACCTAGTTACCGTTGTCGGCCATCCAGCGCCGAACTTGTTGAAGGCTTCGACAAGGCTTGGAATGAAGCTAGCTGGATCGCTAAGCCGAGCCTGAATTCCTGCCGAAGAGTAAGTAGCAGCCAAGGACAAAACCCCAGATTTCTACCGATTCGCGAGGTCCATGGAAGCAACCTTAAGGAAAGCAAAAGGGCATATCTGGCTCGCCGTTGCAGCGACCTTGATCGTTACCGTCCTGCCGCTGGTTGCTGTGTACACGTTCCAGGAAGCGAGCGGGGTCGTTTCGCCCTGGATCAGCGGCCTCCTCGGTGCAACGTTCTCGATCGGCCTCGCCTTGATCGGCGCGGCTCTGTGGCGAAAGTTTGGGAGTAACGACCTAGTTTTCTCTGATCTCCTCATCTGGGGATATCTGCGGCGAGTGTGGATTGAGCGGCGGCTTTTGCGCGTGAGTCTGCAGGCCACTTCGGTTCTCAGGGACGAGTTGGACCTTTCGCGTGAGGGCCGAGCAGCTGTGCTCGCTGATTTCGCTTCGGTCATCGAGCAATCTGATCCGTATCTTCATGGACACTCACGCAGGGTTGCCCGCCACTCCTACATGATCGCCAAGATGATGCGTCTCCCCAAGTCCACGGTCGAGACGATCCGAACTGCCGCAGCGATTCACGACCTGGGCAAG
>JAHWKU010000041.1 GCA_019347715.1 Actinomycetota bacterium | reverse complement strand
ATGGAACTCACCTTTTAGCCAGCCATCAGCCTGACGACTATTACTATGGTCGCAGATGAAGAAGACAAGCCTCTTTCTCGCGCTCGTTGCTCTCCTGTTGTTTTCGATAGGGGGCCCGGGCCCTGCCTCGGCGTACCCATCCGCCACGGTTGAGTTCGAGGGGCACGGGTTCGGCCATGGTCTCGGGCTTGGCGCTTGGGGAGCTCACGGACAGGCGCTTCGGAATCCGTCCCGCCCCGGCGAGGACATCGCCCGTCATTACTTCCCCGGAGCCGCGATCTCCCAGTGGCCCAACGAGGATGTCAGAGCTTGGCTCGAATACGACACTCCGCTCGTAGACACCATCGTCACCGCCGGCGATCCTGCACCTAAGTCGCCACGCAACGTCGCGGCTTTCACGATCTGGGATCTGTCGACCGGAACGCAGCATGGCACGGCGGATGGCCTTTGGTCTTTCTGGCGGGTAAAGGCAGAGGGAGGCCAGCTTCGCATTCAGAAGGCGACTAACTCCGCCGGGGGCCCCGGAGCGTGGGAGGCTCCCGAGCAGCAGGTTGCAGTGGTAGGCGGCCCGGTGGAGTTTCGCCCCCCGGCAGGAGCGCAGGACTCGGCGTTCAAGATGCTGCAGGTGCAGTTCTCCGCCTCGCCAATGTGGCGCTACTACCGCGGAAATGTTCGAGGTGTGAACGTCTCCGGTGAGGTGTACACGCTTTCGGTTGCGACCGTCCAGGAATACATGTACGGCGTGATGAGGGCCGAGGGAGCGCCATCGCGGTGGGACACCGCTCCGCAGGGCCTTCGGGCCCTGGCGATCACCGCGCGTTCCTACGCGCTGAACAAACGGGCGGCGGCGCGGGCAGCCAACCGCCCCTATGACATCTGCTCGACCTCGAGCTGCCAGAACTATCGAGGCTGGGGACTCGTCAACGATTCCGGCCAGACCGTTCAGGTCGAAGACGATCGCACCAATGCCTCCGTCGATACCACTGCCGTGCTCGTGATGACCCATGGCAACCCCCCATCGCCGATCCTTGGGGCATATTCGTCTTCGAGTGGAGGCTGGACCAAGCCGGGGCCCCAGCCCTATTTGCAGCCGGTTCCCGACCCCGACGACAACCTCCCCGAGAATCCCTCCCACCACTGGAGGAAGTCGGTGGCGGTCTCCTCCGTCGAGGCGGCCTGGCCGGAGATAGGGCGTCTGGTGGCCCTCCAGGTGACGCAGAGAAATGGCTACGGAGACTGGGGTGGGCGGGTAGTGACAGCCGACGTTCAAGGAACGAATCGCACCATCTCGGTCAGCGGCAATGAGATCCGCCAGAAACTCGGCCTAAAAAGCGATTGGTTTCGGATCCTCGCGCCCGGCGGCTACTGGCTTGCTGCATCAGACGGCGGGATCTTCACTTTCGGAAACGCGCCCTTCTTCGGCAGCGCCGGATCGATCAGGCTTGTCCAGACGATTGTTGGAATGTCGTCGACACCAGACCGTGGCGGCTACTGGTTGGTGGCAAGAGATGGAGGAATCTTCACTTACGGCAACGCTCGATTTTTCGGTTCCACCGGCGCGATCCGTTTGAACCAGCCGATCGTAGGCATGGCGGCTACACCGAGCGGCAATGGCTATTGGCTGGTTGCCTCCGACGGTGGGATCTTCGCCTTCGGTGACGCCGGGTTCCACGGCTCGACCGGCGGCACACGCTTGAACCAGCCAATCGTGGGCATGGCGGCGACACCGAGCGGCAATGGTTATTGGCTGGTCGCCTCCGACGGCGGGATCTTCGCGTTCGGGGACGCTGGGTTCCACGGTTCCACTGGCGGCACGCGCTTGAACCAGTCGATCGTCGGCATGGCTGCCCATCCCTCTAAAAGCGGTTACTGGCTCGTTGCCTCCGACGGCGGGATCTTCGCGTTCGGAGACGCCGGGTTCCACGGCTCGACCGGCGGCACGCGCCTCAATCAGCCGATCGTGGGCATGACCGCGACCTCGAGCGGCGGTGGCTACTGGTTCGTCGCCTCCGACGGTGGGATCTTCTCCTTCGGCGAAGCTCAGTTCTTTGGTTCGACTGGGGGCAGCAAACTGAACGCTCCCATCGTGGGGATGGCCGGGGCCTGAGCAGGCGACTGGCGTAACCTGCGCAGCTTGGTACGGTAAAGAGGCTTTCTTTGCATTCCGAGAATAAACAGACCTTTGTGACGGCATTTAAAAACAGTGACGGACGGGAGATGACCGTGGGCGTTAGGCGACGACTTCTACGGCTGCTGATGGCGGTCGTCTTTGTCGCAGCATTCCTGCCGATCCTTGCCTCGACCTCTTATACCTTGACCGTGCCGGAAACCCTCCACTCGAGGCTCGCCCTTCAGGAACGAGCGGCGCTCGCTCCAGCCTCTGCAGCGGTCGAACCCGGCATCCGGCTTCACTCCCACAGCTCGGCGCTTCCTTTCGCCGCCACGCACATAGGCATTCAGTGGCGCGGGGAGGAGGATCCGCCTCCCGAGTTCCGAACCAGCGCCGACGGAAAGACTTGGACCCCCTGGAAGGCCGCCGTCGTGAGTGAAGACCTCTCCGACCACGATGCCCACTTGTGGTTCAGCACGCTCGAACCCGGCAACGAAGCCCGGTTCGTCGAGGTCCGGGGAACCGACGAGATGCGAGAGCCGAAGCTCTCGGCCATCAATACAAAGGATGGCTCACCTCGGCGCGTGACGGTGCAACGCAGTGCTTCCGCCGCCACGCCTCAACCGCACGTTATCTCCCGAGCGGAGTGGGGGGCGAACGAGTCTCTTCGAAAGGGCAGTCCCGACTTTGCCCGGATTCGTCAGCTAGTTGTTCATCACACCGTTACGGCTAATGACGACCCGGATCCGAAAGCCACGATCCGAGCGATCTACAGCTACCACACCCAGTCGAGAGGCTGGAACGACATTGGTTACAACTTCCTCATCGACTCCAACGGAAACGTTTATGAAGGACGCTTCGCACGTAGCTATGCCGCCGGGGAGATACCGACCGGCGAGGACACCCGGGGCCGCGGCGTTATCGGAGCGCACGCCTCTGGGTTCAACACCGGCAGCGCGGGGGTCTCTCTGTTGGGCGACTTCACGTCGGTTCCCCCGCGGCCCGCGGCGGTGAGCGCGTTGGTGGACTTCCTCGCATGGAAGGCGGACCGCCACGGCATCTATCCGTTCGGAACCCATAACGGTGCTCCGAGCATCGCCGGCCACCGAGATGTCGGATCGACTGCATGCCCGGGCAGCCATCTCTACACCCAGATGCCTCAGATCCGAAACGATGTTGAGGCTCGGATCCAGGCCACGACATCGCTCACGCCTCCTTCGATGCCTATGGCCGCCGAGATCTTTCCCAAAAGCATCTCGAAGGACCGAACCCCTTCCGCCACAGGGGCCGTCAGCCGAAGCACGGTGCGCGTCGACGTTCTGTTCAAAGCGGAACTCTTCCTTTACGACCGAGTCATCTCGGTGGCTCCCGAGGACGGTTCGTTTACCGTCGACGACGCGGACTACAACGGGATTCCGCTGGCCGAAGGACGCTACAAAGTTTCCGCGGTGTCCTTCGACGCTGCCGGCAGGGCTTCGGAGGCCGCAAACCTTCACAGCGACTACGTGATCTCGTTGGGAGACAACCCTGCGTCGGGCTACTGGATCATGGGATCGGACGGTGGGATCTTCACCTACGGCAACGCAAAGTTCTACGGGTCCACCGGCGCGATGCGCCTCAACCAGCCGCCTGTCGGGATGGACGCGACTCCTACCGGCGATGGCTACTGGCTGGTGGCGTCGGACGGCGGCATCTTCGCCTTCGGCGGCGCTCGCTTCCAGGGTTCCACCGGCAACATTCGTCTCAACAAACCGATCGTTGATATGGCCTCGACGCCGACGGGGGCCGGCTACTGGCTGGTGGCATCCGACGGGGGCATCTTCGCCTTCGGAGACGCGGGCTTCCAGGGCTCGACGGGCGACATCGCCTTGAATCAACCAATCGTGGGGATGGCCCCCACTCCCACGGGGGCCGGCTACTGGCTGGTGGCTTCCGACGGCGGCATCTTCGCCTTCGGAGACGCGCGCTTCCAGGGCTCGACGGGCGGGACCCGTTTGAACCAGCCGATTGTTGGAATGGCTACGACCCCTACGGGGCAGGGATACTGGCTGGTGGCGGCAGACGGCGGGATCTTTACCTTCGGCGACGCGGTCTATCACGGCTCCGTTCCGGGCCGCAATGTCAAAACCACCGTCGAGGGCATCGCGGCGACCTTCTCGGGCAAGGGGTACTACGCGCTCAGCACCGCCGGTTCGATTTACGCTTTCGGCGACGCACCGAATTACGGCAGCGTCACTCAGCAGGGAATTCGCACAACAACGCGAGACCTCGCCCTGCTTCGCTAGTCGCTTGCGCTCTGGCTGAACCGTTTCCTTACTTCGGGCCCCCGGATAAACTGCGCTGCAACCTAATCAAGGGAGACAAAGATGCGAAGAGTCTGGATGAGCTTGGCGGCAGCGATCCTGCTGGCATTCACCGGTTGTGACCGAGGCGCCGTGGATTCCACTCCTGAGCCGGAGACCGGCGATGCAACCACCGTCCCATCCCCAGGCGAAATCATCACGATTGCGATGGGGGCTCAGAACGACTCAGGAGAGATAGGCACGGCCAAACTGCAGCCGCTAGGAGGCGGACAAACTCGAGTGACTCTCGGACTGAACAACGCTCCCCAAAACCCCCAGCCGGCGCACATCCACCGGGGAACCTGCGAGGACCTCGATCCCCAGCCCCTCTATCCGCTGAGCGACGTGGTTAACGGGATCTCGGAGACCGTCGTGGACGTTTCCATCGAGGATCTCCTCGCAGAACCTCACGCAGTGAACGTGCACAAGTCGAAGGAAGAGGCAGAGGTGTACTTCTCCTGCGGCAACATCGCGGACGAACAGCCCTAGCCCTCCCCGGCACCTTCCCCGGCACTGCCGTCTTTGCCGTTCTTTGAAACAAACGCGGTCGTTTTTGGTCACGTTTGGTCCGAAGTTGGTCCTCATCTGGATTTCAGGGCCCGCCGGATGCGCTCCGCGGTCTCATCGGGCTCCTGTTCGATGTCTTCCAACGTCGCGTGGATCACCCTCCAACCCCTCTCCATGAGTGCGTTCCTTCGTGCGAGGTCTTTACGCCACTCCCGCCGGCCCCCGTGGTAGCGGTAGCTGTCGGTTTCGATCGCGACCTTCTGCTCCGGATAAGCGAAGTCGATTCGGTAAGTCGCGTTCCGGAGCTTGACGCGGTGTTGCCTAGTGGGGGCCGGGAGCTTGTAACGCTTCGCGAACCGCAGGAACTTGCGCTCCAGCTCACTCTCCCGCGCTCCCTGGCCGTCGAGCAGGGGATTTAGAGCGGCCCGCAGGTTTGTGGAGCCCGGCCGGCCCCGGCCGCATTTGTTCTCGAGTTCCTTGGCGAGCTTCGGGACGGTCGTCAGGCCTTTCAGAAGAGCGGTATCTATCACCGCCTCCAACTCTTCTACCGAGAGACGAGCGGCGATGTCCAGGATGGTTCTGGGCACGTTTGTAACGGGAAATGACCCGATCCTGGTGATCTCGGAGGCCTCCAACTTCTGTCTGTGGGCTATGACCGTGACCAGCGAGTGGCTCGAGATCCTGAGCTTTCGCTCGACGGTCAATTCGATGGCAGTTCCACCTCGTTCGATAAGCCCCCACAGGACCGCCGCGGTGAAGTGCGATGCGACAGCCGTCTTTCCGGCGAAGAGCAGAGCCGCCTGCAGATCCTGCTGCCAGCATCGAGGGACCGACCGTGTGCGGTAGATGCCGGGAAGAAGCCGTTCCCAATCTTTGCCTGCTGCTCTTCGGAGGACGGTCCTCTTGGATACCCCCGCATCGATCGCCTGGCTCGTGGTGATGACGCCGAACTGGGAAGCGAAGATCCGAGCGTGTCGATGGTTTGGCCTTGCAGAGTCCAGTCTCACTTTTTCAGCGTAGCCAGGCCCTATGACATTCAGGTGGCCGTACCTTCGCGTCAGGGCCGAGAACGCCATTCGCCGCTAACTTTGGAACTTCTGCGCCCAAAGATGGCGGTTGCTGTTCCAAACTTCCAAGGGATTGTCCGGAGGGCGGGAAGTACTGAGCTCTCTCGGCGGCCCTACGGCGCGTAGAATCGTCGTTATGAGCGAGCCTTTCGCGCTTCGCGAGGAGCAGGAACTTTTTCGACAAGCCGTGCGCGAGTTCGCGGAGGCGAGACTCGCGCCGCGGGCGGCGCAGATCGACGAGACCGATGAGTTTCCGTGGGATGTTCACAAGGCCTTCGTCGAACAGGGCCTAATGGCTGTCGGCTATCCCGAGGAGTTCGGTGGGGCAGGCGGAGGGCCGGTCGACTTTTGCATCCTGGTTGAGGAGGTCTCGAGAGTTTCTGCCGGCATCAGTCTGATCCCCCTCGTCAACCGTCTCGGCGCTCTCCCCATCCTTCTTGCGGGCACTGCCGAGCAGAAAAAGGAGACCGTGGACGGGATCGTCTCTGGCGCGCATCAGTATTCCTATTGCTTGACCGAGCCGGGCAGCGGATCCGACGCCGCGGCCATGGCATCGAGAGCCGAGAAGGACGGCGACGGATGGCGCATCAACGGAACGAAGCGCTTCATCACTAACGCCGGGATATCCGACCGCTATGTTTACTTCGCCGTGACTCAGCCAGAGGGAGAAAAGGGAAAGAACATCACCGCGTTTCTCATCGAGGGAGACGCCGAGGGATTCTCCCTCGGTAAGAGCGAGAAAAAGATGGGGATTCGTGGGTCACCGACGCGTGAGGTGATCTGCGATGGGGTTTGGGTTCCTAACGACGCGGTGATCGGCGAGGTGAACCAAGGGTTTCAGGTAGCCATGAGGACCCTCGATTACTCCCGGCCCACGATCGCGGCGCAGGCCCTTGGAATCGCTCAGGGGGCGCTCGATTACGCGGTCGGATACGTGAAGGAAAGAGAACAGTTCGGCCAGCCGATCGCGCGCTTCGAGGGAATACAGTTCATGCTCGCCGACATGGCGATGGCGATCGAGGCCTCCAGGCTCCTCACCTACAAAGCAGCGACCATGGCCGAGGCGTCCGACCCCCAGGTTGGATACTTCGCCGCAATAGCCAAAGCGTTCGCCTCAGATACCGCCATGATCGTCACAACCGACGCCGTGCAACTGCTGGGCGGCTATGGGTACATCAAGGACTTCCCGGTGGAGCGGATGATGCGCGACGCAAAGATCACGCAGATCTATGAGGGGACGAACCAGATCCAAAGAGTGGTCATCGGTCGCAGGCTGCTGAAGTGACGTTCCGGCTCATCTACGAGGTGGCGGTGCCTCAGGCCCCCGACATTAGCAAGGTGCTGCGTCAGATCGAGATCTTTGGCCCGGTTGTGGATGCCATCCTCGTGCCCGACAATCACCTCGGCAGGGTGGCTCTATCGTCGGTCACGCTCGGAATAGAAGTGAAGCGCAGCGGCTTCGATCCGATCGTCTCCCTGAACGCCCGCGATCGCAATCTGCTGCGCTTTAGAAGCGACCTGTTGACGTTGGGCGCCTACGGGTTGAACGAGGTGCTGCTCGTCTATGGTGATGCCACCACGGAAGCTCGAACCGGCCTCAAGGTTCGCGAGATGCTGAACCATGATGCGCCTGAAGGGATGAGGCGAGGGGCCACCGCGGCGATTGGAAACCCGCTTCGTTGGCGCAATCGAGCAGACTTCCTGTTCACCCAGCTGGCATTTGGCCGCGAGAAACCCGGGCCATGGCGTGAGTCGGAGTCGTACGATCGACCGATCTATTGCGGGGTAATCGCGCTCGAGAACGGGGGCCTGGCAGCCAAGTTCTTGCAAAACATCCCGGGCCTCGATGCGCCGGAAGGTTATCTCGAGGCTTTCAAGGACGACGGTGAAGCCGGCTTCCGAACGGCCCTTCGCGAGCTGAGTGAGCTTCGGGAAGCGGGGGCCGATGGGGCCCATTTAGTGGTACCGGCGGGCTGGCTCCGTTTCGCCGAACTACTTTCTTCGTGGCGCGACTCACAGAAATTGGAAGGGACCGACGAGGTTCGTCCTCCTGAGCCGAACCGATCGCGCGCCTGAGCGTGAAAATGGCCAGGTCCCCGAACAGTTCTCCTTCCGATCGCGGTCCCTTCTTGCAGACGCTCAAGTCCCGGCTGGCGAAGTACCCGGGATTGAGGAGCCTCCTTCGCCGAAGGGTTTACGGGTACATCACAGACGCCTACAACGCGGTGCTGCTTCGGGATCCCGAGCCATCCGGGCTCGATCACTTCTACCACCTGCTCACCTCGGGGAAGATATCCCGGGCCGAGTTCCTGGAGACTCTTCGCGGCTCGGAGGAGTTCCGTTTCGAGGTGAGGTTTACCGATCTCCTGACTTCCCTTCACTGGAGCAGATGCGATTTCGTCCGGGGACTTCCGAGAGCCAGGCAACTGCTCGACCTCGGCGGAGCTTCGCAAGAACATTCCACCGGAATGTTCCTAGCGATGGGCTATCCGTATGAGTTCGAGAAGTTGGTCATTGTGGACCTGCCGCCGGAGGAGGCTCATGACCTCTACAAGCATCCAGAGAAATTCGATCGAGTGGAAACGAAACGGGGTCCAGTCTTCTACCGATACCACTCGATGACCGATCTCTCCGGGTTCGATGACCAAGAGTTCGATCTGATCTATCTCGGCCAGTCGATTGAGCACATCGAAGAAGACGAGGCGCAAGGACTGTTCCAGGAGAGCCACCGGGTACTGAAGCCGGGCGGGTATTTGTGCCTGGACACTCCCAACGCCCGGGTCTGCCGTATCCAGCAACCAGAGTTCATCAACCCCGACCACAAAGTCGAATACACCCACGAACAGTTGACCAAGAAGATTGGTGCCGCAGGGTTCGACATCCTCGAGGCCAAAGGTCTCAACTACGCAGGCCGCTCGGTAGCAGAGGGTCGCTTCGATCTCCGAGGGGTCGCCGCCAACAATGGGACCTACTTCGAGATTGAAGACTGCTACCTACTGGCCTATGTATGCCAGAAGCCCGTCCCTTCGTAATGGCACAGCACTCAATC
>JAHWKU010000040.1 GCA_019347715.1 Actinomycetota bacterium | reverse complement strand
AGCCAGATACCTTCTTCGAGGCGGGCGGTGATTCTGCCTGCCTCGAAGAGCATCTGGAGCCTCCCCACAACATCGGAGAGGAAGGCGAAGGGCTCCTTCATCATTTTCTCCCCGTGGATCTGCAACGTGAGCTCGGCAGGTGTCGACGCCCCTTTTTCGAGCAGGACGTCGTGCACTCTCTCGGTTCTCTCAGCCGACTTCGCTAACCGCTTTTCGATCAGCCGCGGGTGATCACGGATGATGGGACCGTGCGCTGGGAAGACAATCTCGGCCTTCGTCTTGCTCATGGCTTTCAGCCCTTCTTCGTACCACTCGAGCATCGGTCTACTTCCCAGGACCTCTTCGGGGGCCGGGTCCATGCCGGCGTTCGTAGGGGAATTGGCCAGCAGATAGTCGCCCGCATAGATCGCGCTGCCCTCTTCGTCGATCGCCCACACATGCCCAGGCGAATGGCCCGCGTGATGTTCGATCCGAAGAGACCTTCTGCCGGCTGGAATCGTTTCCCCTCCGGAAAGCTCAGTGATGTCTGGACTCGGTGGTCTGTCCCATCTCCTCTGCCCGTACTGCTCGAGCACATCGCGCGGAACCCCAATCGCAACAAATAAGTCTCTTACGGTGGTCCGCCAATCCCATTGTGGATCGAGGTACATGGCGTCGTCCTTGTGGATCAAGACCTCGCAGCCCGATCTCTCCTGAAGCCAGAAGGCGCTTCCGTAATGGTCGATGTGAGCGTGGGTAAGGATCACTCGTTCCAGATCCGATAGCGAAAGACCAGCTTCGTCGAAAGCGGTGGAAAGAGCAGACTCCGTCTCGGCGTTGTTGCTGCCGGTATCGATCAGAGTCACCGGTTTTTCCGTGAAGAGGTAAGCGGTCACCGGACCGACCCTCCACCCGGTGGGAAGAGAGATCTGCACGACCTTCTGGCTCAGATCGCCCTCCCGGCTTCCGCCCAGTAGCGCTCGCGAAGCCTTCTCTTGTAGAGCTTGCCGGTGTCGGTACGGGGAAGGACCGCTTCGAATTCGATCGAGCGAGGGCACTTGAAGTGTGCAATGCGCGATCGGGCGAACTCGATCAGCTCGGCTCCTAGTTCATCGGAAGGTTCGGTCCCCTCCTCCAGCTGAACTATCGCCTTTACTTCTTCGCCCCACTCTGGATGCGGCACGCCGATTACTGCGACGTCCGCCACGGCCGGATGCCCCTGCAGGCAGCCTTCAACTTCCGCTGGATAGACGTTTACTCCCCCGGTGATGATCACGTCGCTGGCCCGATCGGTTAGAAACACATAGCCGTCCTCGTCGATCATCCCGATGTCACCAAGCGTGAACACCATGGGGGCGGGATGGGCCTTGGTGGTCTTGTCCGGATCCTTGTAGTACTCGAACGTCCTTCCGAGAAGCGACTTGAAACAGATCGTACCGGTCTGTCCGGGGCCCAGTTCCTTTCCGCCCTCATCCAGCACGATGACTTCCCAGAACGGAAGAGACTTGCCAACCGTCCCCGGCCGCTCCAGCCATTCCTGCGAGGAAACGAGAGTGAGCCCGCCTTCGGTTGCGCCGTAGTACTCCCAGATGACCGTCCCCCACCAATCGATCATGGCCGCCTTAGTTTCCTTTGGGCACGGGGCAGCACCGTGAAGGGCCATGATCAGACTCGATGGGTCGAAGGACTCACGCCGTGATTTCGGAAGAGCCAGCAATCGGTGAAACATCGTCGGAACCACATGGAGCGAGTCGATGCGGTGCTCTTCGATTAGGTCGAGGGTCTCGCCTGCATCGAACTGATCGGTGATTACGACTTTCGAACCGTGATGAAAGGCGGCCATCGTGTATCCATATGGCGCCGCGTGATAGAGGGGGCCGGTGAGCAGCCACACCCCCTCCTCGGGATTCGGGAACATGGCGCGAAGCTGGTCGCCGATCTCGAAGTTCGTATCGGGATCGTCGCTGTAGGGCAGCCGCTCGACTCCCTTTGGAAGTCCGGTGGTCCCCGACGAATAGAGCATCTGGCCTCCCGCCACCTCGTCGTCGGGAGGGTTCGCGTCCTGCATTTCGAGCCACTGCTCGAAGCCCATTGCTCCATCGATCTCTCCGCCGACCGAGATGACGACCTTCTCGCCGGAAGCCCGCTTGACGGCCTCCATACCAACCGCAGCGTTCTCCGCATCGACGAACACCACCGACGAGTCACAATCGTCGACGACGTACGCCACCTCGTCTGCACTCAAGTGCCAGTTCACTGCGGTGACGAGAGTTCCACTTATCCCCGATGCCGCGATCAGTTCGATGAATTCGGGACGGTTCTTCAATATGAGACAGAGATGATCGCCTTTGGTCAGATTGAGCGATCTCAACCCGTTGGCTGCTCGATAGATTCGGTCGAGGGTCTCGCCGCGCGATCTGACTTCGTCGCCGAAAACCAGGCACGGGGCCTCGGGGTCCTTCGAAGCGTACTGGTAGATACCTTTGGTCGGCACTTACTTCTTTGGAGTCAGATTGGCGAGCGTCACCATCCACTTGCCGCTGTAAGACCCTTGGGGAGTCTGCAGATTCTGGTCGTAGAACTCCTGAACGGTGTTGCGGTATTCCGGGGCGAGCCAAAGCTTGAGAAAGACGTCTCCCCTGTTATGAGGACCTTTCAAAACGAGATGACACTCCACCAGCCAGGTCCTCACCGGTGTGCCGCCGATCAACATCTCTTCTTTGGCCGAGGCCTTGCAGTCGTAGTCACCATCGGCCTCACGGTTGGTATCGGTCCAGCTGCTCTTCCACGAAAGTCCGACCGACATCGGCCAGGATGAAAAGCGGATAGGGGGGCTCATCCTCATCTCGGATCCGCCCTGGATCGGACCGAAGTTCACGTTGACCTTGTACCTGTGGTTGTAGACGCCGACCTCGTCGGCGCTCAGATCGAACTCTTCGGTGTGCTCTTGCGAGTAGATGTGCTGGTTGGTCCAGGAGCGCTCAGAGGTGGTGCGAATAATCCTCTGGCCGGCACGTGGAAATGGACGCGACAGTCCCGATGCAGACTCGGTCCCCTGGGGTTCGGGGGCCGCTCCGGTGCACTGACCGCTGGAGCGCCCGCATTGGTAGTACTCGTAGACGCCGTTTTCCGGGGGACTCGGTTCATCGAAACAGGCCCAATCGCAAGGGTTCTCAGCCGGCTGGGCGCCGCCCTGCGGCTGGCTGCCGGGTTGGGATCCTGCCGGCTGACCACTCTGCTGCTGCTCGGGAGCCACGGCTTCGGCGACACCCTCGGCAACAGGAGGAGGTGAGAAGGAAAGGTTCGAATCCCGGAATTGGCTCAGTGCCTCTTCAGATGTGACCGGCGTCGAAGTGCTCAACTGGCTATAAGCAACGAAACCCGAAAGCAGGATGAGACCAACGATCATGAGTGCGAGCTGGCCGCGATGAGTACGAGCCCAGAACCAGAGCCTTTCGTTTAACAGCTTCAGCCTCAGCTGCCGGCGGTGCATGTCCCCCATCGGGTCAGTCTTGTGGAGAGAAGTCGAGGGCGCAAGAATTGATGCAGAATCTCTTGCCGTTCGGCCCCGGGCCGTCGTCGAAGACATGTCCGAGATGCGATCCACACGAGGAGCAAACCACCTCGGTGCGAACCATCCCGTGGCTCACGTCCTGCTTAAGCTCGACGTTTTGATTGGCCGCCGGTTCGGTGAAGCTGGGCCAGCCGGTGCCGGACTCGTACTTGGTGTCTGAGGCGAATAGGTCGGCACCGCAAGCGGCGCAGCGATACATCCCGCTGTCCTTGTTGTAAACGTACTTGCCCTTAAACGGCGGCTCCGTTCCCTTTCGTCTTAGGACCTCGTACTGTTCCGGCGTAAGGGTTGCCTTCCACTCTTCTTCGGTTTTGTTGATCTGCTGGGTCACGGCGATCTCCTTTCCCCCTCCCAGGATATCGAGAGAGTACTCTGCCACGATGGCCGGCTCATCCAGACTCCCATACGCCACCGCGATCCTCGGCGCCCTGGTGATCGCGTTCTCAGGGATCCTCTTTCGGTTCGCCGACGTTTCTGCCTCGACCGCAGCCTTCTTCCGATGCTTCTATGCTCTTCCCTTCCTGGCACTTCTTGCATGGAGAGAGCAGCGCCGCTTCGGCCCCCGGCCTTCCCGTCAGAGAACGCTCGCGCTTGCCGCAGGAGTGTTGTTCGCCGCCGATCTGGTCTTTTGGCACAAGTCCATAGAAGCGGTCGGGGCCGGCCTGGCGACCGTCCTCGGCAATACCCAGGTGCTGTTCGTGGCGCTTTTGGCCTGGCTGATCCTGCGAGAGCGTCCGGAAGCTCGCGTGGTCATCGCCATCCCGGTGATGATCGTGGGGTTGGTGCTGATCTCAGGCGTGGTCGGAAGAGGGGCCTACGGGGAAGATCCGATGCTCGGAGTGGTACTCGGAGTTCTCACGGCGATCGCCTATTCCGGGTTCATCCTCATCCTGCGACAGGGAAACCGCGATTGGAGGCGCCCGGCCGGACCGCTGCTCGACGCCACCTTCACGGCAGCGATCTTCTCGGCAGTGGTCGGGGGGTTTCTCGGAGAGATCGACCTCGTACCAAGGTGGCCCTCTCACGGGTGGCTGCTGCTTCTTGCGGTGGAGTCGCAGGTAGTCGGATGGATACTCATCTCGATCTCGCTGCCGCGCCTTCCCGCCGCGGTCACTTCGATTCTGCTGATGATCCAGCCGGTGGGCTCCATGGTCCTCGGCCGCCTGCTGCTCGATGAGACCCCATCGGTAATGCAAATCGCAGGAGTGATCATCATCCTCGGCGGGGTTCTATTCGCCACTTCCCGGCGACGGGTGGGGGCCGCTCGTCCTGAGGAGGCGAAAACAGTTCCCTAGATCTAAAGACGGGTGGGAGTCTCGGGCTCAGGTGTGATCCTCGGCTCTCGGGCCTTCGTAAGCAAGACCGCGACACCGATCACCGCAAACCCCGCGCCCGCAAGGAAGACAGCCCGGTAGCCGAGCGCCTGTGCAACAACGCCGAGCGACAGCGGGCCGATCCCAAACCCGATGTCGAGGAATGCGGTGAAAGTACCGATCACCGAACTCCTTTCGCTTGCGGAAGTGCCAGCCACCGCCAGAGTCATGAGGGCCGGATACGCAAGCGACTGCCCCACCGCGAAGACCACCGTCGAGACATAGAGCCCGAGCGGCGAATTCCAACCCCACATTGTCGCCATTCCCAACACCGAGAACAAAAGAGAGATCATCGCGGTTCGCCGCGGCCCCACCCGATCGGGGATTTTGGCGCCTGCACTTCTCACTAGGAGGATCACCACTGCATACATGGCGAACAGAAACCTGGAACCGCCGAGACCAACCTCGCGCGCATAAAGCGGGATGAATGAGGAGAACCCTGCGAATCCCCAGACGCTGCAGGCCAAAACGATTCCAGGTAGAAGAGCCTTCGGATGAATCAATCTCCGCGGTGCGATGTGCTCATGAATCTCACGAGTGTCCTTGAGCGGAAGAACCATCACGACGGCGAGCAGACAGGCCGCGCCCGAAGTGAGCCACACCGCATCGAATGAAAATGCTTGGAGGATCGTCTCTCCCGCTACCGGACCTAGAGCGAGGCCGAGGTAGAGCGCGATCGAAAAGAAACTGACCGCCTCTCCGCGTCTGTCCTCCGGCGCCACATCGGTCACCACTGTTGCGGCGCCGGTGAAGAAGAAGGCCTCTCCGATCCCAACGATGATTCGCAGGAAAACGAGTTCAGCTATGGAGCCCACCAGGGCATGAGCCCCGATGGATCCGGCAGCGAGGATCGCGCCCACGATAATGATGAGCCTGCGCCCTCTTCGGTCCCCGATCCGGCCTGCAATCGGGCGGAACCCCACGGCCGAGAAGCTGATCACTCCAACGACCAACCCAATGTCGAATGAGCTCCCTCGAAGAGGCCCATCAACGAACAGAGGCGTGACCGGCAGAGTGGCTCCTACGGCTACGAAGTAGGCCAGGCTCGACAGCCAGATAAGCGAAAACGCCGGCGTGATCACCCTGGAACGAGCTGGTTCTGGCGTATTCGACATCGACATTCCTCGCTGGACGGGTTAGAACGTTATCGGAGGGAGAATTAGTCCCGTCATAGGAGGAGTCGGATGGAAGAGACATTTACCTGCGAAGAGTGCGGGAAATCCTTTCCCAAGCGTCAGATGAAAGAAGTGTTCATCTGGGAGGGAAAAAAACGACTGCGCCGTGAACTCTGTCCTTCATGTCTCGACAAAGCGATGAAGCAGGGCCGCGTTCACGGAGTCGTCGGAGATGCGAAGAAGGCTGCAGCTTCGATAACGCCCGGCGAGGGCAACGAAGAAAGAGGTTCCATCAAATAGGAAGGGAGAATCACATGAGTTCAGTTGCAAGGGTCACCGAGATAAGCGCCACTTCCAACAAGAGCTTCGACGATGCCGTAAAGGTCGGGGTTGAAAGGGCATCCAAGACGCTGCGAAACGTCACGTCGGCTTGGGTGAAAGAGCAGAGAGTCGACGTTGCAAAGGGGAAGGTCACTTCATATCAGGTGAACCTGCTCGTGACGTTCATCCTGGAGGACTAACAGGTAGACGCAGACGTTGCGGTCGTCGGCGCCGGTCTAGCCGGGCTTGCCACCGCCCGTGAGATTCATAACGCCGGGAAAACGGTTGTAGTCCTCGAGGCCCGCGAGCGCGTCGGGGGCCGAGTTCTAAACGCCAGCACTCGGGATGGGGCGATAGTCGAAGTCGGAGGGCAGTGGATCGGCCCATCTCAAGACCGCATCGCCGCGCTGGCCTCTGAATTGGGGGTAGAGACTTTTCCGACGTACAACGACGGCGAAAACCTGATGCACTACAAGGGGAGAAACGCCCGCTACGCGGGAACCATTCCCAAGATGCCTGCTCACGCGCTCATCGAACTCGGCATCACGCAGGCTCGGCTCGACCGAATGGCGGCGAAGGTCCCGCTCGATGAACCATGGAAGGCGCCGCGCGCCAAGGAATGGGACTCGATCACTCTCGAGACCTGGCTTCGCCGAAACGTCCGGACTTCGGGAGCCAGCAAACTCTTCCGAATCGCGGTGGCAGCCGTCTTCGCAGCAGAGCCGGGAGATCTTTCGCTTCTGCATTTCCTCTTTTACAGCCACTCGGGAGGCTTCCTCGACCGTCTTGTGAATGTCGCCGGGGGGGCTCAGGAGCTGAGATTCGTCGGAGGTTCGCAACGCGTTGCGATAAAGCTGGCGGCTTCTCTGGATACCTCCGTTCGGCTCAGGTCACCGGTGAGAAAGATTGTGCAGACCGATGACTCCGTCGAGATCCATACCGATGAAGCGGCGTTTCGAAGCCGCTATGTGATCGTCACCGTGCCGCCACCTTTGGCTCGGTCAATTGAGTTCGAGCCTGCCCTCCCCGACAACAAGAAGAGCCTTCTGGAGAAGATGCCGATGGGTTCGGTGATCAAAGTCATGGCTACTTACGACGAGCCCTTCTGGAGAAGCGACGGATTGACCGGACAGGTCACGAGCGACGCCGGACCGGTTGGGATCACCTTCGACAACTCGCCGCCGGAAGGTCGGCCGGGAGTCTTGCTCGGGTTCATCGAAGGACGCGACGCCAAACGAGCAAGCGGCCTCACGAGAGAAGTGAGGATGAAAGAGGTGATCGAATCCTTCGTACGTTACTTCGGGGCTAAGGCCGGTTTTCCGAATGAATACATCGAGCTCGATTGGAGCAAGGAGGAATGGACGGGGGGATGTTATGGCGCCCACATGGGCCCGGGGACGCTAACGGCTTTTGGCCCGAGCCTTCGCCAGCCGAGCGGTCGCATCCATTGGGCCGGGACCGAATCTGCAGATGTGTGGTGCGGATACATGGATGGAGCGATTCGAAGCGGAGAGCGGGCGGCCCGGGAGATCCTCGGAGTTCTCTAGCGGGTTATCCCACTTTTTTGTCGATCTGGCGGTCCGGGGCGATGCGCAGGATCACGCGTTCCGTCTGGATGGCATCCTCGTTGTAGTCGCGTCCACCGTACTTGCGACTGAGCTTGTCGATGTGAGCTCGCGCTTCCGGTCCGGTCACTTTCTTGACGACCTTCCCGCGTATCTCTGCAAACCGATAGGGATTCTCATAATCCCAGACCACCACGGTAACCCGGGGGTCGGCCGTCACGTTCTTGAACTTCTGGCGGTGGATCTCGGTGTTGACCAGGATGTGCTCGTCGTCGGCATCAACCCACATCACGTTGGTTTGAATGCGCCCGCTCGGAAGAAAAGTCGAGATCGTGCCGAAATTCGCCCCCTGGGCCAGTTCCTTGATTGTCTCTTCGATCATGCCCAGATCCTATCTGGGCTCGATATGCGGCTGCTCCAAGAAGAACTGCCTGCGCGACCAGCGCCGCGAAGGCAATCGAGAATGACAGCACCGGGAACTCTTTGAACAAGTCTCCGGCTTTGCCGGCAACGCTGAACCAGATCCATGACGATGCGAGCGCGATGACCCAAAGCCTGCCGTCGGAAAACCTGACTCGTATCTTCTGGCCGGTGAGAACCAGTACCGCGACCTGGACGAAGATGAGAGCGAGCACCGCGTGAACTATTGGGCCGAGAAGTAGGAGAAGAAGCATCGGCCAACCAGTCATCTGCCCAGAAGAGGTCGTGCTGATGTACTGCCTTACATATAGAGCCGACATTGCGAACGGAATTGCAAACGAGATCAGGCCTGCGAAATAAACGGCCGCGAACCCGATCAGCCTGTTCCGCAGGGGGCCGATTTGAAGGAGAACAACGAAATACGCCGCCATGAGTGCGACTCTGATCGGAAGCGCGACAAGGATTGCCCATCTCGCCCCGGTATCTCTCAAGAGGCGAAGGTCGGAATAGACATCGAGCGGTGGGATGGCGAAAGACTTGGCTAGGTCCCGCGGTCCGGGGGCCACGCTGCCGGTCAGATGGTCGAGGATGAAAACGGCGATCGTTAGCCCAAATACGAACACGAGCAGTATTGGGCGATCGACATGAGCACGGAGACTCTGGCGGAGTCCGTTCCAGAATCCTTCCGCGCTAATCGGCGGCGCGTCTTTTACGGTATCCGGCATAGAGGATCACTACCATCAGAACGACGAGGAACGCAGCGAACCCTTTGAACATCGTCGTGATGAGGCCCGGAGTTCTCGGACCGCCGATCGGCGTGTCGGGGGGCTCGGGGTCGTGCTCGTACGCGTAAAGGCCCTCGTCGCCGAACTTCACTCCGAAGTAGAAGCGCTCCGCATCGGCGGCGCCGGACAGGACGATGCCTCGCACGCGGTCCTCCCAGACCAACCTTCCACTATCGACATCGACGCCATATAAAAAGCCGGCCCCCGACCCGATGTAGAGGGTTTTGCCCGCGACGATGGGGGCCGACTGATCCATGGTCCCCTCTGTGTCATCGAAGAACCACTTGCGTTCGCCGGTCTCTCCGTCGAGCCGGTAGATGTTTCCGATGCGGTCGGCCAGGAATACATCCCCAAACGCGAGGGCCGGCATGGACCGGGTGTTGAACTTTGCTTCCACCGGGGACTTCCACACCTCCCTTCCGGTTCGCAGATCGAGGGCATAAGCGAAGAAGTCACCGCCGCCGATGATGACCCGGTCCCCAATGATCGAAGGTGAGGTATTGCCTTCTTTCTGAGGAACCCTCCACACTTGCTCACCCGTCTCGATATCGAGAGCGAGCACTGCGGCCTC
>JAHWKU010000003.1 GCA_019347715.1 Actinomycetota bacterium | reverse complement strand
AGGTGCTCGCGCAGGCTCTCGAGCTTGTGACGGACGGTTCCGTCGATAACAACGTCGCCTACTCTGGCGAAGACCCCGCCAAGAACCTTGGGGTCAACTATCACTTTCATCGAGACGTTCTTGCCCGTCGCTGCTACGAGAGCCTTCTGCAGACGCTGCTTCGTAGCGTCGTCGAGCTCCACCGCAGTTCGGACTTCGGCGATCTCCCGATTCGATTCCTCTTCCGCGAGGCGGGCCAGCTCATCGGCGATGTCGACTAGATCTCTGGCCTTCCCGGCCCCCACCACGAACTTGAGCACGTTCAAGGTGTGAGGTGAAGCTTTCTCCTTCAACAGGTCGTCGATGAGTTTCTCTTTGCCCTCGGCCGGCAGTGCGATGTCGGTCAAGGTCTGCCTCAGTTGATGCTCGCTCTCCAGAGTTCTGGCGATGCGAAACAGCTCATCGGCCACCCGCTCGAGGGCGCCCTCCGACCGGGCAATCTCGAAGATCGCCTTGGCATATCCCGTGCTGGCGGAATCCCTCGTCACTGGGGAGAGCCTTCCTTCTGGACCTCGGTAATGAACTTCTCAACGAGTTCCTTCTGAGTGGCCGGATCGAGCTCGCGCTCGACGATCTTGGATGCGATCTCGGTAGACCATGCGGCGAGCTGAGTTTGCAGCTCGCTCAGGGCCCGGTCTTTCTCAGCCTCGAGCTGGTTCTGGGCTTTGCCCAGGATGAGGCGCGCCTCGGCTTCGCTCTTGGCAATCAAGTCCTTGCGGACCTGGTCTGCGGACTGGCGGGCCTCCTCGATGATCTTGTTCGACTCCTCCCTAGCCTGCGAAACTCGCCTGGTGTAGTCCTCGAGGATCTTCTCGGCCTCGGTCTTGGTGGCCTCGGCTTTCTCGAGGTCTTCTTTGATGCGCCGTTCCCGGTCGGCAAGACCTTCCTCGAGCTTCGGGAAGACGTACTTCGCCAAGGCCGCAAAGACGACTATGAACGCGATCAGGGTCCAGACGTAGAGCCCCATCTCCGGGCTGAGCGGGTTGAAGCCTTCGGATTCTTCAGCTACGGCAAGCAGGTGAATCATTACGAGCCTCCCTTACTAGCCGAGAACGAACAGGAGAAGGACGGTGAAGACGAAGGCGTAAAGCACCTGCGCTTCGGCCAGAGCGAAGCCAAGGAACATGAGTCCCTGGAGCGTCCCTTGGGCCTCCGGCTGGCGTCCGATCCCTTCGATTCCTTTGGACCAAAGGATGCCGATGCCTATCGCCCCTCCCCCAGCGGCCAGGCCGATGGAAAGGCCACCGCCGAGGAGCGCGAACGCTTTGTCGGTCAAACCTGCAGCTGCTTCCTGAGCAAGAATTAGTGCTTCCAACTGATTTCTCCTTTCTTACCTAATGACCAGGATGTAGTGCGTCGTTGATATAGATAGTTGAGAGAAACGCGAATATCACCGCCTGAATGAAAGCAACGAAGATCGCGAAGGCGGTGAAGACGACTTCGAAAAGCATCGCAATTGGGATCACCACGAGGTGAGCGAGGCTAAAGGTGGTCCCGACAAGGAAGATGAAGCCGACGAAGATCAGAAGAATGATGTGATCGGCGAGCATGTTGGCGAATAGCCGCACCGCAAGGGAAAAGGGCCTCGCCAGCTGGGAGACGATCTCGATGGGAATCATGAGCGGAAGCAGCATCTTCGGGATGTCCGGAGGCACGAGAGTCTTCTTCCAGAAAGTGAAAACTCCGTGCTTCACCATCCCGAGACCCACGGCCAACAGATAGACGGAAACAGCCAGGGCCGCCGTCACGAAGATGTTCGACGTCGGCGTAAAACCGAAGTACGGAATCAATCCGACGAAGTTCATCATGAAGATGAAGAAGAAAATCGTCCCGATGAACGGATACCAGGTCCGCGCATCCTTAGCGCTCATCACGTTGTAAACGATGTTGTCCTTGACGAAGTTGTGAACGACTTCTAGGAAGTTCTGAAACTTCTTCGGGACTATCTTGGGCTTGCTCGCTCCGATCCAGAACATCAGGATTACCAAACCTGCGGCCAGCCACATGTTGAAGACGGCGTTGGTGATCGAGAGGTCGAAGGGTCCGAACTGCCACTCGGGGGCCCACCCGTAACGATGTGGCGTCAAGTGAGACATGAGCGTTTCGAACGGGGAGGGCTCCTCCGCGGCCTCTGCGGCCTCCGCGGCAAGCGTACGCACCAGCGAGCTCAATCTATCTACCTCCAATGACCCCGCGCGCTCGCAGGTGGCGAGTCACTCTGGGGATCTCCGACGAGACGAGAACGATGAATGCTACGGCGAATGACAAGAGAAAAGCCATGAGAGCGGTCCGCCCCACCAAATACATCGCGGCCCCCGCCAATCCAACTGCCAGCATGCGAAAGACGGCGGTTCGGGCAAGGACTGGATCGAACGCCCGCTCGCGCCCGATTCTCGACACATGCGAACCGATATAGCCCCACGCATAGAACCAAGCGGCCAGCACTCCGGCTGCTGCCCCGAGGGCCGCTGTCGGGCCTGAAGCCATGAACGCTACGAGACTGCCGACAACGACAACGGCCAGCGCCTTGGAACCCAGGCGCTTGAGAAGCGGTCCTTTAGTTACAACTTCCTCTTCCATACCCTGTATAGCCTGTTCGCTCCTGCCGCTCCTCCAAGGAGCGAGCCGATCAGCACAAAACCCAGCGTGAATCCCAGCCACCTGCCGGCCAGCCACCCAAGACCCGCCCCGACCATGGTCGTGGCAACGATCTCCGCCGCCAGGCCCATGGCTTCTCCGAACCCGGACATGACCGAGTAGGGGCGTTTGGGTTCCTTTGACATCAGAAAGTCCGAACTGGTTGGCGGATTGTATCCCGAGCATCCCCCGCTCCCAACTCCGCTGCCTACCCCTCACAATTGGCGCCCTCGGGACTTTGTGAAAATTTTCACAATCACTTTAACAGAGGCGCTTTCATGCCGCCAGCGGGGTCAGCCCTGGGTCAGGACCCGGGCAGCTCGAAACCCATGATCAGGCGAGAGGAAGCCACAGGCGAGTACAGAAAATCCTCGATCAGCACCTTCCAGCCCCGGCTTCGATAGAGCGAAAGGGCTCGGTCCGCCTTCGGATGGGTGGAAAGAAGAGCAGTTTTGGTGGTTACGTCCTCGAACAGCCGGTCGTGGAGGCCTCCTCCGATCCCCTTGCCTTGCACCTGCGGCAGCACCGCGATCTCGATCAGCTCGTAGCAATCGGCCAGCCAGGTCTCGACCTGGGAGCCGGTCAAGCGTGAGGCAACATCCTTCCACCACCATGCAGCGGATGTGAGGCGGGCCCCGAGCGCGAACCCTACGATTTGTCCATCCCCCTCTGCGAATACCGCTGCGAAACCTTTGCGGCGGGAATAGGCCGGAATGTGACGTCGAAACATATCGACGCGGGAGGGTTCTTCGCTCCAGGGTGGCTGGGAAAACGCCTCAGCATAAATCTCCACGAGCTCATCGGAATGAGCAATCACGTCGTCCGGACTGGCAACGACCAACCGGCCAGGGGGGGCAGTCAAGTCCGCGATCGTATGAGAGTGGGAAGCAGGGTATAGGCAAGGATTGCGACCGCAGCGGCTGCAAACATGAATCGGAAGATGGGGTTGGGAACAAAGGAGAAGGTGAGTGTCACTCCGGCCGCCACCGCAGTCCATGCGTACATGATCAAGACCGTCTGACGATGACCATGGCCGAGCTCGAGCAGCCGGTGATGCAGATGCTCTTTGTCGGCGTGGAACGGGTGCCTCCCCTTGCGAGCCCTTCTGATGACGGCAAACAGAAGATCGAGTATGGGAAGCGCCAATACGATGAGGGGAATGGCGAGCGGGAGGTAGAACAGCAGCGACTCAGCGATAGGGTTCGTCGTCGACCTTCCGACACCGATGATGCTCGAAACCGCAAGCAGATATCCGATCGTGTGGCTTCCGGAATCTCCCATGAATACCTTGGCAGGATTGAAGTTGTAACGCAGGAAGCCAAGCGTGGCGCCTACAATGATGATCGCGATTAGAGGCGCGTTGCGCTGTTCCACGTCGGCGAGGCCCAGACTCACCTGATACGAGTAGATGAAGAAAGCAGCGGCAGCGATGGCCGTGATCCCAGCGGCAAGGCCATCGAGCCCGTCAATCAGATTCACCGCATTCACGATGACGACTATCCAAAGGATCGTCACGATCGCGGACGTGTTGGGGTCGAGAAGAATGGGCCCGATCAGTGGAACTAGGAAGTAGTCGAGCCTCACTCCCGCGAGGAACAGGATGCCGCCCGAGAGGATCTGGCCTGCCAGCTTGGCTGGAGCGGTCAGCCCCTCCCCCCTCTGCTTCGCCAGGTCGTCCCACATGCCGACCACAAAGATGATGGCCGTTCCTGCAGCGATGCCGGCGGGCTCCGAAAGTGGCCAGCGGAAGAACTGAACGAAGGAGGTCGAGAACTCTCGAAGAGATGATGCGGCGACGAAGGCCGCCAAGAAGGACACGAAGATCGCGATGCCTCCGAGGGTCGGGGTTGGCCTTGCGTGGACCTTACGATCGGTCGGAACGTCGAACGCTCCCATCCTCCTGCTGAGAGCTATCACCGGCGGGGTGACCGCGTACGAAACGAATGCGGCAACCATCAACACCAGCAAATAAGAGATCACGGCCGGTATTTTTTCATGGCTTTCCGATATGGTTCAGGCATGAACGATGCCTGGAAAGCTCTGCTCGAAACCGACTCCGAAATCGCCGAGTTGATCGTCGCCGAGGAAAGACGCGAAAGAGACAAGATTCGCCTCATCCCTTCGGAGAACTATGTCTCGCACGCGGTTCTCGCCGCTACCGGATCGATCCTCACCAACAAGTACTCGGAAGGTTATCCGGGGCGCCGCTATTACGAAGGGCAGCAATTGATCGATCCCATCGAGGAGATGGCGACCTCGAGGGCGAGGGAACTCTTCGGAGCCGAACATGCCAATGTCCAACCCTACTCGGGAACGCCATGCAACCTCGCCGTTTATCTGGCCTTCCTTCAGCCTGGCGACACGGTGATGGGGATAGAGCTCTCGCACGGCGGGCACCTAAGTCACGGACACAACGTCTCTGCCACCGGGATCTGGTTTCGGCCGGTCCGATACGGAGTCTCCAGGGAGACCGGGCTGATCGACTTCGATGAAGCCCGCGATGTCGCCAAGAAAGAAAGGCCGAAGCTCATCTGGGCTGGGGGCACCGCGCTGCCTCGAACGATCGACTTCGAAGCTTTTGCGGAAATCGCAAAAGAGGTCGATGCGATCTTTGCCGCCGACATCGCCCACATCGCAGGTCTCATCGCCGGCGGCGCCCACCCTTCGCCCATCCCCTTTGCCGACGTCGTTACCACCACCACTCACAAGACGCTCAGGGGGCCGAGGGGGGCCATGTTCATGTCCAAGAGCGAGCACGCCAACAAGATGGATCGAGCCGTGTTCCCCGGCCTGCAGGGGGGGCCGCACAATCACACGACCGCCGGCATAGCGGTGGCACTGAAGGAGGCATCGCAGCCGGAGTTCAAGGATTACGCCAAGCAGACGGTAGCCAACGCCAAAGTCCTTGCCGAAGAGCTCATGGCGCGCGGGTTCGATCTAGTGAGCGGAGGAACGGACAACCATTTGATCTTGATAGACCTGGAAGGCAAAGGCGTGACGGGGAAACCCGCGGCCAAAGCACTCGACCGGGCCGGCATCGAGCTGAACTTCAACACGGTGCCATTCGACCCGAGAAAGCCCGCCGACCCATCCGGCATCCGCATCGGAACACCAGCCGTTACCTCGAGGGGCATGCGGGAGCCGGAGATGAAGAAGATCGCCGAATGGATGGACCGAGTGGTCGCCGCCCCCGAGAACGAAGACTCGATCGCCGCCACCGCCGCCGAGATTGCAGAGTTCTGCAGAGCCTTTCCACCGCCTGGAATCAGCGTCGCCGACTGATCCCGCGGGGACGACAGGCGAAGCTAGATGCCTTGCGCCTGACGCCAGTTGCGAATGAACTCGGCATGGGCGAGGTCATGGGTCGTGCCAAGACCGACTTCGCCGTAGTGGGACTGGGTTAGCCCGCGTTCGTTTGCACGGCCAACAGCCTCGATGATGCGGTCTACGGAAGATTCATACTCCCACCGCGCTTGATCCAGGCTTAGGTTTGCGCGCGCGGGCTGCACGATATCGTTTAGTGCTTGGGAATCCACGCTTAGGGGCCAAGCGTGCTCGAACCCTGCGGAGATTCGGATGATCTCCGAACAGCGCAGGTCGTGCCAGAAAGCTAAATGGTTCAAATGGTCTTCCACCGACCACCCGTCGATCGACGGCTCAGTCAACTGCGTTTCCGTGAGCCCCTCTATCGCATCCAGGAATTGAGTGCGAATCTCGCGGAAGTGTTGAATGACAGCATCTCGTGTTTGCTGAAGATCCATGGTCCTACAGCTTCCCCTCTTCTATCTGCTGGATCTGCTTGACCCGCGCTTCGTGGCGGCCCCCTCCGAAAGAGGTGTTGAGGAATAGATCGAGGATCTCGGTGGCAAGGGCCGGCGCAACCACCCTGGCGCCGATCGACAGGACGTTGGCATCGTTGTGCTCCCTTGCCATCCGGGCCGTGTAGAGGTCGTTGCAGAGTGCGGCCCTCACTCCTTTGACCTTGTTTGCAGAGATGGCCTCCCCCTGACCCGAACCGCCTAGAACTATGCCGCGCTCGGCTTCTCCCGATGCCACCGACCGGCCGACCGCCGCGCAGAACTTCGGATAGTCGACGGGCTCTTCGGAGTCGGTTCCCTGATCGATGACCTCGTGACCGAGCTCGATGAGACGCTTGGACAAAATCGTCTTCAGGGAATATCCGGCGTGGTCGGCACCGATCGCGATCTTCACGCGGCCATCCTAAAGCTCAATCCCTCAACGTTTTCCTCCCATCGACGAAAGACACGACCTTCGACGGTTTGCCCTCGATCGGTCCTGCGTCGAAGAACAGAGCCACTCCCGGGAGATCGTCCCTCATGTCTTCAACGGTTATGGCTGCAGGACGACCGCTCGGATTCGCGCTCGTAGTAACCAAAGGCCCCGCCCTTCCGATCAACTCGACGGCGAAGGCGTGATCCGGTACCCGGACCCCGATCGTTTCGGCTTCCCCGATATCGAACCTCGCCGCCTCTTCGGTTCGTGGGAGAACCAAGGTCAACGGCCCGGGCCAACCCTGTTCCGCGGCTTCCAATGCTTGCTCCGAGAACAGGGCCAGGCCTCTCGCCATATTTAGGTCGGATACCAAAACTGCCATCGGCTGCTTCCGATCCCTGCCCTTGATCTCGAAGAGCCTGTCCACCGCACTCTGCACATCGATCCTGGCGGCGATGCCGTAAACAGTGTCGGTGGGGATCACGACCACTCCGCCCTCCGATAAGACCGCTTCTCCTCGGGGAATCTGTTCAATGGTCGCGGGGACTACGTTCATCGTCCGGAACCCGGCCAGCGGGCCTCCGCAACTCGGTCGGTTCCTCCTAGGTCCGGATGGATCGAAACGACCTCGTAGTTCTCCTCGAGCAGAATCTTGAGCGAACTCCACTGGCCTGCCCAGGTCTCCAGCAGGAGCCATCCCCCAGGGCGAAGCCACTGCCGCGCCTCGTGGATCACACGGGTCGCAACCTCGAGTCCACTCGGTCCCGCGGTGGTGGCAATCCTCGGCTCGTGATCGCGAACGTCTATGGGGGCCCTGGCAAGGTCGGAGTCGGAGAGATACGGAGGATTGCTTACGACCACGTCGAGTTTCCCTCTCAAATCTGAAGGCAGCGGGGAAAAAAGATCACCCTCCATCAATTCGACGTTGGGAAGTTGGAGACGTTCTAAGTTTTTGGTGGCCCACGCCATCGCATCGCTGCTTATCTCGGTGGCCCAGACGTTTGCCTGTAGGAGCTCTCCTCCAAGAGCCAGAGCTATGGCTCCCGAACCGGTTCCAACTTCGACAATCTTGGGACGGGGGATCCCACTCGTTTTTTCGATGACTCTTCCCACGAGCACTTCGGTCTCGGGACGCGGGACGAGCACTCCTGGCCCGACTAGCAATTCGATCGAACGAAACCCTTGTGTCCCCGTGAGGTACTGAAGAGGTTCCAACGTCCGCCGTCTTTCAATCAACAGACGCAAAAGATCCTCTTCGCCCCGACTGGCAACTCTTTCGTCAACATAGAGGTCCGATCGCTTGACGCCGAGGACGTGCATGAAAATTCGTTCGGCATCCACTTGTGGGCTTGCTACGTGCTCTGCCAGACGGTCCACGGCCCAGGCCAGAAGCTGCCGGACGGTTTGAGACTCTGCGTTCACGCTCACGCCGGCTGGTTCAGCTTGTCGGACCTTTCCTTGGCCGCCAGTGCCTCCAGAAATTGATCGATGTTGCCTTCCATCACCTCGGGGAGGTTGTGAATCGAAACGCCAACTCTATGATCGGTTACCCGATTCTGGGGATAGTTGTAAGTGCGGATCTTTTCGGAGCGGTCGACCGTTCTGACCTGACTCCTTCTCTCATCAGCCCTCTCACGCTCCTGTCTCTCCAGTTCAACCTGGTAGAGGCGCGCCCTCAGGATACGCATGGCTTTCTCTCGGTTCTGAAGCTGAGACTTTTCGTCTTGACAGGTGACAACGGTATCTGTCGGAACATGGGTGATCCTCACGGCTGAATCCGTGGTGTTTACGGATTGGCCCCCGGGACCGCTCGATCTGAAGACATCAATTCGCAGATCGTTCGGGTCGATCTGTATTTCGACCTCTTCTGCCTCAGGAAAGACAAGTACCCCCGCTGCTGAAGTATGGATCCGGCCCTGAGACTCGGTGGCCGGGACGCGCTGCACGCGATGGACCCCGGCCTCGTGCTTCAGCTGGGAATAGACCTCCTTACCTTTCACGCCAAACGTCACATTGCGGAATCCCCCAACGTCCGATGGATCGGACGAGAGGACCTCGAACTTCCATCCCCTGCGCTCGGCGAGGCGCTGATACAAGCGGAACATGTCTCCGGCAAAGAGGGCCGATTCGTCGCCGCCCTCGCCAGCCTTGATCTCGACGATGACGTCCTTTTCGTCCCTGGGATCCTTTGGAACAAGCAGAAGCCTTAGCTCTTCCTCGAGCTTTCCTGCACTCGCCTCCTGAGCCTCGATCTCCTGCTCGATCATCTTTCTCATCTCGGAGTCGGTCTCTTTCTTCAGAAGCTCGCGCGCGCTCTTCGCCTCCTCCATAGCCTTCTTGTATCGACGGTATGGGATCACGAGTCGCTCGAGTTCGGCGTTCAGCTGGCCCAGTTCCCTCAGCTTTTCCAAGTTGGATGTGACCGATGGATCAGATAGCTGCTCTTGGACCTGACTGTGTTTTTCCTCGACTTCTTGCAAACGTTCGAACATAGAAATGACTTTCTTGATTGACCATCCTCAGGAATTCTTTGGCAGAGAAAATTACGGCGCTAAGTAGGGGGAACCGGTTCGACCCCAGGCTCGGCATCGGGAGTCTGCCCCTCTGGCTCTGCTCGTTCGGCCCCCTGATCGATCACGGCTCTCTCCGCTGCCGCCTGCCTGTCGGGGACGGCCAGCTTCTCTCTCGCGATTACGGCCTCCATCGCCTTGATCGCGACCTCTATCTGATCTCGAGTTGGGGGACGCGTTGTGATCTTTTGGAGAGCAAGCCCTGGAAGACTCGCGATCCTAAAGACCAGCGAATGCTCCTTTCGCGACGCTGCCTTGATCACCTCGTATGCGATGCCGGCCAGCAGCGGAATTGCCAGAACCCTGGAGGAGAGCCTCACGGCAAGCGAATAGTCCGCGAGGGCAATGTCCAGGATCAGATGTCCGAAGATCGTCAGGAATGCAACGATGAACAGAAAGTTGGTTCCGCACCTCACGTGCAGCGTCGTGTACTTGTCGACGATCTCCGGCTCGAGTGGGTCGTCGTTCTCGTACGCATAAATGGTTTTGTGTTCGGCTCCGTGATATTGGAAGACCCGTCGGATGTCGGGGATGAGCGATATCAAGGATACGTATCCGACGAGAAACCCGATCCGCACTGCCCCCTCGACAAGGTTCTCCGTGAGGGGATTGGCGAAGCCAAACATGCGTAATCCAAGCTTTGAAAACAGGGCCGGCAGGAGAATGAATACTCCGGCAAAAAACACCATGGCGACACCAAGCGTCCAGCCCAACTGCTTCTCAGATGGCCTTTCTTCCTCCTCCATCTGGTAGTTGGCAGAGATCATCAGAGCCTTGATCCCGATCTTCATTTGCTCGACGAGCACGTAGGTCCCTCGGAAGAACGGCCACTTCAGCCATTGCTTGCTTGGACCCGGCACGCTGTGTGCCTCGACCGCTATCTCCTGGTCGGGCTTGCGAACGGCGACGGCCCATGACACTGGGCCGCGCATCATCACGCCTTCGATTACGGCTTGTCCCCCTATCGACGGTTTTTGGGCCACGCTTACGGGCAGGGGGATCTAAGAGGAGGTCTTCGGGAGGGGACGCTTGCCGTACTTCCGTTCGAAACGCTCCACACGGCCCCCGGTGTCAACCAGCTTCTGCTTGCCGGTATAGAAGGGATGGCACTCACTGCAGAGCTCGACTTTGAGCTCCTCTTTGGTGGACCTGGTCGTAAATGTGTTTCCACAGGAACACTGGACCGCGGTCTCTACATATTCTGGGTGGATTCCTTGCTTCATGTATCCAGGTTAGCACGGGCGTCTAATGGGTTCGGGGGGCGACTGCGGAGAGAACGCTAACGAGTTGCGCCCTCTCCGCTAGTCCACTCCCTTGGCTCCCGCTATCTCTCTCAAGAATTGCGCGTTGCCCTTGGTGGTGCGCATCTTGTCGATGAGCATTTCCAATCCGGCAACGTCTTCGAGAGCATGCAGAACGCGGCGAAGCTTCCAGACTGATACCAGTTCCTCCGGAACGAGCAGCAGCTCTTCCTTTCGAGTTCCTGAGGCTTCGATGTCGATCGCAGGAAAGAGCCTTTTTTCGGAGGCCCTGCGGTCGAGCCGCAGCTCCCAGTTTCCCGTGCCCTTGAACTCCTCGAAGATGACTTCATCCATCCTCGATCCGGTCTCTACGAGAGCGGTCGCGAGAATCGTTAGGCTTCCGCCTTCTTCGATGTTGCGTGCCGCCCCAAAGAATTTCTTGGGGGGATACAGCGCAGTGGAATCCACTCCACCGGAGAGGATCCTTCCCGACGCCGGCGTAGCAAGGTTGTAAGCCCTCGAAAGCCGAGTGATGCCGTCCAGAAGAATCATTACGTCCTGCTTCGTCTCCACGAGCCTCTTGGCCCGATCGAGAGTCAGCTCGGTCACTTGAATGTGATCGTCGGATGGACGATCGAACGTCGAGTAGATGATCTCGGCCCCCGATACCGAACGCTGCATATCGGTGACCTCCTCGGGGCGTTCGTCGACCAACAGGATGATCAGGTGCACCTCAGGATTGTTGAGCCGTACTGAGTTAGCGATCTGCTTCATCACCGTCGTCTTACCGGCTTTTGGAGGAGACACGATCATTCCCCGCTGCCCCTTTCCGATTGGGGCGACTAGATCAATGATCCGCTGAGTAATTTCGGTCGGCTTGTCCTCCAGTTCCAGCATCATCCGATCCATCGGATAAAGCGGAGTCAGCCTCTCGAACCAGGGCCTGCCTGTGATTTCTTCCGGCTTCTTTCCGTTGATCGTTTCGATCCGGACTAGGGCCTGGTATTTCTCGCTCTCCTTCGGCCGGCGAACCGCGCCGGTTACTTCGTCTCCGCGACGCAGCTGGAACCGTCTGACCTGCGACAAAGACACATATACGTCTTCCTGCGCGGGAAGGTATCCCTGGGTCCTCAGGAACCCGAATCCTTCCGGCAGGATGTCTAGAATCCCGCTTTTGAGCTCCGGCTCGATCAGCTCCTCTTCGTCAACCTGAGTTCGTTCCGGTCGATCGAAGTCTCGATCCCGGTCGCGTCCACGGCCACGCCGCCTTCTCGGACGCTCGCGTCGGAAACCGTTGTCTCTTCCGTCGCGGGATTCACCGCGGGAATCTCTCGATCCCTGCTCTCGCGGCTGCTGCGGCCTGTTTTCCCTGCCGTCGGTGCGTTGCGGACGATTCTCCGCAGGCCGAGCCGGCGCTGTTTCCTTTGCCGCTGCCACGGTCTTGCCATCCCCCCTGCCGTTTGAGGACTGAGTCAGGATGGCCTCGATCAGCTCCGCTTTCTTCAGCTTCTTGACGTCTTTGACGCCGAGTCCCGAAGCGATCTCTTGGAGTTCGGCAACGAGCTTGCCTGTAAGCGTTTTTCGCTCGAGTGTTTCAGCCATGATTGATTACACCTCCCTCCATAGGGGGATTCCGGCTAATTGCGCCGGTTATTACTTCTTGCTCTGCCCTTGAAGCGATTCCCAATCCGATAGGAACTTTTCCAGCCCCGCATCGGTGAGGGGATGTTTCACGAGCATTTCGAAGACTTCGTACGGCAAGGATGCGATGTCGGCTCCAATCTTCGCCGAGTCCACCACATGCATTGGATGGCGGAGACTCGCAGCGAGGACTTGGGTTTCGTACTCGTGGGTGTCGTAGATAGAAACGATGTCGGCGAGTACGTTCAACCCGTCGGAGGCAATGTCGTCAACCCTGCCGAGGAATGGAGAAACTATATACGCTCCAGCCTCTGCTGCAAGGATAGCCTGAGCGGGGGAGAAAACCAGGGTCACATTGACCTTGATCCCTTCCTTCGACAGCGCCTTCACCGCACCCAGTCCGTAGGGCACCATCGCGATCTTGACGACCGCATTCGGGGCCACCGCGGCTAGCTCGTGGCCCTCCTCGATGAGCTCCTTGGTAGTCGTCGTCGTGGTCTCGAGTGAGACAGGACCATCGACGATCGAGCAGATCTCCTTGGCGTGAGCGATCCAGTCCTTCGGCTTCTCCTTGAATATCAATGAAGGATTAGTGGTCACGCCGGAAAGAACGCCCCAGTCATTGATTGTTCTTATGTGGTCCAAATTCCCCGTATCCAAAAACAACTTCAATTTGGTCTCCTCCTTCCAGCGAAGATCTCCCAACTCTTCAAGCGGGTGAGCTTCCTGGTCCTAACTACGTCTCCCTCCTCGTTCACTTCGAAAGCTGCAGGTTGGGCCGACTCCACCTGGTTTTTGACGAGCCGAGAAGTGAGTGCCTTCTCGACGATGATCGAGACAATCTCGTGGAGCGTTGAGTCTAGATCGAAAGCTTGGATCACAGGAACACCGTGCTCCCCTGCGAGTTGGTCGATGTGCTGCTGGATCTTTCGTATCTCTCTGAAGTGCTTCAAATATTCCTGATGCCGTTGCGATCTGGTTTCGAGCGCCCTCATGTGAAAGTGACTCTTGTGAAGATCCTCGTCTTTCACCGTCATAACGATCGGCACAAGGACGGCGGACTGAAACTCCTCTTCCCAGCCCTCGAGGAAACCGGGAACTACGTGGGCCCCTTCAACAATGATGTCGGTTCCCTCTTCCATGGCTCGGGCGATCAGCGCTTTCACGCCGACCGCGACTGCCGAGACCTGACGCTGAAATCCGATGATCAAGCGGTCTGCAGTCTTCGGCAGCGGAACCTGAAGAGCACGGTCTGCCTGAAAGGATGACTCGTATAGAGTGGGCATCAACTCCCTCGAGAAGGCGGATCTCAAAACCTCTCTGATGGCGTCAGTGGAAATCACTCTGGTAATGCCCAAACGGGCTGCGAGCTGCGTAGCGGTGGTCGACTTTCCCACCCCCGTGGCTCCGCCGAGAAGGATCACCAGCGGGGCATCGAGCTCCTCCACCATCTGCCACTTGAGGTAGGCATCGGAGTACCTTGAGTTCACTTCTTCGAGCATGCCTGCGGCCATGTCCCTCAGGTCCGTGCTCGAGACCTCGAAGCGATTTTCGGTTGTGAGGCTTTCCTCGATCCTCTGCGCGATCTTGAATGCCTCTGACGGCGGCAGGCCCGACACCATCAGCGATGAGGCCATGAGCCCCTTGGAATATGGAAGCCCGCGACTTTGGTCGGTGATGATGATGTGTCTGGGTGACTGCGACGTCATTGTGTCGAGAATCTTTCCTTGGCCAGACCGGCCACTTCTAGGAGAAGCTCATCGAGGGTGGACTCCCGCCCACTGACGATCTCCGGCTGATTATCTACATAAACAACTTCGATATCGTTTTCAATCCCGAACTTAGTTACTATGTCGACTGCGGCGGCCTTCAGTTCGACTGCCAGAACATCTACATCCGGCAGCTCCGATAGCTCTTCTTTGAGTTTGGCCCTATCGGCCAATGAGTGACTGATTGAAGTCACTTTGGCTTCGAACTTTTCTTCCAGGTGCCTCTTCAGGACCTCACCTGCTTCCTTTGGAGCGGTTGTAGCGAACCAGACTTTCTTGCCTGAAACCTCACCTAGGGGAGCCGGACGGAATCGGGTTTGCGCAACCTTCGGTTCGTTTAGAGGCGAGCTGCGGATGCAGCTGTCAAGCGCGGCCAACTGCCCGCGGCTTATGGATTCCTCTACCATTGTAAGCACGACTAGGTCTGCCAGCAAGAGCCTATATAGGCCGAAGTAGCCTCGAAGGTGTCCCGGGTCGATCCCGGCGTTGACGATAAGTACGCCTGCGTCGCAGTGAACCGGAGGTATGGCCGCGCCGCTGCCCTCACAAACCAACATTCCTGGGTCGAGGTCGTGGGCTCGCTCGATGGCCTTCTCATAATTGGTGTGTGCCGTGGCTCCTGCCATGCCTCCCCCGGCTCGCCATGCCCCAACCGCTTTGACCCGTGCGGTCAACGCATCCTCTATGTAGTCGCTGGCGGCGTGGCGCCCATCTTCGACCCATGAGAGAAGCGACTCGGGGGTAAGCGACTCGAAGTCTTCGATCACCTCTGGGTCCTTTGGACCACCCCGGCCCATCGCAACTATGACCGGGTCCAAACCAGCCTTATCGTACGCTCGTGCAGTCGCCCCTCCGACAGCGGTCTTGCCGGTACGTTTTCCAGTGCCGATCACCGAAACGGACGGAACCTTGGATAGGCGGGGCCTCGGGGGAGGCGTGAAAGCGAAGTCGGCCCCGGTATAAGACGCTCCTTTCCAGAGGGAGATCGAAGCAAGCCTGCTGCGCTGGACGTACCCGAGGACCGGCTCGTCTGAGATGTCGATAACTTTGGTGACCTCAAGACGCTCGATGGCCTCGGCCAGCTTCACCTCAGGGTCGTCGCCGACGTTCTCGACGGGGACACCGACGTCAACATCGCTTTGTCCGAGCTTCTCCCCGCCTCCTACCAACAAAGCGGCCACAGGACGTTCGCCGGAAGACATCAGCATGGATATCGCACGTGCGACTACGGGCGGATAGTGCTCGCCGTCGATGAGGACGATGCTCTTGTCGCTCACCGGACTTTGGCCCCTTCCGTGTCCCAGCCCGGCATGAACACTTCCCACCCGTCGGGAATGGTTTTTCTGGCTGCGGCTTCGGCTTCACCGATGCGCTCGGAGTCGACGAGGCAGATCAAGGATGGGCCCGCGCCGGCCAGGGCCGTTGGAATTCCTTTGGCCCTCATGGCTTGGTGTACCTCGAAGGTCTCGCTCATGAGCGGCAGCCGGTAAGGCTCATGAACTCGGTCTTCCGTTGCCCAGAAGAGAGCTTCAGAGGATTCCACACCGGTCAGGACCGCAACGAGCGCAGCGCTGGCCGAGGCATTCGCAACCGCGTCTTCGCGTGGAAGCTCAGCGGGCAGAACCGCTCTCGCCTTTTCAGTCTGAAACTTCTGTGCTGCGAGAAGAATGAGGGGACTCACTTTTTCGGTCGGCTGAAATCGCATCCACCCGTGAGGAGATGACAACACGAGACCGCCAAAGAAGGCCGGGAGCACGTTGTCGGCGTGGCCTTCGATACGGATTGCAAGACGGGCAAGATCCGCATCGCTCAAACCAAGGTCGGCGGTTTCCCTGGCGGCCACCAGACCCGCCACGATCGCGGAAGCGCTGGCTCCCAATCCCCTTGCACTCGGGTAGACCTCAACCTGCTCGACGGTGATCGGCGGTGCTTCGGACCCAACCTCTTCGAAAGCTGTTCTGACCGCTCGGTGAGTCAGGTTCTCTTCCGGGGGCCGTGTCCTCCCCACGCCGGTCACCGCCGCACTCTCGGAGAGACTGACCCGAAGACGAAGGTACATCCCGACGGCCGCGCCGAGGCAATCGAAACCTGGGCCGAGGTTGGCGACCGTCGCCGGCACTTTTATCTCGATATCCATCACAGACCCAGCGCCTCGGCCACCGCGTCCACTTCCGGATCCAGCAGCTTCGGCTTGGGAGCACCTGATATTGCCCAGTGCGGATCCTTCAGCCCGTGGCCGGTAAGAACGCAGACCACTGTCTTGCCGGATTTCAGCTTTCCCTCTTCCGACAGCTGCATCAAACCGGCAACCGAGGCAGCGGATGCGAGTTCGGCAAAGAGGCCTTCCTTCGAAGCAAGCTCCTTGTAGTAATGCAAGATCTCCTTGTCCCTTACCGCTCGGATTTCTCCTCCGGAGTCCCGCGCCGCAGAAACAGCGCCATCCCAAGAAGCGGGATTACCGATGCGGATCGCGGTCGCGATGGTCTTAGGATCGTCAATCGGATGACCCTTCACTATCGGTGAGGCGCCTTCAGCCTGAAAACCAAACATCACCGGCAGAGATTGAATGAGCCCTTCATCGAGGTATTCGTTGTATCCCTTCCAATACGAGGTGATGTTGCCGGCGTTGCCAACTGGCATCAGGTGATAGTCGGGAGGCGAACCAAGTCGATCGCACACCTCGAATGCAGCCGTCTTCTGCCCTTCTATTCGAAATGGATTGATGGAATTCACCAGAGTGACGGGATAGGCATCCTCGAGCTTGCGGGTCACCTCGAGGGCCCGGTCGAAGTTTCCCCTCACCTCCAACACGGTAGCCCCATGTGCAAGAGCTTGGGCCAGCTTCCCCAAAGCCACGTTGCCCTCTGGAATCAGCACCGCGCAGGTCATACCGGCGCGAGCGGCGTATGCGGAAGCGGAGGCCGATGTGTTGCCTGTGGACGCGCAAGCAATCGCCTTCGCCCCCGCTTCGAGCGCTTTGGAAACCGCCAGAGTCATACCGCGGTCCTTGAACGAACCCGTCGGATTGGCCCCTTCGAACTTCAGATGCACGTCGCACCCAGTGATCTCCGAGAGACGTTCGGAGCGAACGAGAGGAGTGTTTCCTTCTCCAAGAGTGACTATTGGAGTTGCATCCGAGACCGGAAGGCGGTCTCGATAGGCTCCGATCACTCCCTCCCACATCGGGGGCCGCGCCATCAGTCTTCCGCCGACTGAACGCGCATTGCCGACGCAACCTCTTCGACGACTTCCAGTCCATTCAGCCGCGCGACGAGGGCTTGGAAATTCTTTTCAACTGCGAGATGGGTCACCATCACCAGCCTCGCTTCGTCCCCGAATCCTTCCTGCCACACACTTTTGATACTCACGTCGTTGTCGGCAAACGCTTGTGCGACCTGGGCCAGCACCCCGGGCCGGTCGAGGACTTCAAGAAGGATGTAGTACTGGCAGAGAGTTTCATCCATGTGGCGAATCCGTGCCGTGCGGCCGTAGCAAGTGCATCCGACTCCGCGAGTGCCCTTCTGGATGTTTCGGGCCACGTCGACTATGTCACCCACCACCGATGTTGCAGTCGGGGGACCACCCGCTCCCCGGCCATAGAACATCAGCTCACCCACCTGCTCGCCTTCGACGAAGACGGCGTTCAGATTTTCACGCACGGATGCCAGGGGATGAGTGGTGGGCAGCATCGCGGGATGAACGCGGACGGCGACTTCGCCATCCACGAGCTCCGCGATGGCAAGAAGTTTCACGACGTAACCGAGAGTCCTGGCGAAAGCTATGTCTCTTTGGGAAACACCCGTGATCCCCTCGCGGTAGACATCACCGGCCACAACGCGCGCGTTGAACGCGATGCTGGCGAGGATCGAGAGCTTGGCGGCCGCGTCGAAACCTTCGATATCTGCGGTTGGATCGAGTTCCGTATATCCAAGCCGCTCCGCCTCAGCCAGAGCCTGATCAAACTCGAGGCCCTGTTCGCTCATTCGCGTGAGGATAAAATTGGTCGTGCCGTTGACTATGCCCATCACCCGGTTCAGACGCTCGCCTGCAAGCGATTCCTTCAGAGGTTTGATGATGGGGATCCCACCTGCGACGGATCCTTCGAAGTAAAAATCCACCTCACTTTTTTCTGCGTGATCAAAGAGATCGCGGCCCAACGTGGAGATCAATTCTTTGTTGGCGCTAACGATGTTCTTGCCTGACGACATTGCGTCCAGCATCAGAGAGCGCGCAGGCTCGATACCTCCCATGACCTCGACCACAATTTGCACGTCATCAGCTTCGATGACCGAACGGGGATCATTTGTGAAGAGCTCTTTCGCGACGGGGACGTCACGTTCCTTGGAAAGGTTGCGAACGGCAACCCTTTTGACTTCTAGGCGAGCTCCGATCCGCTCTGAGATCTCATCGGAATGAAGGGAGAGAGTTCGCGTTATCGCCGAGCCTACGATCCCGCACCCAAGAAGCCCGATCCCTATGACGTCGGCCATGCCCCAACTTTAGGCGGATTCTTCGGGAACCCTTGGTGCCGTCAGTTCCCGGGCAAGCTCTCGCGCCATCCCGACGGCAGCGGCAGTCAAGCCGATCCAGGCTATTTTGGTCAGAGCCGACTCCTCCTCGCTCATCTCGGGAATCCCTTTTCGAAAGCCACGTGTCCAGATCTGCTCGACGGCGGCCATCGCGAATTTGGCTGCGAGAGCCCCAGCCGCAATAGCGAGGAGCTTTCTGGCCACGCCTCCTCGATAAGAAGTTTCGTTCATGTTCACCTCCGGGAAGAACTTTAACCCGCAGACAGCGCCCGGAGCCCTGGTGCGAATAGCTGGCCTCGAGAGCGGGTACATAGGCGATACCCATGTCAACTAGAGAGCAAGACACCAAAAAGTCCTTCGCCGACAATCGGATTGTCGTTATCGCGAAAAGAGTCCAGGAGCGATACAAGGACGATTCCGCACGCTATCTGGCGTCTGCCATCACCTATTTCGGGTTTCTGTCGCTGTTTCCGCTGCTGCTGCTTGGATTTTCGGTTACTGGATTCCTTCTGGCAGGCAATCCCGAGTTTCAGGGACGGATAATCGACAGGATCGCCGAGACGGTTCCCGGAATCGCCCCCTTGCTAGGCGATAACCTAGATGCTCTCCAAGAGGGAAGAGCCGCCACCGGGCTTCTTGGTTTGATCGGACTCATCTGGTCGGGCATAGGAGTCATCCAGGCATGCCGGCACGCCCTCGGGAGGATCTTCAGACGGCCGGCCCCGGACAGCATCCTCAAATTGAAGTTCAATTCCTTTGGGTCGCTGTTGGGTCTGGGCGCTCTGGCGCTCGGCGCTGCCTCGGTTGCCGGGTTCGCGGGTGGAGCAAGAGGCGACGACGCGATCGCAGTGGTCATGAAGATCGCCGGCGGCATCATTGCCTTCGGTCTCGACGTGGTCCTGTTCCTCGTGGCTTACCGCGTCCTTGTAAGAGGATCGGGACCGTCTTGGAGAAGCCTGTTGCCTGGAGCTTTACTGGGGGCCGCGGGGTGGCTGATTCTGAAGATCGCCGGGTCTTGGTACGCAACCCGAACGATGAGCTCAGCTTCGGAGGTGTATGGGACTTTCGCGGCTACATTGGGGGTGCTCGTACTCATCTATCTGGCTTCCAGACTCTTCCTCTACGGAGCCGAGCTGAACGCAGTCCTGGCGGAGGAACAGCTGGGCCTGTCGGATCGCGAAATAGCTCGACCGAAAACCGAGACGGCAATCGACCTGACATCACTTGAGGACTCCTCTACGCCGGAGCTCGTCAAGAGCATCGCCGCCGACGCGAGCTCGCTCATCCGTAAAGAGGTCGCCCTCGCCAAGACCGAGATCCTCCAAGCGGTCTCAGCCAAGTTCGTGGGTTTTGCCTTCGCGCTCGGAGCGGGCTTCTTGTCCTTGATCGCTTTGGGCTTCCTTGGATTTACCGCGGCGGCAGCTCTCTCCCAGATCCTGCCTGCATGGGCCGCCATTCTTATCGTGTCCGTGATCTACCTTGCGATCGCTGGGTTAGCGGTCGTCATTGCGATGAAGAAAGTCAGGGGCGGCATCATGCCTAAGGAAACTGCTGCCTCCGTGAAGGAAGACATCGAGATGATAAGAAGCGGAATCAGCCGCTAGGCATCAACCCGATCAATTTCGATAGTCTCTCCAACTGATGAAGATCGTCGACATCGAGGCCTGGCTCTTCCACTTTCCTCTCGAGACTCCATTTCACCCCTCATGGGTGCCCGGCTACACCTCAACCCAAAATTCAGCAGTCATCTACCGATTGAGGACGGATGAAGGCATCGAGGGGATCGCCGGGGGCGTTGCGTTTGCCGACGAGGCCAAGGGCCCACTCAATCTGCTTCGCGCGTACCTAATCGGACTCGACGTCGACGATACCGATGAAGTCTACGGACGCCTGAGCACTGCCAGCAGGGTCCTTGGGATCAGAGCTTGGTTCGTCGAGACCGCATTTTGGGACATCCGTGGAAAGGCGGCAGGTAAGAGCATCGCCGAACTCCTTGGGGCCAAGGCAAAGGCAAAATCGATACGGCCATACGCCTCGACGGGTGAATTGCGATCTCCCGAGGAAGCGGCAGATCACGCAGTCTCAGTTGTTGAGCAAGGCTTCACAGCGATGAAGATCAGGACGCGGCATCCCGACATCCAACGAGACATCGCCCTGGTCGCGGCGGTTCGAAGGGCGATCGGCGACGACATCACCTTGATGTGCGACGCAAATCAGGCATGGCGCGTCGATACCTTTGCGAAGGGACCGGTATGGGATCTCGGAAGGGCCCTCAACACTGCCGACGCTATGGAGGACCATGGGGTGGAATGGCTCGAGGAGCCTTTGGACATGTTCGACCTGGGGGGCTACAGGGAGCTGGCCAAAAACACGAAGGTCGCTATCGCCGCGGGGGAACTCCACGGAGAACCATCGCTCGTGAGGCTGCTGATGGAAGCAGAAGGCGTCGATGTCGTTCAGCCTGACCTTGTCTTCACCGGAGGAGTAACGGGAGCCTGGGACCTGGCGCGCGAATCCATGCAGCGAGGGCTTCGCTTCTCTCCGCACACCTGGAGCCATGGTCTCGGCCTCGCCGCAAACCTGCACCTTGCGGTAGCAGCAGAAAATGCGAACTGGCTCGAGTTTCCATTCGATCCACCCGGATGGGTTCCGGAGGCAAGGGACGCGATGCTGACCGAGCCGATACTTCCGAATGAGAACGGACTTCTCGAGATTCCCAGTCTTCCTGGGCTGGGCGTCGAGATCGACGAAGAGAAACTAAAGACGTACGGGACTCTTCTCTAAACCTTTACCAATCTCCCCAGCTCAGATGGAAGCCGCCACCGCTTGACCGAGTTACGCACGCGGGTGAAGTAACCGGTACGGACCTCCCCAGATTTCGTTCCCAGCGGGCGGCAATCACGTTCATCGACGATTGATCGCGGTCTACATCAACGAGATCGAGCACGAAGCAATCGTCGACCACTGCGATCCCAGCGGCCCATACGTCGACGAGCCAGGTGAGAGGGAGATTGAGGAGTGCGAAGCCGCCATTCGTGGCGATACTTCCGGCAATCGTCGGTGTCTCGGTTGAGCGGACTGCCCAGCACTCCAAAGTCGTTATCGCATGCGGAGCAAGCCTTGGATTCCATCCTTCGACGTTTTCCTGCAATGCGGCGATAGCCCGGCGCGCAAGAACGCCTTCGAAGACGGGGCCCCACTCGGCGCGGAAATGCGCGTCTTCGTCCCAACTCTTTGCAGCGGCGACCACGGTGGATAGGCCGAACATCTTTCGAAGCTCGAACGGTGCAGAGAACAGAACGTGGTGGGTAAGCTCCTTTTGATACAGCTGCGCAACCAATGGGCCGCCGCCAGCCTGCAGCGCCGAACGTAACTTAGCCAGCCTTGGCTGAAACTCGAGCGACCAATCGAGATCCTCGCTGAGAAGGATCTCGAGCGCCTCAAAAGGAGAGTTCTGTCCCTGTTGCCATGCCTCGAAAAGCCCTATGCAATAACAGGGATCACTTCCGAGAGCGACGAGGGCCCGTTCTGCCTCGACGTCGTGATCGTGCAAAACCAGCTTTCCGGCCCGCCAGGAGATCCGGTGCACAGCATTCGAGCACTCAACTTGCACCGAGACCTTGGGCAGGTTTCGGTACCAGGTCTTGCGGCTCAGGCGGCCTCCTCTTCTATCCGTACCACTTTCGCCCATCCTGGAACCGGCCAGTCGCCATTCCCAATCAGGCCAACGATCACCTGAGCTCCCCGGGGCGCTTCGGATGGCCAAGGCGTGTACCCGTCGGTCAGTACGATTACCACTCCGGGACGAGGACGCAGCTGCAACGCTTTGCGAATCCCCTCCCCCATGTTCGTTCCTCCCCCACCTATCAGCTCAACTTGCTTGGCCGACGAGACACGCTGAACGGTGTGCGCGTCGGCGTCAAAGGAGAGAACGCGAAGTCTTTGCTTGCCCAATCCGACGGATCGAAGCAAACCCTCCACCTCAGCAAGGACCTGGCCCAGCTGCTTCTCCGACATGCTTCCCGACGTGTCCACCACGACGGCAACATCGGGGATAGGCTTCCTCAAGGAAGGCAGGATGAATTCTTTTGTTACCGAAGCGCGTCGCGATGGCCGCGTGTAGGTGTAGTCGACTTTCCCCGAGACGTTTGCGATGCCTCTTCGGATTTCTGCGGCAAGAAGTCTTCTCCAGTCGATCCGTGGGTTTAGGAACTCTTCTGCCCATCGCACAAAGCTCATAGGCATGGCCCCAGGCTCTTTGCCCCTGAACTCCCGAAGAATCTCGGAGGCAACTTGGCACCGAAGCAGATGAGCAGAATTCTTCGAGACGCCCGGCCCCCCTTGGTCCCAATCCCGGGGTTGGCCGTCGGCGCCGCTTCCGCACTCGCACTCTTGGTCGTGGTCGTGCTCCAGCAGACGTCGAAAGTATTCCTCGGCAAGCCTGCCTGCCTCTAAGCCCAAGGCCTCTGGTGTCACCGGGGTTCCGGGAACGTCAAGATCTTCGTCCAAGTCGTCGTTGATCTCCGCGTCTGCCGCAAGGGTCCATTCCTTCGCGGTTTTGCGATCAACTCCAAGAGCTCGGGCCCTGCCTGCGTGATCTCTGAGCAAGTGTCCGGTGTGGTGCACGAGCACCCCACCAATTCCCTCTATCGTCCATTGCCCTACCAGATCGGGATCGACATAGAGGTTCCATCTGTCGTCGACGGCCACCGCATTCGTCCCTGGAGTCGGGATCACCCGCGACGCAAAGAGAGCGGAGGCAAGATAGGGATAATGAGTTGCGGCCCAAAGCCTGGCCGCAGCGACCTTTTGCCGATCTAGAGATCCGGTCACATGAGGCCAGCTTCTTTTAGAAGAGGAGCGAATATCTTTATCTCCTTTGGTGCAGTCGCCCCTTCGGGGCGGCATTGCGCGAGGACCCGCGCAGCCGTCGCTGCAATATCAGGTGCGTCCTTGCCTGCACCTGCAAGAACTTTCCATCCTGCATTCCATCTATCGGGGGTGGGGTTGCTCGCCACGGCTGCCGCTACCGCAGAAAGTGCGGCATAGGCTCGATCGCCCCGATCCGGCAGGACAAACGATCCTGGGTCACTCAAGACTTCCTCAGGATCCGGAAGATCCATCTCCTCTATCCAGGATAGGAACTCGACTCCAGCCCCATCGCCAATCGCACCGACGACGAGAGCAGACCTGGCTTCTTGAGAGGCCAGGGACACCGTCGCCGCGGTCCACAGGTTTGCCGCCATCTCCCAGGTGCGGGGGCTGGGCCAGCCTCGCCCGGCGCTTGCGGCGTCGGTGGGGACCGCGACTGCAAGGGCAGGTCTCACGGTGATGAACGCAGATACGAGTCCTCGCGCAAGCGGTAGCTGCGTTGTCCAGTCGTCGGAGAGCTTCGGCACCTGCGGCGCGTCGAACCCTCCGGCGATCCCTTGCGCGAACCTTTGCGCGTCGACGGTCCAGTCCAAGTGGCAGAACCGGTTGGCAAGCGGCGCAGAGAGATCCCACCCGTCGGCGGCCTGCTCGGGCGGATTGGCCGCAGCCACAACGACAACATCATCTGGGAGGGTCAAATCTCCGACCGCCCTCTCGAGGACAACCCTGAGAAGCGCGGCTTGGACGGCGGGCGGCGCAGTCGAGATCTCATCGAGAAAGAGCAATCCCTTACCGGAAGATGCGAGCCGCTCCGCCCATTGGGGCGGTGCGAAGCGGACGTTTCCATTCGCGATCACCGGCAGGCCGGCAAAGTCTGATGGCTCACGAATGGCGGCAATGACCGTCTCGCATGGCCAGCCCATGGTCTCGGCCATTGCCCGGATTGCTGAAGTCTTGCCGGTCCCTGGAGCTCCCCACAGAAGAACCGGGACTCGGGCGGCGACCGCGACTCCGAGCGCCTCCACTGCTACTTGTTGGTTTATCGCATCCTCCTATCCTTCGGCCCTTGCAGTTACGGGACTCCGGCTGGCAACAAAGGATGCCAGGCCAGTGGTGATGGGGACAGAAGCCACGAGCCCGATACTTCCCACCAGGGTCCTCACTATTTCCTGGGCCACTATCTCACCGTTCACGACAACTCCGAATCGGGCGCCGGCAAGCGTAAACAGGATCAACAGAGGAAGGGACGCCCCCGCATATGCGAGCAACAAGGTATTCACGGTCGAAGCTATGTGGTGCCGCCCGATCCGAAGGGCAGAGTGATACAGATCGCGCGCGCCAAAGGCTGGGTTAGCGGCATGGAGTTCCCATACCGCTGAAGCCTGAGTGATCGTTACGTCGTCGAGGACACCGAGCGAACCGATGATGATCCCGCCGAGAAGTAGTCCTTGCAAGTTCACCTGCTCGGCCGAGATGTTGACGAATATCGCCTCTTCTGAAGCAAATCCGGTGAGGGAAGCTGCTTCGACGAAGACGAGCGCGAGCAGGCCGGTCAATCCGAGACTAATGAAGGTGCCAAGCACCGCACTGGTCGTCTGGACGTTGACACCGTGCGCCAAGTAAAGAGCGAGAAGCATGATGGCAGATGCACCGATGATCGAGACCGCGAGAGGACTGCGCCCTGCGAGAATCGCCGGCAAAATAAAGAATGTGATTACGCCAAGACTCATCGCAAATCCACCCAGAGCGGCCACGCCCCTCCATCTTCCGAGAGCCACAACGACTGCAGCAAAGACGACCGCTAGGAGTGCGAGAGGGAGCTGCCTTTGAAAGTCTGCAAAGTAGTACCTGAGACCCGGCGGTGAATCGGGTGAATAACCTAGAAACACTTTGTCGCCTTCACTGAAGGGCCGACCTGCTGGCTCTTCCGATGGCAACGGAGTGACCACCTGTCCCTTGGACTCCCCTTCGGTCAGACGCACATCGAGAGACATGCAACTTTGGCCCTCCTGGACCTCCCCGACCGGCTCTTCACCTCCACACGAGATCGGTTCAATGGCAACGACTTCACCCTTAATCAGATCTGCGGCGAAGCCGAGTTCTCTAGAGATTGGCGGAGGTTCTCTCGGCCAAAGGATGGCAAGGCCGATCAACGTCGCGATCAAGAAGGGAAGCACCGCGACGAGCATCTGTCTGCGTACCCGCGCCGGTGCTTCGATGCGATGGCTGTGAGTGTGTCCGGTACCCATGTGACTCAGTTCCCTCGACCAGTATTGACCGGAAGCGACCGAGCCATCCGGCGCCATCCCTTCCAGGGATCGCTTTCGATTCTCTTGGCAGCGTTGGAAACCGTGAACAGGTCCGGTCGCAGCTTGCTCCCAGAAAGCTCGCTCCACTCCAGAGGCATCGAGACAGGCGCAGACGGGAGAGCCCTCACCGAGTAAGCGGCCACCGCGTGCTGGGCATAAGCGTTTCTTCCCACGTCGATGAAGATACGTTCCTTGCGTTTGGCCTTTCTCACCTCGACCGTAAGTTTGTCGGGATGCCTGTCAGCCAGTACTCCAGCCAATTCTCGGGCAAACTGCTGGACCTCTTCGAACTTATGCTTTCGGCGGATCGGGGTCACGACATGCAGACCGCGCGACCCCGTCGTCTTGACGAACGCTGCAAGCCCGACTTCCTCCAGAAGTGCCTTCATCTCGGAGGCTGCCTTTTTTACATCAGGGAACGAGACACTCTCAGGAGGGTCGAAGTCGAAAACGATCTGATCGGGCTCCAGGATCCGATCAGCCCGGCTAGTCCAAACATGAAATTCGACAGCTGCTTGACCTGCAAGGTAGACCAACGAAGCGGCGTCGTTGCATAGCACCTGGTTCAAGGTGCCACCTTCCTTCTGAACGGCCACGGTTTTCACCCATTCGGGAAAATGAGCGGAGGCGTCTTTTTGATAAAAGCCCCCCTTGGCTATCCCGTCGGGGAACCGCTTGAGCGCAACGGGGCGGTCACGCAAGCCAGCAAGCATCAGTGGGGCTACTTGTTCGTAGTACTCAATGAGGTCGCCCTTGGTAATCCCCGCGTCGGCAAAGAGGGTCTTGTCATAGTTCGATACCTGAAGGGTCCGTCGGCCCACCTTGACCGGCTTCTTTTCAGCCGGACTCACGAACTCTCCATCTCTTCAATCGTCCTCCCGCTGATCACGGACTCTGGCTGAGTGCTCACGGGATTGCGGCGAGCATCAGCCTTCTCATCCTTGATCTTTACGAGAATCCAGCGTTCCTGCTTTTCGCGCGCAACCAGAGTGAGCGCATAACCTCCTTGGAGCTTCTCACCCTCCAGCCAGACGGATATGTGACCGCGCTCGATCCCGTTTTCCAACGGAATCTCCTTCCCCTTGGAACGAGTTTGATTTCGATAGGTGCCCCTGTCCCAAACGATCACTGGGCCGGCGCCGTATTGACCCTTCGCTATGACTCCTTCGAAGTCTCCCCAATCAAGAGGATGATCCTCGACTCGGGTCGCGAGGCGCTTGTCTTGCGGATTGGTCGATGGGCCCTTGGGCACGGCCCAACTCTTGAGGACCCCTTGGGCTTCCAGTCTGAAGTCATAATGAAGCGAGCGCGCCGAATGCTTTTGGATAACAAATCGCGGGGATGCCATCTAGGTATCGACCTGGTGGTCTGGTTCGAGTCGTTCTGCAAGCACGAGGGTCTCCTCATCGAAGTATCCCTCGGATATATCAAACCGATCAGCAAACGAATCTAAAACTGCCTGCTCCACGGCTTCCCATGATGTCGAAATCTCGTCTTGAACGCTTCCAACTGTTGCCGGGTCCCATTCAAGCTCGAGAGATCGATATACGGGCACGAGCACATCACTCACTCGATCACTTTCCCCCACGACGATGACTCCCCCCACGTGCGCTGCTTTGGAGATCACCCTCTGCCCTATGCCAACGAGCTTCTTCTTCCCCCTGGCGTTGATGCTGTAATCGCCCGGACAGTATTCCAGCGGAACCTCACCGACCCTGGCATCCACTCCGAGTCTCTTCAGGCCCGAGGTGATGATCGCCGCTGCTTCATCGAAACGGGCAGAGGTCCTTGAAGCCGGGCTGGAATCGGGAATAGTCCAGGCGAATGCGATCGTTTGCTCGTGGAAGACCGCGGCTCTTCCTCCAACCAACCTGAGGACGGGAGCAAAGCCTGCAGCTTTCGCCTCAGAAACCGCTCCTTCGAATCCATCACTGATCCGATCCAACCTGCCGAAGGCAAGGATCGGATCGGGACGATAGAGCCTCAAAGTCTCGTCAACTTCGGCGTTGGATGCTCTCATCAGAAGAGCCCTCGAAACTGCAGTGTCGAAGGACGGCCGTCCGCTGAAAGAATCGCGGATCAATATCAGGGGGCGATCTTCTCCAAAAGGCCGCGCGATGGAGGTTGATAGAAGCTGAAGACGACATGCTCGCACCCGGCCTGCTCATAGGCCTCTAACTTCTCGATCTGCTCTTCGGGCTGCCCCTCCTGAGCCGGATGGATGAACATCTGAACCGAGCGTCTGACTTCCTTGGGATCGCGGCCCACGTCCCTGCAGTGATCGTCTAGAACCGAATTGAGCTCAGCCCACTCGGGAGGATCCTGACCGGGGGTATTCCATTCGTCTGCGTGCTTCGCCACCACGCGAAGAGTCTTCTTCCTGCCGCTTCCACCGACGACGATCGGAGGATGGGGGCGCTGCACCGGCTTGGGAACGCAGCGTGCATCTTTGAGTTTGTAATAGCGGCCATCGAAAGTTGATGAATCTTCCGTCCATAAGAGCTTGATGATCTCGAGAGCTTCATCCAGCCGGTCGATTCGCTCGCCAGCGGACGGGAAGTCGATTCCATAGGCGGAGTGTTCCAGCTCGTGCCACGCTGCACCAAGGCCGAACTCCAGCCTTCCATCTGAGATGTGATCAACCGCAACGGCCATGTTGGCCAGAACTGCAGGATGTCGATAGGTCACGCCGCTCACCATGCACCCCACCCGCGAACGTTTCACGATCGTGGCCATCGCGGCGAGAGTCGTCCAGCCCTCAAGAGTGTCCTGGGCTGGATCCGCCAACCCGTAGAAGTGGTCGTAGTTCCATACCGCGTGGAAACCCAGCTCGTCACACGCCTTCCAGAAAGCCTCCAATTCTTCGTATGGAAAACACGGAGCGAGCTTGGCGGAAATGAGCATGATCGGGATCCATGTAATCCAACGGGCCGAGCTAAAGTCAACAGGCTTTCAAAAAATTCGTAAATAGCCGGCAAGGACATCTTCGCCGACCTTCACCTCGCGAGCTCTCTTTTCTTCCTTGCGACGTTCGGGTTGTAGCAGCGCGCTTTCATTCCGAGCTGCTGGGGGGGAAGGCAGCGGTTGGAAGACTCGCAAAGGGTTGGTTGTTCAGATCCGCTCAATATCTGGGAAGCGACGTCGGGTTCTGCATAGAACGGCCTTCCCATTCCCACCATGTCGGCTTCTCCGGCCGCGAGAATCCCTTCGATTTCCTCCGAAGTGCGGATGCCCCCGACTGCGAAGACGGGGATCGAAACCACCTGCTTGGCAGCCGAGAAGAATGGCCGGTTCCACACCGGCTGAAAGGGATAACGCTTCGCCGCACTGCGATATCCCCATCTCAAAACGGCCATCTTGATTCTCGACCCACCGAGCGCCTCTTCGAAGCGCTTGCGGATCGAAGTCACCTCGAGGATGTCTGTGGGGTCTGCCCCCCGGCAGAGAGATGCATGCGGAAACACGGAAAGGCCAACGGGAGTGATGGCGTGGTATCCAAACGACTCTGCCAGCCGGCAAAGCTCGAGCCCTTCATCGAAGGACGTCTTAGGCGACATAGGAGGAGCGTCCTCTCCCATGGGGATCTTCACCGTCAGCGGAAAGTCTTCGCCGGCGTGCAGGCGGACTTCGGTGGCTATGAGCTCGAGGATGCGCGCTCTGTTTCTAAGCGACCCACCGAACTCGTCGTTTCTTCGGTTGTAAAACGCAGAGAGGAACTGATGGATGAGCTTGGCATTGGATGAGGCAATCTGAACGCCGTCATATCCAGCCTCGCGGGCCCAACCCGAGGTCCGGCCGAAGGCTGTCGCAAGTTCTCTTACGTCATCGGTTGAGAGAACTTTCACGGAAATGCCCCGCAGGGCGGCCTTGACGTGAATGGGGGGAGTTGAGACCGCAAGGACCGGGCCGTCGCGCCTGGTCGCAAATGCGTCATGCCATGCCTCCATCGAGTAAATACCCGCGTGTCCAATCTGCATAAAGATCCGCGCGCCATGGAGATGCACTGCATCTGCAACCTTCGCAAGTCGAAGAGTTCGCTCTCGCGTATTGACCAGAGTCATCCCCGGAGACGAACGGCCCTCCTCCGTGACGCAGGAGTTGCCTTGGATGATGAGCCCAACCCCAGATCGGGCGTTCTCACGGAATGCATCCGCATACACCGATGGAGCGTCCGGGCCATCGCCCGCGCCCTCCAGAACGGGAGCTCGGTAAAGGCGGTTTCTGACTATGCAGGAACCGATCGATATAGGGCTGTGGACCTTCCGCGGCTCCACGGCACCCACGCCTAGGCTCTGAGCCATACCGCGCAGTTACCGTCCAACTCCACTGCCGAACCCACCTTACGGGCCCCCTCCCCCTCACTGGCAACCATTATCTCGCCGCTAAGAGGCAGAGTGATGGCCTGCGACCCGAAGTTGCAGACGCATACCAAAGAGTGGCTGCCGGATCTCTTGAAGATCACACATTGCTCGGGGCCTTCGAGCCACTCAAAGCCACCACGAATTGATTCACTGTTCGCCTTCGAAGCCAACAGCGCTTCCTTGTAAAAGGCCAGCATCGACTCTGAGTCGTCCTTTTGCGCCGCCACACTCAACGGGCCCCACTCTGGTGGAATGGGAAGCCATGGCTCCCCGGCTGTAAAGCCGAACGTTGGAGCAGATTCGGTCCAGGGCAGCGGCACTCTGCAGCCATCTCGACCCGGCTTCTTTCCGTTGGTCCTGAAGAAGACGGGATCCTGTTTGAGGGCATCGGGGATCTCAACCTGCTCGAGCCCCAGTTCCTCACCCTGGTAGATGAACTTTGCTCCGGGGAGAGCCATCATCATGAGCAGTGCGGCCCGAGCTCTCCTGCGACCGAGATCTCCTCCGCCGAAGCGGGTGACATGACGGACGACGTCGTGATTCGAGAGAACCCACGTTGGTTTGTTCTCAACCAGCCTCATTTCTTCCATTGAAAGACTGATCGCATGCTTCATCCTCGATGGATCCCACGGCTGTGCGACGAGGAAAAAGTTGAAGGCGAGATGCAGCTCATCGGGTCTCGTGTACTTGGCGACCGTGGCCGGGTCCAGGATGAATACCTCTCCGACGAATACTCGATCACCGGGATAGGAATCGCCGATCTTGCGCCACCTCCTATACACATCGTGAACCTCCGGCTGGTCCCACGCGTACGTGCCTTCTAGTGCCTGGTATTGAGTACCGGGCACTCTCCGAATCTCGGGCTGGCTTCGAAGCATCTCGTCCTTGTACAGGGCGTGAGCGACATCTATCCGGAATCCGTCTGCACCAAGGTCGAGCCAGAAGCGGATGATGCCGTCGAAATATTCATGAACCTCTGGATTCCGCCAGTTGAGATCGGGCTGCTCTGGTGCGAACAGGTGCAAGAAATATTCGCCGGTTGGCTCGTGGAAGGTCCAAGCTGGGCCCCCGAAGACCGAACGCCAATTATTCGGCGGGCCGCCGTCCGCGTCGGGGGCCCTAAAGATGTACTTATCTCGATCCGGATCCGACCGCGCCCTGATGGCGTTTTGAAACCAAGGATGTTGGTCCGACGTGTGATTGGGGACGATGTCGAAGATGACCTTGATGCCTCGTGCGTGCGCCTGTTCCAACAAGGCGTCGACATCCCCGAGGGTACCGAAGACAGGGTCGACCGCCTTGTAGTCGGAGACGTCGTAGCCATGGTCGGCCATGGGAGATGGATAGAAGGGGGTTACCCAGATGGCGTCGATCCCGAGCCACTCGAGGTAATCGAGCTTGCCCAGGATTCCGGGGAAGTCACCTAACCCGTCGCCGTTTCCATCCGAGAAGCTACGGATGTAGATCTGATAGAAAACCGCTTCGCGCCACCAAGTCACTTGCCACCGTCCCGACCCAAGGGATAAGACACGCTGTGTACCTTTAGAGCTTCTCAACAATAGTCAAAGGGAGATCGGATGGAGTGGCTCACTGACCCAGACGTATGGATCGGCTTCTTCACGCTGCTGGCTTTGGAAGTGGTTCTCGGAATCGACAACGTTGTGTTCATCTCCATCCTTGCTGGGAAACTCCCCTCAGGGCAACAGGCGCGCGCCCGAACAATCGGGCTAGGCCTGGCGATGTTCATGCGCATCGCTCTCCTCCTGACTCTCTCCTGGATCATCGGGCTCACCTCACCTCTGTTCTCGATTCTTGGACACGAAATCTCAGGGCGCGATGTCATCCTGATCCTGGGCGGACTGTTCCTGCTGGCCAAAAGCACCTTCGAGATCCATGACCGGCTCGAGGGGGAACCGGGACATGCCACAGCAAAAGTGGCTCACTCCTTCGCCGCGGTCATCATTCAGATCTTGATGCTCGACATCGTTTTCTCTCTCGACTCTGTGATCACAGCAGTCGGCATGGTGGACCGCCTCGGCGTGATGATCGCAGCCGTTATCGGTGCGGTTTTGATCATGCTGGTCTCTGCTGGGGTGATCAGCAAGTTCGTGGACCGTCACCCGACGATCAAAATGCTCGCTCTCAGCTTTCTCTTATTGATCGGCCTTGGCCTCCTGCTCGAAGGCCTCGACCGGCACATCCCCAAGGGATATATCTATTTCGCGATGGCCTTCTCACTCTTCGTCGAGATGCTCAATTTGCGAGTACGGGCCAAACGCGAGAAGCCGGTCCGACTGGAGACTCGTTACGAGGAAGCAGCTAGAACGGACTGACACGCCTGCTATCCAACCACTCGACCTCCAGCAAGGGAGTTAACATGCTTGCGCAGGATTCGGATCAAGGGGGCACGTGACGGCGCAGTCTGATGGGATGAGAGCAGAAGGCCAAACCCTCTCCAGCGTGCTCTATCCCCTGTCCCCCCTGACTCTCCAGATCGGAAGAGCCAACCGCCCGGTGGTGGGACGCCCATCCGAGATGGCGGCGGTAGCGCAGGAACTCGAGATGGCGACTTCAGGAAAGCTCAGCGCGCTCACCGTAGAAGGTGAACCCGGAATCGGAAAAACGCGCATTCTGATGGCGGCTTCAGATGAGGCCAAGCAAGGAGGGTTCGGCGTCATTGCTGTTGCCTCGGATGAGGAGATTAGAGGACCGTTTCTGCTCGCGCGGTCGATAGTCGGGAACGCTCTAGAAATTGCACGCGGTAATCAGTCGGAAGCGGTCCTGGAACGAAGTCTTGAAAGTTTGTCAGGAAGAGATGATCCTGGCTTCCTCTCTCTGCCGGGCGATCAAAAGCTGCTTCGGGCGCTGGACTTGGCGGCCTCCGGGCTCCGCTCTCTGGCTTCGGAGAAAAAGATTGCACTGTTCATAGACGACTTGCAATGGGCTGATGACGACAGTCTGAGATTGCTGAGATATACGGTACGCGCAGCTGCCGACGTTCCTTTCTTTTTGATGATGGCCATCCGACCGGAGGAGCTCGCCTTCGTCAACGAAGCCGTAAACCTGATTGCGGACATGGAACGGCTGGGCCTGGTGCGTCGACTGAAAATGACCCGATTCACTCCATCAGAGACCGCTCAACTCCTTGAACAGATACTGCCGGGAAAAGTCGAGAGCGTGACTGCTGCGACGATGCATTCCCAGGCCGAGGGAGTCCCCTTTGTAGTCGAAGAACTAGCACAGACCTATCGCGATGCCGCGATGATCCAAGAACTGGACGGCGTGTGGAGACTCGCGAAGAACGCCGACAGGCTCGTTCCTTCGGCTGTTAGAACGCTGATCTCGCGCAGGGCCGCCCGAGTACCCGAGGAGACAAAATCCGCACTTGCCCAAGCAGCCGTACTTGGACGCCACTTCAGCTTGAAGGATCTCGCAGCCCTCAAGGTTCAGATGGGCGAGGAAGACGCAACGCCCGACTCTATCGATAGATCGATACAGCCTGCGGTCGCCACCGGCTTACTCCTGCAGCACTCCGAGGATTCTCCAGCCGACTACGGCTTTGCTCACGAACACGTTCGCGAGTATTGCGCTGCAATTCTTACTCCCTCACAGCGCAAGGCAATCCACTCGTCGATTGTTGAGCTTCTGATGACAGGAGACCCTGCTCCCCAGAGCCTCGCCCTTCTCGCTCACCACGCCAAAGCGGCTGGGGATGCACCCCTGTGTATGCGCTTCTCTCTCGATGCTATCCATAACGCGCTGTCAGCCAACGCTCCGGAAGAAGTGCTTCGAGTAGTCGAGCTAGCTCTACCCATGACGTCAACTCCTCAGCATCGTGTTGAGTTCCTTCAAGCCCGGGATCAAGCGCTCGACATGCTGAGAAGATCGAATGACCGTCTCGAAGGTCTTGCCGAACTCGCCGCGCTGGCTGAGGCACTGGGAGATACAAGGCTCGCCATGGAAGTACAGCTGAGGCGATCTGCTGCTCTCCGCTTGTCCGAGGAATGGGATCAGGCAGCGGAATTGGCGGAGAAGACCAGGCAAAACGCCGCAGAATTGGGCGACCGGAAGTCCGAGCTTTCGGCCTGCATGGAGCTAGGTCAGGCCCTGCTGCAAACGGCGGTCGGAGAGGCCTACAGCTTTCCTACGCAGCAAGAATTCGACACCAGCCGCGGCGAGGAAGCCTACGAGCGGGTCGTCGAACTGGCAGAGGAATTAGGGGACGATGCGTCATTGGCGGCGGCTCTGAGAGAACTAGGGGTGGTCGATTCCAGCAAGGTCAGGGGTCACTTCGTCGATCGAGTCCTCGCAGGAGAGCAGTTCGAGATAGTTAGCCAGGTCTTAGCGGGAACAACTCTGCCCGAGATCCTCCGTGATTCACCGGTCGCAGCCGACGCCATGAGAGCCCAGGAGCGTTTGCAGCGGTCGCTCGAACTGTTTGAAAAGGTTGGAGACCGCAGAGGAGCGATGTCCGCCATCATCGCCATGGCGTACTTCAGTTGGGGGCCGGACATTCATTTTGGCTCCAGCGCCGGGCGTCACATCGAGGAGATTCGCCGGCTTTCGTCACGGCTGGATGCGATGACCAAGGAGAGCGAACGATCGCTTGCAGAAGCTCAGATGCTCTACGGGGCGCATGTCTTTTCGAGAGCCAAGATCGTGCCCGACTTGGCTATCTCCCGCGGGGAGGCAGCTTACCGGCAGGCCAGGTTGATCGGTGACCGGATGATCGAGTTCATGTCGGCAGGCGGGACCGCCATGGCCCATCTAGATTTGGGGGAATACAACGAAGCGAAAACATGGCTTGACCGAGCTGCTGCGACTGCGGCCGAGAACCCCACTCCAGTTAGAGCCCGCCAGCTCGAGCTTTGGCGGGGGCTGGCGTCAGGCGCGGCCGGGGACGCGGCCAGCATGAGAAACCATTTAGAAAGGGCAGTTCATCTAGCCGCTGAACAGGGTCGACCGGCCGCACGCTGTGAAGCCCTAGCATTGTTTGCCCTGGAAACAGCGCGATTGGGGGTGGAGCTGGGCGACGAAGATTTGCTCGAGACGGCAGAACGAGCCGCGGGCGAGGTCAAGGATCTGATGCCCTCCCTTCCCGGCAGGCCTCCTTGGGGAGCTCAGGCCGACGCCGCAATGGCGCGAGTTTCCTTGAAAAAAGGCGCGATTGATTCTGCAGTATCGTCCGCTCGTGAAGCCATCGCAAGGCTTCTGACGGTACTCCGCGAGGACGCTCACGTCGAGATATTGGTCCCCGTCGCAGAGGCCATAACGGCAGGAGGGACAGACGAGGAAAAAGGGATGGTGCGGCTGTTTCTGCGACTGACTCTCATTCGGGCAGCCCAGCGGACCGTCGACGAAGAGGTTCGGGTGCGCTGGCTTCGAGGCCCGATCGGACAACAGCTCGCACGCCTTGCAGGACCATTACAAGAAAACGTGGTTCCTGAGGATTCCGAGCTTCAACTGCACCGAAGCGATTCGGAGCTTCTGGCCCTTCTCGTCGAAGGGCTGACGAACAAGGAGATAGCAGAACGATTGGGACTTGAGGAGCGAGTCGTATCCGTGCGGTTGTCGGAGATGCTGGGCAGAATCGGAGCGTCGTCAAGAGCAGAGGCGACTGCATTCGCTTTTCGTGAGCAGGTTGTCTAGATGCTAAAAGCGCGAGTGGATCGTCATAAATGCATAGCTGCGGGAAACTGCATCACCATTGCGCCGACTGCGTTCGACTGGCAATCTGATGAAGCCTTCAAAGCCGGGGTCGTAGACGTCGACAGTGTCGAGGAAGAGATTCTCCGGGAAGCAGCCCTGTCCTGCCCTACTCAGGCAATCGAGATAGAAGAGGTAGACGAGCTCCTTCCCTGGCAGCTGCGCGGAAAAAGCTCGCCTCGCCGGGTCGAGAAGACTTTCCTATTTACAGACATAGTTAAGTCGACAGACCTTGTCGAGGCCATGGGCGATGAAGCGTGGCAGTCAGTGCTTCGCTGGCACGACGAGAACCTGCGTGCTGTGTTCGCGGCGAATCGAGGAGAGGAAGTTGTCTCAACCGGAGATGGATTCTTCGTCGCGTTCGAATCGCCAGATGACGCGATCGCTTGCGGGGTTGCCATTCAAAGAAGCCTGGCCGAACATAGGCGAACTCAAGGCTTTGCTCCCCAGGTGAGGATCGGCGCGCACGCCGCTGGAGCGACTCAGGTAGGAGCGAACTTCACCGGAAAAGGTGTCCACGAGGCCGCTCGAATTGCCGCGCTCGCAGAGGGTGGCGAGATTCTTGTCAGTAAGGAAACAGCATTAGGAGGAAGATTTCCCGCTTCGGAGCCTCGTGCCGTCCACGTCAAAGGGATTGCAGGGCAAATCGACGTTGTATCGATCAAGTGGGAATAGCCGATTGATCGATTGATGAAATTTAGTGCCCTCGGCAGGATTTGAACCTGCGGCCTCTTGCTCCGGAGGCAAGCGCTCTATCCCCTGAGCTACGAGGGCAACTGTTGAGCCATTGTATTGGAGGCAACACCTCGGAAGCCTTACGCTTGAGTTTCACGGTCTATGATTCGAGCAAGACAAGGCCTTCCTATGACGCACAAAATCCTGATAGCCGACGACGACCCCATCATCATCAAGCTCCTCCAGGTGAATCTGGAAATGGAGGGATACGACGTCGTCACTGCGCAAGATGGTCAAGATGCCGTCGAGAAAGCGGGAAAGGAGCACCCCGACCTGGTGATGCTCGACATCATGATGCCGAGAATGGATGGATGGGCTGCCAGGCAGGCCCTCCTCGCCGATCCGGCGCTGAAAGACATCCCCGTCATCTTTCTGTCCGCTCGCGCCCAACAGGCTGATCTCAGAAAGGGATATGAAGCCGGCGTGGCCGAATACATCACTAAGCCGTTCGACCCCGTCGATCTCTTGGATGTCGTGCAGAAAGTTCTTGCCGGGGAGTACAAGCGGCCTCAAGAACCCCAAATCGACTGATGATCAGGGAACGACTGACTAGCCTCCTGCGGGAGGCTGTGGCAGAACTCACCACGAACGGAGGTTTGCCTTCGACGCTCCCCTTACCCGAGATAGAGCTAGAGCGGCCGGCAAGGCCCGAGCACGGAGACTTCTCGACGAACCTCGCGCTCAAACTGGCTCAAAGCACGGGGAAGTCCCCTAGAGAGATCGCCGATGGTCTGGTGAAGAATCTGCCGAGCGTTCCTGAGGTTTCGGAAGTCAAGATCGCCGGTGCAGGATTCATCAATTTCTATCTCTCACATAACTGGCTCTTCGAGGCAATCCGTGGCATCGGCCGTGACGGTGAAAGCTACGGTCGCTCCGGCATCGGAACGGGGACCCGCATCCAGGTGGAATATGGATCGCCAAACCCAACCGGACCCATCCATGTCGGAAACGCCAGAAACATCGTTTATGGCGACGCTCTTGCGAGTCTTTTGAGCCATGCCGGATTCGAAGTTGAAAGAGAGAACTACGTCAACGACTCGGGAAGGCAAACGCAACAGTTCGCCATTTCCCTGGAAGTGCGCTACCGGCAGGCCCTGGGCCAAGAAGTCGCTGTTCCCCAGGAGGGATATCAGGGCGAGTACCTGATCGAACTGGGGCGGACCCTCGCGAAAAGGGAAGGGATGGGGCTCATTGGCAAACTCGATGAGATCGCCTCGTGGGGAATCGAGCAGATGATTGAGCAGCAGCGCCAAACCCTGAAGCGGTTGGGCGTCATTTACCACACTTGGATGACCCAGAACTCCCTGGAGCAATCGGGTCAGGTTGAGCTTGCTCTCGGAAAGCTGCGTCAAAAGGAGGCCCTATACGACCATGAAGGCGCAACGTGGTTCCGCGCAACCGACTATGGGCACTCTCAGGATCAAGTGTTGATAAGGAGTGCGGAGCGGGGAGGTCTTCCAACCTATCTTGCAGCGGACGCCGCGTACCTCCTTCACAAGGTCGAGCGGGGCTTCGATCGAGTTATCTATTTCTGGGGAGCCGATCATCACAACACGGCTGGGGCCCTGATGGCGCTGGCGAGAGCCTTCGAAGTGGAAGATCGCGTTGAGGTCATCATCTATCAGTTCGTGACATTCCGGGGGGGGCGGCTCTCGAAGCGCTCAGGAGAGTTCATCACTCTCGACGAGATGCTGGATGAAGTTGGAGCGGACGGAACCCGGTTCACGTTTCTCACGAGGAGCCCGGACTCGTCAATGGTCTTCGACTTCGACCTAGTCAAAAGCGAGTCTCAAGAGAACCCCGTCTTCTACGTCCAGTACGCTCACGCACGGATCGCTTCCCTTCTCCGCCACGCATCCTCCAAAGGGATCTCTCTAGGACCGATCGAAACTGCACCGCTGCTCGAACTGACTCACGAGTCCGAACATTCACTCATTCGCAAATTAGCCGAGTTTCCCGAGACCATCGAGACTTCGGCAAAGCTGAGGGCCCCATACCGGCTCACGACCTACGCCCGAGAGGTAGCAGAGTTGTTCCACGCCTTTTACCGTGATTGCCAGGTCATAGGTGACGAGGCGGAGCTCACCCAGGCGCGTTTGTGGCTCTCATCCGCAACCAGACAAGTGCTCGCCAACGCTCTTGCGATCCTGGGCGTAAGCGCCCCCGAGAGGATGTGACCGTGCCTCACACTCTCAAAGACGTTCTTCCCGTAACGGCAACAGTCAACGCAAAGGACAGGCTCGAGATAGGAGGACTCGATACTGCTGATCTGGCGATCGAGTTTGGAACTCCTTTATTCGTCTTTTGCGAGGAGACTTTTCGCCAGAGGGCAAGAGAATTCAAAAAGCATGTCGGCGAGGACATCTTTTATGCAGCGAAGGCCTTCATCTGCACCGCTCTTTGCAATCTGGTTCAGGAAGAGGGACTCGGTCTTGATGTTGCCTCGGGGGGAGAGCTCCACGTAGCCCTTCAATCTGGCTTCCCGCCAGAGCGGATGGTTCTGCACGGCAACAACAAGGAAGACGCAGACATCCTGAGGGCAGTTGAGGCAGGTATTGGCAGAATCGCCATCGACAATCTCGAGGAGATCGACCGGGTTTCCGCGGCTGCGACTTCCTTTGGAGTCACTCAGCCGGTGATCATCAGAGTCACGCCTGGGGTCGAGGCCCATACTCACCATTACATCCAAACCGGGCAGGAAGATTCCAAGTTCGGGCTTTCCATTGAAGGTGGGCTCGCGACTGAGGCCGTGAAAAGAAGCATCGAAGCCACCGGCCTGCGGCTCGTTGGAATCCATGCCCACATCGGCTCGAACATCTTCTCGTACGACCCGTACGCCAAGACTCTCGAGATCCTTCTCGCTTTCGTTGCTGCTGTCCGCTCCGACAGCGGCTTCGAATTGGAGGAAGTGAACCTAGGAGGAGGGATAGGGATCCCATACCTCGCGGGTGACTATCCTGCCAACCTCGAGCTTTTGGGAAGCCTGGTGCGGGAGACAGCCAAGAAGGAATCCGATCTCCATGATGTGCCCCTCCCCCGCCTCACCTTCGAGCCGGGTAGATTCTTGATCGGCAATGCCATGGTCACTCTCTACACCGTTGGCGTCGTAAAGGAGGTGCCGGGAATCCGTACCTTCGTGTCAATTGACGGAGGCATGAGCGACAACATTCGTCCTGCTCTTTACGAAGCGAGATACTCCGCCGTGCTTGCCAACAAGGCACGGCACGAGCCCACCAGGCTGGTAACCGTCGCTGGGATGCATTGTGAGTCCGGCGACTTGCTGATACGAGATGTCGCACTTCCTGAGTCCATCGAACGAGACGACATTCTTGCGGTGCCGGCCACGGGCGCGTACGGATACTCAATGTCTTCCAACTACAACAAGCAACCGCGTCCGGCGGTCATCGTGGTTCGAGACGGAAATGCTCGGGTAATCGTTCGAAGAGAATCCTTCGACGACCTGGTCAGACTGGATCAGCAGTAGCAGACCAAGCGTGACCGAATCGCGCCGCGGGTTTGGGCCTTGACTCGTCGGGTACTTCTATCACACGAAATTGCACGACTTTCGAGGAGCCACTCATGGATGAGCAGAGGTCCCATAACGACGAAGCCCTCAAAGAAAACTCAACACTTGGAAATGGAGAAGCCCGCCCCAGGAAGATGAGCCGAGCAGAAGCCGGACGCAAGGGCGGACTCTCAACCAAGCGCCGTTACGGGGACAGACACTTCAGTGAAATAGGCCGGCTGGGAGGAAAGAAGGGCGGCGAAGCTACCAAGCAACGCTATGGGGTGGAGTTCTACCAGCAGATCGGCCGAAAGGGCGGCTCTAACTAACCGTCACTCTTCCGACGCAGCTCTTAGGTGAGCGAGAGTCTTGCTAAGGAGGCGGGATACGTGCATCTGCGATATCTCAAGCTCCTCCGCGATCTGGCTCTGGGTCTGTCCGACCACGAACCTCAAGTGCAGAATCTTCCGCTCTCGATACGGCAACTTCTCCAACAGATGAGCAATGCTCGACCAAGCCTCAAGAAGCTCTAACGACTCATCCTCGGCCCCCAGTCGCGCGACTGAATTCGTTCCATCCTCGGTGACGGGAGCATCGAGCGACTTGAGGGAATAGACCTGAGCGGCGTTGATCCCTTCGAGCACGTCTTCCTCACTCAGTCCCGTCCGCTGTGCCACCTCGGGAATCGATGGAGCCCGGCCAAGCTCTTGCGACAGATCGGGCATAACCTGGGCAAGCTGCAGGCCAATCTCCTGAAGGCGCCTTGGAACTCTGATCGCCCATCCCTTGTCTCGGAAGTAACGCTTTAATTCACCGATGATCGTCGGCGTGGCATAGGTCGAGAACTCGACGCCGCGCTCGGGATCGAAACGATCGATGGCCTTCAAAAGCCCAAGACTCGCAACCTGCACCAAATCATCGAGGGGTTCCCCGCGCCCTCGAAAGCGACGGGCAAGGTACTCGACCAAGGGCAAGTGAAGGCGAACGAGCTCATCGCGGGCAGATGGATCTTCCTTTAGCCGCTGGAACAGTTCACGAGTCCGTTCTTTGTCGAAGGAGGAGTTCTCCTCTTCGGTCAAGCGGACACCGCCTTTCGCTTGGCGATCCTGACGGCAGGATCTCCGTCTTCCAGGAGAAACTCGGCCTCATCGGTGAGAGCGGAAAGAACCTTCCAGGCGAGCCCGTCCTTCGATCCAGCCGCGGGCCACGAATCCGGATGCGAGTCACTTACGACCGTGGCGTATAGGGACTCTCGACTGGTTAGCACCTTCAGGCGGATGAGTCGTGGGTTTGGCTTAACGCTCAACAGATAGGCCCCTGCCTCATCGATGGCCAGCCGAAGATCTTCGATCTCGTCGATCGTGAACCCCGCCCGGGCCGCGACGCTAGCCACGACCGTTCGGATCAAATGCAAAAAGTCGGGATTCGCAGGCACCGTCAGTTCTATTTCGTTCAAAGCTCTCCCTTGAGCGCGCTCGAATTAATGCGCTTCATAGTTACGGTTTCGCCCATTTAATCCTGGGTAGGATAGCAATCCGATCAAGGCAGCCGCTTCAGGGGCGAACGGAACCTTGCCAATGGACAGACAAGGTCGAGGATGAGTGACTCGTTGGAGTTGATCATCCCCGTGGTACCAGAACAAGTCGCTACTGCGCGCATTTTTATCGCGGCCGCCGGTCGGCAACTTGGGGTCGACGAGGACTCTATTGAGGATCTGAAGATAGCCATATCCGAAGCATGTACAGGAGCGATCCAGGCCCACCAAGCGGCAGAAAACTCCGATCCGATCAAGGTCACCCTCACCCCAAGCACGGATCACCTCGAGATCAGAGTTGTTTCTACCCTGACAGACGAAAGTCCGGTTCCCGATTGGGACCCCAAGACTCCTACGTACATGTTCCAAAAGGTCCTCGCTGAAGGCCTCGTAAAAGCGCTATTCCCGGATGCTGAATGGGTCAGCAACCAGAGAGAGGGGACGTTCGTCAAGTTCTCTTTGCCGATCGCTTCTTGACGAACAAACAATGTGAGCGATGCGGAGACCGACCCGCTTCGCGGCACTGGCACTCCTTGCCGCAGTAGTTCTCGCTTCTTTCAGAACCTCCCGCAGCCACGGGAAGGCGGCCATCGTGCTTGCCGAGATCTTCGGCGAGGCCACCGATTCGCTCTCACTTCCTACAGGCAGAGTCACTAGGACCCGGCTGCAGCTGCCGAATGGTCATGCCGATCTGTATCAGCTGGACCGGAGATCAGACCTTCCTCTAGTTGTTGTTGTTCATGGAGCAAATCCAGGAGGGATCGATGATCCTCGGGTAGTCCGGGTGGCAAAGTCACTAGCGAGGGCAGGTCGCCGGGTCCTCGTCCCCGCCCTTGCTCTGGGCGATCGGACTTTCGAACGCCTCGACCTCGATCGCATCACGGGGGCCCTCACCCATTTTCCGAACGAAAAAGACATCGTCGTCCTCGCGTTCTCGTTCGGGGCGGCTTTTACGATCGTCGCGCTGGAACAAAACCCCGAGATCCAATCAAGGATCGCAACGCTGGCGACGGTCGGCACCTACTACGACCTCATACATCTTCTGCAGGGAGTCACAACCGGAAGGGTGTTCGACGGTTCGGATTACGTAGCTTGGGAACCCGCTTCCGAGGCAAGAAACGTCGTGACGATGATCCTGTCGGCCTTCCTTCCGGAAGATCAGAGAGATCGGTTCGTTGTGGCATACCAAACCGGCGATCGCGAAGCCGTGCCTTCAGAAGCTCTTCCTATGTACGAGCTGATGACTAACACGGATCCAACAAAGACGCGCGAGCTGGTCGAAGCTCTGCCAGACCAACCCCGATCGATCATCGAAGAGATGTCGCCTGCGCGTGATATCGATCGTTTGAGCGTCCCCCTCCTTGCTCTGCACAGCACCAACGACCCTGCGGCTCCTGTAAGTGAGTCTGAGTTACTGGTTCGAGAAGTCGGCCGGCGGGAGCAGGCGAGACTGACGAAGGTGAAATTGTTCCGCCACGTCACTCTCACCGCGACGGCCCGGCAATGGATATCGGACGGCGGCTCCTTGCTTTCGTATGTGGCGTCAATCCTGCGAGTGCAGGAGAAGGGACCGGTTCCCTAGCCCACTCACTCAGATGGTCAACGCAAAGGCGATGGGGCCTTCCGTTTGCTCTACCTGAGTCGAGCCATCGGATTTGCGGTCAAGCACTATCAGGTCGTCGAGACGAGATTGGAGCCCGCCGACGTGAGAGATCAGTCCGATCAGCCGACCGGGGACGGCCAAACTCTCGATCCCATCAAGAGCCAGTTCCAGACTGCCAGAATCGAGCGATCCGAACCCTTCGTCTAGGAAGAAGCAGTCCAGCCGGCCCCCCTGCTGGGCGACGGCCTCTGCCATGGCGAGCGCTAACGCAAGCGATGCCAGGAAAGTCTCACCGCCAGAGAGAGTCTCGGGAGATCTGGTCACTCCCGTTGCTTCATCAACAATTTGGAACTCGCCCGCGTCATCGAACCGGTACCTCCCGGTGAGACCGAACAGCTTTTCCGAGCCAAGCTCGGAGAGAAGCCTGCGATGACCATCTAGAAGATAGGCGGGAAACCTCGAGTCGGTTAGGTCCGAAACGAGGATCTCGAGATGAGCCCTTGTTTCAATCAGGCCCCCCATTTCTTTTTCCAGTTCCGTGCGGCGCTCGGCGGCTTCAGTTACCTTGGTCATCTCACTCTGAAGAGCCCCGATCCTCTCGGTGACCGCGCTGAGGGCTTCTGCCACCGATTCCCCGTCGGCGAGCCCAAGGCGCTGGTGAAACTCAGACCTCCGCCTCTCACAGGCCACGATCTCTGCCTCGAGAGCGCTCTTTTCACTGGTGAGCTCTTTGAGCAAGGCCCGCCCGGCATCCTCTGCGCGCTTCGCGCTGTCAAGGAGCGCCGCGGCATCGTCTTCGAAAGTGGGGGCCTCCAGTGCAAGTCGCTCCGACACTTTGATGAGAATCTCGACGTGAGAAAGGCGCAACTTCCTGGAAGCTTCTAGGGCCGTGACCATTTCACGTTCGTTCCTCGACGACTCCTCTGCAGCTTGGCGAGCTTCACTCACTGCCAGCGCGGCCTTGCGCAGCGCCCCCTCGCGTTTTTCTATCTCGGTTTCAGCATCCTTTGGCGAACCGAGGATCTGATCGAGTCCGGAGCGAACTCCAGCGGACGATGCCTCGAGGTCTTCGATTCTCTTTCTTACGGAAACTGAATCATTTTCGATGAGAGCCAGGGCTCGGCCGGCCTGCTCTAGAGATGCGCTCGCTTCTTTTGCCTTGCGGTCGGCCTTTTCCTTCGCCTTTTCTGCTACATCGAGACCGGGAGCTGCCTCCATCGTGATCTTCCCGACGGTCTGCCCGCAAACGGGGCAATCGTCTCCTGGCTTCAATCCCTTTTGCAGCCGGTGGGCATCGTGCGTCCGGTGGGCGGTCAGCAGGTCCGCCTCCGCAAGACGCAGGACTTCGGCGGCCTTTTCACTCGAGCGTTCTGCGGCAGCGACCGTCTTTTGATGCTCCGCAGTTTGCTCGTCGAGCTTCGCCAGCCGGGCGCGCGCTTCAGACACTTCTTCGCTCATTTTCTTCAATTCGAACGCGAGCTCCTTGGCTCGCGGAATCGAGTCGGCATCCAGAGACTTGTTGAGGTCGGCCTCTCCCTTGATAGCAGCTTGCAGGTCTTTCGCAAGAGCCGAGGCTTCCTTCGCGGCTGCTTCGAATGAGCGAACCAGCGCGTCCTCGGCCTCGGCGAGCTCTTGCAGGATGGATGGTTCGGGAAGCCGCTCTAAAGCTTCCTCAGTGGAGACCCTTCGCTTCTCAACAACTTCGAGGTTGGATGTCACCGTCTCGAGGGTCTTCTGAGTCTTTGCCTCTTCCTCGATGGCTTCCTTCAAAGTTTCTGATTTTGCGCGCGTGTCTTTTAATTGCTCGCTGAGCTCGATCAAGAGGCCCTTGGGATCCTCTGGCAGCACAGAGAGAGCAGTCTGCAGCCCAACCAATGTTCCCTCGAGCTCTGCCTTTCGTTGCTTGGCGAGCTCTCGCAGCTGGTCAACGCGTTCCAGGCGAAATATGCCTTTGAGAACCTTCGCCCGGTCGGATGGGGCGGCTCTCAGAAAACGATCGAACTCACCCTGGGGCAGTGTCACCGATGAACAGAACGCTCGAAAGTCGAGGCCAATCAGCGACTCGATGCGTTCGCTAACCGCCCCGGCGCCGGCTGCCTCATGATTGGTTTCCCCAAGCTTTCTTAGAACCACGGGGGCCGCGCCCTTATGACGAATGACCCTCGTGACTTCCCAGGCGACGTCATCGACATCGAACACCAACCGCACCTTTGCTTCATCACACTGCGAGTTGATCAGCCTTCGGGTCTCTTTCTCGAGCCTCGGCGTTTTACCGAACAGGGCATAGACCATGGCATCGAGAAGCGAAGACTTTCCCGATCCGGTTGGCCCAACAATGCCGAAGAGGCCCCGGCCATCAAAATTGAAAGTCTGGGGATCGCGATAGCTCTTGAAGCCATCGATCGTAAGCTCAAGAGGCCGCACGGACTACCTCTTCTTCCAGAGCTCTCACCAAATCCGATAGGTCCTTGGGAATCTCCGCGCCGTGGCGATGGGAGAAGTAATCGGAATAAGACTCGCTCAAGCTTCGCTCCGATGACGACAGGGCAACTTCGGTGGGCTGCCGTTCATAGACCGCCTGAACGATGAGGGCATTCGGGAGAATCTTGCGTACCGATTCGGCAAGACCGAGGACCGGGCCGTCGGTGAGGACCCGAACGTCGAGATAGGCATCACCGAATTCCCCGGCTCTCTTCTCGAGGGATTGGAGATCGTCTTCGACCCTGATCAGCTTGCGGCCGGAAGAAAGAAGAACCGGCTCGATCTTCGCCGGCGCCCCCGGCTTGGCGTCGATGATGACCACGCCTTTGTCGTGGGCTCGTTCTGAGAAGTCGAGCTGGATGAGAGACCCGGAGTACCGAGCGGGGATGGGCGAGTCGGCGATCGCCTGGGGTCTGTGGATGTGGCCCAAAGCGGCGTAGTGGATGCCCGGCGGTATCGCTTGGTTGGTCACTGCGAACTGGGGGCCGATATGCATTCTGCGCTCTCCCCCGCCGACTTCGGCCCCGTCGACGAAGAAATGCCCGGTCAGTATGCCGACCGTCTTGGGATCGATAGCCGCACAAAGCGCAGCAGAGATGGCTTTGACCCGATCGGCGTACTCCTTGAACCACTCCTCTGAGGCATCCATGAAGTCCTCGACGACGTCGGCCTCATGGATGAACGGAAGGACAGCGATCGACGCGGTCTCGGTGCCGTCCCGAGATGGGACCGAAACGACTCCGCCGTCTGCAGGTCTCTTCAAACGCGGAGAGAGCAGCACCCCTCTGCCCTCCAGAAGCGGGGCAAGAAAATCGAACAGGTGGGCCGAATCGTGATTGCCCGGCATCGCCACCACTCTCCCGGCTACATCTGCTAGCCGGATGAGACCATCGACAACCAGACCCATCGAATCCAGCGGAGTATTTGCCCGGTCGAATAGATCTCCCGCCACAATCACCAGATCCACTTTTTGGTCTCGAGCGATCTCGACGACTTCGTCTATCGCGTTTTCGTACTCGATCTGCCGGTCGATACGTCCAAGCTTTTTTCCAACGTGCCAGTCGGCTGTGTGAAGGATCCTCATGCGAGTCCCTTGAACGGGTCGCCTTCGCCACCAGCTTCCTCGGGCCTGGTGGCCCAAGGCGGGAACGGAAAGGTGAACACCAACGGCGCCGGTATCCCCGGCTGGAACAACACCATCGTCCCAGGCTTGAATAGGCGTGCCCTCGCGCGAGTCGAGGCAAGCATCCAGCCGTACTCGGCGCGTTCGGCCTCGGCCGCGTCCAGCCGCCCGGTCACCCGGATAGAGGCGTTTTCGTTTAGCTCGGGCGTCACTCTGGACGCGGTCTGCTGGGCGCCTATCAAGATGATGCCGAGGGACCGCCCGCGCTGCGCGATATCGATCAGCGTCTCCTTGATCGGAGAGTGTCCTTCTCTAGGAGCGTACTTGTTCAGCTCGTCGAGGAGGACCACCTGCAGCGGAAGCCGCTGGCCGGTTGCCTCCTTCTCGGCGTAAACCTCATCGAGGATCGCACCCACTACGAATCGCTGGGCAAAGTCATGGAGCTTGTGGAGATCCACGACCGTGACAGCCTCGGCGGTGCGATCCACCCGCTTGCCGTCGGGACGAATCAAACGCCTCATCCTCGATTCGGCAGCATAAAGACGGCGCATAAAGGCCGAGGCGGTCCCGCCCGCGACACGCCCGGTCCAGGTGGAATCTGGATCGGACCCATCTTCCGGATCGAGATGCTCACCGATCACACCGATCAGGTCGGATAGGGACCTTACCACCTGGCCCTCGATCGAAACCGCTCCTTCGTCGCCCGCGACCGGCTCTGCGTTTCGGATCAGCTGAGAGCGAACCCTCTCTTCGACGAACGTGAGCTGGTTTCGGTAGTCGCCGGTCTCGGTGAAAAGAAATCGCAGCAGGCCCCGCTCGACGAACTCCCTAGGTGTCCAGGAAAACGACGACACTCCCTTGGTCCTCGAATCGGTATCGGCGATCAACTCGCCTCCTTCTCGAGGGGGGCCCCAGAACGAAACCGAATCGAACGGTTCTGGGGCGATACCGAGAGCACGCCACTTCTCCGCGTCGTCTTCCTGAAGGCCGGTGTTGGGGCGATCGAGCCAGAGCAGATCTTCCTGCTTGACGTTGAACACGAGGACTCGAAGGTTGGACGCCCCCTCCCCAAGCACTTCGGGGTGTGCGGTGAGCGATCGCAAAAACGACAGTGCAAAGGAGGTCTTGGTTGCGACTCCCGAAACTCCTGAGATCGAGATGTGGCCACCCTTTCTGCCGTCGAAGAAATCGAGGTCGACCCAAAGCGGCTGTCCGTCGCGCGCAAATCCCACCGGGAGGCGGCGGGTCATCTCGTCGGCATAAAGAGCTTTGTCTCGCGCCTCACCCGTGACGCGGAATACCGGTTCTCCGGAGTCGGGAGCCACCCAAATCTCCGGATCTACTCGCATCGTCTGAACGGTGGCGGAGCGGGCGAGCTCTGCCGGCAGCGATCCCTCTTTGATCAACTCCATGTCCGACTCGAAGCGCGCCCCCTCGTGTTTAGATGCGATCTCGGTGACGACCCCATAGATGCGGACCTCGCCGGCTTTGGGAATCTGAGTTGCTACGACCACGAGATCGTCTAGCTGCAGATAGCTATCGGCTTCGAGGATTACTCGGAACTCCGTGCTGGTAGCCGGTTCGGTACCGATTACCCTGCCGACGCGGTCCTCCTCTATTCCCGCAGTCAAGCCGCCCTCCCGCGCATAAGGGCTGAACGGATCTTTCGGTAAACGAGTTCCCTGTCGCCGAGCAAATGCCACAGCCGGCGCTCCAGGGTTGCGATCGGAACCAGGTTCTGAGGAGCCCTCGAGTCCCAGAAAGGCTTCGATGCAAACCTCGGCAGATGCTGAGTGACCAGATCCGCCAGTTCTGCAGCCCGTTCGAGAGAGACCGCGGCGCTCACTTCGCAGCGCGCGATGGCGGCCCATGGGTGATGCCCAGTCGCATCGGCAAGCCGCAGGTACCACGAATATCGGGGCCGTATGACTCCAAAAGAAAAGATCGGAGTGCGCTGCCCCGGCGCGAGTGCTCTTACGACTGGTTCGAGATCGGCTTCGAGATATGCCTTCTGATGACTTTTGATGAGGCCAACGACGTCGAATGGCTCCAAGACTCCGAGGGCCCCATCGGCCAAGACGATCCACCCCTGGCGCGCGAGGACCCTCGCCATCTCGGCCTCCTGTTCGGCGCGCAATGCCTCGAGCCCAAGGCGGAGCTCGTCCGGCCGCGTACCCGGAATCGATCGGCTCCGATATGAGATCGACTCAGAGATTGGGGGCAGCTCCCCGGCCTCGCCCGACCCGAATACAACCGCGCGGTGGACTTGCCACGGGCCGAATTTGGCCTCGCCGTCGCAGAAGACCGTCCCTATCCCGACCGATCCGCAGATACCGGGGATGGTCCCAGTCGAGCCCTCCAGAAATGCCCTGGCATCCACTCGGCTCACCCCGTCGAGAAAGGCAACGGCTGGCCATGCCTGAGCCCTGGGCGAGATCGGCTCCCACGCTTCGCGTTCGCGCTCGACGAATGGGGCTACTTCCTCCTCTGAGGGGGCCGTGCCTGCGGCCACTTCGTAAGAGGATCCGTATTCAGGATTCCAGGCTTCGACCCAGATCTGACCGCTCAAGAGCGTCTTTCTGACCTCATGTCCCCATGCTAGCGAGGGGGTACGACAGCCAAGCGGCGTTTGGGCCATTTGGGGCAAACTTTTTTCCCGGCCCCCGCGATGTCGTACCCCATAGGTAAGCTGGAGTCACAAACTTCCCTAATTAAGAAGGAGGAGCAATGCCCAGGTCGATTTGGAACGGAGCAATCACCTTTGGGCTGATCACCATCCCGGTGCGGCTTTACGGCGCGATCGAGGAGAAGGACATCAGCTTCAATCAGCTGCACGAAAAGGACAACGGCCGGGTTCGCTACAAACGCGTCTGCGCGGAATGCGGCGAGGAGGTCTCATACGACGAGATCGTGAAGGGCTACGAATTCGAGAAGGACCAGTACGTGGTCTTCACTCAAGAGGAGCTGGGGAGGATCCCTACCGAGAGCGTCAAGGCGATCGACATCGAAAACTTCGTAGACCTCGACAAGATCGACCCGGTGTATTTCCAGCGCCCCTACTACCTCGCCCCCGAGCCCACAGGCGTGAAGGCCTACAAGCTGCTGGAAGAGGCGCTCGAGCAGACCGGAAAAGTCGGCCTCGCGAAAATAACGCTGAGAGACAAGGAGCGGCTCGCCACCCTTCGGGTAAAAGACGGCGTCCTCGTGCTCGAGACCATGCACTGGCCGGACGAGATCCGAGAGCCGGAGTTCGAAGAGCTCGACAAGAATGTGAAGATCCAGGACAAAGAACGAGAGATGGCCAAGAGCCTCATCGAGAACCTCTCGGAGGAGTACAAGCCGGAGGAGTTCGTCGATGAGTACCGTCAGCGACTAGAGGAAGCGGTCCAGGCCAAGGTGGAAGGCAAGGAGATCGCAATCACCCCCGAGAAGGCTCCCACTCAAGTGATGGACCTGATGGAGGCCCTGAAGGCAAGCGTCGAGGCGACAAAGTCCAAGACGAAAGAAAAAGCCAAGACCTAAGCGACGTCCTCCAGGCGACATTGTTCGGGCGTTATGTCGTCGCGCAGGCCCTTGAACGACGGGGCGCGCAGACGCAGTGCGTTCGTGAGCTCGCGGTATTCCACTTCGGCCACCAAGGTGGGCTTCACCCACCGAACTCCCTTAATTCTGGGGGTCTCCATGAATGGGCTTTTTGCAGATTCGAGCTCGGCAAGCTTAGATATCAGCACGCCAAGAGTGCGATCGGTGAAGCCGGTACCAACGTTTCCGAGATACTGCAGCCCATCTTCGGAGAAGGCGCCAACCATGAGAGATCCGAAGGAGCTGCCGCGCGATCCCTCACCAGGGCTGAGCCCCCCGATCACAACTGATGCGCGCTTGGTCACTTTGATCTTGATCCAGTCCTTGGTCCTGCGTCCCGGCACGTAGATGCTCTGTGTCTTTTTTGCGACGATCCCTTCGAGACCCTTTTCCTTGGCTGCCTCGAAGAGTGCCGTTCCCTGATCGGGGATCCCTTCGGAGTGCAACACACCCTCGCCAAAATTGATCGAAGATGGAAGCTGTTCGATCCGCTGTACTAGAGGAAGCTCGCCGATCCACTCTGAGTCGGCGAATACGAGATCGAAAATAACCAGTTCGAGCGGCACAGTTGCGATTCCTCGCCTGATGTCTGTATCCCTCTGAAGGTTGATGCGGGACTGCAGACGCTCGAAAGACGGGCGGCCGCGCTCATCCATGGCTACGATCTCTCCATCGAACACTGCCTCCTTAACTTTCAGCCTCGTGTGAAGATCGGAGAACTCGTGATACTGATGAGTGACCTCCCTTCCGCTGCGAGCAAACAGGCGCGTGCGGCCCCCCTCGCAGAACGCCAAAGTCCGCACTCCGTCCCACTTCACTTCGAAGAGATGATCGGGAGAATCGAACGGCTTTTCTCCGAGGGTCGCCATCATGGGCGTAAAGGGCTTTGGAAGCACGCCGATTAGTTTATGTGGCAAGAAATGCGTGCTTGAAGGGTACGACTCTTCTTCTCGCGCTGAGCCTCATGGGCGGGTGCGTACGGCCCCCGCGAATCCAGGAACCCCCTCCCCATCCCCTGGCTCAGAGATCCAGAATCCTTGCCGCCGACGGCACCACCCTCGCTACTTTGTTCACCGAAAACCGCCAGACCGTATTTCTCAAAGACATCCCCAAGCCGATGCAGCAAGCAGTCGTAGCCGTCGAGGATCAGCGGTTCTGGTCACACCAGGGATTCGACGCCAAAGCGATCACCCGCGCAGCGATCAGAAACGTTGCAGCGGACACCGTTGTTCAGGGTGGAAGCACGATCACCCAGCAGTATGTGAAGAACATCTATTTCCCCGTCAACCGACCCCAGAGCTTCCAGCAAAAGGTGATCGAAGCTCAACTCGCATGGAAGCTCGAACAGAAGTACTCGAAGCAAGAGATCCTGGAGAGATATCTGAACACCGTCTATTTCGGCGACGGCGCTTACGGTGTAAAAGCCGCAGCAGAGACATTCTTTCGAAAGGAAGTCTCGCAACTTACTCTCGCTGAGGCGGCCTTACTGGCTGGGGTGATTCAAGCCCCTGAATCGCACAACCCAAGACGTTCACCCGACAGTGCGACTGCTAGGCGAAATCATGTTCTCGATCGCATGCGTGCGGACTCGAAGATCTCGGCAACCGAAGCCGAGGAAGCAAAGCTGGCCCCCCTTGGAATCACGGATCCCCCCATAAGAGAGTTCCGCGAGCCCTTCATCGTGGATTACGTCAAACAATCGATCATCGAAAACCCTGCCTTCGGCGCGGAGGAAGCCGACCGTGCGAGTTTGCTGTTCCAGGGGGGAGTCGAAGTGAAGACTTCAATCGACCTTCGTCTGCAGGATGCTGCCAGAAGGGCCATCGCCGGCGTGCTGGGAAGGCCCGGGGACCCGGAGGTTGCCCTCGTAGCACTCGACCCGCGCACTGGAAAAGTGGTGGCGATGGTCGGAGGACGCGACTTTGCGACCTCTCAGGTGAACCTCGCGCTCGGCAAGAAAGGTGGCGGATCCGGCCGGCAGGCTGGGTCTGCATTCAAGGCATTCGTGCTGGCTGCCGCTTTCGAAGACGGAAAGAGATCGAACTCGGTTTACTCCTCTGGGCGCATCTGCATCCGAAGACGAGGCGCTCCCCCTTACTGCCCTCGCAACAGCGAAGGAAGTGGCGGAGGCCCGATGACACTCGAGACCGCGACGATCCATTCCGTGAACACGGTGTTCGTGCGCGTCGGCCAGGACATAGGCAACGCCAGAGTCGCGGGTATGGCGAAGCGCATGGGGATAACCCATCCCTTGCTGCCCGAGCCTTCGCTGCCACTTGGGCCGATGGAGGTATCGCCCCTCGACATGGCCTCGGCCTACGGCACACTTGCCAATTACGGCACGCATGTTCCACCTTCTCCGATCTTGGAGGTAGATCTGCCGACTGGGGGATCTCTCAAACCGCAAGCCGATGCGCGCCGGGTGCTCGACCCCGGTATTGCCTGGCTGATCACCGACATGCTCACTCGCGTGATCGAGCGCGGAACGGGGACCCGCGCGCAAATCGGAAGGCCCGCGGCAGGCAAGACAGGAACCTCGCAGAACTACGCCGACGCGTGGTTCGTCGGCTATACCCCGGACCTAGTGACCGCGGTTTGGGTCGGGTACCCGGAAGGACAGATCCCGATGACCAACGTCCACGGAATCCGGGTTTTTGGAGGAACCTTCCCCGCGATGATCTGGCGGATCTTCATGGAAGAAGCCCTCGCCGGAAAGCCTCCGCTGCCGTTCGAACTCCCAGCATCCGATGTGATCACGGTGCACATTGACCCCGTCACCGGATTGCTGGCAGGCCCTTACTGTTCGGGGAGCCAGGAGGTGAGGATGTTGAGACAGCTGGCGCCGACACACACCTGCCCGTCGCCTCCTCCGCAGCCCTCTCCGGCCCCCGTGACCCCGACCTCAACCGCAACCGACACCGTCACCCCAGATCCAGCCGCTTCCCCCGCGCCGGAAGAATCGCCGCAATCCAGCCCATCTCCGGCCCCGTCGCCAAGCTAAACGTCAGCCGGCGAGAGCCGACCCCGCGACATCCGGTTCGTTGGTGATCAGTCCCGTTACTCCAAAGCCTGCAAGCTCTCTCAGCCGAGATGGATCGTCCACCGTCCAGGGCACTATTCCGACACCGGCAGCTCTGGCCAAGGCGACCGTTTCCCCGGAGACCGCAGGGTCCTCGACGATGGGCGGCCAGAAGCTGGATACCACGAAAGGGCCCTCCCTCCCATCGAGGTCCTGGGCCACTTCAGCCGCCACTAGTCGAGGGTCCGCGGGGCCTTTGATCTCCAGGTTGACACCCATCCCGGCGCAGGCGTCCAGCGCCTGGGCCAAAGAAGGGATGGGTCGAGCCAATCGGCCCCGAGTTCCCGCGCAAGTTTGAACGCCTCGAGGGTATTCTCAGGAGCGCGCTTTGATGCCCCCTTGTGTGCAATGATCAACGGACGCAACATCCCTCCCAGACCGAATTGGCTCGTTCGGCAGGAGCATGTCATGCGGGGAGAAAAGATTCTGGGAAAAACCTTCCAGAAGTATTGCCGAGGTCAACAAGAGGCGATTATCCTGCCGGTTCTCGTGAAGGAAGTCACCTTCTACCTCGAACCCGGATCTTGCGCCGAGAGCGACTGGCGCCAGCGGGCTGCGTGCAAGGAAGTCTCTGACCCCGAGATATTTTTCCCAGTCGGCACCACTGGACCTGCAGTCGACCAGGCCCAGGAGGCGAAGGCCTTCTGTCACCCGTGCCTCGTTCGCAAGCAGTGCCTGGAATGGGCGCTCGAAACCAACCAGGATTCAGGAGTCTGGGGAGGCCTATCCGAAGAGGAGCGCAAGCTGATCCAGCGCGAGAGACGAAAGCTCGCCGCCGTCCGGAGGTAAGAGATAAGCTCCGACATCAGTTGGTCCGAGGTGGCCGACGCCTGGCTGGCACACTCTGCCTACATCGACGCCACTGGCGAGCCGATCCAGAAGTGGCTGATGGAACGACTCGATCCCAACCCGGGCGGCACCTACCTCGACCTGGGAGCCGGCCCAGGATCGACCAGCATCGCAATCGCCGAGAAAACCGGGTCCAGCGGCAAGGTCATAACCTCTGATCTAGTGCCAGAGATGGTCGAGGCGGCAAGGGGACGCATCCAGTCGGCAGGTTTTACCAACGTCGATTATCAGGTCATCGACGCTCAGAAAATCGAGCTCCCAGACGGCTCGGTCGACGGAGCCACCTTCCGTTTCGGGCTGATGCTCGTCCCGGACGCGGCGCTGGCATGCCGGGAGGTCTTACGAGTGCTTCGCCCGGGAGGAAAATTTGCCATCGCGACCTGGGCAGGGCCCGACCGCAACCCGTGGGTATCCATCATCGGATTGGCACTGACCCAGCACGGCAAATCGCCTGGAGGCAATCCATTTGAGCCGGGAGGCCTATTCTCGCTCTCGCAACCTGAGGTGGTCAGGGACTTACTGGAGGCCTCCGGGTTTATCGAGGTGAAGACGGACACAGTAGCAACTGAGATGCCTGCCTCTGACTTCGACGAATACTGGAGCCGCCAGCTCGATCTTGCCGCTCCTCTCAAAGCCGTGTTTTCGAGCCTGTCGGATGAGGAAGCCGCGGCAGTCAAGCAATCGGGCCGGGACATGGCCGCATCGTTCATCGGTGCTGACGGCAGGGCAAACTTTCCCGCCGAAGCCGTCTGTGGGTTCGGCGTAAAGCCCTAAACCATCGGGAAGACTGCCGGCTATCGAGCTTTCCTTGTCACCGGGACTTCCAAGCTCACTGTGGTCCCTGTCTCGTCACTCATGACGAGACTTCCAGCCAGCTCATCTTCCACGAGAGCCCTCACGATCTGAAGTCCGAGCCCGCTCATGGGCTCCGAGCCAGAAGAAAATCCCTTCCCGTCGTCCGCCACGATCAGCTGGAGGGTGCCTCGCTTCCGGGAAGCCGTGACCTTCACCGATCCTCCCTGCGAATCGAACGCATGCTGTGCTGCATTTTGCAGAAGCTCGATTAGAACGACCGCGAGAGGCGTGGCAAGCTCAGCCGGAAGCTCCCCTGGGTCTCCTTCAAAGGAAATGGCCACCGCCCTGGGTTCGCTCACCCCGTCGGCCACCATCTTGATTATCTGACGAGCCACCTCCGAAAACCTCACCTGCTCTCCCGGGTCTCGCGAAAGGGTTTCATGGACGACTGCTATAGACGCTATGCGCCTGACCGCCTCTTCGAGCTCGCCCCGGGTCTCTTCGGAGCTGCTCCTTCGCGCTTGGACCCGAAGAAGACTCGCGATGGTTTGGAGATTGTTTTTGACTCGGTGATGGATCTCCTGAATAACCGCTTCCTTACGTCGCAGCATCCTCTCCCGGTGCCGAAGCTCGGTGACATCCCGAACCAACATCATGGCCCCCGTGGCGATACCGTCTTTAATGAAAGGGATCACTCTTTGAGCAACTACAGTCGTTTCCACTTCGATCTCATTTACGATCGGCCTGCCGAGAGCGAGGGCGTCGAGGACACCGGTCGTATCGAGGCCAAGACCTTCGAGAGTCTCTCCCTCGATGTTGCCTGAAATCCCAAGCCTCCGATATGCGGACAGTGCGTTCGGACTGGCATACAGGACCCTCCTATCGAGGTCCAAGCGGAACAGTCCGTCACCAACACGGGGGGCCCCTTCTGCGCTCAAAGACTTCCCCCTAAAAGGAAACCGCCCCTCCTGAACCATCCGGCTCAGGGCAGACGCGCACTCCATATAGTTCTGTTCGAGCCGACCGGGGCGGCGATTAGTAAGCGGCGCCCCCTCCTTGGTGATGATCGCAACGGTTCCGAGATCTCCCTTTAGTGGAACTCCCTCCATTCTCACGGGAACACCGTCGATCAGGACCGGATCATCTCTTCTCCATGTCTTTCCCTCGGCAAAGGCGCGGTCGATCACCGGAATTTCCTCTGGGCGCACTATCGTCCCGAAGACGTCCTCTGGATGGAGGGTCTGGGCGGTATAGGGACGCATCTGGGCAACACAAACGAATCCCTCCTTATCGGAAAGGGGGCACCACAAGAGAAGGTCGGCGAAGGACAAGTCGGCAAGCAGCTGCCACGAACCGAGCAATTCATGGAGATGCTCGACGTCCTCCTTCCGGAGGTCGGTCTTCTCACGGGCAAGCTCTTCGAGCGTTGGCAAGGACTAGTCCTTTTCCGCTATTTACGTCTATGTCCCTTTTCTACATAATGGGGTTAGTAACGCATCCTTAGGCGGAGCGTTAGTTAGGGCGGAGATGAAAAGAGCTAGGCAAGCGTCGGGCTGGTTGATCGGATTCGCTCTCATAGCGCTTCTGCTCCAGTTTGCGGCCGCATCTGTGGCTAACGCATCCCCCTCCGAGGATGGCTTCGCCCAAAAGATAAATGAGGAACGCTCCCGACGCGGCCTCGCCGCTCTCGCTTACGACTCAGGACTTCTCGACATCGCCAGATCCCACTCGAAGAAGATGGCGGATGAAGGACGGCTGCACCACAACACCAGCCTTCCCGAACAGATCGCCGACTGGGAAGCCCTCGGTGAAAACGTAGGCCGCGGCCCGAGCGTCGATGCCATCCACGAGGCGTTCATGAGCTCGCCCAGTCACCGCTCTCAGGTCCTAAGCTCTGATTACCTAGGATATGCGGTCGGGGTCTACCAGGTAGGTGAAGAGATTTGGGTCACTGAACTCTTCATTCGTCGCAGCTCCAGTCCCGTTGCACCCTCGACTGTAAAGTCAGCGAGTTCGAGGAAAGCGCCAACCAATCCCAGCGTTCCCGCCGCGCCTGCAGTTGTGGTCCAACCGAATGAGCAACTGATTTCTGCCAATTCAACAGCGAGCATTCTCCGCCACTTCTTTATCACAGTCCCCATGTGGGACGGGGGGATTGTGAACCGGCCGGCCACGGGGCTCGTACTGGCCACTGCAATGCTGCTGATCGGGATCGCATTCACTCATGGCCTATTGTTCTCATGGCCGATCAGGAGATGACGGCGATAACGTCCCCCTCCTGAACCACCCCTCCTTCGACGACACGAACTTCCTCCACTTTTCCCGAAACGGTAACCTCAACGGGAATTTCCATCTTCATGGACTCGAGGATCACCAGCGTGTCGCCCTCGGTTACTTGATCGCCAACAGAGACAAGAACCTTCCACACGTTGGCAACCATCTCGCTAACGATCTCAACCATCGAAGTCAGCCGCTCTCACTCTCACTCAGGACGCCAGTGCGATCGGGCGTTTCGGGAAGTCCAAGCAAGACTCTGGCCTCATCTGCCCCCGCCACCTCTCGACCAGACAATTGAACGGCTTTGGCTGCTGCCTCCACCAGGTCTCCATTCGACGACGCCATCTCTCCGTTAGGGAGATAGAAATTGTCCTCAAGGCCCACACGGATGTTTCCTCCCAGCGCCGTTGCGGCCGAAACCAGCATCCACTGATCGCGCGATATTCCGATTACCTCCCAGGTAGCGGGTGCTGGGACCAGTGAAGCCATATGGTCCAGCGTGCGCGGGTTGGCGGGGGCCCCTCCGAGCACCCCTAGGATCAGAGAAAACTGCACCGGGGGCTCGAGGAGACCCATGTCGATGAGGGGCACCGAGTTGTACACATGACCCGTGTCGAAACACTCACACTCGGGCTTAACGCCGGCTTTCTTCATGTGCTCGAGAAAGTAGGTGATCGTCTCGAAGCGATTCTCAAAGCAGAAGTCGAAGATCATCTCTTTGCGCTTTTCGGAGTATTTCGCGTACGTCATTGAGCCCATGTTGAGCGCTCCCAGCTCAGGCTTAAGCTCGACGATGTGGGCGATTCGCTCCTCTTTAGGAATGTGAACCGCGCCGGTGGAGTAGTTGATTATCAACGCGGGAGTTTCAGCAAGGATGGCTTGAGTGATCGACCGATACTCGTCCACCCGATAAGACGGCGCCCCATCGGGATACCGGGCATGAAGATGGACTACTGTGGCCCCCGCTTCGTATGCTCGTTTGGCCTCGGCCGCGTATTCCTCAGGCGTATACGGGATGGCCGGGCACTGCTGGCGGTTCGCCGCCACTCCGGAAAGAGCGGCGGTGATGATGCATCTTTCCAATCAGAACCGCTGTTCGAAATAGCCCTGCATCTGCTGGGCGAACATCATGTCGCCCTTAAGCTTCAGTTTGCCGCTCATGAAGAGCTGCATGCCATCAGCTTGGCGAAAGATGAGGCGCACGAAGTCGATGATGTTCATCTGGAGCGTGACTCGCGGGCTATCCGCAGCCCCAGAGGACGTCTTGCAGGTGCCATCTGCGATGTTGACCGTCCAGCTCTTGGTGCCGTCGTCGGTCTCGATATCGTATTGGATCACTGCGCTGGTATTGCCGGCCTTCTCAGGAGAGAACGCTTCTTCCATCCCAGAAAAGATCTGCTGGAGAACGGTGTCGTACCCCTGCTCCTTCAAGTTCGCCTTTAGGTCGTCATCGGACATACCCTTGATCGCCTCTGCAAGCTGCGCTGGATCCTGGGTTTCACTCATGTCTTTTCCTCCTCGCCGGTGCGGTGCCGGAAGCCTACCAGGCAGGCACGACTGCGAGAAATTTCCAGCCGTGGTTAGAAAATCTTTTGACCATCTTCAACCTTGTCGTCCGGCTGCAATAAGACGACGCCTCGTTCCGTATCCACTCCGAGGACGAGGACCTCGGACATGAATGGACCAATCTTCCTCGCAGGAAAGCTGACGACACATACGACTTGCCGGCCGACAAGGTCTGCGACTCCGTAAAGGTCGGTCAATCTGGCGCTCGATGTCTTCACGCCGATTTCGTCACCGAGATCTACCCATAGCTTGTATGCAGGCTGACGCGCTTGCGGAAATGGTTCTGCCCTGGTGATCGAACCAACCCGGATGTCATGAGTAAAGAAGTCAGACGGATCGCTCAACACTCCCTCCAATCAGACCGGCAGAACGCCGTGCTTGCGCCAGGGCCTCTCGACTCTCTTGCTCTCAGTCACGGCGAGAGCCTTGCCGATCACCTGGCGTGTTTCAGCTGGATCGATCAGATCGTCAACGAACGACCATCCGGCCGCGATGTATGGACTGATCTGATCGCGCACCATGCCGATCATCTGGTTACGCATCTCGTCTTGCTGCTCGGGCGGGGCTGCTTCGATCTGCTTGCGGAAGATGATGTTGACCGCCCCTTCAGGGCCCATGACACTGATCTCAGCCGTGGGCCAGCCAACCAGGAGATCCGGCTCGTAAGCACGCCCGTTCATCACGTAGTAGCCCGCCCCATAACCCTTTCGAATCACTACCGTGATCTTCGGCACGGTCGCCTCCGAAACTGCAAAGAGCATCTTGGCCCCGTGCCTGATGATTCCCTGCTTCTCCACTTGACTGCCGACGAGAAATCCAGGGCAATCCATGAGAAACACCAGAGGGATGTTGAACGCATCGCACAGCCATACAAAACGCGCTGCTTTGTCTGCCGAGTTCACATCCAGGGCGCCCCCAAGGAACATGGGCTGATTGGCAATGATCCCGCACGGTCTGCCACCGAACCGGGCGAATCCGGTAACGAGGTTTTTCGCCCAGTCCGGTTTCATGGGGAAGAAGTCATGGTCGTCGACGATCGAGGCGACAAGTTTCCTCATGTCGTAGGCCTTGCGGGGATTCGCGGGAACGAGATCGATCAGATCCTCGCAGCGCCGGTCGAGCGGGTCGCTTGTCTGTGCGACCGGCGGTCTATCCAGATTGGAGGAAGGAAAGAAAGAGAGGTACTTGCGAACCGCAGTGATGCACTCCTGGTCATCTGCGACCTCCAGGTCTCCCACTCCCGAGACCTTGCAATGGACTTCCGATCCCCCCATTTCCTCCGCGCTGACGTCCTCGCCGACTGCAGCTTTCACCAGGTGAGGTCCGGCGAGAGCCATGTTGGAGTTTCCCTTCACCATCGGAACGAAATCGGCAAGACCCGGAATGTACGCGGTGCCGGCCGCACCGGGGCCCATCATCGCCGCCACCTGAGGGATCACTCCGCTCATGACCACCTGCTCGCGGAAGAGATCGCCCGAGCGCGCGAAAGTTGATCCTGCTGCTTCCTGAATGCGTGCCCCTGCGGAATCGATCAGCCAAACGATCGGTATGCGCTCTTTGAGGGCAAGCTCTCTCATACGCGTGGCTTTGATCTCTCCGACCATTCCAATTGATCCGGCCATCACCGTGAAGTCGTACGCGATCACTGCAGCTCTTCGCCCCCCGATTTCACCAATGCCGGTGATACACCCATCCGCCGGAGTGAACCTCCCCTGCATCTGGGGGGATTGCGATTGATGATGCGCGAGCAAGCCGTACTCCATGAAGGTCCCATCATCGAATAGAAGACCGAGGCGCTCTCGAACGGTCAGCTTGTTCTGAGACCGCTGACGCTCTATTCGCTCGGGGCCTCCCATGGCCTCGAACTGCGCTCGCTTCTCTCGGAGCTCCTCGACCTTTTCTTTCATGCTCGGCCCCTCGTATGTAAGGGTCGGCATGAACTTCGGACCATCTTCGCCGGCGGCGGGCGTGGCTTGCCTGCCGGCCTTTGCCTCATCGGCCATATGAGGACCTCCTTTGGCGCTTCGCCGGGGAGGGCTCCCCGAAGTCTGTCCTGCGCCGTCTGGAGAAGGCTACCGGGTTGCGCCGTCCACTAAAAGGGGACAAACGAAGCGGTCAGCGGCCCTTCCACTCGGGCTTGCGCTTTTGAAAGAAGGCGGCGATGCCTTCTGCAACATCCTCGGCTTGTAACCCGACACTCAGCTGATTCTCTAGGTACTTGAGGGCGCTGGAGATGTCCATGTCGGAAGCAGCATAGAAAGAGTCTTTTCCAAGACGCATAATCACCGGGCTTTTCGAAGCCAGCTCATTCACGACCGCATCTGTCTCAGTATCCAGATTCTCGGCGGGGACCACGCGATTCACAAACCCCCAGCGCTCTGCTTCCCCGGCAAGCATGCGTTTGCCGAGCATCATGATCTCGAGAGCCACTTTGTTTGGGACGTTCCTTTGGATCACTGCCGTGATCACGTAAGGCCACAGCCCGATGTTGATCTCAGGAGTCCCAAATTCCGCAGCGTCGGATGCGACGATCAGGTCACAGGCCAGAGCCAGGCCGAACCCTCCGCCGAGGGCATGTCCGTTCACTCGCGCAATAACGGGCTTGCCGCAGGATCGCAGATCTAAGAACAGCTCCGAGAACAAGGCGCGCTGGAAGTGCTGGCCAAGCGCGCCTCCCTCCATCCCCTGCCCACCGCCGAGGTCTCCCCCCGCACAAAAGGCTCTGTCACCGGCGCCCGTGATGACGATGCAGCGAACTTCCTCATCTTCCTTCGCCACCCGCACGCCATCGATCAGCTCAGCCGTAACCGCAGGATTGATGGCATTGCGCGCCTCTTCACGATTTATCGTCAGGACCATCGCAGGTCCCTTCTTCTCTGAGAGCAGGTATTCGTACGTCATCGCCCGATATCCTGTCGCATCGTGAGCATCGCCGTCATCCTTCTCCTTGCCGGCCTCGTCTCGGGCCTGGCGAGAGGCGGGAAGCTCGAGAACATCGGTAAGGTCGATTTCCGATATTCCTGGCTCGTGTTCGTCGGTCTTGCCATCCAGGCCGGCGGCCAGCTTGCCGCCGAATTTCTTGTTCCCAGTCTCGCCGACAGCACCACCGGACTTGCGATCCTGGGGGTGTCCTATCTAGTGCTGGTTACCTTCGTCATCTTCAACCTGCGGCTTCCCGGCGCATACCTCATGGGGGCCGGGATGCTGCTGAATATTCTCGTGATTGGATTGAACGGCGGAATGCCTGTCTCGCTCGATGCGGTCGAGGCTGCCGGATTCGACGCAACCGATTACCTCGAGACGGCTTTTAAGCATGAGCTGATGGAACCAGACACGAAGCTGGGATTCCTCGGCGACATCATCCCGATTCCACTTATCCGGACCGCGGTCAGCATCGGTGACATATTGCTCGGCGTTGGGATCTTCTTACTGGTAGACAGGGCCGTCCGTTACGCCCCCAGACGGGCTAAAGGGAGGGGCGGTGCTTGAGAGCCTTGCGGAGGGCGTTGAGGATATCCGGGTCGTAGTCGATCCCACTCAATTGCTCGAGCTGATGCATCGCAAGCTCTCTCGAGAGACCGGGCCCACCTTCCTCGGTGAGCTCAACAAAATCGTTGGCAACCTTGAGGATTTGCGTCTCCTTGGGTATTAGATCTTCGGTAGTTCTCTCCGCTTCGGCGAAAGGTTCGTCCTGGAACTGAACGATCTGAGCCACTCTCTCGAGATAACGAGTCCTGCCCACGATCCGAGCGCTCGATAGCGCCAGTCGCCTGCCGGTTCTCGTCCCGACGGCTGATTCCGGCGCCTCTTCGGGATCCTCGAACGAAAGTCTACCGACGTCGTGAAGAAGCGCCGCAAACTCGATGTCCTGGACCTGGTTGTCCGATAGACCTCTATTCCTGGCAATCGCTACGGCCGCCTCGGCAACGCGGACGGAATGGCCGTCGGGAGCGTAGCCTGCCATCTCCGGAACCTTCGAGAGCGCCCTGATCGTCTGTACATACGTCGTGTGGATCGATGCATATCGCCGGAACGCACGCCTGGCGGCGAGAAGAGGAAGAAGAAACAACACAAACGCCGACGCGCCCAGCACCTCATAGGCAAGGGCCATCAGTGCGGCGACAGAAAGGAAAGCCCCGTGGATGGCGAGACGGTTGGATAGCTGCCCCATCCAGATAGGAAACGCAGGGATCCGCTGGGCATGAGAAATGAAGAGAGCCGAGGCTCCGGTATCTGCCAGGAGTTTCAGACTTCCCGCGATCACCATCGCCAGAGTCCTAGCCAGCAAGTCGCCTTTGTCGATGTTGCCGAAGGGAGGCATCACGGAGGAGAGCCATACATAGAAAGCGAGAGACAAAAGGATGGCAGCCAGTCGTCTCGATGTAGAGCGCAGCAGTGCAACCCTGTCCCCGTCGCGCGTCCTGACGATAAGTCCGACGGCAAATGCGAGGATCGCTACTGCGGTCACTTCGATCGGCGGCATCAACACGAAGAGGGCGAAGACCACCGCACTCGACACCGGCGTCGATCGTCCTCCCGGCAGATCGACTTCCAGCAGCTCGCCCAGCGACACGACCACCGTCGCCATTGCGAACAGGACTAGGTTCGATGGCCTGTATCCGTTCGCGATCCCGTAAGCGACCCAGGCGGCGCCGGGCAACCACAGCAGGATGCTAGACGGCAGGGCTGGAAATCGGCTTTGGCTCATAGCGGGTTCGCGCCTCGAATTGTTTGCGGGCATCTTCATCTCGCAGGGCATCTAAGAACATCTCGACGAACTTAGCGTCGAGAGATACGCCCGCGCATCTCTTTAATTCTGCGATCGCCTCGGCCGGCGTCCTTGCAGATCGGTAGGCCCGAGTCGAAGTCATTGCGTCAAAGGTGTCGGCGATCGCCATGATCCTGGCCCACTCCGGAACGATCTCTCCCCGAAGTCCGGCAGGATATCCACTCCCGTCGAGACGCTCATGGTGATAGAGCACCCCATCGAGAGCGGGGCGGAGGAATTCGATCTCGGAAACGATCTGTGCCCCGAGCACCGGATGCAATTTGATCTGCTCGTATTCGTCGTCACTCAATCCGGCGGGCTTGGTGAGGATGGACTTTCTGATCGCCAGTTTTCCTACGTCGTGAAGGAGGGCCCCATACCGAAAAGCCGTCAGCTGCTCTTCTGTCATCCCGAGGCGCCTGGCGATGGACATGGCGTACTCGGTCACCCTTACGGAGTGACCCTTGGTATAGAAGTCCTTGGCCTCGATGGCGGCCACGAAGGCAAGGACGGTGGATTCGTAGGCCTCGCTCACTTCTTCGTATGAACGAAACACTCCTCTTGCTACCAGCAGCGGGACCAACAGCAGCGGGAGCGCCAGCACGCCAACGAGCTCGTACAAAGCGGCCAGGACGATCCCAGACGCGCCAAAGGCGACGTATGTGGTCGTGAGCCAGCTGAAGTTCCCTAACCAGGTCTTGAGGAACCCAGACTTGATGGATATCGAAATGGCACCGCTGACCGCGACGGTGTTCACGACGAAGAAGACGCCGGTGGCGACTCCGGTGGCCAGGATCACCTGGGGAAGGTCAGAGAATGGTGCCGGACCGGTCGCGGGGCCCAGCGCCCTGTATGCCTCTGCGGCCAGACCTCCAGCAAGACCCATCTGGGCCATGTTGAAGATCAGTTTCATCCGGCTTGGGCGCTCGTGTCCGAAGAGCAGGCCGATGACTCCAATCCCAGTAGCCAGGGTTACCGCGGCGGGGGGGAGTTCAATGATCGCGACTACGGCGATGATGAACGAGACCGTGACCGACACTCTTGGAAGAAAGACCGGACGTGCCTCGGCGATGACGAATATCCCAAGAAAGATTAGGAATTCCGCGATACTGACTCGATCGCCGCCTGCGAGTTGAGTGGCCACCAGACCCAGGTATGCGGCTACCAAAACCGCTACATAGATCCGAATGCCCCGCAACCGAGCCTCCCCTTGAGCTGACGTCTGTGCCGACAGTCGGGGCCTACAACAGAGGTGGAAACCGGCCGGCGTTGCAGCGGTGAGACAAAACTATCTGTTGCGCTCTAGCGCCAGTGCACTCCTGCTCCCGAAGAAACGAAGAGAGCGGCCAGCGTTGCCAGAACGGCGGCAATACGAAAATAAATGCGCTTCATGGTGAGTCCCCCTTAGCGGTGGTGTTTGGATTGGATGTGCTAGGAAACTCACCACCTCGCTAATTGGTGGAGAGCAATATCCGCTCCGCTCAGGGGTGTTACTCGCCCCGCCGGTTCCCATCTCTGTTGTCAAAGACCCGTCTTGCCGTATAAGCCCCGGCACACACCTCTCGGCCGCCGCGACCAGTATCTCCTACTTGGCCGAAACGGACGATCCGGACCAGCCGGGAAGGACCGTGAACCAAGTCAAGGAGACTCTAAATCATCGTCCGTACGCCTGCTTCCCTTGAGACTCAGAAGTTAACTTTTGAGCCAGCTCCTGGATCTGATCCGCAGGAAACCGCCGGTGACCACCCAGAGTCCTCACAAACGGCAATTTATCCTCATTTGCCCACCGAGAGACGGTCTTGGGAGACACATGGAGTAGCCGAGCTACCTCGGCAGTTCTCAGGTAATCCCTCTGGTGCTGCCTCATCTCCAACCCCTCCGGTTCCGATTTCGGAAGCAGACCGTTTGTCCGCTTCGAGTAGATCTTCGGTCTTAAAGCCGGCGGTGTGAATGGCTAAAACGGATCAATTTGGACCCTCCTAATGGGTCATTTCGTACCATCCCGCCGAACTAGACGGGGTTAATCCACAAATACTTGCTTTGACGACCACGGTTGCATCAATGTTGCTTGATGGAAGTGGAGGGGAAACAAATCGAAGAAGCCATCCTCAAGATCCCAGAGGTAAGGGCCGCTCGCCTGGTCCAAGACCCCGAAGGCAACCCCATCGAGATCCACGTGGTTGCGGGTGCTGGAAAGTCCCCCAAACAGCTTGCGCGAGACATCCAAACGGTTTCGATGGCTACTTTCGGCATCGATCTCGATCACAGGATCATTTCGATCGTTCAGTTCTCCGAAGTTGAGCTAACAGCTCCGACGGAAGCCAGGCCCTCGATAGAAGAGGTTTCCACCGAGATCAAGGGGAAGGCAGCAAAGGTTTCGGTCGGTCTCAAGAAAAACGGCGCGCTATCGCGCGGAGAAGCGTCGGGCGTGAACTCGAAGGAGAGCCTCGCGCGCCTAGCAGCAACGGCCACCTTGAAGGCTCTGAACGACTTGCTCGAAGGCAAAGCTTGGCTGGAGCTGGAGCATCTCGGTATCCAAAGAGCTGGAGCGGCAGAGGTGATGGTGGTCACGCTTTCAGTAGGTGAGCCACGAGGCATTACTTCTCTGTCGGGCTCCGCGGTGGTTACCGGCTTGCTGACCGAAGCCGTGGTGCGAGCCGTGCTGGATGCCCTGAACCGCCGGCTCTTCAGAACCGGAGCTGCTGAGTAGCTACAGCAGGCTTCTGATGAAACCTCCATCAATCTGAAGAGCCACACCGTTTATGAATGAAGCTCTCTTCGAGCACAAAAAAGTCACCGCTGCTGCGAACTCGTAAGGCTCTCCCACCCTTCCGACCGGAATTTGTGCAGCCATCTCGGAGAACGCAGGGTGATCGGCCGGGGCCCCCAGTGGTGCCCCGGCCAGCGAGCTCAAGCGATCGGTTGCGATCTGGCCGGGCATCACACAATTGACGGTTATCCCATCTCTCGCAACGGTTGTTGCCAGTGTCTTGGCAAATGCCGTGACCGCGGAACGCGCCGCGCTCGAAAGCGAGAGGTCGGGATCCGGCTGCTTCACAACAGACGAGGTAATGAGAACGATCCTCCCCCAGCTCTGCTTGCGAATATGCGCAAGGGCGGCAGTTGCAAGAGAAACGGATGAGAAGAAGTTGAGTTCGAGGGCAGCGCGCCAATCTGCTTCTTCGAATGAATCTGGAAGACCGGTCTGAGGGCCCCCTGCGTTGGTCACCATGACCTGCAGGCCCCCGAAAGCGGCTGCGGCTTGGTCGACGAACATCGCTGCCTCGGAGGAAATAGAAACATCGGCGGTCGCGGCCAGCACTTCCGATGAGGTCTCGGCCCGGATCCGCTCTGCTGCCAGCTCGATCGATGACCGGTCTCTGGAACAAATCGCCACTCTGGCTCCCTCTCTAGCCAGCTCTAGCGCAATGGCATAACCCAATCCCCTGCTCGCACCCGCCACGGCGCAGGGGGCACCGTGGAGCCCGAGATCCATCTATTCCATCTCGGCTTGAAGCGCCGCTTTCACCTTTTCTACGAGCAGTTCTGGCGCTTGCTCTCCGCGGCACTTCGTCTTGATCAGCAGCTTGAACCGCTCTTCGACCTGTATCCGCTCGAGACAGGGCCCGCAACCCTCGAGGTGTCTTTTCAGCGCGACCGTTTCATCGCGAGATAGCTCTCCATCTATGAACTGATAGAGCTTCGCAATCAATTCGTCGCAGTCGGGCTTGTTCATGGGGCCTCTACCAGTCCTCGTTCGGCGGCTAGGTTCCACAACGCCTTCTGCAGTGCCTTTCTTCCACGGAACAATCTAGACATGACCGTGCCGATCGGGATGGCGAGGATCTCCGCGATCTCCTTGTAGCTAAAGCCCTCCACGTCGGCAAGCAAAACGGCGATGCGAAAGTTCTCAGGAAGATCAGCGAGAGCGCTCTTGACGTCGTCATCGACGATCTGATCCAAGACGATGGATTCGGCAGACCCGTCCAGAGCACGGCGGTCGGCCAGGCGTGAATAGAGGTCGAATTCCTCGTGCTCGTCGGCCGAAACGACCACCGGTTCCCGCTGCTTTTTGCGATAGGAGGAGATGAATAGGTTCGTGAGGATCCTGAAGAGCCACGCCTTCAAGTTCGTGCCCGGCTCGAACTGATCCCAGGCCCGATAGGCCCTCAGGTAGGTCTCCTGGACCAAGTCCTCGGCATCCGACGGATTGCGCGTATATCTGAGTGCAGCGCCGTAAAGAGGGCCCATCAGCTCGAGGGCGTCTTCCTCGAAGCGTCGGATGTCATCTCGAGAGATCTGGGACCGGGCACTCATGGGTTCAGGATATCGGCGACTTACCCAGCTGCAAATTGAGACTTCAAACCAAGGTGAAGGGGACCCGGTCTGGAATGACTCCCGGACGAGCGTCGTGGCCGACGCCGACATCCGGGCGGGAGTGTCCCCACCAGAGAACTTCCACAAGGTATTCACCCGGAGGCACTCGGTTACCGGTTGGTTCGCCGTTCTCCCCTCCGGGATCGTATACGGTCGCTTTCTGATCCCAGACGTATTCATATGACCTGCACTCACCCCCCGCCCAGGTCGAGCTGTATTTCGGAACAGGTCCTTCGTTATGAGTTTGCGAAACTGTGTGGCCGTCCTTAAAGATCCTGATCTCAGCCTCCGGTCGCCACACAAATGTCTGGGTGTGCGCCTCTCGACTCGGGTTGCATGCAGTCACAATTGCTGTTACAGGCTCTACCGAGGTGTATACAGGTTTGTCAGTCGTGACCTTTATTACCACACCCTTCAACTCGAACGGATCCGAAGTTCCTTTCTTGTCGTAAGGAGGAGGCGTGGGCGCTGAGCTTGGTTCATCCCCCCACCATTCAGCTTCTATCCGGTAGCTTCCGGCATCAACCCGAGGATGACCGTGCACAGGTTCGGGGCTGATGCTCCATCGGGTTTGCCACCAAATCCATCCGGCGAACTCCTCACAGTCTCCGGGTTCCCATGTGCGCTTGTGGTACTCGCCTCCGCTGTCCCCTGTGCCTGAAGCTAGGTACCGTCCGGCTGAATCCACTGCTCGAAGCATGAAGGGTTGCTTATCCCAGTACCCGTAGGTCACGTTCGTGGTTCCTTCATTACAAGCCCGAACTGTGATCTTTACCTGTTCGTCTTCAACGTAGGCTTTTCTATCAGTTGTGACATGTAACTCGAATCCACGTTTCGGATTTACGATCGGGATCTCAGGAATTGGGGATGGGCCGAGAGGCGAACCCTTCAGGATGGGCCTCGGCCTCACTCCATACTCCGGGTCATCAGGAGAAACTGTGGAGACCGAGGGATCGGCGACAGCTTCGTCTAGGCTTTCGTTTTCAATAGCTTGATCGGGAAACCCCGAGCTCCCTGTCGTCACATGAGTTGGGCGATCTAGAGTCCGAAAGGTCAATAAACTCGTCACCAGAATGACTGCTATGGCCACGCCGGCCACGCTCCAACGAACTCGAACACTCCGCACAGCCTGAACGAAGTAACGAGCCATTTGAGGACCTTCCTTGAGATTCATCAATCCAGTGTGAAGCTCTCAGCACGACGTCAAAGTCAAGACGCGGTGGGGGACCGGAGTCTCGATGGTTACAAATTTCGTCTTCTTGGGGATTGTGATCAATAGTCCGTTTGGGCTATTTCGCGGCTGGAAACCGATCCGAAAGCGCAGCCGAGAATAGAGGTTCGTCCTCACAGATCATCACGCGCACGGCCCTTTTCAAGGTTTTTGTTCGGCGCGACCTTTGTTTGGGTCACCGGTTGCTGGCCAAGGACCTGCCAAGGTGATTAAAGAACAAGCCAACAAGAATCAGGCTGAGTGCTAGGGCGAGGGCTGGTCCTGTTTGAATCGGACCTCCGGTGCGAGGGAGCTCCGTAAGTGTTGTCGTGTCGGTGGGCGGACCGGCGGCTGTGTCGACGGGGGTGCCAGTGGTTGTGGTGTTGGCAGGCGGCGCAGTTGTCGAGGTAGTCGCAGGGGTCCCAGTCGTGGCGGTAGTCACAGGGGGCGGATTGGTTACCGTGGCCGTTGGCGTTGGTGTCGTGGAATCGCCGGGGGGACTAGGCGTTGGGGTCACATCAGCGGCCGGTGCAGTCGAACATGCTGTTGCATCGATGTTGTTGCTATCCAGGGTGACTGCACCGTTTCTTGCGAGTGCCCTTCCGAAGACGTTCGCGTCGGTGGTGAGAGTTATCGAGGTAAGAGCCATCATGGTTCCTCGCAATGTGGAGCTTGTACCAAGAGTCGCAGAACTGCCGATCTGCCAAAAGACGTTGCACTCACTCGCACCGTTTATCAGACTCACATTGCTACTAGAAGCCGTGGTCAGACTGGATGCCATTTTGAAGATCCAGACTGCGTTTGGGTCCCCCTGTGCATCGAGTACAAGAGTGCCTGTAATTTCAAACGTTCCCGCTGCGGAATCGTAGACCCCGTGCACGAGGGTTTGTCCTCCAAGCTCGGTGTCAATGGTGCTGACGGGCGTTCTCCCCGCGGCGTCGTTGTAAGCGGTAACGAGGGAAGCCTTAGCACTCTCGGTGTAAGAGGGGTTTATGGTCCCGTTCTGAACAATCCCTGGCGGAAATCCTCCAACTGAAGTAGTCGGATGCGATCCGACATCTCCGCTAATGACACTTTCGCCGGTGTTGGTAACGCCCGAACCTGCGAGAATCGCGAAACTGTCCGCAGTTCCAAGCCCGACGGTAGGAACGTGGTTCGCCTCTGCCGAAACTGCCATGAACAGAACGAGAACTATGAAGGTTAAAACTGGCCTCAGGATCCCAGTCATCCATCGAGATTTGGCTCGGGTAATTTCCAATACGGGTGGACTCCTTAGATAACCGGAGAGAAATGGAAGGAACTTCCCTACTTGTTGTCGACACTTCTCGCCTACCACCCGATGGGTGTTGCCAGGTGTATTGGGCTGCTGGTGTGTGCACCCTGATGTCAGCTGCTTGCCTGATCCTCGTTTAAGTAAAACAACACCGCTTTTACGCGCTGGCTGACATCAGTCTCCTGCCTCAATCCGAGCTTACGGAAGATGGCGTTGATGTGCCTCTCGACGGCTGGTTTGGAGAGAACCAGTGACGCTGCAATTGCAGCGTTGCTTTGACCCGTAGCCATCAAGGTAAGAACCTCGTGTTCTCTATCGGTTAGTCCATGCAGACGTGAATGCCGTCGCCGGCGTTGCGCTTCGAGTACAGAGTCCACAACGGACGGATCCAGAACCAGGCCACCTTCCATTACAGAATGGATCGCTTCCAATAATTGACTTGCCGCGCCCAGATTTTGTCTTAGCAGGTAACCGAACCCCGCAGACCCCTGACTGAGCAAGTCAAACGGGACTCTTCCACCTAGCTCGTAGGCTAGGACGATCAGGGCCAAGTCCGGGTAATCGTTACGAACCTGCAGAGCGGCAGCAACAGCCTCGGACTTCATGGGGAGAGGCTGCAACCCGAACAAAACTGCGTCAGGACTCGAAGACAGGATGGCCGAGGAGAGCGTTTCGGCCCCGTCGGCCATACCTACGACCTCGACCTCCGAAAGAGATTCGACAATGCAACGGATTCCCTCCCGAGCAATAAAGTCCTCTTCCGCGATTACCACCCGGCTGGGAGGCCCGGAAGCCATACCCCCTCCTTTAGCTTCGTGATCGATAAGCCAATTGTAGAGACCAAAAAGCCCCGCGGAGCGGGGCTTAGTTGCGAGGGCGGGATTTGAACCCGCGACCTTCGGGTTATGAGCCCGACGAGCTACCAGACTGCTCCACCTCGCGCATCGAAGATAACACAGCCCGCAAAGGCGATGTCTCTAGCCGGCTGGGCTTGGGGATGGCTCTGGCTGGTCTTGCTGGGAGCGTTCTAGGATGCGTCTTGCTTCCTCGTTTTCGCGCTGATAGGTCGAAAGGTCTCCGCGTCGCAGGGCCTCGTCCGCCCTTTGCAGGTGCTCAAGGGCCTCCTGGATCAGTTCCTCACCCGACAGGGACGGCACTCCGCCTGGAAGAGGCGTGGTGCGCTCCTGACCCGAAACCAAAGCTTCCAGAGCTTCTTCCAGAGTCGGCTGCATCACGACTCGGTCTCTCGTTGCGAGGATGACAAAAGTCAGTTCTGGTATCGGGTTGGTGGCGGCCTGCACGAAGAAAGGCTGGGAGTAGAGGATGGAATCGCCCAGCGGAAGGACGAGCAGGTTCCCCAAGATCACGTTCGAGCCGGCTTGGTCAAGAAGCGTCTTGGTGCGAGAAATATCGGGGTCCTGATTGATCGCGGCGTTGATCTGCCCTACACCTGGTATCTGACGTCCCGTCGGGAAGCGGAAGTCGATGAGTTCCCCGTACTCTTCGGGATCGCTTTTGGCGACCAGCAGAGACACCATGTTGGGACGGTTTCGTGGGTTGGTAGGAAGGATGAGGACGTAGCTCTCCTCATCTTCGCCGGGAAGTTTCATCAATACGTAATAAGGCTGTAACTCACGCGTCAGGGATGCGGTTCTGCCCGCAGGCCGCTCGTCCGGATCCGCAGGAATGACCCAGAGATCTTCCCTCGTGTAGAACTCCGTGACGTCAACCATGTGGTAGCGCAAGTAGAGACCGCTTTGGATCCTGAAGAGATCTTCGGGATACCTCACGTGGGCAAGCAGAGATGGGGGCATCTCACTTTTGGCCGTGAATATCTCGGGGAAGACCTTCTGCCAGGCCCGGATGATCGGATCTTCCTCGTCCCATATGTAGAGCTTCACGGTTCCGTCGTAGGAGTCGATGGTCGCCTTCACCGAATTACGGATGTAGTTGTTCCGGCCATGAAGACTCGGCCCTGTCTCATCACCGCCTCGCAGCATCGATCGCTGACTGAAATCGAACCGCGAGGAATATGGATACATCGGGGAGGTCGTGTAGCCGTCAATCATCCACATGACTCGCCCGTTGTCGATGACCGCGTAAGGGTCCCCATCGAACTGAATAAACGGAGCGGCCTTCAAGACTCGCTCTCGAACCTCACGGTGGTAAATGATCTTTGACTCGTTGTTGATGAGCCCGCTGATCGCCAGATTGATGTCACGAAACCGCCATGCAAAGGCGAGTCGTCTCAACAGATGCTGGACGGCAACGCCACCCTTGCCTTCGTAGTTTGTGGTTTCGGTCCGGTCCTCCGTCGCGAAGTCCAGCTCCGGCTGGTCGGTGCCGACGATCGAGTAACCGGCTCCGAATCGAAAGCCCTCCCCGAAATACACGCCAGGCTGATCCATCTTGAGGGACTCGATGTCGGTGACCGGGGGAATGTCTTGCATCAGCAGCGACGGTTGGCCCTGTACGTCCTTTTCGTGAGTAGGGCTCGCCACCGCGCCGTATCCGTGGGTATAGACGATGCGTTCGTTCTGCCAGGTGCGCGACTCGAGGTTCTCGACGTCGAGCTCTCTGGTGGAAACCATGAGCTGGCGAGTTTCATCGCCGACCTGGTAACGATCTACGTCGACGTCCATGAAACGGTAGTAGGGCCTGATCTCCTGCAGCTGCCGGTATGCGGTCTTGAGAGTCTCCGGGTCCCAGAGGCGAATGTTGTCTATCGTCCTCTGGTTCCCCTCGATCTCTGTTGGAGTGACCTCGGTCTTCGCCGGGAACTCGCGAACCTCCATCGCGTCGAGTCCGTAGGCGGCGCGCGTAGACTCGATGTTGCGTTTTATGAAGGGACCTTCTCTTTGCAGTTCGGCGGGGTCGACCCGGAACTTCTGCACCACCAGAGGAAACACGCCGGCAACGAGCAGGGAGGTGAGGAGCCACAGTCCCAATCCGGCTATCGGGAGGGCCCAACCGCGGATGCGGATGTTAACGAGGAACAACACCGCCGCGATGATCGAGATGATCACAAGCAGACGAAGAGCAGGAAGCTCAGCATGGACGTCGGTGTATGAGGCCCCCGTCACTCCCCCGCGCTCGGAGTAGAGCAGATTGAACTGATCCAGGCGGTAACCCCAGCTCTTGAGCAGGGCGATCAGTCCGATCAGCACCGAGAGGTGGGCCTTCACCGCCGGCGAGACGCGATCGCCTACCGATTGCGGACGGATCCCGCCCGTGAGGTAGTGGGCCCCCGCCACCACGAGCGTGATGAGTATCAGACTCGTTTGGAGCCAGCTGTAGATATAGCTGTACACCGGGAGCTTGAAGACGTAATAGCTGAGGTCCTTACCGAAAACGGGATCTACTTGATCGAATGCAACGGCATTTTGAGCAAGGATGAAGTTTTCCCACAGCGGTGTGATGCCGAGAGCAAAGAAGATGGCCAGCACCGCGCTTCCCCCGATGGCAATTAACCGAAGATAGGGAAGGAACGCTCCCCGGTATCGCTCGAGCGCGTCCTCAGGATCGTTGGCGATCCGGTACAGCGGCATTGTCCTGCCGACGATCAAGACGTTGACCATCATCAGTACGAAGAACGCGATTCCGAATATGGCCGCCAGCAGAGCCTGGGAACTGAGAATCGTCCAGAACACCGATCTAAATCCGAGTTCTCTGAACCACAGCAGGTCGGTGTAAAAGCGCGTGACAGTGGAGATGGAAACAAAAAAGAGGATGGCTGCCGCTATGACTATTACCCTAAGCCGCGACGCCTGCCGGGCAGGAGCTGGCCTTCTAATGAGAGTCCTCCGATCCAGACATGGTGCAGGTACAACCGCCATGGGCTGGCGGGGCCATGTGACCGCTCGGGAATGCACTGTCCACTGCGACTGCCCCAGCACCTTCGTTCTGTCTGCATACATCGCGAGGACACGTCTGCTCGTCCAAGGAGAGGACCCACCGTTTGGTAGCTGCCCCCTGGCTGCGCCATACGTCCATGAGACCCTGGTGGTACGCGGCGAAGACGAGGCCTTCTCCTAGCAACTCGGTACGAACTCCCTTCCAGACCCGATAGATGTCGCTCGCTCGTTCGGCAATGGACGTTGGAGTGTCCTGAGCCTGAAGCCCAGCCTCGACCGCGGTGGACAGCTCTCGTCTCAACGGCCCGACGAGCTGGCGAGAGACCAGATTGCGAACCGGCTGATCGGGCTCGCCTTGGCTGTCGCCTCCCGCGACCTTTCGGCCTGCGCTGAAGGCCTCACCCAGGATTTCGCCCATCCCTTCGGCAAAGCGGGACTCCTGCTGGTCCAGCGGAGAGATGTCTTGGTCAAAAGTGCCCTTTCCGCGGTGCGTTCGGATCCGGTCGAGCAAATCGTTTTGATCTTCCTGCAAGAGACGCTTCAATCTGCGGGATGCCTGGATGGGAGTCTCCTGGAGGACTTCGCCTCGGCGCGACAGCGCGACGTCTTCGTCCTTCGAGACCACGGCTGGGCCATCGGGCACCACGTCCTCGATGGTGTCCGCGAGCGTTGGCTCTGAAGCGGTGTCTCGCAAGGCTTCCTCTACTTCTCGCCTGCCGCGCTCACGTTCTTCTCGAATCTCCCTTAGCAAGTCCTCCAACGCTGGAGCCTCGGCAACGGCAGTCTGCTGGTCGAAGCCGGGGGTTTCGACCTCCGGTTCGGCAACGGCCTCGGGCGGCGCCTCATCCACCTTTGTTGACGGAAGAGGAGCAGCCGCCACTGGCTCTTGGATCTCCGGTTCAACTTCATGAACGACCTCTGGCTCAACTTCAGGAAAGACCTCGGGCTCAACTTCAGGAACGACCTCGGGCTCCTCGACTCTGGGCGAAACCACCTGCGTCGTTGGCTGGGGGATGCTCGGGGAAACGGTTTCGGTACGCGCTGTTCCCGTCGGAGTTTCTATTGGGGCCTGGAGCCTTGCAATGGTTTCGTCGAGGCGCCTGCGAACATCTTCCAACTGAGTTGCAAGGATCGAGCGCGCCTCTCTCAATCGCCTGAGATCGTCTTCGGCAGCCTGCCTCTGCTGGTCTCCCAGCTTTCTTATCTCTTCGGCCTGGCTGCGAGCCGACGACAAGAGCTCTGCGGCTTCGGCCCTCGCGCGGGCATTGATCTCGCGGCCTGCTTCCTCCGCAGCCAGCAGGATCTTCGAGGTCTCATCACCGATCTGCTTGTAGAACGTCGCTGGGTCTCCGGTCGGCGCGGCGGAGGGCGGAGCAGCGGTGGTTCCTACACTTGTGCTTAGCCGGCGTATTTCATCCGCAAGCTCACGCAGGTATGCATCCACCTCCTCGCGGTCGTAGCCTCGCAGGGAGACAAGGAATTCCTTGGATTCGATCTCTTCAGGTTCCACCCTGATCGTTGCCTTTCTCTTCGATTACCTCTTCCGTCGGTAGCTTGCTGGCGCCGTCGTTCTTCCGCATGTCCTGCAACAGCTTCAATCCCTCGACTACTGCAGCGCGCCTTCGCGCTTCGTCCTCTGAGTTTTCCCCAGACAGCACTCTCCCGACGTAGCGCGAAAGCGCCATTGGACTAAAAGGCTTGGTGAGATAGTCGGCGGCCCCCTTCTCCCAGCCTCTCAATTGAGAGGCCTCGTCCGCCTTGGCCGTGAGCAGAACCACGGGGATCGACGCAGTGCTCTCTTCGCTCTTCAATTTCTCCAGGACCTGCCACCCGTCCATCTCCGGCATCATGATGTCCAAGATCACCAGATCGGGCTGTTCCTTCCCGATAGCGTCGAGCGCAGACAAACCGTCTGATGCTTCGATCACTTCATAGCCTTCGTATTCCAGATTGATCTTGCAAAGCGTGCGAACATCCGGCTCATCGTCTACGACCAATATCCGCGCCTTCAATCCTCGGCCCTGCTCGGTTCGGCAGGAGACTCTGATTCCTCTGGGTGCTCTAAACGATCGATCTCGGCAAACTCTTCCCTGAGAGCGCTGATGCCTGCCTCATCTTCAGGAAACGTATGGGCCTGAGCGGTGAGTGGCTTAGAGATTGCAACACCCCGTTGCTTCAAGTAGGCCGTCAAGCGGTCGCCGAGTCGCTCTGCAAAAATGCTAGCGCCTTGCTTCCCCGTTTCGGGAAGGACCACTGCCAATTTCTGAGAGTTTGGCCCTGTCCCGTGAACGGCACGATCGACCGTTCGAACGCTATCGTGAAGGATCCTGCCAAGCTCCTTCAACAGACCCGTCCTTTGCCGCCGTGAGAGCGGAGCCAGAACTTCTGCAGGCACGTCCACGACGGCAACCGAGAAGATGGTCTGGTAGCGCTGGGATCGGGAAGTCTCGAGTTCGGTGTCTTGCAGAAAGAAGCGCGCGTTGAAGAGGCCGGTGGCGTCGTCTATTTGGTCGTACAGCTCGAGCTTGGTTAGAGAGGTCTCGAGTTGCTTATTGGCCCAGCCTCCTAGGAAACCGAACAGGACATAGCCGATCGTGCGCGCAGAGATAGTGCCAATAAACGGCTCGAGGCCAACACTCTGGATCGCCGGGTAACGCAGGAAGCCATATGCAGCTGCGGCGAGCACCGCCGCGATCACGCCTCCCGGGACGTTCCAGAATAAGGCGGCGATAAAGACCGGAATGAACAGGAGAATCCCTAGCACTTCCACTCTGTCGACGCTTCGCGCCAGCATGAGAGCCGCGATCAAAAGGAGGACCAGCAAGCCCACCCCGAGCAGGGTGAGACGGGCCCTCGAATACCCCAGTTTCCTCTCCGGGATGGCGGATGCTTGGCTCATGTCCTGGCAAGACTACCCAACACTCCAGCCGGGGTCACGGTCCGAGTAGCTCAGGGATTACAGACGGCCCCAATCAACCCGCAGATCACCTCGTTCACGGGATCTTCGATTTCGTCTGGAACGATCGATGAGATGGGACTGGGGACCGGAGCGGAAGGAGATGGACTCTGCCCTGGTGAGGGGCCCGACCCACCATTTCCACCGGGAGGCGGTGAACTATTTCCGTTACTTGGAGGCTGCGCCTGGGGGCGTCGGAGGCCCGGTCCCGCTCCAGCCACGATTCGGATGCCTGCTCGATCGATCGCCTCCAGGAGTCTCGAGAACACCCCGGTCGCCCCTGCTCCGAATTCGTATGCGATGAGCCCCCAAGTGGCTTCCTCTTGCCAAAGGGTAAAGATCGAGGAGAACTTTTCAGGAACAGTTCCCTCGAGCCTCTTGGCCTCTGCGGCAATCACGAGTCCGATCAAGATGTCGGCGCGTCGATGGCCTGCATAAGGGCCAAGGAACGCCACGTCACTTCCCCCAACGGCTACCTGCTGGAAAAACGCCATGCCGGCGAGATCTCCCAACTGGGCTTCGAGACCTCTGCCGAAGTTGGTCAACCGAGCATCGAGATCGATCACTTCCTGCAGATAGCGCTGATCCCATCGGTCTGACGATGAGAGCCTCAGCGGTCTGGCGACGTCGAGGATTCCCCCGGCGATGATGGTCTGGCGCAGCGCAGGAACACTGAGCCGGTCGGACCCGGAGGTTGCAGCGATCCCTTCGGCAGATCGATAAACAGCCAATCTTGTCGAGAGTGATCTATCGATTCGAAAAGCTGAATTGGAAGCGGAAGCGTTGATTCCATCGGTGGTTATCCGAGCCGGTGAAGTGAGGTCCGCAAGCAGATTTCCTCGATCGAGTTGAAGACTCGAGCGGCTCGTGATGGTCACATCTGCAGCTGCGAGTTCGAACTCTCTTCCTGCGGCGAGCCTCAGTTCAGCGATGGCCCCGGCAGGCAGTCGGATGTGATCCCCCACTTCGACTGTGACCCTCCGGACTCTGGAGGTCTCTCCATCGCGAACGAGCTGAGCGGTCCCCTCGATGAGCTCGAGCTGCATGGGAGCCGCTCGGTCTCTTCCCAGCGAACAGCCGCCCATGATCATCACGACGATCGCGAGGACGCCGGTCCAGCGTTTGATTGGATCTTGAAAGAACATTCTGCTCGTCATCACCTTCCAGACTTTGCCCTTCTTCTTATCGGCTTTTTCGCGGTTTTCCTGGAAACGCGGCCGCGAGCCGCAGCTTTAGAAACGGCAATCGCGGCCTGGGGAAGGACGAGGGTGAAGGTCGAGCCCTTTCCTGGACTGCTGGTCACCTCCAAGGTTCCATCGTGGGCCTCGACGATCCTTCGGACGTAAGCCAGGCCCAAACCCAAACCCCCGAACTCGCGGGTTGCCGACGGATCGAGCTGCTGGAAATCCTCGAAGATACCCGGCAGGTCTTCATCCGAAATACCAATCCCGCGGTCCGTGACAGAGAGTCGCAGCGTCCCCGAGCCGTTCTTTTCTCGTTCAACGCTTGCGGCCAGAGTTATCTTCCCGCCAGCGGGACTGAACTTGACCGCGTTGTCCAGGAGTTCCTCGATCGCAGCCGGCAAGAGTTTCTCGTCGGCGTTGACGAGTGGGAGCCTCGAGAATCCTTTTCGGTCCATGGGGTGCTTGGGAGATATCTTCGTCCACTTGCCAACAAGCGCCTTCGTCACCCGATCGAGGTCCAACTCCGTCTTGCGAAGAACTAGTCTGCCTGCCTCCATTGCCGAGAAGTCCACTAGCATGTTCACGATCCGCTCCAGCCTTCCGACCGACTCTGTGATGCTGTCGAGAAAAACGACGGCCTGCCTGCGCGGGACCTCTTTCCGCCGGAGCACGTCGGTATAGCCCTTTATCGGAGTGAGGGGAGTCCGCAGCTCGTGCGAGATGTTCGAGAGGAAATTAGTCTTCATGCGTTCGAGTTCGATCTCAGGGGTCAGGTCGCGGATTACGGCCACGGCACCGAGAGGTTCTCCGCCGCCGGCGTCGATGGGGGCCGCGGTCACGCCGACATGAAGTGCTGGCCCTTCGCTGGCTGCCACAACTCCTCTCGCACTACCCGTTTTTAGGTGGAAGATGGGCAAGTCCAGAGGTTCTCCGTTCTCATCGGTAATCTTCATCACCTCGCTCACGGGCCGGCCCATCGCGGATTCGGATGAAACGCCGAGGATGCGCTCTGCCTCACGATTGAAAGCAATCACATTCGCATCGGTATCAACTGCGACGACGCCGTCGACGATCGACTGCAGAATCGTCTCGAGCTGGCCCGCTGTTTCCCTCAAGTCATCGGTGAGGTCTTTCAGTGAAGAGGTCATGTCGTCGAAGGCGGCTCCGAGAATCCCGACTTCGTCTTCGGACCGTGGCCTCAGTCTGACTTCGAGGTCACCTTCCCTCACCCGCTGTGCCGCGGTCGTCAGATCCCGGATCGGCCGCGTGATGCGGGCTCCCGAAAAGTAAGAGAGTGCTATTGCTATCGCGCCGGCCAGCAGCGCAGCAAGAAACAGCGTCCTTCCGACGTCTCGTTGAGTTTCCTCCAGCACCGACGAACGCTGGCTGACGACGAGAGAGCCGACCACCACCCCGTCCCGACGTTGCAAGGGCACGTAAGCACTGAAATAAGGAAACCCTGCGATCTCCGATTCGGTCGCATAGATACGGCCGCCCTCGAAGACGGGACGAAGCGCCGTTGTGTCCTCAGGGAGGATGCCGAACGGAGATGGCAGGGCCGTTGCGATGACCGCATCTCTCGTAATGAGGGAGAGGCCCTCCTCGTCGTTCTCAGGATCCACTCCGGGAAGCCCGAGCAGATAATCGTGATCCAAGATCCTGCCCAAGGCCACCGCACCGGCAAGCTGGGGAGGAGAACCAGGCGGCTCGGTACCCCTGGGGGCCAGGACCGGGTGGGCCCCGATGATCGCCAGCTTGTTCTCGCCGATGAGGTCTATCGAACCTGCCTGAACTTGCTGAAGAGCACTCTGGACGACGCCGCTCCCGGCAAGACTGATGTCGTCCTGCGGCTGAAGCGTTTCGCCTCCGTCACGATCGATGGCGGACCGCGCGAGGATCGCTCCATTTGGATCGAGGAAGGCGAGAAAGTCGATGCGGGACAAGCCGAGAAGTCCTTCAGGACGCTGGAGCGTCTGGGCAATCGTCGTCAGCTCCGGTGATCTCTGAGCGACGAGCGACCGGACCTCATCGAGCTCCGCCACGATCTTGGCGTTGGAAGCCATCACTTCCTCGGTGTTGCTCGAGAGCAGCCTCTGGTTCTCGCCTCGCGCACGAGCTTGATCCAGGGCCTCTTCGGTGACGTTTGCAGTAAACACTTGGGTCAGCGAGCTCGAAATACCGACGACGATCAACAGCAATAGAGCAACGAAGGCCGCTACGAAGCGGATCTGAATAGCGGTTCGCAGTGCCTCCCACAGCCACTTAGCTGTTGCTATTCCTCCGGCCAGACGAACGAGGTGAGCGAGATACCACATCGCACCCGGAGTGCCGACGGCGCTCGCACCGCCGAGACCGAAGAGGACCTCTGATACCCCGAAGAGTCCCAAAGCAAGTGACAGTTGCGCCCGTCCGGTTAGAGAACTTCGCAGCGCGTACCACGAGGCCACGAGACTCAGGAACACCGGCATGAAGGCAGCGGTTGGCTGGGTGACGGCCACTTGGTTTGCGGAGGCCACCGCAGCCTTGGTCTTTGGCGCCCGCGACCACAAGAGAGCAGCAACGATCAGCGCATAAGCTCCGGAACGCATAGCCGCAGCCGAAGCCGCCAGTTCGCTCTCCGCGAGGAGTGCCCCGTGCAGCACCTCGCCGAAAGCGAGGAATCCCCAGCCTGCTCCAAACAGGATTCGTGTAAAGCGGCCGCTTGGGGCAAAACGCGGCCGGGCGACCGTCATCCAGACTCCTGCCGCCGCAGCCACAGTGACCATGAAGGTCGTGGCGAAGTGGAATGGGACCGCGAAGGCTTCCATCAGCTTTTCTTCATCAGGGCTTGGATCGCTTCTTGCAGAGTAGACACCGGAATGACCTCGAGAGACTTCCCGGCAGCAGCATTCGCCTCAGCATGATTCGGGCGCGGAACTAGGAAGATGTCCGCGCCCTTCCTTTTCGCTGCCACCACCTTCTGCTCCACTCCTCCGACCCTTCCGATCCTCCCGTCAGCATCAATGGTGCCAGTGTCGGCGATGATTCGGCCACGAGTTAAGTCTCGCGGCGTGAGGAGCTCTGCGACGGCGAGTGAGAAGGTCAAGCCGGCTGAAGGCCCTCCGATGTCTCCGGCATCAATCTTCACATCGAAAGGAAAGGTATAGGCGTCGGCACCTTCGAATCCGAGGTCGGGTTCGGGAGACCCTACGAGGCTCACGACTTCCATGGACATCTGCAGTCTCTCGCTCTGTCTTCTAACGGTGAGGTCCACCGAATCGCCGACCTGTTTATCTGCCAGGAGCATCAGCCATTGTTGAACTCCCGCGATCGCGGTGCCGTTCATCTCGAGGATCACGTCTCCAGCCTTGAGCTGTCCGGCGGCAGGAGTGCCGGCCAAAATGCGGCGCACCAACACACCTTCCAGCGGAACCTCGTGACCGAGCACTCTCAGCGCCGCCACCTTCGCGCTTGTCTGACTGTCGTCCATCTGATCCGAGACTTCCCTGTCGATGTCCGCTTGGGTGCTTCCAGGGGGATAGATGGCACTGCGAGGAAGAACATCCACTTCCGGAAGCACCCATCCCCATAGAGCCGACGCGACCGTGTTGTGATCGGTAACGAGCACGGTCGTAACCAGATGCCTTCCTTGGGGGTTGAAAGTTTCGGCGCCCGAGATGGTGACCAGAGAGCCGGCATCGGCAGTAGGGCCTGGCTCGACGGTCACTACCGGTATCGTCACGCGGACCGTGCCAACGGTAACTGCCGCCGCGATCGCAGAAGCCAGGATCAGCCTGGCCAGATTCAAACGCTTACGAGGTTTGGCGGCTGGGCCGTCGCGGTCCACAATCAGCGGATGGCCAGTGCCCTCGTCCTTATCCTGCTGACCGTCTTCTTCGTGATCATGGTCACCAGGATCGTCAATCCTCGCGCCCAAACCATCCCGATCTTTACCCGGTTGGGCCGGGGAGCCAGGGCCATCCGCAGGTCGATCTCGCGAAGCTCGACCGCTCATCGCAGGGAGCCGAGGCACCAGCGGCCGAGGCACCAGCGGCCGAGGCACCAGCGGCCGAGGCAGGAGCGGCCGAGGCAGGAGGGACCGAGACTGCCAGCGGGGCCAGTAGCAAAGTTCACCGCGTCGTGGCGTCTGCTCCTTACCATCGTACTTTTGGCGGTGGGAGCGGCCATGGCCGTGCTACTAGCGATCCGATCGATCCTCGGCCTCCTCGAGGGAATGGTTTCCTGACACCATCCTACGACCGCGCACACGGCTATCCCGCGCTTGAAGACGCCTTAATCCAGCGGCTGAAAAAGAGATTTACTCTGCGGCAGCGACTGAAGCGGGAACGTCTGCGGCTTCAACCTCGGAAGCTGCGGAGGTCATCCCCGTAGCAAGCTCTACCTTATAGACGGCCTTCACCTCGAGAGGCACCTCGGTCATCTGGTAAAGCTTGGTCTCACCTACACCCTCATAGTTGCGGGCATGCTCGATGAACTTGATCGCTTCTTCCAGGGATTCGCTCCGGTGCTGACCGGACTTTCCCTCGGCGCTGGTGAACTCCACCATGAACATAGCTTCACTCCGATACACGTTGACAATGAGGTTGTCGGCTCGGACTGGAGGAGTCTTTAGCTGGAGGACACCTTGCGTTTTGCCCACCACTGCCACACGAAGTATCCGATAACGATCAGGGCGAGGATGCCGACAACAATCAGGTTCCCGATCCCGCTCGTTTGTTCATCCCCTGCCTCAGATGCCACGGTGGCCTCGGTACCATCCTCCTCCTGTGCCTCTGGGGCTGAATCCGTGGGAGGCGATTCCACAACAGCGCCCTCTCCTGGTGCGGCCCCAGGCTGTGCGCCACCGGGCCGCGACGACCCGGATCCCGTGGAACCACGCGATCCGGAGGCAGTGCTTCCACTCCCGCTTGAAGCCGGCGACGACGCACCTCCTTCAACGGCCTTGGCCATATCTAAAAGACCGTGCCCGAAGGTCGAGTCGGCGCCAGCTGGGCCCAGGTCACGAGCAGTAGACAGGATGCGGTTTACGGCTTGTTGGTTGTTGAGTCCCATGCTCAATAACGCCGCAGCTACCCCCGATACATGAGGCGCCGCCATGGAGGTTCCGGAAAGGTTCTCGTAACCATCGGTCGCGTTAGGTGCGTTCAGATAGCAACAGTAGGTCGAGTAGATCGATGAGCCTGGAGCCGAGATACCCCACTGAGCATCTCCCGACCTGTTCGAATAATCGGCCTTGGCGTCGGATGAGGTAGTCGCGACTACAACAAGTACAGGATGGTTGGAAAAACCGGATGGTTCCCCGTGGTCGTTGCCTGCCGCCACAACTGGGACTGCCCCCTTGCTCCACGCGTAAGCCAGGGCTGACGCGTAATCCGGGTCGGGCCCCGAACCAACCACAGGGCCTAAGGACATATTGATGACTCGCGCCCCGTGGTCTACAGACCACCTGACAGCATCAGCTGTATCTGCGAAGAGCCGTTGTGGGTCTTGAATCGTCACATTCACTCCGAATTCATTGAGGACCCTCACCGACATCAGTTTGGCGTTCGGGGCAACACCACCAACACCACGTCCATTTCCCGTCAACGCGGCTGCTATCCCGGCAACATGGGTGCCGTGCCCATCTTGGTCTTGAGGAGGTTCATCGTCGATGTAATCTTTACCGTCCACGAACTTACCCTGGGCGTTGAGATCCTCATGGGGGAAGTAAATGCCGGTGTCAATGATGGCGATCACTATCCCTTCGCCTTTGGCTTCCTGCCAAGCCGATGGGGCCCCGATCTTGTGCATTCCCCATTGCTGAGACAAGCCCGGGTCGTTGGAGGCCCAGGCCGGCACGGCGATTAGTGTCACTAGCAAAAACGCTGCCAAAATCTTTCTAATCACAGCACCCATTATGCGCCCGTGAGCTTGCTAACGGACCTCGGGCTCAGGGTTCCTGCGCTGGCGGACCGCAACCACTAGGCCCCCGACGAGTATCACGAACGAAACGAGATACATCCAGATCATCAGAACGATGAGAGCAGCGATCGTTCCGTAGATCCTCTCGTAGCGAGCGAAAAAGCGGATGAAGAATTGAAACGCCCAGGAGATGATGATGATCCCCGCGACCGCTATGAAGGCTCCCCAGATAGCCGACGTAAGCCTTACCTTCCACCCCGGTCCAAAGAGATAAAGGATGGTGAGCCCAACTCCTGCAGACGCTGAAGCAATAGGGATCAGTGCAAGCTGCCATGCGCTCAAGAAGACGGGACTAACGTCGAAGGCGCTGGCTATCGCCTCACCCACTCTTCCTCCCAGCAGAAAGATCGGAAGAGAAAGAGCAAGAATCGCCATCGCCCCGAGAAAGAAGGCGATGGCCAGCAACCGTCTCTTCCAAAACGGCCGAGGCTCCCCGGTGCCGTACGCACGATTCATTGCTCGTGAGATGACTGCGAACACATTCGATCCCGAAAGCAGGAGCAGCACTACCCCGAACGAGATCACTCCGGAAGCACTCTCCGTGCACACCTGGGAGCGCTCGATGAATTCGTTGACCAGATCCGCCGACGATTCGGGCAGCACCGAGTTGATGATCGTCTGCACGTTCATGAAATAGCTTCTGCAGTTAGGAAGAAAAGTGAGAAGAGACGAGACAAGAAGAAGGGCTGGGAAGATCGAGAGAAGGAAATAGAACGCGATCTGCGCGGCCAAACCGGCGTATCCGGCTGCCAGCCACTCTTGGAAGCGGGGCAGGAAGGCCGTCAGTCGATTTCGGGCGGAACTCACGACCTTCCGGTAGAAATGAACAGGTCCTTCAAGGAGCTGAACGCCTCCAGACATTTGCCTGCCCCAAGAGCAACACACTCGAGCGGCCGCTCGGTCAAGTGAACGGGCACGTCACATTCCTCGGAAAGCCGCACATCGATGCCCTTCAACAGACCGCCGCCACCCGTCAAAGCCACTCCTCTAGAGAGGATGTCCTGACCGAGTTCCGGCGGGGTCTCCGAAAGTGCCGAGATCACGGCTTCGACAATCTGGGAGACCGGATCGGCTATGGCCTCTCGGATCTCCTCCGAAGTGATATGGACCACCTTGGGAAGACCACTCGCCAGATCCCTGCCGCGGATTTCGGCTTTCTCTTCCTCAGCCATGGGAAAGGCCGAACCGATCGCCATCTTTATTTGCTCGGCGGTGCGCTCTCCGACGACGATCGCATACTCTTTTCTGATGTAGCGAGTGATTGCGTCGTCGATATCGAATCCGCCCACTCGAATCGCCTTCGAAACCACGATGCCCCCCATCGACATCACTGCCATCTCACTCGTGCCACCCCCGACATCGACGATCAGGTTGCCGGTCGGCTCGTGGATAGGAAGTCCGGCACCGATGGACGCCGCCACGGGCTGCTCGATCAGATAGGCGGCTCTGGCGCCTGCCGCGACTGCGGCCTCCTGGACCGCTCGCTTCTCCACCTCCGTGATGGCCGTGGGAACGCAGATCAGCACCCTCGGCCGAGGAAGTCTCTTGCGGACCCCCACCAGATCCAAAAGAAGACGGATGAACCGTTCGGTAACTTCAAAATCGGTGATCCCACCGCGTCGCAAAGGCCGTTCGGCAACGATGTAACCGGGAGTCCTTCCAATCATTCGGAACGCTTCGTGCCCCATCGCGAGGACGGTTCCCTTTTCCTTATTGATCGCAATCACGGTTGGCTCGTTCACTACGATCCCTTGCCCGCTCACGTAGACCAGCGTGTTCGCGGTACCGAGGTCGATTGCGATATCCCGGCTGAACGACTTCAAGACTTGCGCCTCTTGGTTGGACGCCTGGGGCCGAGGGCATCCATGGCGCGACGAAAGGAGTCAACCGATTTGGAAGGATCGTCCGAGGGACGATGCTTCAGATACACCAAACCGATGGTGACGACCGCCAAGACGGCGGCGAATATCAGATAGCCCACAGTCAGCCTTTATCGGGGAAGATCGGGCGCGGATTCTACCTTGCCGCGGCCCTCGAGCGTCCAGCCCTACCTTCAGGCATGATCGGCCCAAGCAGCAGTTCCGTCCTCGAACAGTTCTTTCTTCCAGATCGGAACTTCTTTCTTGAGCGTGTCGATCAGGAACTCACAAGCATCGAAAGCTTCACCGCGATGGGGAGCCGAAACCGATATCAGCACCGAAACTTCCCCAACAGAAAGGAATCCGGTTCTATGAATAATCGCAACTCTTCCGGTCGGCCATCTCTCTAGAGCGACCTCGGCGATCCTGGTCATCTCCTTGGCAGCCAGTTCGTCGAACACTTCATAGTCGAGGCCGGTTACGGGGCGATCATCGGTGGAATCTCGCACAACCCCAAGAAACGTAACCACGGCCCCGTCGCTCGATCCCGCGAGCTCGTGGGATGCCGTCAGATCGATAGGACCAGAGGTCACCTCAACCTGGATGCGGTCGTTTCGAGTCACGGAGACACTCTCTGTTTTCGTGAATGCGGCAGATACCGGATTCTCGAAGGAAGTAGAGGCAGCGACCGGGAGACCGCGGCGGTAATTAACGAGAGGCCGGCGGCGCGCGCTCGATTCCATCTGAAGCCGTATCCCGCCCTGATCTCTTCCGGCAATGTCCCGATCGTGATGATGTTTGCGGGATCGAACCACCGGTCGGGGATGAATGCGATACCCGGATACATGATCCGTCTGGAAAGGTCCCGTGCACCCGATCCGACGAAGACCTTTCCGCTCGCGAGCATCTCATCGAAGTAGGCGCGGAACTCGAAATACGTGTCTGGAACCAGCTCGGCCGGGATACCAAGTTCCGCGGTCGGCCAGCGGGTCTCATCGTAGTAAGTCTCTAGCTCACCTTCGTCGAGTTTGCGAACGAACCTCTCGTAGAAAGTGACCGCCGTATCCACCAAAGTCGCGTGGACCCACAAAAGCAGATCGGGGTCGTCCGCCCGGTATTCGGTCCCTGCCTCCCAGATTCCGGCATCTTCCTGCAATCGCCCCGTCACGGTCCGATGAACGGCGTTGATCCTCTGTATCACCTCGGTGGCCTCTTCCTTGGTTCCGAAGACAACGGAAAGAGAGGCCTCGAGAGTCCGGAAGAGCCTTCCAAGACGATCGGTTTCAAAGTTTGAATGGTCGGCTACCCCTTGAGCTACGAGTGGATGGGCCAGCTGAAGCAAAAGGGCTCGTCTTGCGCCAAGAACCATCACCATTTCCGACGAAAGCTGCCACGAGATTGAATCCGGCCCGAAAGCGGCGATGTCTGAACGGGATTTCATTTCCAGAGCTCCTGGACTGCCTCTCTCACCATCTCCGTATCCGGCATTTCCCCGGGGTTGTCTGTGACCCATCTCCATCGGAGTCTCCGCTCGCCGTCGACGATCACTATGCCTCTGCGGTTGACTCCCTTATAGCCTGCCACGTCTTCGTAAAAGCCGACGTAGTCACCGACGATCTCCCGGTTGTAATCGCTCAATAAAGGGAATCGCAGCTTCAACCTTTGGCGGTAAGCCGCGTGAGACCAGCTGGAATCAGTCGAGACTCCCGCCACCTTGGCCCCCATGGCGGTGAACTCCTCGTACTTTGCCTCGAACTGAGACAGCTCATTGCTTCAGGTGGGCGAAAAGTCGAAAACATAGAACGCGATTACCACGAGGGAATGATTCTCCAGGAGATCGCCCAGCCCAACGACCGACCCGTTGTGAGACGGAAGAGAAAACTCAGGGACAATCGTGCCGAGTTCGAACATCGCGGTCTTAGCGTAACCTTGAAATCGTGAGCGATATCGATCCACAAGACCTCGCACGGGGGCTGGCAGACGTACCTCTTTTCCGGGAAATCCAGCGTGTTCTGATGGCCCAGAGCGGGCCGGTCAACTGGGAGATCGCCCGTCAGATCGCAAGAGCGGTATCCGAGGCCGGAGGCGTAGGAGTTTCGGCCGATGCAAAGGACACCGAGGAGTTGCTGGAAGCCGCCCGCATCGCCGAACTACACCTCACTCGTTTGACGGGACTCGAATCTCCCGACGCGCTGGAGCGCGTAGAGGTCCTCGACCGAAGGTCGTGGGCCGACCGAAATCTAGACGGGATGAAGCCACTGATCGAGCGGTTCGCGATGAGGCTGGGCGGTCAGCTAACGGGCGGCGAATCCCCTGCAGGAATCGGTGGCCTGCCCATGATGCAGGGCGTGATGGGGGCGATCGGCCCGTTTCTCCTTGGAGTGCAAGTCGGCTTCCTCGTCGGCTACCTATCGAGGAGAGTCCTCGGTCAGTACGATCTCTGTCTTCCTCGCCCAGGCGACGAGACCCTCTACTTCGTCTTCCCGAACATAGTGGCAACCGAACGCGAGCTCGAATTTGAGCCACAGCAATTCAGGCTTTGGCTGGCCCTCCACGAAGTGACCCATCATCTGGAGTTCAAGGGAGCCAAGTGGACGAGATCTCACTTCATCGGACTCATTGAAAGTTTCATAGACGCATCGGACGTCGATTCGCAGCAGCTGCTGGAAAAGCTCCAGGGATTCGGCAGTCCTGATAATTGGTCATATCTCGCAGAACATCCAGAAGAGCTCCTCCCGATGATGATGACCGACGCGCAGCGCAAGGTGGCCAACGACATCCAGGCATTCATGGCGGTGCTCGAAGGCTTCGCGGAATGGGCGATGGATCAGGCGGGAAGAGAGCTTCTGCCGGAATTCGAGAAAATGCGCGAAGGAATCAACCGCCGAAGAGTCGAGAGGTCATCGGTTGAAAAGATGCTCGAGGGCCTCCTCGGCATGGACCTGAAAAGAGAGCAGTACCGGCAGGGCGAGCGATTCATTCGAACGGTTGCAAGCGCAGACAAGCTCGAACTCATCTGGGCAGGCCCTGAGAACCTGCCGGATATCTCCGAGATAGAAAATCCTGCATCATGGCTCTCCAGGGTCGCTTTCGCTTAGAGCCGAACGATCTGGGCCGTTGGCTCGCCTCCTTGGATTTCTAGAAGAGCAACCGTTGGGTGCTTGGCCATCCTCGGGTCGCACGCGCTGCCGGGATTGAGGAGCAGCAGCCCCTCTTCATCCTCGATCATCGGCTGGTGGGAGTGACCAAAGACCACGACCCTGCAATCTTGGAATCGCCTTCTCATCGCAGCGCGCCGGCGAATCGAGGGTCCCGCGTCGTGGATCATTCCAATCCTCACTCCGTCCGCCTCGATGACAAAGTCTCCATCCACGCCTATCAGCGCCGCAGGAGGATCCATATTGCCGAGCACCGCATCCACAGGAGCAACTGCAGCCAGCTCATCCAGCACACTCTGTTCGCAGATGTCTCCTGCGTGCAGAATGCGATCGACTCCTTCGAACAGGTGGATCACACGCGCAGGAACGAACTGGGCCCTGCTTGGGATGTGGGTGTCGCTGATTATGCCGAACCTCAAGTTCCGCCTTTCTGGCTGTGAGCCACCCCATAATATGGACGACAAGATCGTCCATCTCGCCGTGGGCGCGGCCTTTCTGTTCGGCAGCGCCACCGACTCGGCAGCAAGAAGCACCTCCATCGTGATCGGGGTTGTCTATGGACTGGTCGCGATCCTGGGTCTGCTGAACGTTGCGTTCGTCGTGGATCTCCTTTCGATCAACTTCGCAGACAACCTTCTCCACTTGGGCACGGCCCTGCTGGCCCTTTACTTCGGTCTGGCCGGAAAAACGGGTACCGTCGCCGCAGCCTGACAATGGGGTCCAGACCCAAGGTTCGGATTCCATGTAAAGTGGAAACACTTCAAGGAGAGCCTTTCGAGCTTTCGGGTTGATGAACATTTCGTTCGCGATCTAAACCGCGGACCCCCGGAGGCCAAGGACAAACGGGAAGGGAGTTTCCATTGAGCACGAACACAGTCGCGTGGGAAGGCAAGTTCGGAGAGGCCGATCTTCGCATCGAAATTCCTCCAAACGGACGGATCCATGCAGAGTGGAAGACTGATGCCGGAGTCCGCAACAAGGTGGTTGACACGATCGAACAGCTGGAGAGAAGTGTGCTGTTTCAGCTGATGATCGGCAGTGAGGTTGAAGACGAGAGGAGAGAAGAAGTGGCCGACGCAGTTGCTCTCACGCTCGCGAACCGCACGCCATTGCCCTCCTACGATTCATCTCCGTCGCGCACTCCCAAGAAGAAGCCCCGCCAGCAGGGAGGTCCAAGAAGACGCGGAGGCGGGGGCGGCTCCAGAAGACGTCGCCGATAGTTCAGCGGGCCTCGGCGGCAGCCCTGTCCTTGATCGACTGAGAAACGCTGTCTCCGCAAGTTGGGCAGTTCGGGTCCCTCCGGAGCTTCAGTTCGCCGAAAGTCGTGGACTGCGCGTCGAAGGTCAGATAGCGCCCAACCAGCGGTTCGCCATATCCGACGGCGATCTTCAGGGCCTCATTGGCCTGGATCGTTCCTATCACTCCCGGGAGCACGCCCAGGACGCCGGCCTCGCTTCAGGTGGGGGCCAAGGATGCAGGAGGGGGCTCAGGGTGCATACAGCGGTAGCAAGGACCGCCTCTCTCGGGCCAAAACACGCTCGCGTAACCCTCGAAACGAAAGATCGATCCGTAAACGTATGGCCTTCCAAACTTCACTGCCGCCTCGTTCAGAAGGTAACGAGTGTCGAAGTTGTCCGTGGCATCAATGACCAGGTCGTAGTGCGAGACGATCTCATCGACATTCTCAGGTGTTAGCCGCTCGCCGATGATGTCGACGTCAACGTCCGGGTTCAAATCCGCGATGGTCTGGCCTGCACTGGCCGCCTTGTTCTCACCTATGCGCGACGTCGAATGGATGATCTGGCGCTGAAGGTTGTTCTCCTCGACTGAGTCGAAGTCCACAATTCCAAGCTTTCCGACTCCGGCAGCCGCTAGGTAGTAGAGAACTGGAGACCCCAGACCCCCGGCGCCGACCACCAGCATCTTCGAAGAGGAGATCTTTGTCTGGCCTTCTTCGCCTACTTCGGGGAGAACGAAATGGCGCGAGTACCTGTCCCTTTGCGAGTCCGTCCATTGCGTCGGTTTCAGGACTTCGAAGCCGAGGCCTCGCCAGCCGCTGTATCCGCGCGCCATGACCTTCACGTTGCTGTATCCGAGCTGCCCCAGAGTCACCGCGGCCAATGGGGAGCGGTTGCCCCCGGCGCAGTAAACGATCAGAGGAGCATCCTTGTCCGGAAGATTGTCGTCGACTTGCATCTCGAGGAACCCACGAGGAATGTGGACCGCTCCCGGAAGGTGGCCCGCTCTCCACTCGTCGGCTTCCCTGACGTCGACGAGTACGGCTTGCTCGCCGCGAGACAACATCTCGTGAACTTCCTCCGGACCGAGCAGGGCCGCGGAATCCTTGGCCTTCTTCAGCAGATCGCGCCCGCTCAACTTTTCGCTCATGTCGCCTCAGTGTAACGCTCGATGTACTTTTTTATTCAGGGCAAACAGGGGAAATTCACCATGGGGGTAAGGTTCTGCCGTGAAGCTGAGAAAGGACTTCCCATTTCAGGACTTGATTGGATGGCAGGCCGACGAGATGGGAGACGGAGCTGCACGCTTCAGCCTTGAGATCCGAGAAGCCCATTTATCGCCGATCGGGCTTGTGCACGGGGCAGTCGCCTACACCCTCTGCGACACCGCCATGGGGGCCGCGCTCTTCTCGAGTCTCTCCCAAGGCGAGTACTGCACGACCATCGAGATCTCCATGCGGTATCTCAAGGGCGTGAGCGAGGGCCGGCTCGAGTGCCTGGCAGAGGTCACCTCGAAGACCCGCCGGTTGGGCCACTGCAGGGCAGTGGTCACCCTCGATGGACAAGAGGTGGCAGGAGCAACGGGTTCGTTTCTCATCTCGAAGTTCAAGACCGATTTTCCGACCACAGGCTGAGCGGGAATCTCTTCTAAGGATCGTTGGTTAGTCTTAGGTGATGGCCTTTCTAAGAGATGAAGACCGGGAAGCGCTCAAGCTCCGCCTGAGCGACGACCTGCAGGCGCCGGTCAAGGTGACGGTGTTCTCAGAGGAGTCCAGCGGGCTTTACGTCCCGGGCATGCGCCAATGCATTTCGTGCAAAGAGACCGAGCAGCTGATGAACGAGGTTGCCGAGCTTTCCGACAACCTCGAAGTCGAAGTCGTAAACGTCAAGGCAGATCCCGCCACCGCCTCCGAATGGGGAGTCAGCTTTACTCCAACGATCGCGATAACGGATGGAAGTGAAGACAACGGCGTCCGTTTCCTCGGACTGCCTGCAGGCTACGAGTTCCTTTCGTTCCTGGAGACGATGATCTCGGTCTCCCACAGCAACGGCCACGGCCTTTCGACTGAAACGCTCGAGAAGATCGGATCACTCGAAGAAGACCTCGACATCATGGTCTTCTCGACACCCACCTGACCGCACTGCCCTCGCGCCGTCGTGACGGCGAATCGAATGGCAATGGTGAGCCCAAGAATCCGCTCTACTTCTATTGAGGCCCAAGAGTTCCCGGAGCTGTCCGGCCAGTACGAGGTCTATTCGGTGCCGAAGATCGTTGTGAACGATACCTACTCATTTACCGGGGGCCTTCCCGAGCCCCAGTTCGTCGAAGCAGTGCTGGAAGCCTCGGCCGGTGAAGGCGGTCAATGAGGGGTCTGGTCTTCAAAGAGTCGGGCAAGGTCGCCGTCGAAGACGTCTCCGAACCCACCATCGAAGATGAGAAAGACGCCATCGTTAGGGTGACGACGGCCCCCATCTGCGGGTCAGACCTTCATCTCTACCACGGCAGAGTCCCGGGACTGACCGAAGGCACCGTCATCGGCCATGAGCTGGTAGGGATTGTCGAAGAGGTTGGAACGGCGGTAACCAAGATCAAACCGGGCGACCGTGTGATCGGATCTTTCCTCGTACCTTGTGGCGAATGCTGGTGGTGTACGAGACAGGAATATCAGAACTGCGACAACGGCAACTTCAGAGCCCTTGGCTACGGGATCTTCTCGGGAGACCTGCAGGGCGCGCAGGCTGAAAAAGTCAGGATGCCAAACGCAGACCTGACGCTTCTAGCGATCGAAGACGACCTAAGCGATGAGCAGGCAGTATTCGCAGGAGACATTCTCACCACCGGTTACTACGCCGCAGAGCTGGCGAATATCTCCAAGGGCGACACGGTTGCGGTGATTGGCTGTGGACCCGTCGGCCTCTTCACTCTTCAGTACGCCAAACTTCACGAGCCCGGTCAGTTGATCGCCCTCGATTCTGTGGAAGAGCGGCTTCTCCTTGCGGAGAAGATCGGCGCGACACCAGTCGACATCGGGAAGAGAAACCCGGTGACGATGCTCGCTGAGATGACCGATGGACGCGGAGCGGATATTGCCATCGACTGCGTTGGCCACGAGAAAGCGTTTCGAAACGCATACGAGATGCTCCGCTCTGGAGGACACCTTGTAGTCGTTGGCGTGTATGTCGAGCTGGAGTATCCGTTTCCACTCGGAGAGGCGTGGCGGAAAAACATCCAGATCAGCTTCTCCGGAGTCACGCCGGTCCCGCGCTACTGGGAGAAAGCTCTAGATGAGGTCAGGGCAGGAAGAGTCGACCCAACCATCATCATCAGCCATACCCTTTCTCTCGAGGAGGGGCCTAAGGGCTACGAGCTGTTCGACACCAAGCAGGCCACGAAGGTGATGCTGAAGCCCTAGTGGGACTGGGCCTAGAGTCTCGGGAGTCGCTCCCCCTCATACCTGCCGAAGCATGCGAGCGAACCCCATAGCTCGTCCTCACTGGATGAACGGCGTTTCATAAAAGAGAAGGCCTCTTCCAGCGATTCCTCCCTCTCTCCGTGACGCAGATCGATCAGCCACTTCCCCTTGAATGTCGCCACCGCCGAATTGATAGAACGGTTGACTCTCACCTTCGGAAGCGTGAGCAGTTCCAACGCCCCGAAGACGCAGATGCGCTCGGTCATCCGATCGTTCACCAGCAGATAAGCACGCGGGGATCGCAGAAGGATCTTGCGAGCGGCCAGCTCGTCGAGGATGAACAGATCCTCCTCGGCTAGCCCGCCCAATTCCACCCATGCGTCGCGATATCGCTGCCGCTTTTCTTTTACTTCCAGGAATAGTCTGCGGCCCCGGCATCCGAGCTCGAAGTCGATTTCATCGAATGAGTCGGTGGAGTCGAGGATCTCGAACTCCCCATCGGAGCGCAGGGCGCGCCTGGTTTCCTTCTCGAACCCTTTACGGGCCTCGGTATCGGTTTCCCAATGCTCTTTGCGTCGCGTGTAGGTCATCGCTTCGCCGTGTGTAGCACGCGCGCCGCCGTGACCTATGGATTTGGGTTCTCTAGCCCGTTGACAGAAGGTAATTTCTCCCGTACAAAGATAGAGATGAAGCTTTATTTCGCTTGGTGGTATCTCGGCAGCCGGAGTCCGGCGGCCCCCGCCACCACGCGGTTCTGACTCACTAAAGAGATCAGAGAGGCCCCGGGCAAAGGCCCGGGGTTTTTGCTTCCTCGGGCGCCGCAAGGCGAGGAGAGTTGATGTGCTGATAATCATGAAGAAGGAAGCAACAGAGGAAGAGCTTCAAGCTCTCATCTCGAAGATCCACCAGACAGGTGCCGCGGAAGGCTTCGTCTCGAGGGGACAGTTCCATACCGTTATAGGTGTCGTCGGCGATCCCGAGAAGGTAGCGGAGCTGCCGCTTCTTGCGATGCCGGGGGTAGAGCGCGTCCAGAGAGTCTCGCGTCCTTTCAAGATGGTCTCGGCTGAAGGACATGAGCGAGCCTCGACCGTCCCCGTCGACGGCGTCTCTTTGGGACCAGACAGCTTCACGATCATTGCCGGTCCTTGTGCGGTGGAGAACGAAGAGCAGACACTCGAATCAGCGCGAGCTGCCAAGAAGGCGGGAGCACACATGCTGCGGGGTGGGGCGTACAAGCCGCGCACCTCCCCTTACTCCTTCCAGGGTCTTGCAGAAGAAGGTCTTCGCATACTGGCCACGGCTCGCCAGGAGACCGGCCTTCCGATCGTCACGGAAGTACTCGATTCCCGTGACGTAGAGAAGGTAGCCGAAGTCGCCGACATGCTTCAGATCGGCACGCGCAACATGCAGAACTTCAGTCTGCTGAAAGAAGTCGGGCTCACCGGCAAACCGATCATGCTCAAGAGAGGCATGAACTCGACTATCGAAGAGTGGCTGATGGCGGCGGAGCACATCGCTCGCCATGGCAACCTTCGGATCGTTCTTTGCGAGAGAGGTATACGAACTTTTGAGACCGCTACCCGCAACACTCTCGACATCTCTGCCATCCCCGTCGTGCGCGAGGAATCTCATCTTCCAGTGATCGTAGATCCATCACACGCCGCCGGCAGAAAGTCTCTGATAGTCCCGCTCGCTCGGGCGGCGGTGGCCGTCGGAGCGGACGGGGTAATGGTTGACGTCCACCCGACGCCGGAAACCGCCCTAACCGACGGGCCGCAAGCGCTTGTTCCAGAAGAGCTTTACGCGCTGACTCGGGAAATCAAAGAACTTGCAGTACGGATGGGACGAACGGTCTGAGCAGAAGTTATTCGGAGGTCTCTGCTTTGCGCTCCGCTTTCTGCTGCTCCTCCGCCTCTTCTGCGTCTTGCCCCTTCCTGAATTCGCTCTTGGCCTTGCCAAGTGAACGGGCAAGCTCGGGAAGTTTCTTCCCACCGAAGATGACCAGGACGATGAGCAGGATGATCAGAAGAACGTCACCTTGAAAGAGGTTTGGCATCTCTAGGCTCCTTGCCTGCTAGCCGTCAAAGGAAAAATCTCATTCGCAAACCACTCCACTGCCCCCTCGTCTGCTATTTGGAAAGGAAGCAGCCCAAAGCCAAGGATAACCTCTTCGACTCCCAATGCCTCGAAGCTGGAGACTCGCTCGACGATTTCTTCCGCAGTACCGCAAAGCTTGTCTGCCCGCCACTGGTCGAGTGACATGTCTTTCGAAGCTCCGAGACTCACTCGCTGATAGTTTTCGAACCGGCTCTCGATCTGCCGGAGATCGTCTCCGCCAAGCGTGTAGAGGCCCACCGACTTTCTTATATGGGATGGATTGCGTCCAGCCTCGATCGCGGACTTCTCCAGCAGCGCGATCCGTTCTCCGAATGCAGCAGGCGTCCAAGCCCACACCGAGTTGAACCCATCGGCATAACGCGCGGCGGTCTTCACGACGCGATCGCCCTTGCCTCCAACCCAAACAGGCGGGTTGGGTCGCTGAACGGCCATCGGCAGGTTGTACGCATCGGCGATCTCGTAATGCTTGCCGGCGAACGAGAATTTTTCGGACTGCAGCATGCCTCTTACGATCTGTACCGCCTCGGCCAATCGCTCTATGCGAAGACCCGCCGGGCGGAACTCGATCCCAGCTGCCCGATAATCGGGTTCGTACCAGCCAGCCCCCATCCCGATCTCGAGCCTGCCGCCGGAGAGCAGATCGACGGTCGTGGCCATCTTTGCCACGAGTGATGGGGGCCTGAGGTCATTGCAAAGCACGAGAGTGCCGAGACGAACGCGATCGGTTGCCGAGGTGAGCGCGGCGATGGTGGTCCAGCACTCCATCGCCCCATGACGATGATCGGAACCGCCGTACTTGGAGATGTCGAGAAACAGGTGGTCGGACAGCCAAATGGAATCGAAACCCATCTCCTCTGCCCTCACCGCCCAGTCGCGCACCTGCGACCAGCCAATGCTGCCGATACCGGGAAGGCTGTAGTCGTATTGAGGAAGAGCGAGCCCGAAACGCATTTCGAAGAAGCCTAAAGCGGCTCAGGCGGTACCGCTCAGCTCCTGCGTCTCGCCGGCGGAACTGGTTCCATGAAGAAGGGAAAGAGCTTTGATCGCGAGATGGAGGTGAAGCTTGTCCTCAGGATCTCTCAGAGATCTTCCCGTCAGCCTCTCGATCTGCTTCAGCCTGTAGGTGATCGTGTGAGGATGCGCGAATAGCCGCCGCCCGGATTCCTTGGCACTGCCGTCGGTTTCGAAATAAGCGGTGAGGGTCTTGATCAGCTCGCTGCGGCGTCTCGTGTCGTGATCGATCACCGGTCCGACAACGGCTTCCACAAACCGCGATGCGAGGTCGAGGTCGAGTCGCAAGAAGCGATACAGCAGAAAGTCGTCTGCGGGATAGACGCCTGCGTCCGGAATCAGAGCGGAACCGATCTCAAGAGCCTCCTCGCCCTCGGAGTACGACCGGCGGCACCCCTCCAGACCGCTATGAGGACCTCCTAGTCCGAGCCGCCACCGTCCTTCCAGCTCATCCGCCAGGAGCCGGCCGATCTCCGCGAGATCTGGTTCCACCCCAGGAGCAAGAGTGAAGACCCCAACCGTCCGGCCCGCTCGGCGATCGACCATCGGCTGACCGGAGAGCTTGATCTTTTCAACTAAAGAATCGAGAGCGCGCGACATCGCCAGCTCGTCTGCACCTGGATCGGACCCGTCTTCTCTCGACGCGACAACTGCAACCTGCGGCCTTCCCAGGTCGTAACCAAAAGCACGGCCGCGCTTCACCATCTCGTCGGGGGACGAATACGTCCCGAGCAACAGGTCGTGCAAGAACTCTCTTCTTGCCGCTTCCTGCTGACGGACTATGGCGCGCTGGGCAACGGAGTAATGGAAGGCCACCGATGAGGAAATCTGGTCGGTGAAACGCATCAGGGTCGTCGAAAGTTCGATCGCTACTTCCACGCTGGGCGCGTCTGCGCCCACCAACTCTTCGGAAACGTGCTCCCAGAGAACTCTTCCCACGGTTCTGAAGGCCTTCAAGACGTCTTCTATCGGAATCCCCTGGTGGGCCCGGTTGCCGCCGACGAGACCGAGTGAGTCGATATCCCGTTTGGGAAGGTCCCGGCCCCCGGCCAGCGCGCGAAGAAAGGCCGTCAGGTTGTGGGCGGCTGCCTCGGCAACCTCATCGCGCACCGTTGGGTCCTGCTGGGAGCTGTATCCGGGGATCTGAGCCCAGATCTCGTCGGTGATGGCTGCCGCGATGTCTTTGATCCGGGGTTCTAGGTGCCCCACGATGTCCATCAGGTCTTTGGAGGTGCGGGTACTCGGCGTCGGCATCGTCGGGCTCCTTGTGATTTATTTCACAAGCTAGCTTACTCTCTCTCCCAAGCACAATCCATTGCCCCGGAAGCCCTTATCCCGATGGCAGTTTTTGTTCTTTGAGAACAAGAAGTGGCTGGCTATTCGCCGGGCAGCGGAGAAAGAACGGCCTCGAGAACCGATTCCACGGCTTCCTTCGCACGCCTGCCGGTGTCTTGCAGGTCGGCCCAGCCCTCCATGCCCTCCGTGGGATCCAGGACGGCGACGAATGTAGCTCCGGAGTCCTCGAAGACGACGAAGTTGCAGGCGAGGTGGTCTCCCACGTCGAGACCAGGTCCGCCTAGGTTTCCGGCCGCGGTGAGGCCCTCCCAGACCCCCATGAACAGATGCTGGCGCCCAACCGTCTCGCCCACGATCGGGGGCCCCGGCATCTCCGAGAGAATCCCGAACCCATGAGCTCTTATCGCAACTCTGGTTCGTCGAACGGCCGCATCGAACGGCAGATCGATCTCGACGCCAAGCCCGTACTCATCGGTCACTTTCCTATGCTACCGGCGTGGGCACTAGAGACCTCTATCTGTCGATCCCGAATATCTCTGAGGGTCGCCGCTTCGAAGTCATCGAACGCATCGCGAAAGCGTCTGAGGTGTCCGGAGCAAGCCTCCTCGACGTGCACTCCGACGGCGATCACAACCGCAGCGTTCTAACCCTGGCCGGCACGATCGACTCTTTGGTCACGTCGACTCTTCAGATGACGCAAGAAGCGGTCGCTTCGATAGACCTCCACAGCCATGAAGGGGTTCATCCCAGAATTGGCGCTGTCGATGTCATTCCGTTCACCACCGTCCCGGGACGATCGAATGATCTTGGTCAAGCCATCGAAGCCGCGACCATCACCGCAAGACGGATCTGGGAGGAACTCGCGGTCCCATGCTTTCTGTATGAGCTTGCGGCGCTGAAACGCCACGCCGAAGCTCTCTCATTGCCTCAAATTAGGCGTAACGCATTTGAGCTGCTGGCGCCGGACTTTGGCGACGCCCCCCATCCGACCGCAGGAGCAACCACCGTCGGAGCCCGCAATTCGCTGGTGGCGTACAACGTATTCCTCGAGAGCGAGGACGAAAGCCTCGCTAGAACCATCGCACGAAGGGTCCGCTCATCGTCCGGAGGTCTTCCGGGAATAAGGGCTCTCGGGTTCTATATGACCAGCCGCCGTCAGGGACAGGTCTCGATGAATCTCATCGACCCGGAAACCACCGGCATTGGCGCTGCATATGACGCCGTTGCTAAAGAAGCGAAAAGCCTTGGCGTGAAGATCTCGGGGGCCGAGCTGGTAGGCACTTGCGCTCGCAGCGCTCTCGAAGGAAGGGTCCCCGAATCGATCGGGCTGACAGAGCCTCCTAGACTCCTCGAGGACCTGCTGGCCTGATCTGCGGCCGTCTTGGCCCTAGGAGGCCAGCTTGCGCAGCTTGCGGCGTTCCCGCTCGCTGGTGCCGCCCCAGATCCCGAACTGCTCACGGTTCTTGAGGGCATAGCGCAGACAATCTCTGCGCACCTCGCACTGGTTGCATACCGCACGAGCTGCCTTCGAAGACCCGCCTCTTTCGGGGAAGAAAATCTCTGGGTCCACCTCTAGGCAGCGCGCTTTGCCCTGCCAACTCAAACCTTGCTGAAAGATTGCCATCTCCGCGCTCTCCCCACGAATTACAATCGGGTAATTCTAGCAGTGTAATTCGTGGGTACGTCAATACCCCGACCTGACCTTTTTTGGCGCGCCTTTTTCCCAGGGAATGGCCCTGAAGGGCCCGGTTTGGGGCCTTATGCCACTTTAGAGAGCACAGATTCGACCGCCGAGGTCAGTTCCGAAGGGTCGGACATCGGCTTCACGATCACGGACTCGGCCCCCGCCTGGCGGCATAACCAGCGGTCGGCGGCGCGGTCGCAGAGCATGACTATTCTCACGTCGCTCGTGGACGAACCGGCCTTCAGATCTCTGGCGACTGCGAATCCGTTGTTTCTGAGATCTATGACGGCGAGGTCACAACCTGCCTGCATCGCTTCCAGGGCTTGTCTTCGGTCCTGTGAAAAGGCGAGCGTGAATCTGTCCGAATCGAGAGCTCCTGCCGCTTCCCGGACGTGATCGTCGTCCGAGAGCACGTGGATCCGCATGGGAGTTTGCATCCGGGCAGGCTCAGGCAGACTGCTGATCGGTGCCTGCGAAGTCTTGAGCGAGGCTCTGCAGGATGACGTCGATATTCAGTGAGAAGCCGGGGCCCATCCCTCCAAGCGTCTCGAGTGATTTGGAGAAGGCCTGCCCCGATTCATCAGCCTCACGGATCACCTCAGGCAAGACCTGAACATAGTGGCGGCCGAATCGAGTTCCGCAAAACGGACAACGGCCCCCCGTGCCTGCAGGTTCCGGCAGGGTCTGCTGAAGGAGAAAAAGTCTCCCACAGGTGTCGCAGGTCGCCTCTAGTTTCATTTTCTCCTCCTGGTCATCTCGAAATAGCGTAACGCCCCCCGGACTTTCTCGTTAGACATTCCGAGATGACGCACTTCACAGTTACCACGAACTGCAAGACCTGTGGGTCGGTTTCGATCGAGCCGGGCAATCTTCGCCTTCATCTGGAGGAGGACCCGCTCAGCTACTTTTCCACCAACTGTTCGATATGCGGCCGCCTTCTCGGGGGGAAAGTCGGCACTCAGGTTGCGATGAGTCTCATGAGCAGAGGCGCTTCGATAGCCGATGGCCCTTTCAGCCCGGAGATCCTCGAAAGGCCCGACACCTCACCAATCGATCCCAATGACGTCGAGAAATTCCAAAGTCTGCTGGAAACCGAGGACTGGTTCGACCAACTAGAACAGATCATTAACGCGGGCGACGTCTAGCCGATATTTCGGCAGGACGGGAGGACTAGGCTGCGATGCCGGGAAGTTTTCTTCCCGGCATCCCCGCGTTCAGGGGGCCTCAGCAGATTTACCTTTGCCGATACTTCCCAGCGCGCTGTGGAGCAAGAAGGCCGTCAAGAACGATGGGATCGACGCACCGAGCCACGGCGCGGAGTGGGACAGTGGAGTGCCCGCCAGCCTTCCGACCAGATCACTCCACCATGCAAGCGGAGTTGGAGCGATCCAGTGATACACGGCGAAGCCGGCGATCCACGGCAAGAAGGCCTTCCAGCGGAAACCCTCCAAGACTTGGGCGTTCTTCAAAACGAAACGATCGGCGAACCAGACTCCGAGAAGCGGCAGAAAGATGCTTCCCAGCAGGAACAGAAAAAGCTCATACGCGAGCATCGTGAACCTCCCCGCCAGAAGAATCCCCACGGCGGTGACTGCAACCACCAATATCCTGCTGTCGATGGAAGGAAAGATGTTTCTCAGTGACACCGCGGACGAATACACATCGGCAAACGCCTCATCTGTCTCGCCTACTAAGAGTCCGACCAACAGAAGCGTGCCGGTGATGGTGATTCCGGAAAGCGCGAGGACCGACATCGCTATCCCCTCCGGAGTCACCGCAGCATCGGGGAACCGAAGAACTATCAGCGCGCCCAGCGCGTAAAACCAGATGTTCGCCAAAAGGTAGCCCAAGGAAGTCCCTAACAGGGCCGAGCGCGGCCCCCGTCCGAACCGGTTGAAGTCGGCCACGAGCGGCACCCACGAAACTGGAAGAGCGATCACGAGGTCCATCGGAAGACCGAAGATCATGGACCCCCCGGCTCCCGGCGTATTCCAGATCTCAGAGAAGCCTCCGCCGAACAAGAGCACGCCGGTGATGATCGCCCCGATGACGCCGATCACCCACACGCTGAATCTCTCCAGCCAGATCCGCACTACGCCCAACGGCCCCCACAGACTCAGGCCGAGCACTATCAATCCGAACACGAGCAGCCAGAACGCAAAGGAAGTGAATCCGAACAGCTGCCGGCTCAAACGATCCGCAACAAGAGCCATCGCCCAAAGCTCCACCGCCGTCCATCCGATCAACTGGGCAACGTTCAAAACAGTCGGGACCCACGATCCCTTCACGCCAAGGACCGAGCGAAGCAGCACCATGGTCGGCCTGGCTTCCTGCGCGCCGATGAACCCGCCTATCCCAAGCAGCGCGCATCCGATCACCGAGCCGGCAACGATCGCCACCATCGCCGATGGCAGGGAGAGACCAAAACCGAATTGTTCCGCGGGGGCCACCAGCAGCGCCCCAGCAACGATCACCAACAGACCAATGCCGAGATCGCCCCAAAGAACCGCAAGGTCGACTCCGGAGAGCTTCCGGTGAGCGGTTGGGACGGGCTCGATACCCCAGTGAGCAGCTTCTACTTCAGATTCCTGCAAAGCCACGACATCCTCCCTCCGGCGGCATTAACCGCATCAGGTTCAATGGGTCGCCGGCGGATTGTGCCGGCCTCTCAGCCCGGTTCTCCCGAGCTCCCCGTTTTCGTCGCGCAACAAAGCGCGAGCCAGATCTTATCTCCTGGCAATCAGCCGGAAATAAAAGAGGCGCCCAAAGGCGCCCCTTTTGAGAATCGGGTCGGTTAGTGGAACGACTCTCCGCAGGCGCAGCTGCCCTGAGCCATCGGGTTGTCGATCGTGAAGCCGGAAGCATCGAGACGCTCCAGCCAGTCGAGCTTCGCTCCCTTTAGGTAAGGAGCCGACATGCGGTCTACCTTGAGCGTCACGTCTCCAAACTGGGATACCACGTCGCCTTCGATCTCACGGTCGTCGAAGAAGATGGCGTAGCGGAGTCCCGAACAACCACCAGGCTGTACGGCCACCCGCAGGTAGTACTCAGGGTTGCCTTCGGCCTGAAGAAGGTCCTGGACTTTCTTCGCGGCGGCATCGCTGAGAGCGATGGTCTCTGTCTGTGTGGTCGTCTCAGTGTTGATCGTTTCGGTTGCGGAATCCATGGATCTCCTCTCTATTGCCTGTGATCGAGCCGGAACATTTTCCGCTTGCCCAAGGATAACAGCACCTGCACACATCCACGCCGTTTAATACCCGAGAAGCGGGTGAAGCACTCTGTCGGCCACGAGGCCCACTGCGGCCAGCCCGGCGAGAATGACCGCGCTTTTGAAGGCTAACAGCCTGAACCCACCGCCTTCGGGGAAGAGCATGGGCGAGATGATGCCGACAAAGGCGAGCGCGGCGGCGATCATGAATCCGATCAAGGCAAATACGTGGAAGGCCTCGTGCATCTCTAGAAAAGCCGCACTATTACCGCTTCGCCCTTCTCTACCACCTCGGTGTTCTCATCGATCTCGATGAACCCATCTGCCTGAGCAAGAGCGCTGATCGCCGACGAGCCCTTCACGATCGGGATCGCCATCTGATCCTCCAGCCTCACCGGCAGAAACTCGTACCGGCCGACGGTCGATGGATGCTTTCTCGCCAGCGTGGCCGAAGCACTGCGGGGCCCCGACGAAACTCCCATCGCTCGATGCAGAAACGCCTGAACGAATATGTAGTAATCGGAAAGGGCAGACATCGGGTATCCGGGGAGCCCAATCATCAGCCCTCCTGCCGCTTCCCCCAACACGAGCGGCTTGCCCGGCTTTACCGCTACCCCGTGGACCAATACCTTGCCGATCTTCTCGAAGGTCTCGACCACCAGATCGCCCCCGCCGAGACTCGACCCACCCGAGAGCAGAACCAGATCGGCCTCGTCGAGACCTTTTCTGATGGCGTCCTCCAGGACATCCGGCTGGTCCGGCACGATCCCAAGATCAACCACGTCGCATCCATCGTCGGCAAGGGCAGCGCGCAGCGTGGAGCTGTTGATGTCGAAGATCTGGCCCGAGAGTAAGTCGCCGCCAGGCTCCACGATCTCGGGACCGGTAGAGAAGAGGGCGACGCGCGGGCGTGCCACCACTTTGGCCGATGAGAGTCCAACTGCTGCAAGAACTCCTAGATGACGAGGTTCCAGGAGCGTCCCTGCTGTAAGCACGATCGATCCTGCAGAGACATCGGAGCCGACGCCGACCACGTTTTCGGAAGGGGCGACGGGCTTCCGTATGTGGACCTCGTCTCCAGCGGGCTCGGTGTACTCAACCATCACCACTGCGTCCGACCCGGCGGGAAGCGGGGCCCCCGTTCCGATCTCGATGCACTCGCCGTCGGTCAAGCCGTCCTTCGCTACCTGACCCGGCATCACACTTCCTGATACCCGCAACACGACAGATGCGGTGTCGGACGCTCCGAAGGTATCGGACGCGATCACCGCATATCCATCCATCGCAGCTTTAGCGAAGTGCGGTACGTCGATCTTCGACACGACGTCGGTCGCCAGAACTCGGTGAAGACATTCGGAGATTGAAACCTCCTGCCTTCCGAGATCCGGAAGATGCGAATAGAGGATGTCGAAGGCTTCGCCCATTGTTGCCAGGCGGCCGAATCCTGCCTTAAGGGCCATCCGGATCGTCCTTCTTGGGGTCACTCGATCCCTCTGCGCCTTTTTCGGGCCCTGAGAACCAAGCGTCCAGCTCAGCTGCGGTGGGAGCTTCTGGAGCAGGCTTCCCCTTGCTGCCTCGCATCCGGTCTGGATACCCGACGATGGCCGCGTCGTAGAACGGAATGCCCAGCTTCTTGCAAAAGGAGGCGGCCTGGCCGCGGTCGGCAACAGCCGACCTCGCCCATTCGCCGCCTCTTGCCACGAGCAACAGAGATTCGTCGTAAGTAGCCGTCCTGGGCTCCATGTAAGCCTCGACCCCGTCGTGTTTCGCTGCAAACTCTTCGAGTTTCTTTAGCTGCCCCTTCTTGAACCGGCCAAACGCGCTCATGTCAGGCCAGGTTGGCGCTTCTGGGATAGACGACGTCTGGGTCGGTCAGGACATTCACTAGTGAAGGGACTCCTGCATCGAGCGCGCGCTTTAGGGCGGGACCGATCTCGTCCGGAGAAGTCACGGTCTCACCGTGGCCGCCCAGGGCCTCGACGACCTTGTCGTAGCGCGTTTCTTGTCTCAGGTCCGCGACCACGTCGTATCCAAAGAATGCTCGCATCGGGTGTTTTTCGAGCGCCCAGATTCCGTTGTTGCCCATGATGCCGACCACCGGCAGGCCGTGACGAACCATGGTGTCGAACTCCATTCCCGAAAAACCGAATGCGCCGTCTCCAAGCAATAGGACCACCTGGCGATCTGGGTTGAGCCTCTTGGCCGCAATCGCATACCCGGGCCCGCATCCAAGACAGCCGAACGGACCAGGATCGAGCCATGCTCCGGGAACGTAAGACGCGATCTCTCTGCCGGCATAGGAAACAAAGTCGCCCCCGTCCCCCACGATCACCGCATCGCGTTCCAATACCTTCGCCAGCTCGCCGTAGATCCGCATCGGATGAATGGGAGTCTGCTCGCTGGTGAGCTCGGCCTCCACTTCGGCAGAAGATTTGTTCTCGCTCTCGCGGAGATCACTCAGCCAGTCTTCGCTCGCGGCGGGTGAGGTGGCTTCGAACAGAGATTTAAAGGCCAGATCCAGATCCGCTCCCACCCCTTCGGTGAGCGTCCTGTTCTTGGTGATGAGTTCAGGGGCTGAGTCCAGATGGATCACCAACGCAGCGCGATCGAACCGGTCTCCGAAACTCAGCCGGAAGTCGAATGGAGTACCGGCGATGATCACGACGTCCGCCTCTTTCATCGCTTTGGAGCGCGAGCGCGAAAAGGCAAGCTCGTGATCCGCAGGGATCGTCCCCCGCCCCATCCCGTTCGTGAACACTGCGATGCGAGCCTTCTCGGCGAAAGCCCTCATCGACTCCCACGCGCCGTCCATGTAAACGTTCGAGCCCGCGACCAAAATCGGCCTCGATGAGGCGGATACCAATCCGGCGATCCTCGAGATCGCATCGGGGTCCGGCTCGATCTTCGAAGGCTCCACGGTGTCGGCCTTCGCGCCATCGCCCATCATGAGATCCAGCGGGAAATCGAAGAACACCGGGCCTCGGGGAGGAGTCATCGCTTGCCTTATCCCGGTGGTGAGCTGTTCGAGGACATCGGCGCCAGCGGTCTCGGATCGTTTGGTGAGGGGAGCGCAAACCGGAACGTGATCGATCTCCTGAAGGCTTCCCATGCCCCAGCGCGACTCGGGGGCTCTTCCTCCAAGGACGACCAGGGGCGCCCCGTTCTTCTGGGCCTGCGCCATGGCGTTCACAGCATTGAAGACGCCGGGCCCCGCGGTGACCGCGGCTACTCCGACCGTCCGCGTCAGCCTTCCCCAGGCCTCTGCGGCGAACCCTGCGGTCGCTTCGTGGCGAACGTCGACGAGATCGATCTTGCCTTCAACCGCGCCGTCGTATATCGGGAAGAGATGACCTCCGGAAAGCGTGAAGATCACATCTACGTTTCGGGCCTTAAGAGCCTCTGCGACGAGCCTGCCCCAATGGATGATCTCCACGCCGGGCTATTCGCCTGGCTGTCGACCGCGGCGCTCTGGACCGGCGTAGACGGGAGCGTCCGACCCGCGGCGCTCGGGGGCCTCCCAGGTGTCACCCGAGTTGAGGAGGGAAGCGAGATCGCCCTGGCCCAATTTTGTCTGCGCTGCCGCAAGCTGCTGGTTCATTTGATCGTCGTAAGTTGCCGCTTCGACCTGACGAAAAACCCCCATAGGAGTTGGTCCGGTCGGGTTCTGAGACAAACGGGATAGGGCGAACGCCCAGCTGGGGTCCTCCCGGTGGGCATCGTGGACCGCGATCCTGTCTTCTCCAACCTCAGAGATCGACGCGATCTTCGCCTCGCCGTTCTCGAAAACGATGCCCTTGTCCTTGTTCTCGCCAAAGATGACCTTCTCACCGTGAACCAGTCGGATCTGGTTCTCGGCGCGGCCCCCCTTGGAGGTAAGGATGTCGAATGCTCCGTCGTTGAAAACGTTGCAGTTCTGGTAGATCTCGATCATCGCCGATCCCTTATGCGATGCAGCTGCTCTCAGCACTTCCGAGATGTGCTTGCGATCGACGTCCAGCGTTCTCGCTACGAACGTGGCTTCCGATCCAAGCGCGAGAGAAATCGGGTTGAACGACCGGTCGAGCGAGCCCATCGGAGTCGACTTCGTGATCATCCCCTGCCGGGAAGTTGGTGAGTACTGACCCTTCGTTAGTCCGTACACCTCGTTGTTGAACAGAAGGATCTTCAGGTTCACGTTGCGGCGGATGGTGTGGATGAAGTGATTGCCCCCGATCGACAGTGCATCTCCATCGCCGGTCACGACCCAGACCTGAAGGTCGGGGCGCGTCAATGCGATGCCGCTGGCAAGGGCTGGGGCTCTTCCGTGGATGCCGTGGAGACCGTATGTGTTCATGTAGTAGGGAAACCGGCTGGAGCAGCCGATCCCAGAAACGAAGACGATCTTCTCCCTGGGTACACCCAGTTCCGGCATAAGCCCCTGAACGGCTGCGAGAACCGCGTAGTCTCCGCACCCCGGACACCATCTGATTTCCTGGTCGGATGCGAAGTCCTTGCGGGTGAGCTGAACGGCTACCGTTCCGGCCGCAGCGTCTTCGATGTGCCCATTGCCTTCGCTCTTGTTCCCGTTGCTTTCAGTCATCGATTAGCTCCAGCAGCATCGCCTCTACCTCAGCGGCTTTGAACGGAAGGCCCTGGACTTTGTTGTAGGGCTTGGCGTCGACGAGAAACTCTGCTCGGATCATCTTCACCAGGTGGCCCATGTTCATCTCGGGGACAAGAACCTTCCGGTAGGACCGAAGCACCTTTCCAAAATTCCTCGGGAAGGGGTTCACGTGGCGGAGGTGGGCCCACGCGACCTTCTTTCCGCGAGCGCGAACTCGCCTTACGCCGGCTCCTATCGGCCCCCATGTCGAACCCCAACCGACGACGAGTAGATCGGCACCGTCGGGATCGTCAACCTCGACGTCGGGTATGTCCTTCGCGATCCCGGCGACCTTGGCGGCACGCAGTCTGGTCATCTTCTCGTGGTTATCGGGATCGTATGAGATGTTCCCGGTGCCGTCGGCCTTCTCGAGTCCTCCGATGCGATGCTGGAGGCCGGGCGTTCCTGGGATGGCCCACGGACGGGCAAGTGTTTCCTGATCTCGAAGAAAGGGCCAGAACTCGCCATCGTGATTCATCTCGGTAGCGAAAGAAACCCAGATGTCGGGAAGGTCTTCAATGGAAGGGATGAGCCACGGCTCGGATCCATTCGCAAGAAAACCATCGCTCATCAGGAACACGGGAGTTCTGTACTTGAGGGCGATCCGAGCAGCTTCGATGGCGGCCCAGAAGCAGTCGGCCGGAGTTGAGGCCGCAACTATGGGCATCGGAGCCTCACCATGTCTTCCGTACATCGCCAAGAGAAGGTCCGACTGCTCGGTTTTGGTGGGGAGTCCGGTTGAGGGCCCACCTCTCTGGACATCAACGATAAGAAGCGGCAGCTCCATTGAGACCGCCAGCCCCATAGTCTCGCTTTTCAGGTCAACCCCAGGACCGCTGGTGCACGTGACCGAAAGATTCCCACTAAATGCGGCCCCGACTACCGCCCCCGCCGCGGCGATCTCATCTTCGGCCTGAAATGTCCTCACGCCGAAGTGCTTGTATCGCGCGAGCTCGTGGAGCACATCCGATGCGGGGGTGATCGGGTAACCGGCGTAGAACAGAGGAAGCTTCGCTTGGTGAGCGGCAGCGATAAGTCCCCAGGCGAGCGCGGCGTTCCCGGAGATGTTGCGATAGCGGCCCGGCTTGAGGGAAGCGGGCTTGACCGAAAATGACGAGATGAACAGCTCCGTCGTCTCTCCGAAGTTGATTCCTGCCTTGAAGGCCGCGATGTTCGCTTCAATCACCTCTTCAGGCAGCTTGGCGAACCTCTTGCGGATCGAACCTGCAGTGGTATCGGTTGGGCGGTGGAACAGCCAGCTCATCACTCCCAGGGCGAACATGTTCTTTGCTCGCTCGGCGTCTTTCTTTCCGACTCCGGAGTCCTTGAGAGCCTCGACGGTGAGGCTTGTCATGGGGATCGGATACAGCTGATAACCCTCGAGGCTTCCATCTTCGAGCGGATTCGATTCGAACCCGGCCTTTTCGAGGTTGCCCTGCGTGAAGGTATCCGAGTTGGCGATGATGATGCTTCCCTTTTGTACGTCTCTCAGATTGGCCTTCAGCCCGGCCGGGTTCATCGTCACCAGAACGTTCGGAGAGTCCCCTGGAGTCAGGATGTCGTGATCGGAGAAGTGGACCTGGAAAGAAGAAACGCCCGCGAGCGTACCGGCTGGTGCACGGATCTCTGCAGGAAAGTCTGGGAGCGTGGAAAGGTCGTTGCCGAAGACTGCGGTCGCTTCTACGAATCTGTCGCCGGTGGCCTGCATACCGTCACCGGAGTCCCCCGCAAATCTGACTACGACCCTCTCGAGCTCCTTGATCGGAGCCGTCATCTAAAGCTGCACTCCCTTCGATGAAACTTGATGAAACGTTGGTCTCGCGACGCTCATCCTACCACCGCACGAGAATCGCCCAGGGGAGAAAACACGCAGGTCAAAACGCCAATGTGGAACTCGGACTTAGGTTGGGATGACCTTGTAGGAAACGATCGCCGATTCCGCGACAACCACGATCTCACCGTTTCGCTTGAGGATGTAAAGCTCGGAACCTGAATCGGTTGAGACAACTCGCTGGAGCAAACCAACCGCTTCGCTGAACGGATGCTCGGAATCGCCTTCGATCTTGAAAAGAAGCGTGAGCTTTCTGCCGATGAGGCGAGAGAGGTCTTCGGGGCTATTCGCCGCCGCGTTCCTCGCTCGGAGCAAATGGACTCTCGGCTGCTCCGCCTGAAGCTTCGGGGTTGTCGACGAAGAACTGAGCCTGCATCTCGGTGTATTCCTTCCACTCGGCAGGCACATTGTCTCCGGGGAAGATGGCGTCCACGGGACATGCCGGGAGGCAGGCATCGCAGTCAACGCACTCATCGGGATGGATGTAGAGGCGGTCTTCGCCCTCGTAGATGCAGTCCACAGGGCATTCGTCCACACACGCTCGGTCCTTTACGCCGATGCAGGGCTCTGCGATCACATAGGTCATTAAAGATTCCTCCCGGAATTGCTGACTTGTCTGATTCTACCCACGCTCGCGCATGATACGCCGTGCTGGGGCCTATTCGCTCAATTCAGCCACTTTCTTGCCGATCATCTCCGCCACTTCCTCTAGGAGCTGGACGTCGGCCTCCTTGAAAGCAGCTTTCGTGTCGCTGTCGATGTCGATCTCGGCCACCACCTCGCCGTTCGCCAGGATCGGCACGACAATCTCGGATCGGGTTTGGGGAAAACATGCGAGATACCGGGGGTCGGCATTCACATCGTCGACGACAACCGTTTCGCCTTCCGTCGCGGCAAACCCACAGATCCCTTCCGAAATGGGTATCCGGACGTGCTCTGTTTCTTCCGGCCCCCGCCAGGCATTCAAGACCAGCTCGTCGCCATCGACCTTATAGATGCCAACCCAGTTGTAGTGAGGGGCCGCGTCGATGATCGACTCGACCGCTCGGTCGTACAGCTCGTCCTCACTCACGTCGGCAGCACAGACCTCTTCGATGAGATCCCTCAATGCGCTATCGACTCGCAAGATTCCTCCTAATCATCCAAGCCAACAAACAGTCGACACCTTATAGGATGCCTCCATGCTGGGCTGGCGGGTAATCCCCCGCATCGGGTTCGGTGACTTCGCCATATCCCCCCATGGAGTCGGCATCGCGATAGGGGTGTTCGTGGGGGCCTTGGTGATGGCGCGAAGAGCCCGCGCGCGCGGGTTCGACGAGAACCACGTTTGGAACGGTGCCACAGTCGGAGTGGTCGGAGCGATCATCGGTGCACGGGTCGCTTACGTTGTTGGGCACCTCGATCAGTTTGCATCTCCAGCGGAGTGGCTGCAGATCTGGCGGGGTGGCATCTCACTGATCGGCGGCCTGCTCGGAGCATTCGCCGCGGTACTGATCTACACCAAACGCCAGAAGATCTCGTTCTTCGAGCTGGTCGACTTTGGGGCTCCCGGCCTCGGTATCGGAATCGCAGTTGGTCGTATCGGTGACCTCCTGATCGGAGACCACCTCGGCAAACAGACCTCTTTCTTCCTCGGCTGGCAATACCAGGGTGGCGAGCTCATATCTCCGCCTCCTTGCCTCACTCCTGCCGGAGAACCGGTCTATTCAACGGCGAACGGATGCATCGAACCGGGGATCGTCGTTCATCAGACCGCCCTCTACGACATGATCTGGTCGCTTGCGATCTTCGGGATCGTGATGTTCCTCGGTCGCAAACCCCGCGGCGTCGGGTTCCTCTTCCTTTCCTGGGCTTCCCTCTACGCCGTCGGCAGAATCGCCACCGACTTTCTGCGTGTAGACAAGACGTGGTTTGGCCTCGGGTTGACCGGAAGCCAGCTGACTTCGATCGCGGCACTTGCGATATGCGCCTTCTTCCTCATCCGCTACCGGGGAGTCCCGCAAACGGCGAGGGAGAAGGAGGAATGGCTGGAGACCTCTCCCGACGGCGATCTGAGCGACCTGGCCCCGGTCTCTGCCGCCGCTCAAGCCGTCGCGGCCACCGACGAGGAGCTGGCTGCCGAACCGTTCAACCCGGCTGCCCCACCGCCGCCTCCAAAACCGGAGACGGAGATGGCCCCCGAACCGCCGCCGCGGCCGGAGACTCCGGCCGACGAACCCGAGGCTGCGGTCGAGGAAATCGAAACGGGTTCCGAAGAAGAGGCTGCGGTCGAAGAATCCGATGCGGAAGCCGAGTTATTCGAGCCGGAAGAAAGCCCCGATCCGATCGAACTGTTGTCGCTCGGACATCAGGCCCAGGACTCGGCGCCCGACGACACCGAAGAAAAAGAGGAAGAAGACCCGCAGACTTAGTTTCTCGAGCCCAGCTTGGCTGCAGCGGCTTGGTATTGCTTGCCGGCGTGATAGGACGAGCGAACCAGGGGGCCGGACTCAACCCAAGCGAACCCAAGGTCTTCGCCGATCCGTTTGTACTCCGAGAACTCCTCGGGAGTAACCCATCGATCAACCGGAATGTGGTGCTCCAGTGACGGCGACAGATATTGGCCGATCGTCATCAGATCAACACCGACTTCCCGGAGGTCCGTAAGGCACTCGACGACTTCTTCGAAGGTCTCCCCCATTCCAACGATGATGTTGGATTTCGTCGGGATATTGGGCTTTCGCTGTTTCGCCATTTCCAGGACGGCGAGCGATCTCTCATAACGAAATCCCGGCCGGATCTTGCGATGCAGCCTCCTGGTCGTCTCGAGGTTGTGCGCGAAGACCTCAGGCTCGGCGTCGACGACGATATCGATAGCCTGACGGTCCCCCTTTAGGTCTCCCGTCAGCACTTCGATGCCGCACCCTGGGATCCTTGCTCTGATTGCTCGGATCGTTTCCGCCCATATCTCGGCAACTGTCTTGGGAGCAACGTCGTCACGTTCCACTCCGGTGATGACGGCGAAATTCAGACCCATGTGGGAGACCGCGTCGGCGACTCTGTACGGTTCGTTTTTGTCGAGGGCTCCCGGCTTCCCGGTGGCAATGTCACAGAAGCCGCACCTGCGCGTGCACTTGTCTCCAAGGATCAGGAACGTGGCTTCCTTTGCTTCCCAGCATTCATAGATGTTGGGACAGGAAGCTTCCTCACAGACTGTGTGGAGATCGAGGCCTCGCACCAGCCCCTTGAGCTCTGAGAAGTTGGGTCCCGTCTTCAGCTTGGTCTTCAGCCAAGGAGGCCTGGGGAGGGGGGCTGGGACGGATTCACCGAGATCCGCCCGAGTGGGGATCGAACCGCCAAAAAAGACCTGACTCATGCTGAGAGATTAACCGCATGCGCCCGGAAGGTTGGGACGGATGCCTTTTTGCTTGTGCCGGGGCTCGCTTCTACGTAGATTACGTTGACTGACACTGAGACGGGGGTTTGTGAGATGCGAGAAAAACACCTGAACTATCTGGGGAAAGTGGAGATCTTTGAAGCCTTTTCCAAGAAGGAACTTCAGCAGCTGGCGCGCCTGGCGGAACAGGTGAAGATCCCCGAAGGAAAGGAGCTGACGAAGGAAGGCACCACCGGGCGGGAGTTCTTCGTCATCACCAAGGGGCAGGCCGGCGTCTATCGAAAGGGAAAGAAAGTCGCTTCCCTGGGCGCAGGAAAGTTCTTCGGAGAACTGTCGTTGCTCGATGGGGGGCCGCGCAACGCCACGGTAACGGCAGACAGCGACATGGAGGTAATCCTGCTCGGACAGCGTGAGTTCCTCGGCCTTCTTCATGACGTTCCCACGATGGCGATGAAACTCATCAAGGGCATGGCCTCACGGCTGCGCGAATCCGACGCCAAATCGATCCAGTAACAAACCCCAGATATGCTGGGGAAATGGCGCAGGTAACCGAGAAGGTAGTCGCACCCAAGACCAAATACGAGCTGTCGGCAGAAGAGGTCATCGCCGACTACCGGCTTGCGTTCAAGAGCAGGGTGGCGAGCGTCATCGGCCGTCGCGAGGTTCTTACCGGAAAGGCCAAATTCGGCATCTTTGGCGACGGCAAGGAAGTCGCGCAGCTCGCCATGGCCAAAGCCTTCAAAGAAGGGGACTGGCGCTCGGGCTATTACCGCGACCAGACCTTCATGCTGGCTGCAGGAATGATGACGATGGGAGAGTTCTTTGGGCAGCTCTACGCCGACTCCGACATCGCCAACGATCCTGCATCCGGCGGAAGACAGATGGGAAGCCACTTCGCGACCCGCTTGCTCGATGAATCTGGGAACTGGCTTCCGCAGACCTCCATGAAGATCACCGCGGCCGACCTTTCACCCACGGCCGCGCAGATGGGCAAGCTGGTGGGCCTCGCGTATGCATCGAAGCTCTACCGCGAAAACCCAGCTCTTCGTGAAATCGCAGGCGACTTCTCGAGGAACGGTGACGAGGTCGCGTTCGGAACGATCGGGAACGCAAGCACTTCTGAGGGAATCTTCTGGGAATCGATCAACGCCGCCGGCGTCCTTCAGGTCCCGATGGCGGTCTCGGTCTGGGACGACGGCTACGGCATTTCCGTTCCAAACGAGCTTCAGACCACGAAAAGCTCGATCTCTGTTGCCCTGGCTGGATTCGAAACCGACGACAGTCCCGGCTACGAGATCTACGTGGTCAAGGGATGGGACTACCTCGCCCTGATCGATGCCTACATCGATGGCATCGAGAAGTGCCGGAGAGATCACACTCCAGTCCTCTTCCACGTAACCGAAATGACCCAGCCACAAGGGCATTCAACGAGCGGAAGCCACGAGCGCTATAAGTCCAAGGAGAGGCTTTCCTGGGAGGAGGAGCAGGATTGTCTCAAGAAGATGAAGGCCTGGATGATCTCTGATGGCATCGCCTCAGAAGAGCAGCTGAATGAGTGGGAAGCGCTGGATCGCAAGGAGGTCACCGCCGAGCAAAAAGCCGCTTACGAGAGATATCTGGCTCCCATACGAGACGAGCAGTCGGAGGTTCTAGCGCTACTAGATGAGGTGATCCAAGAGAGTCCAGCTCCAGAGATCGAAGAGATAGTTTCCGAACTTCGAAGTCCGGCCGAGCTCAATCGAAAGTTGATTCAATCAACTCTCTTTCAAGTGGCATTCGCCCTTCGAGGCTCTCCGAAAGCAATGAAGAAACTGACCGATTACCTGAAGGGATATGACGAACGCAATCGACGCCGGTATAACTCGTTCTTGTACAGCGAGTCGCGGGAAACGCCGCTGAAAGTAAAAGCAAAGGAGCCGACTTACTCGGACGACTCCGAGGTCGTTGATGGCCGAGTCTTGCTAAACCGCTGCTTCGACTACCACTTCAAGAAGGACGCGAGACTTTTCGTCATCGGGGAGGACGTTGGCAAGATCGGCGACGTCAACCTGGCGTTCGAGGGTCTTCAAGACAAGTATGGCGACCTGCGGGTTACTGATACCGGGATACGGGAAGCCACCATCCTGGGTCAGGGCATAGGAACGGCAATGAGGGGGCTTCGTCCGATAGCTGAGATTCAGTACCTCGACTACCTTCTCTATGCACTTCAGCTTATGTCCGACGATCTGGCGAGCCTTCACTACCGCAGCGCCGGAGGACAGAAGGCGCCGGTAATCATCAGAACGAGAGGCCATCGATTCCAGGGGATCTGGCACACCGGAAGCCCAATGGCCATGATCCTTCACTCGTGCAGAGGAATCTATCTATGCGTGCCTCGTAACATGACCCAGGCCGCCGGCCTCTACAACACCCTGTTGCAAGGAGATAACCCTGCCCTTCTGATCGAAGTTCTCGCGGGCTACAGGACAAAGGAGAGAGTGCCGGACAACGTTGGAACATTCAGCGTCCCGCTTGGAATGCCCGAGGTCCTTAGAGAGGGGACCGACGTGACGATCGTCACGTATGGAGTCTGCTGCAAGATCGCTATGGAGGCCGCCGAGAAGTTAGAAAACCTCGACATCGACGTAGAGATCGTCGACGTCCAGACATTGAACCCGTTCGACGTCGAGTCATCCATAGTCAAGTCTCTGGAGAAGACCAATGCGGTTCTGTTCCTCGACGAAGACGTTCCCGGAGGGGCATCCGCTTTCATGATGCAGGAAGTCCTCGAGAAGCAAGACGGCTGGCAGTGGCTGGACGCTCCCCCTAGGACTCTCTCAGCGAGCGCAGCGCGCTCCGCTTACGCGACCGACGGCGACTACTTCACCAAGCCGAGTCGAGAGGACGTCGTAAAGACCGTCTACGAGATGATGTCGGAGAGAGACCCCAAGGGATTCCCCCCGGTTTTCTAGCCTGCGGCCTGTTCCTTTCCCCGCATGGGGATCACATCGCCTTGGGTGGCGGACCCAGGCACCTCCAGTTCGAGGTCGGCAAGGCTTCCTTCCACCGGGCGCCGGTGGAATATCCGGGCAAGATGCGTGGAGACAAGGCGCTTCATCAGGTCCATGCCAACCCGGCGGCGCAGTATCTGCTCCAGTGATGCCGGATTTCCATCTGGGATCCCGCAAGGGATCATCCCGTCGAAATAAGTAAGGTCGGTAGTGACGTTGATGGCAAAACCATGTTTCGTAACTCCTCTCGTCACGTTAACTCCCACTGCTGCGACCTTGGACTCGCCAACCCAGACGCCGGTGAAGCCATCGCGCCGAGACGCAACCACGTCGAGGGCTCTGAGTGACCTGATGATCGATTCTTCGAGACGTCTCAAGTAGACAATGACGTCGGGCTGATCAGTCACCACCGGATTTCCGTCTGGGTTCATCTTTCGCAGATCGAGAATTGGGTAGCCGACCAGCTGGCCGGGACCGTGGTAGGTGATGCTTCCGCCGCGATCGCTCTCGGTCACCTGAATGCCCCGCCTATCGAGCTCATCGTCCGACAGTAGAAGGTGCTCTCTCGAAAACCGCCGGCCAAGGCTGTAGACATGGGGGTGCTCCAGCATCAAAAGGACGTCGGGCACCTCTCCTTTGATCCTTCGATCCCTGAGGCTCGCCTGCCATTCATGTGCGATCTCGTATGGGACGGTGCCGGCGTCGACTACCTTGAGTTCCCTCATCCTTCGGAGAAGTAAGCGCTTAGGTCACTTTCGAAATCGGCCTCTTCGAGAAGGGCTTTGAGGTGCTGAAGGTAGAGGGCAGCTTCGGCCCCATCGATGACCCGGTGGTCCCACGACATAGACAAAAACACCATGTGCCTTATTGCGATCGAGTCCTCGCCGTTTTCGTCTGTGACTACCACGGGGCGCTTCACCACCGCGTCGAAAGCGAGGATGGCAGCCTGACCCTTGTTGATGATCGGCACCGACAGTATCGAACCGAATGGGCCGGGGTTGGTGATCGTGAAGGTCCCTCCGGCAACATCGTCGGGAACGAGTTTCTTGTTGCGCGCTCGGTCCGCGACGTCGCGGATGCCGCGCGCCAGGCCCGAGATGTTCATCCCATCGGCGCCCTTTACGACTGGAACGATCAGTCCGTTCTCCAGCGCCACCGCGATGCCGAGATTGACGTAGCGCTTCACGGTTATCGTTCCGTCGCCGTTCCAAGTGGAATTGACGTTGGGATACTTGAGAAGGGTCTGAGTAACTGCCTTCGAGAGAAACGGCATCCAGGTGAGTGAGAACCCCTCAGTCTTCTTGAAGGCATCACCGGCCTTTTCTCTTAGCCTCGCGATGTTGGTCATGTCGACTTCGATCGTGTTCCAGGCGCGGGCTGTCTCGTGGAGTGAAGCCACCATGTGATCGGCGATAGACCGGCGCATGTTGCTGACCTGCACCAGCTCTTCTCTTGGCCCGGCCTGGACCGGCTCCGCCGGCTCTTTTGCAGGCCGAGCTTCAGCAGCCTTGTCGGCCTTCGCCTCGGCAGCCGGCTTCGCCGGCGCCGACTCGAGCGCGGTGAGAACGTCCTGTTTGGTTATCCGGCCCCCGGTCCCGCTTCCCTTGACCTCGCGCAGATCGACCCCGTGCTCCGCGGCAAGTTTGCGGACCAGCGGAGACAGGATGCCGCGACGCGGCTCCTCGTCGGTCGACTCCAGCTCCTGCGCTTCGGGGCTCGCGCCTCCCTCTCCGCCTCCGGCTGCCGCAACTCGTTGGCCTCCAGAAGGAGGCTTCGATGTTGGCTGCTCCGCTTTGCCCTCGTCCTTGGCTGCAGGTTGTTCTTTCTCAGGAGCTTTCTCGGCAGGCTTCTCCTTCTCTTCGGGGGCAGGCTCTTCCTCCTGCTTTTCCTCTTGCTTTGCCGCCGGTTTTTCTTCTTTCGGTTCGGTGGCCGGTTCCTCTTCCTGCGACTCTTGCTCAGCGCCGGACGATTCCCCGATCTCTGCGATCACGTCCCCCACGGCAACGGTGTCACCTTCTTGGGCGTGGATCTTTACCAGGACTCCGGCACCCGGGGCAGGAATCTCGCTGTCGACTTTGTCTGTTGAGACTTCAACCAATGGCTCGTCGGCCTCGACCGATTCGCCTTCCTGCTTGAGCCAGCGGGTGATCGTCCCTTCGACGACCGTCTCGCCGAGCTGGGGCATTTTGAACTGCGTAGCCATTGAAGCTCCTCTACCGCGTCTGTGTCTCCAATCCTACCCGCTGTCCAATCACCCATAGGAACATCACTTCCTGATCGTCCTCGAAGTTCTGCAGCACCTCGTGCCTCAACAATCTCAGGCCCGCTGCTTCGAGCATGGCGATGTTTGTCTCGGAATCGTGACCACTCCAGAACATGGGCACGTCGTCTATCCAGGCGTCGACACCTCCGGGATTGTCTGTTGCCGCCAGTGAGGCGACGAACAGTCCTCCCGGCTTGAGCCACCGGCAGATCCGAGCGAACAGCGCGGCGTGAAGGTCGCGCGGCACGTGGATGATCGAATAAAAGGCTGCGACCGCATCGAATGAACCCGGCTCGAAGTCGATCTCGGTCATGTCTGCTCTGATGAACTTTCCACCTGCGACGTTGGCGCGTGCAATCTCCAATTGCTCACGCGAAAGGTCTACGCCGACATAGGAGTGACCTGCTTGGTCGATCTCGATCCCAATCGGAATCCCCGGTCCGCAGCCGAGTTCGAGGATGAGAGAGCCTGCTGAGAGCAGCTCCATCAATCGTTTCAGGTAATCGACTCGGTGACTCGGATCGACCGTGAGAGTCCACTGCCCATAACGGGCCTTCAATTGATCGTAGCCGGCCTCGACGATTTTCTTAGAGGTCACGGTCGAGAGCGAGCGTCACGACGTCATCCAGAGACATCGAGCTTCCCTCCTGCCATGCCTTGGTGAACTCTGCCTCCCCCAGAGACTCCCTCACCGAAGACACCTCTTCGTCGAATACCTGCCGATCGGCCGAAGGCAAGTTGAAATGCAACTGGCGGCTAAGCCCCTCGAACGCCGCGTATAGCCGTCCGGCGCGATCCATCTGCCCTTCCCTGAGTGCCGCCTCTGCATAACCCAGAAGGCACTGCGCGATGCCCTGCCTGTCTCCCAATTCATTAAGAATCTCGAGGGCCTCTCCCAGCTTGGCTTTGGCGTCCTCGAGATTCCCAGACTCCATGGCCACGTCGGCGAGGCTGTGCAGTGATGCCCCAATCCCCCTTTTATCACCAAGCTTGCGCCGCAGATCGAGCGCTTGTTCCTCGAGGTTTCTTGCCTCTTCGGCTTCACCGAGATTGCTGAGCACTGCGGAAAGATTGTGGAGCGCGGACGCGAGACCGACTTCGTCGCCGATCTCGCGCTTTATCTCGAGGCTCTCTTCGTAATACGCCCTGGCCCGGTCGAAATCTCCCATTCGGAAGGCGACGTTTCCCAGATTGAGCAGTGGAGTGGACATCCCCGATCGATCGTCGGCCTCGCGGCGAAGCTCCAATGCCTCGGTAAAGTGCTTCTCTGCCCCCTCGTAATCTCCCTGGCGGTCGGCTGCGTTACCCAGTGCAATAAGCGACGTCGAAATCCCCTTGCTGTCCCCGATCCTGCGGTAGATCTCCAGGCTTTCATGAAACAGCCCTCCCGCCTCTTCGGTTTCACCCTGATTCTGCGCGAGCACCCCCAGCGAGTACATGGCCCTGGCCCGCAGGTCCTCGGGGGCGTCGTGGCAGACAGTTAGAGCCTTCTCGAGGATCCCGCGTCCCTCAGAGAGATAGCCGCGGATGAACCAGAAGAGCCAGAGGTCCCCTGCCATCTTGAGGGCATCGAGCTCTCTTCCGGTTGCAAACGCCCAGCTGAATGCTGCGCGGATGTCGTCATGCTCCTGTTCGAGCTGCTCCAGCCAGTACCCCTGGCGGGGGCCGCGAAGGTCGCCGCCGGCTTCGGCGGCTCGCGCCACGAACCACTTGAGATATCTCGTTCTGATCTTCGCCTCATCGCCTGAGTCCCCAAGCTTCGCTAACCCGTACTCGCGGATGGTTTGAAGCATCGAATAGCGAACTGCCTCGCCGGCCAGGTCACTTTGGATGAGGGATTTCGCTACCAGGTTCGATAGGAGCTCGAGAATCCGATCGCGGGGGACTTCTTCAGCACCCCCGACTCGCTCAGCCGCTTCGAGACTGAATGGACCGACGAACAGAGACAGTCTGACGAAAAGGTCCTGCTCCTCGTCCGAAAGCAGGTCATAGCTCCAACCGACAGTTGCCTCAAGCGTCTGGTGACGAGCCGGCAGCGTCCTGTTCGAGCCTGCGGGGAATGAGCTTTTGTCTCGCAGCTTCGACACGATCTGCTGAGGAGTCAGAACGTTGAGCCAAGCCGAAGTGAGTTCGATGGCCAAAGGACTTCCATCGAGCCTCTGGCATATCTCCGCCACGAAAGGAGCGTTCTCACTATTTAGGGCGAATCCCGGGTTGGCAGAAAAGGCCCGGTCGACGAACAACTTCGGCGCTTCGTATTGGTCGAGAAGCTCCGGAGTCGAGTCTTCCGGAACCGGATGGCTCAAGGGAGGAAGGGCCCAGACCACCTCTCCAGGAACTCGAAGGGCTTCCCTGCTCGTAGCCAAAATACGGACTTCCGGGGCGGCGCGGAGAATCGTGTTGGCCAGCTGCGAGGCGGCTTCGATCAGGTGTTCGCAGTTATCGAGGATGATGAGCATCTCGGCCTCGCGAAGGTGCCCCGAGAGCGTTTCGTCCATCGGTCTTCCTGGTTCTTCTCTCACCCCGAGAACGCCCGACACGGCCTGCACGACCAGCCCGCCTACCGGAACGGATGCCAGCTCGACCAGCCACACCCCGTCGCGGAAACGATCGAGGACCCTCCGGCCGACCTCCTGAGAGAGCCTGGTCTTGCCGGTGCCGCCGGGTCCCGTGAGAGTCACCAGTCTCGAACGCGTAAGAGCCTGCGGTATCTCGTCAAGGGCAGACGCGCGTCCAACGAAGGTTGTCAGCTGATGAGGAAGGTTGCTCTTTGCGACCGAGACCGAACGAAGAGGAGGGAATTCTCTCGGCAAAGACTCGAGGCCGAGCTGATAGATGTGCTCTGGTTCCCTTAAGTCCTTGAGAGCGTGAATTCCGAGATCGTCGACGATCGCTTCAGCAGGGAGCTGTTCTCGGATCAGATTGTGCGCAATCTCAGAGATCAAAACCTGGCCCCCATGAGCAAGATCTCTGATGCGCGCGCATCGGTTCAACGCTGGGCCGTGATAATTACCTTTTCGAACCTCAGCCTCTCCGGAGTGAAGAGCCATCCTCACTTTCATGAGGATGTCGGAAGGCCATAGTTCTTCTGCGATCGCCTTCTGTATCTCCAAAGCACATCGGGCTGCATCCGTAGAACGAGTGAACACCGCGATCAGGCTGTCGCCCTCCCCCTGATCCCGTGGCAGAAGCCCCCCGAAAGCTGAAATCTTCTCCGTCAAGAGATCGTCGAGGCGACCGGTCGCAACTCCCATCGCCTCGGGATCGGCTTCCCAGAGTTTCGTCGAGCCCTCCACGTCGGTCATCAGAAACGTGACCGTCCCAGTGGGAAGAGAGATGTGCAGTTCGGTCTTGTCCTCGGTCAGGTCTGGCAAGTCGTCCCCCGGGGCCGCCTAGTGGGCACTGGAAAGACTAGCCCTTTGGTTCGTTCAACCTGGGATCGGGGCGATCGGTACCGATTTCGTATTTCTCGATGGCCTCGGTTACTCGCTCGGGTTTGGCCTCTCCCGCCCTCGCCAGAGCAGAGAGCGCCGCGACAACGATGTGCTCCGCGTCAATCTCGAAGAACCTTCTTAGGCTCTCCCTGGTATCGCTTCGGCCGAACCCATCGGTCCCAAGGGCGGTGAAGGGTCCTGGTATCCATCGCGAGATCTGATCCGGAACCGCCTTTATCCAGTCCGATGCCGCGATCACCGGACCATCGGAGCCGTTCATTGCTTCCTTCAAGAATGGGGTTCGCTCCGGTTCCTCAGGATGCAGACGATTCCACCTCTCAGTCTCCATAGCCTCTTCCCGAAGGGCCTTGTAACTCGTGACGCTCCACACGTCCGCGCTCACATCCCAGTCTTCGGCGAGCATGGCTTGGGCCCTCATCACCTCGGTGGCAAGGATTGTTCCGCTTCCGAGCAGCTGCACGCGGTGCTTCTTTCCATCGGGCCCGGAGGAAAGGCGATAGATCCCTTTGAGGATTCCTTCGTCCGAACCTTCCGGCTTCGGAAGCTGCACATAGTTCTCGTTGTAGAGCGTGAGGTAATAGAAGATGTCTTCGCCGTCGTCGATCATCCTCTTCAGACCATTTCCCACGATCGTTGCAGTTTCGTATGCGAAGGCGGGATCGTATGCCTTGCAGTTGGGAACGACCGATGCCAATAGCTGACTGTGCCCGTCGGCATGCTGAAGGCCTTCTCCATTCAGCGATGTCCTTCCCGCAGTGCAGCCAAGAAGGAATCCGCGGCCGCGCGCATCGGCGAAAGCCCAGATCAGGTCCCCAACTCTTTGGAACCCGAACATCGAATAGAACATGAAGAACGGGATCATGTGCTCGCCGTGGGTCGAGTAAGAAGTCCCAGCTGCGGTGAACGATGCCATGCTGCCGGCCTCGGTGATCCCTTCCTCTAGGATCTGGCCCTCGCGGGCCTCCGAATAAGACAAGAGCATCTGGGCATCAACGGGCTCGTACAGCTGCCCCATCGGCGAGTAGATCTTGAAATCCTTGAACAGCGACTCCATTCCGAAGGTCCTGGCTTCGTCTGGAATGATCGGGACGACTCTCTCTCCCATTTCCTTGTCGCGCAGAAGGTCTCTGAGCAGACGGACGAACGCCATCGTGGTGGAGACCTCTTGTTTCTTCTCCTCGGTCCCCTGATCGAATGTCTCGTAGATCTTCTTGTCCGGCAGGTTGAGCGGCGCAGGCTTGACGCGGCGCTCTGGAAGAAATCCTCCAAGCCGTCTTCGATTGTCGAGGATGTACTGCACCTCGTCTGAGTGCCTCCCTGGATGGTAATAGGGAACCTCGTCTCCCTTTAGCTGTTTGTCGCTGATCTCGATGTTGAGACGATCGGCGAAAGCCTTGAACTCGGCTTCATTCATCTTTTTGATCTGGTGGGTGGCGTTTCGGGCCTCCACCTCGGGGCCGAGGGCCCAGCCCTTCACGGTCTTGGCGAGGATCACTGTCGGAGCATCCTTGAGCTCGGTTGCAACCTGATACGCGCCGAACACTTTTCGGTAATCGTGACCGCCGCGCTTCAAACGCCATAGGTCGTCGTCGGACAGATGTGAGACCAGTTGCTTGAGTCTCGGATCCGGACCGAAGAAGTGATCCCTGATGTAACCGCCGCTCTCGACGGAATAGCGCTGAAATTCCCCGTCGAGGGTGCTGTTCATCTTGTTAACGAGAACCCCGTCGACGTCGCGGGCGAGAAGCTCATCCCACTCCCTGCCCCAGACCACCTTGATGACGTGCCATCCGGCCCCCCTGAAGACCCGCTCGAGCTCCTGGATGATCTTGCCGTTTCCTCGGACCGGTCCGTCCAGGCGCTGGAGATTGCAGTTGATTACGAAGATGAGGTTATCCAGGCGCTCGTGGGAAGCCAGGTGCAGGGCTCCGGTCGACTCCGGTTCGTCCATCTCACCGTCACCGAGAAATGCCCACACCCTCTGATCGGCGCTGTCGGCTATCCCGCGGTGTGACAAATACTTGTTGAACCGCGCCTGATAGACGGCATTGATCGCGCCCAATCCCATCGAGACGGTTGGGAACTCCCAGAATTTCGGCATGAGTCTCGGGTGCGGATAGGAAGAGAGGCCCTTGTGCATCGCCTCCATCCGGAAGTAGTCGAGATCACTCTCCGACAGTCTTCCCTCCAAATAAGCGCGGGCATAGATGCCGGGGGCGGCGTGACCCTGGAAGAAGATCTGATCTCCTCCGCCGGGGTGATCCTTGCCGCGGAAGAAATGGTTGAAGCCGACTTCGTACAGGCCGGCTGCAGAAGCGTATGTAGCAAGGTGGCCCCCGATGCCGACCTGCAGCTTGTTTGCCCGAAGGACGGTCGCCGCTGCATTCCACCTGATGATCTGGCGGATCCGGAACTCGAGCTCTTCATTGCCTGGGTAATAGGGCTCCTGCTCCGGAGGAATCGTGTTCACGTAGTCCGTCTGCACAAGCGACGGAAGGCCGATCTGTCGCTGGCGGGCGCTGAGCAGGATGCGATGCAGCAGGTGGCGCGCCCTCGCCTTTCCTTGATACTGAATGACGTCGTTTAGCGCCTGGAGCCACTCTGCCGTCTCTTGTGGATAGGGATCAGGAAGCTGATCTTTAAAAACGTCGTACGGCACTACAAAATCACCTCGGTTCCGGCTAGCGAACCTCTAGTTTGACACCTCAGCGCTTGCCCGGTCCGTATAACGCGCGGCCGGCAAGATTGCCCGCGAACTCTCCATCCCGCAGGGCGACCTTCCCGTTGACGATTACGTGATTCACCCCAATCGCATAGCTGTGGGGATTCTCATAATTGGAAGTGTCGTCGATCACCTGCGGGTCGAATATGGCGATGTCAGCGAAGTAACCCTCCCTCAGCAGACCTCTGCGTTCGAAACCCATCGTCTCCGCCGGAAGGCTCGTCAACCGTCTGATGGCCTCCTGCATCGAAACCACGCCCTCGTCACGGACGTAATGGCCGAGCACCCGAGCGAATGTCCCGTAGGACCGGGGATGAGTCTGAAACTCGAGAAATGCGCCTTCGGGAGCCATGGACAGAGCATCAGAACCGAAAGAGACCCACGGCAGCGCCATCTGCTTTCTTACGTTGTCCTCGCTCATCATGAAGTACGCAGCTGACACCCTGGTCCCGGCATCGAGGACGAGGTCCATCAGACACTCGATGGGGTCTTTGCCCTGGGTTTCCGCGATCCGGGCAAGGCTCTTCCCTTCATAGGACTTCAGTTCTTCTTTCTGTACTCCGAGGATGAGGATGTTCTCCGGGCCATCGCATCCCTTGTAGAGGTTTTCCCAACCAGCTTCCGAATCCTCGATCGCGAGTCGGATCTGCTTCCGTGTCGTCTCGTCCCTAATATTTTCGAGGAGTCTTTCGAATCCACCCTCGTGGAACCATGGAGGAATGGCCGCTCCCAGTGACGTCGCTCCGGCAGTGTATGGATACATGTCGGCGGTAATCGGTTCTCCCTGGCCCCGGGCCTCCTCGATGATCTCGATGACCTGATCGATCTTGTCCCAGTTGTTCTTCCCGGCGGCCTTTAGGTGCCACACCTCTGAAGGAATTTCTGCTTCTCGCGCGATGCGCAACAGCTCCCCGAGGCTCTCAAGAAACTCATTGCCCTCGCTCCTCAAGTGAGAGATGTACTTACCGTCGTACTTGGAGGCCGCCTTGGAAATCTCGATCAGCTCTTCGGTCGACGCGTACGAACCTGGGGAGTAAATCAGGGCGGAACCGATACCGAGGGCACCTTCGGCCATCTCTTCTTCGGTGAACGCCTTCATCACATCCAGCTCGGATGGAGTCGCCGGGCGGTTTTCGTAGCCCAGTGCGTAGATGCGAAGCGTGGTGGCGCCTATGAATGATGCGACGTTTTGGGAAGCTCCCCTTTTCTCGACGTGGGCCAGATACTCCGAAAGCCTGGTCCACTCAACTTCGACCTCGAGTGCTCCCTTCATTTGGAGCATGAGCTCACGCATCGATTCGTTGATCGGACCCATCGACCAGCCCTCACCCATGACCTGGGTGGTCACGCCCTGCTTCAGCTCACCAAGAGACCTTGGATCGTGAAGTATCGAGAACCAGGAGTGGCTCAGCATGTTGATGAAGCCGGGGGCAACCGCTAGGCCCGTCGCGTCGATTACCTCCAAGGCTTCGATCTCCTCCACAGTTCGCACTGCCGAGATCTCGTCTCCGGTAACCGCCACGTCGCCGACGAACGGTTCCCCGCCGGTACCGTCATAGATGGTGCCGCCGCGGATCAGAAGATCGATCGGCACTAATGGCCCTCCGACCTGCTAATACGGCCCACTAGGCGCCGTGGAGCTGCTTGCCTGCCAGGTGGAGCATCGTCTCACCGAGGGCTTCTGAGAGGGTTGGGTGAGGATGGAAAAGCGATGCGACTTCAGCGGGGAATGCCTCCCAGTTCGTGATCAGCTGGGCCTCCGATATCAGTTCGGTCACTCTCGGACCGATCATGTGAATACCGAGAACCTTGCCTTCCTTCTCGGTGACCACCTTTACGAACCCAGTGGTCTCGCCGAGGATCGTCGCCTTGCCCGATGCTGCCCATTGAAACTTGGCCGTCTCGACCTCGTGGCCGGCATCCTTGGCCTGCTGTTCGGTCAAGCCCACAGAAGCCATCTCCGGGTATGAGTAGGTGCACCGCGGGACGCCCGGATAGTTCACCCCCACGGTCTCGACTCCTGCAATCTGTTCGGCAACGTGAACTCCCTCGGCAAAAGCGACGTGCGCAAGCTGGAAGTGAGGAAACGGGAGTCCTAGGTCCGGCTGAGTGATGAGATCTCCAACCGCCCACACCCCGTCGACAGACGTGTGGCAGCTTGCGTCGGTGACAACAAAACCGCGGTCCAGCTTCACACCGGCTTCTTCATAACCGAGGCCTTCCGAGCGCGGCCCCCGGCCGACCGCAACGAGACACCGTTCCGCGGTGACGCTCTCGGTCTTTCCATCTCTCTCAAAGGTAACGGTGGCGTTATCGCCGTCGGCTTTGGCTTCGGTTACCTTGACGCCGGCAAAAGCCTTGATGCCGCGTTTTTGGAATTGGCGCGTCAGTTCCTTCGAGACTTCTTCATCCTCTCCTGGAGCCAGGCGCGGCAGAGCCTCCAGCACGGTCACCTCGGCCCCGAAGGAGTGGTAGATGCTTGCGAACTCCAGCCCGACCGCTCCTGCCCCGATCACGATCACCGAAGAAGGAATGGAATCCAGTTCCAATGCGTGATCCGAAGTGATGAATGCCTTTCCATCGATCTCGATGAACGGAAGGCTCTTGGCGTAAGAGCCGCTCGCCAGAACAACGGCTTTAGCCCGGATCGGCTCTCTGCCTTCTACCTCGATGATCCCAGGCCCGCCGAACTTGCCTTCACCGTTGATCGTCGTCACGCCTCGCGCTTTGATCACGCCCTGAAGGCCTTTGAAGAGCTTGGTTACGACGCTTCCCTTGTAGGACTGCACCTTGCCCCAGTCGACCTGAGGCTCGGCATCGACGAGCACACCGAAGTCGCCGGCCCTGCGGATCTCCTCCATGACGTCGGCGGAGTGAAGAAGGGCCTTGGTTGGGATGCAGCCTCTATGCAGGCAAGTCCCCCCGACCTTGTCCTGCTCGACGAGGACCACCGAGAGGCCGAGCTGTGCCGCCCGCAGCGCGCAGGCATATCCGGCATTCCCTCCACCGAGGATCGCTAGATCGAAGGTCTCTGTCATAGGAAGGCCGAGTCTATCGAAGTCATTCGACCTCGAAGACAACGGCGTCATAACCGGAGGCCCCATTTGGATGCGGTCTCGTCGTCCGAGACTCCTGCACTTCACCCTCTTTATCCATTGCTCTTACGAGCACGCGCCTAGTCCCCTTCCCAGGCTCGATCTCGGCGGCCCAAAGCCTCCAGGTGAGTTCGCTCATCTCTCGCTTCAGCACTGCAGGGCTCCAGGACTTTCCTCCGTCTTGAGAGACCTCTACTTGCTTCACTCCTCGATCCCCTGCCCACGCAATCCCGCCAAGCATCGCTGGAAGGCCAACCGACCGCCCGTCCGAGGGAACGTCGATACGCGATTGAGTCTTGACGCGAGCGAGGTCGCTCCACCCTCGAACCATCCAGTAACCCTGATAGTCGTGGTTTACGGCCTCTATTTTCGTAAGCCACTTCACGTTCTTCATGCCATAAATGCCGGGCACGATGATCCTGGCCGGGAATCCATGAGAACGCGGTAGCGCGACGCCGTTCATCCCGAAAACCACCAGGGTCGTGTCTTCGATGGCTTTGGCCAGAGGGATCGAGTCGGAGTATCCCTCGGAGGCACGAAAGACGATGTCGATGACACCTTCGGCTAGACCGGCGCGTTCCAGCACATCTTTCAGCCTCACCCCTCGCCACACCGCGGTGGAGATGAGATCGCCCCCAACCTCGTTGGAGATACAGGTGAGGGTGTGAACCATCTCGACCACTTCGAAATCCTCCTGCAGCTCGCGGTACGTCAATGAATAGGGTGTGTTCACCTCGCCGCTGACTTCGAGCTTCCAGGTTTCGTGATCGACCGAAGGTTTGCTGAAAGGGTTGATGTCGACGGTATAGAAGGCATCGTTGGAGGTGATCTCTGGAGTCATCCCTTCGAGCTTCGGAAAGTCCGTGTCGTCCGGGGGCCTTACGAACTTCTCATCTGCCCCAGCGATCGAAACGTTCATCGGGCTCTTTCGTGAGAGAAACCGGCTGACGGCCAAGCCGCCGAGCACCAGCCCTCCCGCCGCTCCTAGTCCACGGACGATAAAGCGCCGCCTCGAACTTCGCATCGCATCCAAAGGCGTCTGCCCTGCTCGAAGCTCGGGATCGAGCACGCTGAGAAGAGGGACCTCGGCAACAAGCCGGGCAAAGACTGCAGCGGAGATGGCATAGACGGCGATTGCAGAAATAGAGAATGCCTCGGGGGCCAAGAGTGCGAAGCCGCTGGCGAGGACGAGTAACAGCGCGGCCGAGGCGAGCGCTCGCCGGGCCTTTCTCGATGGACCCTCGGCCCGGTGCACGACCGATGACATGATCGCTCCAAGACCGATCACCCCTGCGTGAACCAAAACGCCGAGCAGGATCATCGCCCAGTGCTGAAGCCTCTCGATGAAAGCGGTGACTAAGTCTCCGGGCGTCGAACGGATGATGATGGCGGCCAGGCCGGCGGGAGGGTATGGCACTCGTCCCAGAAGGAAGCCACCTGCGTAAGTCATGGCAAGCGCGATCGCCATCGAGACGCCACCGAGCACCAGTACCCGCCGGCCGCCGCCCGAGGTCAAGTCTTGGAGCCCTGCAGCCGCTCCCGAAGCTCTCGCGCACTGGGAAGCTTCGGCCCATCGATGGTTCCAGGGAGCGCCTTCACCACTGCATCCGACTGCCTCTCGTCCGAAACCACCGTTACTCGAGCACCCGTTGGCACCGACGTCTTCAGCGTCGCAACTCCCCGCGACAGTCCTGCGATCTCCGCCGCGCTCGTCACCGTCCCGGCTTCTTCGTTGCCGTACAGCACTCTTCCGGTTAGCGCTTCTTGCTCGAAATGAAGATGACGCAACCGCTTTTTCACCTGTCCGCGCTGGGCCATGGCGACCGCCTCCTGGCCGAGATAGCAGCCCTTTGCAAAGTGGACCAGATACTCGAGGGCAGCTTCTTGCGGAAGGTGACTGTCCCCGAAATCAATTCCGAGTCGAGGTGATCCTTCGACGACCATCACTGCGTGCAGGTCGTCGGTCTTCCCATGTGCCACTCCCGCATTCAGGAGAGAAGCCTGCGTCTGTTCGAGCGACTCGCGTGGCACCCAGATCGCCACACCTGGAAGCGGCCGGATGATGCGCAAGACAATGAGGTCGTCTTGGGAGATCGCGGCGTATGGGATTTCCGTAGGCACGCTGATCCCAGCAGATCCGAGAGCGGTGTCCGTTGCCGGCCCGAAAACTTCCAGCAGGCCAAACCCCTGTGTCACGTCGGAGATTTCGGCCTTGGTGATGAACACCCTCTGCTGAAAGAACTCCAGGAGCTCATCGGAGCGCCCGGGCTCAACATCGGCATAAACGGCGTCGCCATTCCTGACCAATCTCAGGTGATCGCTGATCCTGCCTTTTGGGGTGAGCAAAAGGGCCTCGGCCCCGATCTGCTCTGCCAGGTCATCGAGCTTGTTGGTTAGCAGCTGATCCAGAAACCAGAGGTTCTGTTCACCGGTGAATCGCAGCTTTCCCCGATCGGATCGATCGACCATCGCCGCCGACTCATAGAAGGGATTCATCCCCAGAGACAATAGCGCGCCTGCGTCAGTTAAATGATCAGTTTCCTACGGAACAGATTGATCGTTGGCAGGAACAGCAACAACGAGAAGACGATAAGCCAGAGGCCGTGGCCCAGCATCGCTCCCAAGTCTCCGGTCAGCGTGGCCGCTCGCGTCATTTGGACACCGTGATAGAGCGGAGTCATCCAGGCGATCTTCTGGGCAACCGCTGGCATGACATCGACAGGGAAGAAGATGCCGCTGAAAAGGAACAACGGGATGAGAAACAGGTTGAAGAAGTACGAAAAGTAATCCATGTCGTTGATCACACCCGTGAAGATCAGAGCTACCAAACCGACGGCCAGTCCTGTCAGAGCGAACGCGACGAAGGCAAGTGGTGCGTACGGCTGGTGGATGTGTCCGAGGAGCAACATCACCATGAAGAACACCGTTCCATAGAGCACGGCCCGGGTGACCCCCCACATTATCTCTCCAAGCGCGACGTCCTCGGGCTCGAGGGGAGTCGTGATGACCGACTCGTACAGGCGGGACCAGCTGAACTTTCCGAAGACGTTGAAAGTGAGCTCGAAGGCGGCCGCATTCATCGCAGCGGAAGCCGCCAGCCCGGGCGCCATCCATTCGATGAACTCATAACCCTGCACCTCCCTGCGGATGAAGAAACCGAGGCCGTAGCCGAACGCCAAGAGATAGAAGACCGGCTGAAGGAACTGAGGAAGAAACGTGAGCTTCCACGATCTTCGATAAAGGGTCACGTTGCGCCGCCATACGCGGCTGGCCAATCGCGGTGAAGGGCGGTGAATTCGCCATAGCGAAGCGAAGCCCTTCTCGGTCGGCCGAACCTGCGACAAAACCATCTCAGTCTGTGAGCCCGTGGCCGGTCAGCCTGAGGAACACATCTTCAAGAGTCGCGTCGCGAAGAAGCATGGGGTGATGCTCCATCCCGGCTTCCTTGAGCCTGGAGATCATCGTCTCGCCGTTCTGTCCGAAGGCGATGATGCGATCTCCGATGTTCTCTACCTCCGATACGCAATCGGCAATTGCTCGATGTATCTTGTCCTCCAACCCCTCGACGTGATGCACCTCCAAAACTCGCGGTGGGACGTGTCTTTCGATCAGTCCAGTTGGTGAGTCCTCGGCAACCACCTTGCCGTTGTCGATTACGAGGATGCGATCGCAGAGCCTGGCCGCCTCCTCCATGTAGTGGGTCGTAAGCAGAAGGGTCTTACCCTGGCGCTTCAGGCTTCTTAGCCTCTCCCAGACCAGGTGGCGCGCCTGCGGATCCAGACCGGTCGTCGGCTCATCGAGGACGAGCAGTTCGGGGTCGTTCATGAGAGCTCGCGCGATCAGAAGCCTTCGCTGCATTCCTCCGGACAGCTCTTGCACTCTCGCATCGGCCCTTCCGGTCAGATGAGCGAACTCCAGCATCTCATCGCCCCGTCTCTCGGCTTCACGCTTTCCGATTCCGTGGTAGATCCCATGTACCACCAGGTTCTCTCTCACCTTGATCTCGGTGTCTAACGTCATGCCCTGGGGAACGACGCCAACTCTGCCCTTGATCTCTCGCTGGTTACGTCCAACATCGAGGTCAAGGACTTCTAGGGTTCCCGAGCTGGGAGGGGAAACGCAGGTGATCATCTTGATCGTGGTCGTCTTGCCGGCTCCGTTCGGACCTAGGAATCCGTAGCAGCCGCCAGATGGAACCTCGAAAGTGACACCATCGACGGCGGTTATCGACCCGTACCGTTTTACGAGGCCGTTCGCTCTGACCGCTGGCGCGACGGCGAAAAGGTCTTCGCCGTAATAATCGAGATCGCGGCTCAACCGTGGCGGTGCTTGGAAAGCACATCGAGGAGAAGGCGATTCTCGTCTACGAGGACCGAATTCGCTCGCGCTCGCTTGAAGTACATATGAAGATCGTGTTCCCAGGTGAACCCGATCCCACCGTGTATCTGTATCCCGTCGGCCGTAGCGCGCTCCGCGGCCTGGGTTGCGATCACCTTTGCCTCCCATGCTGCGGTCGGGGCCATCGCAGGATCGTGATCCGCACACCAGGCTGCGTGATACAGCAGTGAGCGAGCATGTTCGACCCACACGAACATATCGGCCAGCTTGTGACTTACTGCTTGATACGAGCCGATTGGCTTACCGAACTGATTTCTCTGCTTGGCGTATTCGAGCGACATCTCCAAGCACCGAGCCGCGATTCCGGTCTGCTCTCCGGCGATATACAAGCAAGCGCGGTCGCGCATGACGTCGACGGGCCGCGGCTGTAGAGGGCCGAGCGACGAGGGGTCCACCGCATTCAAGTGGGCGGACTCAGGGACCTCCACTCCGTCGAACTCGAGGACCGACATGCGCCTGGTCTTGTCGACCACGGGAAGAGACTGAACGGAGAGGCCGGGATTCGACGACTCGACCACGAAAAGGGCAACGCGCCCAGAAGGATCGTCGGACGCGGGGACCGCATCGCCGGCAGCCGCCGCTACGACTACCAGATCGGCGACCTCGCCGTCGGTGACGAACAACTTGGTGCCATCCAGCACGAACCCGCCGTTCGATTTGCGCACCTTCATGTTGATCGACGAAGCGTGAAAGCTCCGGTCTTCCCAGAGGGCAACAGTGGCGATCGCACCTTCGACGACCCTGGATAGGTTCACCTTCTTTTGCTCGTCGTCGCCGGCTGCCAGGATCGCGGCGGTTGCGAACACCGATGAGTAGTAAGGAGAGGGGAACAGATGCATGCCTATCTGTTCGGCGACTATTGCTGCCTCAACCCACCCGAGGCCGATGCCGCCAAACTCTTCAGGGACGACCAGAGAAGTCCAACCAAGGCCGACCGCGCTCTCCCACAGCGACCGATCAAAACCGGATTCACCGAAGGCGACCACCCTGACTTTCTCGCTCGTAGATTCCTTTCGCAAGAAGTCACGCACCGATTCCTTTAGAGCTTCCTGCTCCTGCGTCAACGAGAAATCCATCAGCGGCTCCTTGGAAGACCAAGCACTCTCTCGGCCACGATATTTCTAAGAACCTCAGACGTCCCGGCCTCTATCGTGTTGCCTCTCGACCTGAGTGTTTCGTATTGCCACTTGCCGTCCGAAATCGAATGTTGTGAACCGCCGTCGATCTGCGAGAAGCCCCCGAGTACCTTCCATGCAAACTCCCCCATCCTTTGGTTCAGTTCGCTCCAGTGGAGCTTCATGATCGACCCCTCCGGGCCGGGGACTCCAGTCTTGGCAAAAGCGCTCAGGCTGCGGTAGCCGGTGAAACGCAGCGCTTCGACCTCTGCTTCGAACTGTCCGAGGGTCTGACGTACCAGAGCGTCATCGATGGCGGGGCCCCCATTTAGTCGCACGTCTTTGGCGAGGCTCACCAGGTCGTCGAGAATAATGCGAGCCCTAACCTGCAGAGCAATTCCTAGTGTGCCGCGCTCGTGCATGAGAGTCGTCATTGCGACGCGCCAGCCCTCGCCTTCCTCTCCAAGCATGTTAGAGACGGGCACCCTCACCTCATCGAAGAAGATCTCGTTGAACTCTGGATCGCCGGTGATCTGGACTATCGGGCGAACCTCAACTCCCGGTAAGTGCATATCCACCAACAGATAGGAGAGGCCGGCATGTTTCTCACTATTGGGGTCCGTCCGCACCACGAGGATGCAATGGTCTGCGATGTGAGCGTATGAGCTCCAAACCTTTTGACCGGTGACGACGTACTCGTCCCCATCCCTTATTGCTTTGGTTTGGACCGAAGCAAGATCGCTTCCGGCATTGGGCTCACTGAATCCCTGGCACCAGATCTCCTCCGCCGACAGGATCTTGGATAGATAGCGATCTTTGTGCTCCGCAGAACCGTGGACGATGATTGTCGGACCTGCCATGTTCAGACCGATCACCCCGATCGGTTCCGGGGCTCTGACCCTCGCCATCTCTTCCAGATAAATGACCTGTTCGAACGGCGTGGCCTCGCGGCCCCCATATTCCTTGGGCCAGGACATTCCCATCCAGCCGGACTCGAATAGCTTTCGCTGCCAGCTGCGGGCGAAGTCATATCTGGCTTCACGTTTGGCCGGAAGTTTGAAGCTGCCATCCAGCCAGCCTTCGGGAAGATTGTCATCGAGCCAGGAACGAAGTCCCCGGCGAAATGCTGCTTCTTCCTCCGAATCCCTGAAGTCCACGAGGAACGAATCGTAATGGACGCAGTCGGGTGGCGCTTACGTCCGGCGAAGAGAATAGACTCGCGCCTCTCGGGAGGTGATGTGCCGGAAGCCGCCATACGGGTCAAGCATCTGACTAAGTCGTTCGGCCCTCAGACCATCCTCGAAGACATCACGATGGACATCCCCAAGGGGGCCATCACTGTCGTCCTGGGGCCATCCGGCACGGGTAAGAGCGTGTTCTTGAAGCACCTCGTCGGGTTGCTCAAGCCCGACAGCGGAGAGGTGTGGGTCGGCGATCAAAACGTGCCCGCACTTTCCGAAAAGGAGCTCTATGCCGTCCGCAAGCGGTTCGGCGTCCTGTTCCAGGACGGCGCTCTGTTCGGGTCGATGGACATCTACGACAACACCGCCTTCCCTCTGAGAGAGCACACCAGGAAATCGGACAGCGAGATCCGTCAGATCGTGATGGAGAAGCTCGATCTCGTTGGGCTCGTCGGGGCGGAGAAGAAACTGCCCGGCGAAATTTCAGGAGGCATGAAGAAGCGCGCCGGGCTTGCAAGAGCTCTCGTGCTCGAACCGGAGATCATCCTTTTCGACGAGCCCGACTCTGGACTCGACCCGGTGCGGACATCTTTCTTGAACGAGCTGGTTCTCGACCTGAAGCAACAGCTCGGCTCGACGATGATGATCGTGACGCATCACATCCCATCGGCGAGACAGGTCGCCGATTACATCGGTCTGCTCTTCCGGAGAAATCTCGTCTCGTTTGGCCCGAAAGAGGACATGTTCACCTCCAAAGACCCGGTCGTGAAACAGTTTCTGGCCGGCGACACGGTCGGGCCGATCGGAATGTCGGAGGAAAAGGATGCGCCCGCGGCCGACGACGAAGATACGGAAGAAACCAGCGAAATCGTGGTCCGGGCGGCAAGCGGATAGCGCATGCACAGTCTTCTGAATCTGCTGAGAGAAACGGGCAACATGTTCGCCCTCACGCTTGATGCATTCCGCTTGATGACCAAAAGACCGCTGCCCATCGCAGAGTTCGTCAGGCAGGCCTGGTTCATCGCGAGCGTTTCTCTCGTCCCATGCGTGCTTGTTTCTCTTTCGTTCGGCATGGTGATAGGCCTTCAGGTCGGCAATGTCGCGGCACAACTGGGGGCGAAGGCGCAAACGGGCGCTTCGATGGTGCTGGCGATCGTACGCGAGGCGGCTCCCATCACCACTGCACTCTTGATCTCAGGAGCTGGGGGAAGCGCGATGACCGCCGACCTTGGAAGCCGCAAGATCCGAGATGAGATCGCCGCGATGGAGGTGCTGGCAGTGAACCCGGTCCATCGGCTGATCGTCCCGAGGATTTGGGCATCGGTCTTCGTGGCCCTTCTTCTGAACGGATTCGTGAGCGTCGCAGGTATCGCCGGGGGATTCCTATTCAACGTCTTCGTTCAGGGGGGAACCGCAGGAGCGTTTATGAATTCGTTCAACCTGCTCTCCCAGCCTGCTGACCTCTATTTCTCAGAGATGAAGGCGGCTTCGTTCGGGCTGGTCGCCGCGATGGTCGCAGTGCACATGGGCATGACGGCTAAAGGCGGGCCGAAGGGAGTGGGAGACGCAGTCAACAAGGGAGTGGTGCTCACCTTCATGCTCATTTTCTTCGTGAACATCATCCTCACTCTGCTGTACTTCCAGGTCGTCCCGCAAAAGTTCGCATAGGAGGCAGATGGCTCAGCTCGACCCTTCCCTTCCGGCTCCGCTCAGTGCGGGAAGGTTCCTGATCAGACGAGCGGTGTACGGGGTCGAAAAGCTCGGTGAGCAGACGTACTTTTATCTGCGCGCAATTCAACAAGCATTTATCGCGGTCCCCAAACATCTAGGCGAAGTCCTTCGCATCGTCGGCGAGATCACGTGGGGAGCCGGGGCGCTGATTGTTGGAGCGGGAACGGCCGGCGTTATTTTCTTCATGTCGTTCATCACCGGCGGCCTGGTAGGCCTCCAGGGCTACAAAGGTCTGGAGCTGATCGGTGCCGAAGCTTTCACCGGCTTCGTCTCAGCTTTCGCCAACACCAGAGAGATCACTCCTTTGATCGCGGGGGTCACTCTCGCGGCCCAGGTCGGTGCAGCTTTCACAGCCGAGCTGGGCGCGATGAGGATCAACGATGAGATCGACGCCCTCGAGGTTATGGCGATTCCGACTTTGCGTTACCTCGTATCCACCCGGGTCATAGCCGCTCTCATCGCCATCACTCCCCTTTATCTGATCTCGCTGTTCGCTTCTTACCTTGCCACCGAGCTGGCAGTCACGAAGCTCTACGGATTATCCGGTGGAACGTTCTCGCACTACTTCCATCTCTTCCTTCCGCCCATAGACGTCTTCTATTCGCTGATCAAAGCCTGGACGTTTGCAGCGGCTGTTGCTCTGATCCATTGCTACTACGGCTTTAATGCATCAGGGGGACCATCGGGGGTTGGAGTTGCTGTCGGCAAGGCCATCCGCTCGAGCATCGTCACCATCAACGTCTTGAACCTCGCGATGTCGGCAGTCATGTGGGGAGCACAGGACACGGTCCGGATAGCCGGTTGAAGGTCAACAAACTCTTTGTAGGTCTCGGGCTCGTGACCATGCTCGCGCTTGTGGCGGGGCTAGCATTGGTGAGCTTCGTGCTGTCCGGCGGAATGCGCAGGTCTTATCCGGTCACGGTCACATTCGATCGCGCGGGCCAGCTCCTCGAGGCCGGCGGCGACGTGAAGCTGCGAGGCGTGCTGGTCGGACGCATAGGAGAAATCGAAGCAGACGAGGCAGGCAACGCGGTGATCCAGCTCGAGATGGATCCCGCCCACAGAGTGCCGAACAACGTCGGGGCCGCGATCCGAGGCAAGACTCTGTTCGGCGAGAAATTCGTTGAACTGCGCGATTCGCTTGAGGCACCTACCGGCCGTCTGCAAGCCGGCGATGAGATTCCCATCGAGCGAACGCTCGCCTCGTTCGAGCTCGAGGAAGTGATGGAGCAGCTTCTCCCGGTACTGATGGCGATAGAGCCAGGCGATCTCGGGGCCGCGTTCAGCACTCTGGCAGAAGGGGTTAAAGGCCAGGAAGACGCAGCCCGAAGAGCGATCAATAACAGTCTGCTTGCATTGCGAAACCTGAATTCCAATCAGGACTCTCTCGACCGGGTCTTGGGCGGCCTGGACGAGGGGGCCGACGCGCTTGCACGCTCCGCCCCCAGCCTTGCAGGCGCCCTGGAAGACTTCGACTCGTTCAACCGCGTTGTACTGGCTAACCGAAACGACGCAAAAGCGTCGCTCAGAAACGCGCCGACCTGGCTTGACGAACTCGGCCAGATCATGGAAAGCCGGTATGGCGACCTAGTCGATATTTCCGTCAAGGGGGTCGACATCCTGGATCTCGTCGCAGGCCATCGGAAGAGCCTGCCCTTCATCGTCACTTCTCTCAAGAACTTCACGCAGTCGTGGGTGACGAACATGTCGGTAGGATGCACCAACGGAGTCACGGGAGAGACGGTCGCCTCCACTCACCCCAGTCTCGCCGGGTCTACTTGCTGGCAGGTATGGAACCTGTCGGGAGAGCCGGTGAAGTCGCCGGGGGGTTATAACGCGTTCACGAAACCGAAACCAAATTCAGCCACCGCGGCCGCCGCATACAACGCCCAGCTGAAGGTATTGCTGACGGTTCCGTTCGGTCAGGACGTCTCAGACCTAACCTCATTGGTCTACGGCCCGATCCGGGATGACCACGGTCTCATTCCCGAGGACCTCCTGTGAAGGGGACCTTCGTCAAGCTCGCGGTATTCGTCGTCTTTACGATCGCGGTAACCGCGCTTCTTGCCAACGTCATCGGTAACTACGGGCCTTTCAAAAGACAGTACGCAGTCGAGGCGGTCTTCGAGGAAGCAACTGGAGTCTTAAGAGGCGACCTCGTCACTCTCGCGGGTGTGTCCGTTGGCAAGGTGGAATCTTTTCGAGTAGAGGACGGGCACGCGATCGTGAAGCTGCTGATCGAGCGCGAGGTGCGGGTGCCAAAGCAGACGAGGGTCGTCATCCGGTTTCGCAACCTCGTCGGACAGCGAATGATCTCGCTCGAGCCTCCCGAGCGCGCCTCTCCGCCATTCCTTGCCGACGGAGACCGCATACCCGTGGATCAGACGAAGGGATCACTGGACTTCGGAAAAGTCTTCAACAACCTGAAACCACTGGTCCAGGGATTCGAGGCCGCAGACGTCAACACTCTGTCGAAGGCCCTCATTGTTTCCTTCGGCCAACACGCAGAAGATCTCGATGCGATCTTCGCCGATACGGCCAGGGTGACGAACGATCTCGCGGCGCGCGACGCGGCCATCGCTTCACTGGTGGCCAATCTGGACGACACAGCCGGTTCGTTAGTGAACGAACGGGCTCAGCTCCAGAGGCTGCTGTCGAATCTAGCGGACATTACCGGAGTCCTTGCAGACAGAGCTCCAGAGGTTGACCGCATCCTCGCGAACCTGGACCAGGCCACAGGCAACTTCGGAAGGCTGATCAATGACAATAGGCCTGGGCTGGATCAGAGCATCAGGGATATCGGAACTCTTCTCTCACTGCTGGTCGATCACCAGGAGGACGTAAATCAGATAGCGGGGAATCTTCACCACGTCTTCCGGGCAACCGCGAGAGCCACGACGTACGGAGAATGGGCGAACCTTTACATTTTCTCTCTGTGCGAGTCTGAACAGGAGGGATGCCGCGCCCCCGCCGCTTCTTCGTCCCTGGCCCCCGATAACGGTCTCGCCGGACTTCTGTTCTCACCACTCGGGGGGCCGCGATGAAGGTCACCTTCCGTGAGCGCAACCCGATAGTCATCGGCATCGCGTCATTGATCGGCCTCGGACTCCTCCTTGCGCTGGCCTTCAATTTGAACAAGCTGCCTTTCATCGCCAGCAATTACACGATCCAGGCGGAATTCGCTGATGCGGCGGGACTCAGCCAGGGCAATGAAGTGAGAGTGGCAGGAATCAAAGTCGGCAATGTGACCGGGATCGAACTGGCCAAAGACAGAGTGCTGGTAACGATGGAGATTTCCGACGATGTTCGGATCCCCCGCGAAGCCACCGCCGAGATCTCTCTCAAGACTTTGCTCGGGACGAAGTTCGTTTCGATCGATGCCAAGAAGCCCGGCCGGCCCCTCGAAGAGGGAGACACGATCCCTATGGAACTGACCAAGATCCCGTTTGAGATCTATCAGGCATCCAACTCAGGTGTCGCCCTGCTCGAAGAAATCGACGCGGAAAAGCTCAACGAGTCGTTCAGAGCGCTGGCGACGGTCGCAGACGATCCCGAAAGAAATTTGGCCAGGACTGCGGAGGGCGCGGCTGCCGTCACTACTGCTCTTGCCTCGCAGGCTGATGCCCTCGGGTCGCTCCTCGAAAGAGGAGATGAATTGGTTGCCACTCTCGATGAATCATCGCCCGACATCCAGCGACTGTTGACTCACGGCAATGAGGCCCTGGAGGTCTTGGCCAGACGGCGGGCGACTGTGAGCAGTCTCCTGCGGAACACCGACCTGCTGATGCGTTCGTTCGGAGGTCTGCTCAAAGACAACCGCGGTCAGATCAACGCGCTGCTGAGAGACCTCCATGCAACCCTCCTGATCGTCGACCGCAATCTCGCAGAACTGGAAGAGGCGATCCGGCTTCTCGGACCGTCATCCGAGAGTCTCGCCCGGATCACCCACAACGGAAGATGGGCCAGCATCTGCATCTATTCGATCGAGCCGATAGGGACAACCGTCGGACCTCCAGCGGACTGCGGACCATGAGGACGAAAGCCGTAGCCGTTTTGGTGGCCGTTGCGTCGGTGGCCCTGCTGGGCGTTTCGTCTTACGTCTATTTCTCCGGAGCGGCAGAGAAGGACGACACCTATACCGTTACGGCCTATTTCGATAAGGCCATCGGTTTGTTCAGTGAATCCGCCGTCAGCGTGCTCGGCGTACCCATCGGCGAGGTGGTCTCGGTCACGCCGGAGGGACAAAGGGTGAAGGTCGTCATGTCGATCGAGTCGGAACACAAAGTCCCCGCCGACGCTACCGCGTTCATCGTTCCCATCTCCCTCATATCCGATCGCTACATACAGCTCTCGCCGCCATACGAATCCGGTCCCATCCTCAAAGACGGCGACGTGTTGGGCGTCGACCGAACCTCCATCCCGGTGGAGCTGGACGACGTCCTATCCAGCCTGAAGAAGTTCCTCGAAGCGGTTGAGGCCGGGACCGCTTCCGACCCTGGTGCCCTTGGAGCCGCGGTCCAAAACCTGGCCAATGCTCTCGAGGGAGCAGGGTCGGACATCGATGCGACGCTGGGAGGCGCAGGCAAAGTCTCAGAGGTGATCGTCTCCGAGTCCGCTCACCTCGACTCCATCGTCGTTCGCCTCTCGAGTCTCATGTCGGCCCTCGCGGAGAAGCAAACCGAGATCACGCAGGTCAACACGAGGATGGCGCAGGCCCTCGGGGCCATTGCAGACGAGAAGGCATCTCTGGAGGGTGTCCTTTCGAACCTGGCCGTCGTGACCGAGCAGCTCGGAGGAATCATCAAGGAAAACCGCCCCACTCTGGAACAGGATCTCGTGATCCTCACGAACACCACCCAGGCCGCCCTTCGCCATCAGGACTCGTTGATCCGCTCCAACGACTGGCTTCACGTTCTGGCGGACGGCGCGGAGGAATCCCACAACGGCGGAGTCGTTCACACTTTCGAGGGCGTCACACATCTCGACGTGCGTGACGAACATGGCGGCTCTCCGGCTCTATGCACCCCTCCGCTGAACCTGCTTACCTGCCCCCCACCGGTATCTGCGCCGGCCTCCACATCGTCTGGTGACTTGGCTGCGACGGGAGCATCAGCCATCGATGAGCCTCGAGCTCCTGCAGGCGTGTCGGCCAAGCCACTCGCTATCGAGCAACCATCGGCAGTCAAACAGTCCAGCCCTGGGCGAATCACGAAGTGGTTCGTCTCTCTGGGTCGATGGATCGACTCAGTGTTTGGAGGCGGAAAGTGAAGCGGCTGCTCGGCATTGCGCTCTTGGTCGCTGCCATCGGCCTGTCTTCCTGCACTTCCGACGGAAGCTACGACGTTGAAGCGATATTCGCAGACGTTGGCGATCTGGTCCCGAGGGCTGCCGTTCAGATCTCCGATGTTCAGGTGGGAACGGTCACGAAGATCGAACTCGAAGGCTACCTGGCAAAGGTGACGATGCGCATCAACCCGCGCGAAGTACTTCCGGCCAACTCGCTGGCGATCATCAGATCGACTTCCCTTCTCGGCGAGAAGTTCGTGGAGATAGCTCCGCCGCTGGGTGAACAGCCGGAAGGAAGGCTGCGAGCAGGGGCCAGGATCCCAATCGAGAGAACTTCCAAGAAGGCGGAGCTTCAAGATGTCTTCATCCGGCTCGGCGAAATCCTCGAAGGAGGCTCCATCGCGGACTTCGCGGTGTTCATCAATTCCTCTGCCGACATCGTCCGGGACAAAGAGGAGGAACTGGGTCAGGTCTTCGCTGAACTACGCCGGGTGACCGGGACAATCGCGGGACGCTCGGATGAAATCAACGCTGCAGTTGACTCTCTCAACGTCGCATTCGACGCTCTCGGCTCTAGCTCTGAGGCTATCCAGAGCTCGGTGGACTCCTCTGCCGATGCCACCGCGATACTGGCAGACCAGCAGGAAGATCTAAATCGTCTCGTTTCAGCCCTTGACCGCTTTGCGGCAGTCTCCGCGCGGTACTCGGAAGCAACGTTCGAAGCATCCGACCGATCTCTCAAAGATCTGCGCCTCATCCTAGATCAGGTGATGACCTCGACGGGAGACCTCGAACGAAGCCTCACCGCGCTGGCCCGCTTTGTCGATCTTTGGCCGAGAGTCATTCCGGGAGACTACGTGCAGCTGGACGTGACGGTGCATGGATCCAACGAGGGGCCGCAATGAGGGTCACCAGAAGAGTCCTCGTCAACGCTTTGGCCTTCTTCGTCCTCGCTTCAATGCTCTTCTTCCTGCTCGCGGTCCAGATCCTGCCGACCGTCTTTGGGAAGACTTACACGATCTACGGGATCTTCAATCATGCTGGTGGAGTTTTCACGAACCAGGAAGTCACCTACAGGGGCGTTCAGGTGGGACGAGTTGGAGAGATGGAGCTAACCGAGAATGCCGTCAAGATCGAGATGATCATCGAAGCGAAATGGCGCATTCCCAAGGAGGACACGAGAGCTCGGATCCTCTACAAGAGCGCTGTCGGAGAACAGTTCATCGACATCCTTCCGGAGAGAACCGGCGCCCCATTCTTTACCGACGGCGACGTGATAGAAAACGCCAGAACGTCCATTCCCATCCAAACCGAGGACTTACTGAGAGAACTGAGTGCAGTTCTGGAATCCCTCGATCCGACCGCTCTGTCGACGCTGGTGCATGAACTTGGAGCAGGGCTGAGAGGACACGGACCCGACCTGAAGAACCTTCTTCTAGCCATCGACACCCTCTCCGCCATCGGCGCGGCAAGAGATGCAGAGATAGCGCTCGGACTCTCCTCTGGCGCAGACGTTCAGAGCGCCTTCAACGCCAGCAGAGAGGACTTCGTATCTGCAGCTGGTTCACTGGCAGAGGTGGCCGATTCCCTTGCCAAACGAAGACTCGAATTCGAAAGAACTCTTGACGCATCTCAGGTCCTCGACCGCGAGATCCTGAGACTCCTGCAGTCGAGGAGGGGTGAGATCGAGCAGCTGGTGGCCGACCTTGCCCAATTGACCCGAATCACCCACAACCAGCTCGATGATCTTGACCTCACATTGAGATATCTGGGTCCTTTCTTAAACGAGGTTTACAAGGCCTATGCGGCTCCATACTTCATGTTCAATCTCATCCAGAACGAAGAAAATCCGAGCTGCAGCTATACGACGAGCTCCCGCCGGGGGACACCTCCTACCCCAAGGCCGATAACGGAAAGTGATCTCAACAGTTCGGATCCGAAGCAGCCGGAGACGGGATTCAAGTGTTAGATCAACTTCGCAGGATCGAACCCAAACACAGATCGGCAGCTTCACTTCGCCGGCTCAAGATCGCATTCGCCGTCGTGACTGCCTTGCTCCTAACTGTAATCCTCTTCCTGTCATACCAGTTGTACTTGAGCAATGAGGCCGCCAATAGAGGCGACGAGGCAGTCGCGGTGGCGCGGGAATTTTCCACCCATATCACCTCAATCAGCCATGTGACTCTCGAGAAAGATATGCAGGAGATCGCGGAGGTGTCGACAACAAACTTCCTCACAGACTTCCAAGAAGCGACCGGCGGCGATCGCTACGAACAATCTCTCAGGGAAGTCGAGGCCACCTCCAACGGCAAGGTCATCTCCGCGGCTCTCGACTCATTCGAAGACACAACGGCTACTGTCGTAGTGATCGTGGAAGTCACGAGCAACAACAAGACCCTGGAACAACCCAAAGTCGAAACCCGGAGACTCCAGATCTCCCTGCGGCGAACGGAAGCGGGATGGCGGGTGGACCATCTGGACTCTGCCATCGCGATCGAGCCATGAAGTTCTTCTTTTTCCACCTCATGCCGTGGCCGCACGTGTCTTCGGAATCCATCGACAAGCATGGCTCTGCGTGGGTCTGGTATCCGAACTCCTATTACGACCCAAAGGAGGGGAGCCTCCTTTACAACCGGTATCTCGATGAGCTGCAGTATGCCGAGGAGGCAGGCTTCGATGGAGTCTGCGTCAACGAACATCATCAGAACGCTTACGGAACAATGCCGTCGCCCAACCTATTCGCCGCGACCCTCGCTCGAAACACTGAGCGTGTCAAGATCGCGGTCATAGGAAATGCTCTTCCGCTTTACAACCCACCGCTTCGAGTCGCAGAGGAATTCGCGATTCTCGATGTGATTTCGGAAGGAAGGCTGATTGCCGGAATGGTCGTCGGCGGGCCACCGGAGTACTACTCGTTTCGCATCAACCCGGCGGAAGCAAGGGAGCGATTCAGCGAGGCCCACGACCTGATCCTGAGGTCATGGACCGAGGACGGTCCCTTCCCCTTCAACGGGAAGTACTACCGCTACCAGTGGGTCAACCCATGGCCCAAACCCATGCAGAAACCTCACCCTCCCATCTGGATACCAGGCATCGGCTCGCTGGAGACGATGGAGTTCGTTGCCAAAAAACGCTACTCATACATGGGGATCCCCTATTTCCACATCCGGGTATTCGAGAGAAACTTCAAAGCTTTCGACGAGGCATGCGAGCGCGAGGGCTACAAGGCCGATCCGGAGCAGAAAGGCTGGCTGGTTCCGGTCTACGTCGCCGAGTCGGATTCGAAGGCCCGCGAGGAGTACGAGGAGCACCTCTGGTACTTCGCTAAGCGACTTCTCCCTGGGATCGACATCTACCCTCCGGGCTATACCTCTCCCAAATCCGCCATACGGATCCTTCAGGCAAGGGGCGACTTCATGCTCGACGCAAAAGACTGGGACGACATCGACTCGGGCGCGTACGCGATCGTCGGCAGTCCGGACACCGTAAGAGACAAGATGGCGCATTACATTGAAAAGCTCGGAGTAGGAAACGTCCTGTGTCTGCTTCAGCTTGGAAGCCTGCCCGCGGATCTGACCAGGAAGAACACCGACATGTTCGCAGCCGAGGTTATGCCGCACCTCCGAAAAGATTTTCCGGATCTGTAGATGTTCGTCCAAGAAATCGTCGATGTTGGCGGGCGAAAGGTTGATCTGAGGCGCGCCGGGCAGGGCCCACCGGTCTTGTATCTGCACTCTGCGGTCGGCGACTTCTGGGGTCCAGAGTTTTTGGAACCGCTCACTCAGCGCTTCGAAGTCATCTGTCCTGCTCATCCCGGATTCGGCGAGTCGGGCGGAATCGAAGAAATAGCTGATATCGAGGACATGGCATTCCACTATTCCGATCTGATCGATGCGATCGGAGCCGAAAAGCCTCACCTCATCGGCCTGTCCTTCGGGGGATGGATCGCAGCCGAGGTTGCCGTCCGGTGGCCCGACCGGCTGAAGTCGCTTTGTCTGATCGACGCGTTAGGACTATGGATCGAACACAAACCGATCCCCACCATCTGGGGCATCGAACCGGCTGAGCTGGTGAGCCTGCTATTCGAAGACCAATCTCATCCGCTGGCCCAGCTGCTGATTTCGATCGACCTGGACGATCCTCCACCGGAAGAGATCCTCTTGCAGTTCATCAGCAGCCAGGCAGCTACCGCCAGGGTTGGGTGGGATCCATATCTTCATGATCCGAAGCTCGAAAGCCGGCTGCACCGGATCTCTTGCCCGTCGCTCGTCTGCTGGGGAGAAAAGGATCAGTTGGTTGCCGCTGACTACGGCCGGCTGTATTCCGAGAAGATTGGGGGCGCGCGTCTCGAAACCATGCCGGGAGGACATCTCGGCGCGCTCGAAAATCCGGAGAAGATCTCCCGATTGCTATCGGATTTCCTGAGCTAGGGTTCCTATTCGACGGCGGCCCTCTCCGCCATCGCCTCATCACTCGCCGGGCGTTCCGTTTGGACCACCGCGATGCCGAGAAGCACCGCGGTGGCTCCCAGGAGCTGCAGAAAAGTAAGAGATTGTCCCAGCCATAGATAGGCAAGCACGGCGGCACCGACCGGCTCGAGGGTCGAGATGATTCCAGCAGCCGATGCCCTGATCGTGCCCAGGCCCCAAAGAAACAGAAGGAAAGGCAGGATCGTCGTGAAGATCCCGAGAAACAGGATCCCCGGGACGAAGGAGGGCTCCAAGAGAGTGTCGGGCCGTCCTCTAAACGCCAAGACGCCACTCCAAAAGACGCTCGCGACCAGAAACCCGTAGAACACCGCACGATCGCTCCCCAGTCGCCGGCCGACGTTCTCTCCAATCAGCACATACGCTGCGAATGAAACCGCCGAACCCGCGCCGAGCGCGATTCCGGCAGCAGGCAGCAAGGCCATTCCGCCAAGCTGGACGACGCCGGAGATCAGCAGAACTCCGGCAAGCGCGAGGACGAGGGCGGCAACGACGCGGCGGGAAGCGGGCTCCCCTGCCACCAGTGCCTTCCAGACCACAACGAGACCCGGAGCGGTGTATTGGATGATGATGGCAACGGCAACCGGAAGAAGCGAGATGGCGGCGTAATACGTGAAGTTCGCTCCTACTAGAGCAAAGCCGAACCCAAGGAGGTGGACCCACATGTTGCTCGCTGATTCGTTCGGTGCGTGCGCCGTGCTCTTCCTTCTCAGAAGAACGAGCAGCCCCAGGCCCACCAATGCGATCCAGGCCCTTCCCGCGGTGAGCTCAACCACCGATGCCCCTCTATCGATCAGCGTGCGCGCGAAGGTTGCACCGATCGCCCAAAGAATCGCGGCCAGCATGATCGCCAGATGTCCAAGCGTCATGCCGTGCATGCTACCTGCCACTATCCTGGTCTCCCCATTGAAATGAGTCTTCGAAACAGGGTTCTCGCGTTTACGATCGTCGCCGTCGGCGCGGCCTTACTCCCGTCGATATCTTCGGCTGCGGAAGCCGGGTTCTATGCCGACGACGAACCACCGGTGGCATGGCATAACTCTGCCGTTCCTGAGTCAAACCAAGCTGCCATCACGTCAGGCCAATCGGTGAGGTTCGAGAACCGCGACTACGACACAGAAGATGGGCATTCGGTCCAGTGCGTCCAGGAGGAGTCGAACAATCGATGCCCATGGACCGACATAAAGCCACTGCCACAGCCCGAAACCGGCACCGTCACCGCGGTCACAGTTACCTTCGGGGCTTCGGGCACCTACGTCTTTCGGTGCGGGGTCCATCCCACTCAGATGAGAGGACGCGTCGTCGTAGGGGCCGGTGTTCCGGAACCATCACCTTCCCCCTCTCCTAGTCCCTCGCCGTCGCCTTCTCCGAGTCCGTCGCCAAGCCCGTCTCCCCTTCCCATCCCTCAGTCCACCAACCAGCCGCCGGAGCTGGAGCTACGGGATTCGGGCGTTGAGCCTTCCGACGACGGCGATTCGCCACTGCCGGAAGCTGCTGCTCCGCAAAACCCTGCCGTGAACCGACCGGCCGCAGCATCGGCCGCCATTCTTCTGGTCACCGCGATCGGACAGTTCGGTTACTTCATCTCACGGATGAGACGCTCCGGCTACTGATCCTGCAGGAATCCGGTCATCTCCGAGAAAAGCTCCTGGGGGGATTCCAGCGGAAGCCCGTGAGCCGCAGACTCGAAGACCTCGAGCCGTGCTGTGGGAATGATCTCTGCGAGCAGCTGCTGATACCTGAGCGGCACGAATACGTCCCGGCCCGCTCCGATCACGACCGTTGGGATCTTGATCCCACCGAGCTTCTCGGAAGCATCGTGAGCGGCATCGGCGCGAAGCTGGCGAGCCAGCTCATCAGACGACTGACCCCAAGCATTGAGGAACATCAGTAAGCTCTCGTAGGAATCGGACTGATGGGTTTCTGCTGAAAGCGTCAGCGAGAGCACTGCACGGTTTGCCCACTCCATCCCGATCGCTTCTGCGCCGTCCGCCAGCCACGAGAAGAGATGACGAAGCCATGCGTCACTCGCGGCCCACGTGCAAATCAACATGAGTGAACGAATCCTGTCCGGAGCCCCTACCGCGAGATGCTGGGCAGCCGCTCCGCCCAGACTGTAACCAGCGACATGGGCCTTATCGACTCCTTCTGCATCCATGACGGCCAGCGCTTCTCCGGCGAGATCGCCTGGGGTGTAGGGGCCACCGCCCTGATCGGACTTTGGGGTATCCCGCGGATCGACCATGATCGTACGGTAACCACCGAGGTACGCCGCGGCCGACGGGATCCACATCGAGGAGTCGGTGGCTGTTCCGGGAAGAAGCAGGATCGGATCCCCCTCGCCCTGAACCTCGTACGATATGCGCAAGGAGTCGTGATGGGTCTCTGGCACACGAGGGATATTAAGGGAGCACGGCTGCTCGCCGTAGCTCTACTCACCGTACTGCTCCTGAGCATCGCGGCCCCCGCCTCTGCCAAGGGCTACGAGTTTTCGTCCGTAGACATCGTTGCCGAGATCGACCGCGATGGAAACATGACCGTTACCGAGAACCGGACGTTCGACTTCGATGGAGATTTCACGTTTGCGTTCATCGACCTTCCCACCAACCCTGGCTGGGAATACACCGACATCCAGATCTGGGAGAACAGCGAGCGGTTTCGCCCGGCAACCCCCAAAGATTTGGAACCGGTAAAGACCCCGGGCACATTCTTCATCGCCGACCAAGGCGATCGACTAAGGACCACTTGGTACTACCGGGCAGTTGATGAAGAGCGAACCTTCCGTATCACCTACAGAGTCATGCGGGCCGTTGACTCGTACGACGATGTGGCAGAGCTCTACTGGAAATTCCTCGGAGAGGGCTGGGACGTTGGGACGCGGTCGCTCCGGTACCGGGTGATCCTTCCCGAGCCGGGAGCAAGTTTCCCCGCGCTGCAGATCTTCCAGCACGGACCTCTAAACGGAGAGATACGCAGCACGTCGGCGACCGAGATAGTAGGGACCACCTCGGATGTCCCGGCCGAGACCTTCGTCGAAGCAAGAATGCTCTTCCCGAACGAGCTCGTCCCTGGAGCGGAAGAACACCCCGGCACGCGCCTTGCCGCCGCCAAGGCCGAGGAGACGCGCTTCGCGCGGGAGGCCGATCGGAAAAGGTGGGTCGCGAGGGGCCTCCTGGCTCTCGTTGTGCTGCTTCCACTATTCGGAATGGCCATGTTCACCTACCTATATCTCCGCTATGGAAAGGAGTACCGGCCCTACGTTGGCGATTACTACCGGGAATTTCCTACGGACCTTCCTCCCGCGGTCGTCGGATACATATACCGGTATGGGAAATCCCATAGCGACGACATCTCCGCGACATTCCTAGACCTGGCCAGGCGCGGCCACCTCGCGATCAACCAATCCGAAGAAGGAATGTTCAGAAAGCGCAAGGTTCACTCATTCGAGCGAGTGCCAGGTCGAGAAGAATCGGATCGGCTTGAGCCATTCGAAGCAGAACTGATGAGCCTGATCGATCTGGTCGGCGACGGCAAAGCGGTGACGGACGAGCAGATAGCCGACTACGCCAAGGCCAACAAGAGCACCTTCAGCAGCTGGCATTCGGAGTGGAAGAAAGAAGTGAAGAAAGCAGCCGACAAAACCGGCTGGATCGAGAAGATCAGCATTGGAAAGATGTGGCTCAACGGGGTCATCGGAGGACTCATTTCGGCGATCGGCATCCTGCTCGTAACTGCCGGAGAGAATTACCTTGGGTTCATCCCAGCCGTATGGGGTGGTCTTCAGGTCCTGCTCGGGAGAACCGTGAGGCGCAGGACGCTCGCCGGAGCCACCCAGCACGCGCAATGGAAAGCCTTCAAACGCTTCATCACCGACTTCTCTCAGCTAAAGGACATGCCCCCCGCCGCGCTTCCAATGTGGGAGCGCTATCTCGTCTACGCGGTCCCGCTTGGCGTTGCAGACGAGGTCGAAAAGAACATGCGCCGTCTCGAGCCGGCATACCAGGCCGCCACAGGCGGATCGCTGACTCCATCATTCGTCAGCTCGTCTGGAGGAGGGGCAGCCTTTCCGAGCATTTCTTCGATCACCTCATCGGTCTCAGCCACCATGGCGAGCGCGGTGTCCTCGTCGTCCTCATCGGGGAGTGGCGGTGGCTCGAGCGGAGGTGGCGGCGGAGGAGGCGGCGGCGGAGGCGGCGGTGCGGGCTAGCCCGTTCTGCGAACGACGTCGCGATCGATCGCGGCGAGGTTGGGGCACCCGGCGAGCGCCATAACATTCGCCAGCTCTTCGCGCAGTAGATCCAAAACGGCGGAGACACCGGCAGCGCCGTCGATCGCAAGTCCCCATACCACCGGTCTCCCGACAAGAACTGCCTTGGCCCCCAGTCCGATCGCCTTGAAGACATCGCTTCCCCACCGGACTCCACCGTCCATCAATACATCGCACCGGCCGCCGACGGCGTCGACCGCAGCAGGAAGAGCGTCGATCGTCGCGGGGGCCCCATCTACTTGTCGGCCACCGTGGTTCGAGATCACCACTCCGTCAACTCCGGCATCTGAGGCTCGGCCCGCGTCGTCGGCCCTGACTATCCCTTTCACCAAGAGCGGCAAGGTCGAGTTCGATCGGATCCAGTCGATATCGCTCCAGGACAATGAAGGATCGTGACGCGAGGCCGCGTACGAGGACAGGGCAGAACCCGCCTCCGCCCGCGAGACATCGTCGGCCATCTCTGCAAGGTTCACCATGGAAAGCCCTTCCGGCAGAGCGAATGCATTGCGTTCGTCTCGCAGCCGGCGGCCCAGCATCGGAGCATCAACGGTCAGGACTATCCCCACATATCCAGCAGCCTCTGCCCTGTCGAGAAGAGACTTCGTCAGCCCGCGGTCTTTGTGAACGTAGAGCTGAAACCATTTCGGCCCGGCGGAAGCAGCGGCGACTTCCTCTATCGTGGATGTGGCGAGAGTCGACAACGTAAAGATCGTTCCGGCTTCGGCGGCCCCTAGCGCGGCCGCCACCTCTCCTTCTGGATGTGCCAGCTTCTGGTATGCAGTCGGAGCAACGATTATCGGAGCTCTCAGGGGGATCCCGAGCACGGACGTTGACGTATCACGCTCTGTTACGTCGACGAGAACCCGGTACCAGATCTCATAGTTGCGAAATGCCTTTCGGTTGGCCTTCAGCGTCCGTTCTTCGTCGGCGCCGGAACGAAAGTAGTCGTATGCCATCTTCGGCAGGACGCGCTTCGCCGCCTCTTCGTAGTCATCGATCGTGAAGAGCTTGGCATCCTCAGTCATCCGACCGATTCCTTCACCGTCTGGGCGTATGCCGGTCCGATTCCTCCGCCTTCGTGTTTGAAGTAGCAGTACACGTCTTTGCCGGCGTCGAGGGTCTCCCTGATCCGTTTCGCCCAGCCCTGCAGTTCGTCCGCTTGGTACTCCTCCTTCCGAAGGCGCAGATACGCAAAGTCTCGTGCGGTAACGGGAACCTGCTCGATGGGCTTCTCTTGAGTGTCTGCCCCGACCAGTGCCACCGAATGTTCCGCAAGAAGTTCGCGCGGTTCCGCCTCGAAGAAAGATTCGTGCCGAAACTCGAATGCGTATCGGAAAAGAGGGGGCAGACCAACCAGCATCTTTTCCAGTCGTTCGCGGTCATAGACGAGCTTTGGAGGCGTCTGAAAGAAGATCACTCCAAGCCGGTCATCGAGCAGTTTGGCCCGGCGCAGGAACTCATCCACTTCTTCCTGGACTTCTTTCAGCCTCTTTACGTGAGTGATCCGCTGCGAAGCCTTGAGGGTTACCTTGAAGCCGTCGGCACTCTCCGTCTTCCATGTGGCGAGGGTAGATTCGGAAGGAAGCCGCCGGAACGTGTAGTTGATCTCAACGGATGGAAGCTGTCGCGAGTAATGGTGCAGCATCTTCTTGTCCGAGAGACCTTCGGGATAAAAGTTCCCTTTCCATTCCTTGTACGCGAAGCCCGAGGTCCCTATGAAAAGCCGGCCCGGGGAGGTCACGTCATACCCTCGACGAAGGACACAGGTGATTGATGACGCATTCCTCGCAGCGCGGCACGGGGGCCTTGCAGACCGCCCTGCCGTGCTCGATCAGAAGATAAGTCATCTGCAACCACTTCTTCTTCGGCACCAGCTCCATTAGATCGCGTTCCACTTTCACTGGATCGTCGTGGTCGGTGAATCCCAGTCGCTTGGACAGGCGCTTGACGTGGGTATCGACCGCGATCCCTTCGATCTTGTCGTAGGCATTTCCGAGGACGATGTTAGCCGTCTTGCGCGCGACACCTCTCAGCCTGACCAGATCCTCCATCTTGTCTGGGACCCTTCCGCCGAACTCGTCGATGAGCTGGCGAGCGGTGGACTGGATGCTCTTGGTCTTTTGGCGGAAGAACCCCGTGGGCTTGATGTCCTTTTCGAACTCGAGCGGATCGGCCTTCGCATAGTCATCGAGCGTCCGATATTTGCGAAAGAGATCGGCAGTGACCCGATTCACCATCACGTCGGTGCACTGCGCCGAGAGAATGGTCGCGAAGAGCATCTCGTGGGCATTGGAGAAGTTGAGGGCGCACTTTGCATCGGGATATTCCCGGTACAGCCTCCTCCAGATCTCGGGAAACCGGGCCTCGGCCGGATCGGTCCTGGAGAGTTTCTTGCGTACCGCCTTCTTGGGGCTGGCCTTCATATTGGCGATTCTAGGCAGGGACTCCGCCTCCGAGCTGAAAAAGGCCACAAACAAACAGTCGTTTGGTATCATTCGAGCGTGGCGGTCACCGAAAAGGCTCAACGAAGAACCGAGTTGCTCCAGCGAGCGGCCCAGCTCTTTTCCGAGCGGGGTTACCACGGCACCTCCATGCAGCACCTGGCCGAGGCGATGGGCATCCTGCGCGGCTCCCTGTATGCCCACATCGCTTCCAAGGAGGATCTGCTCTACGACATCGTCGAGTGGGGAGCCGACCGGTTCATCACTCGCATGGAAGAGGTACTCGCCTCGGAAGATGATCCCGAGGAGAAGGTGCGAATGGCAATCGCCGCTCATGTGGAAACTGTGGCCGAGCACATGGACGCATCGACGGTGTTCCTGAACGATTGGAAATTCCTCTCCGACGACCGGCGCTCCGAGATCCTGGCGAAAAGAGACCTATACGAGTCACTCGTTACAGAGATCATCGAAGAAGGCATCGAATGGGAGGTATTTCCTGCCGATCTCGATCCCCGATTCGCCACCCTTCTCATCCTTTCGACCGTCAACTGGGTATATCAGTGGTACAACCCGCAAGGTGCACTCTCTTCACAAGAAATCGCTCGAGTTTTCTCCGACATGATCCTGAACGGGATCAAAAGCCGCGACTGACCGGGAGGTAAGCCCATGACCTACGAGGACAAACTTGCAGAATTCCAGACACGGATCGACGCTGGCGAGAAAGTCGAGACCAACGACTGGATGCCGGATGACTACCGGCTCGCAACCCTCAAGTTCATCGAGATGCACGCCAACTCTGAGGTCATGGGGGCACTGCCCGAAAGAGAATGGATACCTCGGGCCCCCAGCTTGAGACGCAAGATGTCGCTCACCGCCAAGGTCCAGGACGAAGTCGGTCATGGGCAACTTCTCTACCGGGTGGCCGAGGACCTGGGCAAAACGAGAGAAGCGATGTTCGAGGACCTGATCCACGGCCGCACGAAGTTCCACAACGTCTTTCACTATCCGACCGAACATTGGGGAGACGTCGCAATCATCGGATGGCTCATCGACGGTGCTGCCCTCGTCACACAGCGAGCCCTCCTCGACTGCTCTTACGCCCCATACGCGAGAGTCATGAAGCGCATCTGTTCAGAAGAGCAGCTGCACCTGCGCCACGGTGAGGACATCACGCTCGAGCTCGCCAACGGCACCGAGCGGCAGCGGTGGATGTTCCAGGACGGCCTCGACCGCTGGTGGGAGCCGATCATGCACTTCTACGGTCCCCCATCGAATCCCGACAAGGACGTGCTGCTCAAATACAGGGTGAAGAGCAAGTCCAACGAAGAGCTTCGCCAGGAGTTCCTCGACCACTACGTGCCGAGGATCCTCGACCTCGGGTTCGAACTGCCCGACAATGGTCTGCACCACGATTCGGAATCGGGACAATGGATCCACGGCGAGATCGACTGGGACCCGTTCTGGAAGGTCGTGAAGGGAGAAGGGCCGAGGACGGAAGCCAGGCTCTCGAAGCGCCGGGCGGTATGGGATCACCACCGCTGGGTCCGTGAAGCCCTGTCCGAGTCGATCTGGAAAGCCGCATGAATACCGAAGACCGCAAGAAGCTGATTCAGAAATACCGCGCAGGAGCCGACGCAGTGATCGAGTCTGTGAACGGATTGAGTGAAGCTTCCCTCGACCACCGTGCCGCAGAAGGTGAATGGACGCCGCGCGAGATCGTCCATCACCTAGCCGACAGCGAGATGACCTCAGCCATCCGTCTCAGGCGGCTGCTCGCAGAAGACTCGCCTAAAATCGATGGGTACGACGAGGAGGAATTCGCACGGCGCCTGCATTACGACCGGCCAATCGAAAATTCACTGGCCGCGCTTAAAGCCGCCCGCGAAACCACAGCCGACATCCTCGACCGGCTGACCGAAGATGAGTGGCAGAGGTCCGGCACTCACTCCGAACTCGGGCCCTATTCAGTGGAGGGGTGGCTCGAGATCTATGCCAGCCACGCCCATGATCATGCCGAGCAGATCAGCCGGGCGGTTCAAGGAGCGAAAACCTAGCCGTGGACATCTGGGAGGTTTTTCAGCAGAGAGGGCCGAGCGATCCATACGTGCACGTCGGCAGCGTTCTAGCTCCGGACCGCGATGTCGCCATCGTCTATGCCAAGGAATGCTTTTTCCGCCGGATGGAAGGGCGCGGGCTGTGGGTCGTTCGTCGCGAAGATGTTCACAGACTGACCGACCCGGCGATGCTGGAGCAGGTGACCGACAAGAGCTACCGCTATCCGGAGGCCTACCGGGGAGTCGTGGAAAAAAGAGAGAAAGCGCATGCCAAGTATGCAAGGAAGGATGCGCCGAAAGTTGATTCCACAGTCGCGGGAGACGAGTTCTAGTGACTAATCTTTCTCCGGCTTTCAAGGAATCCCTGGAACCGCTTCTGCTGGCGATCGCCGACGACGAGTTGATCATGGGACATCGCCATTCTGAGTGGACCGGCTGGGCCCCTCACATCGAGGAAGACATCGCGTTCAGCTCTATCGCCCAGGACGAGATCGGCCATGCAAATCTCTTCTACACGCTGCTGTCGGGCGTCATAGACAAGTCTCCCGATGAGATTGCCCTCGCCAGACAATCATCTGAATATCGCCACGCAATCATTTGCGAGCGTCCCAACCGGGATTGGGCATACACACTCGCCCGGCATTTTCTCTACGACACCGCAGAACGGATCCGGCTTGAGTCACTTCGCGCATCGGCCTACAAGCCACTGGCCGATGTAGCCGACAAGCTGCTTAGAGAAGAGCGGTATCACGAGCTTCACGCCGAGGCCTGGTTCAGCCGGCTCTCGAGCGGCCCGATGGAGGGCCGGCACGAACTCACCGTGGCACTGTCCGAAGCTCTCTCGGACGCGATTGGGCTCTTCGAAATCATCGACTCAGAGCAGGTCGCCCTCGAATACTCGATCCTGCCCGAATCGAATGAGGACCTTCTTCAGAAGTTCCTAAGTGATGCTTCAGAGCGGATCGAATCTTACGGACTGCCCTTCCAGCTATCCCCAAGTGAGAGTGAAGGAGAGTTCCTTGCGACCTCCTCGGGAGAGATGATCGAGGGATCGGACGAACAAGCAGCAGCGCCCCCAGCTATCGCCGAAGCCGAAGGCAAATGGCAGGTAACCGGTGAGTTTGCAGGGATGGGGGGCCGGCGCGGCAAGCACTCCCCCGAATTCGATGAACTCTGGGATGACCTGACCAAGACATACCGGGAAGAGCCGACGGCGACATGGTGACGCGAACTTCGATCAGCCGACAGGAGGTGTACGACGTGCTCTCCGGCGTTGCCGATCCCGAGATCCCTGCGATCTCTGTAGTTGATCTCGGAATCATCGAAGACGTGGAGATCGAGGAAAACCGGGTCAAGGTAACTTGTCTTCCAACCTTTGTCGGATGTCCTGCACTCGATGCAATAAGGGAGGACATAGAAAACGCTCTCGAGGGCGTGGGGGCCGAGCCAGAAGTAGAGTTCGTCTATCAGCCCCCATGGACCTCCGACCGGATCACCGCGAAGGGAAAACGCAAGCTCGAGGAATACGGTCTTGCGCCGCCGACCGGCCGTTCACCGGCAGGGCCGACGAGACTGACGCTGCTGGCGCCCGCCAAATGCCCATACTGCGGTTCCCGGGAAACAGTTTTGGAGAGCCCGTTCGGGCCAACCCAGTGCCGCGCGATCTCCTACTGCCGTTCCTGCCGCAATCCGTTCGAGCAATTCAAAGTCGTTTGAACTCGCAGCCGGCCTGATCCGGCAGAATGGGGGCCGCGATCATGCGGTACTCCGAGTCGCCGGCAACCCAGAGGGTGATGGTGGTAGCGCCCTTTAGGACTTCGAGAAGCTGCTTGGCTTCGTCGCCTTGAACCACTCCACAGGAAGCACCAGGAAAAGGTGGAGAGTCGAGCGGTTCGCCGAAGTCCTGTGGAGCAACGGACAAGGGCCACTGCATGCGGTTCGGCTCGACCTCGCTTGGTTCGCGAACCGGCTCGAATACGATGAGCTGCAAACGTGGGGGAGTCCATGATTCGTCGGCCTCACCGGCGAATTCTGTTAGATACTCGTGAAACTCTCGCAGCCTGTCGGTTTCTTTAGTTTCCGATGCATATAGCGCGTAGGCACTCGTTCTCGAGGTCCGTCCGGCTGCGACGATCGTGAACACATGAGTCGGAGCATCGGCAATACGATCGTTTTCGAAAGTCTGATCCCCTTCGGTGAGTCCAGCCTCTTCTGCTTCGGCCAGGATTCCCTGGATCTCAGACTCCGTCACCTTCCCAATCAATGGGTTGAGCAGAGCCGGGGGAGGAAAGATCTCAATCTGAGGCCCGCTCACGATTACGCTTCCGTCCCCGAAGATCGAGATCAGGGGCATGTTCTGCAGGTGATATTCGGCAGGAACAAAGCCCCCCACCATCTCCACCCGTACGACCAGTTCGTCCCCTCCGGAAGGATGTTCGATGGGTCCCTCCGACCTAGTCCCAACACCGCGGGCACAAGCACTCGAGACCAGGGCAACGAGGGCCAGGGCGGTTACAAGCTTTCTCATGCAGATTGAGACTCCCCCCGGACCCCAAAAGTTCCGACCCGAGGTGACCGGCCCCCCGCCGGGTAGTTGCAGGAGGAAAGGGTCTCTGCCGTGGCGGTCAACTGGTTTAGGGGGTCGTAAGCGTAGTTCCAGGTAAGGGTCTGGGAGGCGGGACCAACCCAGTCCGCGCGATCTCCTACTGCCGCTCCTGCCGTAATCCCCTTCGAGCAATTCAAAGTCGTCTGAGCAAACAGTCTCAGACCACCTGATCAGTAGCAGGACCGGACCTCTCCGTTTGAAAGCGGAGTCTATTCGTTGTTATTAGACAAGCTCCTTTGAGGACGCTCCTTCTTCGAAAAGACCCAGGAAGTTCGGCCAAGTTCCCGCATCCTCTCACCGTAGAAATAACCAGCTCCGAAAATGGCTGCTATAGGACCTATCATCCAAAAGAGGTAGAGAAAGTCTCGCACTCCGGCGCGGAATCCCATCACCGCCAAGAGAGCAAAACCGAGAGTCAGCATTGCCCACCATAGCTTTGGTGACCGTCTCAGATTCGGTTGGACCCGCTGCATGGCACGACACTCCTCGCCAATTTAGTCGTCAAAAGTTCGCGCGTTAGTCTGCACAATCGCAGTCATCAGAGCACTCCAACTTGGCTGCTCCGCAAGACATGGTAGCAATCGTATAGCATCCGATACATCCTTCTGGGTGTCCAAAGACGGCAAAGCCGATGCAGCAGTAACTTCCATTCTCGAACGACTGCCGACACTCGTTTCTTGCCCACGTGTTGCACTGATCGCATTGGTCTCGGCAATTGTGGCATCAGTGTGATTGCACAGTGCCGTAACCCGTTCGAGCAATTCAAAGTCGTCTGACAGGCGTCGTTAGCACATGGCTCACCGGTAACGACGAGCCTGCAGCTCATAAAGGTCGGCATACAGCCCTTGATTTTGGATCAACTGTTGATGGTCTCCGTACTCCACGACCCTTCCCCCGTCGATCACTATGATGAGATCGGCCATTCTCACTGTTGAGAAGCGGTGCGAGACAAGGATCGTGATGGCGCCGCTTTTCTCTGCGGAGGCTTCCGCGGCAGCCGTGTATCCCTCGAAGAGAGCATGCTCGGTTTCAGCGTCCAGGCTGGCGGTGGGTTCATCGAGGATCAACAAAAGAGGTTCGGTTCGCATCATCGCCCGCCCTAGAGCGAGCTTCTGCCATTGGCCCCCCGACAGCTCGGCTCCGCCTTCGAAGGTCTTGCCCAGCTGGGTTTCGAGCCCTGAAGGCAAAGAGGTCAGGACGTCACTCGAACCCGCTCGACCCAAAGCGGCCTCTACTGACGGAGCGTCATCGATGCGAATCAGATCTCCCACACCAACGGTTTGACGCGCCAGCAGCTCGAAGCGAACGAAGTCCTGAAAGCCGGTCGAGATCCTTGTTCTCCACTCCTCGATCGGAAGACGTCGTAGGTCGGTCCCGTCGACCTCGATTGTGCCCGACGTTGGTTCGTAGAACCGGCAAAGCAGCTTGACGAGCGTGGTCTTTCCTGCTCCATTCTCACCAACTATGGCGATCGTCGAGCCAGCGGGAAGAAGGAGTGAAACATTCGAAAGCACCTCCGTCTCGGTGCCAGGGTAAACGAAGGAAAGATTCTTCAATTCAATCCCCTTCTCGATCCTCGCGGGAATCGGAGCGGGGTCGGTCATGCGAATTCTTTCTCCGATCTCGTCTGCATAGTTCAGAAGCCACTGGTAGCGCCTGACAGTCCGAAGATCACGGATGAAATTCGATACTCCGGACACCGCGCTGGAGACCTGCTGATTGATCTGACCCGTCAGCTGCACTGCAAGAATCACATCTCCGGGCGTGGCCTCCTCGCTCACCGCTCTGAGAACGACGAATACGATGGCTGCGATATACCCGACGGCGAAGATCAACCAGCCCGCTCCTGAGAGCGCAGCTCCCTTGATCGAGGCTCTTTGATGGATACGGTCCAGGCGTCGCCAAGCCTGCCGGTGTCGATCCGGTACTTCCTCTTGCAGCCCGAAGATTCGGAGTTCCTTTGCCGGCCCCGCGGTAGTGGCCAGCTCGAAGAGGTGATCGGCCCCCCTCCACATCTCTACCGTCTCTTCGCGAGTCTTCTGACGGATCGCCTCAACGCGGCTTCCGATGACCAACGAAGGCACCGCGAACAATGGCAAGAGGAGCAAAACAGGATGCAGATAGGCGAGCAGGGCACCGACGGCTAATCCCTGCAGCAGGGTCTGAAAATTGACGACAAGAGTTTGGACAACTCCCGAGAGATTGCCTTTCTCTCTTCTCAGAAGGTCCATCTCTTTCAAGTAATCCGGTCGCTCATGATGCTCCAGATGGGGGATACCGGACGAAAGATCGATCAACTGCTTGTCGATCAGCCAACCCACCCGCTCCCTCAGCCTCTGCAGAACGACCACACCCGTCCAATTGGCTACCATGCCGAGTACGCTCGTGATCATCATGCCTGCCACTGCCCACAACGCTTTAGTCATGTCGCCTTCCACAGCTGCATCGACGATGATCTTGAGCCAAAAGGCGTTGAATACCAGCCACAGTCCGTTTATCGCGAAGAGAACGAAGGCAAGGATCGTGCGCGGCTTATCGGCCCTCCATACGATCCGAAGGATGACGCCGATCGATCTGAGAGCCTCAGTCATCGGTCGTCCCCGCTGACTCCGAAACGAAACGGGCCGCCTGCAGGCTGAACATCTGGGCATACTTTCCGCGCTGCAGGATGAGTTCATCGTGAGTGCCATGCTCGATCACACGACCTTCGTCAATCACGCAGATGCGGGAAGCCCCCCGAACTGTCGAGAAACGGTGAGATATGAGAAGGGTGGTGAGCCCCCGGGTGAGGTCGAGAAACCGCTCGTAAATCTCGGCCTCTGCCCTCACATCAAGATTGGCAGTTGGCTCGTCCAGCACCAAGATCCCCGGCCTCGCTGACGCGGCGAGTATGGCCCTTGCGAGAGCCACCTTCTGCCATTCTCCTCCGGAAAGATCCGCCCCGTCGGTGTAACGACGGGAAAGTATCGTGTCCCATCCTTTGGGCAGCTTCTGCACCAACGACTCGGCTCCCGACTTTCGCGCGGCTTCGAGAAGTCGTTCCTCATCGGCGAAACCCAAAGCGCCCAAGCCGATGTTGTCGCGGGCAGACAGCTCGTAGCGGACGAAGTCCTGGAAGATCGCAGCGACGCGCATCTGCCATGCCTGCGGCTCGAAGTCCTTGAGATCGATGCCGTCGATCGTGATCCGTCCTTGGGTTGGATCGTAGAGCCGGCACAGCAACTTAACGAGCGTCGTCTTTCCGGCACCGTTGGGCCCCACGATTGCCAGAGAAGAGCTGGCAGGAACAAAGAGATTGAGCCCAGAGTAAACATCATGGGATCCTCCCGGGTAGCGAAAGGAAACGTTCTCGAACCGAATCCCTTCACGGGGAAGGTCGGCTGGATCCTTGCCCCCGTGTGAGAGCTTCGAGGGAGCAGTGGTCTTCTCCAACTCCAGTACCGCCGGCACCGATGCCAGCCCGAACTCGAGGGCGAGATCATCCCAGCTAAGTTGGCCCACCGCGGCTATCCCGCGCACCGCGATCAGGAAAACGGTCAGCTGTCCAACGCTGATCTCACCCCTGACCGCCGACTGGACGATTAGCACGTAGGTGAGAAGCTGAGCTGGCCAGTACACCAAGCCGACCGGAATGACACTCCACACACTCATCGCACGCTTGCGCCACACAGCTTCGATCACCGGGAGAAAAGCCGACGTGTACTCTTCCTTCAGCCAATCTCTGAGCCCAAAGGAGCGCGCCTCCTTGGCATTCTCGGGCCTCGTACCAAGCCCGAATAGATAGTCGGAACGACGGAGACCGTGAGTCTGGCTGGAATAGATTTCGACCATCTTCAAGTACTCTTTTCTGCCTTTGCGGCGGACGATCAGCTGGATGGGCACCAGGATGGCGGGAAGCCACCACCTGAACGCGGCAAGAAGCAACGCGAACAATAAGGTCTGGAGAAAGCGGGAGGCGATCCCGGCCAGCCCCGCCACGGCTCGTCCAGGAGTGAACTGGCCCGGTCCGACGCCGCGGGCCTTCGAGATCTCGTCCAGCAGCTTGGAGTCTTCTAGGTGTTCGATGCCGACCGGGCGCAGCACCGCCCGCATCACTCGCTCCCGAAGCTTGCCGTCCAGTCGCCGCCCCATTGTCTCGGAGACCGCGCCCTGGACTGGACCGATCACCTGTTGGATTAGGTAGGTGACTGAAACCGCGGCGAGGGCAGAGATGAGAACGCGTCCGGTTGGGCTATCTAGCCCGCCCTGGACCGCCCCAGGAACCGACCCTACCAACAACCCCGTAGCCACCGAGAGCGCTATCGGCAGAACCCCGCCGATCACCAGCATTGTCCCAAGAACCAGGAGGTTTCCCATCCCGAGACTCGGCAGCAGCTTGATAATAGTTAGGCGCGCGAGCCGGGCGGTTTTGAAGCGTTCGGGTTTTGAATCCTCGCCGCCCATGCCACCCCCCCACCCTTTTCTTTATTCTGAACCCTTGATCAACCCGATGTGATCCGGTCGATCTCCTCGATCTCTTTTTGTTCCAGCGTCCAGGTCACAGCAGCGACATTGGCTGCCACCTGTTCAGGCTTGGTGGCGCCGGCTATAACCGATGCCACAGTCGGGCGTGCCGCCAGCCATGAGATCGCCAGATCAAGAAGACTGTGGCCCCGTTGTTCTGCGAACGCCGATAGCTGGTCGACGATATCGAAGTTGCGGTCGGTGAATATCGAGGCTCTGCGGTTCTCTGGCGCTGCAGCCAAACGGGTGCCGGCCGGCGGCTCCTCGCCACGCTGGTACTTTCCAGTGAGAAGCCCGCTGGCCAATGGGAAGTACGGAAGCATCTTCAGCCCATTACGTTCGCATGCCGGCAGAACGTCGGTCTCGACTTCCCGATGAAGAAGGTTGTAATGATTCTGCGCAGTCACCCAAGCTGCCCATCCCTTATTCGCTGAGATCTTCATCGTTTCGTCGATCTGATCTCCCGAGAAGTTCGAGCACCCGATCTCCAGCACCTTCCCCTGCTCGACGAGATCGTTCAGAGCCTCCAGAGTCTCATCGAAGGGAACATCTCCGGCCGGTAAGTGAAGCTGGTACAGATCGATCCGATCGGTCCCGAGCCGCTTCAAGCTGCCCTCGATCGCTTGGACGATCCACCGCTTGCTTGCACCCCCCGAACCTTCGATGGGCTTCATCTCGTCACCGACTCTCTCTGAGAGCATGTTTCCGAACTTGGTCGCGATGACGGCCTCATCGCGACGACTCCGCAGGGCGGATCCGAGGAACTTCTCTGAAAGGGTCGCACCGTACACATCGGCCGTATCGAAGAAATTGATTCCATGCTCCAACGCGGCGTCTACCACGGCAGCGGTCTCTTTCTCGCCGATTCTCATACCGAAGTTGTTGCAACCAAGACCTACCACCGAGACTTCGAAACGACCCAGGTGCCGCATTTCCATGGGAACCTCCCCCGTCTGCATCGAGGCCGCTTGGGCCCGAGTCACCGAGCAAACAAGCCTATCGGGTACGCTAACGAGGTGCGAAGACAATCCACATGGAGGGGAAGATGACCGAAGACTTCATGCCGCTTCTGGGGATCGATCATGTCGAGTTCTGGGTCGGCAACGCCAGGCAGGCGGCCTACTTTTACAACAAGGCGATGGGTTTCACGCCGGTCGCGTACTCAGGCCTCGAGACCGGAGTAAGGGACCGCACCAGCTATGTGATGCAGCAGGGTGATGTTCGCTTCGTCGTCACCGCCGCGCTCAATGCCGATAGCGAGATCTCCGACCACGTCACAAGACACGGCGACGGAGTGAAGGTCGTAGCCATTGGCGTGCCCGATGCAGAAAAGGCCTGGAAAGAAGCGACCGAGCGTGGCGCCACGAGCTTTGCAGAACCGACAGAGAGTTCCGACGACGAAGGGACGATTCGGCTATCGGCCATATATACCTACGGCGAGACGATTCATCTGTTCGTCGATCGGTCCGATTACAAGGGGGCCTTTGCCCCTGGATATAAGGCGCTGAACAGTGTTCCGGACGAGACCGGAATCAGGGACATCGATCACATCGTCGGTAACGTTGAGCTCGGAAAGATGGAGGAGTGGGTCAAGTTCTACGAGGACGTCTTCGGCATGACCGAGATGATCCACTTCTCCGACGATGCCATCTCAACCGAATACTCGGCTCTGATGTCCAAGGTCTGTGTCGATGGGAGCGGGAGAGTCAAGTTCCCCATCAATGAGCCGGCCGAGGGGAAGCGGAAGAGTCAGATCGAGGAATACCTCGAATATTACGGAACGCCAGGGGTGCAGCACATCGCTCTTGCCAGTGACGACATAGTCAAGACGGTTGATCACATGCGAGCCCGAGGCATGAACTTCCTGTTCGTTCCGGGAACCTATTACGACGAGGCAATGGAGCGAGTCGGCGACATCAACGAGGACTACAAGGACCTACAGCGGCTGGGCATCCTCGTCGACCGCGACGATGAGGGCTATCTCCTGCAGATCTTCACCAAGCCCGTCCAGGATCGTCCGACCGTGTTCTTCGAAGTGATCGAGCGCCATGGATCGCGCGGATTCGGGGTTGGAAACTTCAAAGCCCTCTTTGAAGCGATCGAACGAGAGCAGGACCGAAGAGGAAACCTCTAGCGCCTACCAGCGCCCGCGCTTTTTATCAGGAAGAATCGTCTGCGAAACCGGCGCAGCCTTTCGTTCCACTTCCTCGAGCCTGCCGGTCAGCTGAGCCTGCCTGGTAGAGATGGTTGTGCTCAGGTTCGTGATGGTGCGCTCAAGAGTCTCGATCCTGACGGCCAGATCCGCTGCCTGCGAATCTTCAGGCTGCTCGGGTCGCGCCATGCTGCTGACGGCAGCTTCCAGAGCCGCGAGCCTATCGATGAGCTCGTCGGGGACAGCGGCCGGCTCTTCCCGCGATGCACCGAGCTTCGTAATGCTTTTTTCGAGGGCGGCGAGTCTCGCATCCATGTCGGGAGGCACAATGACCGCCTCTCCCTTCACCGCTTCCGGTCTCTTGGTGATGTAGCGGCCGAGAGCGTTCACTTTCGTCAGCGCCTCTTCTGACCGCTCAGTTACCTCTCCGATCTTCCGCGTCAGATACTCGACCGCTCCGGCGCGTTCCTCGGCCCCAGCCGATGAACTATGAAGGTGTTCGACCTGGGACGTAAGCATCTCGAGACGCGTTGCCTGTCTGGCAGAGACCTCTTCGACCGCTTGACGCATCCTTCTCTCGAGAGCATCCAGCCGGGTCCCCATGCCGTCTATGGAGGCCTGAGCCGATCCCCTCTCGGTCGCCCTCCTGGCTTCCGACGATGAGACTCTTCCGAATAGCTCCTCGATTCGGTTCTTGAGGGCGGAGATGTCCTCGGCGATCTCCGATGTGGTCTCAGCCCACTCGTTTTCGTCGGCACCAAGCCGCCTCGATTGGTTGGTGATGAGAGCCTCGAGTTTGCTCGTGCCGTTCGCGACGCGCTCGTCCACTGACTGGACCTCGGCGAGCAATTCCTTTCTCAACAGAGCCATTCCTTCATCCACCGATGCGAGCTTGGAATCGACCGTCTCTTTCATACGCTGAGCTTCCAGCCGGACTGCCGCCCTGGCCTCGCTCATGCGACCTTCGTTATCAACGCGCTGGTCCTCAACGATCTGAAGCACGTCCGATCGCTGGGACTGAATGGTGTCGGTCATTTCACCCTTCAGCCGCTCGAGCTCCATGCGGATCTCGCCGACTGCGCTCGAGGCAGCTGCTTCGATGCGAGCATCTAGACCTTCGGCCCCCGTGGAAATCTCAGCCTTCAGCTGATTCATGTCCGACTCCACGCGGTCCACCAATGCTTGCGTCCTCTCTTCGAGATGAGCTTCGAGAGCGGCGGTGCGCGTAGAGAGATCTTCGGTAAGACGCGCGCGAGAGGAAGTGAACTCGGTTTCGAAGCCTTCCATCTGATCGGCAACGCGAGCGGAAAGCCCCTGGACTTCCGCGCGCACCTGATCCACGGCGGACGAGATCCTCTCGTCTATGCCGGCCGTTGACGTCTCGACCTTTGCAGTGAGGTCAGTTTCGAGCTCTGCGAACCGGTCGGTGATCGAAAGCGATGAGGAAGAGAGATCCTCCTGGGTCTCTGCCATGGAGGAAGAAAGCGTCCTGATCCTTTCTTCGACACCATCCTCGAGAGCTTTCGTCTCACCGCGCAACTTCGACTCTGCTCTCTCCAGCCTCGTCGCGGCGTCCTCGACTCGAGTAACCAGCTCTCTTCGCAGAGTCTCAATCGCGTCGGACGTATGTCTTTCGGCATCGGCGACTATCGAAGACACCTGATTTTCTAGCGAGCCCCAAGTTTTGCGCTGTTCTTCGGTGGTTGCGCCGACGGCTGAAAGTGCCTCTTCTATGCGGGTCCTCATCACGGTCAGCTCGCCCTGTATGCCGCGATCGGCCTCTTCTCTCCTCGAATTGAGCCGCTCCACCTGCCGTTCCATGAAAGCCAGCCTGGTATCCAGCTGGGCCAGTGCTTCCCCAGCACCAATCTCTCCCAGAGCTGTCGCGAGGTCGATGACAGACTCTGTCTGCTCGCGATCGAGATCCCGAGCGGCTTCCTGAGCATTCCTGTGAACCGCGGCGACCTGCTCCTTGGTACCCCGGGGGCCGCGCCTGGCTGCGGGCTTGGTCGCCTTCTTGTCCTCGGTCTTGTCTTCGGTCTTGTCGCCGGACTTCGAGGATGGGTCGCTTTTGGACGTCATTTTTCCTCCGATGATTGGGTGTCCGCCCGAACTCCCCCTCTGCCCGCAGCGGACGGAGATTTTCCCACTCTTTTCACTATCCGTAAACCCCCTGCCACACAGTTCCCAGACCCGCCTTCGGGCCGGTTCGATAGACTGACCGCCAATATGCGCGTGTCGGACATCATGACTTCTGCGGCTGTGGTCGATTCTGCCGACGACTCTATTGCTCAGGCGGCAGCCAAGATGCGCGAACAGCAGACGGGATCTCTTCTAGTCATGGATGGCGACCGGCTGCTTGGCATATTCACAGAAAGAGATCTTTTAAAGGCGGTCGCGCTCGGCCAGGACTTGAACGAGACCCGGTTGAAGGACACCATGACGACCGACGTAATCACCGTAACGCCGGGTGCGAGTCTGAAAGAGGCTTCCACGCTGATGGCAAGCAAATGGATCCGCCACCTTCCGGTGGTCGAAGGAGAGAAAGTCGTAGGAGTCATCTCGCAAAGGGACTTGACCGGAGTGATCTCCGACCTTCTGGCCGATGAACCCGAGCAGGCTCCCGAGGATTCTGCACTCGTTCGCACCAAGCGTCTGAGGAGAATCGAAGCCGGCGACCTGGACTAGCCGCCCTCCATGGCGGTCTTGACCGCGGAGATGATCTTCCTAGGAGTCGTCACCGATAGCTTCTTCACTTTGCTCTTCAGTCCTCTTCCCGCGGTCGACTTGTCACTTACGACTACGACGGGGACACCATTCAAATCGCCGCGGTCGGCGAGGTCGAGGATGATCTCCCTCCCCTGCTCGGGAAGCCTCGTCAGATCCACCAAAAGCAATTCCGGCTCGACCGTCGACATCTGCCTGTAAGCATCGCCCTTCGGCTCTTCGACCCAAGGAACGCTGAAGCCCTTCTGTCGAAGCGCGCTCACCCACGGGCGGTTCTCCTCCCAACAGAGGACGGCTATCCCGGGCATATCACTCCGCCGATAGCTTCGGCTCGGGACGACCGAGCTGCTCGTCGCCAGCCGATTCCCGGGTAGGGATCATCACCTTGCGAGCGAACTCACAAACCACGACTCCGTCCTGGTTATAGGCGATTGTCCGTACCTTGACGATCCCGCGGTCCGGTTTCGATTTGGAAGGAGCAACCTCGAGGACCTCCGTCTCCGCATAGATCGTGTCGCCGTGGAACACGGGGGCCGGATGCTTGAGACTCTCGATCTCCAGATTTGCAATCGCTCTGGCAGAAACGTCCGGGACGCTGATGCCGAGAGCTAGCGAGTACACGAGGTTACCGACTACGACGTTTCTTTTGAACTGGGTCGACGTCTCCGCGTAATGCGCGTTGGTGTGCAAGGGATGATGGTTCATCGTGATCATGCAGAACAAATGATCGTCTGACTCGGTTATCGTCTTCGAGAGCCGGTGCTTGTACACGTCTCCGACCTTGAAGTCTTCGAGATACCTGCCGAAAGGCAATTCCGCTCCCACGCCCGAGCCTCCTAGAATCCGCCGGCTCTCTGGTAGAGCTGGAGCAGGTTGCCTTCGGGATCGGTGAAGTTTGCGAGCAGGACGTTGCCGGTGGCTTCGTGTACGTCGCGGACGAAATCAACCCCTCTTCCCTTCAGCTCTTTGACCGCCTCATGAATATCCGCCACTTCCATGCACGGAACGATCGCAGTCTTCCCTGCCGTCTCGGGAACAGTTGCCGGGATGGTGTGGATGGCAAGCTCGGAACCGCCGTCCGGGAATCGGAAGGTAACCCATCCGCCATCGTCGTCTTTGTCAGCGATCTCTAGACCGAGACTCTTCGAATACCAGGTCTTCATCTTTTCGTAATCGCGCGCCATCACGATCGAGTATTTGAGGCCCTTGATCGTCGTCATCGGATCACGTCTCCACCTTGTAGCGTTCTAGCAGCTGGCGTGCGATCACCATCTTCTGGATCTCGCTGGTTCCCTCTCCAATCAGGAGGAAAGGAGCATCGCGGTACAGCCTCTCTACCGTGAACTCCTCCGAATACCCGTAGCCACCATGAACTCTCAAGGCATCGAGGCAAACCTCGTAGCAAATCTCGGACGTGAACAACTTCGCCATCCCTGCTTCTAGGTCGCTTCTCTCTCCTGCATCTTTCTTCTGGGCTGCGTTCAGCAGCATCAGCCGCGCAGCTTCCACTTTGGTCCCCATCTCGGCGAGCTTGAATGCGATCGCCTGATGGTGGGCGATCGGCTTGCCCATCGTCTCTCTTACCTGCGCGTACCTGATGGCTTCTTCGAATGCACGGGTCGCGACTCCGACGGCCCTCGCCGCGACGTTCACCCTGCCGACTTCGATCCCGTCCATCACCTGGCGGAAGCCCTGACCTTCCTCTTCGCCAAGCAGCTGTTCCACCGGGACTCGATGGCCTTCGAAAGTGAGCTCGGTTGTCTCGACTCCCTTGTAGCCGAGCTTCGGGATGTTCTTTCCGACGATCAGGCCTTCTGCCGGGTTTTCCTCCCCAGGGGTTTTCTCCACCAGCAGGATGCTTATCCCTCGGTGCACAGGATCCGATGCGGGGTCGGTCTTGCATAAAAGGGTGACGATCCCCGCCCTCAAGCCATTGGTGACCCACATCTTCTGCCCATCGACGACATAGGAGTCTCCATCGCGTATCGCCTTGCAGGTAATAGCGGCAACGTCGCTTCCGGCTCCAGGCTCACTCATCGACAGCGCTGCTCGTACCTCGCCGGCTGCCATCTTGGGAAGGTACTTTTCCTTCTGCTCGTCGCGGCCGTGCTTTCTGAGCAGATAGCTGGAGATGAAGTGGGTGTTCATGATGCCCGAGAGGCTCATCCATCCACGTGACAGTTCGCTGACGATCAGCGCATAAAGAGTCAGCGGCTGGCCGAGGCCCCCAAACTCCTCGGGGACCGTTACCCCGAAGAGTCCCATCTCCTTCATCATCTCGACGATCTTTTCGGGGTACTCGTCGGAGTGCTCCATCTCGTCCGCGACCGGGATAACCTCTCGGTCGACGAAGTCACGAACCGTTTCGACGATCGCCTTTTGCTCGTCGTCGAGCTGGAGGCCGACCTGGCTCATTCGGTGGACTCCCATTCCTTACGGAAGTCCTGCCAGGTCTTCTTGGGCTCGAGCCCGGCAGCCGAACCTCTCGCCGCGAACTGGATGGCCATCTTGCGGGAAGCTTCGTCAATCATTTCGTTGCCGAACATCACGGCGCCGCGCTTTTCGACGTTCGTTGCGTGGTCGTATGCCTCTAGCATCGCGGTGGCCTTGTCGAACTCCTCCTGAGTTGGAGTGAACACTTCGTTCAAGACATCGATCTGACCGGGATGAAGAGCCCACTTCCCGTCGTACCCAAGGGCCTTGGCGCGGGTCGCAGCTTCGCGGAACCCGTCGAGGTCCTTGATCAGAAGATAGGGCCCGTCGATTGCCTGAAGACCGGCATCTCTTGCAGCAACCAGGATCGTTTCGAGCACCCAATGCCAGTGATCACCGGGATAACCGGGCACCGGCAGGCCAGCGGTGACGGTTGGAAGTCCGAGCGATGCGCTCATGTCGGCGGGGCCGAAGATGAGGGCTTCGGTGCGGCCGGATGCGTGAGCGATCTCGTAGACGTTCTTCAGACCGGTTGCGGTTTCGATCTGGACTTCCAGAGCGATCTGCGTCTCAAGGCCGATGGTCTCCTCGATCATCGTCAGGAGCTTGTCGACGAAAACCACGTCGGACGCGTATTCGACCTTGGGGATCATGATGAAATCCATGAACTGGCCGGCCGCCTCCACAACCTCAATCAAATCCCGGTAACACCACTTCGTATAAACGCCGTTTACCCGGACCCCGACGGTCTTGCCGGTCCAGTCCCCTTCCTTGAGGGCCTGGATGACGTTTCCTCGTCCCTCCTCCTTGGCGAGAGGGGCGACTGAGTCCTCGAGGTCCATGAACACCTCGTCGGCAGGCAGCCCCGAGGCCTTCGACAGCATCTTCGGGGAGGAGCCGGGCACCGAAAGGCAGGATCGCCGTGCTCTCATGGACATCTCCTCTTCGAATTGTTTTGTGAGGCACAAAATCATATCCGACTACTGCCCGGCCCCCTTGCCCATGGGGTCACGATCCGAGCGACTTTGGCCCCGTCGTAGAACAACTCCGGTTGAATTTGTTCGAGGAACACCATTGCTCCCCCGCTATGGAGTAGAACTTCAAGCATGAGCGACCCCATCGAGCTTGCCGCCATCGATAGAGGAGCGGGAGAAGCCGTGGCACTCGTCCACGGCGGGGTATTCCACGCGGCGCCAGCATGGAGCAAACAGATAGGCCCGATTGCAGAAGCCGGCTATCGCGTGGTAGCCGTCGACCGCAGGGGGCACGGCCGGTCGGGGGCCGGTGAAGCGTCGGAGGTCTCGGTCCACTTGCATGCCGACGATCTGCGTTTGACGCTGGAGCTGCGCGACATCTCGACAACACATCTCGTCGGCGTTTCCTACGGAGCTCTGGTGTGCATCGAGTTCGCCCTTTCGTGGCCAGAGCGCGTCAGCTCACTCACCCTGCTCGAACCTCCGCTGTTCACGTGGCTCGCGCACGAACCCGAATACAAGGAATGGTTCGATCGATTCGTTGAGATCGCCCTGGAGAAGAACAGCACTCCGCTGGAGGAATGGCTTCCGAAGTGGCTGGGGCTGATCGATTCCCGAATGGCCAAGGGTCTGGACCCGTCATCTCCTTCTTGGCCCATCGTGCAAAAGCAGGCACATCTCGTCTTCGAAGAAGAGCCCGGCTGGCGATATCAGCCCGACGAAGAGAAACTCTACGATTTGCCGGTCAAGACTCTCGTCATGAACGGCGATCAGAGTGAGCCTCCGATGCAGGTGATAGGTCAAATGCTGGCAGAGAGGCTTCCTACTGCCTCTCACCTATACATTCCCGGCGGAGGGCACGACGCTCACGCCCGGACCCCTGATCTCTTCAACCAGGCCCTCATCGGATTCCTGGATCAAAACGCGAAACAGCAAAGGGTTGAAGAATGAAGGAGTTCCGAGCATTCATATTGCGCGGGAACGTGGTCGACCTAGCGATAGGAGTCGTGATCGGGGCCGCGTTCGGCACCGTGGTTACGTCTCTCGTCACCGACATCATGACGCCGCTGCTCGGGGTATTCGGCACCCCAGACTTTAGCGACCTCAAAGCCAGCGTGGGAAAGGCAACCATCTCTTACGGCAACTTCCTCAATGCCTTCATTTCGTTCCTGGTAGTGGGCACTTCGATCTTCTTCTTCGTCGTCAAGCCGGTAAACAAGCTCATGGACCGCAGAAGAACCGAGCCTGAGGTGAAATCCATCACGAAGGAATGTCCTTACTGCCTCAGCTCGATACCTAACGGAGCCTCTCGCTGCGCATTCTGCACGTCTGAGCTTGAACAGAAATGAAGTCTCGCCGTCGTCAAGCCCGCAAAAGCGGCTCCAGGGCCTTGACGTAGAGAGACAGCCTTTCGGCAACCTCGCTCGCCAGTTCGGGATCGTCGAGATCGGGTGCTTCGATCACCTCGGATAACCGCCGCCAGGTCGCAGACCGGGGGCCGATGGCATTGCCGGCCTCGGCCTCTGGAAGCTTCTTGGACCAGTTCGTCCTCTTCCTCTCCAAAGTCTCCAGCACTGCATCGTTTCGCTTGGGTGACGATGACTCGAGATGAAGCCCAACCTCAACCACGGGCTTGCCCCCAGGCCCCCAGCGCGCGGACACGACCTGCGCCTCGAAGTGAGCATCGGGGTATCCGTACCAGAGCTTCATGAGACTTCCCGATCGGACCGATTCGAAATCGCGCAGCGCAGGCCCCAGAAGTCCTCTGAGCTCATCGTCCACCTGATCGAAGAAACGCCTCGTCACTGACGACCAACCGGCTGATTCAGATCGCTGCTTTGATCGCCTCGATGGCCTGAGGGTTCTCGAGAGAAGTCAGGTCTCCGGGGTCTTCGCCAATGGCCGCTGCCCGGATGGCTCTCCTCAAGATCTTTGCCGAACGAGTCCGGGGAAGATCGTTCACGAAGATGATCCTCTCGGGACGAAATGCTTTTCCGATCTCGGCATCGACTAAGGCCGTCAGTTCCGAGACAAGTTCGTCAGAGCCCTCTCCGTCTAGGATGCAGAAGCACCAGACCGCCTCACCCTTCACCTCGTGGGGCACTCCCACCGCTGCGGCTTCCGTTACCGATGGATGAGAAACGAGGACCGACTCGAACTCGGTCGGACCGATCCGTTTCCCTGCAATATTGAGCGTGTCGTCGGAGCGACCGTGCAGAAACCAGAACCCATCCTGATCGACGGATGCCCAGTCTCCGTGGCACCACACACCCGGAAACCGAGTCCAGTAACTCTCCATGTAACGGTCGGCGTCTCCCCAGATCCCGCGCGTCATTCCCGGCCAGGGCTTTCGGCAAATGAGTTCTCCAACTTCTCCCGGTCCAACCGGTTCTCCGGATGAGTTGACGATGTCGACGGCCATCCCCAGAGAGGGGCCCCCGACGGTTGCGGGCTTGAGTGAGGTAATCGGATAACAAGACAGGAAGCAGGCCCCTACCTCGGTCCCGCCCGAGATGTTGATAATCGGACGACTGCCGCCTCCCACATTCTCGAAGAACCACATATAGGGCTCCGGATTCCACGGCTCGCCGGTCGAAGCGAGGATTCGAAGCTTGGAGAGGTCGTGGCTTTCCACCGGGCCCGTCCCCGAAGGAATCAAAGCCCTGACAAGAGTCGGTGAGATACCAAGGATCGTGACGCCGTGCCTCTCGCAGATATCCCAGACGCGATCGGCCTCGGGATAGTTCGGGGCCCCTTCGTAGAGAACGACCGTTCCGCCGTTCGCCAGCCCGCCAATGCATTGCCACTGCCCCATGATCCAGCCCATATCCGTGACCCAATAGAGGACGTCGTCATCCCTCAGGTCTGTCTGGTATGCAACCTCGGATGCAATCTTCAGCAGGAACCCACCGTGAACGTGCACCGACCCCTTGGGTTTGCCGGTAGTTCCCGAGGTGTAAGCAACCATCCACACATCCTCGGCATCGGTCGGCTCGGTCTTGGCCTCCGCGTCTTGGTCATCGACCAGCTCGTGCCACCACAGATCATGCTTGTCGTGCCACTCCACATCCCGTCCGAGCCTGCGAAAGATAACCGACTTCGAAACGCCGGAAGCGTGAACAGCCTCGTCTGCAATCTCTTTCATCGGGACCTGCTGACCCCTGCGCCAGAAGCCGTCTGCGGAGATGAGAACCTTGGCCCCCGCGTCGTCTAACCGGGCAGCGACCGCGCTCGCGGCGAACCCGGAGAAGATCGGCAGGTAGATGGCCCCGATCTTTGCGATGGCGAACATAGCAACGACGGCTTCGATCGTCATCGGCATGTACACCCCGACGGCATCTCCCTTGTGAACCCCAAGGGAACGCAGGGCGTTGGCCAGACGGCCGACCTCTGCCGAAAGCTCGCCGAAGGTGACCGAACGAGTTTCCCCGTCCTCGCCTTCCCAAATGAGCGCCGTCTTGTCACGCCGAGAACCACTTGCGTGCCGATCGACGCAGTTATGGGCGATATTTATCTGGCCTCCAAGAAACCAGCTTGCCCACTCGATACCCTGGTGCGTATCGAGCACCTTCTTATAGGGCTGAAACCACTCGAGCCCAAGATCCTCATCTACCGCCTTCCAGTACCATTCAATCTCTTCAATCGAACGTGAGACCAGCTCTTCATAGCTGCCGATCGAATGGCGGTCCATGAGGCGCTTTACGTTCGAATCGTCGATATAGGCAGGGGGGGGCTCCCAAATAACTAGTGACATGGGATGAATTCTAGATTGGTCACCGAAATGACTCCGGAACTGCTACAGGTTGCTTGCTTGGCGCGCCGTTATGAGTAGCGTGACTAGGCGGTTTGTCCTTCAAGGGGAGAGCGTCCTGCGTGCATGGACGCTTGTGCTCTGCTACCTGCTGCTCGCCACCGCCGCTCTTGTTCTCTTCGACGGTGACCAGACAGCGCAATCAAAACCTGAGACACCTGGGGAACACCTGTATGCATCGATGGTCCTAGAGCAGCAGGCTGACAACGGTTTCGTGCCCGAGCCTGCGCCGGCTGCGGCCCCCAAGTCCGATCCACCTCTCCCCCCGCCACCTCCCGGGTATCGAGTCCCCCAGGTGTCGCCATCGGGCCGGGATATCTCCGCCTACGCGGGTATGGGGACCTGGGTCGATCTATACGACTGGGGTAAGCCGAACACCGCAACAATCGACAGTCTTGTAGAGGCCATGGCTCTCCGAGGCGTCAAAACCCTCTATCTGCAGACCGGGCGTTGGAACCTCCCGGAAGAGATCGGCGGAGCAAACACCATCGGTCAATTCATCGACCTCTCGCACGCGAAGGGGATAAAGGTCATCGCATGGTATCTCCCCGGATTCGGTAATCTGGATCTCGACATCCAGCGCAGCATGGCTGCGATCAATTTCGTCTCTCCCCAAGGGAGAAAATTCGACGGGTTCGCTCCCGACATCGAGGATCCAAGAGGTGTAGGGAGGAACACGACGGCCTTCAATCTCGGAATCATGGAATATTCGCGAAGGCTCCGTGAGTCCGTGCCTGCTGATTACGCTCTCGGCGCAATCACTCTGGATGCGCGCAATAACGAGAGGGCGCCCCATGTCTGGGCCGGCCATCCTTGGCCGGAGATCGGGATCTATTACGACATCGTGATGCCAATGGCCTATTGGACCGTCACGAAACCAGGCAACTGTCTCGCACATCAAATGGATGCCGCGCAGTACATGAGAGACGTCGTAAGCAAGACGAAAGCACTGATGGGAAGAGACCTTCCCATTCATCCGATCGGCGGCATCGCAGACTGCAACACGGTTGAGGAGGTCACCGCTTACGTCAACGTCGCCATGGAGCAAAAGTGGCATGGGATCAGCCTTTACGATCTTGTCACGATCCAAGGGCACCCAGGCGTCGATCAGATCTGGCAGCAACTGCAGCGCGGAAACGAGCTGCTGCCTCCTGCTCCAGTCATCCCTCGAAACCCCAATCCCCCAGGCCGCCCGAAAAAAGGCTGACGCCAAACAGTGGCTAGACCGGCGGCCATGGGTATGGGCGGCCGGGACCGGGCTCGGGGAAGGCCTCCTGCTCGGAAGTCGCCTGAACTCTCCTCTTCAGGATCTCGATCTCCTCGTCAGATAGAAGGGATGCGAGCGAAGCGCCAAGACCGTCCCTCAGCGCGGCAGACAGGGTCTCGAGCAACTTCTTCTCAGCTTTGCTGAAAGGCTGTCCGACGAAGTCCCATAGGACCGTCCTAAGCTTCGGCTCGACATGGAAGCAGATGCCGTGATCGACACACCAGATTCGCCTACCTGCATCGCGAAAGATGTGTCCGGCCTTGCGATCGGCATTGTTCGTCACCAGGTCGAAGATCGCGATGGACCTTAGCTCGGCGGCTCCCGATCCCAGGATCTCGAAGGCCGTGATCGTTGGATCGTGATCGATGAATGCCTGAACGGCCCCGAGTCCATACGGCCCATCCCTCAAGATGGTTGGCGGAACGAATCCGAACCCGCCTGCCTCGGAAACGAGAAAGGCCGCAACCTCGCGCCTGCATAGGCTCCCTTCTTCGAAATCCCATAGCGGGGCCTCGCCGGATTGGGGCTTGTAAACCACGAGCCTGTCGTCTCCATCTGTGCCCAGCAGTCTTGCCAAATACGTATAGTTCGAGGCCCCGGGCAGGTAACCGATCACCTCGATGTCTCCGCGGGACATCTCCTCCGGCGTAAGCAGCTCCATGATGGATAGATACTCTCATTCGATGCCGAACACCTCGAGAACAAAATCCGCCGTCGTCACCGGGGCCTTCAGCTATTCCGGCGTCTACATCGCGCGCCGCCTGCTGGAAAAGGGCATCGAAGTTCGCACGATCACCGGCCACCCACAACGGCCGAATCCATTCGGCAACGAAGTGCAAGCGTTCCCCTACTCATTCGATGATCCAACCGCTCTCGAGCGAACCCTCCGAGGGTCGCAGGTCCTTTACAACACATACTGGGTTCGATTCCCATTCGGTTCGACCACTTACGACACCGCCGTCGACAATTCGCTCATCCTCTTCGAATGCGCCCGGCGAGCCGGGATAGAGCGGATCGTGCACGTGAGCATCGCAAACCCTTCGTTAGATTCTCCATTCCCCTACTTTCGCGGCAAAGCAGAGGTCGAAGAAGCAATTACCAGGTCGGGTCTTTCATACGCGATTGTCCGGCCCACCGTGCTGTTTGGAGGCTCCGATGTTCTGATCAACAACATCGCATGGCTGTTGCGCCACTTCCCGGTGTTCGCCATCCCAGGAACGGGAGAGTTTCCGATGCAGCCCCTACATGTGGACGATCAGGCAAGGCTGTGTGTTGAAGCAGGAGCTTCCGATCAAAACATGACTTTCGATGCTGCGGGCCCGGAGACGTATTCGTTTGCTGAGATCGTCTCGATGGTAAGAGAGGCCGTCGACAGCCGGTCCGTCCTGATCAAAGTTCCCGTTCACATCGCTCTCAACCTCGCAAGATTGTCGAGTCTCATCGCCGGCGACGTCGTGCTCACCAAGGATGAGATGCGCGGCCTTATCGCGGGAATGGTGGTCTCGGAAGAGCCTCCAAGAGGCAAGACCAGCTTCCGAGAGTGGCTTCACTCCAACGCTGACACCCTAGGGAGAAACTACGCTTCCGAACTCGACCGGCACTACCGTTCGGGGCGAGCCTTCCCGTTCAACGAAACACAGTAGTGCCCTTCGGGATTCATCGGATTGCGACACAGAGGACAGGCAGGACGTCCTTGAGATGCAATCACCATGCCGTATCCGGTGAGAGCGGCAAGCTGGCTCCTCGACATCCAGAACTGCGCGGTGGCGGTCTCTTCGCCCTCATCGACCAGCTCGTGACAGACAACCAGGACCTGGTCGGTTTCTTCCGTAAATCCGACCCCCACCGATCCGACTCTCCAACTCGGTTCGAGGGACTCATCGATCGCCATGACTTCGGCATCCCAGTGGGGCAGCGGATCGGGAACGCCTGCGTCTGCGAACAGCTCTTGAGCTTCATCGGCTAGAGCAAGAATGTGTCCTTTCTCGATCACCAGACACACCTTTTCGTCGCCATAGGTCGCCTGGAGCAAAAACGTTCGGTCTCCTGGCTCCCCGATCGCACCGACCGTGATGTGGTCGACGGGATCGAATTCGATGCTCTCCGTCACGATTTCCCCTTGATCGAGTCTGTCAGCCTCTTTCCTATATCCCCAAGATCTCCTGTGTCTCCCAAAAGGAGGAGGCTCGGTCCCCGTTCTCCCATCCACAAGGCGCTTACCGAAGCCGGACCTACGGAGATCCGGTGATAAAGATCCAGAGAGAGTCCAATGTACCCGGCGACCATGACCCGAATCAGATCGGCGTGCGAGCAAATAGCGATGGCGTCCGTATCGCGATGGCCTTTACGGATCTGCTCGACCTCTACTATCGCTCTGGCCTGAGCTTCGCGAATGGTCTCACCGTTGGGGAATCTGAAATCGGCAGGACGAGCTCGCAATTCCTGCCACGCCTTCATCCGGTAAAGGCTCTTCAGAGGCTTGCCCTGCCAGTCTCCATAGCGAATCTCACCGAGCCCTTCCACCTCAGTCACCTCAAGCCGGTGAGGGGCTGCGATTGCCTCGGCGGTTTCCAGGCACCTCTCTAGCGGACTGGAATATATGGCGTTCAAAGGAAAATCTGACAGCCTGGCGGACAGTTGGTCGGCCTGCTTCTTTCCCTCTTTGGAGAGGGAGAACCCAGGCAGCCACCCGGTCAGCTTCTTTCCAGTCATGGAAGTAAGCGCGTGCCTAACGAAGAGCAACAACATGCCTGATGTATAACTCATCTTGCCGATCATCGGTCCGCGAAGACTTGAGGACGTCCTCCTCCCGTCACTTAGTATTCGCGTCGTGTCGGATCAGTTCCGAGTGGAAAAAGACTCGATGGGAGAGGTGCAGGTGCCTTCCTCTTCGTATTACGGTGCCTCGACGCAGAGGGCCATCGATAACTTTCCGATCTCGTCTTGGAAATTCTCAAGACGGTTCATCGAAGCCCTGGGACTCATCAAATGGGCGGCAGCCCAGACCAATGAAGACCTCGGTCTGCTCGAAAGCCAGATCGCTCAGGCGATTCGCGATGCCGCGGAGGAAGTCATCGAAGGTGGCCACGACGATGACTTCGCCATCGACGTTTTCCAAACGGGCTCGGGTACCTCGACAAACATGAATGCCAATGAGGTGATAGCAAACCGCGCCATAGAGCTGCTCGAGGGCGAAATCGGATCCAAGACGCCGGTTCATCCAAACGATCACGTCAACATGTGTCAGTCGTCGAACGACGTCATCCCCACGGCCACGCACATCGCAGCCTTGCTGGCCATTTCGCAGGAACTCCTTCCCTCACTCGAACACTTGAGAGACGCGCTTTCTACGAAGGCCCAAGCCTTCGACGATGTCATCAAGTCTGGCCGAACTCACCTTATGGATGCGACACCCGTGCGATTGGGCCAGGAGTTCGCAGGTTATGCATCTCAGGTTGATCATGGCCTTGCTCGGCTCGCCGGGGCGCTTCCCCACCTTTCGGAACTTGCTCTCGGAGGCACCGCGGTTGGTACCGGCATCAACTCCCACGAGGAGTTCGCCACAAAGACCATCGGTTTAATCGGTAACCGCATCGGGATCCCTCTGGTTGAAGCCCCCGATCACTTCGAGGCACAGGGCTCGAGAGACGCGGTCGTGGAAGTCTCCGGGGTGCTCAAAACCGTAGCGGTATCTCTCGCCAAGATCGCAAACGATCTTCGCTGGCTGGCATCGGGGCCGAGGACGGGACTCGCAGAGATAAAACTCCCCGAGCTGCAGCCCGGCTCCAGCATCATGCCGGGCAAAGTCAACCCCGTTATCCCGGAAGCCGTCATACAGGTCGCAGCTCAGGTCATCGGAAACGACGCCGCCATCACCCTCGGTGGGCTTGGAAGTTATTTCGAGCTGAACACGATGATGCCGCTAATGGCCTACGACCTCCTCTTCTCGATCGAGACTCTCGGCGCCGCGGCTGAGCTCCTCGCAACGCGCTGCGTCGAAGGAATCGAAGCCGATGCCGATCGCTGCCGCGAGCTTCTGGAACGGTCCTTGGTGACGGTGACCGCGCTGGTTCCCGAGATCGGATACGACGCGGCGGCGGAGGTCTCGAAGGAGGCTTATCGAACCGGCAAGAGCCTGAAAGAGATCGTTCTCGAAAAGGGCTTGATGACCGAAGAGCAGGTCGATGACGCGCTCAACCCAAGGGGAATGACTGAGGGGGGCCTGTCCTGACGTTCAAGGCTGCGACTGCTCTTTCTACCCTTGAAGACACCGTCACGGCAGCAACCGATACCGCGAAGCGGGCGGTCGATGGTCTCGAGGGATTAAAGCCCGAGCTGGCGTTCGTTTTCTACTCTTCCTCTCACCACGATCAGCTCGAATCGGCGATCGAAGCTATTTACCGGGAGATAGACCGAGCGTGGCTTATCGGATGTACGACCGAAGCCGTGATCGCCGAGAGCCAGGAGATCGAAAGCGGCCCGGGGTTTGCTCTTTGGGTCTCACACCTTGGCGGCGCGCCGGTCGAAGCATTCACAGTCGATCTCAAGGAAACGCCAGATGGACACGCTCTGGTTGGGTTCCCTCTCCTCGGCGCGGAATCGACCGGGGCGATCCTGCTCACAGATCCACTGACGTTTCCGACCCAAGCCCTTCTTAGCGCACTGAATACTGGTAGTCCACAGATGCCAATCATCGGCGGGATGGCAAGCGGTGGCTTCGGTGAAACCGGACACACCCTGGTCTTCAACGATTCGATCAAGTCTTCGGGAGCGGTAGGAGTAGTTGTCGGCTCCCCTATCTCCCTCAAGCCCGTGGTATCGCAGGGGTGCAAACCCATCGGCGACCCCTTCGTTGTTACGGCTGCAGAACACAACGTCATCCTGGAGATGGGCGGAAAACCTCCGCTCGCTCGGCTCAGGGAGATCGCCATGAAGCTGCCTCCCGAGGACCAAGCGCTGATGCAGGGCGTGCCGCCGATGCTTGGAATCGTCGTCGACGAATACACCGAATCCCCCGCGCACGGAGACTTCCTCGTAAGGAACGTCGCTCAAGTGAACCTCGAAACAGGGGCGATGGCGGTGGGCGAGGTGATCGAAGTCGGAAAGACAGTTCAGTTCCATCTTCGTGATGCCGGCGCTGCAGACGACGAATTGTCTTCGCTACTCAGCGCCAACGACTCCGATCACCCCGAAGCGGCGCTCATGTTCGTGTGCAACGGGCGAGGCACTGGCCTCTTCGGAAGCTCGAATCACGACATCATCGCCGTCGAATCGATCCTTGGCGATATCCCTGCTGCAGGCATGTTCTGCGCCGGCGAGGTGGGCCCGGTCGGGGGCCGAACCTTCATCCACGGTTACACTGCGAGCATCGCTCTTTTCACGGACCAGCGCGACTAGATACCATCTACCAAAGGCGGTCATGGCTCCGACAAGCAAGGAATTACCGCTAGTCGCATTTGCGAACCGGCTCCCGGTCGTGAAAGCCCGGGACGGCTGGAGGGCCGCGGACGGCGGTTTAGTCACGGCCCTGCGCCCAGCTTTGGAGAAGCGAGGCGGCGCCTGGGTTGGCTGGGACGGCGGGACGAGCGAAGTTCCAAGGCGGGTCGAAGACCTGGGGGCTATCCGGCTGCATCCTGTGCAGCTCGACCGCAAGACCCTCGACGGCTACTACCACGGATTCTGCAACCGAACGCTCTGGCCCCTATTCCACGACCTCATCGAGCAGCCTGCTTTCAATCGCCAATGGTGGGATGCATACGTGGAAGCCAACCGGCGGTTCGCGCACGCTGCAACGACGCGTTCGAAACTGCTCCAAGAAACGATCCGATGGGTCCACGACTTTCACCTGATGCTCCTTCCATCAATGTTGCGCCCGGCGAAAGAGAAGGGGCCAATCGCATACTTCCTTCATACGCCGTTTCCTGCGCCGGAGCTCTTCTCTCGACTTCCATGGTCAAAGGAGTTGCTGAACGGGATACTCGGATCGGATCTGGTGGGATTCCACACCGACCTGTACAGAGATAACTTCCTGCGCTCCTGCGAGACGATCCTCGAGGACGCAAAGGTTGAGGGGACCCGGGTCCACACCTCGGACGGCCGTTCGGTTCTGGCTGCTACTCACCCGATATCTATAGATGCTCAGGAATTTGCAAGCGCGTCGACTCAGCCCGACGTGGAGCGCGAGTTGAAGCGGCTTCGAACTCAATTTGAGGGAAGGAAGGTTCTGCTGGGAGTAGATCGCCTCGACTACACGAAGGGCATCCGGCATCGTCTCAAGGCCGTAGAGCTTATGTTCGAACGAAATCCCTCTTTGCGGAGGAAGGTATCCCTGGTCCAGATTGCGGTGCCGAGCAGAGACGATGTAAAGGAATACCGTGATCTTCGTTCGGACGTAGAGGGAGAGGTCGGAAGAATCAACGGCCGCTTCACAGAACCTGGCCATCCGGTTCCGGTCCACTACCTGTATCGAAGCGTGCCCCTTCATCGCCTTTTGGCTTACTACCGTTTGGCCGATGTGGCACTCGTCACACCGCTTAAGGACGGGATGAACCTGGTCGCCAAAGAGTTCGTCGTTGCCCAGGCCGCGGGTAGTGGATCGGGAATCCTACTTTTGAGCGAATTCACGGGAGCGGCTCAAGAACTAAAGCAAGCCATCATGTGCAACCCATTCGATGTCGAGGGGCTCGCCAGTCACATCGAGGACGCGCTCGAGATTCCTGAGCAACAGCGCCGCGACCGGCTTTCTGCAATGGCCGGAAGCGTTCACAACCATGATGTTTTCGACTGGACGAACGAGATGATCTCGGACGTCGAAGGAATGACCTAGAGACTCACTCCGAGGGCCACTCGATTTTCTTCGGCGGACTCTTGATCGCATCGTCGAGTGTCGGACCAGTCTTTTCCGGCACCTCCACCTCTTCGAGAGAGACCTTCCCCCTGAGATCCCCCGCGGCTTTGAGAGCGTCGTCGAGAGTTTTCTTGGGGGCCCCGTGTATACGCAGCCGCAGAGCGGCGAGAACATCTGCATGCTCGTCGTTTAACCCCTGGGCGCGGTCGATCTCGGTAAGTGCCTGCTCCGCCTGACGCAACAAATCCTCGTCGCTCATCTATCCCAGATTACCGTCGCCCGTCCAAATGGGACCCGATCTGATCCAATCTCTCCTCCACCGAACCCTTCACAGTCTTGTAGGCGATGCTGTGGGTTTCAAGCAGCCGAAGGATCCGCTGGTCGATTTCCTGCTGGAACTCGGGATCCATCGGTCGAAGTCCATCCGCCACGATGGGAAATTCGATCGGCAAGTAGAAGACGTCTGAATAATTCGTTCTGAGGCTGCGCTCCGCGAGTTCCTCGCATTCCTCCCACAGGGCGTTCTCTTTTCTTCGCGGTTGGTTGTCCAGAACCCATCCGGCATACGCCATGGCATCGATCAACGAACGGTCTCCGACGAACTCAGGAGTTGAGATCTCGTTGTTGTATTGCTTCAGGAAGATGAGCGTTTCTGTCTCCGCATTCGCGTCTTTGTCGAGTTTGAAGCCCAGCTCGACCACCTCGCGGGCCGTCTCCGGCAGCAGTGGGAGGCGGAGCTCCCTGGCCAGCTCCTCTGCCAGCGTGGTCTTGCCCGTGGAGAAACTTCCGACAATTACGATCCTGCGCTCTGCCAAACCGCTGACCTCCTTTTCAACGCCGATGCTACTCCGCCGGCTGGCAACCCGGGCACCAATAGATGAGGCGGCGGAACTCCCCTTGCCGTGACACTTCCACCGGCGTCCCGCAGCGGCGGCAGTAATGGCCGGGCCGCTCGAATACCCAATGCTTGTCGCTCAGCCGCCTGTTGCCGGTCGTTGTCTGGATGGCGAGGCCAACGTTCGCTGCCATGAGCCGCTTGGCCAGCAGCAAGACATCCTCCAGCTCGGGGGTGTCCGAAACCAGAGTCCTGGGATGGATACCGCGCAGATAAAGCGTCTCGTTCAGATACAGGTTTCCGATTCCAGCCACATTTCTCTGATCGAACAAAGCATCGCCGATCTCACGGCCGGGATCGGAAGTTATCCGCCTTATTGCTTCGTTCAGGTCCCAGTCGGGGCCCAGTATGTCGGGCCCAAGATGGCCAAGCGAGTCTTCCTCGTCGTTCGTTCTGATGAGGTCGACGATCGCGAGCTGAAAGCCCACCGCTATGAATGGATCGGTCTCCAGTACCACGCGCACTTGCCAGTCGGGACCCTGCCAGCGCTCTCCGGTTCGGTACAGATGCCACGAACCTTCCATCTTGAAGTGCGTGTGAATAGTCCAGCCATCATCGGTTCGGGTCAGCATATGTTTTCCGCGGGCGACGACTTCGGTGATCGAGCTTCCAGCTAGGTCTGTCGTAGCCAATTGGGGGACACGGAAGTCGGTCCGCTTCAAAGTTCGGCCCGCGAGTGCCCGATGCATGGCTTTGGCCGACCGATGAACAGTGTCTCCCTCAGGCATTTATGGCACGCGACACCCGCTCGCTCCCCAAAACCGGGACCTCGCGGGGTGTCGGCCCTCCTACCTCAGCCGCAGGCCGCGCGGTGTCGATCGGAACCCAGCTTGTTCCAGCACGCCGGCCAGCGGGGTCTCTGCAATCGCTTCGCCGTCGGCCTTTTCCACCGAGAGCTTTCCGAGGCTTCCATCTCTCACGGCCAGAGCAAGTGCATCGACGGCCGGCTGAAGAACCTCTGTATTTTCGCTCCAGGTCAAAAGGGTTCGGCCGCCGCGTTCGACGTAAAGGACGAGCTCTCCGTTCACCATCACTACCAGCGCTCCCACCTTCCGGCCGGGCCGATGTTTTCGGCCCCCTTCCTCCCCAGGCCTCACCGGCCATGGAACGGCAGCACCGAATGGGTTTGCGGGATCGGTGGCGGCCAGCACCAAGGCAGATTGCTCAATGGTTCCTTCATCAGCCATCCCCCTCATGCGATCGACCGCTCCTGGCATCGCGAACTGAGCCGCGCCGAGTCCCTCGACGAAATATCCCCGCCGGCATTTCCCCGTCTCCTCGAAGGCCTTCAACACCTGGTAGATGCCGGAGAAACCCCCAATAACGGGCTCCACGGAGACGATCCCGCGCGTGACGACACCGTGTCGATCCAATAGCTGTTCGGCGAGCGCATGCAACCGTCTCGTCGAATCATCCGATCGGCTGGGGAGAAGGCTCCAGCGGCCGGCCCCCGAAGGGGGCCCGGCCTTTGCGGGAAGAGCAGGCCTTCCCCGTCGACTGCGTCCCATCGGCCGCGTGCGCTGGCCGGCGCGGCCGACCAAGGCGCGAAGCGGTGCAGTGGTGTCATTCGTCACGAGCCCCGCCCATACGAGCTCCCACAGCGACAGCAGCAGCTCCTGGTCACCTTGAATCCCTGCAGCCTCTGAGATCTGCCGGAAGAAAAGAGCCCCCTTCTCGGCAAGGGCATCTTTGATTCGCACAGCCGTCTCCGACAGCTC
>JAHWKU010000039.1 GCA_019347715.1 Actinomycetota bacterium | reverse complement strand
TGTATGGCGGGAAGCATCAAGCCTGCGGAGTCTGCAAAGTAAAGGCTCACCCACCCATCATCTGTTCCGCTCGCTCCAGATCCAGCCCAGATCACTTCCCCGGAGGCGCACAGCTCGTCGAGCATGCCGGGGAAGTACCCGGTCACCCTCGAAGGAAGAACCCGAGTCTCGAGCGCGCTTGCCGGGACGGGAGCTCCCTGCAGCTGCTCTATCGCGCGATAGAGCCCGTCAGGACCACGAAGCGACCCGTCCAATCCCTGCCATGCCGGAAGGAACTTGGCCAGCGTTTGGATGGGGACAGGCTCGACTTCTCTGCGGAAGGCTGCAACCGACTTCCTTCTGATGGAACGAATGACCTCCGCATCGCACCACTCGGTCCCGACACCATCGGGCCGGAACTCTCCCCTGACCAGACGACCCGCACTCTCCAAGCGCTTGATGGCCGCCTCGACAGCCTTCTCGGGAAGACCCAAGCGCGCGGTCACATCGCCGACCTTGAAGGGCCCATGTGTCCTCGCGTACCTCGCAACGAGATCGAGCTGGGGATCGACGACAGGCTCTAAAAACGCATCGGGGATGCCGAGCGGCAAGGCGGTGCCGAGCGCGTCGCGGAACCGGGCCGCGTCTTCGATGGCGATCCACCGGTATTCTCCCGCGACTCTGATGCGAACCGCTCTGCGGCTCTCTTTCAACACCGCGAGCCATGATGGCTGCGCCCCGCGCACAACTGCCTCTACTGCGGTCAGATCTCCGAGAGATCGCAGCGTGTCGTGGAGATCATCGACGTTGCGGATCTGCCGTGACGGTACCAACCGTTGCAGCTCCAACTCGACCTCTTCGAGCGCGTCCCTGTCGACCAGTTCGCGAAGCTCGGCTTGTCCGAGCAGCTCTGCCAGCGCAGCCGTATCGAGCGTGAGCGCTTGAGACCGTCTCTCTGCTAACGGAGCTTCCCCCTCGTAGAGGAATGCGCCGATGTATCCGAACAGCAAATTGCTGGCGAATGGTGAGGCTCTTTCGGTGGTCACCTCGACCACACGCACTTTGCGACTCTCGATGTCGCTCATCAATTCCTTCAACGACGGGACGTCGAATACGTCCTGCAGACATTCCCGCATCGTTTCCAGGATCACAGGGAAGCTGCCGTATTGAGCCGCAACCTGAAGAAGGTTCCATGACTTCTGACGCTGCTGCCAGAGAGGAGTCCTCCTACCGGGATACCGCTTCGGCAGAAGCAGAGCGCGCGCCGCGCATTCGCGGAACCTCGTTGCAAACAGCGCCGATCCGCCGAGCTCGTTAGTGACCAACTCTTCGATTTGATCGGGGTCGAACCTTACGGCGTCGGAAGCCGGGGCCTCGTCTGCTTCCGGCAGTCGAATAATGATCCCGTCGTCGGTGAACATCGTTTGGACCTCAACGCCCAACGTCTCTCGGAGTGAGGCTTCGATGGCAAGGGCCCATGGCGCGTGAATCTGGGATCCGAAAGGCGAGTGGATGCAAAGACGCCAATCGCCTAGTTCGTCGCGGAACCTTTCCAAGACGATCGTCTTGTCGTCAGAAAGATGACCGGTAGCCTCGAGCTGCTCTTCTAGATACTGGATCAGGTTATTTGCAGCCCATTCGTCGAGGCCTGCCGTTTGCAGCCTCACGAGTGCCTTATCTGGCGGCGACTGGGAGAGCTCTCGAAGAAAACGGCCGGTCGCCTTTCCCAGTTCGATCGGACGTCCGGGAGCATCGCCATGCCAGAAGGGAAGACTTCCCGGCTCTCCCGGAGCAGGAGTGACTATCACTTTGTCCTGCGTGATGTCCTCGATCCTCCAGCTCGAAGCCCCAAGGATGAAAATGTCGGATACCCGAGACTCGAAGACCATCTCTTCGTCGAGCTCCCCGACCCTGGTTCCGCCCTCGCCCGCGAGGAACACCCCATAAAGGCCGCGGTCTGGGATGGTTCCACCACTCACCACCGCGATCCGCTGCGATCCCCCGCGCGATGTAAGCCTGTCGGTCGCCCGGTCCCAGTTGATCCTGGCCCTCAGTTCCGCGAACTGATCGGATGGATATCGACCGGAAAGCATGTCCAGAACGCTTTGCATCGCGCTTTCGGGAAGGTCGGAATAAGGAGCCGCTCTTCGCACGACGGCACCGAGGGCATCGACACTCCAGTCGTCCATCGAAACCATCGCAACCACCTGCTGGGCCAGGACATCTAGAGGATTGCGCGGGTAATGCAGGTGTTCGATCTCGCCGCGGTGCATCCGCTCGACGACAACGGCGCATTCAAGAAGATCTCCCCTGAACTTCGGGAACATGATGCCTTTGCTTATCTCGCCAACCTGATGCCCGGCCCGACCGATCCTCTGAAGACCGTGCGCCACCGAGGGCGGGGCCTCGACCTGGATGACGAGGTCGACCGCACCCATGTCTATTCCAAGCTCGAGTGACGAAGTCGCCACAACTGCCGGCAGACGGCCCGCCTTCAGCCCTTCCTCGATCTTGAGCCTCTCTTCCTTGGAGACCGATCCGTGGTGGGCAAGAGCAAGCTCTTCCTCCGCGATCTCGTTGATGCGCGCGCAGAGTCTCTCGGCAAGACGGCGGGAGTTCGCGAACACGATCGTCGAGTTGTGTTCTCGGATGAGCTCGACGATTCTCGCTTCCACATCAGGCCAGATGGTCTTTCTCGGCAGCTCTTGGATCGAATTGCCGCTCGGGATCTCTTCCGAAGATTCACCAAGGGCGCCCATGTCCTCGACCGGTACGACCACTGAGATGTCGAGCGTCTTTTCGAACGGAGGGTTGACGACGGTGACGGGGTGCGGCCCCCCGAGGAAACGAGCCACTTCATCCAGCGGCCTGACCGTGGCGGACAGACCGATACGGCGGGCGGGCTTTTCCAGAAGTTCGTCAAGACGTTCGAGGCTGAGGGCGAGATGAGATCCCCTCTTGGTCGCCACTACCGCGTGAACTTCATCGACGATCACCGTGTCAATGAAACGAAGGGTCTCGCGCGCTTGAGACGTGAGCAGCAGGTAAAGCGATTCCGGAGTGGTGATCAGGATGTCCGGAGGATGATTGGTCATGCGGCGCCGTTCCTCGGATGGTGTGTCGCCGGTTCTCACTCCAACTTCTATGTCGGGAACCGCAGCCCCGAGCTGCTCCGCTGCATTTCTGATCCCGGCAAGCGGCGATCTCAGGTTGCGCTCGATATCGACGGCAAGAGCCTTGAGAGGTGAGACATACAGAACCCTTAGACGTTCTTTCGGCGACGGAGGAGCCGACGCGGCCAGCCGGTCGAGTGAGTCGAGAAAAGCAGCAAGAGTCTTCCCGGAGCCCGTTGGAGCGACCACAAGGATGTTGTCCGAGCTCTCGAGAGCATTCCACGCTCCAACCTGAGCGGGCGTTGGTTCCTTGAACGCCTGAGAGAACCAGGTGCGAGTGGGTTCCGAAAATCGAGCAGTTGCCATCAAAGTCACTTTAAAGCCTCGTAGCCACTCGGCGAACCCTTGGTGGTTCGGGTACCGTCGGATGACCTCACATGGACCTAGATTTCGTTGAACGCCACTCCGCAGAGTTCGAGCTCAAGGACGGCACCCGCGTGCTCCTGCGGCCGGTTGTGCCCGAAGACCGCGACCTGTTCATCGCCGCATTCGGTCGCCTCTCCGACGAGACCATAGAACGCCGATTCATGACGAAATTGCAAAGGCTGACCAACGACATGCTCACCTACCTCACCGTTCTCGACTACGAGAACCACTTCGCGTGGGGGGTTCGAGCAACGGACGAGCCTGGGGCCCCCGGCATCGCGGTCGGCCGCTATGTTCGCTCTAACGAAGACCCGGATTCAGCTGAGGCTGCCATCACCGTCGTTGATTCCCATCAGGGCCGCGGGCTGGGCACTCTTCTGCTCCACGTTCTTGCGGTTACCGCGAGAGACCACGGCATCAAGAGATTCCGCTCGTACCTTTCATCCGAGAACAGAAAGATGATCGGGATCCTGAAAGACGCGGGGTCCGCGATGAAAGTGGACTCCCCTGGAGTGATGGTCTCAGACGTGGAACTGGACGCACTGGCCGGCCGCCTCGCCAAGTTCCCCCATCACGAAGCCATCGTCGCCGCGGCCGGGGGAAGGACCAAGCGCGAGAATGGGTCAAAGAGGAAAGGTAAGACCTAATGACGTCAGACCCATTCGGCCCATTCGGCCCGTTCGGAGCGAGGTCGGTGCTCGCCACCGATTCGGGGGAGCTCGCCTGGTACCGCCTGAGCCAGCTGGAGGACGCAGGCGTCGCACAGGTAGGCAAACTTCCCCACACGATCAAGATCCTGCTCGAGAACCTGCTGCGTCGTGCGGGAACTCGCGACGTAACCGAAGACGACGTGAGAACCCTGGCCTCATGGCCCAATGGGCCGGACGAAGGAAAGCTCGCTTACATGCCGTCGCGGATCCTGATGCAGGACTTCACAGGAGTTCCGGCCGTCGTAGATCTAGCGGCGATGCGCAGCGCTCTGGCAAGAGGCGGCGGTGACGCAAAGAAGGTCAACCCATTCGTCCCGGTCGACCTCATCATCGACCACTCGGTGATGGTTGATCGCTTCGGCACTCCCGGCTCCTATCGTTTCAACATCGAGTGGGAATATCGGCGGAATCAGGAGCGCTACGCGCTGCTCAATTGGGCCCAGCAAGCCTTCGATGGATTCAGGGTGGTCCCCCCGGGAATGGGGATCTGTCATCAGGTCAACCTGGAATATCTCGGCAGGGTGGTCGCCGTGCAGAACGGGGAAGCCATGCCCGACACACTGATCGGCACCGACTCGCACACCACGATGATCAACGGTCTCGGAGTCCTCGGATGGGGCGTCGGGGGTATCGAAGCCGAGGCGGCGATGCTGGGCCAGCCGATGTTCCTTTCCAAACCGCTCGTTCTCGGCGTGAGGACGACGGGCGCACTCCCAGCCGGGACGACAGCCACCGACCTGGTGCTGACCCTTACAGAGATGCTGCGGTCGCACGGAGTTGTCGGACAGTTCGTGGAGTTCTTCGGATCGGGACTTTCCACGATGACGGTCGCGGACAGGGCAACGCTGTCGAACATGTGCCCCGAATACGGGGCCACCGCAGCACTTTTCCCCTGCGACCATCAGACACTCAAATACCTGAGGGAGACCGGAAGGGCCGACGCGGTCGATCTGGTCGAGAGATACACCAAAGAGCAGGGACTGTTTCGAACCGACGACGACCCGGACCCGACGTTCACCGAGATCGTCGATCTCGATCTCTCGGCCATCGAGCCAAGCCTTGCCGGCCCCCGGCGGCCGCAAGACCGCGTGCAGCTCTCTGGCGCTGCAGACTCTTTCTACGAGGCCTTTGTTGACCGAGTGGAGCGCCCCAAGAACGACGACATCGGACGCTTTGTCTCCGAGGGAGGAAACCCGGTCCCTCCAGGAGAGAACGCAACGTCTTTGAACAAGCCTGTAGTCGAGCGCGAGACCACCGGCGCCTCGGGGGCCGTCCTTAACGGTTCTGTCGTGATCGCCGCGATCACATCGTGCACGAACACATCGAACCCATCGGTGATGGTGGCAGCCGGCCTGCTCGCCAAGAAAGCTGTTGAGGCTGGACTCACGAGCAAGCCATGGGTCAAGACTTCGCTCGCTCCCGGCTCCCGGGTGGTTACCGAATATCTGGAAGCCGCCGGCCTGGTCCCCTATCTCGAGAAGCTCGGCTTCAACCTGGTCGGTTACGGGTGCACTACCTGCATAGGAAACTCCGGCCCTCTACCAGAAGACATCGCAGAAAAGGTGACCGACGATGACCTGACAGTCGTGGCCGTCCTTTCGGGGAACCGCAACTTCGAGGGCCGTATCCATCCTCAGGTGCGCGCCAGCTATCTCGCGTCGCCACCTCTCTGTGTCGCATACGCGCTGGCGGGCCACATCAACATCGATATCACCAGCGCACCGCTTGGAACAGTCGACGGCAAGCCGGTTTTCCTAAAGGACATCTGGCCGAGTCAGGAAGAAGTCGCAGAGACGGTCACCAGATTTTTGTCACCAGACCAGTTTCATCGTGAGTACGGCCGCATCTTTGAGGGCGACGAGCACTGGAAAGAGATGCCCGCCCCCACCGGCCTCATGTACGACTGGAACGCGGAATCGACCTACATACAGGAACCCCCATTCTTCGAAGGCGTGTCCGGGGCATTCGATGCTCCGGGGGACATCGTGGATGCAAGGGTGCTCGTCAAAGTCGGCGATTCCATAACCACCGACCACATCTCACCGGCGGGCTCGATCAAGGTTGACTCCCCGGCCGGCAAGTACCTCGTCGATCGAGGAGTCGAGCCCCAGGACTTCAACAGTTTCGGCAGTCGCCGGGGAAATCACGAAGTCATGCTGCGCGGCACGTTCGGCAACATCCGGCTGCGAAACGAGATGGCTCCGGGAACCGAGGGACCGTGGACCACCCATCAGCCAAGCGGCGAGCAAATGACGATCTACGACGCTCATCTTCGCTACCGGTCGGAAGGCGTTCCACTGGTGGTGCTGGCTGGCAAGGAATACGGATCGGGAAGCTCTAGAGACTGGGCGGCGAAGGGAACGTCCCTTCTCGGCGCAAGGGCCGTGATCGCCGAGAGCTACGAGCGGATCCACCGCTCCAACCTCGTCGGCATGGGAGTCCTGCCGCTTCAATATGCGCCGGGGGACTCTGCTTTATCCCTCGGCCTGGAGGGAACGGAGACCTACACCATCCGCGGGCTAGAGACGATCACGCCAGGCATGACCCTGCAGGTAGAAGTGACCCGCTCCGATGGGAACAATTTCACCTTCCCGGTGATAGTCCGGATAGATGCGGCAGCCGAAGTCGAGTACTACGGCAACGGCGGGATCCTTCAAATGGTCCTGCGACAGTTGATCGCGAGCTAACCGCACGAAGATGCAGTTCAAAGACACAAATCTCGAGATCCAGGGATCCCAATCCCGGGTTAACCCGACCCGGACCGCCACGAGGCCGGTCCGCTCAAACAAATACTAGTTAAACCGTCAGAGATTAATGAACCTGGAGATCAACGAAGAGCCAATCTCCAACCTCTCGGTGTTGGAGACGATTTCCATCGCGTTCAGCGTGGACAGAGTTCTCGAGCCAACCCTCATGAAGAATCGGCTAATCGGCATCGTCCTTGAGGAACGTGACTTAGAAACGCCTTACACCAAGGACTATGACGCGTTGGATGGCGAGGGAACTACACGATGGGAAACCAGATTCGATCTTACAAATTGGGGTCTAATTGTTGCGAGATTCGCAGGGAGTCCACTCGGTGGTGCCGTGATCGCCTTCGACACAAAGAACGTCAACATGCTAGAAGGCAGACGTGATCTAGCAGTCCTTTGGGACTTACGTGTGGGCCCGGAAGAAAGAGGAAAGGGAGTCGGTGCTGCGCTTTTCAAGGCCGCTGAGCGTTGGGCAGTTTCCCATGGGTGCACCGAACTCAAGGTCGAGACTCAGAACAACAATGTCAGCGCTTGCCGCTTCTATCAAAGGCAGGGATGTTCACTTGGAGCGATCAATCGATTCGCGTACCCTGACCTTCCTCATGAGATTCAACTCATATGGAGAAAGAGCCTTTCCAAATGATGCAATTAGCGGGAAGCGGTTTAACTGGGCCGTGCAACCGCCCGCCTTCGGCGGCGGCTGACTGCCCAATCCGTTATACGGAGCTACATGTCAGATAGGGATCCGTCTTTCTGTATCAGGTGTGGCGGCACACTCGAATCGGCCGAGATTGACACGCGGGTCCGATGGCTCTGTCCAGCCTGCGGTTGGGTGCACTACCCGCAACTCAAGGTCGGCGTCGGCGCCATCATCGAACGGGGTGAGAGCATTCTTCTGCTGCGACGCACGACCGCACCATTTCAGGCCATGTGGAATCTGCCCGCTGGCTACGTAGAGGAGGATGAGAGTCCAGAGAGGGCGCTCATCCGCGAGGTGCTCGAAGAAACCGGTATCGAGGTGCAAGTCAAGTCCATTGCTGGTGCGCATTACTTCGACGATGACCCCAGAGGTAACGGCGTACTCCTGACCTTTCTCTGCTCATCGAACGGTACCGATCCGCAACCATCCGCCGAGGCGACCGAGCCGACATTCTTTACGCGTGAGACCATCCCATTGGAACTTGCTGGAGGAGGACATGATCAAGCGATCAGAGCCTGGCAAGGGGGCGAGAGCCCGCATAACAGGGCCGTGCAACGGACCGCCTTCGGCGGCGGCTGACTGCCCAATCCGTTGTACGGACCGGACGTGACACACGACATCGAGGACGACGAATGCGTCTTCTGCCGCGTGGTAAGCGGTGCGCTCCCGCACAGCGTCATCTCGGAGGACGGGGCAACGGTCGCCTTCATGGCCAATCGCCAGCAGCGCGTTGGCCACGTCCTAGTCGTCCCTAGGGCGCACATCGAAACCGTCTTTGACCTCGACGAGCGGACCGGGGCGGCGGTGATGGCGATGACCGTTCGCATCGCACGGGCCGTCAAAGCCGCGTTTCAACCAGAGGGCCTGCATTTGTGGCAATCGAATGGGCCAGGCGCTGGCCAAGAGGTCCCCCACTTTCACATGCATGTGATGCCGCGCTGGTTTGATGATGGCTTGATCCGTTGGCATCCCGAACACGGTCCCATATATCCGGAACGAGACGAGCTAGATCGGCAGGCCGCGAGAATCCTGGCGGCGCTAACAAAGGAGGCAAATGGACGGGCAGACTGAGGGCCGCCCAACTACCGCGTGGAACTGGCCGCCTTCGTCGGCGCCTCACGGCCAAATCCGTTAGGCGGACCGATGTCTAAGTCACCAGTCTCTCGGCCGGCCGCCGTCGTTGCGGTTGTGATGCGCGGAGAAAAGACACTTGTCGTTCGTCGTGCATCGGGAATGCACTATGCGGGTTATTTCGGTCCGCTCAGCGGGATGTTGGAACCCGGTGAATCCGAATCTGCGGCCGTTGTGCGCGAGGTAAGGGAGGAAGTGGGCCTCGCCGTGACCCCAGTTCGTAGGGTATGGGAATGTCTGACCGAGGATGGTAAGTGCGATTTGTACTGGTGGCTGGCAGAAGCCTCGGAGGGAGACGTGGTGCTTGACACCAAGGAGGTCAGCGAAGCGAGATGGATCATGCCCACAGACTTCGGAGCATTAGAGACCACCTTCGCCGACGACCGGAAGTTTTACTCTGAAGTGTTTCCACATTTGCCGGAGGTCAGTTGAGTTGCCGTTTAACAAGCGAATGCAACGGACGCCGGGCGCGCTTCGCTGACCGTCGCCGCTGAGTCGCCAATCCGTTGGGCAGACGAGTGATTCGAAGCGCTGCCACCGAGAACTCGAGGTTCGAGATTGCGTCCGACGTCGTCGTTCTCCGTGACTTCGTCGAAGCCGATCGCTTCGACTTTCTCGAATGGGCGGCGTCCGACGGGGTCATGTACAAGTACATGACGTTCAGGTTCGACAGCGACGATACCGCCGAGCGCGAGTTCGAGCGCCTTCTTCACCATCCGTCGCGCGCGGAGACCCCGAGACGCCACTACTACCTCGCGGTGATTAGCCTCAAGGGGTCGCGCCCATCCTTTGCCGGTATCAGTGGCTTCGATGCTCACGCCGATGGATCCGGTGAGTTTGGTTGGTACTTGTCCAGCGGTCACTGGGGGAAGGGAGTGGCAACCGCCGCCACCGCGCTTCTCCTTGCGCTTGGCTTTGAGCGTCTCAATCTTCCGGTCCTCAAGGCGACCTGCGACCCGGAGAACGCCGCGTCTCGCCGCGTTCTTGAGAGGTCTGGTCTCCATCTGGTCGGAGAGGTCGCTGAGCTGGTTAAAACATGGCGAGGCCCTCGACCTCGACTCGAATTTCGAATCGGTCGCGGTGAGTGGATCAATCGATTGAACGCGCTACCTGATGCTTGAGTTTCTGTCGTCCCTGCCCAACTCGCGCTTGCAGCTGACGACGGTCGCTTCGCGACGCGTCGCAGCTGACGCAGGGTCGTTAGGCAGACACACGGAAGGCTAGATGCACTTCACACTCCGGCCTGCGAATGAGACGGACTTGCCCTTCCTCTTGAACCTACGCCTTCAGACGATGGATCAGCATTTCGTCGCCGCGGGTATCCCGAAGTCACGCGACGAGCACATGCAGCGCGTGCTCTATCGCTTCGAGTGTGCAGAAGTCATCGTCGTCGATGAAAAGCCAGGCGGACTCCTCAAGCTCGATCGGTCAGGAAATGAGTGGCACCTCATGCAGCTGCAGCTCCTAGCCCGCTTACAGGGGCGCGGTCTGGGGACACGACTTCTGGAGATGATCATTAACGAGGCTCGTAGTGTCGGTGCATCCATCCGGCTGGGCGTGCTGAAGGCCAACCCGGCTCATCGGCTATATGACCGCCTCGGATTTCTCGTCGTTCGGGAGACCCCCGATAGCCTAAAGATGCAACTTCCTTCAGAATCCCCATGATGCTGCCTATTCGTTATGACCGAACGAAAGGCATTGAAGGATGAGTTCGCGAACGGGAAACCTTCCGACCCGGCCGCGGCTCATATCCGAATTGCAGACAGATCCATTGATCAAACTGGCCGACGAGGCTGAATGGCTGGAGCTTGAGATTAACGGGGACTTCTCCGCTACCAGGGCATCTCGTGTCGAAATCTCGGGCTGCCGGCTCGTCGAAGTCACGCTGACAGGTTCTCAGCTTGAAGATCTTCACCTAAGTGACTGCGTCCTCGAACACTGCGAGTTGTCGGGCTGCTTCGTTCCTAGACTGACCGCAGTAAGGGTTTCGTTTCAAGGCTGTCGGATGTCAGGAATCGTTGCACCGGAATCCAAATGGGAAGATGTTGAGATGTCAGGATGCAAATCCGACCTCGCTAGCTTTCGAATGTCATCGTGGAAGAAATGCCGAATCGAGGATTGCATGCTCGCCGAAGCAGATTTCTATGGTGGTAGCCTCATCACTACCCGCATCCTGAACTCAGACTTGAGTCGCATCGACTTGTCCAAAGCTGATCTAAGGGACGTTTATCTTCATGGTTCTACAGTCGAGGACATGAAGGGAGCCGAGAACTTGAGCGGTGTCGTCATTGGTAGCGATCAAGTCATCCCTCTTTCTCTGGCACTCTTTGCAGCCCATAGAGTCCGAGTTGATGACGATCCCCCTAACCCGTAGGCCTACCGCCGCTGACGGCCCAATCCGTTACGCCGACCGATCCAGATGAGTGAGATACGACTAAGCCTAAAGGCCATCATCTTCTTGGATGGACGTTTGCTTGCTTCCAGATGTCGCGACCATGATGGGGATTGGTACATGTTGCCCGGGGGTGGTCAGATGTACGGAGAAACCATCCCCGAGTCGCTTATGCGGGAGTGCCTTGAAGAAGCTGGTTGCCATGTCGAGGTTGGGTCATTGCGCTTCGTCCGAGACTACATCGCCAAGAATCATGAGTTCGCTGACTCCTCCGGTGATTTCCATCAAGTGGAACTCTGGTTCGAGTGCAAGCTCTTAGGAGACCTCGTCCAACCCACTGTTCCGGACACAATGCAGACAGGCGTCGAGTGGCTAGACCTGAACCAACTGGCAGGCCTCCGACTCTATCCGAAGGTTCTTCGGGAGGTGCTGGTCGCCCCGCCAAAATCTGGAGTCATCTATCTCGGGGATGTCAACTGATGGAATCGAACATCGCAGACGTGCCGCATAACAAGCGGCTGCAGCGGACCGGCTACGTCGACCGTTGATGCGCCGACCCGTGACCAGCGCCCGTATAACTCCCTAAGACTTCTTGGCCGCGGCTTTGCCTCCCTTTCGGCCCGCCGCTTTCTTCTGAGCCGTAGTGCCGCCCTGCTTGGACGAACCGCCGGATCCAGACTTCTTGCCGCCGCGCTTGGAGGCTCCAGGCGAATTGGCGATCTTGGCCGCTCGCTCCTTCGACATTCCCTTGTCCTTCAAAGCCTCATACTGCTTTTCGTTCTTGACGCTTGGTCGCTTGTTCGGCACTGCGATCACCTCCGAGTTTCATCTTTCCCGCATCTCGCCTCTAGCAACCACTGAACACGTTTGTCTGCGAACGTCTAGCATTGTTACGTAGGAGGAGATGCTGCAGATGACGAACAAACCCGAACGGACGGGGTTCGGTCCCAATACCTGGTTGATCGAGGAGATGCGACAGAGGTACGCGCAGGATCCCTCGACCGTCGGTGAGGCATGGCGAGAGTTCTTCGACGATT
>JAHWKU010000038.1 GCA_019347715.1 Actinomycetota bacterium | reverse complement strand
TTGAGCTCGTCTTGACCGGCATCAGCCCGGAATTTATTGAACGTGCCCGAGAATTGGTTCCCGATTGGGACTTCAACCAGATTGTTGAGGCTGGTGCCGCCGGCGCGGACCCAGCCCTTGTGGCCCAGCTTCGGGAGGCTGTACCGCAACTCAGCTTCCATGAAGCAGTCGAGATGGCCGTGTCAGGTGTAACTGCTGACCAATTCAAACTCGCTATGTCGGTGATATCCCTTAAAAAAGAGAAGCCAGACTAGGGTCGACCGGGGGGAGAACAATCACCCTGGCAATAAAAAAAGGTCTTCAGCGGCAAGGCTAAGGTCCTGTAGCCTTTCTCAGCCGGAAAACGACGTCAGCCGAAAGGAGTTCAGCCATGGAGACTTCCGAAGAATCGCAAGACCGCATACGCATTGTCATCGACAGTGAACGACCGGGCCGCTTTATCGGCCAGCCACACATGTTGGACAAGTTGAGGAACTTCGTAATCGCCGAGACTAGCGTAAAGGATGTAGGGGTCCACGTGAACCAGGTGGAGAAAGCCACCAACCCCTCGGCCGATTGAAGGAGGGCTGGGGTGCGACCGGCCGCCCGTAAACTGTGGCGTCGTTGACCTCGGCTGTCATCGTTGTCCCCTACAACCCTGATTGGCCAAACTACGAGGCTATTGCCGCTGACATCCGAGGCGCGCTGCGTCGCGGTTGCACGAGGTTTTGCGCCCACAACCCGTGACCCAAAAAGGCCAGGTTGGTCCGGATCCTTGAGAAGTGTTGTGCTCGACAGCCCCCTATCCCGGCCCCGCCTCCTGAACGACAAATGTAACGGAGCCCTCGCCGGAGCTCGCATAGGGGTGGCCACAACCCCTATCTCCTCCTGCGGACTGGAGGTGGAATCTGGCAGTGTATTCACCAGCAGACTCGTAGACATGATCGACGGTGAACTTCCACTCGTCGGGCTGTCTCGGCGGAGTGTCCCAACGCCCATACTTGCCAGCGCACGCAGGCATCGCCACACAACCTCCGTCTGGCCCCCACCTTCCGTCTCCGAATTGCCATCGGAAGTTGCACTCTTTCTCGATCCTCGCATCGGGTTCCCGGACTGTGAGCCTGAAGGTGACCGTCTCCCCTGCCTTGGGATTCTCAGGTGTGTACGTCACGTCCACGGTCAGCGGATTGTTCTCCCCCGGTGGCGGATCCCAGTAGAAGGGCCCACAGTTCGGGTTGATGCTGTTACGGCATTCGAGCGTCGCCTCTGGGGATGGCTCAGTGTTCGATTCTTCAGGGGCCTCCGACGAGGTAGGTGAGGGTTCCTCACTAGGAGACGGAGATGGTTGCGCTTTCTGCTCGTTCTGTTCCTCGGCGAGGCCGATTGTCACCACGGCCTCGGTGTCGGGGCCTCTGGTGACAGCGAAGGCAACCACCGATAGAACCAGCAGCGCTACCAATATGGCGATCGCCTGTCTAAAGGGATGACGCGTGAAAGTCCTGTTCACCCAAGCACTGACTCGATCGAAGAGCCATCGCACCGAAGAGGAATCGCCTGGTTCGTTCATGTGACTACGCCGCCTCATAGTGTCCCATGAGAGGGGGTTCCTGGCTTCCTGGTCATCTTCATGGCCGCCGGGTTCCTCCTTCCCTCCCAGCACGCGGTTATCCCGCACAAGTCAAGAATCACAGACCTCACTCGCGTTCCAAATCCACGATCCACGGATGGTCGGCCTTTAGATGCGCCAGCGACTCCCGGAGCCATTCCCGTTGAAATTCACCCATTCGTGGCAGCACCGCATGGAAATCCTGGGTGTCTTCCTCATCGAACGCAACTGACGTTGCCTTGTGCAGAAGGACCACTTCGGGAGCGACTAACGGAACGCCTTTTGCGGTCTTTAGACCGAATCTCTCTAGCGAAAGCGTGATCGAGTGATCTCGCTTGAAATACCACGTCCTCTCATCAGCTCTGTTGAGAAGAAGCTCGAAGACGAACCTGTTCTTGCCTCGAGGCCTGCACCACATCGCCTCGGCCCTTTCGTGCAACGGAGTCTCAGGTTCCCACCACTGAAGAATCCGCTCAGACTCGCCCGGGATCCCGGCCCAAGTGACGGCTACGCCTATTTCCCAATCAACTAGCTCTCGTCGGAAGAATTCTGCATCCCGGCGCAGGATCGCCACATCGACGTCATGGTGCTCACGCGTCTTGTGCCCGACAAATAAGTCAATCGCCATCCCCGCCGCTACCCACCAAGGAGCACCGACTGGCTCCAAAACCGCCCGGACACGCTCGACGTCAGGCTCTTCCCATAGATCGTCTACCTCAACCGCGCCCTGCGTAGCTCGATCGGCCATGGGTTCATCGTCTCAAAAACTGGCTCGTGAAGTCGCCGTAGGAAGGCGTCACCGCGGTGTAGGCCCCCCCTTGACGTCATCCAAGGTGATTCACCATACTGACCTTGGCGATTGATTCACGCCCAGCCTTTGGACATCACCCTAGCTTGTCCAATACGAGGCGAAGGGGGACAAACCCCTCGGGTCTTTTGTTATCCGGGCCTGCCTAGTTGCAGCTATTCGCTAGGGGATCGCTGCGATGGTGGAGGTGAACGGATGACTAAGGACCGCCGCTTCAAGAACCGAGTTCGGCGCCGGATACGCGCGACCGGTGAAACTTATGCGGCCGCCTTGGAGGCCGAGAAGAAGACTCGGCCCCCACCTCGCGAGCCAACTATCGATACTCACCCCGATAAAAAGGAGGGCATCCCTATGGGCACCAAACCAGCAGTAGCAACCCGTCTAAGAGGAATCTGGCTGGGCGTGACAGACGTCGAGCGATCCCGCGAGTTTTATGAAGAGTTAGGGGCGTACTTTCATGACGAGGAATCCTCCGATGGAATTTTCTACGCAACTCTCGGCGGCGCGAGGCTGATTTTCGAGACCGTCCCCGAGAAGGCCGGCAGTGCTAGCGGCCCTTATCTGTTGTTTGATGTGACGGATGCGGATGGTTTGTTTCGTGAGCTCGAAAGTCATGGACGCGAAATCGTGATGGCACCGAAGAACGAACTGTGGGGACGGCAGTTAAATGTGCTCGACCCTGATGGACACTCGATAGCATTCGTCGGCCCAAGGCGTTAGCCACCGGGAAGTATCCGAGCATCAGCGGAGAACTTTTCCGGCGTTTTGACAAGTGGGACAGAGGTAGACCACCCCGAAGTCCCCTACCGCTCGCAAGCGCGGTAGGGCAACCGAACCGCGCGCCTAGCTTGCTGGATGATTGAATTGCCCTGCATGTGCCTCGATCCTTACGCATTCTGAACATCAAATTGATCAGGACCATTGTGTTAGTCGGTGTGATCCTCCTGACTTTCCTGACTTTCGTCTACGTGTTCCAGCGCCGGCTGATCTATCTGCCTTTCGGTCAAGTCCCGAAGGCATCGGCAGTTTTGCCGGGGGCGGAAGATGCTCGCTTCGAAACCGATGACGGCATCGAGCTGGAGGGGTGGTTCGTGCCGGCGGGTTCGCCGGACGCCGGCCCTGGCGTTCTCGTCGCCAACGGCAACGCCGGCAACAGATCTCATCGAGCGCCACTTGCACGAGCTCTTGCCGAACAGGGCATAAGCGTTCTGTTATTCGATTACCGTGGTTACGGCGGAAACCCTGGTACTCCCAGCGAAGCCGGACTGCGCCGCGACGTGCGCGCAGCTCGGGAGTACCTAACCAATCGGGCCGAGGTGGATCCAGCCCGGATCTTCTACTTCGGAGAGTCACTGGGGGCCGCGGCGGTAGTGGACCTCGCTGCCGAACACCCTCCCACCGGTGTGGTGCTCCGGTCCCCCTTCACTTCGTTGGCGGAGGTCGGAAGCCTGCACTATCCCTGGCTTCCGGTCCGTCAGCTCCTAAGGGACAGATTCGACTCCATCGGGACGATCTCGCGCCTGAAGAGTCCCGTCCTGGTAATCGCAGGACAGCGTGACACAATCATCCCGTTCGATCAGAGCAGGGCTTTATACGAGGCCGCACCGAGTCCCAAACGGTTGGTCGTGGTGGAAGGCGCTGACCACAACGACGCGGAGCTACTGCATGGAGAACAGTTGATCGAAGCAATGCTGCGATTCATAGCGGACCCGACCGGAGCAACCGCCGCTCCATAACGTGAACGAAGTTCTGGGAAGGCCGCATCATGACTCTGAGCAGGACTCTTAGGTCGTGGGCGCCGAGCTTTCTGATGAATCTGGGGCCCGGAGGATCAGGTAGCGTTTTTGCCTTCCAGCGCGCAGCGAACCGCATCGTGAAGGCCCAACGAGCGGCCGGTAGTCCAGGCCTTCTGCAAGGACTCTTCGACGAGTCCGGCCTTGATCGCTGCCAGGCTCTCTTCGTAGAAGCGGCGCTGACTCATGGGAACGCCGGCTCGCGTCTCCTTTCGTATGCCATCCGCGGCCCCAAAGAGAATGGACGCACGGTGGAAATCCTTAGCTGAAGCTGCGAGAGCGCCGAACTCTTCAAGGGCCCACGCGATGAAAGGCTCGTGGCCGATCTCTTGAAGCTTTGAAAGGGCGGCACCGTACAGTGCTGACGCGGTCTCCGGTTCTCCGTCCATTAGGGCGACACGTCCGAGTCCCAGTTGTCCTGCGGGCTCCTCGTAAGGCCACCAAGGATGCGTACGGATCGAATCCAGGTATTCCTCGAAGGAAGACCTTGCCTTATCAAGGTCACCCTGAACCGTGTAGATGTTGCCAAGAAGCGCAAGTGAGTCCCTTCCTCGTCCAACGCCCCGAGCGTATATGCGAGCTTCTTCGGCCGCATTAACTGCAGTTGGGTAATCGTCGGCCCATAGAGCTACCTCAGCAACGGAGCGCAATGCCAAGTTGATTTGTAGATGCCGTCCGGTGTCACGGGCCAGCGCGAGTGACTGCTCGCAAAAGGACTTTGCCTTTGAATAGTCTCCGGCCGCCGAGGCCACCTTGCCCTGAAGGTAAAGGGACCAGATTAAGTCTGCTTTATAAGCGAGCTTTTGATTGATTTCCAACGCTTCAGCCGAGTGCCTGTCGGCCGCCTCATAGTCCGCCATCTCGAGCTCGATCTCGGCCATTTCATTGAGCATCCATGAGACTCCCCACGGGATAGGCCACTTGCGGCCGGGATGCCGGTACTCCTCGACGGCGTCCTCGAAAACCTTCAAAGCGCCGAGGTAGTCACCGGAGAATCGTTTTTGCCATCCGATGAGTTCGATGGCGCAGAGAATGAGGGTGTCGTCCTTGAGTTCTCGGCCGATAGCGAGGGACTCTTCGGCAAGAGGCATTCCGACCGATGGGTCCTCTTCCCAGCCACGACCATAGATGCTCCACGCTATGTGCTCTCTGTCGCCATGCTTTCGGTGAAGGCGAAGGGCCTCATCGGCCACCGCTCGCGCGGCCTCCCTACCCTCTTGTTGAGAAATTCGTGACGCAAGTTGGCCCAGCGAGGTGGCAATCGCCAACTCGTCCTCCATCTCTCGAGCTATTCGCAAACCTTCCTCGAGATATCTCCTGGAAGCTTGGACTCCTCCGACCGCATTGATATACCTCCATAGCCCTAGATTGTTGAGAGCCTTGTGGAGCGCAGAGAGGTCTGCCGACTCATGCGCGACCTGGAGAGCCTCCACTGCTAAATTTAAGGATTGAGTCATGTCGCCTGCCTGCCATATCACCGTGCTGAGCCTGATCAAGCCTCTGGTGCGCAGCGCTGTCGAAGATCCTTCTGCTATCGCAAGGGCTCTCTCGAGCCACTCGCGGGACAAAAGTGGATCCCCCCGCATGTACCAGACACTGTCGATCGCAATCGCCAAGGCGAGGGCCGCCTCCGAATTGCCTTGAGCTAGGCTCCATTCGAGCGCCAGTCGCAGGTTGTCGTATTCGGATTCGATCAACTCTCGCCACGAAGCCTGGTCTGGCCCCCGCAATTCGACTTCAGCCTGTTCGGCGAGTGCTACGAAGTAGTCGCGATGGCGGTCACGTAAGGTCACAGCCCTTTCAGATTCGGTTAGCAGGTCGGTTGCGCTCTTGCTTGCCTCAGCCATCGGTTCCCTGCACTTTTCGAGTTGATTGTGGCTTGTGGGGAACCCCCAGACTCCACTGGAGGGTCCGGGTTGGATCTGGTTGGTAACTAACATAGGTTCCCGTATTAATCGTTGATTCGAGGTAACGGCCCAGCGCGGGACTCTGTTGGTCGATCTTCTTGATGGCACTTCTGATCGCCTTGCCTACGCTCATCCGAGCTCTCTCACTCGCCGATCCTGCCCTTCGGCTTCGCCCTCCAAGGCCGACGGCTCCGGCGAGTTGCTGTGTGAGGAGATCCATCTCCTTTGTGGCAACAGCTATTCGCTCAGGGTCGTTCCAACTGCGCGCTTCCTCCAGTTCTTCTTTGAGTTCCTGGAGCCGTACTTTGTACTGCGCCCGGGCTTTGGCATCTAATATCTCTCCCGCATCCCCCGCGTCAAGGGAAGGAAGCTCTTGAGTGTCGCGGAACCTTGAATCCGAGCCTTCGGCCCTAACCGCAACATCGAGAACATGAAACTCCTGTCCTGGGTTGGCGATAAGGAGTTGAATGTAGACGAGCCCTTTCGACCCCTTGAGACGGAACTCGTCGCCTTCGAATCCGACCGTCCAGTACTCGCCCTCTCGCCGGAGAATCACCACTGGTTCGGCTGTCGTGATCTGAGGCGGTTCGAGAGGTCCCGCTGAGGTGGATACCTTCTCCCATCCGTATTGCCGAATGGTCTCGAGGAGCCTGTAACGCACCGCTCCTCCTTCTGATTCTCGGATCACGAGTGACTTGTCGACGAGCTGTGAAAGAAGCTGCAACACATCCTGGCGCACGCCTTCACCGGCGCAAACCCTTTCCGCAGCTTCGAGTGAAAATCCCCCGCCGAAAATCGACAGATCCTCCAAGAGTTTCCGCTCGGGCACGCTTAGTAGGTCGTAGCTCCAATCCACAGTGGCGCGTAGTGTCTGATGACGTGGCAGCCCTCGGCGATGTCCCGCGGCCAAAAGTCGGAATTGATCATCCAGCCTGGACAAAATTTGTTTCGGGCTCAGCATGCTCACCCACGCGGCAGCCAACTCGATGGCCAGCGGCATTCCGTCGAGTCTTTGAGCGATCTCGAGTAAGACTTGAGCGTTCTCTTCGGTCAGTCGGAAGTCCGACTGATTGAGGACCGCTCGGTCCACGAACAAACGGACCGCCTCGAAGGCGCCGATCTGTTGGACGTCATCGTAAGAGTCGGGGATCGCAAGAGGAGGGATCCTCCACCGTGCCTCGCCGGGAATACCAAGCGGCTCACGGCTCGTCGCGAACACTGTGATCTGGGGGCATGAACGCAGAATCTCTTCTGCTAGAGCTGCACATTCGGCCACCAAGTGCTCACAGTTGTCGAGAATCACCAGGGCCTTCGCGGTACGCAGCCGGTCCAGCACTTTGTCGATGACACTGCGTCCCTGTCCTTCCACCTCAACACCTCTCGGACCCATCGCGCCGGGTGCAGTTCCTCGAACTCCGAGGATCGAGGCGACCGTCTGCGGGATGACACTTTCGTCGGTAGTTGCGGCGAGATCGACTAACCATGCTCCATCCTGATAAGCCTCGAGGAGCTCGGCGGCCACCTGAAGCGCAAGCCGCGTCTTTCCGGACCCCCCCGGTCCGACGAGCGTGACCAAACGCACCGAAGTCAGGAGTCGCTTGACTTCCTCTATTTCGCCTTCTCGCCCGATGAAGGTCGTGAGCTGAACCGGAAGGTTGTTCGGAAGAACATCAAGAGTCTGCAACGCGGGGAACTCCGACGGCAGGTCCGGATGCACGACTTGAAAGAACTGCTCAGGGTGGCCAAGGTCCTTGAGCCGATGAGCTCCCAGATCCTTGAGTGAGGCGCCGACGGGAAGAACCGCGTGCACAAGGTCCTTCGTGGTGGCTGAAAGAAGAATCTGTCCCCCATTTGCGGCTTTGCAGATGCGTTGGGCGCGATGGACCGCGAGACCGATGTAGCCGTCGGAAGATACTTGAGCTTCGCCCGTGTGAATGCCAAAGCGGACCCGCATCTCGAAACCCTTGGGCCAGTTGTGGGCATACAGCGCTCTTTGTGCATCCAGCGCAGCTGCTACGGCGTCGGTGGCGCGGGAAAAGGTGATGAAAAAAGAGTCACCTTCCTGGCCAACCTCATATCCACTGTGGGATTGGGCCGAGGTGGATATTAGGCCCGCTTGCTTTTTCAGGAGCTCAGCGTAGGCCTCATCGCCGAGGCTCTCGGCGAGCCGAGTGGATTCTTCGATGTCGGTGAAGAGAAAGCTGACCGTTCCAGTGGGTGGCGATCCTGCAGGCATCTCTCTCCCAGCGCCGCTTTCCACCCAGCTAAGGTACGCTTCAGCCTCTTTTGAAACAAGGGAAGAGTCCTCTGAGGACAGATCGCTAATAAACCGCTCCTTGCCTAAGGAAGTTATTAAGTGTGTGATCCGAGTCAACTCCCTTGCCTCCTATATAAAGGAAGCGTGACTTGGCGAGTCTCCTTGGGAAGTTACGGGTAACACAGCGGATCTTTCTCTACATTCGCCTTGTTGGCTTTTTTAGTAGCCGTAAGGTTGTCCAGGGCCAACATCAGGGACGCCGACGCCTATCTTTGATTACCCAGAAGCCCTCCCATAACGCGAGGGAGACCAGCAGCAGGACCGAGACCACAAACAAGAACCTCGGGAGGGGTTCCGGACCGGTCGGAGCCAGTCCCCCGCTCCTCCCTGGCAAGGTGTTGCCGAGGTCGTCAACCCGGTAGGCCAGGCGGAAGCATGGGCCGCTGCGCGCCCGCGTGCAGACGCCTGAGTTCCCTTCACCCACATAGCTTCCCGCAGCGGGCGAGGATGTGTCATAGAAATGGTTGAAGAGGCCACCATCGTCGTTAAATCCCTGCTCCTGGGGGACGGGGCACTCCCGAAAGTGGGGCTGGTCGCACTCGCGGGCCCGCGCATGGACACGCCAGCGCGAGCCGGAGAGATAGACGTCAAAGACTTCCTTCAAATCAAAGGTATTTCCGGCGCGCACGGCCAGCAAGCCCGGAATGTCTAACTGCCTCCACTGTCCGGCAATATCTACATAGAAGTTCACCTCGTTCGGAGGGAGCGTCTGCTGTGCGTTAGGGCTGCATGGATTCATGGGCAGGCAACCGGGGGGTAGCGGACTGGTCGACGGGTTATCAAGCTCGACTAGCCACTCGAGCTTGTCCAAAGTCACTCGTAAATGACGGGTCTGGCGCGGCCGATCCCAACCGACGATAAAGGTTTTCGCAAATACCATCTCCTGGCCTTCGGTTCCCCATCCTTTGAAAGGAACCCTCACGATTATTCGGTCGCTTGTGGTGGTGATCGCGGGTTCCGGGGAGTTCTTCGACCCCCGATCCAGGATCTCGTGACGAATCGTTGAGGCCCCAGGCGGCTTTGGCGGGGCGAGAATGCTGAACTCGTAATCCCTCTGGTTGACTGGCTGCCATTGGGAACACAGTCGCGTGGATGGCGCCTTGCACTTTCCTATCTCTCTGTCGGCGATTGCTCGAACCAGCGTCCCATTGGATGAGATCAGAACGTCGGTCACTGCTCCACCGGTAGGCGTCGTCGACGGAGCCGCCCTGTGAACAACCAACGAAAAAGGCGGATGAATCTCGGTTCTCTCACCGGTGATTTCCTCTCCGGGTTGGGTCCCGGGCGTCAACCACAGCAATAGCTCCTGAGGAGTCATCTTGTCGACGTCCTTCCCCCAGTGGCCACAGTCCCATACGAGGGGGCCAATCATCTCGACGTCGTCTCCGATGGTGGGCCAGCTGTAGAGCGGATGCGCGATTTGCTCCCATTCGTTGTGGATTGCCATGAACTCGTCCCCCGCGTCCTCCCGAAGGTTGGCCGTACTCAGCACCGATTGATGTTCGGGAAGGGGCTTGACGTTCCAATTCATGTCGTAGGAGTCGTGGTTCGAGAAGTTATCGGTGTAGGTCGGATGCGCCTCCGCAATAGGCCCCCTGACGTACACAGGCTGTGGGTCGCGGTTGACGTAGACCCACTGAGGCGAAGAATCGGTCACGTAACCTTCGGGAAAGCGTTCACAGCCATCTGCCGGCGGACCGTTGATCGAATCAGGATGAGATCCACCGTGACTCGCCCAGGCTGGGCTCGCCACTGCCATCACGAAGGAAGGGAGGAGAAAGCTGGCTGCCACCGCGAAGCCGAGAAATCGACAATAGGACGCGATCAACACAACAGGGGGCGAAAGACTGCGAGGCGTCCTGCTACGGTTCAGTCAAAACCTCGATTTCTGATGTACCGATCCACCGGCATAACTTCTCGGACGTGCGGATGGGATTTTAGTTCAGACCACCAGAGTCACCAGCGCGAGCAGTTTCTCAACCGGAACATGTGTGGCAGAGGTATCGGAATTTCACACTCTGACCTGCGATTTCGTGGGCGCTGATAGATTTGAACTGCCAACCCCTGCCTTGTAAGGAACAGTTGAAGGCGGAAGCTGATGAATCGAGGGGCCCCATCACACCTCCTCAACATTAAGCGCGCGAGTGTACGAAATCAGACGGACTTCTGGGACCTGTGTCCCTCATGGGAGAGAATCGCAGCGAGCAGAGGAGTTGAGACAAGGCACTTTCGCGGACTGGGTTATTGGACGGGACTCGGCCCTAAGCCCCGCTAAAACGCGATATTCGAAAGATAAGGGAGGACGCTATGGGGAAGCTTGATGACCGAGTGGCTCTTATCACGGGGTCCGATTCTGGGATCGGCCATGCCAGCGCGATTCAGTTCGCGAAGGAAGGGGCAGACATCGTAGTGAACTACTTGCACGACGAGGACGGCGCGAACAGGACAAAGGCGAAGGTTGAGGCAGAAGGGCGACGGGCGATCGTTGTCCAGGCGGACCACGGTTACGAAGACCAGGTAGAAAAACTGTTCGGGGCTGCCTTTGAGGCTTTCGGGAAGGTCGACATCCTCATGAACAATGCAAGCGTGGACGCGTCGGGTATCCATGTGGCGGATCTCGAGATCGACAAGTACGAACGGACGCTTCGCAGCAATCTGATCGGTCCGGTCCTGTGTTGCAAACACTTCGTCCGCCACCGCAAAGAGAAGGGTGGGGGCGGCAAAGTCATCAACGTCACGTCGATCCATGAGGACATCCCGAATCCAGGAGGCGCCGACTATGACACCGCCAAGAGCGCCTTGCGGATGTTGACGAGGACCCTCGCGCTCGAGGTCGCCGAGGACGGCATCAATGTGAACAACCTTGCGCCCGGCATGGTGCTCACGCCGTTCAACCAGAAGGCGATCGACGATCCGGACTTCCTCGAGAAGCAGGTTCAGAGCATCCCGATGAAGCGCGCTGCGCAGCCGGAGGAGATCGCGAAACTGGCGCTCTTCCTCGCGTCAAGCGACTCGGACTATGTCACCGGATCGACCTACGTCATGGACGGAGGTCTCATGCGAAATATCGGACAGGGCGCATGACCGCGGACCGAGACCCGTTGGAGCTCCGGCGTGCGGTCCACCTGTTAGAGGAGGATTCATGAAGGCTCTAGGCAAGACTCGATGGGCGATCGCAGAGGGATACATTCCCTCGACCAGCACGGGCCCCGAGCCAGTGATGACGAGCCACGAGACCGTCTGTGTTCTCAATCCCTCGGACGAGGATGCGAGGGTGCGGATCACAGTCTTCTTCTCTGACCGCGATCCAGCCGGTCCTTATGGGCTCACTGTCCCGTCTCGTCGGACACGCCACATCCGCTTCAACGACCTATCTGATCCGGAACCGATCCCCCGCGGAATCGACTTCGCCAGTGTGATCGAGTCCGACGTCCCGGTCGTCGTGCAGCACACTCGACTCGATTCACCCAGGCGGAGAACGCCTTGTTGAGCACGATCGCATACTCGGAAGATTCTTAGGAGGAAGAAGTCACGGCATTCAAAGCGACCGGCTATCAAGAACACGAACCCGCCGCGATCCCGCTGGGCATGAATGGTGTCGAGAGGGGCACGGGGTGACCGCCAGCATCGGCGACTACGGCTTTCTTTCCGACTGTCACGCCGCGGCCCTCGTCCATCGCACCGGATCGATCGACTGGTATTGCGTACCGAGGTTCGATTCGCCGGCAGTGTTCGCGCGTCTCCTTGGTCATGACGGGGGACACTGGTCGATCGCTCCCCGGGACGATTTCCGGGTGCAACGCGGCTATGTCGGGCACTCGCTCGTGTTGCGAACCGTTTTTGAGACGCCCGCT
>JAHWKU010000037.1 GCA_019347715.1 Actinomycetota bacterium | reverse complement strand
AGTCAGCATCGAAACTATGTCAGTAGGAACGATCTTTCGGCGATCGAGATAAAACTTCGAATGCCAGTCGGAGAAGATCGGACTCGTTCGCGTTGCAAACTGCGCACAAGGAAACCTTCCTTCCCCTAACTTCTGATCGAATTCGTGCAACGGCATCGAAATGAAATCCCTAAAGATCCCGTACTTGAATTCGATCAAAGACTTGTGAGCCAATCGGTGCTTGATATGAAGACGGTGGTAGTAGCCGTGCTTCGCCAAGCATCCGTCGCCCAACATTGTCCCTACTAGCACTGATTCTTGCTCCGAAGAGAGTTTCAATCGTTGCAAGACTTCCCTCGGCGTTATCCCCATCCCCCAACTATAAGAAGGGGGTATGACAGGGACGTTCGCCGATATAGCTGGTTTAGGCACCGGGATTACTCCCGGAGAGGACCGATACCAATCAATCCTGTTCGCTACCCACGCTTTCGCGTCTCAGCGTCAGGACAGGCCCAGAGAGCCGCCTTCGCCACCGGTGTTCCACCTGATATCTGCGCATTTCACCGCTACACCAGGTATTCCACTCTCCCCTACCTGCCTCTAGTCCGGCAGTATCGAATGGCGTTCCGGGGTTGAGCCCCGGAATTTCACACCCGACTAACCGAACCGCCTACACGCTCTTTACGCCCAATAAATCCGGACAACGCTCGCCCCCTACGTGTTACCGCGGCTGCTGGCACGTAGTTGGCCGGGGCTTCTTCTGGAGGTACCGTCACTTTCGCTTCGTCCCTCCTGAAAGAGGTTTACAACCCGAAGGCCTTCATCCCTCACGCGGCGTCACTGCGTCAGGCTTTCGCCCATTGCGCAAGATTCCCTGCTGCTGCCTCCCGTAGGAGTCTGGGCCGTGTCTCAGTCCCAATGTGGCTGGTCATGCTCTCACACCAGCTACCCGTCGCTGCCTTGGTGGGCCATTACCCCACCAACAAGCTGATAGGTCGCGAGGCCATCCTGGACCGCCAGAGCTTTCCCATCGTGACCATGCGATCTCGATGGAGTATCCGGTATTAGCAGCGGTTTCCCGCTGTTGTCCCAGAGTCCAGGGCAGGTTCCTCACGTGTTACTCACCCGTTCGCCGCTTTCAGCCTCCGGTGTTACCACCGAAGGTTTCGTCGCTCGACTTGCATGCATGAGGTGCGCCGCCAGCGTTCGTCCTGAGCCAGGATCAAACTCTCCGTCAAGATCTAGATTCCCGGTAAACCGGTTTCCTGATCAGTGGAGAGCCTTTTGAGGCTCCGTCGACAAAACAAGAACCTTCGAAAATCGAAGGGCGTTTGCCGGATTCATTAGCCGCCAGACTTCCATCAACGTTCCCGAAGGAACGCCTCAAGGAATCTGGGGTTTTTTCAAAGCACAAGCTTTGGGCAACGTCTCGAAAGACGCTGCTTGTAGGACACGCTGTTTAGTTCTCAAGGAACACCAGTCCGTCTCCTGCTTCCGGGCGAGATCCAACGTCGATCTCGAACGGTTTGAGGGCGCAAAAAACCGCTGGCCTTGTCAGCTCAGCGGCAAACGGTCCTGTGGGAAAGATCAGGATCGCTTGATCTAGATTTGCCTCCCTCTGCAGTTGTAGCGGACAGCGGACCAACCAGGGCGTTAGCCCCTGCTCTTGGACCACTGGATAGGGTACACCCGTTCGCAAGGCCAGGTCAACACCAAGACGCCTAGGCGACCTGCGCCAACGCCCTCAGACCGCCCTGACCAGATGGTAGGTCTTTCTGCCTTTCCTCAAAATGAGGTACTTCCCGTGAAGGAGGTCGTCCGTTCCCACCCGATGATCGGGGTCGGTCTCCCTTCTATTATTGATGTAGGCGCCACCCGAGGAGATATCCGTCCTCGCCGCCGACTTTGATGGAGAAAGTCCCGTCTCTGCCAGCAGTTCGAGCAGTGCCACCCCTTTTTGGAGTCGATCTCTAGGCATTTCGCTCGTGGGAGCTTTTCCCATCACCTCGAGAAGAGTGGGTTCGTCCAGGCCTGCGATTTCCTCCCCAAACAGCGCCTCAGAGGCAGCCTTTGCTCGGGCCGCCTCGGCATCGCCGTGGACAAGAGCCGTCACCTCCCAGGCAAGAGCCCTCTGGGCCTCCCTTTTGGCTGGATCTCTTGCCTGCTGTTCCTCCAGCTCTTCGATTCGCTGCCTTTCTAGAAAGGTGAAGAACCTGAGGAATTGAGAGACCTGTGAGTCGGGTGTATTGATCCAGTACTGGTAGAACTCATACGGGCTTGTCATTTCCGGCGCGAGCCACACCGCCGTCCCCTCGCTCTTGGACATCTTTCTGCCCTCGTGCTCGATCAGAGGAGAGGTCAGGCCGTAGGCGGTCTCGCCTCGGACTCGCCGGATGAGTTCTACTCCAGCCGTGATGTTTCCCCATTGATCGCTCCCACCGATCTGCATCCTGCAGCCGTGGGCGTCGAAGAGATGTAAGAAGTCGAATGCTTGAAGAAGCAGGTAACTGAACTCTGTGTAGCTGATCCCCTGTTCTCGTTCGGTGAGCCTCGTCTTTACTGCTTCCTTGGAAATCATTGAGTTGACCGAGAAATGCTTTCCAACGTCCCGCAGAAAGTCTGTGAGATTCAGTTTGGTGAGCCAGTCCGCGTTGTTAACGAGGAGCGCCTGAGTGTCGCCAGGCTCAAAGTCCAGAATCGCACTCAGTTGGCCCCGGATGGACTCCACGTTGCCGGCGACCTGTTCTTGACTGAGCAGCTCCCTCTCCGTATCCCTGCCGCTTGGGTCTCCGATAAGCCCGGTGCCGCCACCCGCGACCGCGATCGGTCGATGACCTGTCATCTGCAACCACCGCAATCTGATGATCTGAATCAAGTGCGCGGCGGTGAGGCTGGGGGCGGATGGATCGAATCCCGCGTACACGACAAGGTTCTGATCGCGCAGGATCTTAGAGAGCTCTGGATCCGTCGCTTGATGGACTAGACCCCGCCATTCGAACTCTTTGAAGACGTCGGTTACCACGGGTCAAAGGCTACACTTTGAATGAAGCCATGAACGGTAAACCTCGCTCGATTCTCCCACTCCTGCTTGTCCTGGGACTGGTCTTATCGGCCTGCGCGAGCAACGGAGAGACGATCACAGAGTCATCGCTGGCCCCCAAGACCCAATCCACCAAGATCTTCGCGGCCGACGGCTCGCTCATCACCACCCTGCGTCAGGAAGAGAACCGCGAGCTTCTGGCAATAGAGGAAATTCCTCGTCATGTCCGTGATGCGGTCGTCGCGATCGAGGATGCCCGCTTCTACTCACACAAGGGAGTAGACGCAAAGGCCATCCTCAGGGCGATCTATACCAACGCCAGCACCGGCAAGGTTCTCGAAGGAGGATCCACGATCACCCAGCAGCTGGTAAGAAACTCCATCCAGGAGGTAGGCCGGGCCAGGACCCTCGAGCGCAAGCTCAAAGAAGCTTCATACGCCTACCAGGTCGATAACAACTTCACCAAGGACAAAATCCTCGAGTTGTATCTGAACACTGTGTATTTCGGCGACGGGGCATACGGCGTGCAGACCGCGGCGCAGACTTACTTCGGCAAGCCTGCCAAGGATCTGACCCTGGCCGAAGCCGCCCTCCTCGCCGGGATGATCAAGTCCCCGGTCAACTTCAATCCATACACCAACGCCGACGCCGCTCTCGAGCGCCGCAACCGCGTTCTAGACCGAATGTTCTTGAACGACTTTGCCCGGGCAGAGGATGTGGGGCAAGCCAAGGGACAGCCTCTCGGTGTCCGTCAAAAAACCGATCTCTTCAGATATCCGGCGCCGTATTTCATCGACCTGGTCACTCGCCAGATCCAGCATTCCGATGAGTTCGAAGACATCGGCGCGTCCGTCGCCGAACGCGCTAATCGTCTGTTCCGCGGAGGACTGAGGATCCACACCACCCTGGACCTTGGGATGCAGGCAGCAGCAGAAGATGCCATCGCGAAGGTGCTGGATCAGCCGGATCAGGATCCATCTGCGGCGCTGGTTGCGGTTGATCCCAAGACCGGCCAGATCAAAGCGCTCGTTGGGGGCCGCGACTTCTTCTCCGATGAGGCCAATGATCCTTGCGTAAAAGTCGGTGCGGTGAACGCCGACGGGTCACCCAACACATGCGCCAAGGTGAATCTCGCCATTGGAAGCCAGGGCGGCGGCACCGGAAGGCAGCCGGGGTCGTCGTTCAAGCCATTCGTCCTCGCCACTGCACTCGAAGAAGGCATGAGGCTTGGCAACAGGTACCGGGCATCGAGCTGCATTGACATTCCCGATGCCGATGCCGGTGGGACGCAGCCATGGCACGTGTGCAACTACGAAGACTCAGCCTTCGGGAGCGTCACAATTCAGGAGGCAACCGAGAAGAGCATCAATACTGTCTACGCGCAAATCATCAAAGACCTGGGAGATGGAAAGGCTTACAAGGGCGCTGCCAAGGTGGTCCAGACTGCCGCGGCGATGGGCATCAAAAGCGAGCTCTCCCCCGTACCGTCGGTTGCCCTCGGCTCCCCCGCAGTTAGCCCACTCGAAATGGCATCGGCTTTGAGCGTCCTTCCGAATCTCGGTGTGCACGTCGAGCCGATCGCGATCACAAAGATCACGGACTCCGAAGGAAAGGTGATCTGGGAACCGGTCACGAGCCGCACCCAGGTTTTGAACGCCGGCGTCGCATACCTCGTGACTCAGGCGCTGGAAGGAGTTATCACGCAAGGCACGGGGACCAGGGCCAGGATCGGCAGGCCGGCCTTCGGCAAGACCGGCACTTCACAGGAATGGCGGGATGCATGGTTCGTGGGAGGGGCCGGGACGGACCTGGTTGCGTCGGTTGCGGTCTTCTGGCCAGACGGAGAAATCTCGATGAAGCCCGCATGCGACGAACCGAGTGACTACGAGCTGGTCAAAGACGCTAGCGGAAATACGGTTGCGATACCTCCACCGTGCAGACCCACGCGAATCAGGGTTGCCGGAGGGACATGGCCGGCCCAGATATGGCAGATCTTTATGCTCAAGGCGATGGAGGGCATCCCTGCATCCACATTCCCGGTTCCGGAGGTCGAACTCATCCAGATCCGCATCGATTCATCGCGAGGATGTCTGCCGAATCCATATACTCCGCCCGATCTGATCCGAACCCAAAGCTTCATCAAGGGAACAGAACCAACAGAGGTTTGCGCCGAACCGGCGGGACCAACACTCTCGCCAGTCCCCGGCGTGGTGGGGCATCCGGAGGACCTGGCGGTCCGAACGCTGGAACGCTCCGGTTTTGTGGTGGAGAAAAAGAGCGAATCTTCGCGGCTTTATCCTCCCGGAACCGTCGTACGCCAATCGCCCGATCCGGGAGAGGAAGCCCAGGCCGGAGCAACGGTAACAATCTGGATTGCATCCTCCGGTACGGAGACGAGAGTCGTACCAGATGTCGTGAACATGACCGAGTCCGAAGCGAGAAAGACACTCGAGGATGCCAGCTTCAAGGTGAAGATCATCCGGCAGGGAAACTGCAAACCCAACGATACAAAGTGCATCGTTAAGGATCAGGATCCCGACGGCGGAAAGCGAGCCCCCGCCGGATCGGAAGTCACGATCTGGCTCGGACCCTCCGGCTGATCCAGGGTCCATCTTCGTAGAACCGCCAAGGCTGATCGATCCCTGGACGTAAGCCGATGCGAGGAGATGATTTGATCTCTCCGACGACGCGCCGTCTCCTTTCGATCCAAATCGGTGGCTCAGTTAGATCGGCGCCGTTCTGGAGGCGATCTATTCCCAGAGCCTGACAGAGACGGGCCGGCCCCCTTGCGAGGTCACGAATGATTTCTGTCCCCCTGCGCTCCCTCATCAAGTCGATCCCATCGACTGGTTCGATGGCACGCAACAGCACCGCTCCGGCCACTCCATCTGACTCACAGACAACATTGCAGCAAAAGTGCATCCCGTAGGTGAAGTAGACATACAAATGCCCGGGAGGGCCAAACATCACCGAGTTCCTGGGTGTTTCTCCTCGAAAAGCATGGCTGCCCGGATCAAACTTGCCGCAGTAGGCCTCGACCTCGACGATCCGGCCAGAGGCAACACCTTCTTCTGACTCGTGAACGAATTTTCGTCCTAGGAGCTCAGTAGCAACTTCCAGTGTCGGTCGCGCGTAAAAGCGACGAGAAAGCCGGCTCACGCTTTCTTTGCAAAGAACTTCTTCAACCGCTGCAGCGGCCAGGTATTGATGACCTCCTCGGCCGGCACCCACGCCCGCTGGGCGGTTCCAACTCCGTACCTCATCCGATGGAGTCTGCCCGGCCCGTGAGAGTCGGTGTCTATTGAAAACAAGCACCCGAGCTCGCGAGCCAGCCGGACATGATCATCCTTTAGATCGATCCGTTCGGGGTGAGCGCTGATCTCGAGCGCAACATCGTTAGCGGCTGCAGCTCGGAAGACTGCCTCGAGGTCAAAGGAGATCGGTGGTCTTTTCTGCAACCTTCGCGAGGTGGGATGGCCGATGATGTTTACCTCGGGATGCTCCATCACCCGAATGAGACGCCGAGTCATCGCATCGGGGTCCATGCCGAGAGCGTCGTGGACGCTGGCTATCACAAAGTCGAATGAGGCCAGCACTTCGTCCGAAAAGGCGAAACTCCCATCCGGGCGAATGCTCATCTCAACTCCTTGAAGTACGGTCATGCCTCCGCCAAGCTCCCGGCTGACGCGTTCGATCTCTTGCCGCTGTTTGCGAATGATCTTTTCGGTGAACCGCCACCGACCGCCTCCGTGGTCGGTTATGGCGAAATACGAGTAACCCATCTCTGCCCCGGCCTGAACCATCTCCGCCACGGATCCGGTCCCATCGGAATAAACCGTGTGAGCGTGCAGATCACCTTTGATGTCCTCCCGGCGGATAACAGAAGGGAGCCTTTCATCGAGAGCCAGGGGGATCTCACCACGGTTCTCCCTCATTGTCGGAAGTGGGGTTTGCATCCCAAGAGCCTGATAGATCTCTTCTTCTGTCGCTCCCGCGATTCTCTTACCGTCTTCGACGGTGAACAGCCCGTACTCCGACAGCTTCATGCCCTTTTTGACCGCGATCTCTCTCACAGCCACGTTGTGGGCCTGGCTCCCAGTGAAGTACTGCAGAGCCGCACCGAACTCATCTGGAGCCACGACTCTGAGATCAACTTGCAGTCCGGCTTTGGTGACAATGCTCGACTTCGTCGGCCCCCGGGCGATAGATCCTCGCTTCCGCCCGAACCGCATACTTGCGAAATGCTCCATAACCGGTGCAGGGTCGTCCGCCGCAGCCAGGATGTCGAGGTCGCCGATGGTTTCCTTCATCCTTCGCAGGCTTCCTGCGTACTCGGCCCGGCTTACCTGCGGAAGTGCTCTCAGCTCCCTAAGAATCTCGTCTGCGAGCTCGAATGCTCCCTCGAGAAGAAATCGCTTCGATGCATGGGCGCGACGTCCGATAGCCCCCAGCAGCTTCTCCTCGGTCTTTGATCCAAAGCCTTTCAATTCCCTGAGCCTCTGTCCTTCGATGGCGGTCTGTAACTCATCGATAGTGTTTATTCCCAGCTCGGAATGAAGCAGCATCGCTTTCTTCGGCCCCATTCCCGGCAGGGTGGTCATCTCGAGAACCCCGGGGGGAAGCTCGGCCCTGGCGTCCTCGAGAGCTCTCATGGTGCCGGTCTCTATGAACTCCCTTACCTTTGAGGCTGTGGCTCTCCCTATGCCGGACAGCCCGGTGAGCTCCTTTTCTGAGATCTTTCCGACGTCTCTGGCAAATCCGGCGAGAGTGGCCGCCGCACGGCGATAGGCCAGGATTCGATAGCGATCGGCGCCGGTTAGTTCTAGAAGATCCGCCAGCTCTCCAAACGCAGACGCGATCTCTTCGTTGATGATGGGCATTCGCCGGATATTAGCCGCAGGAGCTGGAGTTGACTGGCCTGTTACTCGTATGCCCCGAATCCTGCCAGCCATCGTTCCTCGTCGTCCATGATCCCTTCGATGCGGGCAAACTGCTCCGCTACACGCTCTGGAGCAGTCCCCCCATGGGAGGCCCTGGCTTCGACCGATCTTCTCGGGTCGAGCAGAGCCAACGCATCGCTCGTGAAGGATGGGTGGGCCATCTGCAGGTCCTCGACTCCTGCACTTGCCAGTTCACGTCCATCGGAGTGCATCGACTCCACCATCTTTCCGACTACGGTGTGGGCTTCTCGGAACGGAACCCCTTTCTTCACCAGCCATTCCGCGAGGTCGGTCGCTGCGGTCGACCCCTTTGTGGCGGCCTCCGCCAGCCGATCCTTGTCGAAGCTCATCGTCTGAACGAGTCCTCGCATGGCATTCAGTGAAGCAATGAGAGTGTCTGTGGTGTCGAACACGGGCTCCTTGTCCTCCTGAAGATCCCGGTCGTAAGTGAGAGGCAATCCCTTCATCGCACCGAGAAGATGCATGAGGTTCGCGGTCACCCTCGAGGACTTTGCTCGCGTCAATTCGGCAAGGTCCGGGTTCTTCTTGTTCGGCATGATGCTGGATCCCGTCGCATAGGCGTCGTCGAGCTCCACGAACCCAAATTCAGACGTGGTCCATATAACGATCTCCTCTGCCAGCCTGGAAAGGTGCACGGCAGTAATTGCGGATACCGAAAGAAACTCGAGAGCAAAATCCCGGTCGGCTACAGCATCTGCAGCGTTGTCGAAGACTTTGGAAAAGCCCAGATCTTTTGCGGTCTGCTTGGGGTCGGTTGGCAGAGTTGTCCCTGCGAAGGCGGCTGCTCCCAAAGGCGAGACATCGGTCCTCCGATACGCTGCAATGATCCTCTCGAAGTCGCGCGCCAGGGCGAACGCGTGCGCCAGCAGGTGGTGCGCGAGAAGGATGGGCTGGCCGGGCTGGAGGTGGGTGTAACCGGGAGCAACAGTCTCATCGTGGTCCCTGGCCTGCCGGTAGAGCGCCTCCTGGAGCTCGTGGATGCCCCTGGCAGTCCTTGGAATCGACTCCTTCAGCCACAGTCGAAGGTCGGTCACCACTAGATCGTTACGCGAGCGGCCGGCGTGGATCTTCGCCCCGGTCTCACCAAGTCGATCCGTCAGGAACCGCTCGATCGCAGAATGGATGTCCTCGTCCGAGGCATCGAAAGTGAACCGGTCGTCGCCGAAAAGAGCTGCCGCTTCATCTAGGGCGCCCTGTATCGACTGAAGCTCGTCGTTCGTCAGCAATCCTGCTCGATGAAGAGCCGCAGCATGCGCGCGGGTGGAATCGAGATCCTGCCTCCAAATCCTGGCGTCGAAGTGCAGAGATGACGAAAAGCTCGCCGTCTCGGAAGCGGGCGGTTTCGAGAACCGGCCTCCCCAGAGGGATTCGTTGGTCATGGATTCAGCTTTTGCTTGGTCCGCGCCCAGATCTTGAGCGGAAGCCCCCACAATTTCACGAAGCCCTCTGCAGCCGAGTGATCAAATGAGTCTTCCTTGTCATAGGTCGCGACTGAGTAGTCGTATAGCGAGCCCGGACTGCTCCTGCCGACCACTCGCGCGTTGCCGGGTTCGAAGCGAAGCCTCACTGTTCCGTTCACATGCTTTGCGGTTTCGCCCATGAACGCGTCCATGGCTTCCCGAAGCGGCGAGTACCACAGTCCCTCGTAAACGAGCTGGGCGTATCGTTGCTCGAGCATTCTCTTTAGTCTCAGGACCTCCCGGTCCAGGGTCAGCTCCTCCAGGTCGGCGTGTGCTGTTATGAGTGCGAGGGCGCCCGGGACTTCGTAGATCTCCCTCGACTTGATCCCGACCACGCGGTCCTCGATCATGTCGACGCGCCCGTAACCAAATTCTCCAGCAACCTTCTCGACCGCGCGGATCAAAGTGGGGAGGCCGACCGCTTCGCCGTCGAGCGAAACAGGAACTCCGCGTTCGAAGCCAATCTCGAGATAAACCGGCTCGTCCGGAGCATCGAATGGATCCGCAGTTCTCGCCCAGATGTCTGCGGGAGGCTCAACCATTGGATCTTCGAGGATCCCGCATTCGATGGTTCTTCCCCAAAGGTTCTCGTCTATCGAGTACGGGGCGACAGGACCCACCGGGATCGGAAGTCCCGCGTCCATACCGTACGAGATGGCATCCTCACGAGTCATACCCCACTCCCGGATGGGGGCAAGGACCGTCAGCTCCGGAGCAATGGCCGCCAGGGAAACTTCGAACCTGACCTGATCATTGCCTTTGCCCGTGCACCCGTGCGCTACGTATGCCGCCCCATGCTGGGCAGCAGCCTCTGCAAGATGTTTGGAGATGAGAGGACGGGAAAGGGCAGACACGAGAGGGTATTTCTGCTGGTAGAGAGCATTGGCATGTAAGGATGGGACAACAAAGTCAGATGCGAACTCATCCACCGCATCAACCATCACGGCATCGACCGCTCCCGACTTCATGGCTCTTTCTCGGATCGCCTCGAGATCTCCGGCCTGACCCACATCGACTGCGACGGCGACCACATCCAGGCCCTTACTGTCCATCAGCCACCGGACCGCGACCGTCGTGTCCAGCCCACCTGAATACGCAAGAACCACTTTCTCTGTCACAGGGTCATCATCTCCGCGAGCGATCTCAATCTCTTCTCGACCCGTCTTGCAAGTACGCCCTGCTTTGCAACGACGAGAACCGTGTCGTCCCCTGCAACGGTCCCGGCAATCCCCTCGATCCCAGCGCGATCGATTGCGGACGCAACCATATGTGCGTGACCGGGAGGAGTTCTCACCACAACTAGGTTTCCGCTCGTCTCGAAGTTCAGGACTGAGTCGGCAAGCAATCGCCTGAGAGCATCGCCGCTGGGAACGTTCTGGGGATCTTCCGGAAGGGCATACGCAACCTTGCCGTTGCGTCTTACTTTGATCGCGCCGAGCTCTTCCAGATCGCGCGACACGGTTGCCTGGGTCGCGGGGAATCCTCCGGATCGCAACAGCTTTACCAGCTGATTCTGGTTCGTGATCGGCCTCTCCCTGATCATCTGAACTATTCGTCGCTGCCTGCCCGCCTTCATGGAAGTTCCTTCAGGAGCCACTCGACGAGCGCCTTCTGGGTGTGGAGACGGTTTTCTGCCTGGTCCCAAACCGCGGACGCCGATCCATCGATCACCTCTGCGGATATCTCCTCGCCGCGGTGTGCCGGAAGACAGTGCATGACAATGGCACCAGGATTGGCCCGGGCAAGAAGATTCTCGTCAAGCTGAAATCCCTTGAAGGACTTGAGCCTCTGGGCGTGTTCGGATTCCTGACCCATCGAAGCCCACACGTCGGTGTATAGGACATGGGCCCCTTCACAACCTTCAATGGGGTTGGTGGTGGTGAGGATTTTCGTGCCCGTTTCCTCGCCGATCGAGATCGACCTCTCCACCAGCGGTTCGATCGGTTCGAATCCCTCAGGGCAGACCGCGGTGACGCTGCCGAGCCCGGCCTTGGCGCCGGCAAGCAGAAGGGAATGGCAAACGTTGTTGCCATCGCCGAGATAAACGAACCTCACATCGGATGGCTTATCGAAGCGCTCCGCGACCGTCATGACATCGGCAAGAGCCTGGCATGGGTGTTCCAGGTCACTTAGCGCATTGATGACCGGGATCGTAGAGCTCTCTGCGAGGCCTTCCAGCCTGTCTTGCCCATAAGTCCTTATCACCAGCGCGTCCAAGTATCTGGAAAGGACTCTTCCAGTGTCCTCGATAGTTTCTCCCCGGCCGAGCTGCATCTCGTCGCTTCGAAGGATTACGGGGTGGCCGCCCATCTCTATTACCGCCACCTCGAATGAGATCCGCGTTCGCGTTGACGGTTTCTCGAAGATCATCCCGATGGACTTCCCTGCCAGACTCTTACGGTGCCTGGTCCGTGACCCCTTCAGCCGACGTGCCCTCGCTATCAGCGCCTTCTGTTCGCTGGAGGTGATGTCGTCAGAGGAAAGAAAGTGGCGTGGGTTCATGAGGAGACCTCATTGCCGTCGAATCTCGAGAGCACCTCCGAGAGGATCGACACGGCCTTAGTGCACTGCTCTTCTTCCACAATAAGAGGAGGGCACAATCGCAATGTCGACGGGCCGACGTCGTTGATTAACAAACCTTGCTCGAGGCAATCCTCTGCTGCCTGTCTCGCGAAGTCCCCCGAAAGCTGGACGGCCAGCAGGAGACCCTTGCCTCGCACGCCGGTCACGGAGGAATGAGATCCGTTGAGTCCATCGAGAAGAGCGCCGAGATACTTTCCGATCTCTTTCGCCCTTGGGATGAGCCCTTCGCTTTCGAGCGTATCCAAAACGGCCAGCGCAGCCGCACAGACAACCGGCCCGCCTCCAAGGGTGGTCGCATGGTCTCCCGGCTCAAACGCCTCTGCATGGTCGCCTCGGGCGACGCAGGCTCCTATCGGCAAGCCGTTGCCCAGCGCCTTCGCAAGAGTGATGACGTCCGGTACTGCACCCGAATCCTGAAAACCGAACCACTCGCCCGTTCGTCCGAGGCCGGTCTGTACTTCGTCCGCGATGAATCCAAGATCGTGCGCGTCGCAGATCTTCCGCACTCCAGGCAGATAATCGGGAGAGGGGACCACTACTCCTCCCTCACCCTGGACGGGTTCGAGCAGAACGGAGCACACCGAGTCGTCGATGGCTTCCTCGAGCGCCGGCAAGTCATCGTAAGAGACATGCCGAAATCCGGGCGGAAGAGGAGTAAACGGCTCCCACTTCTGCGGCTGCCCAGTGGCGGCAAGCGTCTCGAG
>JAHWKU010000036.1 GCA_019347715.1 Actinomycetota bacterium | reverse complement strand
GATTTCCTGGCCCACTTCGTAACCGGTTACGTCGGAGAGTCGGATTTCCTCCAACCGGCGCATGGGAGTGACCCCGGCCTTCTTCAGATGACCCAGCTCCGGCTTAGTAAGGCTCCGCTCGGCTACGTCGTCAAAGGCGATTTGAATCGCGCTGTAGCCGTCCTTGTCGGACGTCTTTACCTGCGTTATGCGGCAAGGACCGGCTTTGATCACGGTCACGGGGATCACCCGCGATTGTTCGTCGAAGACCTGGGTCATTCCCAGCTTCTCTCCGAGGATGCCTTTGGTGATCTCAGCCATGGCTACTTGATCTCGATTTCTACCGAGGCCGGGATGTCGAGCCGCTGAAGCGAATCAACGGTTCTCGGCGTTGGGTCGATGATGTCGATAACTCGTTTATGGGTGCGCATCTCGAAGTGCTCACGCGAGTCCTTGTCCTTGTGGGGCGACCGGATCACTGCAAACTTTTCGATGCGCGTCGGAAGAGGAATCGGACCATGAACGGTCGCGCCGGTCTTGGTAACCGTGTCCACTATCTTGCGGGCCGTCTGATCGATGATCTCGTGGTCGTAGGCCTTAAGCTTTATGCGCACCTTGAACGCGGCCACTATTCTCCCCTGACCTTCTTGACGATTTCCTCCGCAAGTGACTGAGGCACTTCCTGGTAGGAGTGGAACTGCATCGTGTAGGTGGCACGCCCCTGCGTCCGGCTGCGCAGGTCGGTCACATAACCAAACATCTCAGCGAGGGCGACCTGAGCTCTGATGAACTGAGTCCCGGATCGGGATTCCATTCTCTCGATCCGACCGCGCCGCCCGTTTAGATCTCCGATCACATCTCCCATGTACTCCTCGGGAGTGACGACCTCGACGTCCATGATCGGCTCGAGCAGAACCGGCGATGCCTTGCGCGCGGCTTCCTTCAGCGCCATCGAGCCGGCGATCTTGAAAGCCATCTCCGAGGAATCGACCTCGTGATAAGAACCGTCGGTCAAAGTCGCACGCATATCCACCAGCGGGTATCCGGCCAGGACGCCCGAGGCCATCGCTTCTTGCATCCCCTGGTCGACCGCAGGGATGTACTCCGATGGGATCTTGCCCCCGGTGATCTTGTTGACGAATTCGTATCCACCACCGGGGCCGGTAGGTTCGAGATCGATCACAACGTGGGCGTACTGGCCCTTACCACCGGTCTGCTTGGCGTACTTCAGAACGTGCTTCTCTACTGACTTTCTGACGGTCTCGCGATAGGCAACCTGAGGCCTTCCGACGTTGGCGTCGACCTTGAACTCTCTTTTCATGCGGTCTACCAAAACTTCGAGGTGAAGCTCCCCAACGCCGCTGATGATGGTCTGGCCGGTCTCGTCATCGCTTCTTACCTGGAAGGTCGGGTCCTCCTCGGAAAGTCTTTGAAGGGCCGTAGCAAGTCGATCCTGATCGACTTTGGTCTTTGGCTCGATCGAAAGTGAGATGACCGGAGCCGCAAAGGTAGGAGCCTCGAGTCGAACCTGGCGAGCAGGGTCCGAGAGGGTGTCGCCGGTGTAGCTGTGCTTGAGCCCCACTACTGCGACGATGTCCCCGGTGAAAATGGCTTCCTTGTCCTCGCGGTGGTTGGCGTGCATCTGCAGCAAACGACCCGCTCTCTCCTTGCGGTCGCGGGTCGTATTGAGGATTGCTGCGCCGGCCCTCAGGGTTCCGGAATACACGCGGAGATAGGTCAGGCGCCCGACATGCTGGTCGCTCATGATCTTGAATGCGAGAGCACAGAATGGTTCTGCGTCTTCGGCCCTTATCTCAACGGGCTCGCCGGTCTTGGCGTCCTCGCCGGTGAGAGGCGGAACATCGGTTGGTGCGGGAAGGTAATGGATGATTGCGTCGAGCAGCGGCTGGACTCCCTTGTTCTTGAATGCCGATCCGCACAGCACCGGCGTTGCTTCGCCCGAGAGGGTGGCCTTTCGAACAGCCATACGGAGATGCTCTGCACTCGGGTCGCCCCCATGAACGTACGCATCCATGACTTCCTCGTCGAACTCCGCCAGCGCTTCGTACAGCTCATGCCGCCAGTGGTTGGCTTCCTCCATTAGTTCGGGCGGGATGTCCCGGTCTTCCCATTCCTCGCCCTTCTCGGAGGTCCAATACCGCCCCTTCATCTCGATCAGGTCAATGACGCCCACAAAATCAGACTCCCGACCCCATGGGATCTGGATCGGGAGTGGATGAGCATTGAGCCTGTCTCGGATCATGTCGACGGTCATGAAGAAGTCGGCTCCGACACGATCCATCTTATTTACGAAACACATGCGCGGTACGCGGTAGCGGTCTGCCTGACGCCATACGGTCTCGGTCTGAGGCTCAACACCTGCGACGGCGTCGAAGATCGCAACGGCTCCGTCCAGAACCCTGAGCGATCTTTCTACCTCGACCGTGAAATCGACGTGGCCCGGCGTGTCGATAATGTTGATCCAGTGGTCCTTCCACTTCGTGGTGGTAGCAGCTGAGGTGATCGTGATGCCACGCTCCTGCTCCTGCTCCATCCAGTCCATGACTGCCGTACCCTCGTGAACCTCGCCAACCTTGTAGGTGCGGCCGGTGTAATAAAGGATGCGTTCTGTCGTAGTGGTCTTGCCGGCGTCGATGTGCGCCATGATTCCGATGTTGCGGGTAAGACCGAGGGGGTATTCGCGGATCAGCGAAGCCCCGCGCTTCGCCTCGACTGCCTGAAGATCGCGGCGCGACTGGCTAGAGCCCTCATTTGCTTGGGCTTCGCTGGACTGTCCTCCAGCGTTCGTCATCTCTTCTTCTGCCACATCCATCGCTTCCGTCATATCTCCAGTCACAAAACGAGCCGGGAACGCTGTCCCCGGCCCGGTCGGTCTCGTAGCGAGGCGCTCTAGCCCTGCGAAACCTCCCGGGTGTTCTTGTCCAATGAAGTTTCTCCTGCCTAAGTAGTTATTGCTCCCGAACCTCCGTCTACCACCGGAAGTGAGCGAACGCCTTGTTCGCCTCGGCCTGCTTGTGCATATCCTCGCGCCGCTTGACTGCGGAACCCACACCGTTGGCTGCATCCATCAACTCGGATGCGAGCCTCTCGCCCATCGTTCTTTCTCTGCGTTGCCGTGAAAAGGTTACGAGCCACCGGATACCAAGGGTCTGCGATCTGCGCTGCGGCACTTCAACCGGCACCGCATATGTAGCGCCTCCAACCCTGCGACTTCTCACCTCGAGAAGCGGCCTTGCATTGTCCAAAGCCTTACGAAGAGTTTGGGTCGGATCGCCGCCGGTTTTCTCGCTCACGATCTTCAGTGCACCGTAAACAACTTTTTCGGCAAGAGACTTCTTGCCCCTAGTCATCACTCGATTGATGAACTGAGTTACCAGCGGGTTTTGATAAACGGGATCCGGAGTGAGCTCTCGCTTTTCCGCTGGACCTTTGCGAGGCACGGCTACTGCTCCTTCTTTGCGCCGTAGCGGCTTCTGGCTTTCTTGCGGTCTCGTACTCCGGCAGTGTCAAGGGTTCCCCGGACTATCTTGTAACGGACACCCGGAACATCCTTCACACGGCCGCCTCGCACGAGCACGATCGAGTGCTCTTGGAGGTTATGGCCGATACCTGGAATGTAGGCCGTGACTTCTACGCCGCTCGTGAGCCTCACCCTTGCAATCTTTCGAAGAGCAGAGTTCGGTTTCTTAGGAGTAGTCGTCATCACGCGAGTGCACACCCCGCGACGCTGAGGAGACCCCTTTAGAGCCGGAGTCTTGGTCTTTCCCTTTTGCATCTCCCGGCCCTTGCGGACCAGCTGGTTGATCGTCGGCATCGTTCCTCTCGAGTTACTTACGGCACGCGCAATCTTCCGAACCTGCGCCGAAACGACGCAGACTCGGTCTTGTTTCTTGGCATCGTCGCTGCGGAGATAGTGGCCGCCTTGGGGGCGGTTTGTCCTCCCAGCGTCAGGTGCACTTCAGATCGTGCGCCGCTCCCGGCCGCGCACGAACGTCAAAGGTACCACCCATGTGAACACGCCCGCAACCGGGATTACGCTTGGCGACCTGCCCGAATGCGCGAAATAGCATGGATGAATCGCTCTTGGGCCCCCCGTGCCCCGGTAATGGGGGAATCGATGGATCCCAGGACCTTCCACCCGGCCCGCTCGAGACCCGTCGTGGCGAGCGCCGTTGCCCGGTCGAGCGAGTCGAGATCTGCCGGAGCCGACGGTAGGCCGAGCTCGAACATCGGCTTCACAAGGGCTATCGCCTGGGCAGAGTGGGAAAAAAGGAGTCCCTGCAGCTGGGAGGCGGCCTCAGCGAGAGAAACGTAGGAAAGATCGAGCGTAACGAGGTCGAGGGAGTCGGGGATCAGGGTGCGGTCGAGGACTCCGATGTTGGTGTTCTCCAGATTTACCACCCTTGGGTCCTGGCGCAAAGATCCCAGCAGCTGGCCGTGGCCAGCGTCCACCGCGTAGACCTTTCGCGCCCCGGCGGCTAAAAGAGCCTTCGTGAACCCACCGGTGGAGGCCCCCGCATCGAGCACCACTCTCCCAGAGGGATCCACCGAGAAGGTCTCGAGGGCGGCTTTCAGTTTCAGTTCGCCTCTTAGGACCCGCTCGCCACTCAGGGTTACCGAGGCTTCGGTCTTCACGAGGGAACGGGGATTGGTCACGATTCGCCCCTCCACGAGAACCCGCCCGCTCAAGATCGCTTGGGCCGGATCGCCGACGAGACCCTCCAGCCCTGCAACGACATCGAGAAGCTTACGGGGATTCTGTTTGGGCACAGCCCCAAGTTATACGATGCGACCAAGCGGGGGGCCAGTTAGTAAAGGAGGTCTCATGGGCGTCGTCGCAGCCATCCTCATCGCCGTTGGCCTGGGCATCATGGCTTACGGGTCGCTTCCGATCTTTGTTGAGGCATTCAAAACCAGCCCAGCTTGGGGCTTCGGCTCACTCTTTCTTCCCGTTGGATTGATCTTCGTTGCCAAACACTGGGAAGCCGCGAGAAGGTGGTTTTTCATCGCGCTCACCGGATGGGTAATCCTGGCCGCCGGGGTCGGCATCCTGATACTGGGCTGAGCGCCGCCTCGGGAAGTTAGTTTTCTTCTAAGAAGTCAGGACTCGGCTCCGCGCCTCGTCGAACTCTCTTCAGTTCACGCTCCAAGCGCGCAACTCCGAGTTGGTATTCAGACATGGCAAATACGTTCATGTTCATCGTGGATTGATCAGAAAACCTCTCAAGGTGGCGAAGTAGTGGGATTGCCCTCTTCCATCCAGGCTTGAAAATTCCCACCACCCTGTAGACCGACCGCCTCAATAAGCGAAACACGAACAGGGACAAAAACGCCGAAGGCACCCCTTGGTCCGGCCTGCTCATGAGGCCACCTATTTGTCAGACATCCGGTCAGGCGCAGCGTTGCCCGCTTGGCACTAGTCGCCTTCGCTGACGACGGCCATTTCGTCGCGGTCCTCGCCGAAACCGAATAGTTCTTCGGCTTCTCTGCGAGCGGCCTCTGCCGCAGCCAGTTCTGCCTCCTGCTGCTCTCGTCTGACCTCGTCTTCCTTGCGCAGCATCTCCCACTGAGACGAGACCTCTTCCGATGGCTTGACCTCGACGGAGTGATAGCGCGTCATCCCGGTCCCCGCGGGGATCAGTTTTCCGATGATGACGTTCTCCTTCAGTCCGAGTAGAGAATCGCTTCTCCCACGGATGGCAGCTTCGGTGAGGACTCGAGTCGTCTCCTGGAATGAGGCTGCAGACAGCCAGCTCTCGGTGGCAAGCGAGCTCTTCGTGATCCCCATGAGGATCGGTCTGGCAGTCGCAGGCTCGCCGCCCTTTTCGACCACTGCGGCATTGGCGGCCTCGAAGATCTTTCGCTCGACGAGATCGCCGGGAAGGAACTCAGTCCCACCAGGCTCGATGACGCTTACCTTGCGCAGCATCTGGCGGACGATCAACTCGATGTGCTTGTCGTGGATCGATACGCCCTGGCTCTTGTAGACGTTCTGAACTTCCTGAACGAGATAGAGCTGGACCGCTCGGATACCGGCGACTTCGAGAATGTCGTCAGGGTCGATGTTTCCTTCGGTGATCTGATCACCAGCTTCGACCGCATCGCCCTCATCCACCTTGAGTCGCTGACGGCGAGGGACTGGATATTCCTCTTCCCTGTCGTCCTCACCAACAACTTTGACGATCCTTCTGTTTTCCTCGTCGTGAATCTCGATACGTCCCGAGATCTTCGCGACGGTCGCCCGTCCCTTGGGGGTCCGAGCCTCGAAGAGCTCGACCACGCGGGGAAGACCGTGGGTGATGTCCTCTCTCGCCACACCACCGGTATGGAAGGTACGCATCGTTAGCTGGGTTCCTGGTTCTCCGATCGACTGTGCCGCGATGATCCCGACGGCCTCGCCGACATCGACGACGTCTCCGGTCGCCATGTTTCTGCCATAGCACATGGCACAAACGCCGTACTTTGAGTCACAGGTCAATACCGAACGCACTCGGATGTTCTCGACTCCGGCCTCAACGAGCTCCTGCTCCTTGGCCCGGTCGATACGCTCCCCTACCTCGAGGATGGTTTTCCTGTCGACGGTGACCTTATCGGCGGAAACTCGTCCGAAGATCTTGGTCTCGATACCTGGGGCCTCTACACGCTGACCACCTAGCTCGACTGTGACCGGCATTTCGATTGCTCTTTCGGTGCCGCAGTCCTGCTCACGGATGATGACTTCCTGAGCCACGTCCACGAGCCGCCTGGTGAGATATCCAGAGTCCGCGGTCCTAAGAGCCGTGTCAGCCAGTCCCTTGCGGGCCCCGTGAGTCGAGATGAAGTACTCCAACACCGACAGGCCCTCTCGGAAAGAGCTCTTGATCGGCCTTGGGATGATCTCGCCTCGAGGGTTGCTCATGAGTCCACGCATACCTGCGATCTGCCGCAGCTGGCCCAGGTCTCCTCGAGCACCGGAGTGCGCCATCGTCCAGACGGGATTCAGCTCCTGCTGAGTGAACGCCTGCTCCATGTCGTCTTCGACGAGGTGGGTGGCGCGGGTCCAGATCTCGATCAGCTCCTGGCGGCGTTCGTCGTCGGTGATGATTCCACGGCGATACTGCTGCTCGACCTTGTCGGCCGTGCGTTCGTGGTCTCCAAGGATCCTCTGCTTGTTGGGTGGGGTCGTGACGTCGACCAGTCCAAAGGTGAAACCGGCCTTTGTCGCGTAATGGAAACCGACCTGCTTGACCTTGTCGAGGATGTCGGCGACCACGACCTTGTCGTATACGCCGGCTGCCTCTTCGATGATCTTTGCCAGATCACGCTTCTGCACGGGACGGTTGATGAACGTGTGGTCGGCCGGGAAGCACTCATTCAAGATCAGCCTTCCGACGGTCGTCTCGAGCAGAGGCTCTTCCGAGCCATTGCTTGAGGGAGCGCGTACCTTGATCTTGCTCTGCAGGTCGATCTCGGTGCGGTCGTAAGCCATGATCGCCTCGCTGATCGAACCAAACGAGCGACCCTCTCCCTTTGCGGCAGCCCGTTCCATCGTCAGGTAATACACGCCGAGGACCATCTCGTACGTAGGAGTGACGATCGGAGTTCCGTGGGCGGGCGAAAGAATGTTGTGGGTCGAGAGCATCAAAACACGTGCCTCGGCCTGAGCTTCCGCGGAAAGAGGGACGTGAACGGCCATCTGGTCGCCATCGAAGTCGGCGTTGAAAGCCGCGCAGACCAGAGGGTGAAGCTTGATCGCCTTGCCTTCGACCAGCACGGGCTCGAAGGCCTGAATTCCGAGTCTGTGAAGAGTAGGGGCTCGGTTCAGCATGACCGGGTGCTCGTGGATGACCTCTTCGAGAACATCCCAAACCATCGGCCTTTGGCGTTCGACCATCCTCTTGGCGCTCTTGATGTTCTGTGCCTGGCCGAGATCGACCAGTCTCTTCATCACAAACGGCTTGAAGAGCTCGAGCGCCATAACCTTGGGCAGTCCGCACTGGTGAAGCTTCAGCTCGGGCCCGACGACGATGACGGAACGGCCGGAGTAGTCGACGCGCTTTCCAAGAAGGTTCTGACGGAAGCGCCCCTGCTTGCCCTTCAGTGCATCGGAAAGACTCTTCAGGGGGCGGTTACCGGGGCCGGTGACCGCGCGTCCACGACGGCCGTTGTCGAACAACGCATCGACGGCCTCCTGCAGCATTCGCTTCTCGTTGTTGACGATGATCTCGGGGGCGCCGAGGTCAAGCAGTCGCTTGAGACGATTGTTTCGGTTGATGACTCTGCGATATAGATCGTTGAAGTCACTGGTGGCGAACCTTCCACCTTCCAGCTGCACCATGGGCCGCAGTTCCGGCGGAATGACCGGGATGCAATCGAGGACCATCCCCATCGGTGAGTTCTTCGAGCCGTCGACGTTGAATGGGCTGATGACTTTGAGGCGCTTGATCGCTCTTGCCTTCTTCTGACCCTTGCCGGTCTTGACGATCTCCTGCAGCTTCTCCTCTTCGTCGCGAAGGTTGATGGCATGCACCAATTCCTTGATCGCTTCGGCCCCCATGCCGCCCCTGAAGTAATCGCCGAAGCGATCGCGCAGCTCGCGCCAGATGATCTCGTTATCCACGAGCATTCTAGGCTGGAGGTTCTTGAACGCATCCCAGGTGTCTTCGAGAAGATGCGTGTCACGCTCGAGGCGGTTGTTCAGGTCTTTGATTTGACGGTTGATCTCGTTTCGAGCCTTGTTGACCTCGGCCGCTTTGGCACCCTTCTTCTTGAGCTCGTCGATCGTGGTTTCCAGGGAGCTCTCCAGCTTCGCGATCCTGGTTTCGGCCTCGTCCTTGACCTCCTGCAGCTCCTTCTTCACCTGCGTTTCGAGTCCCGGAAGGTCCTTTGAACGCTTGGTCTCATCGACGTTCGTGATGAGGTAGGAGGCAAAGTAGATGATCTTCTCAAGATCCTTCGGCGCGATATCGAGAAGATAGCCGAGGCGGGAGGGAACTCCTTTGAAGTACCAGATGTGGGTTACGGGGGCCGCGAGCTCGATGTGTCCCATGCGCTCGCGTCGTACCTTCGAGCGCGTTACTTCTACACCGCAGCGCTCGCAGATGATTCCCTTGAACCGAACCCTCTTGTACTTTCCGCAGTAGCACTCCCAGTCCTTGGTTGGACCGAAGATGCGCTCGCAGAACAGGCCATCTTTCTCTGGCTTGAGCGTCCGATAGTTGATTGTTTCGGGCTTCTTGACCTCTCCGTTGGACCACATGCGGATCTGGTCGGCGGTGGCAAGCCCTATGCGAAGCTCATCGAAATAGTTAACGTCAATCAATTCGTTACGCCTCCATCTCCTCAGTGTTTGGTTCACGGCGGGAAAGGTCGATACCCAGCTCTTCGGCCGTTCGGTAAACCTCGTCGTCGATCTCTTTCATCTCGATCTCCTTGCCTTCAGCAGAGAGAACTTCGATGTTGAGGCACAACGACTGCATTTCTTTGATGAGCACCTTGAAACTCTCGGGGATACCGGGCTCGGGTATGTTCTCCCCCTTGACGACCGCCTCATAGACCTTGACTCGTCCGAGTACATCGTCCGACTTGATCGTCAGCAATTCCTGCAGCGCGTAAGCCGCCCCGTATGCCTCCAGCGCCCAGACCTCCATCTCTCCGAAACGCTGGCCGCCGAACTGGGCCTTTCCGCCGAGTGGCTGCTGCGTGATCATCGAGTAGGGACCGGTGGACCTTGCGTGGATCTTGTCGTCCACGAGGTGGTCTAGCTTCAAGATGTACATGTAGCCGACGGTGATCGCCGCGTCATAAGGCTCTCCGCTCAGACCATCGAACAGTTGAGCCTTGCCGTCCTCTCGGACCAGCTTCATCCCGCCGGTTTCAATGTTCACGCTTTCGAGCGCCTGCATGATCTCGTCCTCTCGGGCGCCATCGAACACCGGGGTCGAAACAAACAACCTGCCGGTTCCATTGCCGTTGCCGTTTGCGGCGGCGTGGCGATCGGTGAGATCGGACTTCCACCCGTGCTGAGCCGCCCACCCAAGATGGGTTTCCAGCACCTGCCCGAGGTTCATCCTCGACGGGACTCCAAGCGGGTTCAGCACGATGTCCACCGGGGTCCCGTTTTCCAGAAATGGCATGTCTTCAACGGGGAGAACCTTGGCGATGACGCCTTTGTTCCCGTGACGGCCGGCGAGCTTGTCGCCCTCCTGGACTTTGCGGTGCTGGGCTACATAGACCCGGACCAGCTGATTCTGTCCTGCCGCCAGCTCGTCTCCGTCTTCACGGGTGAAGACTCTGACGTCGATGACCGTCCCGGCCTCACCGTGAGGAACCTTCAATGAGGTATCTCTTACCTCACGGGCCTTTTCACCGAAGATTGCTCGCAGAAGACGCTCCTCAGGAGTAAGTTCGGTCTCTCCCTTCGGCGTGACCTTTCCAACCAGGACGTCGCCGGGGCCAACTTCTGCTCCGATGCGGATGATTCCGCGGTCGTCTAGGTCTTTCAGGATCTCTTCGCCGACGTTCGGGATGTCTCTTGTGATCTCCTCGGCCCCCAGTTTGGTGTCGCGGGCATCGGTCTCGTGCTCCGAAATGTGGATCGATGTGAGCACGTCGTCTCTCATCAGCCGTTCGCTGATCACGATCGCGTCTTCGAAGTTGTGGCCTTCCCACGGCATGAACGCCACCAGGAGGTTTCGACCAAGCGCCAGCTCTCCCTGGTCGGTGGCCGGTCCATCCGCAACGATCTGGCCTTTCTTGACCCGCTCGCCTTCGTTTACCAGCGGCTTCTGATTGGTGCAGGTGGACTTGTTCGAACGCTGGAACTTGGCCAGGCGGTACTGCTTTCTCTGTCCGTCGCTGTTGCGGATGATGATGTAGTCGGCGCAGACCTCTTCGACCACTCCTGCCTCATCGGCTATCACAACATCGCCGGCATCGGTGGCAGCCTTGGTCTCGAGGCCCGTACCAATAAGAGGCGCCTCGGTGGAAACGAGCGGCACGGCCTGCTTCATCATGTTGGCGCCCATGAGCGCGCGGTTGGCATCGTCATGCTCGAGGAATGGGATCAGAGCCGTAGCAACCGAAACGATCTGCTTCGGCGACACGTCCATGTAATCCACCTGTCCGGGATCGACGAACACGACCTCGCCGCCCTTCTGGCGAACCAGCACCTGGTCCTCGGTGAGGCGGCTCTGCTCGTCCATCGCGGCGTTTGCCTGGGCGATGACGAAGCGGTCCTCCTCGTCGGCGGTCAGGTATTCGACCCGACTGGTGACGGTGCCGTCGGCAACCTTTCGGTATGGCGTTTCGATGAAGCCAAATTGATTGACCCTGGCGTATGTGGCTAGGTTCCCGATGAGGCCGATGTTTGGTCCCTCCGGCGTCTCGATCGGACACATCCTGCCGTAGTGAGACGGGTGAACGTCTCGAACTTCGAACCCGGCGCGTTCCCTCGACAGTCCTCCGGGCCCCAGGGCAGAAAGACGTCGCTTGTGGGACAGCCCAGCCAGAGGATTCGCCTGATCCATGAACTGCGAAAGCTGTGACGTCCCGAAGAATTCCTTGATCGCGGCTACGACCGGACGGATGTTGATCAGTGTCTGGGGGGTTATTGCCTCAACATCCTGGGTGGTCATGCGCTCGCGGACGACTCTTTCCATCCTCGAGAGACCGATGCGGATCTGGTTTTGGATCAGCTCGCCCACCGGACGGATCCTGCGGTTGCCGAAGTGATCGATGTCGTCGATCTCGAAGCCCTCGTCGCCGCGGTGAAGACGAACCAGGTAGTCAATGGTCTTGAGAATGTCCTCATAAGAAAGGACGGATTTGAAATCGGGGACCCGGGGGCCCTTCTCGTCGCGCTGAGGAGCGCCGAATATCTTCCAGCGTTCCTGCTCGAAGACTTCCTTGCCCGGTTTGTCCTGCTCGGCAAGCGCCTTGTAGATGCGCTTTAGCACGGAGGTCATCGGTGCGGGAGTCTCTCCCAGCTTCTTGTCCACCTTGTAGCGACCGACCTTGGCCAGGTCGTAGCGCTTGGTGTTGAAGAACAGATTCTCGAGAAGAGTACGCGAAGACTCAGCCGTCGGGGGCTCGCCAGGACGAAGCTTGCGGTAGATGTCGACCAGCGCTTCTTCCTGCGTCTCGAAGTGATCTTTCTCGAGGGTTTCCCTGATGGAGTCTGCGTCGAAGAGATTGGTTATCTCGTCGAGAGTAAGACCCATGGCCTTCAGCAGAACCGTCACGTGCTGCTTGCGCTTTCTGTCGATGCGAACTCCGACCATGTCTTTCTTGTCGGTCTCGAACTCCAGCCACGCCCCTCGGGCGGGAATGACCTTTACCGAGAAGATCTCTCGGTCAGAGGTCTTGTCGAGAGCCCGGTCGAAGTAAACGCCCGGGGACCGTACGAGCTGTGAGACCACGACTCGCTCGGTGCCGTTGATGACGAAGGTGCCCTTCTCGGTCATCATCGGGAAGTCCCCCATGAAGACCGTCTGCTCTTTGATCTCTCCGGTTTCCTTGTTCATGAACTGAGCCGTCACGAACAGGGGGGCCGAGTAGGTCAGGTCCTTCGACTTACATTCCTCGACTGAGTTCTTGACCTCTTCGAACCGGTGGTCGGTGAACTCGAGGGCGAGAGTGCCCGTGAAGTCCTCGATCGGGGAGATGTCGCGAAAAACCTCCCGCAGACCGTCGCCCAAGAACCAGTCGAATGAATCTCTTTGGATGGCTACTAAGTCGGGGAGGGGATGAACCTCGGGGATCCTTGCAAACGAAACTCTTTCACGCGCGGCAATAGGGGCGCTCGCCAAGCAGACTCCTCCTTATTTCCTGAGATCAGCTACCAAGGCGCGGGACAACGCTCCTGGAGGGGTGGGCATATGGAAACGAAGAATAGCAGGCGCTACCTCGCCCGTCAATAGACGCGGCGGCCGAGAGACCCTATTCGGTTCAAGCGCGATGAAGCGTAAGCCCGAAAACCCTTGGGTGTCAAGACAATTCGCGTTCTCGCAGGTCAGCGCACTGGGCCAAGCTGGGCGATCTTCCGGGCGACCAAAGCGGCCAGGGCTGCCCCTGGAGCGCTCTCGGCCTCGGTCTTGGCGACGTCCTCTATGGCCGCGCTCGACCCGATCCCCTCGGCTCTCAGTTCCTCTTCGGTGAGCTCGATGGACCCCGCGAAGGCCAAGACTGGAACTCCTTTTGCCTTGGCCAGCCTTGCAGCCGCGATGGGGGCTTTGCCGGCGAGGCTTTGAGAGTCGAGCCGGCCTTCCCCGACGATCACCAGGTCGGCAGATTCGAGTAGCCGG
>JAHWKU010000035.1 GCA_019347715.1 Actinomycetota bacterium | reverse complement strand
AACGTTGCCGGCGTCCGTGACCGAAAAGCCTTTAGGAGCCGTGATCGAGGCATCGGTCATGATGTGCCCACTATCGGGTGGGCTTGCATTCGTGATGGTAAAGGTGAGGACACAGTCCACATCGGCCTTGCACTGACCGGGGAAGACTTCCGCTGAATACTTAGCCGGCGGCACCTCTTGTGCGGTCACCGCGATGGCCGCCCCCAAGGCGAGCATGAGCACTGCAAGCAGAGCTACGACTCGGAATGGAGTCGTCGAAGAAGACAGTTGCATAGGTGGTCCCCCCTTGCTTTTTTCAAGCCGGTGGAAAGCGGTTCTTTCCTGGCGAGGACCAGTGTGGGGTCGGTCCCATTCGGTGTCAAGGAAAAATGCGTAGTTCTTGTGTCAGATAGACGACACAGCCTGGTATTACGCCCGTTTTAGACCGAATCGTCCCGGGTCGAAGGCGGTCGGATCGACGAACGGGTCTTCTCCTCTGATCAGCTGCGCCGATAGGCGGCCGGTGCCTCCCCCCAAGATCATGCCCTGGCCCCCGTGCCCGCTTGCCACAAACAGACCTTCAATCTCAGGCATCCAACCGATGAGCGGATAGCCATCGGAAGACATCGGACGAACTCCGGACCAGACGGCGGTGAGGGGAACCTCCGACAGCGCAGGGATGGCCCCAACAGCTCTGCGGGCGATCTCGCGGGTTACCTCGAAGCCCTCCGGGTCGTCGCGGGTCGACGAGATACGCGATCCCCCCAACAGGACATGGCCGGTCGAGTTTTGCTGGATGAGAAGACCAACATCAGGAGCCCGAGGTTCGTCTTCGGCCGCAAACCCACCGACGGTCACTGCCAGGGGGCCCGGCTCGCCCGCCATGAGGTGCCAGCCCGAAGACTCGAGAAGGTGACGAGCGAGTGGTGCAACCGCCTGCGTCAGCAAAAGCCACCCTCTCGCACCCTGAAGAGCGAGGTCCAGTCCAGCGCTTCTTGCGAGTTTTGACGCCCATGGGCCTGCGGCGTCCACCACGACATCGGCCTCGAAGATGCCTTTATCTGTCGCGACGCCGCTGGTTCTTCCCTTCCGGGTCATGATCTGCTTGACGTCGGTGTGCGTCTTTATCGCAGCTCCAAGGGCATCCGCCTCTAAGGCAGTAGCCAGGGTGAGAGCTGCGGGATCCAGTACGTATCCGTCGCCGATGAACCACCCTCCCAGATGACCTTCAGCGACGTTTGGCTCAGCTTCCGCGAGTTGAGCTGAATCGAGCCGCTCGATCTCTACGCCGCCCAAAGCGCTGGCTCGCGCCTCCGTCTCGGCCGCATCCCATTCGCTTTCGTGGGAAATCAAGATGATGAAACCGGCAGGAGTGTCCCCAAGACCTAAGTCGATCTCAGTGACGTCCCGCAGTCGCCGGTACATCTCGTGCGAAGCACGGTAAAGGGGGCCGGTGACTTCGGTCTGCGGATAAAAAATGAGGCCGTGATTACGGCCCGAAGCCGCCGACGCTATCTCGTAACGTTCGAGCAGGAGAACCTGGGTTCCCGACCGCGCCAGCTCTGCCGCGATGGAACAGCCAATGATCCCGCCTCCGACGACAATTACCTCTGCGGACCGATCCATTTCCCGAGGCTATCTCCAACGGAGGCAAAAGCGCTGAGTGCTACCATCATTGTGCGCCCGTGGGCGACCATGGTGGCCGTAGCTCAGTTGGTAGAGCACCTGGTTGTGGTCCAGGATGTCGCGGGTTCAAGTCCCGTCGGTCACCCTCGAGAGTAGAAATCTGTGAAACGCCTGGCGCGCTGAAGATAAACTGATTGTGGGCCGTTGGCGTAATTGGAAACGTGGGAGACTCTTAATCTCTTGTTCCGGGATCGAGGCCCGGGCGGCCCACTCTAGTCTAGTGAAGCGGGCGTAGCCGAATTGGTATAGGCGCCGGATTTAGGATCCGGTGGGGAAACCCAATGGAGGTTCGAGTCCTCTCGCCCGCACCCCTGCAACCATGGTCCTGGGTCAGGCCTTCAAGCGCTGGTCCAGCTTTTCTGCCAGAGCCCGCAGCGCTTTTCCCCGGTGGCTGATGGCGTGTTTCTCCTCAGTACTCAGCTCGGCCATTCTGCGCGATCCGCCAAAAGGTATGAACCATGGGTCGTAGCCGAATCCGCCCTCACCCTTAGGAGACTCTGCGATGGTGCCCTCGCAGGTCCCGTGCGCCGCTATCTCATCTCCTTCGGGGAACACGACGACAGCCACGCATCTGTAGCGCGCTCCGCGCTTCTCCTTGGGAGTGCTGCTCAATAACCCCTCCAGCTTCTGGTTGTTCTCCTCTTCGGTGGCATTGGCGCCGGCGAACCTGGCCGAATGAACCCCTGGGGCCCCGTCTAGTGCATCGACCTCGATTCCCGAGTCGTCGGCCAAGGCAGGCTTGCCCGTGACCCGGCAGACGGCGCGCGCCTTGATCAAGGCATTGTCGAGATAAGTGACTCCACTCTCCTCCATGTCATCCGGCCAAACACTCAGGTCGGACTTGGTAAGGAGGGTCACGTCGAGTTCCGAGAAGATCTCCACGATCTCGGCGATCTTCGCTTTGTTGGAAGATGCAATGACGATCTCTGGGGGCACCAGGCCTTCTAGCCTTGCGTCAAGCTTCTCTGGAGAGCGACGATTTCGTCGATCCCTTTGCGACCCAGATCGATGAGCTGATTTAGCTGGTCATCGTCGAAGGGGCGGCCCTCGGCAGTTCCTTGAATCTCTACGAACTTTCCCGAACCGGTCATGACGACGTTCATATCGACTTCAGCTGCGACATCCTCGACGTATGCGAGATCCAAGCACGCGACCTCACCGACGATTCCGACGCTCACCGCGGCCACCTCATCGATTATGGGAGACGCCTTGATCTTGCCGTCTGATACGAGGCGGGCGCACGCATCGGCGAGCGCGATATAAGCGGCGGAGATGGAAGCAGTCCTCGTCCCACCATCTGCCTGAAGAACGTCGCAGTCCAACCAGATCGTCCCCTCCCCCATCGCGTCCATATCGCAGATGGCTCTAAGGCTGCGACCGATCAGACGCTGAATCTCCTGAGTTCGACCACCGGGCCGGCCGCGGTTCACTTCTCGGGGCGTGCGCACTTCGGTCGATCGAGGCAGCATCGAGTACTCCGCAGTTACCCATCCCCTGCCGGTGCCTCTCATGAAGTCTGGAACCCGCTCCTCGAACGAAGCGTTCACGAGGACTCTCGTCTTCCCCGCTTCATATAGGACTGATCCTTCCGCGACATCGACGAAGTCCTTCGTCACCTTGATCGGACGCAATTCGTCCGGCCGCCGTCCGTCGGCTCGCTCGCTCATCAGATCTGGATCACTCCGCACTCGGTTGCGAGCAGGACTTCTCCTTCGAATTCATTCGAAGCCTGGGTGAGGCTTACCTGCGGATCCAATCCTGGAGCCACATGGGTGAGGATGAGTCGTCCAGCTCCCGCCTGAGCAGCCAGGCGGCCCGCCTCTCGAGCGGTCATGTGAACTTCCTCGGAGCCGCTTTTGTGTTCGTGCATGCTCGCTTCCGCAAGCAGCACATCCGCCCCCTTTGCAAAGTCCACCAAACTGTCGGTCGCACCCGAGTCGGCGGTGTAGACAAGAGTGCGGCCTTCGGCGGTGATCCTCATCGCATAGGCCTCGATTGGATGAAGAGTCCTCGCGAATTTGAAGCTCAGGGAGCCCACCTCAACTTCGGAACTCTCGTCGATGGGATTGAAGATCAGATATCCAGTGAAATCGTTCTCGCCCTGCGTGGAAAGCAGTTGCCCCAGGTGCTTTTCTGCGCCAGCCGGCGCGTAGACATCGATGCCGGTCGGCCCCCCGGAACGGATCGAGTATTTGAGGGCGTAGTAAAGGGCGTAGATGTCGAGAACATGATCGAGGTGAAGATGCGACAACATCACCGCAGACAAATCGAAGTAGTCGATGTGCTTCTGCAAGTTGGAGAAGGTACCGGTCCCACAGTCCATCCATACCTCTTTTCCGCCAGACCTAAGGAGAAAGCCGGTGGCTGCCCGATCCGGGCCGGGGAAGGTTCCGTTGGCGCCGAGCACTACGAGTTCAAATGGCATTCATCATCTCCTTAGTTCACCCCCGGCTCGGTGGTCCAGGGGCGAGACTCCACGAGATCGAGGCCGGGCAGAAACCGGGAACCTACACTACGAAAACCCTCGGCGTCTCCCGACACCATAAAGCGGCGAGTGCCTATGGCCCGAGTTCGAAGCAGAAGTCCCGTTTCCACTAAGGCCTGATACACGTCCTTAGCAACTTCCTCGGCAGACGAAATCAGCTCTACCTCGCCGTTGGTGACCGAGTGCAGAACTCCCTTCAGCAGAGGGTAGTGCGTGCACCCAAGGATGAGTGTGTCCACATTTTTTTCGATCAGCGGCTCGAGATACTGCTCGGCCAAGGCGAATAGCTCCTCCGAAAAGGTGTCGCCGGCCTCAACGTGATCGACGAAAGCCGGGCACACCTGAGTAAACACCTCGACGTCCCCGCCGCTGGCACCGAGGGCTCTGTCGTATTGGCCGGTCGAGATCGTGGCCTTGGTGGCTATCACGCCGATCCTTCCGTTGTGAGTTGCTCGGACGGCAGCCCGAACCGCAGGATTGATAACCCCGATGATCGGCAGGTCATAACGCGTCTTCGCCTCTTCGTACACCGCCGACGTCATCGCGTTGCATGCGATCACCAGCATCTTGGTGTCCTGTGCGGCCATGAGATCCATGACCTCGAACGAAAAGCGGCGGATCTCTTCTACCGGCCTCGGCCCGTAAGGGGCTCTCGCGGTGTCGCCGAAATATATGAGGTGTTCTTGGGGAAGAAGCTCCTGCACCGCCCGAACTACGGTGAGGCCCCCTACTCCTGAGTCGAATATTCCGATGGGGCGATCGGTTACCACGGCATGTACTCCACGCCCTTGGCAGCCTCTTCTGCCTGCTTGGTCCAGATCTCGGTCGACAGATACTTCCAACCACCGTCGGCGAAGATGCAAACCACGTCGCCTTCATCGATGCGCTCCGAGATCTTTCGCGCAACGTGAACCGTGGCCCCAGACGAGATACCGGCGAAGATCCCTTCGCCAGAGGCCAGGGCCTGCGTCCAGACCACGGAGTCGCTCGCGTTCACTTTGATTTTGGAATGAATGACGTTCATGTCCAGAACTTCTGGGATGAAGCCGTCATCGAGAGATCGGAGTCCGTAAACCAGATCTCCCTGCTCCGGTTCGGCGGCAACGATGCGCACCGCCGGCTTGTGTTCCGCGAAGTACCGGCCGATGCCGGTGAGAGTGCCCCCGGTACCAAGGCCGGCCACGATGTGGGTGACCTCTGGCAGGTCATCGAGGATCTCCGGAGCGGTGGTTTCGAAATGAGCGGCAGGATTAGCGTCGTTGCCGTACTGGTAGAGCATCACGTACTTGTCGTCTGCGGCCATCTCCCTTGCCATCTCTATGGCGCCGTTCGAGCCCTTCTCACCCGGGGAGTAACGGATCTCGCCGCCGAACATTCTGATCATCTGGGCCCGCTCTTCCGATGCCGTCTCGGGCATGACGCAAACCAGACGCAAGCCCTCCCGCCTTGCGAAGAAAGCGAGAGAGATCCCGGTGTTGCCCGAGGTCGGCTCGAGAAGGATCTTGTCTTCGGTCAGGAGCCCATCGGTCTTTGCCTTGTCGATCATGTATCGAGCGATGCGATCCTTGATCGATCCGGTTGGGTTCTGTCCCTCCAGCTTTGCCCAGATCCGCACGGCAGGGTTGGGAGACATCGAAGAGATCCCAACGAGAGGGGTCTTGCCAATCAGCCCGGCGATGCTTTCGAAGCGCACTGGGACTCAGACTTTGCGAGCTTCGGTCCCGCCCGCCACCGCCGGCAGGATCGATACGACGTCTCCCTCATCTACCTTCGTATCGAGTCCTTCTAGGAATCGCACGTCCTCATCGTTTAGATAGACATTCACGAAGCGGTGAAGGTCACCGGCATCACCAAAGAGCTCCTCGCGAAGCTGGGGATAGACGGCCCCCATTTTGTCTAAGACGTCCTTGATGGTCCCGCCCTGGGACTCGATGGCCCTTTCGCCACCGACATGCTTTCTGAAAACTGCGGGAATGCGAACCTCTACTGCCATGAAGTCAAGATAACACCAGCTCCACTTCCTCGACTTGGCCCGATTCGTCCCTCCAGTCCTCTTTTTGGATGAGCCATCCCCGCGCTTCGGGATTCGAAAGGTCTACGAGCGACACGATGAGATAAACCGAATCGGGATAATGAGCTTCTCTGATGTCGGTAACTGATGGCCTCGGGGCGCTCGCAACGTGGGAGTGAAAGATCGCGCTCAACTCGAGGTCGCCGTCATCGATTTCTCTCATCGCCGCAATCATTTGTTTGTCGTCCGGGCGGTAATACACCGGAGAAGCGGCAGCATTCTCCAAAGGGATGAACCGCTCTACGGCCCCGGCCCGCCCAGCCAGGAACCCACAGGCCTCGTTCGGCAAGCCCGCCCTGCAGTGATCGATCATCTGCTCGTAGATGTTTTTCGGGATGGTCAGCTTCAAGCAGTTCCCCTCACCAAGATCTCCCCAGAAGCCCCCTCCGTAGTCCGTCCGATAACAGCCGCGGCCGGAGTCCCCGCTTCATTTAGCGCTCCCACCAAATCGCCCTCGCGGGAAGCATCGATGGCGATTAGCAGGCCCCCAGAGGTCTGAGCATCGAACAGAATCATCCTGTCGGGCTCTTCGATAGATGAATCGAACCCGACGAATTCCGAGTAGTAGTCGGCATTTCGCCTGCTTCCGCCGGGAAACACGCCTTCGCCTGCGAGAGCTCTTATCCCTTCCAGAACGGGGACTCGGTCGAGCCATACCTCTGCCTCCACCCCGCTCAATCGCAGCAGAGAGTGAAGGTGACCCAGCAGGCCGAATCCGGTCACGTCTGTCGCCGCGGCCGCCCCCGACGCGATCATGGCCTCGGCACCCCCTCGGTTCAGAACCGACATGGTCGAAACCGCATCAGCGCTCAGCTCTGGAGAAGCCATGCCCCGTTTGATTGCGGTGGCCGCAATCCCCATCCCAAGCGGCTTGGTGAGGACAAGCGACATGCCGGGGGCGGCCCCCGATGAGCGCACGATTCGATCGGGATGGACGGTGCCCGTCACGGCCATGCCGAACTTCGGCTCTGCATCGTCGATCGTATGGCCCCCTATGATCGAAGCCCCGGCCTCCCTGGCCTTGTCTGCGCCGCCTTCCAGGACCCTGGCGAGCAAATCGAATGAGAGCCCCTCGAGGGGCCACCCGACGAGGTTCAATCCCAGGATCGGCTTGCCCCCCATCGCGTAGACATCGGAGAAAGCGTTGGCTGCGGCAATCACGCCCCATTCGTAAGGGTCGTCCACGATCGGGGTGAAGAAGTCCACGGTTTGGACAAGCGCTATCTCATCGGTGATGCGATAGACCGCGGCATCGTCGGGCGCGTCCAAGCCGAGAAGGAGGTTGGCATCCTCGCTTCTCGCGTATTCTCCGAAACGGCGCAGGACCTGCGCCAGGTCCCCAGGACCTAGCTTGCAGGCTCAGCCGGCGCCGTGTGAGAACTTCGTAAGCTTGATCTCTTCCGTCACGGGCTCATTTATAGCGGCGGCGCCGCGTCTGCGCTTGGTAGGCTTGGCTTCCTTGGCCGAAAAGGATCGCAAGAAGAAGGAAGAACAGCGCCGCTCGGCAGCGAGGAAGGCGGCCGCCGAACGAGGCAAAGACAAGCAAGGCGAGGAAGCCAAACCGCCGACCCCTCGCAAACCCGCGGCCAAGACGAAGCGATCCGACCGGGCCATGCCAACCGGAGTAATGGGAAGAGCAGGGCGGCTCGCAGCCAGTTCGGTCAAGGGCTCGATGAGGCTCGCGATGATCGCCCCAAAGGCGCTTCTTGGAACCAAGACCACGGAAAAGCTCTTCGAGGACTTCCACGCCAAGACCGCAAAAGAGCTCGCCGAGACCCTGGGACGCCTCAAGGGGGCCTCGATGAAAGTCGGCCAGCTCGCCTCTTTCATTGACGCCGGGATCCTTCCCCCCGAAATGCGCGATGTCTATCAAGAGGTCTTCGGATCGCTTCGCGAGGGGGCTCCTCCGATGAAGCCCAAGCTCATCAAGCAGGTGTTCAAAAACGAGTTCGATGCAGATCCCCTGGAGCTCTTTGCCCACTTCGACGAGACACCAATAGCCGCCGCGAGCTTGGGTCAGGTCCATTACGCCACCCTGCAGGACGGGCGGTCGGTGGCGGTCAAGATCCAGTACCCGGGCATCGAAGCGGCGATCAAGAGCGATCTGGCCATGACCGCGGCGGTGAAGCCCCTGATGCCTTTATTGGCTCCCGGACTCGAAGCAGATGAAGCCATCGAGGAGATCCGCCAGCGGGTGCTCGAGGAGTGCGATTACACCCTGGAGGCTGAAAATATGGACACCCTGGCCGATCAATACGCCGGCCATCCCTTCGTGTTCGTTCCCCGATCCATCTCGGACAGATCGAGCGAGCGCATCCTTACCATGGAGCGAGTCGACGGGATCCCGTTCGAGAAGCTGAAGAAGCTTCCTAAAAGCGAGCGAGATCGCGTTGGTGAGATCCTCTTCCGCTTCTACTACGGCTCCCTTCACCGCCACGGCTTCACGAGCGCCGATCCCCATCCAGGCAACTACAAGCTCATGGACGACGGAAGGATGGCCTTCTTCGACTTCGGCCTCGCTTTCACGCTCGATCCCACCATGAGCCCGCACTTCCTTGGCACGCTTCTTGCCCTCCGCGACGACGAAGTGGAGGCATTCTTCGAGCACGGGGTGAGTATGAGATTCGTCACCAGACCAAAGGAGACCGACCCTCAGCGCTTCTTCGATTGGGTGGCGATGTCCTTAGATCCCATCCGACACGACCGGGAATACACCTTCACCCGGGAATTCATCGCTGCTCGCACGGAGCCGATGATGGACCCAAGAAGCGAGTGGTGGCCATTCATCCGCCGCCTCAACCTCCCCAGGTGGGCACTGCTCATGTACCGCCTCGAGCTTGGGCTATTCGCGGTGCTTGCTCAGCTGGAAGCCACCGGCAACTGGCATCGGATCACCATGGAGTTCTATGGAGTAAACGACCCCTCGACCGAGCTCGGCCGGGCGGAATGGAAGTGGCTGGGAGAAAAGAGCGAAGCCTCGGAGACCGGATGACGCTGCCGAGCCAGGGTGCCTCCGAGCCGGAGGCCCATATTTCATCGATAGTCTCGGCCCTGGCCGACCCGGATCGGCTCAAGGTGCTTTCGGCCGTAGTTCTGGGGCACACGGATGTGGCTGGGATCTCCCAAGGATCGGGGCTGAGCTCGCAAGTGGTCATCCGGAGCCTGTCCCGCTTGATCAACGCAGGATTGGTCGCGGAAAGCCCTTCTGGCTATCAAGCAAACGAGGCTGCCAAGGCCATGAAGAAGGCACTTTACCGGGCGTCCGCCGAGGCAAAGGAGGAGTTTCCAGGGGTCGAGGAGTCCATGGCAACGGAGCTGAGGAAGTTCTTCCGGGCAGGCAGGCTCCTCGAAATCCCCACTTCGAGGATGAGTCGGCTGGCAGTCCTGGACTACCTATCGTGGGCTTTCGAGCCCGGCCAGTACTATCCCGAACGCCTCGTCAACGCCCTCATCCGCCGATACCATCCCGACCACGCCACGCTCAGACGCTACCTAGTAGACGAAGGATTCCTCGAGAGGAAGGCCGGCCAGTACTGGAGAGCAGGCGGCTCGGTACAGATCGACTGAGCTCGAGGCCGAATCGGCGCCGGCTTCAGCTACTAACGACTAGGAAGTAGCTCTTCCCTTTGGCCTCTCCGTCCTCATCATAAGGACCCAGCCTCCCGCGATCATCACTGCTGCGATCAGACCCAGCCCGGGGAAGCCGTCAGCGCCGGTTCTGGGCAGCTGTGCAGCGGCGGGAGGGGAAGGTGCCCGCCTGACGATCTCCAGCGGCAGGACGATAGATACGGTGGCGTCGTCGTCGTCGCTGACCTTCTTGCCGAGCTCGTCAGAGCCGACGGCCGTTCCGACGTTGGTCACTCCGGTCGCCCCGAGGACCGCCGAGATCGAGCAGTCTTCGCTCTCACCGGGCTCGAGACTCTCTATATCGCAGATGTGACCCAGGACGTTGTCATCCACCGTGATGTCGAAGAGCGTGGTGTCGCCGATGTTGGTGATCACAAATAGGTAGGTGACCGAGTCTCCAGGGGCCCCCGATATCGGGTTTGCCGTCTTGACTACCTGAATCGCGGGGTGGATCAGGTCAACCACGTGATCATCGGTGTCGTCTACACGAACGCCGTGCTCGTCTTCGGCGTCAACTCTGGCAGTATTTGGAAGGGGATCCGGGTCGTCCTCGGTGACGACGTGCGTGCAGGTGAAGCTCCAGGCCTCGGTCAGGTCCAGCCTGGTGTCCCCATCGGTGTCCCCACCCACGAAGACAGCAGCCGAATCACACAGCGGATCGGTGACCGCCACATTCAGAAGCTCTACGTCCCCGAGGTTGGTCACGGTGAAGGTGTAGGTGATCGCATCTCCGACATGGGCCAGTCGAGGACCGGTCTTAACGATCTGGATAGCCGGGCGAATGATGTCCACCAGGTGATCGTCCGTATCGGTTACCGCCTTGCCGAACTCATCCTCAGCATCCGCTCTGGCAATATTTGGCAGAGGGTCGGAGTCCGATGCAGTCACTACGTGGGTGCAGGAGTAGTTCCAGATTTCTCCCACTTGCAGGCCCCCGTCCCCGTTGGCGTCACCTCCCTGGAAATTAATGGCAGAATCGCAGAGGGGATCCGAGACCGCCACGTCCACCAGCGTGGTATCGCCCACGTTGGTCACCACGAAGGTGTATGTGATCGTGTCGCCCACGTGAGCAACCGAGGGCCCGCTTTTCACGATCTGGATCGCCGGCCGAATGATGTCGATAACAAAGTTGTCGTCGTCCGTCACCGTCCTCCCCAGCTCGTCGGTCCCCTGCACGCTGGCAATATTTGGAAGAGGATCCGGGTCGGAGGCGGTCACGACGTGCGTGCACGAGTATTTCCAGATTTCTCCAACCTCCAAAAGATCGTCCCCATCGTCGCCCCCGAGGAAGTTCGGCCCGGAGTCGCACAGAGGATCCGTGAGGGCGACATTCCCAAGAGGGGTGCTTCCTACATTGGTCACGTCAAAGGTGTAGGTGATCGTGTCATCCACGTGGACAGTCGTCGGGCTTCCAGTTTTTTCCACATTAATCGCCGGGCGGATGATGATGATCTCGTCATCGTCTTCCGAGGTCACGTGCTGGGTCGAACCGAACGGGATGATCGAATCTCCCTCGGCAGTTGCGGCGTTGGGAAGGGGGGTGGGGTCGGTTTCCAGAACTTCCCTGCTGCAGGTGAAGGTCCAGGTCTCGGTGGTCTGCAGGTCGGCGTCGCGGTTAGTGTCGCCCCCCACGAAGCTAACCGGGCTGCACAGATCATCGTCCACGGTAACGTTCTCGAGCGTGGCGTTGCCCTCATTGGTAACCGTGAATGTGTAGGTGACGGTGTCGCCTACATGTACCTGAGAGGGGTCGCTGGTCTTGACGATCTGAATCGCAGGCAGACGGATGTTGAGCGTGTGGCTGTCGGTGTCCTCGACCGTTCTGGTCGAACCGCCCGGGATGATGCTCTGGCCGGTCGTGGTGGCGGTGTTGGTGTGAGCGGTCCCGTCACCATCGGTGGCATCGGCCATCGTGATCGTCCGGGTGCAGGTGTAGTTCCAGGTCTCGGTGAGCCCGAGCTTGGTGTCGGAATTGGCGTCCCCGGAGACGAAGGTCGGCCCGGAGTCGCACTTGGGATCGGCGAGGGTCACGTTCGCAAGGGGGGTGTCGCCCGCGTTGGTCACGGCGAAGGTGTAGGTGATGAGATCGCCCACGTGGGCCTCTGCCGGCCCGTCCTTTACGACCTGGATCGCCGGGCTCAGGAGGTCGACCAGGTGATCGTCGGTGTCGGTGACCTGTCGGCCGAAGGAGTCGATCCCCGTGGCGGTAGCGGTGTTAGGCATGGGATCGGGGTCTGAGCTCGTGATTAGGTGAGAACAGGTGAAGTTCCAGGTCTCCCCCAGTTCCAGGATAGAGTCCAGGTCTCCCCCGGTCCTGGAGACCAAAGTAGGGGCCGCGTCACACTTCGGGTCGGTTACGACGACGCCCGTGAGCGGAAGCACGCCCGCTGCAGGAATGCTGACCGCGAAGGTGTAGGTGACCGTGTCGCCCCTGTGGGCTACCGCAGGACCGTCCTTCACGATCTGGATGGCGCTCGGCTTGAGGGGGTTCTCGAAGTTCACGGTCACTTCCTGACCGGCGGTTACCGTGACGTCTTGGTCGGGGGCCGGGTTCATCGTGGCCGGGACGGTGGTCGGGTCTTCATGCAGGCGGTAGTTCCCTGCGACGAGGTCATCGATGGTGCAGGTCCCCGTGAGGTCCGTTGTGCACGTCGCCAGGTTTCCGTCCCGGTCCGTGGCCTGCTCGCCGGAGTCGAACTGGCCGTTGCTGTTCGCATCGGTGTACAGGATGAAGGTCACGCCCTGCACCAAGTTGCCAAGTGAGTCCGTTTTGATGATCTTGATTGAGCCCAGGATGAGCGGGTTGACGAAGACGTACGCGAGGACCTTGTGCTCCTGCGTCCCGACCGTCACCTTCTGGACGCTCGGGTCCATCTGGTAACCCGGCGGCGCGGATGTCTCTCTTACGAAGTAGGTCCCGGGAAGCGCTTCCTCGAAGGTGCACTGGCCGGCGGTGCCCTCCTCGCCGGTGGTGCAGGTGCCGACAAGGGTATCGCCGGGGGTCCCCGGCTCGAAGACCTCGTCCCCGTCGTCGAGCCACGCCTCGAAGACCGCCCCGTTCAGCGGCTCATCGAGGTCGTCGGTCTTTTTCACAGTGAGTGAGCTGCAGGAGGGGCCACGGGTAAAGCCGATCTTGGTGTCCTGCTTCTTTAGGGCGTAGATGGTGCCATTGGGATCGGCGTTGTTGTGGGTGCCGTTGTAAGTGAGCGTAAAGGTTGCTCCAACGAGGATCTCTCCGTCGCCGGAGTCGTCGGTTTCCCACTTGTGTCCCGTCACTGCGGTGGTCGGATCGGGCCCATATCCCGCGTAGACGATGACATCGTCCTCACCCGCGGCGGCGGTATGCGAGACGGAGTCGGCTTCCTCCAGGCAAGTGTTCAGGACGACGTGACTTACTGTCCCGCCCTGCGGGCCAAGCAAAGTGTAGGTGTAAGAAGTGTTTCCGCCCGCTACGGTGTAGCCGGTTTGAGCGACGGAATATTCAGCCGTGGACTGGGCCAAAGCGACTCCGCCCATCAGTCCGTTGAACAGACCTAGGATCGAAAGTACCGAGATGAGAACGCGGACTCGTTTGGATGTAGTCAAATTTGCCGACCCTTTCGGATATGTGTCGATGTCTATGCCCCCTAAGCCTCGTGAATCCTATAACCAAAAAGAAAAGACCCAGCCACAAGCTTCAGATGGCCGGGTTCACCACTAGCTCGCTCCCATCCAAGGTGACCAGATACGAAACGGGAGGTCAATGCTGCCCCATCGGTGTTGCCATTCGCCATGGAGCCACCACGGCGAACTGTTCCTCACTGAGTGTAGGCGACTGACCTTACTGAGAGCAATAGCAACAGAGAAGTAGTCCGGATTGACGGCTTCGCGCAAAAGTCGCTTTCAGGGGTGGATTCTGGCGATTGGGGCTACACTGGAGAGGCCAACTCGGCACAAGGGGGCGAATGGTTTCGAAGCCGGTCGTCTTGTCTGAGGGAAGCGGGCCGAGGTTCCAAG
>JAHWKU010000034.1 GCA_019347715.1 Actinomycetota bacterium | reverse complement strand
TGGGTACGAAGAGATGTCCCCGACTGGGCCTGTTCTTCAGTCGAGACTCTTGCGTATATGGCTGGTCGTCTTGTCATCTCGTTCATAGCTTCAACCTCGTTTGGAGCACCGGCTGGGAGGCTACCAGCCAGTTCCGACACTTCGATCGGAACCGAAGAGGAGCTCGAGCAGCGCTCTGAATCGGGGGTCCTCCACGGGCAGTGGGGCCACTTCGAGTGAGAGTTCAATCGGCTCAGCACGACGCGAAGCGGATGTACTTCGTGAAGAACGTACTGGTCTAGGTTGCACCTGCAGACTAGAACCATTACGTCCGTCGATCCGGCGGGTCTGTACCTCCTCTGACCTGCGCTTTTGGTGCGCGCTTAACCCGACAGATCCTGATCCGGCCCCCGAAACGGCGGGATATCCGACCCCCGATCTGTCGGGAGATCTTGCATCCGCTCGCGCTGTCTTCGCGACCGAAGCCTTTGAAGACACATGTCCTTGAGTACCTTTTGGTGCCACACTTCTAAAGGTGAATAAGCGCCTCGTTTGTAACGCTGACGACGGTCACTTTCGGAACGACGCCGGAACGACGCGGTTTAGGTTCTTAAGCAGGGTCGCACACTGCGCTGAGCGAGGAACGACGCGGGAACGACGGGAAGGTTAGCCACGGCCTCCTCGATGAAGGCCGATCTGCGGACCGACTTTTTTTGCCAACCTCCCTGGAAACCTCCAGGAATGTCAGACCCCCCACCTAAAATGCCTTTGAGATGGAACTGAGACACTCTATGAGAGGGGCGGTGAAGCCCTACCTCGCGACTCCTCACGGAATCCTTTTCCAAGGAGACTGCATTGACCTGCTCAGCGGACTTGAGCCAGCGACAGTCGATACGATCTTCGCTGATCCCCCTTTCAATCTCGGGAAATCCTACGGAGATGACATCAACGATTCTCGGCCAGATCGTGAATATCTCGACTGGACTAACGAGTGGGTGGCGGAGGCCATTAGGGTCTTGAAACCGGGGGGAGCTTTTTTCTTTTACAACATTCCTCGCTATTGCATCCCAGTGGGACAGGATTTAACTGAAAGACACGGGATGCAGTTCAGGCATTGGATAGCCATCATGATGAAGAACACTTATCCCCGAGGTAGGGGTCTTTATCCGGCGCACTACGGACTCCTCTACTTCACGAAGGGGGAACCGAAAACGTTCACGAAACTCAGAGCGCCGATCCCCACTTGTCGCCACTGCGGTCAAGAAATCCGAGACTATGGGGGTCACCGCGACAAGTTGAATCCAAAGGGCCTAAACCTTACGGACTTTTGGGAAGACACATCGCCTGTCCGTCACCGAAAGTTCAAGAAGAGGCCAGCCAATGAGCTCAAGCCAATGATCCCTGAACGCTGCATATTGATGTCTACTGCTCCCCACGATTTGGTCGTGGATCCCTTTGGAGGCGGAGGATCGACATACGAGGTGGCAGAAACCAGGCATCGCCGATGGATGGGAGTAGAGATTGGCGATTGTTTGCCCATCCAAGAGCGGTTAGATGAGGCTGCCATTCCACTTTCAAAGGAGATTGACAAGAATCTCAACCCTATGGAATGGGTGCGGTTGTCCGAGAAGCTACTGCACGCGGCTTGCGCTTATGAGCGCCCTGCTGACGAGATCGGGGATGCCCCGCTTGACGGCCGACCCACCCGACGCGCACCAAAGCGGGCGAACCAGCCCCGGCTCATCGAATCAGACTAAAGCTCGACCGTCCGTTCCCTTGCTAATGAGAGGAACGCCAGGATCGGTTTTGTCGTAGTCGATGACATATATGCCCAACAGACCTGTCCCGAGAGTAGATTCCGCCCAGAGGGCAAAGTAAGGTCTCAACTCTTCCTCATTGCCGATACGGTCGGTCACGTATTTATACAAGCCCTGACGCCGAGGAACGATCAGCGCTCCGCCTTGAATGTTTTCCTCCTTCATGGCGACAACTATCTTGTTCAGAGCACGATGACTTGATGAGACATTTCCTGTTTCCCATTCGACAACGAAAGTGGTCCCGTCGGGATAGTCCTTCAAGGCGTCAATTTTCCCGGGGCTCCCCCGATCCAAGATCTTTACTCGCTGCTCGGTTCTCCACCCTTGCCCGCTTAGGGAGAGCAAGAAGGCCTCCTTTATCGGTTTAACTCCATTTCCCTGAGGGGTGGGATTGATACTGAATTCTTTGGCACCCGGAGGCCAAACGACGGTAGCCGCGGCTTCCCGAATTTCTCGGTCTGTCTCTAGCCACTCCGGGGACGACTGCCAGTTTCCCTCGTCCCTGAGCAGAATGAACTCGTGAACTCGCACGAGCGACATTCGATCAGAGGACAGTCGTCGCGATCAACCGCAGGCCCTTGGCAGATGCGGTGGGTAGCTCAGGGTCCTCCCAGTGCTGTCGGCAAATGGCCGTAGCCTGGATAATGTTCACGACCAAACAGTTGAGGAGTAGCAGTGGTTCAGAAACACTCGTTGAAGGCCGTCTTCGACGATGATCTCGAGGGACTTCTTCAGAGTCTGGGACTCTTGGGAGACTTCAAATCCCAGCGCATCCGATGCGCGTTTTGCGGGGACGTCATTCTCTGGGAGAACCTTTATTCAGTGTTCCCGGACAGCGGGAGCGTCAAAGTATCGTGCTCAAAACCTTCTTGCGTAAAAGCTTTGGCTGAACGACTAGCTCCGCCTGCCCTTCAGGACGTGTGAAATGAAGGATATTGCTCTCATCGTACTGGGAGCCTTCGGCGGTATCGGTCTTGTTCTCCTCATCTTGTTTCTAAACCCCGACAAGGTGGAGAAGTGGACAGCCCTTTTTTGGAAGGGGGTAGCCGCATTTCCGCGTCTCTTCCGTCGGGCGAAAAGGAAGTATGTGGAGCATGACCTTCAAGGACGAATCAATGATTTCACGAAGGGTCTGGTTCGTGAAGCTCCCTACCTGCCACGGGTCAGAGTCAAGGTTGACTGGACTGATGAAACTCTTACGAGGGCAGCATTTCTGAACAATGATGAGGTGATCATCAGGCTTCGTCGTGAGGATCCCCAGGAACAAAACTTCGTTCACGGTGCCTATCACTTCATCTCTTCGACCCTCCTACACAAGGTAAAGAGATACATCTCCCAGTCGCACCGCGAATCCATCGACTTGTACGTTCTGATGCGCTTGTTTGAGAGAGAGAAGCCGAGCGTCACGGGATATTTTCTAGACAGCTATCTGCATCCAAAGGCCCAACCTGATGGCAAGGTTGTGGGGTACTTTGATGCGTACTCCAGATTCGATAAGAGCGGCCATTTTTATCCCGTTTTTCTTCAGGAACTGGACTTCCTAGGAACGAAGGTCTTTGGAGGCCGAAAAGACGACAAGATCATCAGCGAGGTCAACGCACTAATCAAATTTCTGGATGTGTTGTCCCAACGAAGTTTAGGCAGTGATGAACAGGATCTGAACTTTTGCAAGGATTACTGCAAGTTCGCCCTGGTCATAGTTGGTAAGTCCTACAAAATCACTCCTACCGGTGATGTATGGGTCAACTTCATTCGGCGCTCGTTGATTCCTCAGTCAATCGATACTCTGTATTTGCTAGGGCCCCGCGACAACAAGTCGATTATGGAAGCGGTGGCGGCGGGAGTTGATGATACGTATGAGGTCTTTCGTCGGCACGAGGGAAGAGTTGTTCTAATAAGTCGTGGTAAGCATGTTCCTCGTGATCAGTTTCTGATTGTCCTTCGTCGAATTGGCGCGCCTGTATTCCAGGGTTCCAAGAACACGGGTGTCTCTAACGATTAAGAGCGGCACTTGCGGCGCCTCTCCCGCGCGTAAGCTCTAGCAAAGCATCTTTGGCACAATCCATGTCCTGCATGCGGTCTCCGAGTCGTCCCACATGTCAGACAACAATTGGACTGCCTAGACCAAGACCCTCGGGGATTCGATCGCTGGACTGTCAGGATTGCGTTGGTATGCCGGCTTTCAAACTCGTACCGGACCGGCTTGTCGAAGCATCTTTCCGGAGAATCTTGACAGGATGTATAAGTAAAGACTTTCGTTGACAGTCCTCGCGTGACCTCGGGGCTGAAAGGAACGCAGCGACCCGCCCATCCGCTTCCAGGTGGACTTGCCGTCCAGCAAGGCTAGCTATGCCACTGCATTTCGGCGTATTCGAGCTCATTGAGCTGTCACAGACCTGGGCTGCGGCAGCCGCGAGTGCCCCTGCGTCCACTTGCCACGCCACGTATGGAAGGGTCCCAGGACTTCTCGCTGCTCTGTTCCAACCGGCCGACATCGTCTTTGAGTGGCTGGGCAGCTCCTTCAAAGACTCCACTGGAGAGGTCTCCGACCTCGGCGTGAAATCTTCCAGAGCGCGGTGTACTGAGTGCAAGGAGCCGGCGAGTGAGCGTCGATTGGCTGGGAAGAACCCACGGACGGGCTCCTATTGTCGCGTTCACCTTGAGAGCGCCCGGCGAATCTGAAAGCTAAGCTCGGCCGAGAACCCTAGATCGATGATCGTCGCCTTTAAGCAGGTTGACGGTAGCCCTGAGGGAGCCAAGTCGGGTCATTCAAGGCGAACGGCGGATTGGGCCCGGGCGCGACATCTCTCTGAGACACACTCCCAACGTTTGACCCAAATCTCGTTCAAACTAGTGGCGTGCCCCGTGACGCGAAGTTGCCGAGGAGACCTCGATCTCATGTGAGCAGCACTGAGTCGGGGCGGGCGTTTCTGGCCGCGATCCCTAGCTCCTGGACAGTCGAACAGAGAGAGAGCGACTACGGTGTGGACTTCGATGTCGAGCTCTTCCAAGGCGGTCACACGACCGGTCTTCACTTCGGGGTACAGCTTAAGAGCACCGACAAGGCGCGACGTCGGGCCTCGGTCCGCATTAAGCGGTCAACCGCGAACTACTGGTCGTCCTTGGAATACCCCATCCTGGTTGTCCTGTACGAGTCGGTGAGCGGCCGTTTGTGGTGGCAATGGTGGCATCGTTACGACCCCCATGGCTCAGACACCTCTGCGGCTCGCTTTACCCTGCCGTTTCCTAGTGATCAGGTGTGGGACAAGACCGAGACGCCTGCCGACATCGAGACCGAGGTTGCGGCCTACCGGTCCTGGGCAAGCGCTGAAGCACATCTGCCGCTGCGCGTCGTGATACGCGGCGAGGGCGAAGTGGCGGGGGTTGGCGTCGGTTCGATCATCGCTGCTTTGCGCCGCCGCCTCAGGAATTTCGAAGATCTGTTCCAGGTAGGAGCATCGCCCGCTGGACCGCTCTCGCTGACGGTCGATATTGCGCCCAACGAATCGGTGGTTTGGATCAGCGGAGGCGGCTCAGCAACCCTCCACTATCCTGGCGTTGAAGCGACGCACCTGGACGGTGACGTTGCGAAGCGCCTGAGTGCAGACCTACTCCTTCTAATCGCTGACCGCGTCGCTGTCTTGGGCCTGAAGAAGCATGCAGCGCGGGTTGTCTCTGATGCGATGCGCGAAAGCTCGGTCGTCTTCGACCCAGATATCGCGTCTAAGGCGCTATTCCTCCTGCTGGAAGGCGGGCCGGTTGCGGAGGCAATCGATCTGCTGCACGCCCTGACCCGACAACCCTCGGAAGAAGTCGCCATTATCGGGATGCAGATGGCTCTGTCATGGGCAACGATGGCCTCAAAGGATGCAAGGCGGCGAGTGATTGACGCATTGGTAATGTGGCCTACGGACCCTGACGAACCGGACCGCGACCTCCACGCCGGACAGTTCACGTTTAACGCGGCACAACTGGCTCGCCAAGATGACCTCAACGATTCGCTTTCCCTGATGCTCCGTGCTGCGGAACTCGATCCGCAGTATCTGGACCGCGGCTACTGGTGGCGAGAGAAGGGGGGGCTGCTGTTCTTGCTAGGCCGCCATCGGGAGGCAGTGGCGGCCTACCAAGAAGCCGTGGCGCGGGGTGAGAGTGGTGCTCGCGCTTTTCTCGCGGACGCGCTTCTCTGGTCGAGGGAGTTTGATGAGGCCGTCGAATTGTTCAACGAGGTTGCGAAGGAAGGGTCATCTTCTAGGGCGGAGTGGCGGCTGAAAGCGAACGTCTTCCGCGATCTTCGAGAGTACCAGCAATCCGAGCCCCGACTAAATGATTTGCTTGACGCCTCGTTGCTCAATCAGCTCGCGGTCGAGAGTGCGACGCCGGAACATGCACGGACAGCCTTGGCGATCGGAGCGGCCCTCGTGGCGGAGTCGACTCCAGAGCTTTGGCTGCAGGCAATGGGGGCGTCTCTCCAGGCTGGCGAGCATTTCGAGGATGTCGTCCTCACGGCGCGTCGATTCTGCGGCGACGACATGGTCGACTGCATCCTGGAACAAAGTGCCGATGGCGACGCGGCCCAGGGGCTTTTGGAGTTGTTTGATCAGCTACCACTCGAAACCGAACCGCCTAACGTTATTCGCTTAATAGAGCCGAAGTCGGGCGAGGTACGAGTGATCGACCTCAATCAGCCGTCGGCCATCGAGGATGGTGCCGAAGGCGATCGCACGGCCAGCTAAACACGCAAGGACTGACGCGAGAGTCTGCGCCTAGCTCAGCGTCGAGGGCGGTAAGAGGGTGCCCGCTAGCACCTTGGAACCACGGAAGAGCTTCGCTATGCTCTGACTGGACTTGCCACAGTTTCGGTGCCCACGGTGCCATCTGGTTCTGAACGGTGGCGTAGATCTTCGGAGATAATGATCTCAAGGTCGGTACGGTGAGCGATCTGTCCTACTCAGTCTGCCATACTCTGTGACGCGTTCGTGGATGACTGGCTAGGCTGGATGCAGGTAAAGAGTTGGTCTGAACTGGTGCCCGGATTTCTGGGTGATTGAAGGAGTTATCGTTGGGCTGGTTACTGCGGGCGCGCTGGGCCTGGCGCGTCTCGCGAGGTCGATCATCAGCCGAGCACGAAGCAGGAAGACGCCGCTTCGTGTGATCGCCGATATTGCAGAATCTGAATCGTGGACTCTCGTTCTTCCCGGTGCGCTCCCGGGCACCGACCATCCGCAGGACTCAGCGACGTCAGACGTCTATCGATGGTTGAGATCCCGCGGAGCGGTCAGCTATCTCGAGACAAGGGTGCGCCTTCGAATCGAAGGCGTGAGTCCTGAGACCGTGACGGTGACCAACATGGCGGTGGAGATGGATCGCCGATCTCCATTGAGCGGGGTGCGTGTCCACTGCCCTACAGCTGGCGCGCTCGCGAGCACTTTACTGATCTTTTACTTGGACGAAGAACATCCCATCGCGTGGGAATGGGTGGAAGACATGGGTCGCGAGCTGGTAGGAGAGACTCCTCACTTTAATCGTCACAGCTATGCGATTACGCATGGCGAGGTCCTCGACCTTCAAATCGTTGGCCGAGCACGTAATGCCTATTTGCCGCTGGCGGCTCAACTTGATTTGCCTAGTTGGGGGACAGGAGGTCGTGGTGGCAGTCGACGACCATGGCCACCCGTTCGAGACCACGGGGGAGCCACGGCAGGGATTCATGGCGGACCTCGACTGGGCCTGGTATGAGGGAGGCGGGTTTAGACCGCCACCGGACCTAGAGGCGGAATAAATGCCTGGTCAAGTCATCGCGTACTTCTTCGTGCCTCTGCCTGAGCCATTGGGGCTACCAGATGGCTATGTGTTTCAAGCCACAAGCTCCATGAGTTGGGAAGAATGGCTGGCTGCACACGATCAAGGGCAACATCTCGACCTCGATACCACATACCTCGATGCCTCCTTCAGGTTTTGGCGGGCCACCGAGCCCAGAAATGACATTTACAGCTTGAAGTCTCTCTTCGAAACTGCTCGCAAGGCATTTGCGAGCTCTGAGCAAGATTTGGAGAATCAAGAGGCTTCAGAGGGTGAAGGATTAAACGTAGAGCGCACTATCGTGGAGATGGCTATCCCATTTGAGGAGCCATCCGAGGAGGAAATGGATGATGTCCTTTCCCAGGCGTTCGATTTTGGAATCAGCATTCTAAGAGAGTTTCAGCGGTCGTATGCTCTTGTTCGAAAGAGGCCGCTCACTCTAGTCAGTAGGCAGCGCCTCCCCTTCTCGGTTCTGGGACTTAGACGAATCGCGAATGATGAAGATCAGTGGCCTGAGGCACTGAGTGTTTATTTCGTGAGTATGAACGTCCATTCGATTACACGTGATGAAGACTTCACGGACGCAGACTTCCAACGGCTGGAAAGCGCGCTCAATGTTCAGTCCCGGGGAGCGGTCTTTACGTTGTATGCAGATCTTTCGCGCGAGGCCAAGGTCGCTCTGGAACTAAATGGTGAGTATCGCCAGGCAGTGATTTTGGCCGCCACGGCTACGGAGGTGGCGTTGGACTCTCTTCTCTGTCACCTCATGTGGGAGGAGGTCAAACGCCCTGAGGAGGCCGCCGCACTGTTCGATCAATCAAGGGGGTTCATTTCCAGGGCGAAGTCGCACCTCAGTCCAAGGCTAGGAGGTAATTGGTCCCTTACAGGCGCCGGTCAGGTGGCGTTATGGCACAGCAACCTCTTCCTCCTTCGACACAGAATCATGCATGCCGGCTATGAACCCACCTCGGAGGAGGCGACGGCGGCACTAAATGACGGGCTTGGAACCTTGGATAGCTTCATAGCGGAACGCCTATCGGAACCGACTGCGATCGCCAAGTATCCACGGACCGCTATGGCAGTTCTAGGTAAACAAGGGCTTGAACAGAGGAGTCGTTGGAACTCAGTCCTCGAACAGCTAGCCGATGATCCGAATGAGCCGAATTGGATCGAGGCCTTCGGTCGGTGGCGCCTAACAATGGACGAACTCAGAATCGACTCAGTTCCAACTCCGGCCGATGAGTCGCGGGCATTGCTTATTGGGGTTATTCACCCTGGGGGCACTATCGTCTGGCTTCTCCACGACCGCGTTGCCAGAAAGGCTTGCCGAGCAGTGCCCCCGGACCCGACACTCAATCAGGTGAGGCTGGTGATAGCTCATTTGGAGGAACAGAACCGAGCCCATCCCGAGCTGCCGATTTCCATTCACGCAATAGACCTGACGTCTACTCCCGCGCCAGGGGCAGAATGGGTCCCGGAATATCGCTTGATCCCGATGTCGGGAGTCATGGTAAATGGACAGGATCTGGATCCCGTATAGGCCGTACACTGGGTCCGGGCTCCCTCCTCAGATTACAATTCTCGCTAATCTCGTCTCAGCCGAACGGCTACCCGAACTCCGGGTTCGCCTACGAAGGCCGGCACTCACCCCCTCTAAAAGATTCCTCAGCCCCGGGAGATCCTCCAACGGGAACCGCTCGCGAATCGAGGAGACCCGTGGAGGGTTTTACTATCGGTTCACCCTGTGCCCTCCGGAACGCGCGTAGCTCCTGGCATAGCAGCGAGTGCACAGGCCCTGGCTGGCATGACGCCGCCATTGGGTTCCGCACTCTTGGCAATACTTGAACCGTCTCGACCAAGCGCCCCGCGGGTTGGACCGTCGAATCTCGATGGCGGAGCCGCGCAGGGCGATTTGGAACTCGTATCGGACCGACTCGTCGATGTAGCTTTCCGGAGCCTCTTGAGAGGATGTACGGTTAGGTACTTTCGTGTGCGACACCTATGGCGCCGCTAAATCCTCAGAACTCTCCCGATCATTTTGCCTGCCTCATCAGCTAAATCGTTTCCCGCAGCGCCCTCTCCACATCGCACCTGTATGTGATCCTTGAGTAGCAGGACCGCAAGCGTTGCGGCGGAGTTTGGCGCCGCTACTTGCTGAAGAACGTCGGCGTAAAGAGCGGGCTGCGTTCACTCGAGACTCACCCGCTTGGCACTTGCTACTAGGGGGAGTACGAAGAGAAGTAGTCACCGAGCTTCGGGAGGACTCTGTAATTGCAAGGAACCTTCGCGGCAGCGAAGTCAGGTCCTGAAAGTAAGGATTACCTATGGCAGAAAGCAGCGCTCCGCAGAAGCGGGAAGACGAACCCCGTTAGCATGGCCGGACGGCAGCGGCGAGGCAGAGACGTATATGAGGTTCGTCGGCATGATTGCGAGGGCAATGCTCGTCGGCCTTAACTACGTCAACACCTACGCCCTACCTCATGTGAGATGGAATGGCTAATCGACGGCCTCCGACGAGGTATCCGGGCAATAGAATTGCCGGTGGGCGAATGCTTTTGGACCCGAGATGACCAAATTACCTACGGGCACCGTCACGTTACTGATGACCGATATCGAGGGCTCCACGCGCCTCTGGGAGGTGCATCCGAGCTCGATGCCTGGCGCGATCCGCCGCCATCACGAGATCGTTCATGAGGAAATCGAGCGGCACGGTGGGATCCGCCCCGCCGACCAGGGTGAGGGAGACAGCGTGCTGGCCGCCTTCGACCGGGCGAGCGGTGCGGTTTCGTGTGCTCTCCACGTCCAGCGCCGCCTCGTCGAGGAACGGTGGCCCGAGGGTATCGAACTGAAAGTCAGGATCGCGCTGCATACCGGTGACGCCGAGCTCCGGGACTCCCAGAACTATGTCGGTTCGTCGCTGAACCGGACCGCCCGGCTGAGGAGCCTGGCTAACGGAGGGCAAGTTCTGGTCTCTCGGTCGACCTACGACCTGGTGCGAGACGGTCTGCCCGACAGCTCCTCGCTCAGGGATCTCGGCTCTCATCGGCTCAAGGATCTCACCGAGCCGGAGCAGATCTTTCAGCTCATCCACCCTGATCTTCCAGAGAACTTCCCACCGATCAAAGGGCTCGATCAACTGCTCACCAACCTGCCGGTCCAGCTGACCAGCTTGATTGGCAGGGAGCGGGAGATATCGGAGGTGAAGAAACTCCTCTCCGCCAACCGTCTGGTGGCCATCACCGGCGCCGCCGGTTGCGGAAAGACAAGGCTGGGTCTTCAGACCGCGGCCGACATTGTCGACGACTTCACCGAGGGGGTGTGGTTCGTGGATCTGGCGCCGGTGACCGCGCCCGATCTGGTGGTCGAGACTGCAGCCACCGCCATGGGGCTTCGCCTGGGGTCCGACTCGACGATTGACTCGGAGACCCCTGCAGGGGCTGCCATCGATCCTCTCAAGAAACTGATCGAGCACATCAGATCCCGCCGGATGCTGATTATCCTGGACAACTGCGAGCACCTGGTCGCATCCAGCGCGGAGTTCGCCGACCGGCTCCTGCGCGCTTGTCCCAACCTCCACTTGCTGGCTACCAGCAGGGAGCCTCTGGGTGTCGGCGGAGAGGCCACCTACCGGGTCCCCTCACTGGACTTCCCCGATGCAGCTGGGCCGGGGCCGCTAGAGGAAATGGCGGCCTACGACTCCGTTCGCCTTTTCGTCGAGAGGGCTTCGCTGGTCCTGGGGTCGTTCACTCTGACGCCCGACAACGCTGCCGCCGTGGCCCAGATCGTCGGCAGGCTGGGGGGGATCCCGCTCGCCATTGAACTCGCCGCGGCCCGGGTCAAGGCGCTCACCCCGGAACAGATCGCCTCCCGACTCGACGATCAGTTCCGCCTGCTCACAGGAGGGCAGCGGACCGCTCTGGAGCGCCAGCAGACCATCCGCGGGGCCATCGATTGGAGCCATCAGCTCCTCGATAAAAACGAGCAGGTGCTCCTGCGCCGGCTCTCGGTCTTCTCCGGCGGCTTCGACCTCGAAGCCGCGGAGGCAGTTTGCGGAGCCGATGGGTTGGAAGTCGACGATGTCCTCGATCTCCTAGAAGAGTTAGTCGATAAGTCGCTGGTGGTCAGGGAGGAAAGGGGACCGGAGGCCCGCTATCGCATGCTGGAGACGATCAGGCAGTACGGGCGAGAGAAGCTCTTGGACGCCGGAGAGTCATCCCTCTTCCGGGCCCGGCACCGTGACTACTTCCTTGCCCTTGCGGAGACGGCCGGTCCCGGCGTGGAGTCCCCCGATACGGGTAAGTGGCTCGAAGTACTCGAGGGGGACCTGGACAACCTGCGGGCCGCGATCGAGTGGAGCCTCTCCGAGGACGCGGGGGCCGAGAAGGCCCAGCGCATGGCAGCATCGCTGCGGATGTTCTGGCAACTGCGTGGACGCTCGCTGGAGGGACATCGATGGCTGGAGCAGGCCATTTCGAAGGCGGGCGAGGTGCCGCTCGAGGTTAAGGCCGAAGCCATGATGGCTTTGGCGGCTGCTGATGTCTTCGTCCGGGGTGACCTGGCCGCCGGGCGCAGTGGGGGAGAGGAGGCCCTCCGCTTGGCGAACCAGGCGGGGTTGGATGGGCTGGTCGCCCGAAGCAAGACGATCCTGGGATGGGTCTCCCTGACGGAGGGGGACCTGCTCGCCGCCGAAGAGCTATTACGGGAGGCCTTGGAGCTGGGCCAGCAAGCCGACGAGCCGCCCGCGGTAGGCCAGGCCCAGTTAGGACTCTTGCAGGCCGCCATGATGAGGGGCGATCTCGACCGAGCACGCCTCCTCAGCGACAAGGCGGTGAGATACGCCCGGGAGCTTAGACGCCCCATCGGCATCATCCGCACACAACATACCGCCGGGAGGGTGGAGGAACAGGCAGGGAACTTCCCGAAGGCGCGTTTGCATTACGAAGATGTGCTAGCAGCAGCAAGGCAGGTGGGCGATCAACAGTTGACCGTGCGGGCTCTCGGTCGTCTCACCCGCATCCTCGAGGCCGATGGAGAGGAGGAGCAGGCGAAGGCCATGTGGGAGGAGGCATGCGCTATCGCCCGGAGGGCCGGGGAAGCCTATTGGATGTACTTGCTGAGCCTCGATGCCAACGAACGCGGCGACTATCGAGGGGCTCAGGTGCTGGCGGAGGATGCCCTCCAGATCTCCCGCGAGATTGGGGAACCACTCCCCATCGCCTCCTGTCTCAACTTCGCCGCGTGGAACGCCTACCTCCTCGGCGACCTTGACCGGGGCTTGGCTTATCTCCGGGAGGCCGTGGAGGTGGCTCGCAAAGGTGCCGGCAAACAGGAACTCTCGAGTGTCCTCCACAGCCTGGGCGAGGTTGAGCGGGTCGCCGGGGGCGAGGCGCGCCCTCTGCTGGAGGAGTCCCTGAAGATCGCCAGGGAGATAGGGGTCGCGGTGGCAATATGGGCTCCTCTGTGGAGCCTTGGGGAGCTGGCACGGACAGAGGGCGATATCAAGAGGTCCGTCGCCCTCCACCTGGAGGCTCTTTCGACCGTCCGCGGGTCCCAAAGGCACTTCGTGCTGCAGTCGTTGGAGTCGGTGGGGGGCCTGCTCGCCGGCGCGGACGCGGAGGAGGCCGCCCGTCTGTTTGGAGCTGCCCATGCTCTGCGTTCACGTTTTCTTGCCCCCCGACCCCCTGTTCACCAGCCCACGTATGAGGTCGATGTCGCAGCTGCTCGAAAGGGGCTCACCGATGACGGCTTCGACAAGGCTTGGGAAGAGGGGGAGTCCTTGTCCCTGGACGAGGCAGTCGCTTTCGCCATCAAGAGGCTGTCAACGCTCGAATAGAGATGGGAACTTGGGGGACGGGGAGGCAGATGCGACTCTAAGGTGAAATCCGCCAGCTAAGAGCTGGCGGATTTGCTTTTCTCTACCCCGGGGTATTTGGTGCCTTAGAGCACGGCGATTAGAGAGCACATGTGCCGGAAGTTGCCCTTTTACCGGCGGCGGGCGCGAACCTCTCGGTCCACTTGCCGCTTCCACTCTCGGTCTTTGATCGATTCACGCTTGTCGTAGAGCTTCTTGCCCTTCGCGAGCCCAATCTCGACCTTGGCGAGACCGTTCTTGAAATAGCACGACAGCGGAACGATCGTGAGCCCCTTCTCGGCCGTCTTCCCCATGAGCTTCAGGATTTCTTGCTTGTGAAGAAGGAGCTTTCGGGGGCGCAGTGGTTCGTGCTGTGAGTAACCGGCCTGCGCATAGGGAGGAATG
>JAHWKU010000033.1 GCA_019347715.1 Actinomycetota bacterium | reverse complement strand
TCGCCGTCCTGCATCTTGCGAACCTGTCCGCCGAAGCCGATCCCACCCTTGCCGATCCTCTTTTCGACGAGCTTGTCCAGGCCGGCAAACGCCCCGCCGCAGATGAAAAGGATGTTCGAGGTATCGATCTGGATGAATTCCTGATGCGGATGCTTGCGGCCCCCCTGAGGTGGGACGCTGGCGGTGGTTCCCTCGAGGATCTTGAGCAGAGCTTGCTGAACACCTTCTCCAGAGACGTCCCTGGTGATCGAGGGGTTCTCGCTCTTGCGAGAGATCTTGTCGACCTCGTCGATATAGATGATGCCCGTCTCCGCGCGCTTCACGTCGTAATCCGCAGCCTGAATCAGCTTGAGCAGGATGTTCTCGACGTCCTCTCCGACGTAACCTGCTTCCGTTAGAGCGGTGGCGTCCGCGATGGCGAATGGGACGTTCAGCATTCTCGCCAGGGTCTGAGCAAGATGAGTCTTGCCACATCCCGTCGGGCCGATAAGAAGGATGTTCGACTTCTGAAGCTCGACCTCGTCGTCTTTGTCTCTGGCCTGAACCCTCTTGTAATGGGTGTAGACCGCAACCGAGAGAATCTTCTTGGCGTGTTCCTGGCCGACGACGAAGTCGTTTAGGAACTCATAGATCTCTTTCGGCTTGGGGAGTTCCTCGAGCTTGAGCTCAGACGTTTCGGTTAGTTCTTCTTCGATTATCTCGACGCAGAGGTCGATGCACTCGTCACAGATGTAAACCCCGGGGCCGGCAATGAGCTTCTTTACTTGTTTCTGGGATTTTCCGCAGAAACTGCACTTTAGAAGATCACCGTGGGTGTCGCTGAACTTCGGCATTACCTCGCCCCCATGATGCTATTTCCCGCCGGCTCGCTGAAGTTCCGCTTCGGCCACCGGGTTATCGGTTCGCTTCTGCAGAACGTCGTCGATAATACCGTACTCCTTCGCCTCCTCTGCGGTCATGAACTTGTCGCGATCGATGTCTTTTTCAACTTGTTCCAGGGGGTGGCCCGTGTGCTCGGCGATGATTTCGGCCATCCTCTTTCGAAGCGAAAGAACTTCCCGCGCCTGGATATCTATGTCCGCAGGAGTCCCCTGGAAGCCGGCCTGACCCTGATGGATCATGATCTTGGAGTTCCGCAGGGCGAACCTTCTGCCCGGAGTCCCTGCCGCCAGCAAGATCGCGGCCATTGACATCGCCATCCCTACGCAGTACGTCGCCACGGGAGACTCGATGAACTGCATCGTGTCGTATATGGCCATCCCCGCATAAACCATTCCGCCCGGAGAGTTGAAGTAAATGGAGATCTCGCGTTCCTGATCGTCGTGCTCGAGAAAGATCAGCTGAGCGATGACGAGATTCGCTACGGTGTCGTCGATGGGAGTCCCTACGAAGATAATCCGGTCCTGAAGTAAACGCGAGTAGATGTCGAAAGCCCGTTCTCCCCGCGAGGTTTGCTCCACGACGGTGGGAACGAGGTAGTTCTGAAATTTACTGAGGTCATCCATCCGTTGGCTCCTTGGCTGTGATCTGGGCATGTTCGACCAGAAAATTGAGTGCCTTTCTACTCAGGATATCACCGGCTAATTGTGACACCCGGCCGCTTTCTACAAGATGTTTTCGTATCGTAGCTATGTCACTTTCAACCTTTTCCGCGAGTCGTTCGATCTCCGCATCGATCTCTTCTTTTCCGACCTCGATACTCTCAGCCTTCGCTACTGCCTCCAGAATCAATTCCGCTGCAATCGATTTTTCGGCAGACGTTCGATATGCCGCAATCAATTGATCCTCAGTGGCATTTTGAGAGTTCAGATATTGCTCGACCGAGACACCGGCCTGCTGCAGATCATTGAAGAGATGGGACAGACGATGCTGGGCTTCTTGTGCGACCATCGACTCGGGAACAGTCAGATCGGTGCGATCGATCAGGTCTTCGAGTATTCGGTTCCTTACCTCGACGTCGGCCTCCATCGTCTTGACGGCTTCTATTCGCTCGGAGATTTCCTCTTTCAATTCGTCAAGAGTGTTGAATTCGGAGGCGGTCTTCGCGAACTCGTCATCGAGGTCCGGCAGCTTCTTGGTTTGCACCTCCTTCACGATTACCGTGAAAGAGATCTCTTGGCCGCCGTGCTCCCCGGCTCCCTCGGGAAGAGTTGAGTTGAACTTGAAGATGTCTCCGGCCCGCTTGTCTTTGAGCTCGGTATCCAGCTCCGGCACCAGAGTCCCCGAACCGACTTCGTAAAGCAGATCTGCCGCCGTCGCTTCGTCGATCTTCTGGTCGTGACGGTATGCATTCAAATCGATGGTGACGAAATCTCCATCGATTGCGTTCCTGCCGACGGGCTCCAAGGTTCCAAACCGATCTCGAAGGCGATCGAGCTGCTCCGAGATTTCCTCAACAGTTGGCTTAGTGGCGGGCCTTTCAACCTCGATTCCTTTGTACTGAGGAAGGCTTACTTCGGGCCGCACCTCAACGGTGGCGGTGAACTCGAGGGGCTTGCCTTCTTCGAAGCTCTTGACCTCTATGTCGGGCTCGGCAATCGCCGCAACCTTTTCCTCGACCGCCGCCTTTGCGTAAAACGCGGGGAGGGCGTCCCGCAGCATCTCCTCGGTGATGGTGTCCCGGCCGAGGTTCGTCTCGAGGATCGCTCGGGGGACCTTGCCCTTGCGGAAGCCGGGGATGTTCACCTCTCGGCTCAGCCGTCTGATCGTTTTGTCGAGCAGTGGAGCGAGCTCTCCCGGTTCGACCTCGATCGAGAGCTTGAGGGTAGTTGGGCCTTCTCTTTCTACCTGTGTCTTCATGGTGGGTTGGTGGCGAATCGTAACGCTCATCTGTCAAACGTGTGCCGATGCGCTCCCAGGGTAAACCACTTAAAGAGAAGGAGGTCATCCATGCCACGATTTATCGGTCTCGATGAAATGGAGGATCTACTCGCCACGAGCGCCCAGGTGGTCGAGGTTCTCCCCGAGAGCCAGTATCAGGAAAAACATCTTCCCGGGGCTATGAACATCGATCTCGAAGATTTCTCGGACGAGTCCCTTTCTAGGTTGGAGAAAGACAAGCCCGTGGTCGTCTACTGCTGGGACTTCCAGTGAGACCTCTCTCCACGAGCCGCGTGGCGGCTCGAAGAGTTCGGCTTTGAGGATGTCTACGACTTCGCTCCCGGCAAAAAAGGATGGAAGGCCAACGGGGGCCGGCTAGAAGGTGAAAAGGCCTCCGAACCGACCATCGGCACTCTCGCCGAGAAAGTGCCTACCTGCCATCCGGACGAACTCATCGGAGAGGTCAGAGCGCGGATCTCGAACTCAGACCGGCACCCGGTAGTGGTCGTGAATCAAGCGGAGGTGGTGCTTGGCACCGTCGGGCAACGAGCGCTCGAATCCGACCCGGATAAAAGGGTCATTGATGTAATGGATGAAGCCCCCAACACTTACAGACCCGATGTGCGCCCAGAATCCCTGCTGGAAACGATGGAAGAAGACGATTTTGATTCGGCGCTGGTTACCACTTTAGAGGGAAAGCTTGTCGGGCTGTTCGAGAAACGATCGGTTATCGATCTTAAGGAAGAAAAGGTGGCGGAGAAATCATGAAGATCGGATACCACCTATCGAGCGAAGAGCATGCTCCCAACGACTTGGTGAGAAACGCCAGGGCCGCGGAGGAAGCGGGTTTTGAGTTTGCGATGATTTCGGATCATTTCCATCCGTGGATCGACGAGCAAGGACACAGCCCATTCGTATGGGCAGTCATCGGAGGGATAGCGCATTCGACTTCTTCACTGCATCTGACTACCAGCGTGACCTGCCCGACCATCAGGCTCCACCCTGGCATCATCGCTCATGCTGCAGCGACCGCAGGCTCGATGATGCCGGGGCGATTCTCACTTGGCTTGGGGGCAGGGGAGGCTCTGAACGAACACATCTTCGGAGACCCGTGGCCGCGCGGCAAGATCCGCCTGGACCTCCTGGAAGAGTCGATCGAAATCATCCGCGGCATGTGGGAGGGCGACTATTACAGCCACGACGGCTCCTCTTATTACGTGGAGGAAGCCAAGATCTACGATCTTCCCGACGACCCTATCCCGATCCTGGTCGCGGCCGGAGGAGAAGTTGCGGCCAAGCTCGCCGGCGAGAACGCAGACGGTCTGATCGCGACCGGCCCCGACGAATCTTTGATCGAGGCGTTCAAGAAAGCGGGGGGCCAGGGCAAGCCGCTCTACGGCAAAGTCACGGTGTGCTGGGCCCCCGACGAAAAGCAGGCACGCGAGACCGCACACCGGTTCTGGCCGAACGGGGCAGTTCACGGCGACCCCATGACCGACCTGCCAACTCCCAAACACTTCGGGACGATCGCCGAGTTCGTTACGGAAGATCAAGTCGCCGAGGCGGTTCTATGCTCTCCCGACCGGGACAGCCATCTGGCGAGGATTGCCGAGTACCGCAACGCCGGTTTCGACTACATCTGCGTCCACCAGGTGGGGCCGGATCAACAGGGCTTCTTCAACTTCTACGAGAAGGAGATCCTCCCCAATCTCTAATCGGCTTTAACCGAGGAGGCATCGAGCAAACTGATCGCCGCCCCTATGAGCCCGACATGACTGAAAGCCTGGGGAAAGTTTCCGAGAAGTTCCCCTGAAGCCGGATCGACCTCTTCGGCGAGCAGGCCGAGATCGTTGGCGAAACCGAGAAGTCTCTCGAACAAGGCCCTCGCTTCTTCCAAGCGCCCGGCTCCCGCTAGGTTGCCCACTAGCCAGAAGCTGCAGATCAGAAATGCTCCCTCGCCGCCGGAGAGCCCGTCTTCGTCCAAGTATCGAAATACCAGCCCCTCAGCCGTCAGGGTTTCGAGAGTCGCATCGATATTTCGGTTGACTCGTTCGTCATCGCCCGGAAGGAATCGAACCAGCGGTATCAGAAGGTTCGCTGCATCCGCGCCGTCCTGATCCAAGGCGCGGCGAAACATTCCAGTCTCGTGATCGAAACCTTCGGTTTCGATGGTTCTCCTGATTTTTCTCCGCAACTTTTTCCAGCGCGGGAGATCGGCCTCGAGGTCGAGATTCTCAGCGAGCTTGATGGCCCGATCGACTGCGACCCAACAGAAAACTTTGGAATAAACAAACTGCAGGGGCCCACTCCGCACCTCCCAGATTCCCTCATCGGGAAGCTCCCACCTGTCCTCGACGACATCGATCACGTCCCGGCAGAATTCCCAGAAGCCTTCATCGATCTCGCCACCATTGCGGTGGAAGAGCCAAGCTGTATCGAGCAGTTCTCCGTAGATATCGAGTTGGAGCTGCGTCATCGCTGCGTTGCCGATGCGTACCGGGCTCGACCGGCGATAGCCTTCGAGGTGCTCGAGTTCGAACTCAGGGACCAGCCGCTCTCCCCCGGCTCCGTACAAGGTCTGCAGATCCGTCGCGATGCCGGCCGAGGTCCTCCTCAGCCACCCCATAAAGGCGTGGGCCTCTTGGGTGTATCCAAGGAAGAAAAGAGCGTAGAGATTCAAAGCCGCATCTCTCAGCCAGGTGAATCGATAATCCCAGTTGCGCGGCCCCCCGATCGCTTCCGGAAGAGATGTAGTCGGGGCTGCGACGATCGCGCCCGTTGGAGCATTCTGCAGCGCCTTGAGAACCAATGCACTGCGCACTACCTGTTCCTTGTAAGGCCCGTCATAGTCGCAGCGATCCGACCAGTTCTCCCAAAACTCTCTTGTGATTTCGAATCTGCGCTTGGCCTCCTCGAGATCAAAGGGATGATGTCGCAGAAGATGAGGAAGCTCATAGGTAAGAACGACCACCGACTCATCACCTGCCTGCAACTCGAACTCTCCGCTGCAGACGCCTTCGTCGAACTTCTCGAAATCGAAGTCGCTTTGCAGCAGAAGTCCGTCGGGACCGCCATAGACGAGAGCTTCATTCTTGGATTGGAGGTCGATCCTGGGAGTTGTTAGGCCGTAGTCGAACTTCGGACGGAACTCGAAAGTTCCTTCCACAGAGCCCTCCTCGCAACGGACGAACCTCAGCAGCTGATGGAAGGGGTGAGAGGTGAGCCGGCCGTCCTCGAAGTCCTCTGTGACCGGGAGGAGGTCTGTCAACACAAGGCGTCCGGTGGTCGACTGAAAGGAGGTTTCGACGATGTTCGTCCCAGGCAAATACCTCCTGCTTACCGTGTAGTCGTCGGTTGGCGCGATGCGAAAGTGGCCACCCTTCTCCCAATCCAGGATCCGGGCGAAGACAGGGCTGGCATCAAAACGATGAAAGCAGCACCAGTCGATTGAACCGTCCCTTGAGACGAGGGCCGCAGAGTGGCAGTCACTTAGCAGACCGTAATCAGAGATGGGCGGATACGCGAGGGGCATTTCGGTGAAGGCTACCTTCAACCTCCCGAATTACAGTGGGATACTAGATGGCCGTATCGGGATGTGGCGCAGGTTGGTAGCGCGCGGCGTTTGGGACGCCGAGGTCGTCGGTTCGAATCCGGCCATCCCGACCAAAAACGGATCTGGTTGCAGGCCGGCACGATAAACTTTCGAGCGCTCGCGGGCGTAGCTCAATGGCAGAGCCTTAGGTTTCCAACCTAATGACGAGGGTTCGATCCCCTTCGCCCGCTCCACGAAATTAGAGACTTATCCGCCGGCACGTCGAATTCACTGCGCCGGTTTACCTCGGGGCCGGCGAGAGATAGGATGCGCACCGACTTCCCCGTTCTGGGCGGCTTCCCCTACTTCCTACGCCTGGGATCAATAGCAGAGAAAACGACAACCGTGTAATTAGGCATGCTACGCTTCGTGCCGACCGGTTCGGCAGAACGGGAGTTCACACCGCAATGAATTGGGGAATCGCCGCAGCCGTGGGCGTGCTGGCAGTAATCCTTATCGTCCTCGGCATTATTGCTCTGGCGGCCATCGAAGATGGCGATCCCGGCGCGCCCTCTGCGATCCCAACCACGGCGGACATCTCTCCGAGTCCGGAGAGAACCTTCCAGAGCCCTCTCGAAAGCCCCACCGCCGGGACCAGCCCTAATGGAATATCCCCCACCGGATCACCGACTCAGCCGGGAACCGCTACGACTGCCCCTCCGGGAACCTCTCCCAGTCCAGGCACCCAACCAACACCTTCCCCAACTTCGGCGGCCTCCCCCGACGTCGCAATGACGGGGCCTGCCATCCCACAAGGCGCGCTCTGGCTTGGGCTGATCCCCCTTTTCATGGGAGCACTGGCAGCCAGGTCTCTAAGAAGGACGCCTGGCAGCTAGAGCCGTCTGCTAACCTCGATTTGATACGCGGGCGCCCGTAGCTCAGCCGGACAGAGCGGGAGACTTCTAATCTCTAGGTCGGGGGTTCGAATCCCTCCGGGCGCGCCACCTCGAGTACGTCGCTATGCCGCGGGTCTGAGCAGAGAGCGCAACGGCGGTGGTCTAGCTACCAACCCACTCACGAACCCCGCGATGCAAGGAACGGCGAAGATGATGAAGCCGATCGTTGCCCACGGCACAACGAATGGCAGTCGGTCGGGCCCAGGCGGTTGGCTGGCCCATAACGCCACCATAGGTCCGAGGCCGGCCGGAACGGCTAAGACTCCCGCAACAAGTGCAAGCAGCGCAGAAGTCATTCCCAGAAGCTTGCGGTGCGACATCGGAGCCGCCCCGATCGCCACCAGGATCTGACGGGATCTGCGCGACTCAGAGGCGACGAGAGCAACGGCAACCCCGAGGATGGCCAGCGCAACGGGCACGCTTCCCGCCGTGGTGGCAGTACGCGCCAGCCTGTACTGGGACAGGGCTTGGTCATCGTCCGCGCTGGCCGAGCGACGTTCGAGCGTTTCCCGACTTAGCGAGTAAGTGGATGCAGCAACAGGGATAGATAACGCGATCACCGCCGCAGCCACCGCCGCGCCAGTTCGCCGACCATGTCGCGCTGCATCGCGCGCAGCCAAGCGCCCTGTCATGGGCAGACGCGACGCGACTTGGCCCAAGGACGTAACGAGAAGCGGAATCGAGCAAAGGAAACCGGAAAGCATCGCGATGAATCCTCCGGCTTGGAAGATGTCATCATCGGTTTGAGTTCCCACAACAGTGAGTACACCCCCCGCGACGACTACCAACAGACCGAACCACGCCACTCGCCCAGGCCGACGAGGCTGACCAGTGCGGCCGGCGAGCGCATCGAGGATGCTGATCATGGCTGCCGAGCGAGCCGGCGCGAGTGCAGCCAAGGTGGCAGCCGCAGTCCCCATTGCCATCGCACCGATTACCGCAAGAAGATTGAGTTCCACAGGCCCGACCGGATGACCGACCAGATCGTCCATAAACGGATGAGCCAGGTACGCGCCGGCGGCACCCAGGATCGCACCCCCCAACGAACCCACGATCCCGAGAGCTGTTCCACCGAGGACAACCGTAGCGAGCACATGCCGACGCTCCCCTCCGATCGCGCTCACAAGTCCAAGTTCTCTCAGCTGCCGACGCGCGCCTACCACGATCGCAGCCCCTGCTATGAGTCCAGTTGCGAACAACGCAAGAGCGCCGGCGACGAAACTCATCGCCTCCCACGACGCGACCTCGGTAGGCGTGGACAAGGACGTTCGGGCGGTCGCCCCCGCCGCTACCACCAACATCACCGGCAGCGCGATCATCGAAACGATGAGCAAGCTGCGGCCCATGTTGCGACGAGCGCTCCTCCACGCGAGACGGGCGGTCGCCTGCATCGAAACGAAGCTCAAGGAGTCACCTGCCCTAACAGTGACTCAGGACCCGTTGGATCTTCGGTCACGTCAACGATGCGCCCGTCGCGAATAAAGACCACCCGATCTGCCCATGCCGCGAGCCGCGCGTCGTGCGTCACAAGGACCCCGGCCCCACCCGAGTCGCAGTGTTTGCGCATCAGGCGCAAAACACTTTCTCCGGTCATCGTGTCCAGCGCGCCGGTCGGTTCATCCGCGAGCAGCAGCGCCTTGTTCCCCACGACCGCCCGCGCGATCGCGGTACGTTGCTGTTCACCACCAGACAACTCCTCCGGGAAACGATGGGCGACTTCACTCAAGCCCATCAGTTCCAATACCTCTATCGCAGCGCGGGTCGCCTCGCGTCGGCTGATGCCGTCCAGCTCGAGGGGAAGCGAAACGTTCTCGGCTGCTGTTAGTCCTTCGATCAAGTTGTACTGCTGAAAGACATAACCCACTCTTTGTCGTCGCAACCTCGCCAGGCCAGATGCATCCAGTTCGGCAAGCGATCGACCGTCGATGAGAACGGCTCCTGAAGTCGGCCGATCGAGTCCCCCAGCCAGAGCCAGAAGAGTCGTCTTTCCCGACCCACTTGGACCCATCACGGCAACGAGGGCGCCCGGTTCAACTCGAACATTGGCGTCGATCAATGCCTCGACGCGAAGGCGTCCGCGACCATGGACGCGTGACGCGCCTTTGAGTTCGAGGACAGGGGTCATAGCGACATCCACGCGTTCTTCGTGTCAGGAACCTCTGCCGCTGACATAGCCGTGTCTGCGGGGGGCCTCGTGTGGGTGGCTTGCAGCCGCGCCTCGCACGCATCCAGCCAGCGAACCCTGGCTTCGGCCTGGAATATCAGTGAATCCAGCAAGAACAACCACCCCAGGTCTGCATCGGTGGGTACATCTCGCTTAATTCGCGTGTAGCCCTGCAGCAGCTCCACTGCCTGTCGCCGCTCCGCCTGGATCACTCTGACTCCTTCAACGCTGGCGCGGCTCGCGACCATCACGAGCTTGAGCACCAGCTCTTCACGAGAGGGTGTACCTCCGCCCGACGGTTCCTCGAACCAATCTCCGAGAAGCCCCCGTCCCTTATTGGTGATCTCATAGAACTTCTGACCCTCAGCGTCTTCTTCGTTCCGGACGTTGAGCAGCCCGTCCCGCTGGAGTCTTCCGAGTGTCGTGTAGACCTGGCCCACATTGAGCGGCCACACGCCACCTGTCCGCGCCTCAAACTCGTTCTTAAGCCTCAGCCCGTAGGTCGGTGCTTCATCGAGGATTGCGAGCAGACTCATGCCTACGGACATCCATGACTCCCATGTATACTCAGTATAGCTATTTATATATATACTGGGTATAACGTCAGCCGTCAAGCCTATCTACCAGGGACAGAGACTTTGAGGCGGTCCTCCTTAACCAGGTTATTCCCTCATTTGCATTGTGAGACCTCTTCGATAGGGTGGGGTGTCCGGAAATTTCCTATGCCATGGAGGTGACTCGATTGCTTCAGTTGTCATCTAGAGCTGCATCGCTCTTGGATCAAGCACGAGAAAGTCAGGGGATACCCGAGCACTTTGGGGTGCGCGTATACGGCGAAGCGGCCCCTCAGGGTGGGACAGCCATCGGGATCGCATTCACCGAAACTCCCGAGCAGGGCGACGAGGTAGGCGAGCAAGACGGAACGAACCTCTTCGTGGCCCCCGAGGTGGCGGGGCCTCTTGCCGAAGCCTTGCTCGATGCCGAGGAAAGTCCTGAGGGAGTTCGTCTTACGCTCAAAACGGCACCCGAATAACGACGACCTAGGGATTCGGGCCATCTCATCAGATAGACGTACCGGATCCCTTTGGCTATCTAGCTAGCTATCCACACTTCTATCTGGGAGATGTGGTGATCGCGCATCGACCGAACCTCCAACGAACCCCCGGCCAAAGACACTCGGTCTCCTTGCTCGGGAACTCGCCCCAAAGCTTGCATGATGTACCCGGCAATGGTCTCGTAATCTCCTGCCGGAAGCGTTAGGCCCGTCGAGTTAGCGAGCTCGTCGGGCCTAAGACCGCCATCCACGACGAAGCGGTTAGGCGAAATTCTCTGCACTTGCTCTGTCGCCGGGTCATGTTCATCGCGGATTTCTCCGGTGATCTCCTCCAAAACATCTTCGAGAGTGACGATCCCGTCGGTTCCTCCATGCTCGTCGATCACAACCACGAAGGGCGTTTGCGTACGTTTCATGTCGTTAAGGAGCTCAGGAAGAGGCCGCGTCGCAGGTGCCACCAACATCTCCCGCAGGAGTGCGGAAGGCACTCGTCTCGATCTTGCGCTCGCAGGGAGAGTCACTAAATCGGTGGCATGGACAAATCCTCGAACATGATCAATGTCACCTTCGTACAGCGGAATACGGCTGCGACCCGATTGGGTGATCAGCTCTTCCAGGTCTTCCACGCTGGCATCCAGCGCTGCCGCAACCACCTCGGTCCGGGGAACCATCACGGCCTCCGCATCAAGCTCCCGGAACCGAATCGCCCCGGTCAGGAGGTCGTGGATGAACTCCTCCAAGATGCCCTCCTTGCGCAGGTCTTTGACTATCGTTGCTATCTCCTCAGGGGAGGCGGCGCTCAGCACGGTATCCCTTGGCTCTATCCGCATCAATTTGAGGGCATGGTTCGCAATCCAGTTGAGGGCCTTTAACACCGGAGCGAAAACGAAGACGTACGCCCGGAAGGGCACCGCCAACCACAACGATGTTCGCTCGGCGTCCACGATGGCTATGTTCTTGGGCACCATCTCACCCAAAACCATGTGGAAGTACACAACGATCGCCAATGCCAGCGCGAAGGAGATGGAATGAAGCGTGGCCGGTGGGAGATCTATGTAGGGACCTGCCGTGGCCTCGATGAGCCGGGCCAAGGCGGGTTCGGCGACGAAGCCAAGACCCAATGACGCCATGGTGATTCCGAGCTGAGCCCCTGCCAGCATCAAGGAAAGCTGCTCGACCGATGCGATAGCTGGGCCGGCCAGTTTGCTCCCCCGATCCCGGAACTCCTCGAGGCGCTCTCTCCTCGCTCCCGCTAATGCGAATTCGGCCATCACAAAAAATGCGTTGGCGATTAGCAACCCAATCGCGATCAGAAGCGCCATCGGCTTCGCTTTCCAGGAGCGATGACCCTGATCTTCTCGATACGCAGCCGTTGCGTCTCGACTACTTCCAGCACCCACCCGTCATGGCGAACCGTTTCTCCGGGTTCCGGCAGGGCCCCGAGACTGGCCATAAGGAACCCAGCGAGAGTCTCGTATTCCCCTTCGGGAAGGCCTAGCCCCGTGGTTTCCTCCAGCTCACCGATTGACAGATCACCGGGGACGATGATGCCTTTCGGACCGATCCTGATCTGACCGGGATCCTCAGAAAGCTCACCCACGATCTCTTCTAGGATGTCGTCGAGGGTGACAATTCCGGCGAAGGTCCCGTACTCGTCAGTAACCAACGTCATATGGCTTCCCCGGCTTCGCATCTGGGCCAGAAGCGGCCTGAGCCGTACCGACTCCGGGACTACCAAGGCATCCTTCATAATGGCGGATACTTTCTCGGAGCCCCTTCTGCTCGGCGGCACCGACAGAACATCCTTCACGTGAACCACATGGGATGCCTCATCAAGCGTTCGCGTGTAAACCGGGAAACGCGAATGGCTGGTTTCGGCATGCAGCTTCGCCAGCTCCTGCAGTGTCGAGCCTTCATCGACCCCAATGACATTCACTCGGGGAACCATCACGTTTCTAACCGTCTTTGACGCGAAGGTGATTGAGCGCCTCAGAAGGCGAAAGGATTCTTCGTCCACAGCCTTTTCCTGAAAGGAGGACTCGATGAAGAGATCCAGTTCCCTCAGACTTCGGATCCCTGCGAGTTCCTCTCTAGGCTCGATTCCAATCAATCTCAGGAAGGCATTGGCCGATCCGTTGAGAAAGGAGATCAGCGGGCTCAGAAGGGAATTGTGAAGACGCAGAGGCGGGTTGAAGATCATGGCGGTTCGCATGGGAACGGCTATTGCCACGTTCTTAGGAATCAGTTCACCAATCACCATCTGTACCGCAGTGGCCAGGATGAGCGCGACGGAGACAGAAATCTCCAGCGCCGATGCTCGGGGAACAAACGGAAGTCGCTCCATAAGGATTGACAGCGGAACTCCAACCGTAGGCTCGATGATGGCGCCTACCGCCAATGACGACCATGTGATGCCGAGTTGCGCACCGGAGAGATGGAAAGAAAGACGACGGACCGACTGAAGGATGCGTCCCGCCCGCCTATCGCCCGCCTCCGACATAGAGCGAAGAGTAGTTTTCTCGACCGTGATGAGGCCGAATTCCGCCGCCACGAAAGCCGCGTTGGCCGCGACCAAAAAGAAGATGGCCAGTAGTCCAATTGCCATCTCTAAGCGTCCAGATTAGAAGCGGGTGTCGGTGTACATCGCTGGTCAGCATACGGCTGGAGGAACATTGGATCCCCCCCGCACCCTAAGAGACTGGATTGTTCTGGGGAGGGTACGAGGAACCCGGACCCGGGGCCGTAGAATCAAGAGTCAATCAACCTGACGGGGGGCCACTTTGGGCGGTGACCAAGATCGTCTCACCACACTCTCGCGTCGTCCGTCCACCACCCCGTACGTCCCACGCCTGATCCTCGAGTGGAGTGCAGAGACCCCAGACTCCGAGTCCAGGGAGCTAGAGGGGACCTTGGTATTCGTCGACATATCTGGATTCACTGCAATGTCGGAGCGTCTCGCAAAGAAAGGAAGGGTCGGTGCCGAGGAGGTTACCGACGTTTTGAACGGAACCTTCTCGGAGTTGCTTCGAGTTGCCTACGAGGTGGGAGGGAGTCTTCTGAAGTTCGGAGGCGACGCCCTCTTGCTCTTCTTCTCCGATACGGATCATGTCAGGCGGGCGTGTCACGCCGCCGGTCATATGAGGTCCTCTCTCAAGAAGATGGGGCAGATCGACACTTCAGCGGGCAAGATCCGGCTGGACATGTCGATCGGAGCCCATACCGGCAAGTTCCATTTCTTCCTCGTCGGAGACTCGCATCGTGAGTTGATGATCACGTCACCTGAGGCAACCAAGGCAGTTGAGATGGAGTCTGCCGCAGACGCCGGAGAGATTCTGGTCAGCAAGGCCACTGCCGCCCATCTCGACGAGGATTGTCTCGGCCCCCAGAAGGCGGGCGGCCGGCTCCTTCTCGTGCCATGCGCGGCAACTCTTCACGAAATCGAACCGCCCCCAGAGAGCGAGGCTTCGAGTCAGTTCGTGCCTCACGCCATCCGAGAACACATTCTTGGTGGAGGGGAAGACCCGGAACACCGGCAAGTCACGGTTGCATTCGTTCACTTCGGCGGAACGGATGAGCTTCTTCGCAAGGGCGACAAAGCCGAGGTGACGAAACGCCTCCGAGAGCTGGTCACGATCATCCAGCAAGCAGTCGAGGAGAACGGAATCTGTTTCCTCGGCACCGATATCGACAAGGATGGTGGAAAGATCATCTTGACCGCCGGGGCCCCGCAAACCACGGGCAACGACGAAGAACGGATGCTCCGCGCCGTAAGAGCCATCTGCGACCGATCAAGCGGCCTCGGACTTCGCATCGGAGTACACCGAGGGCCTGTATTCGCTGGAGTCGTCGGCCCCCCTTACCGGCGGACCTATACCGTCATGGGGGATGCGGTGAATGTAGCCGCCCGCGTAATGAGCCAGGCGCAAGAAGGTCAGATCCTTGCGACGAAGGAGGTTCTCGACCGCTCCGCCAGCCTTTTCGAAGTCGAGGAGCTGGAACCGTTCAAAGTAAAGGGGAAAGCGCAAGAGCTAGTTGCTTTCAGTGTCGGAAGAGGGGCTGGGACGCGGCGCGAGACACTCCTTGCAGATCTGCCTCTCATTGGCCGGACCGAAGAATTGGAAACACTTCGCTCCGCCATCGCATCAG
>JAHWKU010000032.1 GCA_019347715.1 Actinomycetota bacterium | reverse complement strand
CCATATAGAAGGATAGAAGTAGCCGCCAAGTACCCGCATTGAGTAATGATCAGGATCTTTCGCCGGTCAACAGCGTCTACGATGCTTTGACCTGCGATCGAACTAACAAGAAGCGGAGCAAGTTGAAATATCCCTATAAGGCCGACTGCAGCGGAAGATCCGGTCAGCTGGAAGACCTGGAAGAACACGGCAGCGAGTGTGATTTGCCTCCCGGCCTCGGAAATCAGTTGCCCCGTCCAAAGCACCCGGTAGTCGCGGTTCTCTTTGAGGGGAGTCAGATCCACTCGCATCTTGCGAAGAGCAAACACGCGTCCCGCCGCTGCTTGCCTAGTGTCGGACTGGGGGGCCGAAGGCGGTCGTCTTCTCCGGAGCATGAGGTGTGCAAGATAGCAGTCGGTGCAGGAAGATGAGGCGGGCCCGGGTCGTAGTGATAGGGGCCGGGCACAACGGCCTTGTGTGCGCGGCTTACCTGGCGCGAGCGGGACTAGATGTGAAGGTTCTTGAACGAAGACAGGTGATCGGTGGGGCGGCAGTTACCGAAGAGATTGTCCCCGGCTTCAGGGCATCATCCGCTTCTTACTCTCTCAGTCTCTTGCGCCCTGACATCTATCAAGAGCTCGAGCTGGCTAAGCACGGCCTGGAGTTCTATCCCAAAGACCCTCAGCTGTTCTTGCCTCTTCCCGATGGAAGACATTTCTTTCTTTGGAGGGACGAGAGTCGATCATTAGCAGAGATCGAAGGTATCGCACCGGGCGATGCGGACGGGTACCGCAAGTTCAACGCATTCTGGGAGGAGGCTGTCGCCCTGCTTCGGCCGGCAGTGGAGGCGACCGAGCCACCATCGCTCGATGAACTTCGCGCCTACTTGGCCGGCAAGGGTCGTGAAGAGGTCTGGCGATATGGCGTTGCAGGATCCGCCGCCGACCTGGTGTCCCGATTCTTTTCATCAGAGGAGATGCGAGGCGCGTTCGCATCTCAAGGGATCATTGGAACTGCCCGTTCGGTCTACGATCCCGGCACGGCTTGGGTCATGGCTTACCACTATCTAGGCGGCGAGCTGAACGGTGCAGGAGGGACCTGGGCATATGTAAGAGGAGGAATGGGAGGAGTCTCCGACTCCATTGCAGGAGCGGCTCGAGAAGCGGGCGCGGAGATCTGGATCGATTCACCCGTTGGGGAGCTTATGGTCGAAGGGGGCCGGGCCGCCGGCGTCGTATTCGCTGATGGGCGGGAGATTCCGGCAACAGTGGTCATCAGCAACCTTGATCCCAAGCGAACCTTCCTGTCGCTGGTACCCGGCGGTGCCCTGGATGCGGATTTTCTCGAGAAAGTACGACGTTTTGAGACCAAAGGATGTGTCCTGAAATTGAATGCAGCGATTTCGGAGCTGCCCAACTTCACTTCTTGCCCTGGGGCCGGGCCGCAACATAGGGGAACTATTGAACTGAGCTTCTCGCTCGAACATCTCGACCACGCATTCAGCGACGCCGCCAGACAAGGCTTTTCCACCACTCCATTCATGGAGGTGTTCATCCAGTCGGTCACGGATCCAAATCTCGCGCCCGCCGGCAAACACGTCCTATCGGCGTTCACGCAGTATGTGTCAACTGATGTGGCAGCCGATTGGGAACAGGTGAAAGCCTCCGCCACAGAATCTGTCCTGGCCCTGCTCGAGTCGCTTGCCCCGGGGTTCAGAGAGTCCATCCTGGCAATGGATGTTCTCGGCCCCCCGGAGCTGGAAGAGAAATTGGGCCTTACGGATGGCGACATCTTTCACGGCCAGATCCTGCCGGAGCAGTCATTTGCAGAGAGATTCGCCTACCGAACTCCGCTTGCCGGCCTGTACCTCTGCGGATCGGGTGCGTCACCTGGGGGAGGAGTAATGGGGGCCGCCGGGCGGAATGCCGCGAGGGTCGTCCTTCAGGATGTTGTCGATGCATGACTCTATAGATCGGGGGATGACATGAAGATTGCGGTTTATGGCGCGGGAGGCGTAGGGGCTTTCTACGGCGGCAAACTAGCCCAGGCCGGCGCTGAGGTTGCCCTGATAGCTCGCGGCGCTCACCTCGAGGCGATCAGGTCCAACGGTTTGGAAGTTCGCAGCGTTGCCGGCGACTTTCGTTTGGAACTAAGGGCGACCGACGATCCAAAGGAGATTGGTCCATGCGATCTGGTCTTGTTTTGTGTGAAGTCCTACGACACCGAAAGCGCCGCCGCCATGCTTCCTCCCCTGATGAGCAACGGCGGCGCTGTCCTGTCACTCCAAAACGGCGTCGACAACGAAAAGAAGATCGAAGCGGTGACTGGCAAGGGATCGGTAATGGGCGGAGTTGCCTACGTCTTCTCGACCATCGCCTCCCCTGGTGTCGTGAATCACACCGGGGGGCCGGGAACTATCGCCTTTGGTGAGATGGATGGCACAGAATCGCCGAGGGCCAAGCGCTTTCTGGAGTTCGCGCTATCCGCTGGGATCGCTTCTCGCATCGAGCCGAACATAAAAAGGATCCTTTGGGAGAAGCTCATTTTCATCTGTGCACAAGCAGGAACTACATCCGCGATCCGTCTTCCGCTCGGGGACATCCGGACCACCCCAGAGTCCTATGCATTGTTCCGTGCGCTTCTAGAGGAAACGGCGGAAGTAGGCAGAGCCGAAGGTGTCGAAATTCGGGATGAAGCGATCGAGACCATTCTCCAGTACATCAAAGCCCTTCCAGAAGGTGCGTTCTCGTCGATGCATCACGACATGGTTCATGGAAACAGGATGGAGCTCGAGGCCCTTCACGGAACAGTTCTGCGACTTGCCGCAAAGCACGGACTGGACGTTCCGGCGACGAGAGTCGTTTACGCAATCCTCAAGCCCTGGGCCGCCCGGAACCTGAGAGCCGATTCCTAGGTCGGGGATGCTGCACTCAATGGAGCCCGGGGCTTCATTCGAAGATGATCTCAATGTCGTCGAACCAGGCCTGTCCAGGCCCCCAAAGGATCGGAGAAATGATCCCGCTTTCGAGATCGGCCGGCATCGACGTAACGGCCTCGAACGGTGTCCAGTCCCTGCTCCCCATTACCAGCGGGGTGACCAGGGTTTCCGTTACTGATCCGTTAGGGCCATATCCCAGGACACGGAGTTGAGCACCTCGCCGAGGGTCTTCAGGGAGGGCTGATTCATCCAGATTTGGCTTGTTGCATCGCTCGCAAGTCTCAGTTCCCTCTACCTTGATCCATGCCTTTACTCTCACGGTCTTGCCCGCAAACGCGGATCCCATGTAGTCCTGGTTGAAAGACCCCCAGGGACCTTCACCGCGGCGGTTTCGGATGTGGGCGCTTTGTTGCCCGGACCTCTTTACGTTATCGACTACTTCGATTGCGTGACTTCTCGTCATCTCCTGCCCATACCACCAGCCTGGCATCACGGTGCCCGGATCTCCCTCCTCGAATCCAAGGTTCGTCGGCTTAAGTCTCTGGATCCGAGGCTGCTCCGGTCGTTGGACCTTCACCACATCGCATCCAGAGCCGAGTACTGCCGATATCAGAAGCAGAACTAGTGGTTTCTTCATGGGCGGAATTATTGGCCAGTGAGGAGTGAGGTGTCAGGGTGGAGGCACGAAGGACGGAGTCGTGTCCCCCTACCCCAGAGTTCTGTAGCTGCCCTCCTTTATCGGATCGGCCACCGCGTCCAAAATGATGCGATGAGACCACGTAAAGGGATGGCGTTTGTCGGGACCTATGCCGTCGTCGCTATCTATGTCGTGCTGGTCTACGGAGCCATAGTCGGTGCTTCGCTACTCATTGGGATGAGGGCGGGCCACCCGCTACCCCCTCTCATTGCGACCGCGCTGATCTCATTCAGCTACGCAAGGATTCGCGGACGCATTTCCTGGTTCATCGAGACCAGGCTAGGGGTTCGACGGATCTCCCCGGAGGGGGCAGCGACTTACTTGCTTCAGACGTGGGGAGCTGGCGGCTCTCCTAGTGATCTTCTGGATTCGGTTGCCGAAGTCATCGGGAAAGCCACCCGAGCGGCGGCGGTGGAAGTTCGCCCGAGTATTCCTTCCTGGCCTGCTGCTCGATGGACTCCGCAAACAGACAGCCGCGGCGACTCCAGCTTACTGTCCGAGCACGTCGTCCCTATCGTCTTCAAGGGGGAGGCTCTCGGCGAGATCGCGATTCAAAGTGGTGCTGCCGGCGTTCCTTCACCGAAAGAAACACAGATGATCGAGGGCCTTGCGGACCAGATCGCTTTGACGATCAGGAACGCGACCCTCGCCGAAGAGGTTCGCAGGCAGATCGAAGAAATCTCGAGGAGGTCTGGCCAGATCCTGGCGGCACGTCGAAGGACCGTCGAGGCTCAGGATGCGGAACGGCGCAACCTCGAGCGGAATATCCATGACGGTGTGCAGCAGTACCTGGTCGCAATGGCGGTAAAGCTTTCTCTAGCACGACGATTGGCTGACCCCCGGAAGACCGCCGAAGCCCTGAGCAGCGTCGGCCTGTTGGCCAAAGAGGCTCTCGAGCGTCTCGAAGAACTGACGAGCGGAGTTAGCTCGGTTCTTCTCATGGAACAGGGCCTTGCTCCGGCTTTGCGAAGGGCCGTCGAGTCAAGCCCCATTCCTGTTGAGGTGATAGATGCTGGAACAGGAAGGCTTCCGCAAGAGGCGGAAGTCGCCATCTACTTCTCATGCCTGGAGGCGCTTCAGAACGCCATCAAACATGCGGCCGCGTCAGCGGTCATCATCGCTCTTACCCGTGAGGAGGATCAGCTGGGCTTCAGCATCACGGACGACGGCCGCGGATTTGACCCTAAGGCGGTCAAGGCAGGAGTGGGGCTGCGAAACCTCTCCGACAGACTTGCCGGGTTGGGTGGAACTCTCGAGATCTCCGCCCATCCCGGCCGCGGTACCTCGATCAAGGGAAGAGTCCCGGTCCTGGAGGGGGCGCTTCGGTGAAGAGGAGGCTGGCCCGAGGAGTGAGCTGGGCCTTACTCATCCTGACCCTTCTCGTCTTCGCGGTGGGCGTGGTCGTCTACTTCGCGGTCCGTATCGTGCCGGATGGGTACGTAGATCAAGCTCCGGAACACTGGCTCGCATATACGCAGTTCGCGGTGGGAGCTGTGGGGACGCTCGCCGGAGGTGGTCTCGGATTTCTTCTCTCGCGGCGCCGTCCGAATAACCCCATCGGGTGGTTCCTGTTGATTGGGACATGCTTGAGCGCGCTGAATGAAGTGCTTAACCGGACTTGGTTGTACGGAACTTACGTCGAGCGAAAAATACGACTCCCGTGGATGCACATCGACCTGGTTGACCTGAAACCATTGGAACTCTTTTATCTCCCCTCGGGGATCCTGGGGCTAGGCTTGTTTTTTATTCTCTTGCTCATCCTGTTTCCGGAGGGCCGTTTCGAGACTAGAGCCGGGAGAGTGGTCGGGTACATCGTCATGGGTCTGATCTCTCTGTCGGTTCTAGAAGTGGTGATCGGGCCCAATTTAGGCGGCCGGGAGAATCCATTGGGAGTTCCCTGGCTCTACGAGCTGATCGCATATCGACTCTCCGTTTTGGATCAGCAACTTTCTCTCTCCTACCTGGCGTTCTTGCTTACCATCCCTGTCTCCGGGGTTTACTTCGTTGCGCGTTATCTCCGTTCTAGGGGAGAGCGGCGATTGCAGATGAAGTGGCTGGGACTTGCTGGCTCCATCGCTGCCCTAGGTCTACTCGTTACTCTGGTGGCTTACTACTCCAAGGGCTTTTTCGATGTCTATCTTCTCGACTTCTCCTGGGCGGATTGGTCCGACCTCGTATTTGCAGTTGGCTTCAACTTTGTTCCGATCGCTGCAGCGATCGCGATATTCAAATACCGGCTCTATGACATTGAAGTCATTCTGCGAAGAAGTCTCATCTTCGGCTCGCTGGCTCTGTTCATAACCGCCGGTTACATCGGAGGTGTGGTCATCTTTGGCTCGGTACTGGGAGGAAACCGGGGGTTCCTTCCCTCAGTTGCCGCCACCGGTCTCGTGGCACTCGCTTTTCAACCGGTAAGAGCCCGAAGCGAACGGGTCGCAAACCGACTTGTTTATGGAAAGCGCGCGGCGCCTTACGACGCCCTGTTACGAATGACAGAGGAAATGAGGACTACTCGTCCCGTGGAGGACATCCTTCCCTCAATTGCCGAAACGGTAGCGGCGGTCACTGGAGCACGAGGAGTTCGCGTCCGGCTGGCTCTCTCAACCGGGGAGTCCCTGGAGGGGACATGGAGTCCTGGGGACTTTGGAGCGGATGGGTCAAGCGCTGCTACGTTCCCGATTCAAAGGGACGGAGTTTGGATTGGGGACCTGGAGATACTCAAGCGAAAGGGCGAGTCGATCACTCCCGACGATGAGGCTGCGCTAAACGCGCTCATGCGCCCCGCCTTCCTCGCCCTCGAAAATATCCGGCTTGCAGCGGAGCTGCAGCAACGCCTGGAGGAAAAGCAGGCTCAGGCCGCAGCCCTGCAAGACTCGCTCCGGCGATTGACCAATGCAGCCCTGCGCACACGACTTGCATTCCAGCGAGAGGTCCACGAAGGGGTTGCATCCAACCTGGCCGAGATCGAAAGCGTGATCCCAAGGCTTGGATCGGCCGATGCTCGAACGCTGACCAAACTTATTGATGAGGCTTCGAAAAGGACGGAGGATGCTCTCGAGAAAGTGAGGGAGATAGCCAGAGGCATATTTCCTCCCCTGCTAGCCGACAAAGGTCTGATTGCAGCGTTGGAGGCCGAGGCCTCTCGATACGGTTCGATTGACTTGAGCCTGGATGGATCCCTCGCCGAAACTCGCCCACAGGCCCAGGTCGAGTCCTCGATCTATTTCTGTTGTCGGGAGGCGCTCCGCCGGCTAGCCGGGCAGAGCAGAGCGTCGCTGCGCGTCCATCGTGTCGACGGAAACATCCACTTCGAAATCTCGATTGATGGAGGTGCGGACTTCCTGCCTCCCGGCACGGCCATGGACATGAAGGATCGTATCGACGCTCTCGGAGGTTCCTTGGTCGTTCACGGCGGCGAGGCTACAAGAAAACGTCCCGGAAACGGTCTCGTCCTCGAGGGGACAGTACCCGCCTAGACCCTCGTGGCAGCACACCTGAGGAGTGGGGCTCTCACCATGGAACGCAAGAGGAACTCTCACGGATTATTTGCATACTGACCTGCTTCAAGATGTGAACCTGGCACGGGAATGAATCGAACATGAGCAGCTGGCGGAAGTTCAAGAAGGTTGGCTCTACGATCTTCGTTCTGGCGCTGGTGACCTCGGGGTGCACTATTCGGAATCGGATCCAGGAGGGCCAGAGGGTCTCGTTGGACCCATGCAACCTCGTCAGCCTCGAGAAGGTCCAGTCCGTCATGGGCGGCCCGATATACCAAATGCTCGACGTGCGCTACACCCCAGAGGGAGAGCCCTTCTTCGAAGACTGTGCCTACATGTTTCCCGACGCCCCGCAGGAAGGCCTACTGATCTTGGAACTCTTGCCCGAGACCTACAAAGACGCGCGCGACATCCACGTGGGCGAGGGCGGCGCGGATGAGTCGGCCAAGCCTTTGAAAGACCTTGGACGAGAGGCTCGCTACCGAAGCCGAAAAGACGAGTCGTCGGCAAGTCTCGACCTGGTTGTTCTCTCTTCGAAAGGGGCAAAGCTCGGCATATCCATCACTCTCCCGAACGCGGATGAGCCTTCCCTGTTGGCCAAGGCTCGCGCTTTGGCAACTCCCGCCCTTGCCCGAATAGAGAAGATGTTCCCAGGCACCGAATCCCCGCCGACAGATAAGGGCCCCATTCCGGTTTGCCTTTCGGTAGGACCGGAGGGACTCGCCGAGATCTACAAACCCCTTTGGCCGCCAGCCTCTCCAGAGGCAGTTGGCTTCCAAGAGGAGCTGCAGGTCGGCGGCCCACCTAAGGCTGGATTTGGGCCGGTGGGGGGCGGGTGGATCTGCGAGGGGTACCCAGACCCGCCTAACCGTGTCCGGGGTGACGACCTACCTCCTGGGTTCGTTTGGTGGATCAGCAAGGTAACTCCTCCCGCCGAGGCCCCCGCGGGAAGTCAGCAACTGCGAGGCCTAGGGGCCGCGGCGTTCTGGAGAGTCGATGATGGGTGGTGGTATTCGAGATTCCCACCTAGGAGTGGGACTCTCACCGTATTCACGAAAGGTGGCCACCATCTAGAGGTGGAGGTGAGCCTAAAAGAGGGAAAAGTCGACGAATCTCTAGCCAAGGGCCTCGCGACAGCCGCCGCCGAGAGGATCGTCGCCAAACTGCCATGAAGCGGTGTCTGTTCATGTGGTTCGGGCTCCTGGTGCTCACTTCCTGTGGGGCCGTCAGAGTGAGCCAGTCAGAGAACCAGTTCAAGCCCTCGAACACCGGCTTTGAGTCTGGACCCGGAGGCGTCGGCATGCCGGCAACCTGGACCTATGGAGACAGTTCCCGAACGAGTTATGAATGGGCAACGGACACTGAAGTCAAGCGATCGGGAGAGCGGTCGCTGCGGATCCGATCGGTTGTGGAGTCACCTAGCGGATTCGGAGGCGTAAGGCAGTGTGTTGTCACCCCCAACAACGCCTCTTCTGTTCACTACGCGGCTTTCCTCAAAACGGATCAGGCCGCTCAGGGAGGCGGGGGATCGGGGGATGGCGCGGGGCTGTGGATCCGAGTGGCTAATGAGGCAGGGACCGGCAACGTCGCTTTCGACAACATGCTGTCGAGATGGGAGCCGGGAGTTGGAAGGTTTCTGGATGACAGACGTCTCTACGGAACCAGCGATTGGACGCTGCAGGAGACGACTCTAAAGATCTCACCTCAACGCGGCAGGACCTGCTTCGGCGTCCTGCTGAAGAGTCGAGGGACTCTTTGGGCCGACGACCTGAAACTCGTTTATAGGCCCTAGATTGCTCGAGCGGAAGGAAATGAGATTGAGCCGTGCAAAAAGGAACGTCACAAGGTTAGGTTGCATCATTCTCCCCTTGGTTCTGTTGGCGGCTGGCTGCAAGGTGGTCAGTCGGATCGAGGAGGGCCAGAAGGTATCGATGAACCCGTGCAACCTCGTCGATTTCGAGGACGTGCAGGCTGCCATGGGCATACCCTTGTACCAGCAGCTCACTGTCAACTACCCGAGCGTTGGCGAAGGGGAGTTCGGGTCCTGTGTTTACGGCTCAGATACCGAGGATGACGTCTATCTGAACGTCGACGACGTCACCCGTGGCGACGCCTCGCACATAACCCTCGACGAGAACACGGAACAGCGGCCCGGCGTGGGTCCTGTGATTGAGCTCGAGGGAATCGGGCGAGAGACTCGTTACCGCTTTCGCACCTTCGAATCTCGACGCATCCTCGACGTCGTGGCGCTAACCGAAAAAGGGGCGAAGCTCCACCTGAGGATGGACAGGACTGATGTGGATGAATCAGAGTTGCTTGCGAAGGCTCGATCGATGGTAGTTCCGGCGGTAAGGCGAATGGAAAGAATATTTCCCGGCAACGAAAAGCCCCCACGCGAAGAACCGCCCGTCCCGGTTTGCTCGATAGTCGATTCAAACGTGATGTTGGAAATCTATAAAGGCTTCTGGGCACCCCCGCCGGGAAAGACGATCGGCCTTGCGGAAGAAGCCAGAATCGGTGGTCCACCCAAGATGGGTAAGGGTCCGGTTGGCGGGGGTTGGGTCTGCAGCGCCGATATAGCCCCTCACATTTACGACATGGAGGCGGCTGAAGTATTTCACCCTCATGTGACTTGGTGGATCAGCAAGGCCACTCCTTCGGCTGAAGAGGCGTCGGCAGGTCGTCAACGTCTCAGGGGGCTCGGGGCACTATCGGTTTGGAAGGTGGGCCAGAGTTGGTGGTGCTGCGGTGACAGAGCGTTAAATCTCTCGGTTTTCACAAAGGGAGGTAAGCACTTCGAAGTAGAGGTCGATCTGGACAAGATGGAAGATGCGACGGGCCTGGCCATCGCTAAGGCCATTGCCGAGAAGATGCTAGCCAAGCTCCCGTGATGTGTGACTGCCTAAGCCAATGGCTAGCATCGCGCCAAGATGGTGGTGGGAACAGCCCCTCCAGCTAACATCACTCTTGGAGGACGGAAATATGGCCCTGAGGGTGATCTTTGCCGAGGACAATTATTTGGTACGCGAGGGAACTACGGCTCTCTTCCGGGAGACCGAGGATGTAGAGCTCGTAGAGACCGTCGGAGACCTGCCTGGCCTTCTTGCCGCCGTGGAAAAGCACAAGCCTGACGCGGTCCTCACCGACATCAGAATGCCGCCGACTCATACCACCGAGGGAATCGACGCAGCTAATCAGATTCGAATCAAGTACCCGAAGATCGGAGTCCTGGTCCTGTCTCAGTATGTCGAGGTTGACTACGCCCACGAGCTTCTAAAAGAAGGAGCGGGGGGCCGTGGTTATCTGCTCAAAGAACGCATCGCCGATATCGACGAGTTGGTGCGAGCCTTGAGAGAAGTGTCAGAGGGCGGGTCTGTTTTGGATCCCAAAGTCGTGGAATCTCTCGTGGCAAGACGGCAAGGTTTGGCAGATTCGCCGTTGGCGCGCCTCACGGAGCGAGAGCGCGAGGTCCTAGAACAGATGGCTCAGGGCAAGAACAATGCAGCCGTTGCGGAGGCTCTATTTCTAAGCGAGCGGGCAGTTGAGAAACACATCAACTCCCTCTTCCAAAAACTAGACCTCTCGGAAGAGCCTTTGGTTCACCGCCGAGTGATGGCAGTGCTGAAGTTCTTGAGAGACTCTTAGCCCTTCGCTTCCTTCCAGCTGTTCGCTAAGACATCCGGGTCGAAGTCTGACTTTGGAATGAACCCGGCTGCACCACACTCTTCAGCGCGTTTGGAATACTCCTCGGTCTCGTATGTCGATATCAGAAAAACTATAGGCGGCTGAGACGACTTCGTGATTTGCCGTGTGGCCTCCATTCCATCAATTCCAGGCAGGTTCACATCCATGAGTACGAGATCCGGCCGAAGTTCCCGTGACAGATCAAGAGACTCCTCTCCGGATGAGGCTTCACCCACAAGTTCGAAGCCCGGAGTGGCTCTCACCACCTCGCACGCGACTTCCCTATAGGTAGGCTGGTCGTCGACGATCAACACTCTCACTGCATTCACCTCACACGATATCGATAGGCCTTGACTTCAGAAGATCTCCCTTTGACCTGGCGCGGGGGCAGTTCTTCCAAATCGGGTGGACAATCGATTGCTCGATGGGTGGCTTCACTCATCACGATTTGGTCTTTGTCTGCCCACTGCTGTAGACGCTGTGCCAGATTGACTGAATCTCCCACCACGCTGTACTCCATCTTCTCGTCGGAACCGAGGAGCGCGGCAGCGACCGTACCCGTCGAGAGCCCTATTCCGAGCTCGAAGGGCAAGAGACCGCGGTCTCTCCAGGACGCATTCATAGTCCGCTGGCGTGACTGCATCTCCGTTGCAGCCATAAAAGCTTGATTGGCGTGCCGTTCGATCGGAATTGGTGCTCCGAAGACTGCCATCACAGCGTCTCCGGCGAAGTCCATGACCGTCCCCTCTTGCCTGCTGACGATTTCGCTCATTGCCCCTCTGTGATCGTTCAGCATCGAGGCCAGAGTGGAAGGGTCTACCTTCTCGGCGATGGTCGAGTAATCACGGACGTCGGATATGAGAACCGTGACGTCCAACAACTGAGACTCGCCGGGGACGGTTCCCTTTTGTTTCACGACGTCGGCAACCCCTCGAGGCAAAAATCTCGTAAACGACTGCTGCAGCTCATGGCTCTCCACGATGGCGTAATGCAGCATTCTCAGACGTTCGAGTGCCCCCCGCTCGCCGGCCCCTGCCTGTTGCGCGAGCTTCAGGAAAAGGCGATCGACGGCGTCGGAAACCGCGGTTGGTTGTCTTCCGGATGAGGTTGCAATCAGCTTGATCGAGTGGCCAGAGGCTATCTCCTGAAGCAACTGTTCTTCTGAGGTTGTTAGCTCCGTGGTTTGAGAAAGCGGGGCCACCATTGCCTCGACGATTTGTGGATCGAGCCAGGTCCTGCCTATCGCAACCTGACGAATCGCGTCCGCGAGTTGGTCGCCTTTCGCGATCCTCTCTTTCAAAAGGTAGGCATAACCCTTTGCTCCACGACTGAGGAGAGAGAGCGCGTAATGGGGGTCGTCATATTGCGAAAGGATGACAATCCCAGTCTCAGGAGACTCTCTTCTTATCTCGTGGGCAGCATCGATGCCTTCCGTCATGAATCGAGGGGGCATTCTGATGTCGGTCACGACTACTTGTGGCTGGAGTTCCTGTGCGAGAGCGAGAAGACCGTTCAAATCCTCAGCTGATCCGATCACCTCGAGGTCGGCGTTTGAGGAGAGGAGTGCGTTGACTCCTTCTCGGATGATGGGACTGTCGTCGGCTAGGAGAATCGTGATGCGCGGGTTCACCGGCTGATTTTCGCCCCAGGAGGAGCTAGGGGGCCAGGTTGCCAGCATCCCCTCGAGGAGTGGTGCTGGCCCCTTTGGGCCTAAGGGCAGGCCGTGCATGACCTAAGGGCGAGCAGAAACCAGCGGCCGCCTCCTCCGCAACACCCTCACCATGAGTGGATCGGAGGCCCGGGCGAGAATTGATCCGGCGGCCGCAAGGATCAGGACATAAGCGGCGACCAACGGTCCAAGTTCGTCTATCCCCGACGCCACCCCGATTCCCGCGATGGCTATGGAGAATTCGCCTCTTGCAACCAGTATCGTGCCCGCTCTCATGCGCCCCCGAGGGCCTACGCCAATCCGGCGTGCCGCCCACCATCCCGTTGCGATCTTCGTGATTGCGGTGGCGGCAGCAAGTAGTGCAGCGGTGAACAGCACAGGCACGATTCCTGCTGGACTGATCTCCAGTCCGAAGAAGACGAAGAACACACCGGCAAAAAGGTCTCTCAATGGGGCAAGCAAGACCTTCGCTCGATCCGCCGCAGGCCCCGAGAGAGCGATCCCAACAAGAAACGCCCCGACTGCAGCAGAAACCTGAATCCTCTCGGCGATCCCTGCCACAACCATGGTGAGTCCGAGGATGGTGAGGAGTACAGCCTCATCGGATGGGTTGAAGACCAACCGGCTGAGAGCTGCGCCGTATCGCCTGGACATCAGAAGGACGACTAGGACTGCAGTCATTGAAAGCAGGATGGAGGCTACGCTCGCAGCTGCGCCGATGCTGACGGTCAAAATAGCCAGGATCGGCAGATATACCGCCATCAAAAGGTCTTCGGTGACGAGCAATGACAGCACGACCGGGGTCTCGCGGTTTCCCATCCACCCGAGATCGTCCAGCAACTTGGCGATGACGCCAGAGGAGCTCATATAAGTGACTCCTCCTAGGAACACTGCAGCTACTGGTGTCCAACCGAGAATCAATCCCGCTGCGACCCCTGGAAGGAAGTTAAGAAGTACGTCGACCATTCCAGCGGGGGCCCCAGATCTCAGGTTTCTGCCGAGTTCCTCGGCAGAGTATTCGAGCCCCAGCATGAAAAGCAGCAGGACGACTCCAATCTCTGCCCCAGCGCGGATGAATTCGTCGGCAGTAACGAGAGGAACAATCCCACCCTTTCCGACGGCCAGGCCGATCACCAGATAGAAGGGAATGGGAGAGATACCAAACTTTCCTGCGAGGCGCGCGAGAACGGCGAGACCAAGGAGAACTCCTCCCAGTTCGAGAAGGATGGGTGCTCCGTCCAACCGGCTAACCAGTCTGAAGGATCGTGGCGAGATCTTCGATCCCGCGAGGAGTTCCCACCACGACCAGAGTGTCTCCACCTTCCAGAGTGAAATCGGGTTGAGGTGCGGGGAAGGCCACGTCCCCGCGCAGGACGGCGACGATGGATGTGCCGGTCCTGGTTCGTGCGCCGGTGTCGCCAATGGTGCGCCCGGCGTAGGGTCTGCCAACCACGATAGGCAGCCAGTCGATGGCGAGTCCCTCGACCGACTGCTGAAGCTTGCCGAGCTCTTCGGCCACTTTGGCGCCTCCGAGTAGCTCGGCAAGAGTACGGCTGTCCGACTCAGTCAGTTCCAGGACATCGCGAGAGCAATCCGGGTCCTCCCTCTCGTAAAGCACGAGTTCCCGCCGTCCGGTTCGATGATGGACGACGGCGACGTTCTCCCCACTCTCGGTGGAGAAGTCGAAACGCACTCCTACTCCTGGGAGGTTCGTCTCCTTTATTTCGGGACCGCTGGAAAGCTGGGCCCGCTTATCCGGCATCAGCGCCTCCTTTACTCGAGAACACAGCATAAGTGGGTCCGAAGGGAGTTCCCCTCGCTCGCTTGACACCTGACCTACGCTAGCGTAACTTACGAAGGCGTAGGTTCACGACAGAAGGGCTCGACATGCAAACCGAAACCCCCGTCCCGCTTCAGCAGCGCGCTCCAGACGTAATCGTTCTTCCACCCGGACGTTCCCTCACTCTTGAACGTTGGCTGACGCTCGTTATCACCCTGCTGCCGTTCTTGGCCTTTGTTCTTGCGATCGCCTTGTTTTGGAACCGAGGGATCAGCCCACTCGATCTCTCATTATTTCTCGGGCTGTACGTGATCAGCGGTTTGGGAGTGACGATCGGGTTTCACCGCCTGCTGGCCCACCGCAGCTTCAAGACCAAGCCTTGGCTAAGAAATGTTCTTGCATCGGCAGGATCCTTATCGGTCGAGGGGGCCGTGATCGATTGGGTTGCCGATCATCGTCGCCATCACGCTTTTACCGACCAGCCTGGGGATCCCCACTCCCCCCATCTAGAAGAGGCCGGTGGAGTCAAGGGAGTCTTGCTTGGACTCTGGCATGCGCACATGGGGTGGTTTTTCCGCGAGGAGCACACCAGCGCAAACAGGTTTGCGCCTGACCTGCTGAAGGATCCAGCAATGATGAAGATTCATCGGCTCTTTCCTTTGTGGGTGGTTATTTCGCTAGTTCTTCCGGCTCTAATTGGTCTGGCGATAACACAGAGCGTATGGGGAATGCTGACCGCGTTTTTGTGGGGTGGGCTGGTCAGGGTGTTCTTCTTGCATCACATCACCTGGAGCATCAATTCGATCTGCCACTTTTTTGGTCGTCGCCCCTTTAACTCGAACGACATGAGTACAAACAACTGGCTGTTGTCTGTGATCTCGTTCGGTGAGGCATGGCACAACAATCATCATGCGTTCCCTTCATCCCCGATTCACGGGCTCGAGAAGTGGCAGCCGGATCCGGCAGGTTTGCTGATCCGAGGAATGGCCAAGGTCGGTCTCGCCTACGATCTAAAAGAGCCTTCGCCGAAGGAGATGCAGGCGAAGCGTTCTGCCTGATACCCCTCCCTTGACGACCGGGGTCACAGCTCCAGAGAAGCCGCGCATCAGGATGTCCGGCCAGCAGCGCCGCGAGCAGCTGCTGGATGTCGGGCGAACTCTGTTCGCGGAAGTCGGATACGAGGCAGCGTCTACTGAAGAAATCGCCTTGCGAGCGAAGGTCTCCAAGCCAGTCGTTTACGAACATTTCGGAGGAAAAGAAGGGCTATACGCGGTCGTCGTAGACAGGGAGATCAAGCGTCTCCTGCACAGGATCACTGAGGCGCTCACCGGAGAACATCCGAGAGAATTGCTCGAACAGGCGTCGACCGCGTTTCTTACCTATATAAAGGAAGAGCAGGATGGGTTTCGGATTCTTATCAGAGATGCCCCGGTGGGAAAGACTTCCGGGACCTTCGCCAGTCTGATTGGAGACGTGGCTCTTCAAGTTGAATATGTCCTGGCACAGCAATTCAAAGCGCGGGACTTCGACACCAAGACAGCCCCCCTATACGCACAGGCCCTCGTTGGAATGGTTGCCCAAGTTGGTCAATGGTGGCTCGAAACCAACAAGCCGAGTCTCGAGAAGGTTTCCGCTCATTTGGTGAATCTTGCGTGGAATGGCCTGGGCAATCTCGAGAGAAAGCCACGACTGAAGACTAAATGACTGACGATATCGACCCGGCGCAAGCCGAACGGTTGCTTACCACCACTCGAACTGTGCGGAAGCGGCTGGACCTATCGCGGCTGGTCGACCCGAACATAGTGGTCGAATGTTTACGGATCGCTTCGCAGGCACCAACAGGTGGCAATCTCCAGCGCACACGATGGGTGGTTGTGACCGATCCCGACAAGAAAGCGGCCTTGGGCGATCTGTATCGCCGAGCCATGGACCCCTATCACTCCATCATGGACACGCTCGTTGAGCGAACAGGTCCTGGCAGCAAGATTATGGAGTCGTCTCGATACCTCGCCGAAGTTATGGGCCGCGCTCCGATTCTGGTCATTCCCTGCCAACTTGGAGCTCCCGGGGAAGCCAGCAC
>JAHWKU010000031.1 GCA_019347715.1 Actinomycetota bacterium | reverse complement strand
GGATGTAGGCCTCAGGCTGGTAGTAGTCGTAGTAGGACACGAAGTACTCGACTGAGTTATGCGGGAAGAACTCTTTGAACTCGTTGCACAGCTGGGCGGCAAGGCTTTTGTTGGGTGCGATTACCAGCGTCGGCCGCTGGACCTGCTCCACCACTCCGGCGATCGTGAAGCTCTTCCCCGAGCCGGTAATACCAAGAAGCGTTTGCCGGTCGATACCCTTGCGGAGACCGTCTGCAAGCTCGGCAATGGCCTTGGGCTGATCCCCAGCAGGATCGAAGTCGGAAACAAGCTTGAATGGAGGCACTTACTCAGTTTACGTCCGGGTTGATCAGAGCCCGAGAACCGAAGGAAGCTCGGACAAAGAATCGATGCGCGGCCCCCGGAAACCGGGGTGGCGGCCGCGGCGGTCGATCAATACAGCAGACATCCCAACGGACTCGGCGGCCTCGAAGTCGATCTCGGGATGGTCCCCAACGTAAACCGACTCCTCGGCCTTCGCCCCTCCCTTCTCGAGAGCACGGAGAAAGATCACCGGGTCGGGCTTCTCGACGCCTTCCTTCCCTGAAATGACCATCACGTCGAAAAGGGGCGCCACCTCGAAATGGATCAGCATGCCCTCGAGCCACTCCTCGAAGTTCGAGATGAGGCCAACGGTGAGCCCTGCCGCGCGGATCTTTTCCACGGCCGGAACCGAGTCGGGAAACAGGCGGTAGCTCTCGTATCTCGTAAACCTCTCGTAAAGGGCATCTTTGAGGGCATCGTTTGCGTCTTCGATCCCCAGCTCTGAGAAGGCCGTGTCGTAAACCGTACCCCAGAACTTCCTCGAGATCTCACGTGAAGTCGACCAGGTGGTAGTTCCGAGTTTTCCGAGGACCTCTATGAAGTTAGGCGCCACCCTCTCGAAAGCGTCAAGAACCTCTTCTGCATCCACGGGGGCCCCCTGCTCTCCCAGTACTGCCGAGAAGATCTCGTGGAAAGAGGGATGAGGAGACAGCAGCGTTTCGCCAGCATCGAAGAACACCGCTCGGTATTTGCTCACCGGGTTTGACTCTCGTGTCTGTTCATCAGATCCTGCCAAAGAGTCTCGACGCTTCGTTCGAGATCTTCGAGAGAGCCCCGGTTGTCGATGACGTAGTCCGCTGCGGCCAGCTTCTTCTCGGGCGCGGCCTGCGAAGAAATCCGGCTCCTGGCGGCGTCCTCCTGGAGATCGCGGTGGTCGATCATCCTTTTTATCTGCTCTTCGACATCTGCCGACACGACGACAAGAGCATCAAGACCCATGCTCTTACCGCGATCGGAAGCCAGTCCCTCGACAAGAAGGGCGGCATCCACGACCACTAGGCCGTCCCGCGATCTCTCGGCATCGATGCGAGTGAAGATCTCCTTCACGATGTGAGGATGGGTGATCGCGACGTGGTCCGACAAAGCAGAAGGATCGGAAAACACGATGGCTCCCAGTTTTTGGCGATCGACGGTTCCGTCGGGAGCCAGGATCTCGTTACCGAACCGCCCTACCACCTGGTCGTACGCCGGCCCCCCAGGAGCCATCACTTCGTGACCTATCCGGTCCGCATCAATAATGGTGGCTCCACGTTGTTTCAGGAGTCTGGCAACCGTCGTCTTGCCGGAAGCGATTCCTCCGGTCAACCCTACGAGGATCATGGGTGGATTAGCTGGGACGCTCTCGCTTCATCTCCTCGACGATGGACTCGAGGGACTCCTCGGAATCCTCGTCTTTGGTCTCGAGCAGCTCACCGGCTAGCTCCGGCTCCTGCGAGGGGGAAGGACCATCCGATTCCGGCAACGCTTCTTCGACTTCGGGTTCCGGCAACGTTTCTGCGGCCTCTGGGACGGGCTGGGCCTCTACCGCTTCGGCTTCAGCCTGCTTGACCTCAACCTGCTCGGTCACGGCAAGGGGGGCCTCGACCGGCTCGGCTTCCATCTCCGCAGGGGCCGCGGTCGCGGCCTCTTCGGCCGGCTCGAGCTCCATCTCACTGGTCTCGTCGGTAGAACTGACGTAGTGCACGGGGGCCGACGGTTCCTTCGACTGCTTGATCGAGAGACTGATCCGGCGGCGTTCGAGATCGATGTCGATCATCCTTACCTCAACGTCCTGGCCGATCTCGACGATCTGTTCGGGAAGCTCAACATGCTCTTCGGAGAGCTCCGATATATGAACGAGTCCTTCTATGCCGTCGGCAACCTCGACGAAAGCTCCAAACGGTACGAGCTTGGTGATCTTGCCTGCGACAACATCACCCATTCGATGTTCCCGTGCGAACACCCGCCACGGATCTTCCTGGGTGTTCTTCAAGGACAGAGACACCCGATCGCGGTCGAGCTCGACGCTCAGGATCTCAACTTCCACTTCGTCGCCTTCGGCCACAACCTCGCGGGGATTGTCGACGTGCTTCCACGAAAGCTCGGAGACATGGATCAAACCGTCCACTCCTCCGAGATCCACGAAGGCACCGAAGTTCACGATGGACGAGACGACGCCTTTCCTGCGCTCCCCCGGCTTCAGATTCTCGAGAAAGTCCTTTCGCTGCTCGGAGTGAGCCTCCTCGAGAAACGCTCTTCGTGAAAGGACCACATTGTTGCGATTGCGGTCGAGCTCGATGATCTTGCACTCGAACTCCTGGCCTATGTACTGGTGCAGATCTCGGACTCTTCTAAGTTCAACGAGGGACGCGGGAAGAAATCCTCGAAGCCCGATGTCGACGATGAGTCCGCCTTTGACGACCTCTATAACTGTGCCCTTGACGATTTCGCCGCTTTTCTTGATCTGTTCGATGTTGCCCCATGCCCGTTCGTACGCGGCCCGCTTCTTGGAGAGGATGAGCCTTCCCTCTTTGTCCTCCTTCTGAAGGACGAGGGCTTCGAGCTCATCTCCCAGCGCGACTTCTTCGCCGGGATCGACGTCGTGGCGGATCGACAGCTCGCGCGCCGGGATGACTCCCTCGCTCTTGTAACCGATGTCGAGCAGAACCTCTTCTTTGTCGATCTTGACGACGGTTCCTTTTACCAGATCCCCATCGTCGAAGGGCTTGATGGTGGCGTCGATCGCCGCCATAAGCTCCTCGTGAGTTGTACCTACGTCGTTAGCGGTGATGGGCCCGCCCGACGACGTGGAAGTAACTTTCGCTTCTGCCATTTGTTGTGGAACTCCTTGCTGCCCCAAGGGGGCCAATACTCTCCGGGGAAGCCCAGAGGCCCAACGAGTCTAGCAGGAGGTCCGCAGGCGCCTACGACCGGGGAGCCCGCCCTCCAGCAATCCAGGCAAGGGTCGGCTTGGCGCTCGCGCCATGGACCAGGACCGATACCAGGACGGCCATGCCGACCAGGGACCAAAGCTCGGCCTCCTGAACGAAGGATCCCTCATTCAGGCCGTGGGCAAGGTAGTAGAACGACCCGACCCCCCTTATCCCAAAAAAGGAGATACCTGCTCGCTGTTTGGCGGAAATCGACGACCCCACAAGCGCAAGCCATCCCGCGAGCGGCCTGATAACCAGGACGAATGCGAGGCCGGCTAGGAGTGTTCTGAGAGTCATTTCTCCCAGCAGGCCGGTGACAATGGCGCCACCAAATGCAACCATTACCACGGCAAGGATGAACCGTTCAATCTCATCTGAGAAACGATGAAGGACCCGATGATATTCGTGGTCTCTCTCGTGGTCCCTTATGGTCAGTGCCGCGACAAAGACTGCTATGAACCCGTAGCCTCCGCATAGCTCGGAGAGTGCATACGTAACGAGAGTCGCCGAAAGAGCGGTGAGGCCTTCGGAGGACTCTGCAAGAGGAGTCTTCGCCTGCATCTTGAAGACGAGGAAGGTGAAGGCTTTCCCGGTCACGAATCCGATGACAAGCGCGACCGCTATCCGATATACGACATCGAGGATCAGCCACTTCATGAACCAGTTGCCGGGTGCTGCTCCGGCGACGGCCATGGCAATGGCCGCATTAGTGAAAGGAAACGCAAGTCCATCGTTGAGCCCCGCTTCAGAGGTGAGAGAGAATCGGACTTCGTCTTCCCGGCCAGCACCGGGCTCCGACACTTGAACGTCGGCGGCCAGAACTGGGTCGGTGGGCGCCAGAGCCGCCCCCAGGAGCATCGCAGCGGCAGGCGCTAGACCGATCGCGAACCAGCCGAAGAGCGCGGCCAGGCCGATCGACAAAGGCATGGTGATAGCAAGTAGTCTCCAAGTCGAGGCCCATCTCTTCCACCCGATCTTCCGGTCGAGTTTCAAGCCTGCGCCCATTAGAGCGACGATGACTCCGAGTTCCGCAAGACGCTCTGCGATCAGACCGAACTCGATCGGATCCGGCTTCACCAATGTAGTGGGCAACAGAAAGATCAAGGCGCCCGCAGCCACGTACAGGATCGGATAAGAGACCGGTTGATCGCTCAGAAGACGCGGCAGGACTGCGACCCCAACGGCGGCTAGGCCGGTGATAAGCAGACTCAGATCGTAGGCGTCGAACACTCGCTCAAGCCGGGGGGATTATGAGGTGAAGGGCTTAGTGTCTGACCAGTTCGGCCCCCAGGCGACATCGACCTCGAGAGGCACGTTCAGGTCTAGGCATCTTTCCATCGCATTCTTGACCTCCCCGGCCACCTCCGGGGCCTCGGCCTCGACGACTTCAAAGACCAGCTCGTCGTGGACGGTCAGGATCATCCTGGATGGATCGCGCAAGACCTCGTCCACGCGGACCATCGCCAGCTTCATGACGTCGGCTGCCGATCCCTGTATGGGTGCGTTCAACGCCATCCTCTCACCGAGGCTCCTCACCCTGGGATTGCGCGCCTTCAGCTCTGGGAGGTAGCGACGGCGTCCGAGCATCGTCGTGGTGTACCCGTCTCCGGTCGCCTGCTCTACCACCTCATCCAGGTATTCACGCACCCGCGGGTAGAGAGAAAAGAAACCATCTATATAGGTGCGCGCCTGGTCCACCGGGATCTTGAGCCTTTGCGACAACCCGAACGGGCCCATGCCGTAGGTGACTCCGTACGACACCATCTTTCCGATGCTTCGGAGCTCTGGGGTGACCTCGCTCGGTTCGATGCCCAGTGCCTTCGATATCGAGAGACGGTGGATGTCGTCGCCGCGCTGGAAGGCCGACGAGAGCTCAACGTCCCCCGACAGGTGCGCAAGGATTCGAAGTTCGATCTGCGAGTAGTCGGCCTTCAGCAAGACGTATCCGTCCTCGGGAATGAATGCCCGGCGGATCTGTCTTCCTTCTTCGGTGCGGATCGGAATGTTTTGAAGGTTTGGGCGGTCGGAGCTGAGACGGCCGGTGGCGGTGCTGGTTTGGTTGAACCGGCAGTGCAGCCGGCCCGTACGCGCATCTACCAGTGGCGGCAATGCATCAAGGTAGGTGGATTTGAGTTTCGACTTCTCCCTGTAGCGAAGGATGCCGTCGACTATCGGATGCTCGTCCCTAAGTGTTTCGAGCACTGTTGCGTCGGTCGAGTAGCCCGTCTTGGTCTTCTTCGTCGGCTTGAGACCGAGCCGGTCGTACAGCACCTCTCTCAGCTGCGGCGGTGAACCGATGTTGAAAGGGCCGCCGGCATGGCGGTAGAGCTCCTCTTCGATAGTCCTCAGCTCATCCGATATGGAAGAAGACACCGACGCCAGGTACTCGCGGTCGATCTTTACTCCGGCCCGCTCCATCTTCGCGAGAACTCCGGCCAGCGGAAGCTCGAGGTCGTGGAAAAGATCCCATGCCCCCCGGTTGTGAAGCTCCTTCTCGAGTACCTCCGTCAGCTCGGCAACCGCTGAAGCCTGAAGACCGAGGCTTTCGCCGTCGCCCTCTCCGCCGGCTTCAAGTAGCGAACCCTGTCCCGAGGCCTCTTCGTCCGGTCGTTCGATCCTCAGCTCTCTTTGAAGATATTGATGAGCGAGTTCGTCCAATCCGTAGCTGCCGCGGGCCGGGTCGATCAGGTAAGCAGCAATCTCGGTGTCCATCACGACCTCAGCCGGCTCGGCCCCCACTTCGGACAGCCGCTGAAGAACTTCCTTGGAACCGTGGGTGGCGACACGCCCCTTCTTGAGAACCGGAGCCAGGTTCTTCCACACCTTGTCCTGCGTCAGGGTCTCTCCGATTCGGACCGCTCGGGCGGAGTTGTCGACGGCGAATGCGATCGCGTCCGGCGCGTCTCGCTCACGCAGCGGATCGCCCGAAACCTTGAGCACGATCACCTGCGCGTCCTTCAAGTCACTTGCGAGCCGGACCAGATCGGCCTCTCCCGAGACGTCATGAGCTTCCACCTCGAACCCGGGGTCGACCGGCGCGGCCTCCGGGAAGGTCTCAACCAGACGGTCGTAGAGGGTTCGAAACTCGAGAGCATCGAATAGCTTACGAATCTCCTGCCAATCCCATGGGCCGGCCTGCAGGGCATCGAGATCGACATCGATGGTGGTGATGTCTACCCCTGAAGCGGCCAGGTCATCGGCGGTTCGCAGGCGGAAAAACTCGCGGTTTTCCAGAAGGCGTTCCTGTGCCTCCCCCAGGTTTTGGCGGATCCGGGGTGTCAGCTGGTCGAGATGCTTGAAGATCTCCTCGAGGGTTCCATGCTCCTGAACAAGTCTGGCAGCGGTTTTCTCTCCCACCCCTGCCACTCCCGCTATGTTGTCGGATGGATCTCCCCTCAGCGCGGCGTACTCCAGATACTGCTCTGGTCCGAAACCAAACCTCTCCATGACGCCGGCCACGTCGTAGACAACAGTCTCGGAGATCCCTCGACGGTTCATCAGCAGCTTCACCTTCGGCCCAACCATCTGAAAGAAATCGCGGTCGGCCGTGACGATGATCGCATCATGTCCTTCTTCGGCCAGCTTCCTTCCGAGAACGTGAATGATGTCGTCGGCTTCAACGTTGTCGATCTCGAAAACCTGGATCTTCAGAACCCTAAGGACTTCGCGTATCAGGTCCACCTGCTGGCGAAACTCGTCTGGAGCAGTTTCCCTCTGCGCCTTGTACTCAGGCCTGATCTGAAGCCGTTCGGTCGGGGCCCCTCGATCGAACGAGACCACCACCCTGGCAGTCTTGAAGTCCTGCATCGCCTTGATCAGCATGCTCGTGAAGCCGTAGACCGCATTCGTCACCTGCCCGCTGGTGGTGCGAAGGTCGGGCGGAAGGGCATAGAAAGCGCGATAGGCCAGGGAGTGTCCGTCCAGCAGCAATACCGGACCGCCTTCTCCAGGAGGACTCGCAGCTTTCGTTGGGGCGGCTGGGACCATCGAGCCCATGTTATAAGGAGGAGGTGACGCTGGAACTGCCTCAGGGCGCGCAGGAGTATCTCGAAACCATTTACGAGATGGAAGAGGAAGGCGCCCGCATCCAGCAATCCAAGATTGCTCGCAGGATGGGAGTCACACCGGCCAGCGCCTCAGAGCAGGTCCACCGGCTCCAGGACTTGGGATTGATCGCAATTACGGGCAGGGAGATAACTCTCACGGCCGGGGGGCGCGAGGCTGCCACTCCTCTCGTTCGCCGGCATCGCCTTGCCGAAAGGCTTCTCACCGACATACTCGACATCCCGTGGCACCGGGCCCACGAGGAAGCTCATCAATGGGAGCACGTGATTTCTCCTGAGGTCGAAGAGCGGATCCTCGCCAAGACCGGAGCTACCACCTGCCCCCATGGAAACCCCATCCCAGGCTACGACCCCCCATACGATCGCAAGAAGCTCGTGCCGCTCACTGAAGTGAAGGCAGGAGACACCTGCCGTTTGAGTCTTTTGACCGAAGATGTCGAGCTCGACACCTCGGTGCTCAAATACTTCGAGGACCACAGGCTCATGCCGGGGGCCGGCATCACCGTCACAGCGGTCGGGCCCGACGGGACCCTCGACCTCGAGGTGGACGGGACGCAGGCCTCCCTCGGGGGGAGCCTGGCGGACAACATCTGGGTTCTTCCTTTATAGCAGCGAGCTTCGAGTGAATTGCCGCGAAACGATCGATCCTTAGCTCCAGGGCGCTCGTTGATAAGGGAAGCTCAAGGGATTTCAGAACCTCGTCTATCCGCCTGCGCGAATGCAGCCGCGCAATGGACACAGATAGGGGGGCGTCAGCCCGTTCGAAACCTAGACGCACTAACTCTTCGTACGAGGCGCGATCAGAATTCGTGACGAGTGGAACATCGCGGCGGGCGATGGAAAGAACAGAAGTATCGACCGGTGAGAGCGGCTCGAACGCACCTCTCGGAACGGTTCCCGCCTCCCATACCCGAAACCAAGGGGAGACCAACGCGTTGAACATGTTGCCGCAACGGCGTGTTCTCTTGATTGCGACTCCCCTCTGAACCACGAGCGCTGCCCTATTCAAGAGAGCTGAAGGATTCAGAAGTTTCCGCAGGATCTGAGTCGTCACGTGGAAAGGAAGGTTGGACACGGCCTTGAACTTCTCGCCTGGCAGATGCAGGTCCCTCAGATCCTTGCCCACAATCGATACCCGCGGATCTTGGCCAAAGCGCTCCCGAAGAAGAGAAGTCAGTCGTGGATCGAGCTCTACCGCGATGACTCTCGCGCCGGTCCGTGCCACTTCCTGAGTTATCGAGCCCCTACCGGCCCCCAGGTCGAGGACCAGATCTTCCGCGTTTACCCGCGCTTCGGCTAAGAGCCTGCGGACAACCTTTGGACTCTTAAGAAAATGCTGACCGAGGGCCGCGGTCCGAGCGCGACGGGAACGTCGCGCGGCCACGGAACATCACCATGAAGGCAGTCATAGATGTCAGTTTACAGGAAGGTTTTCGATCTCGACCGGGTCGATGCGGTCCGCGATGTCGATCCCGAACACTTTCGAGTAAAAGTAGAGCTCGGCTTCGATCGCGCGTTTGATGTTCTCTGCGCGGCGGAAACCGTGCTGTTCCCCCTCGAAGCAGAGGTAAGCCACCGGCAGACCCTTTTCACGAAGCGCGTTCACGATGATCTCCGATTGCGAAGGGGGAACGACCAGGTCCTCCAGTCCTTGAAGGGTGATCAACGGGCAAGAGATCCTCTCGGGGAAGTTGGCCGGGGACCTTTCCTCGTATAAGTCCTTCTTCTCCGGATAAGGGCCGACCAGGCTGTCCAGGTAGCGCGACTCGAACTTGTGAGTGTCGTGGAAGAAGGTCGTCAGATCTGCCACACCATAGTAGTTGGCGCCCGCTTTGAAGAAGTCGTGGAAGATCAGCGCGCACAGCGTGGTCCATCCCCCGGCGCTGCCGCCACGGATCACCACCCGGTCTCCGTCCACTTCTCCTCGTTCGATCAGATAACGAGCGGCATTGATGCAGTCCTCGGTGTCGACGATCCCCCACTGCCCCTTCAGCCGGTCTCGGTACTCCCTGCCGTATCCGGCGCTCCCTCCATAGTTGACGTCCACGACCGCGAAACCGCGGCTCGTCCAGAACTGCTTCGTCAGATCCAGGGAAGGATGGACCCGGCCGGTCGGGCCTCCGTGCGTGAAGACTGCGAGTGGAGGGCGCTCCCCGTCCGGACCTTCGAACTCGAGATTCTTTGGGGGGTAATACAGAGCGTGGGCCGTTAGGCCTCTTTCGGTAGGAAACTCGATCGGAACAGCAGGACTGAAATAACCGGGATCCACTCCGATCGTATTGGAGCGCTTGATCACTTCGACCTTGTGATCGGCGACGCCGATCCTGACAAGCGAGACACTCTCGGAAGGGCTCCCGGCCACCACCACTATCGAATCGCCGTCGGACCGAAGGAACGGGGCGAAGTAGGAGTAGGGAGTGTCTATCTCTCTCAAGCCTCCGTATTCGATCACCCCGAGATGATCGATCCCGTCTGTGGTCCAGATCGTCACCAACCGTCCGTCCCCCAGGAAGTCGTGATGACTTTGACCCAGACTCCATTGGGGGCCTCCGAACTCGGCCTCCATAGGCAGCAGCTCTTCGATCTCTCCGTTTTGCTCCCGATAGAGGTTCCACCAGCCGGTCCGATCCGATACGAAATTGATGTCCCCGTTGGGTTCCCACGATGGCTGATAGATCGATTCCTCCGGACCCCCTGCGATCTTCCGCTCGTTATCGAGTGATCCGTTGTTGAAATCCGCGACCCACAGCTCGGTGCCGTCCCATGGCATGTTGGGATGATCCCAACAGATCCACAGAAGCCGGTCACCTGCCGGGTTCAATCGCGGGTAGGCGTAGAAGGTTCTTCCGGAAGCGATGGTCCGCGGCTGTTCGGACCCGTCGGTGGCAACCATCATGATTTCGTTGTCCGCTTCTCGGTCCTCGTAGTGGCGCTCGTGGACGCAGATGATCCAATCGCCGTCATTACTCACGATCGGGTCGGCGTAACGGAGACCGGCAGAGATCTCAGGTTCCGAAGTAATCGGCTCGGGCGTTCCATCCCGTTCCACTCGATAGAGACGCTGATCCAAAAAGTTCGAGAAGTAGACCGCGCTCCCATGCACGACGAAGGAGCGACCCCCATACTCGTGGACCCTCGTGCGGGAATTGAACTCGGACCCGATCACGTCTTCGAGACCCTCTCGCGAAGCACGGACGATCACTTGGCGGCCGCCTTCGGATGGCCGGCCCTCGATGAAGTAGATGTCTTTATCGAAAACCTCGATTGTCCCCAGCGTGACCCCACTGGTCGCCAGCGCCTCACCTGTGATCGGCGAGGGCCAGGTCCCGTAAGGAGCTGTGCGTTTGCTCACATCCCGCAGTCTATGGGTCGTTGACATGGGTCCCTCCCCACGACACAATGCAGATGGACCGAAAGGTCTCTCCGAGCAAAGGCGCTCGCAAGTGCGGGCGTCTTTTTTGTTGCTCGTTTGTTGCTCGAGATGGAGGCTCCATGACCTTAGACCGAGAGAGGGATGCGTGCGGAATCGGCTTCGTAGCCGATGCCGAAGGAAGGGCCTCAAGAGACATCGTCGAGACCGCGATCCGCTCGCTGTGCCGGGTGCGCCATCGCGGAGCAGTCGCATCGGATTCGAAATCCGGAGACGGAGCAGGCCTCCTGCTCCCGCTGCCGCTGGCCTTCCTGCAAGACGAAGCCCGTTCGCTCAATGCCTCAGACCCGGAGCCCGGATTCCTGGGGGCGGCAATGTCGTTTGCCTGGCCCTCCGACCAGAGCCGCCATCGTTCGATCATCGAAGAGGTCTGCAGGCGCGAGGGGATGGACGTCGTCGCATGGAGAAAGGTACCGACCCATCCAGAGGCTCTTGGAGATCACGCTCGCATGACGGCACCTCTGGTCGAACAAGCCATTCTTCTTAGACCGGTCGGAGTAGATGAAGTCGAAGCGGAGAGGCGATGCATCCGAGCGCGGAAGAGAGCCGAGAAGGCATGCGGCCGCGAAGGGCTCCACATTTACTTTCCCTCTTTCTCATTCAAGACCGTCACTTACAAGGCACTTTGCTCTGCCGATCAGCTAGCCGAGTTCTACCCAGACCTTGGAGACGAACGATTCGTTGCACCGTTCGCGATCTTCCACCAGCGGTTCTCCACGAACACCGATCCAACCTGGGAGCGCGCTCAGCCGTTTCGGATGATGTGCCACAACGGAGAGATCAACACCATCCAGGGCAACATCAACCGCATGAAGGCAAGGGAGGGCAGGCTCGGGAAGATCGATCTCTTAGAGGAAGAACTTCTGCGTCCGGTCATAGATCCGAGCGGAAGTGATTCGGCGATGCTCGACAACGCGATCGAGCTCCTGACCCGCGAGGGCCGCGATGTCCGCCACTCAGTGGCGATGCTCGTGCCGGCAGCGTGGGAGCAGATCTCCGACATCGAAGACGAGGTCAGAGACTTCTACCGATTTCATTCATGCCTGGTCGAGTCATGGGACGGTCCCGCAGGCCTAGTGTTCACCGACGGAGTGAGAGTAGGAGCCGCGCTCGATCGAAACGGACTTCGTCCCCTTAGATATCAGGTATGTGACGACGGCTTAATCGCGTGCACTTCGGAGGCCGGTTCGGTCTACACCCGCGGAAGGGGGGGCGTAAAGAGGGCCAAGCTCGGCCCCGGGCAGATGATCTGCGTGGACCCCACCTCGGGCGGCCTCGATGTTGACCCGGTTCGAAATCGTCTTGCCAAGATGCAGCCATACGGGAAGTGGCTCGACGATCACTTGAGGCCGGCTCCTCTGGGAGAACCGGACGTTGAAGTTCCACCAGACCTGACCTCCCGGCAGGTGGCATTTGGATTCACGAAAGAAGAGTTCACCACCGTCATCCGGCCCATGGCGACCCTTTCTCATGAGCCGACGTCGTCGATGGGAGACGACACTTCTCCTGCGGTCCTCTCGAACTTCAGGCGGCCGCTTTACAACTACTTCAAACAGAGATTTGCTCAGGTCACGAATCCCCCCATCGATCACATCCGCGAACGCTCGGTGATGAGTCTGAGAACACTCATCGGTCCCCACGATCCCCTTCTTTGGGAACGGCCGGAGGCGGCTTCAATGCTGGAGCTGGAGAGTTTCTTCTTGTTTCGCCCGTTCGGTGGTTATCCGATCGACGCAACGTTTCCGGTCGATGAAGGGAAGAAGGGTTTGCGCGCCGCGATAGATCGCATCAGCGAAGAGGCCGAGCGTGCCGCACAGCTGGGGAGCGGGATCCTTGTCATCAGCGACCGCGAAGTGTCGGCAGAGCAGGCGCCGGTCCCGATGCTGCTCGCCGTGGGAGCGGTCCATCAGACCCTGCTTACATCCGGACACAGAACCCGCACGAGTGTCATTGTCGAGACCGACGAGGCCAGGGAGGTTCATCACTTCGCCTGCCTCCTCGGGTACGGGGCCGAGGCCATTTCTCCTCGTTTGGTCATGGCTTCCATCGCCGATCTCGTCGCCAAGGGACGGCTCGGGGAGAAGATCGAAACTTCCGAAGCGTTGATGCGTTACCGGTCCGCGGTCGAGGAAGGTGTCCTGAAGATCCTCTCGAAAATGGGAATTTCTACCACCGACTCGTACCGGGGCGCACAGATCTTCGATTGCATCGGGCTCGACGAAGAGGTCATCGAGCGCTGCTTCACCGGAACTCCTTCTCCGTTTGGCGGCGTTGGTTTCGACGAGATCGCAGAAGACGTGCTCATGCGCCACTTCGCCGCATACAGCGTCAAGGGCAGGATGGACAACCCCGGATATCTAAAGCACCACTCCAAGGGAGAGTTCCATTCCAATAACCCCCGAGTCGTGGACTCGCTGCATGCCGCGCTCGAAAGCGGCGACTGGGAGGCATACGCTGCGTTCGCGGAGGCGGTCAACGAGCGTCCCGCCACCGAGCCGAGAGACTTGCTCGAGTTCAACAGCTCATTGCAGCCCGTGCCGCTCGAAGAAGTCGAGCCGGTGGAGGCGATCACGCGGCGGTTCTCTACAGGAGCCATCAGTCACGGGGCGATCGGGGCCGAGGCCCACGAGACACTCGCCATCGCCTTGAACATGATCGGCGGCAAGGCCAACACCGGAGAGGGAGGGGAAGACCCGGCGCGCTACCGAGACCACCGCAACTGCAAGATCAAACAGGTTGCGTCGGGGCGCTTCGGCGTTACGCCCGAATATTGCATCTTCGCTGAAGAGTTACAGATCAAGATGGCGCAGGGATCCAAGCCGGGAGAGGGCGGACAGCTGCCCGGCCACAAGGTGACCGACGAGATCGCGCGCTTGAGACACACGCAGCCCGGCGTCGCTCTCATCTCTCCCCCGCCCCATCACGACATCTATTCGATCGAAGACCTGGCTCAGCTCATCTTCGACCTCAAGCAGGTGAATCCATCTGCAGATGTATCGGTGAAGCTGGTAGCAGAGGCCGGAGTCGGAACCATCGCAGCCGGTGTAGCCAAAGCTCTTGCAGACGTGATCCACATCTCCGGTTGGAACGGAGGAACCGGAGCTTCGCCTCTCTCCTCGATCAAAAATGCCGGGCTGCCCTGGGAGATCGGACTGGCCGAGACGCAGTCAACCCTGATGGCAAATGGCCTGCGAGAAAGGGTGAGAGTCCGCGTAGACGGGGGGATGAAATCTGGGAGGGATATCGTCATGGCGGCTCTTCTCGGGGCCGACGAGTTCTCGTTCGGCACCTCTGTGCTTCTCGCGGAGGGATGCATCATGGTGCGCGCCTGTCATCGCGACACCTGCCCTGTTGGTATCGCCACCCAGCGAAAGGATCTGAGAGCCAAGTTCGCGGGAACTCCGGAGAAGGTGGCTCGATACCTGACTTTCGTTGCGGAAGAGACGCGCAGGATGCTCGCCGCCCTGGGGCTCAGGAGCATCGCCGAAGCCGTGGGCCGGCGAGACCTCCTGGCTCAAAGAAGCTCCGAGGACTTGCGCCCCAGCAAGCTCGACTTGAGCTCACTCATCCGTCTGGAGGATGGGAACCGATCCTTCAAGTCATCACATCCGATCCAGCAGCCCAGATCCGACCTCGGCGATTTGGTGTTTGAAGACGCAGCCGAAGCCGTGCTCGATGGCAGGGAAGTGCATCTCACCTACCCGATCCACAATTCAGACCGAACCGTCGGTGCCAGACTCGGCGGCGCAATTGCGAAGGCTCACGGCGAAAGCTCACCGCCGGGCAAGGCAACGGTGGAATTTGCAGGTGAGGCCGGCCAGAGCTTCGGAGCGTTTCTGACCGACGGCATCACCTTTCATCTAACCGGCGAGGCAAACGACTACATCGGCAAGGGAATGGGGGGCGGAAGGATCGTCATCGTCCCGCCGCCCGACGACCGCGGAGATCCTTACCTCGCCGGCAACACCATCCTTTACGGCGCTACCGGAGGTGAGCTGTTCGTCGCGGGACGGGCTGGGGAACGCTTCGCCGTCCGTAACTCAGGCGCGGTCGCGGTGGTGGAGGGGACCGGCGATCACGCATGCGAATACATGACGGGCGGAACGGTGGCCATCCTCGGTCCGACAGGATGGAATATCGGCGCCGGCATGACCGGGGGCCAGGTGTTCGTGTGGGACCCGGAGATCCAGCTCCCTGCGCGAGTGAACCCGGAGCTGGTCGATATGCACCGGCTCTCCGAGGATCACAAGGCCGATCTGCTCGACCTGATGGCCCTTCACGCAGAACTGACCGGATCGCAGAGAGCACTCGGCCTTCTGGCCAATTGGGACGACCAAAGCTATCTGTTCTGGCGGGTCGCTCCGAGAGTGGACGTCGCCAAGATAGAGGGTTCTCACGAGGGCTCGCTAGCCGTTAAGGACTGAGCTGGGCCGACTTACAATGTCGGCCATGGCTGAGAATTCAACCGACCATGTCGACGCCATGCTGAGCTCCGGCAACGGCGCGTTGATGGAGAAGATGGGCCTCGAGTGGATCGAGGTCACCCCTGAGCGAACGACCGCGAAGGTTCCGGTGGAGGGCAACACCCAGCCGTTCGGCCTGTTCCACGGAGGAGCATCGGCGTGCCTCGCTGAGACGATCGCCTCCGTGGGTGCCTGGGTGGTCGATCAATCGAAGATAACGATGGGGATCGAGATAAAGGTCAACCACATTCGGGCGGCTACAAGCGGATCGGTCACCGGCGTCGGCACTCCGCTGTTCATTGGACGGAGCATCCAGGTCTGGGAAGTAAGAATGACTAACGACGAAGGCGAGCTCACGGCTTTCTCGACTGTGACCATCTCGGTCCGCGAACCTCGCGGATGAAGATCCCGGGCAAGATCAGGTCGTTCGATGGAACTCGTCTTGCCTTCAGGGTCTGGGGCGAGGCGACGGACAAGACGCCGGTCGTTTGCTGTTCTGGGATCGCATGCGATGACATGTACTGGACGTATCTCGCGCCGGAGTTGGCCCAGGAAAGGCAGGTCGTGACCTGGGACTACCCATGGCACGGCAACTCCGGACCCCCTGAAGACCCAGACGAGACATCGGTTCCTTCGCTCGCTCGGCACGCGCACACCCTTGCCCAGCACCTCGACCTACCGGCGGTTGCAACAGTAGGTCACTCGATGGGAGTACAGGTCATCCTGGAGTGGTGGAACCTCTTCAGGGAGGATGTTGCAGCCATCGTTCCCGTTGGGGGGCCGTTCGCACGGACCGTTGGAAGCCTCTACGGGACGGGGCTAGGCCGGTACATGCTCTCTGCCCTGGAAGCCGCCGCGAGGATTCAGCCAGATCTCACGTCTCTGGCGTGGCGAGCGATGTTTCAGTCTTCGATCGCAGACCCGATCGGCAGGGCCGGCGGCCTGATCGGACACGCGCCGGCCGACATGATGGATCGATACTTCTCGCACCTTCGTCAGCTCGATCCCGTAGGGATACTCGAGATGTTTCGAAAGGGCCAGGAACATAGCGCAGAGGACTATTTGGAGCAGATCGACGTCCCGGTGCTGATCATCCACGGAAAGGCGGATGTCATGAGTCCGTTCAGTCTCGCTCAGGAAATGGCGAGGCGGATCCCGGGGGCCGAGCTGATCGGAATAGATGGGGGTGCACACACATTGCCCATTGAAGATCCGGACATGATCAACGCTACCATCAGGACATTCCTCAGGGAGAAGGTTGACTCCTAGTGGGCCTCGTAACGCTTCCGTTCGGTGCCAGTCCTGGATACTTCTCGTAAATCCGATCGTAGGTGCCGTCTTCGATGAGGGTCTGATATGCGCCCTTCATCGCGTCGAGCAAGTCCGATAGCTGCGGGTTGACTGCGATCCCATATCGTTCTGTCGTGTCGATAGTTTGGACGACGGACAATCCTGAGCGGTTGTTCACTTCCGTAACCGCGGAAGCCTCATCGGAGATTAGCGCCGTAGCATCCCCCGCCTCCAGACTCGCATAAGCAGCAGAAGCGTCGGCCACCACCTGGATCTCGATGCCTCGGGGTTCCAAGTTCGCTTCGGCCCAGTCCTTGCCTGTGGTGTCGTCCTGCACGACGACGGAATCCTGCTGACTGAGATCCTCGGCCGAGCCGATGCGAGAGGAGCTGGAGTTCGTTACGACCAGCGCTTGGTTGACAACGTAGTAGGGCCCAACAAAGCCAACCTTCTCCGCGCGTTCATCTGTGATACGAATGGCTGAAGCAGCGACATCGAGCTCACCGGATGAGACTTTGTCGATCAGGTCTTCGAAGTCCGTCTCAACGAAGTTCACCTCGAGATCGATCTCATCCGCGATAGCCTGGATCAGATCAACGTCGAATCCGGTCAGGGTTTCGTCCACCTCATACTCGAACGGCTCAAACGGAACTTCTAAGCCGACCGTCAGGCTGCCTGGGTCCCGCTCTCCATATCGGGGGTCGCCGGCAGGCTGATCCCCGGTGCACGCCGACATCAACACGAACCAAAGCGCTACAGCCAGGACACCTGGTCGCTTCATATCTCCCCGAGATA
>JAHWKU010000030.1 GCA_019347715.1 Actinomycetota bacterium | reverse complement strand
CGGTTCCACTGGAGCGATCAAGCTCAACCAGCCGATCGTGGGGATGGCTGCCACACCCTCGGGCAACGGGTACTGGTTGGTTGCCGCCGACGGAGGGATCTTCTCGTTTGGGGACGCGCAGTTCTACGGTTCCACTGGAGCGATCAAGCTCAACCAGCCGATCGTAGGGATGGCTGCCACACCCTCGGGCAACGGGTACTGGTTCGTGGCCGCCGACGGTGGGATCTTCTCGTTTGGGGACGCGCAGTTCTACGGTTCCACTGGAGCGATCAAGCTCAACCAGCCGATCGTAGGGATGGCTGCAACGCCGTCGGGCAACGGGTACTGGTTCGTGGCCGCCGACGGCGGGATCTTCTCGTTTGGGGACGCTTCCTTTCTTGGGTCCACGGGCAACGTGAAGCTAAACCAGCCAATCGTGGGAATGGCCGGATTGAGTTCCTGAGAATCCAATAAGGGCCAGAAGCCGCTGATTGCGGGGGGCCAGGGGCTCGGTTAGCCTCCACGAATGAAAGCTCCCGACATCGAACGGATTGTCGAACGCCTGCGCGCCCGGGTTGAGGAGAGACGCCGTTCCAACCAGTATCCGCCCGACCTAGAAGAGGAACTCGCCGAGCACTTCCGGCGAATCGTCGCTCGGGGAGCCCTGAAGGATCACCCACCACTCGGCAACATGCTGGCTCCCGTCCGAGCCTCGAAGACCTTCGACCCTGGTCTCATCCATAGCGACTCCGAAAAGCCCGCCGGACGCTTCTTCCACCAAGCAGTGGCCAAGCTCGTCTCCCGGCAAACCCAGGGAATTCTGGAACAGGTCAGCAGATTCGCGGAGGCGGTAGACCGCGCGCTAGGTGCCATGGCCGACCGAATCGAGGAACCGACCCATATCCGAAACGAGCTGGCATCGCGAATAGATGCAATGCTCGAACGTCTTGCCGCGTATGAGCGAGCCCCCATCGACACTCCTCAAGGTTTTCTGGAGATCTCCCGGCGCGTTGAGGAGCTGGAGGCCTTTGTCCGTTCTCAGCATGTGCGTCCCTGGTACGACCTCACAAGGTTTGAGGAAGCCCTCCATTATTCGCAGAAGGACTACAGCGATCGGCATTCCCCCTGGGCCGCGAAACTCGAAGCACATTCACCCGTTCTCGATATCGGGTCCGGAACCGGAAGTTTTCTAAAGCTCTTGCTCGAAAGGGGGGTGCAGGCAGAGGGCGTAGAAAGCGATCCCGTGAGCCTGGAGATCGCGATCGGCCACGGCCTCCCAGTGGCTCATGCGGATCCGCTCGAATATCTTGCTTCCAGAGTCGATGAAGATCTTGGAGGGGCATCGGTAATTCAGCGCTGGAGCGCATGACCTCACAACAGGCCCTCGAGCTGGTTGTCCTTTTGGGATCCAAGATAAGAGAAGGAGGAGTCGTGGTGGTGGAGACTCTAAATCCCCGTTCTTTGGGATCCGTTCCCCACGACTACTTCCGCGATCCCTCCCACCGGAACATGTTCGACCCCGACCTGCTGTCCTTTCTATTCAAGGAAGCGGGATTCTCGAGCGCGGAACCTTCGTGGGACGGCCCGCCTGGTGAGGCTCAGCGCTACACACTGCTCGCCGTGCGTTGATGAGAATCCACCAGCTTTTAGTTTCGGCGTCCCCCGGCGACGCCATCACCAACGAGGCTCTGGAGATCAAGGAGATTTTGGCAGAGTTTGGCGAGTCCGAAGTCTACGCCCGTTACGTTCATCCAGAAGTGACCGATCGAGTTTCTTCCTTGGAGAGTTTTCCTGAGGCGAGGCCCGAAAGCCAAGATGACTTCATCTTCTTTCACGGATCCATCGGAGAACACGACATCGAGACGTTCCTGGAAGAAAGGCCGGAACGACTGATCCAGCGCTACCACAATATTTCTCCACCGGATTCCTTCAAGGCTCACGATCCTGACTTTGGCCGGCTTCTTATGAAAGGGCGAGACCACCTCGCCTCTCTTCATAAACGAACTGAGCTAGCGCTTGCTGCTTCCAGCTTCAACGCCGAGGATCTAAAGAGAGTGGGATATTCAAACATCGGAGTGTCTCCCCTCATAGTCGACGCTGGAAAGCTGCTCCGGATCGAACCCCACCCTCCAACGGTGAGCCACCTCGAGACTTTGGAGGGCCCCTTGATCCTTTTCGTCGGTCAGCTGCTGCCCCATAAGCGCCCAGATCTAGTGCTATCGGCGTTCCACGTGCTGATGACTTACCTTCAGCTCGATGCTCACCTGGTCTTGGCTGGAGCCAGCCGGCTTCCCGAATATCAGGAGATCCTGAATTCGTTTCTCGTGGAGTTGAACCTACATCGTGTATGGCTCGCAGCCGACGTTCCCACAGAGGAATTGGTGGCCTTCTACCGACGGGCTGATCTTTTCGTCACGCTGAGCGAACACGAAGGATTCTGCGTTCCCCTGCTCGAAGCGATGGCTTTCGAGATTCCGATTCTGGCTCGTGCATGCGCCGCCATACCCGAGACCCTAGGGGATGCCGGATTGCTCCTTCCACCGAGCGCGGACTTATTGCTCACCGCTGAGGCGATGGCCGAAATACTGAACAACGACGAGTTGGCATCTAGCCTCGTCCAAAGGGGGAACCGGCGGCTCAAAGACTTCGACCCGGAGATTAGCAAGAAGATACTGCGCGACCATCTGCTCACGGTGATGTGACTTGAAATTGCTTTATGTCGTGCAGAGATACGGCACCGAGGTGGCGGGAGGGGCGGAGTTCGCATGCAAGGCTTTCGCAACCAGACTTTCCGCAAGAGATCATCGGGTCGAGGTCCTCACCACCTGCGCAGCAAGCTACGCCACCTGGGAAAATTTCTACTCCGAGGGCGTCTCAGAGATGAATGGATTGAAGGTCCACAGACTGCCGGTTCTGAGTCCAAGAGATGACGACAAGTTCGGTTCGTTCATAGCGAGGATGGCCTGGGACCGAGGGCGCGTGCCACTTCATCTTCAGAAGGAGTGGATGAGGCTTCAAGGCCCCCAAGTGCCCGACCTGGGGCCGTGGCTTCACGATCGAGCGGGGGAATTCGACGCGGTCATCTTCTTCACCTATCTCTATTACACCGCCTGGGCCGGTCTGAAAGCGGCTTCCGGACTGACCACTACGATCCTTCATCCCACAGCGCACGACGAGCCGCCGATCTATCTTCCTCTCTTCGACCTCATGTTTCGACTCCCTTCCGGACTTGCTCTATTCACGAAAGAGGAGGCCGAACTGATCCAGCGGCGTTTCCGTTCCAGGATCCCGTCATCCGTCATCGGTATAGGAACCGATCTTCAGCCATCGGCGGATGAGGCAAGCTTCCGCGAACGATACGGCCTGGCGGAAAGGCCTTATCTGGTTTTCGTCGGAAGGTTAGATCCCTACAAAGGATCGGATGAGTTATTCGATTTTTTCGCCGCGTACAAGAGCCGCAACCCAGGTCCTTTGGCACTGGTGGTGGTGGGTGAGCCGGTAAAGCCTCTGCCTCCCCACCCCGACGTGATCGTGACGGGCTTCGTGGAGGAGTCGGTCAAGACCTCGGCCCTGGCCGGGTGCTTCGCTCTCGTCCAGCCCTCATACTTCGAGAGCTTTTCAATGGTGCTCACCGAAGCATGGGCACTGGCCAAACCGGCTTTGGTCCAAGGTCATTGCAAGGTGCTGGACGGACAGGTGAGACGCGCAGGTGGCGGGATTCCCTACAGCGGGTACGCGGAGTTCGAAGCCGCCCTCGACATGCTGTTTGAGGACGAGGATCTGAGAAGAGAACTCGGCGAGGCCGGGAGAAGATTCGTTAAGAAGAACTACTCCTGGGAAGTGGTGTTGACCAGGTACGAGCGGTTCCTCAATGCGATGATCGGCCTCTAAGCGTGGCCTCGACGGTATGATTACCTACACCACCTTCCCATTCACCTGTTAAAGCGATGCGTGCTGACAGAACCTCACTAATCAGACGAACTTGGAACCAGGCGCGCCAGACCGAGCTGGCACGTCATGGCTTTCTGCTGTTCGTAGCTCTGACCGTCGCCAACCTCTCAAATTACTTTTTCCACGTCGTCGTCAGCAGGATGCTTGGCCCCGAAGACTACGGTGCCCTGGGTGCACTTCTGTCGGCATTCATCATCATCTCGGTTCCGGCCGGAGCGCTGCAGGTAGTCATCGCCAAAAAGGTGGCGGTGCTGAGGGCGACCGGAGATCGACCTGGGGCAGGACGTGTTCTCCGCTCCATGCTGGGCGGATCGCTCGTTGCTGCTCTTCTGCTCGGTCTTGTGGCCACTCTTGCCAGCCCTCTGGTGTCGAGATTCTTGCACCTCGAGTCACTGGTGCCATCTTTGATCCTGGCCGGCTACATGGTTTTTGCCATCGTCACGCCGGTGATACGCGGTGGTCTTCAGGGCCAAATGCAGTTCACTCCTTTGGCGGCTCTGGCTGCAGGGACAACCATCCTGAGACTGGTTGCCGGGGTGGTCTTCGTCAGGCTCGGGTGGGGATTGTCCGGGGCCGTGGGAGCCTCTCTTCTTGCCGAGGCCGCCGGGCTACTTCTCGGAGTTCTCCCGCTTAGGCAATTGATCTCGGTAGCCCGTCCCGGCCGGATCCCTGTTAAAGGGATTCTGAGAGACGCTCAGATGGCCATGCTGACTTTCGGAGGATTCTGGGCCATCGTGAGTCTGGACACTCTTCTCGTCAGGCACTTCCTTCCCGGTGAGAGAGCGGGGTTTTATGCCGCGGCGGCAGTAGCCGCTCACACGGTGCTCTTCTTGCCCGGCGCCATCGCGATGGTGGCGTTTCCCAGATTCGCCGAGTCGTTCGGTCAGAGCGTGGAAGCCCGGCGAACCCTGTTTCACTCGATCGTCGCGGTGGGGGTTATCGGACTTCTCGCTGCTTTGTTCCTCAGCGTCTTTCGATCGTTGGTCATTAGAACTCTCTTCGGAGAGGCATATCTGCCTGGTGCCCCCGTGGTTGGGATTCTGGCCCTTGCGATGGCTCTTTTAGGTGTTGCCAATATCCTCATCTACTTCCATCTGGCATCTAACTCTCGAGCCCTGCTTAGCCTGATCCCCGCGGTAGCGGTACAGGGCCTTGGAATAGCCCTCTTTCATGAATCTCTTATTGGAGTGTCTCTAGTAATGCTGGCGGTTTCCGCAGGGTTGACTTTGTTCAACCTCGTCGCTGCTTATGCCCAGCCCGGCGATCCCAGAGTTCAGCCAGATACTGAGGGGGAACTATGGAAGCCATTCGAAGCGGGTATCGACATCTCTGTCGTTACCCCGGCGTTCAACCCAGGCCCAAGCTTCAGGAGCAACCTGGAAACCCTTTTCACTTCTCTCAAGGAATCCGGCAGAACGTTCGAGGTCATAGCGGTTTCCGACGGAAGCACAGATGGATCGCAAGAACTCGTTAGAGAGCTAGCGCCGCAAGGGCTCCGACTCATTCACTACGACGTAAACAGGGGCAAGGGCTACGCCCTTCGAATGGGCCTTGGAAAAGCGAGAGGCAGATATGTGGCGTTCATCGACTCAGACGGAGATCTGAATCCCTCCGAGCTAGCTTCCTTTCTTACTCTCATGGACACCTACGATGTTGATCTGGTAGTCGGTTCCAAGCGCCATCCCTTGTCCGAGGTGAGTTACCCGCCGATGCGACGACTAATGTCCTGGGGCTATCACTGGGCAGTAAGAGTCCTTTTCGGCATCAAGTTGAAGGACACGCAGACCGGCCTGAAACTCGCGAAGCGAGAGGTCTTGGCCAAGGTACTCCCCAGGATGCTCGAGAAGCGCTTCGCCTTCGACCTGGAGATGCTGGTAGTCGCCAAGGCTCTGGGGTTCACGAGGTTCATGGAGGCTCCCGTGAAACTCAATTACCAGTTCACGAGCACGATCGCCCCCAAGACTGCTATCGGCACCGTCATCGACACCCTTGCGATCTTCTATCGAAGATACATATTGCGCTATTACCATCAGCCATCCCTCCCAATCCATGCAGGTGAGCATGAAGAGGACCTTGTGCCCGTAGAAATTGCAGAACTGCATTGAGGAGCCGTTCTCCCAAGAGGTCTCGATCGCATCACCAGGGGTCTCTTGAAATAGCCCGATCGCACATCTCTGGGACAGTCTCCTGGCCCCCCAATGAATCCCTGAGGCGCCATTACTCCTATTTCCTAAACTTCATCCGAGAGGCGACGGATGAAGGAAGACTCCTGGATGTCGGCTGCGGCGATGGCTCCCTGGCGAGAATGCTCGCCGAGTCATCAAGCGATCTGGAAGTCCTCGGCATCGACGTGGCCCCGCATGACCTCTGGAACATTCCAAAACCAGGAAACCTCGAGTTCGCAGTGGCCTCGATCGAAGAGTTGCCCTTCGAAGAGGAATCGGTCGATTTCGTGCTATTGAAGGACGTCCTTCATCACATCCCTGCCCCTTCCGCTACATTGGAAAAGATCCGGAACGTCGCTAAGAAAAGAGTCCTCGTGATTGAGGCCAACCGTTACAACCCTCTCTCCTACATCTGGATGGTCAAGATCGCCGGGCACGATCATTTCAGCCGGAAGAAGCTTCGCGGCATTCTGTCAGCCGACGCCGACACGGTGTTACACACAGCAGAGACTCATGTCTGGCCCCCTTCTCTCGATCGTATCGGTCGCTTGCTAGAAGCCCTGATGAACCGCTTTCGTTTTCTTGGTCCTATAACCAATTACAACTTCGCCACGATTGAAGTAGGCAGACCGTCGCGGGCGTCGAATTAGCTCACTCAACCGCTTATGCGAGCCATCAACGAATCGGAGTTCGTAATTGCGTCCAATGGATTCGCCGACGGTCCGGCGCAGGCGCTTCGCGATCACCTAATCTCGTTCGACGCTCCCAAAGTAGTCACGATCTTCCACCCATTAGTCCGGGAAGGAGACACCCGGCACCGAATAACGACGTACCGGAGGGGGCAAGATCCCTCTGTGAGATTGGTAGGACTTCCGTGCCGACCACCTCTCACCTATCCTCTGGATCTGTTCGTTCCCCCCCGGGTGAAACCTGTCGATTTCTGGTTCGGGTTCAATAACCTGGCCGCGTTACGCGGACTTCTGGGCCGGCGAAAAGGAACGTCGAAAAAAGTGGTGTATTCGTGCGTCGACTTCGTACCCGATCGCTTTGGAAAGTCCGCTGCGACGAAACTGTACGATCGCCTGGATCGGTACGTATGCAGAAAGGCAGACGCCCGCTTCGAACTCTCGGATGCAGCACTGAAGGGAAGAAATGAGCGCCATCAGCTTTCCTCAGCCGAGATGGCGCCAGCCCACGTTGTTCCTATGGGCGCCTGGCTGGATAGGGTTCCTGTCACATCTCCGGAGGCGCACGCCGCAAGGCGGATTGTGTACCTGGGTCACCTGGTCGAGCGCCAAGGAGTGAAATCGCTCATCCGGGCGGTGTCGATTTTGAGGAACCAAAACCAAGCCGTGGAAGCACACATAATCGGGCAAGGGCCTATGGAGTCTGAACTACAAGCGCTTTCGGCTGAACTTGGATTGACCGAACTCGTGCAATTTCACGGGTTCGTGGAAGATCATCTAGAAGTGGAGAGGCTGCTGGCCTCGTGCTCCCTGGGGCTCGCCCCATATCAAACAGGGCGCGGTTCTTTTACCCAATACGCAGATCCCGGCAAGCTCAAGGCATATCTAGCGGCCGGGCTGCCCATCATTACGACGGAGGTTCCTCCGAACGCCTCTGAACTCGCTTCTTCTGCAGGGGCGGAAATCGTGGATGACTCACCTGAATCACTCGCCTCGGGCATTGCCCGTCTTCTCGACGACCCCGGCGGATGGCTTCAGCGTCGCGAGGCGGCGCTCTCCTACATGAAACGGTTCGATTGGGGCAAGATCCTTGGAAATGCCCTGCCAAAGGTTGGACTTACCGAATGAAATCATTGGAAACCATGTATTCGTAGATTATCTGTGTCGGCGAAACCTGGGCCGGAATGCTTCCTTGCCTGAACAGACCGGGATCCCGTAGAAACTCTGATACAACTCCGAGATCGAGACGGGAAAGAGCCACATTTCTGCCCAGTCCCTCCGACCGTTCGGTAACGGTTCGGTGAACAAGGCAGGGGTGATCAAGGTGATAACACTCTTCCTGGACTCCCCCGCTGTCGGTCACGAGAAACTCCGATCGTTTTAGAAGCGTGATGAACGCGAAGTAGGAGAGCTTTGGTATCCGAATAAAACGAGCTTCATCGAACAAATGACCAAAGCCGTAACTCGCAATCTTCGAGGCCGTGACAGGATGGTCAACGAACAGGATAGGAATGCGCCTGGACTCACTGCGAAGTAGGTCGAGAAGGGCCCGGAACTGCTGACGATTCCCAATCAACTCGTTGCGATGAATGGACGCAATCCCAAACTCTTGATCCAGTTTGGGTACTCTCGAGTCAAAAACCGTCGGTGCTAGCTGGAGACTGTCGCTGATAGTGTTCGCCTGGGTGTTGACTATGTTTCCCCGAACGCCAGCAAGGTTCTTGACCGCAAGCTCACCGGGTGCGAAATGGATATGGGCCAACCGAGAGGCAGCCAGGCGGTCCAATTCCTCAGGAAAAGGATTGAGCCAGTTATGGCTTCGGAGTCCGGCTTCAATATGGGCCACTGGTAAGCCAAGGAATCGTCCTAGGAGGCCTCCCAGCACCGTGGTGATTGTGTCGCCGTGGATCACGGCCAGGTTCGGTCGGGGCGAGTCTGCAAGACGCTTCAGAACTCCCGACCTTTCGGAGGCAAACCGCCGGAGGACTTCCAAACCCCAAACCGGCACATGCCAGGTCCGAGAGAGATCTCGTCCTCGAAAGCCGGATCCTATCCATCGGTCGGGATCGGGCAGCCCGAACTCCCTCAGGACGGCAGGAATCTGTTCGACCTGCTGCCCTGTACATAAAGTGAAATATTCAGTCGGCTCCATCCTTAACAACAGAGGAGCAATCTTTATAAGTTCACCCGTAGTCCCGTAGAAGACGATAAGCATGGGCTATCGTCTGAAACGAGCGTGGATCATCATCCACAACCCCATCCACATACCTGCTCCATAGGCGGCGATGAATACCGGCAAGACAATGGCAAGGAGGCCAGCATCACCCGGCCGAACCCCGAGAGCCAGGCTAATTAGGGCGGCCAACATGCAAAACATCAACATCCCAATAAGGGTCCAGGCCGGAAACGTCAGCAACAAGACGAACCCTAAGGGTGTCAATAGGTAGAACAGCCAGATAAATGGAAAGTACCTCGTTCCGGGCTTGAAGTATCCATCAACAAAGACCTTCCCTCTGTGGAGGCTATGGCCCCAGAACTTGCGTAAGGAATCTCTTGGAAAATAGAGGCAAGAAAACTCAGGGGCGATGTGAATGCGCTTGCGGGCCGCAAGCCAGCGGATCAACGGTGCATCATCGTTGGCGTGGCGAGTGTCGGAAAAGGAGGTCTTGAAGTTTGCATAAGCCTGACGCAGAAGATCAGTCGGCGCGAAGAAACATGTAGTGCCCTTTGGAAAGTAATCAAACTCCTCGAGCCCAAAACTGGCCCTTCGGGGATTCCGGAAATACTTTCGCCACGCCATGAAGGTAATCGCTCTCCAGAACCTGCCGAGGGGGTATCCCTTGACTTCTATGTCAACGTGGGCGTTCCAGATAACAGCTTCCGAGTCATCCGCGAGACTTTCGCAAAGGAACAGCAACGCATGGCCCGAGATATGCACTCTGCTATCAAGGAGTAAGAGAAAATCGCCGGTCGCTAGATCGATCCCAGCCTTTCTTGCCGCAAAACGTCCTAGGTTTTCCTGACGGACCACCCGCAATGGACGACCCAGGGCAAGGGAGTCCAAAGCATCAGCTGTCCCGTCAGTTGATCCGTCGTCGACGACGATGATCTCCGAGGTGTCCCAGCAAGACATATCGAGCGCAGCAGTGACGGTTTTCAGGGTCTCGCCAATCAGGGAGCCTTCGTTGTAGACAGGAACTACCACAGACAGAGAGCCGGGTGCCTCGCTCATGGTGCAGGCCTGGAGGCCAGCTCAGATATTCCAATCGAAACCCGCCTGCTGTCGTTGTTGCTGCCGATTCGACGAGCGCCCGGTGAAACTTTCAGCTTCACGGGCTCGCCAACGTCGACTGTGAAGGCGACGGGTGTCGGCCCGTTAACTGTCCCGGTCCAGACCTCCTGGCCCCCCTGAAGAACCGTTAGGGTTCGAGCGCCCCCATGAGACTCCGCGAAAAAACCCAGTCGGGCCCTCTCGACGCCGGAGGATAAGCGGACCGCCCTGAGCTGACCAGAGTCTCCCATCCATCTAAAGCTCTCCCAGCCCCGCGTTTCGTTGTGATAAAAACCCTCGCCGAGGGCAAGCACAACTTCTGCCGTCGACTCCTCCGTTACTCGATACACGGTCGTCTCTTCGAAATTCTCGATCGGTGACAGGCCAGGAGGTGGAGGACCTAGCTCGCCGGATTCATATAACTCTCTGTGGACCAGAACAAGTTCGACTCCAAGACGTTTCAATACCGGGATCGTCTGGGGGTCGCCCAAGCCGAAGATGCCATCGCGAATTCCTTGCTGGGCTCCTCTGTCTTGGTAGCTGTTTAACAGCTTCTTTTCGTGAACCACCTGGTAAGTCAGGTACCGAAACGCGTCGTCCAGCGGAGGCGAAACCATGGGGTACTCTGCGACGATCTCAACGTCTTGAGTGGCCAGCCACTCGTATTCGGAAGGAGCCTGTTCGTAAGTCCATTCGGCTCGCGGCGGGAAAGTGAGCAAATCCAGAACCAGCAGCACAAACACTCCCAGGGTGAACATGTTGCGAGCGAATCGTGAACTCAAACGATGGCCAAGTTCCACCATCCCGAGGCCGGCCAACACAACTAATCCTGAGTGCAGTGGCAAGAAGAACCTGGAGAACACGCGCCAGAATCCCATCTCGGCGACAGCTGAGCTGAGAAGCGGCAAGCGAATCCCAAGAATATTGATCCTCGGGGGGCCGCTCATCAGCAAAGAAATGAGGATCAAAGAACCAACGACGAAGATAACCTGGGAATGGGTAAGTCCGGGCTTGAGGGGACGCATCCCGCCTGAACGCAGGGCCAATAGCAACAAGTATCCCGCCGCGAGTATTAGCACTGACCAGCCAACAAAGATGGTCAGCTCAGAATAATTGGAACCGTGCATGTTGCGGTCCTGCCACTCTCCAAAGATTCCGTCGAAAACAGGATTCGTCCGGGCGGGGACGACGTACTCGATCGCCCTTGCTCCATAGACTTGGCCTTCTTCAATCCCTCTTGCTATCTCGGTAGAAATCGTGGACCTATGACTCATCAATACCGCGAGGATCGGTAGAGCACTTATCAACGAGACGAGAGCTGCCAGCAGAAGAAACTTGATTCTCGGAAGAATCTCGTCGAGAGAAGCACGGGAGATCGCCCAATGGACGGCGGCTCCTAGAACAAGAGCAACAATCGACGCTCCTCCCAGCAAGATGTAGTAGCCATCGGTATAGATCAGACCGGTCATCGTCAAGCCGAGGGCGAGGGCCGGTTTCCATCCTGGTTTCCGGAGCAGCGCCAGAAAGGCCCAAATCAACGCTATGAGCAAATAGGAGTGCACGTAAGCGAGGTGGCCCTGAGCCTTGAACTGGTGGTAGGGGGAGAAAGCGTAGGCCGCTCCGGCAAAATAAGCAGCCAGCCTGCTGCCGGTGAGCCAAAAGAGACACCCAAACGTGAGAAGAGCAGAACCAAGGAAGCCCGTGAATACGGCCAAATTCCAAGAGCAAACCGGGCCCACCACGGACGTCAGTCCCCAAGTTAGGAGCTGCAGGGTGGTAGCGGTGATGAAGTGCGGCCGCCACAGTTCTTCCCCATAGGGAGCGTTCGTATAGGGAGAAGTGGCGGGCCAGGGGCCGATGTTCAGCTCCTCGTAGAGCCAGGACCGCCAAATTGTCCCGGAGGTGGCGTCCCCAGGGCCACCCATTATCGTCGTGGGACAGTCGGTAAGGGCTCTCCCCATGACTACGGCCGTTATTGAGACAAAAACCAAGACCACGATCAGCCACTCAGGGACGCTCAGCCGGCCCCGGAAGATGCCCCCTCCATCGCTTGTTGGAAGGGCGGATTCATCCGGACTACTAGATGATCGCACCGTCGTTCTCATCAGATGGATAATACGGGCGATCCCTATGGAATCAGCAGCCCGCGAAGCCAGAACAAAACCTATCGCGTCCGATGTAGTGGGAAGGGCGCGGCGACTATATCGATACCGGGAACTCCTTCTGAACTTGGTGCGCCGGGAGATTCGGGGCCGTTACCGAGCCTCGGCTCTCGGGTTTCTGTGGTCGATGCTCACTCCGATCCTGTATCTGGTGGTCTTCTACGTTGTCTTCAATATCTTTCTTCGGGGCGGCATCCCTTACTTCCCGGTGTTCCTGCTGTCGGGACTTCTGCCCTGGACCCTTTTCGCCTCGGCCCTTTCTGCTGGAACCAGCTCGGTCGTAGGAAACGCTCCCCTGCTAAAAAAGGTCTTCTTTCCGAGGGAGGTGCTTCCCTTGGCCTCGATCGGGGCAGCCCTGTTCCACTTCGTTCTCCAGATGGGAGTGCTGATTGGGTTTCTCCTGATATTCCGCTACGAGTTCGTCGACAGGCACCTCCTTCTCGTCCCGGTGGCGCTCTTTGTCGAGCTGTTGCTCCTGGCCGGGCTCACCTTGATGCTCTCGGCGATCACGGTGTATCTGAGAGACGTCCAGCATTTCCTGGAACTGGCCCTTTTGGCGTGGTTCTGGCTTACTCCGATCATCTATCCGATCGTCCTCGTCTTCGAGAAACTGTCCGTCCGGGGAATGTTCGGCCTCTATCTCCTCAACCCAATGACCCCAATCGTCCTCACCTTCCAGCGCGCCTTCTACGGGAGAGTTCCGCCCCTGCTGGATGTCTCCTTTTCCTGGTATCTGGAGAAATTGGCATACGTGGGCTTGGCCGGGATCGTCTTGGTCTTCTTGGGACAGATGGTGTTCGTCCGTCTCGAAGGCAACTTTGCCGAGGAGATCTGAAGATGGGCACAGCGGTCGAACTGGTAGGAGTCTCGAAGCGCTTCAAGCTCTATCACGAGCGGTATCACACGCTCAAGGAGCGCCTGATCTTCTTCAAGCGTTCCCTTTCCTATGAGGAGTTCTGGGCCCTCGATGACGTGAGCTTTGACATCTCGCAGGGAAGCACGTTCGGGCTGATCGGAGCCAACGGTTCCGGGAAGACCACGCTCCTGAAAATCATCGCAGGAATCCTCAGGCCGACTTCCGGTGAGGTAGGAGTAAACGGGCGGATCGCCGCGCTTCTCGAGCTGGGAGCCGGCTTTCACCCCGACCTTACCGGACGGGAGAACATCTATCTAAACGCCTCGGTTTTGGGACTCGGAAAAAAAGAGGTGGACAAAAAGCTCGACTCAATCGTGGATTTCGCCGAGCTTGGGGCCTTCATCGACAACCCGGTCCGCAACTACTCGTCGGGGATGTACGTTCGCCTTGGTTTCGCGGTAGCCGTCCACCTGGACCCGGACATACTGCTGGTTGACGAGGTGCTGGCAGTCGGCGACGAGGCTTTTCAGGAGAAGTGTCTCGCCCGAATTAGAGAATTCCAGAGAGAGGGCCGCACGATCATCCTGGTCACCCACGCGGTCGATCAGGTCAGGGAGATGTGCGACCACGCGGTTTTCCTCGATCATGGCCGGATGGCGGGCGAGGGGGATCCTAGCGAGGTGGTGCGCGGCTACCGCAACCGGCTTTCGACGACCCCCACCGGCGAGAAGGTAAGCGTGATAGGAAACGTCGACATCCCGGCGGTAAGGCTCCTCGGACCGGACGGCGCAGTTTCGGAAACCTTTCATCCCGGCGAAAGCATGGTGGTCGAAGCCGATCTCGACGCACACGAACGAATCGAAGATCCCGTCTTCAGCGTGAATATCCACGACAGCGCCGGTCGTCACGTGTTCGGAACCAACACCCACCTCCGGCACATGAAGTCCTCACTCGATCCGGGACCATCCAGGTTACGGATAACCTTTCCAGTTCTCGCAATGAAAGAGGGACGCTTTCGCTTGACGGTCGGAGTGCATTCCCGAGACGGTCTCACCATCTTCGCCACCACCGACGCCGCCGGTCGCTTCGAGATGCGAAGTGATTCTGGGGAGCCCGGAAGTCTCTACATGCCCTGCAACTTCACCGTGGAGCAGGTGGCTGAAACACGGCGGGGAGTTGTGGATGGAGGCTGAAGCGGCAGACCAGTATCGGGAAATCCTCGAGCGCGCAAGGCGACTGGCCGAGGAGAAGAGGGCCAGGGGCGAGGTTCCCGAGAACACCAACGAGGCCCTCGATCGCCTGTTCCTCTCGGTTGCCCCTCCGGGCGCGCGTGCCGAAGGTGAAGGGCTGGGAGCCCTCGTCGAGATGCTTGCTCGCTACGATTTCGACCCGAGTCCCCGAGTCGAGTCCACCCGTCCCGGACTCGGCTGGTTGATGCGGGTAGTAAAGAAGGTATTGCGCCCGATAACCGCCTGGCAGCTCCGTCACGTAACCGACCAGCTGAATGCTTACCACTCCGCGCAGATGGAGATTCTGAGAGCAGTGGTGCAGAAGCTGGAACGTTCGCCCTAGCCGAGCCAGCATGGCAGTTCACCAGTTCCTGCCGCATTTGGGCCAGGGCGATGGCATCGGCAACCACGTTCTCAGGTTGCGCGGGTTACTCGAGAATTTCGGACCGTCCAAAATCTTCGTCGAAAGCACGGACGTACCAAAAGTGCCCAGAGTGCTTTCTTATCTGGACCATCAACCCGAGCCGGGGGAGGCCCTCCTTTATCACGCTTCGATTGGAACGCCCATGGCGCGCTATCTGATGAAACAGCCGTCGCCGGTGCTGATCGATTATCACAACGTGACCCCGATGCATTTCTACGCCGCCTACGAGCCGAGGGTTGCTTCTCTTCTCTATGCCGGCAAGTCGGAGTGCCGCCAGTTCGCCGCGCAGTCGCCGCTGGGCATTGCCGACTCCGAATATTCGGAGCGAGAACTGAAGGAGATGGGTTTCGACAACACTGCGACGATCCCGATTCTGATGGACTTCGACAAGTACAGCCAAGAACCAGATCGTCGTCTATATCGCAAGCTGATGCGGACCAAGCGGGGAACCGATCTCCTTTTCGTCGGAAGAATCTCGCCCCACAAGCGTCAAGAGGACGTGATCAAAGCCTTCGCGGTCTACAAGCGAGAGTTCGATCCGAATGCCCGCCTGTTTCTGGTCGGGCGTTCGTCTTCGGGACGCTACCTCGAGGCGGTCAATGCCTTCATTCGAAAGGCCAACCTAACCGACGTTCATCTGGTAGGCGGAGTACCGGATGCGAAATTGTTCGCTTATTACCAGGGGGCCGACGTGCTTGTTTCGATGAGTGAGCACGAGGGCTTCTTCGTTCCGCTTTTGGAAGCCTGGACGTTTCGGCTGCCGGTTATCGCCTATGCCGGCGGCGCCATCCCCGGGACCATGGGAGAAGCCGGTTTGCTCTTCTACGAAAAGCGCTACGACGAGGTCGCCGCGCTTATCGACGTGGCAATACGCGACCAGACGCTTCGGGAAAGATTGATCGCGGCCGGTACCGCGCGGCTGGAAGACTTCCAGCCGGAACGCCACGATCGCAGGTTCATCGAACTGATCGAGTCGGTTCTATGAGCGGAAAGGTCTTCCAACTCGTTCCGGACCTGAACCCAGGAGACGCTATTGGCGATCACGCCAGGCAGATTCACGAAATCCTGGGGGAACGAAGCGGCGGGTTCATCGTGCAGAAAGCACACCCATCGCTCAAGAACCTGGCGACGATCTGGACCGAAGCGAGAGTCGACCCAGATGACATGCTCGTTTATCACACTGCTTTGGCCTCTCAGCTCGGCGACTGGCTTCGGAAGGCCGACGCCATCAAGGTCGTCGACCATCACAACTTCACCCCACCCGGCTATTTCCGGGTTTACGATCCGGGAACGTCTGCGGCGCTGTCGAACGCCAGGGAAGAACTGGAGTCGCTGATGCCGCAGACCGTCCTAGCGTTGGCAGACTCCGACTTCTCTCGGCGTGAACTCGAGGAGATGGGCTTCACAAGGACACATACGATCCCAATCCTCATCGATTTCTCCAAGTACGAGGGCCACGGCAATTCGAAGCTCTACGAACAGCTCGCGGAAGGCAAGAAAGGCCGTGGTGACATCATCTTCGTGGGGCGGGTCGCCCCCAACAAGCGCCAGGAGGACGTAATCAAGGCATTCGTCTTCTATAAGCGCCTCTACAATCCCGCCGCGAGGCTTTTCCTGGTGGGAAGCAGCAACTCGGCTCGCTATTCGGATGTCCTCGGAGATTTCGTCGAGCGACTCGGAGTCGAAGACGTGCATTTCACGGGATGGACGTCATTCGATGACCTCGTGGCCTACTACCGCTCCGCCGATCTGTTCCTTTCAATGAGCGAGCACGAGGGCTTTGGAGTCCCGTGGCTCGAAGCAATGCACTTTGGGGTTCCGGTGATTACTTATGGCGCAGCCGCAATTCCGGAGACCGTAGGCAATGCAGGTCTCGTCTTCCAAGAAAAGAACTACGAGCACGTGGCGGCGCTGATCGATGTGGTGATGACCGACGATGCGGTGAGAGATCCTCTGATCGAGCGAGGCAGAAGAAGGGTAGAGGACTTCGAGCCGCAGCGTCACGCCTCAACAGTGCGAGGCCTCCTGGAGCAGATAGCCGGCGGTGAGCCACGCCGAGGACCAACTTCGGACCAAACGTGACCAAAAACGGCCGCAATCGTTCCAAAGGATGGCCACAAGAATAGAGAAGGTGCGATCGGGTTGAAGGTGAACTATGTAGTTCAGCGCTACGGCGAGGAGGTGGCCGGAGGAGCCGAGGGCGCGTGTCGTCGTCTGGCAGAGGGAGTGGCGGCGGCGGGCCACGACGTAAGCGTTCTCACGACCTGCGCGCTCGACTCGGAGACTTGGGCAAACCATTTTCCAGCGGGAGAGTCGGAGGTAAACGGCGTCCGGGTGATCCGTTTCACGAACATCTCCAAGCGCCATCCCCGTTTCGAGGCCATGAGCAACAAGATCAGATGGGATCCCGATCCCTCCCCCGACCTGCAGAACGAGTGGGTGAGACGTCAGGGCCCGGAGTCGCCCGCTCTGATCGAGGAGATAAAAAGCAGAGCCGAGAGCCCCGACCTCTGGGTCTTCTACACCTACCTGTACTACCCCACCCTGCTGGGACTCCCCATCGTCAGCGAAAAGGCATTGCTGCATCCGGCGCTCCACGATGAGTGGCAGGCCCGGCTTCCAATCGTGAAAGAGACCATCCGCCGTTCTGCGGCACTGTCCATGCAGACTCCAGAGGAGTGGGAGTGGACGGTCCGCTTCGCCGGTTGGCCGCCCTCCAAAGTGCGGATGATCGGGATGG
>JAHWKU010000002.1 GCA_019347715.1 Actinomycetota bacterium | reverse complement strand
CGGGAATCCCTGCGGCTATCGCCAGGCCTTCCACTATGTTGATTAGCCGGGGGATGTGTTTAGCGACCTCAGGTTCATCTACGAAGTGTCGCGGGTCGGCCGGAGTGGCTCTCGACATCGCCAGTGCGATCTTGTCGGAATAGAAGTAGCTGCCCCAGGACATAGCGATAGCGACCAGCGCCGCAATCACCAGGCCGTAATAGCCAAACCCTGTGAACTCTCCGAACACCCACCCAAGGGCGATGATGATCAGGGAAAACGAGGCGATGAGAGCTATCGAGCGGCGTTTGTTCGCCGCGATCAGCTCATACAACCGGCATCATTCAGAACTGGACGCTGACCGGCCCCCGAGAGTCCTCGTCGATCTCGAAGTACTCCGCCTGTTTGAACCCAAAGGCGCCGGCGATGATCAGGTTCGGGAATACCTGGATGGTGTTGTTGTACTTGAGAACGGTGTCGTTATAGAACTGGCGAGCGAAGGCGATGCGACCTTCCGTACCGCTCAACTCCTCCTGAAGAGCCAGGAAGTTCTCGTTTGCCTTGAGGTCGGGATAAGCCTCGACGACGGCGAACAACTGGCGCAGTGCCCGCGTGATCATGTTCTCGGCTTGTGCCTGCTCTTGAACTCCCTGCGCTTCGACCCCTGATGCCCTTGCGCGGGTGACCTCCTCGAGAACGCCTCTCTCGTGGGACGCATAGCCCTTCACGGTCTCGACCAGATTCGGAATGAGGTCATACCGGCGCTTGAGCTGCACGTCGATCTGGCTCCAGGCATTGTCGATTCGGTTGCGCAAGACGCGCATTCGGTTATAAAGCGTGATGCCGAAGACAACGACGACTATGCCTAGAATCGCCAGGATCAGCCCGACTTCCACCGACACCCCCCTTTCAATAGCACACGAGTGCGGCGCTCATGATACTGCTCCTTCGTACAGGTTGATGATCTTTCCGGCCAAGGATGCCCAGTCGAATTGCTTCGCTCGACGGCTCCCCTTTTCCTTCAATTCCGCAGCGACACCCTGGTCCTTCAGAACCAGGAGAAGTTTTTCCGCAAGATCGGCACTGCTGCCTGCCCTCGCCAAAATGGCAGCTCCCCCAGCAGCATCCCTATAAGCGTCGATGTCGGATGCCACCACCGGGGCCCCCGCGGACATCGCCTCCATCAGAACGATTCCGAAGGACTCTCCTGCAGTACTCGGAGAACAGTAGACATCGGCGGCCGCGTAGGCGCCGGGCTTTTCATCCTCGCTGACCTCGCCGATGTAGTGGGCCCACGGAGGGAGTCGTTCCGGAGCGCTGGGACCCGCAACAACGAGACGCACGTCGAGGGAGGCTCGCACGATCTTCATCGCCTCGAGGAGTACCGGATATCCCTTGCGAGGTTCACTGCGGCCGAGAAAGAGAACGAATGGCCTCAAAGGTGCGAGAACATCGAGAGGCCGAGCCCCGGCGAACCTCGAATACTCGATCCCGTTCGGGACGAGGTGGTACTCACCGGGGAAATACCTTCCTATCAAGGATCTTGCTGCATCCGAGACTACGACCCTGCTATCCAACTTCTTTAGCAGGCGGGAAAGAAAGGGCCTGGCGACGGCGTAACCGAGACTGCCAGGGGCACTGGCATGAAAAGTCGCCACCGAAGGAAGGGCGGAGGCGACAAGCGCCAGCATCGAGACACTGGGTATGGCCGGCTCGTGAAGGTGTAAAAGGTCGATGTCTCCTCGATCGAGGCGAGTGCGGATCTTTCTCCTTGCGGAGTTACTGAAGCAGATCCTCGCAATGGATCCATTGGCGGGGACGGGAAGGGAGCCACCTACCGCGAATATGTCATCTTCGGCTTTCGAAGCGGGAGCCATGATTTCGACCTCGAGTCCTTTGTCTCTCAGGGCCGCTGTCAGACCAATGGTGTGAGACTTCACTCCGCCGGGAACGGACCAGTCGTATGGACAGACGATCCCAACCTTCATCTCGAGCCACGAGAAGGAAGATGTGGTTCATCAGACGGCCAGTTCGTAACGAAGAGATGCCACTGTTCGGGTGCCTTCGCCACCATCCTTTCGATGTCGCGGGCAATCAGCTGTGAAATATTCGCGATGTCCTCATCCTCGTTGCCGGAGAGCTCGTATGGGATCGGGTCGAAGTCGACTCGATAACGATTCTCGCCGGCTTGATAGATGACTCCACCGACCAGCGGGGCCCCCGTCCTCGCGACCAGAAGAGCCGGCCCGACCGGAAAAGTCGTGCGTTCCCCGAAGAACTCAACCCACACTCCTCTCCTGCCAAGGTCTCGTTCACTAAGAAGAGCCACGCCTTTGCCGTTTTCCAAAGCGGTGAACAATGCCGCCCTAGCTTCATCGCGCGGCCGGGCCGGAATGACCTCCATTCCCCGGACCCTGCGCTGCTGAGCAAACCATTCGAACAGCGCTCGCGGCTTTAGGACCTCCGCAACTGTCACGAAGGGATAGCCGGTAGTTCCCATCCAAGCCACCCCAAGGTCGTAGAACCCGAAGTGAGCCGTAGCAACGACCATTCCCTTTCCGTGGGATAGGGCCTCGTCGAGCACTTGCAGGCTCCCGCAACTGACCATCTCGGCAAGATCTTCCCTCGAGTATCTTCCGAGCCTGAAGGTCTCGAGCCAGTAGAGGGCATAAGACCGAAACGCCTCCTTCACCATCTCGTCGATGCCATTGGCGGTCCCGGTCACCCTGGCCAGATTCTTTGCAACCACCATTCGCTTGCCCCGAGCGAGCTGATAACCCAGAGCCCCTCCCCATCGGGCCAGCCTGTTGCCCCACGAAAGAGGGACACGCTCTGCGACCCAAGCAGCCAGGCGATAAGCAACATAGATGAGTCCCGGGCCGATCCCCTCTGAAAAGGGGCCGGCGCCCCTCACGCGATTTGTGCTTGTTTCCATACGTGTACGAATCTCTGGACCAGAGTCCACAACGAAAGGACCGTCAGCACCACGAGAGCCGGGATCAGAACCGGCACACCCGAACCCTCAAAGAGGACGGCGAGAAGAACGATGATCGCCCGAGGTGCACGCTCCATGAATCCCACTTTGCACTCAAACCCGAGGCTCTCGGCCCGGGCCCTGACGTATGAGATGAGGAACCCAATCACCATTCCAACGAGGGCCAGGGTAAGTCCAGAAAACGAAGGAGACCGATCGTAGTAATAGGCGGCCACGGCAAGAAACAGAAGTGCATCGGCGAGCCGATCCAGAGTCGAATCCAGGAAGGCTCCGGCCGTACTCATCTTGCCGGCAACCTTGGCGATAGCGCCGTCGAGGGAATCGAACACCATCCCTGCTCCGACGACCCAACCTCCCAGAAACAGCCTCCCAGTGGCAATGAAGTAACAGCCCCCGATTACGATCAGCATCCCTGCGACCGTGGCCTGATTGGGGGTGATCCCCGCCCTTGCCGCCACTGCCCCAATCGGAAAGAAAATCCAGTCTGCCAGAGCGCGCATCCAGGTCGAAAATCTGGGTTCCGAAGAGCCCGTCTGCGGGCGGGAGGGCGGCACAGGCTGAGAATATAGAATCGTTGCAGTGAACACGTATCCCACCGAAAAGATCCGCAACGTCCTTCTCTTCGGCCATCAGGGGACGGGCAAAACAGCCCTCGCCGAAGCCCTTCTTTTCCTGTCTGGCGCCACCACGAGGATGGGCAAGGTCGAAGACGGCAACACCGTCTGCGACTTCGAACCCGAAGAGGTCAAAAAGCAGCTTTCTGTTTCCCTGGCACTGGCCCCGGTTGAATGGAAGGACCACAAGATCAACATCCTCGATTCCCCGGGATACGCGGACTTCATAGCGGAGACTCAGGCAGCGCTGCGCGTAGCCGACCTCGCCATATTGGTCGTCTCTGCCGTTGACGGCATCGAGGTCCAGCACGAGATCCTTTGGGAATATGCAAAAAGGATTGGCGTTCCCAGACTCGTCTTTATCAACAAGCTCGACCGAGAACGAGCTTCCTTTTCCCGCACGCTTGAAGAAACCGGCTCGAAACTTGGAGGAGGTTTTGCTCCCTTCCAGCTCCCACTCGGCGAAGAGCATGACTTCGGTGGGCTGGCCGATGTACTTCACGAAAAGGCCTATCGATACGACTCCGACGGAAAGGGTCGTGAAGAAGAACTATCCGGTGAACTCGCCAGCCAGGCAAAGAACCTTCACACCCAGATCATCGAGTCGGTGGCGGAATCCGATGACTCGCTGCTGGAAAAATACCTGGAGGGGGAAGAACTCACTGAGAAAGAAGTCATCACCGGTCTTGCCAAGGGTCTGGTGGCCGGGACCGTGTTTCCGGTCGTCGCCGGATCCGCAACAAAGCTGATCGGGATCGATCTCCTCTTGGATTTCATCGTTGACGAGGCTCCTTCCCCGGCGGATAGGGAGCCGACGCTCGGAAAGCAGGAAGAGCAAGAGGTGGAACGGGCAGTCAGCGTTGACGAACCTCTCTCCGCATTCGTTTTCAAGACTGTGACCGACCCGTACGTCGGGCGGATCTCTTTGTTCAAAGTGATTTCCGGAAAGCTGCGCCCGGATTCGACCATCCATAACGTCACCCAGAATACAGACGAGCGAATAGGCCAGGTCTTCACACTTAGAGGCAAGACTCAAGAAAGCCTTTCGGAAGTTCCGGCTGGAGACATCGCGGCCGTGGCCAAACTCGGTCACACGCATTCGAGCGACACGTTTGCCGACAAGTCGAGTCCGATCGCATTCCAACCACTCGAGGCTCCCGACAATGACCGTTCGCTGGCTAAGGCGATCGAGCCCAAGACCAAAGGCGACGAGGACAAGCTCATGATCGGCCTCTCCAAGCTGCAGGAAGAAGACTCGAGCCTCCATGTTGAGAGGAATCCCGAGACCAAGCAGACACTTCTTTGGGGAACCGGCGAGGCGCACCTCGATGTGACCATCGAGAGGCTCTCGCGAAAGTTTGGGGTTGGAGTCAATGAGGTTCCATTGCGGATCCCTTACCGGGAAACGATCAAGAAGCCGGGCAAAGGATTAGGCCGCCACGTGAAACAGAGCGGAGGACACGGCCAGTACGGGATCTGCAACCTGGAAGTCGAACCGCTGCCCCACGGTGCCGGCTTCGAATTCGAGGACAAGATCTTCGGAGGCGCCATTCCAAACCAATGGATCCCATCGGTGGCCAAGGGGGTCGAAAAAGCCATGTCTGAGGGTGTAGTTGCCGGCTATCCGATGGTCGACGTAAAGGTGAGGCTGGTCGATGGAAAATTCCACGCCGTGGACTCTTCGGACATGGCATTCCAGCTCGCCGGGTCGCTTGGCCTGAAGGAGGCGGCTCAAGACGCAGGCGTCACTCTTCTCGAACCCATCGTCGATCTCGAAGTGATGATCCCCGACTCCTATCTGGGTGACGTGATGGGAGATCTCAACTCCAAGCGAGGAAAGATCCTGGGGACCGAGGCAATCGGAAGCCGCCAGCTCGTGAAGGCTAAGGTTCCTCTTGCGGAGGTAGCGCGCTACGCCATCGACCTTCGGTCTATGACCGGGGGCCAGGGAACCTTCCGGATGACGCAATCTCACTACGAGGAAGTCCCAGCGCATCTAACCGACAAGATCGTTGCGGAATCAAAGGCAGAGAAAGAAACCAAGTCTTAGGAGAAGGGGTGAACTACGCAGCGATCCTCGCCGGAATCGCTTTGTTTCTGGCGATAATCCCCCAGCCACTTCTGTGGCTCGAGTCTGCCTACACGCGTGCTCTCGCGCGGTCGATCGTCAAGGCCTCTGAGGGAGCTATCGACGTCCACACCGCGTCCGATCGCATCAGGATCGCCGAGGGGATCGAACCTGCCAACTCAGCGCGTTTGTTTGCTGCCATCATCTTCTTCGCCGGCTGCGCCATTGGAACCATCCAAGCTGGATCGATTTTCAGAGGGCTTTTAGTTCTGATTCTGGCAGCGTTCACCGTCTTCTTGGCCACCAGACCGGAGAGGACTCCGCTCTCAATGGTAGCCACCGCAGTGATGGGAGCAGCTTCGATAGTGGCTTTCCTCTAAGGCCGGGGGCCGAGCTTTCCCTGTAGCTTCCTGAAGGTTTCCTTAAGCAGCTCCGGCAGCACTTTCGCATCTCCCACAACGGGCATGAAGTTGGTGTCTCCCGTCCATCGGGGAACGACATGCATGTGGAAGTGGCCAGGCAATCCCGCTCCAGCGACATCTCCAAGGTTCGCCCCGAGGTTGAACCCGTGGGGCTGCATCTCAGAGCGAATCTGCTCCACCGACCGAACAGTGAGATCCATCACTTCATCCCGCTCGGCCTGATTCAGTTCGGTGATGTCCGCGACATGCCGTCTCGGGGAAACGATGAGGTGACCTGTGTTGTATGGATACTTGTTCAAGAGAATGATGCAGTGTTCGGTACGGCCTATGACGAAATTGGTTTCATCATCCTCGCTGGCGGCAGCATCGCATATGAAACAGTCTTCCTTGGCCACTGCTTGGGAGATGTATTCCATGCGATCCCTGAATAGTTGTTCCATCAATCATCAGAAGATTTCTAGGCCGAGCTGGTGCGCAAGGAACGAACGGACGTCCGCGGCCTCTTCTATCAACTTTGAGGTCGGAGTCCCCAAGCCGTGCCCTGCCTTCGTCTCAACGCGGATAAGGACCGGGGCCGGTCCCCCCTGAGCGGCTTGAAGTGCAGCCGCGAACTTGAAGCTGTGGGAAGGCACCACCCGATCGTCGTGATCTGCTGTGACGATGAGGGTGGGGGGATAGTCGATCCCCTCTTTCACGTTATGGAGCGGTGAGTACGCATAGAGGTGCTTGAAGTCTTGGGGATCGTCCGGCGTTCCGTAGTCCGCTGTCCAAGCCCACCCGATCGTGGACTTGTGGAACCTGAGCATGTCCAGGACCCCGCGGCTGGGAATAGCAGCTCCGAATAGGTCCGGCTCTTGCACCAGGCAGGCCCCGACCAAGAGACCGCCGTTGCTGCCCCCCATGATCCCCAGCTTCGACTGCGAGGTGTACCTATTGGATATCAGCCACTTGGCCGCGGAGATGAAGTCGTCGAAGACATTCTGCTTGTTGTGTTTCGCGCCGGCCTGGTGCCATTTCTCGCCGTACTCCCCTCCACCTCTGAGACAGGCTTGAGCAAAGACTCCTCCTGATTTCACCCAAAGTAGGTTCGGAGTAGTGAACTGAGGTGCCATTGGGATGTTGAAGCCCCCATATCCATAGAGAAGAGTCGGGTTGTTCCCGTCGAGCGTGATTCCTTTTTTGTGTACGACGAACATCGGCACTCGAGTGCCGTCTTTACTCTCGTAAAAGATCTGATTGGTCTCGAGGTCCGAAGTGTCGACGCCGACATCCGACCTAAGGAAGACTTCACTGCTGCCGGACGCGATGTCGTATCGGTAAACAGAACCAGGGTCTGTGAAGCTCATGAACACATAGAAGGCTTCTTTGTCGGTCCTGCGTGGAGGGGGACCGACAAGGTTCGGATCGCCAAAGCCCCAGACAGTCCCAAGGCCGGGAAGAACGATCTCACTTTCGAATCGGCCATTCAGATCGAATACCTTTATGACGCTGCGAGCATCCTTCAGGTAGCCGGCGAAGAAGCGATCCCCGATGCAGGTGACAAACTCCAGCTTGTCATCCGCTTCACCAATCAATTCCTTGGGCCTCTTATCCGGCTTGCTGACGTCGATTGCTATGAGCCTGCCGAGCGGTGCATCCAGATCCGTCAGCAGCCAGAAATTCGGCCCATCGTTGCCCACGAAGTGGTACGAAGCATCGAAATCGCTCAAGAACTCGGCGACCTCATCGGTTTTGTCGTCGAGAGTTTTGTAGAACAGGCCGTTTTTGGGGTCCGTCCCCTGAGTGACGTGGATGACCAGGTAGCGGCCGTCCTCCGAAACAGCCGAATGAAACCCCCACTCCTTTTGATCGTCTCTCTTGTAAATGAGCACGTCGTCGGATTGGGGGGTTCCCACCCGGTGAAAGAAGAGCTTCTGGAAATATGTGGCGTCTTCGAGCTTCATATCTCCAGAGGGCTCGTCGTAGCGACTGTAGAAGAATCCAGTTGCATCGGGCGTCCACGCTGCGCTCGAGAACTTCACCCATTTGATGTCGTCCGCAAGATCCTCACCCGCTTCGATGTCCTGGACCTTCCACTCCTGCCAGTCTGTCCCGGCGGTGGAGCGGCTATACGCAATGTAACGGCCGTCCTCGGAAGGCACGGCTTTCAGGAGAGCTACCGTCCCATCTTCCGACCAGCTGTTGGGATCCAGGAGCACTCTCGGCTCCCCTTCCAAGGAGTCGAGGGCGTAGAGGACGAAGTGATTCTGAAGGCCGTTATTTTTCAGAAAGAAGTAGCGGCCACCTCTATGGAAAGGGACACCGAACCTCTCGAAGTCCCAGAGCTCCGTGAGTCGTTCTTTCACTTTCGAGCGCGCTGGAATCGTCGACAGATAGTCGAAAGTGATCCGGTTCTGATCCTCTATCCATTTCGCGGTATCGGATGAGTCGAGATCCTCCAGCCATCGGTAAGGATCTTCCACCTTGGTGCCGTGGAAGTCTTCAGCCACATCTCCCCTTTTAGTTTCTGGATACCTCATTGGCTCAGCCTCTTCTCTTCGACATCGCTTACAAGGTTGGAGACAAACTCCTCTGCGGGGACGCCTCTTTTCTCTTCGCCCGACCGAAGCCGGACGGAGACGGTTCCTGCTTCGAGCTCTTTGTCTCCCACTACGAGCATGTATGGAACCTTCTGGCCTTGAGCCTTTCGAATGCGATTGCCCAGAGTTTCACCGCTGGCATCTACCGCCGCTCGTCCGCCGACAGATGAGATCCTTTCGACGAGTTGGTTTGCATACTCGTGATGCCGGTCGGCGATTGGGATCACCAGTGCCTGGACCGGCGCAAACCAGACCGGAAACGCGCCCCCGTAGAGTTCGATCAAGTAAGAAACGATCCTCTCCAGAGTGCTGATGATCCCTCGATGGACCATCACCGGACGGTGTTCGTTGCCGTCGTCTCCGATGTAAGTCAGCTCGAATCGCTTCGGGAGGAGAAAGTCGAGCTGGACCGTGGAATAGGTCTCTTCCCTGCCGAGAAGATCGACCAATTGGATATCGAGCTTCGGACCGTAGAAGTTGGCCTCGCCCTCAGCCTCTCGGAATGGCACGCCGAGCTCCAAGAGCGATTCCCTCAAAAGGGACTCCGCCTGTTCCCACATCTCTGCGTCACCGTGGTACTTCTCCGTATCCCCAGAATCGCGCAAAGAAAGCCTGTAGTTGTAATTGGTTATCCCGAGAATGCCGTACACACGCTCGACCATCTTCACGACGGCGGTGAACTCTTCTTTGATCTGCTCTCGCGTACAGAAGATGTGGGCGTCGTTCAGGATCATGTACCGGACGCGGTTCAGACCCCTCAGAGTTCCTGACCGCTCGTACCGGTACATCGCGCCTAGTTCGGCAATCCGCAGTGGCAGATCCCGGTAGCTTCTGAGTTCCGAGGCGTATATGAGGATGTGATGCGGGCAGTTCATCGGCTTTAGGACGAGACTCTCGTGCTCGAGCTCGATGGGAGGAAACATGTTATCCCTGAAGTGCTCCCAGTGCCCCGAAGTCTCGTACAGCTCCTTCTTGCCGACGTGCGGAGTCACCACGTGCTGATAGCCGGCGCGCCTCTCCTCCTCGAGGATGAACTCTTCCAACAACCTCCTGATGGTTGCGCCCTTGGGCAGCCACACCGGAAAGCCCGCCGGGAGCTGGCTGAAATTCGCAAAGATCTCGAGCTGGCGACCGAGCCTTACGTGGTCTCTTTGCTCGGCTTCATCTTTGCGTTGAAGGTAATCATCCAGTGCCTCCTGCGATTCCCATGCGGTCCCGTAGATCCGCTGCAGCATCTGGCGCTTCTCGTCACCTCGCCAATATGCGCCTGAGGTCTTGAGCAGCTGGAACGCGTGGATTCGTCCGGTTGATGGAAGGTGGGGCCCCCGGCAGAGATCGACGAAGCCATCGTTGCGGTAAAGGGACACCTTGTCGCCGGCTACTCCCTCGCTTGCCGATTCCTCGCCGATGCCTTCCAGAATCTCTCGCTTATAGGGCTGATCCGCGAAAAGGTCGAGAGCCACGGTGATAGTGACTTCCTCCCGAGTAAAGGGTTGGTCGGCCTCGATGATCTCGCGCATCTTCGCTTCTATCTGTTCCAGGTCTTCTGGAGTGAAAGGCCTGCCGATGTCGAAGTCGTAATAGAAGCCGGGGGGATCGGAAACCGGCGGGCCGATCGCGTACTTCGCCCCCGGATACAAGGAAAGTACGGCTTGAGCCAAGACGTGGGCCGTCGAATGCCTTACGACCTCGCGTCCGACCGGATCGCTCTGGCTTATCAGCTCACCCGAGGAAGGCGAGGAAGCCACGTCCACCAAAGAGCCGTCCGGCAATCGGTAACAGGCGCCTTCTGAGACTGCTTCCGGATTCGTCATGGGCGCACATTATCAAGCAGGATCGAACGACGGTGCGCTGCGGCTCGGATCAGGCTCCGCCATTTCTCACAGCTTGGACCCAGTCCCGCTGAAAGTCCTCAAAGCTGATAAGGAGTACTTCCCGCATAGCCTGGTCGACATGAAAGTGCATGGTTCCGATTTCGTTTCTTGCCTCACCCAGCCTCACATAGAAGTCATTCAGCTTCTCCGTACCGAATCTCTTCTGAAGATAAGCAACCACGGATTGAGACTCCTGATATACGGCGAATATGTCGGTGGCGCTTCCTGAAACGAACTCCAGGTCGTCGGGGATGCGATCGTCGAATCGTCCCGACTGAACACGGCGCTGGAAGAACTGAGCGTCGCCCGGACGGGGGGTTTCCGCCAGGCGACCGAGTCCTTCCTCGATCCAAACCGAAGTGAATGGCCCTAGGTATTCCGCCGTAGCTATATGGAGTAGTTCGTGAGCAAATATGGACTGCCTCAATTCGGGAGAGTACCTGTCGAACCGTTCCCGGTTGATAATGATGAACCTAGGAGTGAATTCCCAATCTTCTTCATTGTCCACTCCTCTAACGGCGAATGCTACGAATTTGGAAACGTCGATCGTAGTGGCAAGTATCTTCGCCAGCTCATCGCTGTTCGAAGGCACGATGATTGGGATCTTTTTCGTCCAAGGCTTGAGCCAGATTGCATCCACTTGAGGGATGGCTGCTTCGGCCAGAGGCAACAGAGCTGCCGCGAATTCTGCCTGGCTCGGGTGGGAAAGGATGATGAAGCTGGCACTCGTACTGACTTGGACCGGTCCGAAGTCCCATGGGTATCTTTCCGAGAAGAAACCAAGATCGTCGAGGTCCGAGTCGGACGCAAAGACCCAGCCGGCCTCCCGCTTAACAAAGGTCACCATCAGCTCCGAGAGGGCAGGCTCCTCCTGGTAACCCTCAAAAGCGAACCTCTGCTCAACGCTGGTAACGATGACCGGCGCGCCATAACGCTCACGATCTTGGGCACGGGCATGACTCCCGTAGAGATCGAAATCCACGGTCAGGGAATAGTCGACCACTGGCGTTGAAGTGAGGCTGTCGAACCAGTCGGCCTGCCGGGAACGGTATTCGGGGGAAGACGGATCCACAGACCTCAAGAAGGCGGCTCGATCGCGGGAGTTCACTGCTTCGGCACGAGCATCAGCTACGGCTTGCAGCTCTTCATCTAGAGTGAGGAACGGATCGGCTTCGGCCCCCGCAGCGGGTGGACCAGGAAGCTGGAAGAGCAAAACAATCAAGAACGCCTTGATGGCCTTCGCAAGCATGCTCTTCAGGTTAGCCTACTTGTCATGGGTATCTTCTCCCGAAATAGCGATGAGACCGCGCCTTCGGATTCACCTTCGACGGACCAGATCGTTCGAGACTTTCTCCGGGGCCAAAACCTAGAGCAGGTCGGCAGGATCGATGAGGCCATCGCGCTATACGAGCAAGCGGTGACGGCGAAGTTCGATGCTGCAGGTCCATACGACAGGCTCATATTCATCTATCAGGGCCGGCGGCAGCACCAAGATGTGATCCGTGTGGCGAGGGCCTCTCTAGCCTCCGTTCGGACTTACCCCGAGAAAAGCAAGTGGTACGAGACTCGGATCGAGGAAGCCGAAAAAGAAGCGCGCTCCGCCCCCAAGCCGCTGTAACAGTGGGCTCGATCGTTGAACTGATCGAGAAACGGGGCCCGATCACCTTCGCCGAATACATGGGCCTCGCGCTCTACGATCCGCACCACGGCTACTACGCCCATCACATTCCCGGACCCGACGATGACTATCGGACTTCCCCGTCTCTCTCCCCCTGGTTCGGAAGACTCTTAGTCAAGCTGTTCGTCGCCATGCAGCACGCGATGGGGGGATCCAGTGAGTTCAGGGTGGTGGAGTTGGGGGCCGGGTCCGCAAGCCTCGCTGCATCCGTTCTGGAATCGATCGATGCAGCTTCGTCGACTCGCTGGGCGGTGGTCGAACGATTCAAGGAAATCGCAACTCGCCAGAGGGAGGCACTGCGAGAGCACAATGGAGTTGAATGGGCACCCTCCTTGAGAGAAGTCTCACCCGGAGATGGCTGCATCTTTGCGAACGAGGTCCTGGATAACTTCCCAGTTCACCTGCTCGAGGTCGTCGAGGGCGGAGTTGCGGAAATCTATGTCCGGGCGACCGATGGATCTTTAGCAGAGGAGCTTGGCCCCCCGAGCGACCCGAGGCTCAAAGCCCATGCTTCGAATGCAATGGGCCACCTCGAGATCGGCGATCGATTCGAGGTGAACCTAGCCGCCGACGAATTCGCAGAGGATGCGTCGGCCGTGATCGGCCGGGGCTATCTACTGATAATCGACTATGGCGACGTGGAACCGGATCTGTGGACTCGCCGTCCTGCAGGATCACTTGTCTCCTATGGGACGGACGGTCTGCATCTAGAGGTCCTTCGCCAGCCCGGCCGCAGAGACATAACGGCTCACGTTAACTTTTCGCATCTCGGCCGATCACTCGAAGGCCTGGGATGGAATGTGAGCCCGGTGCGAACCCAGCGGCAGATGTTGATTGAACTCGGAGCAGCCGATGTCGAAGAGCAACTGAGGCAAGCGCAGCATTCCGCACAGGAGCAGGGCCTTGGTGCAGAAGCCGTTCGTCTTATGGCCGAGCGCTCTGCGCTTACTGCTCTTTATCGCTCCGGCGGTCTCGGGGACCTAAGGGTGATGATCGCCAGCAAGAATGCTCCGGCGATCGAACGCCTCTAGGCTGCTCCCCTCTCCATTTCGTCGGAGTATTTGCCGAACCGCGCGGCCCCGTTCATCTTCGCCCGGTGAAGAAATGCCTCCTGGCCGGCTTGAAGATTGGAGGCCTCACCCTTCCAAGCCTCGAGTGCTGAAGCTTGAAGGGCCCGCCCGTACGAAAAGGAGAGCTCCCAAGGATGGGGGCCGATCTGATTCATGGCATTCAGATGGGCGGTTGCGACTTCCTCACTTAGACCACCTGAGAGAAAGACGATGCCCGGCACGGCTGCCGGCACACAGTTTCGGAGGCACTTGACGGTCAACTCGGCAACCTGCTCACTACCTGCCTGCTTCCCCGCGCTCTTGCCGCTCACAACCATGTTCGGCTTAAGGACGGTTCCCTCGAGAACTACTCGATGGTGGAACAGCTGGTGATACACCTCCTTCAAGGTCGCTTCGGTGGCCTCATAACATTGTTCAATCGAATGGGAACCGTCTATTAGGACCTCTGGCTCCACAATTGGGACCAGACCTGCATCCTGGCTAAGCGCTGCATATCGTGCCAGGGCATGGGCATTGGTCTCGATGCAATAACGTGAGGGAAGTCCTTCACCGATGGCTATCACCGCGCGCCACTTAGTGAACTTGGCACCCAACTCCCGGTATTCGCTAAGGCGCTCTCTCAAACCGTCGAGACCCTCGGTCACCTGCTCCCCGGGAGCCCCCGCGAGATCCTTGGCGCCCTTGTCGACTTTGATCCCCGGAAGGATTCCTTTCTTGGTCAGGACCTCCCTAAGGGGAGTCCCATCGTCGCCGTTCTGACGAATGGTCTCGTCGAAGAGGATCACTCCGCTGACGAACTCTTCGGCTCCCTGTGTGGTGAACAACATCTGACGGTAGGCTCTGCGATTTTCTTCCGTGGATTCGACGTTAATGCTCTTGAACCTCTTTTGGATGGTTCCATCGCTCTCATCGGCGGCAAGGATCCCCTTTCCGGGAGCGACCATCTGCTTTGCTATCTCGTTCAGTTCCGTGGCAGCCATATTTCCTCCTGCTAATTCCTCGTTTTCAGCCAAAGCCTACCCGCGAATAAAGTTCGCCAGATGAGGGTACGCACAAGACCAACCGAGAAAGGAGAAGGTCATGGCTGATGATCTAGACACAAGCAAGGGATGGTGCTGCGACGGGCGTACCTACACTGAGCACGCGCACGCCGATGGCCACTGCTGCCAGCCGGAAGGACAAAAGATCGAGGACCTCCCCGAAGACGGACAGAAGAAGGCGAAAGAACGTCTGGAGAAGGCTGGATCTGCAAAATAATCTGCAAAATAAAATTTGTGGGCGCACGAGGATTTGAACCTCGGACCTCTGCCGTGTGAAGGCAGCGCTCTACCCCTGAGCCATGCGCCCGTGAATGGCCAAGTATACGAGCGTCAGACCCAGCCCTTCTTGGCCGCATAGACCGCGGCTTGCACGCGATTGTGTAGGTGAAGTTTCTGGACGACGTTCTTGAGGACCCTCTTCACGGTTGCTTCGCTCATGCCCATCTCCCTGCCGATATCGGGATTGTCACGGCCCTCCGCCACCAACTTGAGCAGCGAACGCTCGACGTCCAGTAGCCCAACTCTTTCATCTGGCGCCGATCTCAGAAGCTTGTCTGCCACCAGCGGGGACACGACGACCTGGCCACGATGGACCGCTCTAATTGCAGCAACGAGCTCGTCGACTTCGACTTGCTTTGGCAAGAATCCGCTCGCTCCTGCTTTCATCGCATCGAAGATGTCCTCGTCGTCCTCGGACACCGTTAGCATCACAACCTTCACGGCAGGAAACTCTTCGGAGATCTGTCTGGTCGCTTCAATGCCTCCACCCGGCATCTGAATATCCATGAGGATCAGGTCCGGCACGGACTTCTCGACGAGCTTGATCGCCTCGGCGGCGCTTCCGGCGGTTCCCACTAGCTCGATCTCCGGGGCCATTGAATTCAAAAGGAGGCCGACGCCTCTGGCATAGGAGGGGTGATCGTCTGCGATTACGATCCTGATCTCATCCCCTGCAATTTCGGCCTGCGCCATTTCCGGGAAATTATCCCATCGCATCTCGTAACGGCTGTAAGCTTGCTTTGGTGAGCTGAGAGGCTCATTCCCATGAGCTAGTGAGATCAACTTGTCAGTCGGATGGCTCAACTTGCTTTAGTAGCTATCCTTTTGGTCGAAAGAACTAGTACTTTTGGGCTAGTCTTTTATTCGTCGGGGGAGAGTTATGTTCGCAGCCACAGAACTGCAGGACGCTTCACCGATCCCATCGCGCTGGTGTGGCTCTCTTTCGATCTCCGAGACTGAGGACCTTGTCCAGCGTGTGAAGTTAGGCGACTCCCAGGCATTTGCAGCCCTCTATCGAGCATATGTCTCGTGCGTTCATCGTTTTGTAGCCAACCGAGTCGAATCTTCCAGGGTGGAAGACGTGGTGGCGGAAGTATTCGTGCGGGCGCTCAAGAACATCAACCGATACGAGTTCAGAGGCCAGGAGGTTTCAGCCTGGCTCATCAGGATCGCTCGAAACATCCTTCTGGATCAGCTGAAGAGCGCCCAGCACAGGCGTGAGGTCCTGCACCACGCCACTCCGGAACTTGCCGACGAGGATCTGTTGGAACACACCGTTTTATCCTCCCTCGACGCGGAAAACGTAAGAGGAGCCATGACACGGCTTCGCCCGGAACACCGAGAGGTCCTCGAGAGGCGATTCTTGAAGGGCGATTCAGGCAGCCAAGTAGCTGAAGCTATGGAGCGCAGCGAAGGGGCAGTCAGAGTCCTGCAGTATCGGGCACTCAAAGCCCTGAAAATCGAATTGCAGGAATCGGATCTGCAGATTCATCTGACACCGGTCTGAGCCGAACAGCTTCCTACTTCTTCAGGGCAACAACCACCCCGTCGCGGATGGGCACTATAACGGGGAGAAAGTCGTCCGCTCCGTAGACCGCCTCATTGTGGGTTCGGATCGCCTGAGTCCACTCATCGGCGTCATCGGTAGCTACTCGTCCCGACCAAAGGACGTTGTCGCACATATACAAGCCGCCAGAACGGATCCGTTGCCTGGCTGAAGCAAATGCCCGCGGGTAGTCGTGCTTGTCGATGTCGCAGTAGACGATGTCGAACTCACCTTGTTCGTTTCCCAAAGACTCCAAAGCATCCCCTACGACGAACCGACACCGATCGCCTACGCCGAGCCGAGAGAGATAGTCGGTAGCCTTCTCCTGGTTCGCTGAATCACCATCCGTCAATATGACCTCCCCTTGTTGCCCGACCGCCTGAGCGAACCAATAGGCGGAGTAGCCGAATCCTGAACCAAGCTCCATGACTCGTCTGGCGCCGACTGCCGAGGCAAAGGTCAAAAGGGCTGCTCCAACGGTCCTTCCCACGATAGGGAACCCCTCCTCTGAGGCCTGCTTTTCCATCTCGACCAGGACGGGATGCTCGAAGCGTTTGCACAGGTCGGCCATGTAGTCGGATACCGCCGCGTCGAGAAAGTTCATGGCCGGAGTCTGGCATCGGGCCCGATTTCGAGCAAACGGTGACCGACTTGTCCTTTTCGCCACAGTTGTTTACAGAAACAACACTCCCAGCGCGAAGAAATACTTGGGGGTCAGGCTCAAGCGCCTACTCTTAGTGTCGATAGATAACTAACAGTGACTAGTCACAAAAGATTAGAGCTGGTCTCGGACCTGAACCACTAATGAGCGAAAGGAGGAACCGTCCCAGGTCTGAGTAGAGGGGAGCTTTGATCCCGGATCACTTATACGGTCGCCTTGTGGACCGGGGGAGCTAATGGCGAGACCGACCCGCCCTTCGTTCGGGGAACGGACGAGGACGGGAAGCAGCAAATGTTTAGACGTATAGGTGTCTTTTTCACGATAGTTGCAGTAGCACTGAGTCTCATGGCCCTTCCGGCCCTGGCCCACCACGAGGACCAGACCTGCCCAGACTTGCTCGGAGATACAGACAACCAGCATCCGTCCGGCAAGGATAGGCATTGCGAATCCGGAGGATCCGGAACTCAGGGTAAGGCGAAGTCGGATCCAGACGACGACGGGCGTGGTCCCGATCGCACCAACGGTGGGATGGATCAGGCCGGGGAAACCGGTGGAGTCGACCATGCCGACCAGGACGGAAATAACGGCTGCGGAAACGACGACGACTTTGAGGACGACAACGAAGGTTGGTGCGGCAAGAACCCGAAGGCCCGCAGCGCCAAGGTAGAAGAGATTGCTGGAGACAGCAATGGCTCCACCAGTAGCCCTTCAGAAGTCCTTGGATCAGGATCAGTCACCAATGGTCCTACAGAAGTCCTTGGGTCAGGATCGGCCACGACTGCAAGCCCGATGATCGAGGTTCTGTCTGGTGGCGCAACTCTGGCCCCCAAGACCACCGAGGTTCTCGGAGCAGGATTCGTAAGGTCGACAGGACCGAAGGGAACTGCGGTTCTCGGAGAACAGTGGGTTCGAGGCCAGGCACTGGCCGCAACTGGGATCGACAGCTCAACTCTTCTGCTGGCAGGCCTGCTCCTCGCCATCGCCGGGCTGATCATGGTCCGGATGTCGAAGACGCAGTCGGAAGCGGTTGCGCCCACAGGAATCATCTGGGAGTAAACGGGTAAGGTTAGGCGAACAAAACGGGCCCCCAACGGGGGGCCCGTTTCTATTTGGATGGTTCGGAGATTCCTTGCCTTCTCGTGGGCCTTTCGCCCGCACCGTCCAACAGCGAGCGTTCCCTCAGTCGGAGCCGTGTCATCACGGGAACACCGAGGCCCGTAAAGGGGACATAGGTTTCACCCGATCGAACCGCCCACGACACTTTGCGGTCAGTCGAGTCGCGTTTGCTTTTCTCCGCACACTGCGTTAGCATCCGGATCATCCTCTACCTACTTCAGTATGCCGCCACGTAAGAAGTCTTCCCCGAAGGCCAAGAGCCCGCGCAATTCCAAGAGTTCTCGGGCAAGGTCAAAACCCGTCAAGAAGGCCTCCCTGTCGGCCGACGCTCGTAAGCAAAAACTCCAGACCCTGAAAGAGGAGCTCTTTGGGGAGATGCTGACCGCTGCCGAGGTGGCCGAGATCCTCGAGGTCCATCCCCGGACAGTCGGCGAATACATCCGTGATGGAAAGCTGCAAGCCATCCAGCTCGGCGGGGGCTGGCGCGTTTCGGAGGCTTCGCTCAGGGAGTTCGTCAAGTGGTTAACCGAGGTAAGGCCTCCGACCGGAAGTAAGGGCATGTTCGAAAGATTCACCGACAGGGCCAGAAGAGTAATCGTGCTGTCGCAGGAAGAAGCGAGGGGCTTGCAACACAATTACATCGGCACCGAGCACATCCTTTTGGGACTCATCTCCGAGGGACAGGGAGTAGGTGCGCTCGCTCTATCCAATCTCGGGGTTCCTCTGAAGGAAGCGCGCAAGGAAGTCAAAGAGATGATCGGCACTGGGTCGACCAAGCCAACTGGACACCTCCCGTTTACGGCCAGGGCTAGGAAGGTCCTCGAGATGTCCCTGAGGGAGGCTAGTAACCTGGGAGACAACTACATCGGCACCGAACACATCGCACTGGCTCTGTTCCAGGAGGGTGACGGCGTGGGTGCCCAGGTCCTGCAAAAGTTTGGTGTCACAGAGCCGTTGCTCAGAGAGAAGATCATGTCTCTGCTGAGCGGCTATAAGGCAAAAGTCCCAGTCACCCAATACAAGCTACCAAAGCAAGAAAAATAGCAGGCTGACCTCAAAGACCTACTTTGAGAACAGCGACGTCAAAAGACGGTCGACGGTCTCGGCAGGTTTGCCTTCCGCCTGCGCGTGTTCGATGTCGGGGCTCATCTCGTGTTCCACCACTTCCTCGTCGAACAGGGGCCGGATCGAATCCGGCAAGAACCTGGTCAGCTGCGCATAGTCGTGCCTGTCGTCAACGCCTCCCCGTCTGCGAAACCACCGCAGCGGAAAGTAGATCGAAAGCCACCTCTTTGCGCGGGTTATCGCCACGTAGAAAAGCCTTCTTTCCTCATCGATACCTTCCTTGTCGGCAGACATGTCAGACGGAATCGCTCCGTCGGCCGCAGATATGAGATGTACCGCCTCCCACTCATCCCCCTTCGCGGAATGGATTGTGCTGAGGATGAGCCAGTCGTCATCGCGCGTTGGAGGACGGGCCAGATCCTGAGTGGCAAGCGGGGGATCAAGCGTCAGTTCTGTGAGGAAACGCGAAAGGCTCGGATACTGTTCTGCGACGCGAGCTAGCTGGCGGACGTCGTCGATCCTCGCTGGTGCATCGTCGTACTTTCTCAAGAAGACCTTCTCCAAGAACGATCCAGCTCGTTCTAGCTCGTCGGCTGCTCTCGCCGACTCAGCATTGAGGGACCCTTCGACGAGGCGCCGAAGCGAGTCCATGCCCTCAGCCGCAGCCTTCGGCACTCGAGGAGGCTCATCGACGAGTTTGCGGAGCGGAGACTTCTCATCTTTCTCTGGGCTGCCTCTGACCCCGATCCACTCGATTATGTTGCGCGCGGTAGCCGGCCCAACCCCTTCAAGCAGCGACAACACTCGAAGCCACGCGAGCTCGTCGTGTGGGTTCACGAGGACGCGTAGTGTGGCGAGAGTGTCCTTGACGTGCGCTCGCTCCAAAAGAACGATGCCTCCGTACTTCACGAATGGGATATTGCGGCGTGTCAGCTCCAGTTCCAGCCGGTCGCTGTGATAAGCCGCTCGAAAAAGAACGGCTTGATGACGCAGCATCAATCCTTCGTCGCGAAGCTCGAGAACCCTTTTACAGACGGCATCCGATTGAGCGTCCTCATCGGAGCAAATAACAAGCCTCGGTTTCTCACTACCCGGCCTATCTGACCAGAGTTCCTTCTTGAATCCTTCATCCGCCTCGGCCATGACGCTATTGGCAACCGAAAGAATTGGGGATGTGGATCGATAGTTCTGATCGAGCGTGAGGACAGTCGCGCTCGGAAAACGCTCTGGGAACTCATAGAGATTCTTGACGCTCGCTGCTCTGAAAGAGTAGATGGCCTGAAAGTCGTCACCGACGACCGTTACGTTGCCAGTCTTTCGTGCAAGCCCTGAAATTATGTCGGCCTGGGTCGTGTTCGTATCCTGATATTCATCCACGAGAACGTGGTCATAGAGACCTGCAATGGTTTCTCCAACTCCTGGAGCATTCAGTGCAGCGGCCCAGTAGAGAAGGAGATCGTCTAAATCGAGAACAGCGTGTTCGCGTTTACGCGCGGTGTATGCCTCGCACACTTCCCGTATTCCGTCTGCTTCGGGAACACACCACGGGAAGTACTGCTGAAGCACTTCATCCATCCGCGTCCCCGTGTTCACTGTCCGTGAATAGATGGCGGCGAGCGTCTCTTTCTTCGGAAACCTTCTTTCGGTGATGACACCGAGCTCCTGCGAAACGAGACGCATTAGATCAGCGCTGTCCGCGCTGTCCATGACGGTGAAATTCGAGGACACGCCGAGGGCCGGCCCATAACTTCTAAGAAGCCGATTGGCTACCGAATGGAAGGTGCCGCCCACAACCTGTCCCGATACCGATCGATCCGTGAGGCGCCGGGCACGCGTCAGCATCTCTCTAGCAGCCCGACGCGTGAACGTGAGAAGCAGTATCCGGTTGGGGGGAACACCGGACTCGATCAGAGAGGCGACTCGGTAAGCGAGGACGCGAGTCTTCCCGCTTCCTGCCCCGGCGAGGATCATGAGAGGCGAGCCACGGTGCTGCACTGCCTGGATCTGCAAGCGGTTCAAGCGTGAGTCGAGCTCTCTTTCGAACATATGTTCGGAAGTGTACGACATCGACGCGGATCACGGAAGGGGCTGACGCCGTCACGAATTCGAGGGCGCGCCGAGGACCAGTATGGTCTAACGCACCTCGGGTAGATGATCCTTATGGGCTCCTTCCATGGATACAAACTCCGGCGATACGCCCTCGCAGCAGCCTGCGCCGTCATGGCTAGCCTTCTCTTGGGCCTTCCCGTCTCGGCAGGCGAGGGGGACCGTACCTATCGCTATCGAGTGACGAGTCGCGGCGAGACCCACTACGCCCTCGGGTCCTTCCGTCACGATGTCCGAACGATCTTCGCTGATCTCAGAGGACTCTCGCTGGGCGGCAGCCTGCGTTTCCAGATTGTTGCGTCAGGAGAAGACCTGCGAATAGTCCTTGCGTCCCCCGAGGAGATCGGCAGGAGCGCAGGGGTGTGTGACGAGAGTTATTCGTGCAGAGTCGGGAACGAGATTCTGATCAACGACGAGAACTGGAGAAACACCACTCCGCAGTTCGGCGGATCGGTTGAGGTGTATCGCAAGTACCTGCTTAGGCATGAGATGGCCCACTGGCTTGGGATGGATCACGCCGAGTGTCCTGGGGGAGGGCCCGCTCCGCTCATGATGCAGCAGTCCAAAGGAACGGGTTCCTGCCACCCCAACGGCATCCCCCTGGATCACGAGCGACAACAGCTGGCGAGGCTTCAGAGCGGAAGGGTGCTGCGAAACATCCCCTCGGCCATGCCCGGCCCCCGCATGGCAGTGACCGTGGCCGGAGACGGCTACTGGCTCATCTCGCCCATAGGAGAGACCTGGTCGTTCGGCCAGGCGCAGGCTCAGGGCAAAATCGAGCAGCACTATTCGATAGACACTGGAGTCATCGGATTCGCAGCCGATCCGGATGGTAGCGGCGTGCTGGCGTCGGCGTTTGGGGGAGAACTCTATGCCCTCTCTTCAGGTAACCGTGACATCGATGAGGAGAGGGGATCCGCCAGTGGGATAAGGCTGAACGCCCCTGTGGTCGGAGTGAGGCCGGACCTCGACGGCACTGGATACTGGCAGGTAGCGTCCGACGGGGCAGTGTTCTCTTGGGACGCAGCGTTCCACGGCAGCGCGGCGAACTATCAGTTGCGTGCGCCCGTGATGGGGATGGCGGCGCACCCCAGCGGACAGGGCTACTGGCTGGTTGCGGCCGACGGCGGCATCTTCACCTTCGGGGACATCCCCTTTTACGGCAGCGCGGCGAACTTCCCGCTGCGCGCCCCGGTGGTTGGGATCGCGGCGCACCCCAGCGGCCAGGGCTACTGGCTGGTTGCGGCCGACGGCGGCATCTTCACCTTCGGGGACATCCCCTTTTACGGCAGCGCGGCGAACTTCCAGCTGCGCGCCCCTGTGGTTGGGATCGCGGCCCACCCCAGCGGTGACGGCTATTGGCTCAACGGGGAGGATGGGGGCGTCTTCACCTTCGGCAGTATCCCCTTCTTTGGAAGTGCGGCGGAGTAGTAGCGTCTAGTGATGACGACGGCACTTCCGGATTAACGTTTGGATGCATTCGGCGACTCTGGCTTGTCGGCTAAATCGAAAGCCCCAAGCGACTCAAGCTTCTAAGTCGAATGCCTGATCCTCGTTTATGGCAAGTTTGTGGCCGAGGCGGACTCGAACCCTCTTCCCAAATGACAGAAAACGCCTTCCACCTGCGGGGCTTCGTGGGCGCACGAGGATTTGAACCTCGGACCTCTACCGTGTCAAGGTAGCGCTCTCCCCCTGAGCTATGCGCCCGTTTCGGGTTCGCCGAGTATAGAACGCCAGGATTGGAGGCGGCGCGCGGAATTGAACCGCGGTACGGGGTTTTGCAGACCCCTGCCTAACCACTCGGCCACGCCGCCTGGTGAGAACAATGCAGGTTAGCGTGGGCCGCCAGAGCTTGCATGAACGCCAGCTCTGGGTGAGACCTTGCGTCCTACCGTGTACGCCTCCGGGCGGTCCGCCTTACGACCATCCCGGAAGTGATAAGACCCAGGCTCAACAGGCCCAGCACGATCAAGGGAGCACCGGTTGCTGCCAGGACCTGTCCTCTCACGAATTCCACTCCGAGAACGGCCGTAGGGGGCGACGAGGGTCTCGCAAACCCAGCTCCAAGCACTGATGTTTCTGCTTTGTCTGTTTCGCCCAGGACTGCCGCCTCCTCCACAACAGAGCGCTTCTTGTCGGCCCCGAGCACTGCACTCTTTCTCGGGATTTCAACGACGGAGCCGTTATTGGATTCAGTTTGCTCTTGGGAAAGCGTTTGCCCAGGCTGGCGACCCAAGCAGCGGCCATTATTGTCGTCCTCGAAATCGTCGTCGTTGCCGCAGCCGTTGTTTGCGTCCTGATCGGCGTGATCATCGCCGCCTTGTCCTCCCGGCTGATCAACGCCACCGTTGCTGGTCCCGTCCGGATCACTCTGCGCGTTGCCCTGGGGGAATGAATCTCCGGACTCGCAGTGTCTGTCGTTGCCTGATGGGTGTCTGTTGTCTGTATCGCCCTCCGCATCCGGGCAAGTCTGCTGTTCGTCGTGGGCATGCGCGACGGCCGCAGGCACAACCAAGAGTACGAGCACTAACAGCATCGATACGATGATTCGGCCACGTCTCAACATCTTTCCTCCTCTCGATCGGCCGGCCCCACCGATCTGATTCCGCCCTGGACAATCAGGGAGGACTAGGTTTTCTTCGCACCCTTTTCCCGCCATTTGGGCAGGTTAAACACGGTTAGTGGCACTTCCTTCCGCTATGTGAGCACGAGTCCCTGTTTTGGGGAACAGAGCGACCGCAGCTTCCCTAACCTGAAAGGCCCCCTCGCCGAACCCCTCGGCCCCGGGAGAGATCAGACCAAGCCTTCCGGCAATCTCGGTCGCCGTCCCCGGGAGAAACGGGGCGAGGTGGATAGCTACCCAGCGCAAAGTTTCCAGGAGGAGATAGACAACGGCCGATCTCTCTTCGGACTGAGGCGGTCGCTCCCATGGCTTTGCCTCAACGACGAATCGGTTGGCTTCCCTGACCAAGGCCCAAATCGCGCCCAATGCTGCTGAGAAGTCGAAGGCGTCGACGAAGCTCTCGATGTCCTGGGGCAGATTCAGCGCCACTTCAACCAACAGATCGGCACCTTCGGGAAACCCTCTGTCGGACGAAGCAATCCCGCCTTCCTTACGCGCGAGCGCAACTGCTCTCGAAACTAGGTTGCCGAGCTGGTCGGCGAGATCCGATCGGTAGACGCGATCGAAGGTTTGCAGGGAGAAGTCACTGTCCTTGAGTGAGGGAACCTTAGCCAACAGGTAGTAGCGAACGGCATCGGACCCATACGCACGAGCCAGCTCAACCGGATCGACACCGCTTCCGACGGACTTGCTTATCTTGCGTCCGGAGATCGAAAGAAAGCCATGGACGTAGATCACGGTCGGGAGAGGCAACCCTGCAGACAGGAGAAACGCGGGCCAGTAAACGGCATGCTGGCGCACGATGTCCTTTCCTATGACATGAGCTCGAACATCACTCGAGAGCCAGAACCGCTCGAATGCCTCTGCGTCCTCGGCATAACCCAGCGCGCTGATGTAATTGGCAAGAGCATCGAACCAGACATAGATGATCTGACTTTCGTCTCTCGGCACCGGAATACCCCAGCCGCGCGCCCTTTGACTCGATCTGGAGATACTTATGTCCTCGAGCCCGGCCTTTAAGAAGCCAAGAGCCTCGTTTCTGCGCTCCAACGGCTCGATCCGAACTCGATCTGACTCGAGAGCCTTCTCCAGCGCGTCTTGATAGCGGGAGAGGCGAAAGAAATAGTTCTCCTCCTCCACTGCCTCCAGTTGGGAGAAATGGACGGGACAGCGACCTTCGTCAACTTCGGACTCTTTGTAAAAGACCTCGCAACCCACACAGTAGAGACCCCGATAAGCCTGCTTATAGATGTCGCCATTGGCTTCACAGAGCTGCCACAACCGATGAACAGCCGGAGCATGACGAGGATCCGAGCTAGTTTTTATGAAGTCATCGAATGAGAGATCGAGAACTTGACGGAGCTCGAAAAAGGCTGCGGAATGTCGCTCTACCAACTCCCGAGTGGGTATGCCGTTGTTCTCAGCGGCGCGAACATTCGACAGGCTGTTGTCGTCGGTGCCCGTGAGGAAGTGGACTTCCGATCCCTGCGTCCTCCTGAATCTCGCCAGCGCATCTGCCTGAACGATTTCGAGAGCGAAACCAAGATGAGGACGTGCGTTCACATACGGGATAGAGCTCGAGATAAACCATCGCGCGGGATTGGTCATGATGCCTCCTTATGAAAAAGGCCGCCTATGGCGGCCGTGGATGAATCACTCAGATCAGATCAAGGACGCCGTTTTTGTGCCCGGAGACCGGGCGATGGCATCGCCATGCGGCGCTCGAGTGACTCAAAGAAGACAGTCATGTTGAAAAGGATAGCAGTCACTGGTGTTCGTCAAGATGAGGTGGCCGGGAGGACGAACCGCTTGCCAGGGAGGTTTTCACCCCCGGCCCTCATCTCGAAGGGTCACCGTCTAGCCCGGACGCCAACCCCGCGCTCAACATACGCGATCGGCAAGGATCTTTCTTTCACGGAGATTACTCCCGGTACGTCAAACCCGTGACACTCCATGACGGTAGGCGCGCTTGGAGATGGCGTGCGGGTCGCGGATCGTCACTCTGCCTCTATCGAGCTTGAGAGAGCCCCGCTTCTCCTCTTCCCGAAGGATCCTATTGACAGTCGCTCGAGAGGTTCCGGCCAACCCTGCAATCACTTCCTGCTTCATTGGGATCACGACATCTATCCCGTCTTGGTCGGTGCGATATTCCTGAGTCAGATCGACCACACGCCGAAGAACCCGCAGATCGGCTGGGACGTATAAGGCCTCCATCAGGTTAGTGGTAAGAGCCCTGACTCGGTCGGCAAGCAAACGGACGAGAACATCGGTGACCTGGGGATATTTGGAGCGAAGCCGGTCGAAGTCTGTCCTCGAAATTGCAATGGTCTGGGTGGGCTCGAGGGCTATCGCCGAGGCGCTCCTTACCCCTCCTTCTGAAAGCAGGGCCATTTCGCCAAAGTAGTCCTTGCTGCCAAAGACATGGACGGTTGCGACATCCCCCACGGGCGTAGTCGATCTGATTGCCACACGGCCGGCGTCGATGAGATGAACGGATCCCGCCGGATCTCCTTCGTGGAAGATGACCTCATCGCGCCTGAACTTCCTGCGCTCGGCGGACGCGAGCAGTTCTTTGACTTCCGGTTCAGGGATGTCCCTCAGTAGTGCCCACATCCGGGCGGTAGCCTACTCCTCCGTGGCAAAAAAGCCGATATGCGAGAAATGCACCCTTTTGGAGGCTCCCACCTAATTCCGTTAGAGAAGTTCTCCAATTCTGTTGAGAGCGGACGACCGGATTCGAACCGGCGACCCCAACCTTGGCAAGGTTGTGCTCTACCAACTGAGCCACGTCCGCGTGAACCAAAATCCTACCAGCCGGGCGAGGATCTGAGGAGGGAGGGTCAGGCCCCCGAGGACCCGAATCCTCCGGTTCCGCGCTCCGAGCTGGGGAGGTCCGCAACCTCCCTCAGGGTCACTTTCGGCACGGGAAGGATGACGAGCTGAGCAATCTTTTCTCCGCGCCGGATGTGGATAGGGCTCTCGAGATCGAGATTGATCGTTGCTATCCGCACCTCTCCCCGGTACCCGGAATCAATCAGGCCGGGAGTGTTGACGATCCCAAGCCCCTCTTTGATCGCTCGCCCCGAACGTGGTTGAACGTAACCTGCGAAACCCTCCGGGATCGCCAAGGCAATGCCGGTCGAAACGAGAGCTCTCTCGCCAGGCTTGAGTGAAACGTCCTCTGCGGAGAACAGATCCAAGCCGGCGTCGCCTTCATGCGCGTGAGAGGGAAGCGGCAGATCCTTATCCAACCGGGTTATCAAAGCTTCGATCGCCTTATCACGATCCTTACCTGGGCCCATCATGCGTTGGGGGCCTCCGCGCGAGGTTTCGGAGGATATTTCTTCTGGAGCATGCCGAGCTCACGCTCGAAGTCGGTGAGCTCCTTGAAGTCCTTGTAGACGCTGGCAAAACGAAGGTATGCCACCTCGTCGAGTCCGCGCAGTCGCTCCAGGACTTCCTTCCCGAGGTCGGCGGTGGTCACGACGTTGCCGCCATCGGCGAGCAGGGATTCCACCACATCATCCGCGAGCCGTTCGATGTCCTCTTCCGAGACGGGCCGGTTTTTACAGGCCTTTCGAATCCCATCCGTCAGCTTTTCCTTGTCGAAGGTCTCCGAGACGCCGTTTCGCTTCTCTACCATCAAAGGCACCTCGTCGAGTCTCTCGTAGGTCGTGTAACGGCGGCCGCAGGACTCGCACTCGCGCCTTCTTCGGATGGCGCGTCCATCCTCGGCAGTGCGCGAGTCCACGACCCTGTCATCATCGTGACCACAGAACGGACATCGCACTGCCTACACCTCCGCCCTCATCCTAAGCGGGTGCTGGTTCTAGATCAGGAGCAGCCGCTGGTGGTTCCGCAAGAGTTGCATACGAAGCAGCTGCCGGCGGGCTGCATGGAGATGCCGCATGTGTAGCAAAGAGGGGCATCTCTGTTGGCGAGCTCCGGCCCTTTCCCGACAGTAAGCATCTCCCCTTCACCATGACCATTTCCATTGCCATTCCCATGCCCATTGCCTTGAGGAACCACGCCACCGTCGAGGACAGCCTGGCGCTCTTCGGTGGTTTTGATGTTGAGCGATTCCCTTTCCTCATCCGTCAGGTAATCGGCAGCCAATCTCCGGAAGATGTAATCGACGATAGAAGTTGCGAAGCGGAAGTCCGGATCATCGGTGATACCCGACGGCTCGAAGCGCATGTTGATGAACTTATCCACGAACGCCTTTAGTGGGACTCCGTATTGCAGCGCTATCGAAATTGCGATGGCAAAGGCATCCATCACTCCCGACAGCGTGCTTCCCTGCTTCGAGACCTTGAGAAAGATCTCACCCAGCTCGCCCGACTCGGGGTACTCCCCTGGCTGCACGTAGCCCTCGCAATCCGCCACCTTGAACGACATCGTCTGCGCAGGTCGCTTACGAGGAAGCCTGCGACGCTGCGGCGTCACCTGGCCCCCGGGGCCTGCGGCGGCTGCCGACTTCTTCTTCTCGACAGAAAGGGGCTGACCAACCTTGCAGTTGTCACGATAGATGGCGAGGTTCTTTAGCCCCATGGCCCAGCTGTCCACGTAGAGCTTCTCGATGTCTTCGACCGACACGTCCTCTGGCATGTTGACGGTCTTCGAGATCGCCCCACTCAAGAACGGCTGGACGGCTGCCATCATCTTCACGTGCCCCATGTAGTGGATGACGCGCTCCCCCATTGCGCAGTCGAATACTGCGTAGTGCTCCGGATTTAGGAATGGAGCTCCTTCGACATGGTTGTTCTCGCTTATGTAAGAGACGATCTCTGAAATCTCTTCAGGCTGGTACCCAAGGCGCTTCAGAGCACTGGGGACTCGCTGGTTGACGATCTTCATCGTCCCTCCGCCGACGAGCTTCTTCGTCTTCACGAGCCCAAGATCTGGCTCGATGCCGGTGGTATCTGCATCCATCAAAAATGAGATGGTCCCAGTAGGGGCAATCAGAGTGACCTGGGCGTTTCGATACCCATTGGCCTCTCCCAGCTCCAGTGCCTCAGCCCATGCACGCCGGGCTGCCTCCAGTATCTCGGGCGGGACCAACCCTTCATCGATGCCGTCGAGAGCCTCGATGTGTTTGCGGATCACATCCAGGTGCGCCTCCGCATTTCCTTCCTTTGTCCATCCCGGGTACGGGCCCACTGCCGCAGCGATCTCGGCCGATCTGCGATAGGCCACTCCCCCCATAAGCGCTGTTATTGCCGCCGACCATGCGCGGCCCTTGTCGGAGTCGTATGGAATGCCGTTGTCCATCAGCAGGGCCCCGAGATCGGTGTATCCGAGCCCCAATTCGCGATACTGCGAGACCATCTCTCGGATTTGGTCCGTCGGATATTCAGCATTCGTCACCGAGACGTCCATCGCGGTGAGTGTGGTCTCGACTGCAGCCGCGAACGCTTCCACATCGAAGTCCCCTTGGCCATCGATGAACTTGGTCAAACGAAGCGAGGCGAGATTGCAACTCGTGTTCGCGGGGCGAACGAATTCACCGCAGGGGTTAGTGGCTCGAATGGGCCCCTCCGCCGGTGATGTGTGCCACTTGTTCATGGTGTCCAGATAAAACACGCCCGGGTCGGCGCATTCCCAAGCAGCCTGAGCGATCTGGCGCATGAGGTCTTTCGCCCTCAAGGTCTTGACGGTACGACCGTCCTTGACCGCCTTTAGTTCCCAGTCGCCGTCTTCGGTGAAGGCTTTGATGAACTCATCATTCAGACCGACGGAGTTATTGGCGTTTTGGTATTGCAGGGAGTTGGAGTCTGCCCCGTCGAGATCCATGTCGAATCCCGCTTCGCGAAGTGCGCGCGCCTTCTGCTCCTCCCGGACCTTGCACCAGATGAACTCCTCGACGTCAGGATGATCTGCATCGAGAACCACCATCTTTGCGGCCCTGCGTGTTGAGCCTCCAGATTTGATGGTGCCGGCGGAGGCGTCGGCCCCCCTCATGAACGACACGGGGCCGGAGGCCTGGCCTCCGGATGAGAGCTGCTCCTTTGACGAACGCAGCCTGGAGAGATTGATTCCGGCGCCGCTGCCGGCCTTGAAGATGAGCCCTTCCTCAACGTACCAGTTGAGTATCGAACGCATGTCGTCTGCGACGTCGAGGATGAAACAGGCACTTACTCGAGGCGGCTCCACCAGGCCAACGTTGAACCAGACCGGTGAGTTGAAAGCCATGAACTGGTTCACGAGGAGATGCTTGAGCTCGCTTCGAAATGCATCGACACCTTCCGATTCAACGAAGTAGCCGTCCGCGATCCCCTTGTCGGTGTACCAATTGACCACCCGATCGATCATCTGCTTGACCGAGCCCTCCCTCTGCGGCGTGCCCTGGGGGCCGCGGAAGTATTTCTGGGCAACGATGTTGGTGGCGTTTTGGGACCAGGTCTTCGGAAACTCCACATCCTTCTGCTCGAAGGCGATCTTTTCGGGGGTTCCTATGAGGGCGTGGCGCGACTCCCACTCGATAAGGTCGTATGGGTCGACCCCAGATGAAGTGAAGAAGCGCTCAACGCGGAGTCTTTCGCCGGTCGCTCGCGAGATCTCTGACCTGGTTTTTGCCACGGAAGCCCTCCTTGTCTGTCCTCAACCACCAGGGCTGGGAACCCCTAAAATGACCCGAACCACAAGATATAGTGGTACAGACTCGGGGAAAGACCACATCTTGGGTGGGTTGATAAATTACACCGCTGTTACCCCCTGCTGTCAAGCGACTTATGGGAGAAAGGGAAGAAAAGTTTCCCCAGGTCCCCTCAGCTGGGGACGATGAGCTTCTGTCCGGGCAGGAGGGGGCCCCCGTCTAGCCCGTTCAGTTCTTGGACCTCGAACACGAATCGTCTCGGATCCTCGTCTGGAGCGTAGGTAGCTGCGAGCTGCCACAGGGTATCTCCGGCCTTCACCTCGTGGGTACGTGCAGGTGCGACTTCGCTCGAGGCGAACAGAGTCGGGGCGAGCAGGCCTAGGAGGATCCCGGCCAGCAGCACAACCACGGTCAGCCGTAGGGTCGAACGTACGTTTGGAGCCATACGCCCGATATTAGGGAACGCATGTTCGAAAGTCAACTTTAAATCGAACAGGTGTTTGTATTTTTACTCCCCCTCGCCTACACTGCCCCGTACAAGAGTTCGAAAGGCAAAGACCATGACACCTATGGACGGCTCCGACCTCTCCCAGCGGCAAAAGGACATCCTCGACTTCATCCTTCAGACCGTCGAGGGCAGGGGGTATCCCCCGGCAGTTCGCGAGATTGGCGAGGCGGTCGGCCTGCATTCACCGAGCACCGTGCACGCCCATCTCCAGACCCTCGAGGAAAAGGGATATCTGCGAAGGGACCCAACAAAGCCAAGAGCCATTGAAGTTCGATGGATGAGAGATGCCGGAGTTGCAGAGGATCGCCCGGCCGTTCGCAACCTCCCCGTCTACGGCCAGATCGCGGCAGGGCCCACCTCACTGGCCGAGCAGATGCATGAAGGGATACTTCCTTTCCCGAGTGAGTTCGTCGATGACACTCCACACTTTGTGTTGAAGATAAAAGGCGACAGCATGATCGAGGCCGGTATCCTTGAAGGCGATCTCGCCGTGATCCGTGCGCAGCCTGATGCGGGCAACGGAGATGTCGTGGCCGCTCAGATCGGGGGGCCGACCGGAGAGGCTGAAGCAACTGTCAAGACCCTCAAGAGAGACAACGGAAGGATTCTCCTCGTCCCACAGAATCCAACCATGGAGCCCATCGAAGCGCCCGAAGATCTCAGGATCCTCGGCAAGGTCGTCGCGATACTCCGACAGCTGTAACCCAAGGCTTCATCTTCGAATCGCATTTCTTCTTGTCGCGTTAGCCCTTCAGGCATGCGCGGTCATCGCTCCGGAGCAGCCGAGGACTTCCGTCCCGACCCCGCGCTCGGAGGTTCAGCAGATGCTGCATGCAAGAGCAGCCGCCTTGGAACAAAGAGATGTCGAAGCGTTTCTTTCCCCCATGACCCCGGAGGCGCGCGAGGCAGAAAGACATCTCGCTCAATCGATTCTCTCGGTTCCGAGCCGGGGCTTCTCGCTGAGGCTGCGTCCCTCGGCCGCACCGGTTGACGGCCAGTTCACAGGTGCGAGCGTGGACCTCGCCTACCTATATGACGGACTCCCCGACGACAATGTTTTCAACCTAGCGCTTGCCTATGACATCGTGAAACAGGGTGGAAGCTGGGTTATCTCCGCCGCCCAGGTGCAGGCGGATGCACCGAAGCCACCGTGGTTGACCGGTCCGATAGAACACACTCGATTCGACGTCTTTCTGGCGATGTTTCGCCCGGGATTGCCAAATCCCACGAGGACTTTCGAAATCGCAAAGAGGGCACGGGACCAGCTCGCTCCAAAAGTGACTTATCCGCTGGAAGCCTCATACCTGATCGTCCTGGCCAGAGATCGAGCGGAATACGACGTGCTGGCGGCTAGCGACTCCCCCGTCTCATCGATAGCACAGGCCGAGACCACATACCAGATCACACCCGATTCAATTGCAGTTAGAAGCCGGCACATAGTCGTTAACCTCCAGGCACTGCATTCGACCGGGTCTGCGCTCGAGACCCTGCAGCACGAACTCGGGCATCTGGCTCTATCCAGAGATACGAGGCCGTTCACTCCAACTTGGGTGAGCGAATCCGCGGCGTTGTTCCTTTCGGATTCCAGGCCACGAGACACCTGGCGGTTCGGAGTAAGGAATGGAAGATTCGACACCCTTTCATTCGCACAGTTGAGCCGAACGGGAAGTCTGGGCGGTCACGATGTAACCGGCCGGACTGCCTCTCTGGAATACGCGTATGCAGCAGCCGCCGCGTATCACCTCGTGGAGAAATTCGGGGCTGATGCGTATTGGAGCTTCTATCGCTCATACGCCGACGTGCCCGCCGAACGAATCTACGCGCAGATTCCGGAAGGAGCTACCAATGCACAGAGCCGCGACGCGCTTCAGGGATTGTCATCCGAAGTCACGGTCGAAGCCCTCCAAAGGATCTTCGGTCTGACGGAATACGAACTCGACATTCAGGTTCGCGAGTGGATCGAGCGTCAGGTCCGCTGATCAGCCGGCGTCGTTCTCCATTAACTCCGGCTCCGTGCTCAGAAACTCCTTGAAGCGCGCTACGACGGGCCCCGTTGCCTTCACGACGACTCTCATCCGGTCCTCGCCGAAAGTTTCCTGCAGTATTTCGCTTCCATCGTGAAGGGCACTTCTTACATCGCCGCGGTCAAACGGGATCTCGAACACTGCTATCCGCCGGGCGGCATCGAGACGCGCACGGATCACATCCAGCAGCTCTGATGACCCTTCTTTGTTGATTGCAGAGACAAAGACTCCCTCGGGAAACATCTTTTCGATGCGATCCCTTTCCTCCTCGGAGATTCGGTCGGCCTTGTTCAAAGCTATGACCCTTGTGATGCGGTCCGCCCCGATCTCGGTCAGAACGCTCTCAACGGCAGCCACCTGGGCCTGGGGATCATCCGCGCTCGAGTCCACGACGTGCAGCAATAGATCTGCTTCGACGGTTTCCTCGAGCGTTGAGCGAAACGCCTGAACAAGTTGGTGAGGAAGCTTCCTGACGAAACCAACCGTGTCGGTCAGCACCGCTTCGCTGCCGTCAGGAAGGCTCAGCTTTCTCGTTACAGGATCTAGAGTCGAGAAGAGACGATCCTCGACCAGCACACCGGCACCGGTGAGAGCGTTCAGCAGCGTCGACTTACCGGCATTCGTATAGCCCACAAGAGATATCTGTGCCACACCCGACCTGTCCCGTCCTCTGCGCTTCACCTTCCTCGTCCGCTCGAGGTCTGCCAAATCCTTCTTGAGGCTCTTGAGACGACGTTGGATCCTTCGACGGTCTACCTCGAGTTGGGTTTCTCCCGGCCCCCGGGTGCCGATTGGGGCCCTTCCCCCCCCGCCCCCGGTCGCGCCTCCGATCCTGCTGAGGACCTCGCCCCATCCTCTTAGCCTTGGGACCATGTAGTCGATTTGCGCAAGCTCGACTTGGAGCTTCCCTTCTGCGGAGTGGGCATGCTGCGAGAAAACGTCGAGTATCAGGCCGGTGCGGTCCAGGATCTTGAGAGCGTTTGGAGCAAGAGGGTTCACCGCAGCAACGTCTTCTAAGTTTCTGCCCTGTGCCGGTGAGAGCTCGTCGTCGAAGATGATGGCATCCGCTTCGAGCATACGAGCGAGCTCGACCACTTCTTTGGCCTTGCCTTTTCCGATGTAGGTGGCGGGGTCGGGAGTACCCCGGACCTGGAGCACCCGTTCGACGGTGTCTGCTCCGGCCGTATCTGCGAGGGCCTCGAGCTCGTCGAGAGACGACTCGGCCGAGGACGTCTCGGAAGATGATCGCGCCAAGCCGACCAGAAGAACTCTCTCTCGTCGATCCTGCAGTGCCCGCGGCATCAGAAGGTTCCCTCTTATCTCTCCTTCAGAGCCTGAGCGATGCGTGCCGCGCCCTCTTCCAAACGATCGTCAGGAAGTGTCAGAGAGAATCGAACGTAGCCTTCGCCGGTCGGCCCGTATCCCGAGCCGGGCGCAACAACGACACCGGCTTTCTCGAGAAGGAATTCGGTGAAATCGAGGGAGGTATCCCCCTCGGGGACGGGGACCCACAGATATATGGATCCCTTTGGCTTTTGCAGCACCCATCCTGCGGTGTTGAGAGCATCCACCAGCGCGTCGCGGCGTTTCGCATAGACACTTAGAGTCTCCTCGAGACTGTCCTGGGGACCTTCCAGCGCGGCGATTCCTGCCCGTTGAAGAGCGTCGAATATCCCTGAGTCGATGTTGGTCTTGACTCGTCCTAGGGCTTCGATTGCCTTCTCGGCTCCGGCTACCCAGCCAACTCTCCAGCCGGTCATGTTGAACGTCTTCGACAGCGATCCAAATTCGATCGCAACATCGAGGGCCCCTGGAGCCTGCAAAACGCTTGGGGCCGTGTATCCGTCGAAGGTGATCTCGACATATGCAGCGTCGTGGGCTAACAGCAGATCGTTCTCGCGGGAAAAGTCCACGGCCTTTTGGAAGAGACCCGTCTCGCACGTGGCGGCCGTCGGATTGTTCGGATAGCACAGCCACATCAACTTGGACTTCGTCCGATGATCTTCGGGGATCTCCTCGAATCGCGGGAGGTACTGGTTCTTCTCGGTTAGCGGAAGGTAGACGCATTCGCCGCCGGAAAGAATGGCCGAGGTCTCGTAGACGGGATAGCCCGGATCCGGAACCAAAGCCGCGTCGCCTGGATCGATGAATGCCGTTGCAAGGTGAGCTATCCCCTCCTTAGAACCGATGACGGGAAGGATCTGGGTGTCTGGATCAAGCGTTACTGAGAAGCGGCGTTCGTAGTACGCGGCGACTGCGGCCCTGAATTCCGGCATTCCGTAATAAGAGGGATAACGATGGGTTCCCGGATCCTTGAGCGCTCTGGCACCGGCTTCGACGATGTGGTTTGGAGTTGGTCGATCGGGATCCCCCACCCCAAAAGAGATGACATCGATACCTCGAGCCCGCGCGTTAGAGACCTTCTTGTCCAGAGATGCAAACAGATATTGCGGCAGCCGGTCGATGCGCTTGGCGGTCCTCACGGGATCCGTCCGTCGAATACGTGAACTGCCGGGCCGGTCTTGAACAGCCGTCCTTCATCGTCTCTAGCGATTTCGAGGTCCCCGCCGGGAGTCCTGACGATTCCTGCGGTCAGGCCGCTTGCGACCAGCGAAGCGCAAGACCCGGTCCCCGAAGCCAGGGTGACCCCGACTCCGCGCTCCCAGAAACGCGCATGCACGATCGAACCCTCCACCTGGATGAACTCGACGTTGGTTCTATTCGGGAAGTGTGGGTCGTTTTCGACCAGTGGGCCGAGCTCGGTCACCGGCGCCTGATCGATGTCGTCAACGATCGTCACGGCATGAGGATTCCCTGTCGAGATCTTCTTCCAAATTCGACCTTGCAGTTCGACGGTCCCCTCTTCGATGGGAATGCCCATATCCACCCGGACGCTGGAGACTTGGTCGCCGTCGATCACGAGTTCGAGGACCTTGATCTCACCTCCGGCCTCGACTTTTACGGTTGACTCGGAGAAGTGTTTTTTCTCGAATAAGAATTTGCCTACGCATCTGAGACCGTTGCCTGACACCTCTGCCTCGCTGCCATCGGGTTGCAGAAGGCGAAAGGAGAAGTCGGCGGTGTCGGACGGCTGGACGAGGATTAGACCATCGGCTCCAACCCCGAAGTTACGGTCGAGGATTCTGATCGCCTCTTCGCCGGTCACCTTCTGGCCGTAGGCGATCAGGAAATCGTTTCCTAAACCGTGGTACTTGGAAAACTCCAGACTCATCCATTCCCCTTAAAGCTCATCGCTCCGACGAGTTCCTCGACAAGGAATCTCTTGGCGCTCTGAGAATCTCCTTCAAACCAGCGCACCCTCGGATCGGCTTTGAACCAGTTCAATTGGCGCCTTGCAAATCGCCGCGTCTTTCGTTTGATCTCAGCGATCGCCTCTTCCAGAGAGATCTTGCCTTCGAGATGATCGAGCAATTGAGCATAGCCGAGCGCCTGCCGCGAAGTTAAAGAGTCCCTAAGCCCGGCCCCAATCAGTGTCTCGACTTCATTCACCAGTCCGGATGCGATCAGTTCGTCCACCCTTTCGTCGATTCTGCGGTTGAGCTCTTCTTTGGGAAGGGTCAATCCCGCCACCTTCAGAAAGTAGATCGACTCGTATTCGTCCCACGCTGCCCTGAACTCCGAGAACTTTCTGCCGGTCAGCTCGATCACCTCGAGAGCCCTTACGGTCCGCCTCACATTCTCAGGTTCGATGCGAAGCGCGGCGGCCGGGTCCAGCTGCTTGAGCCGTTCGTGGAGTGTCTCTGCGCCTTCGTCATCGGCCTGCTGCTGGACTATGGCGCGCACATGCGGATCGGTTGCAGGAAAGTCGAGGGGGTCCACCACCGAACGGAAGTAAAGCCCCGACCCACCAACCAAAAGGGGAACTTTTTGGCGCTGCAAGATGTCTGCGATCGCATTGCGTGCCATCTGACGAAATTCCGCGACCGACATCGTTTCTGCCGGGTCGGCGACATCGATCATGTGATGGGGCACTCTCGCAAGCGCTTCGGCAGGGGGCTTGGCCGAGCCGATGTCCATCTGCCGGTATATCTGAACGGAATCGATGCTCACGATCTCGGTAGGAATCTCCTCTGCCACCTCGAGCGCCAGTTCGCTCTTGCCGACTGCGGTCGGACCGACGATGGCAAGGACGAGGTTCTTCAAAACAGCTAAGCCTCGAGGTGGTGGGGCGCGGCCTGCTTGATGCGAACCTGCCTGAACTCTCCAGGCTCGGCCGGACCGGCGAAATGAACGAGCTTGTTTGTTCTTGTTCGGCCGGTAACTTTGCCTGGGTCCTTCTTGGAAGGGCCCTCGACAAGGACCTCGACCTCAGACCCGATGGAGTCCTGGTTTTTGCGGTGCGAGATCTGCTCCTGAACCGCCGTCAGGCGCTCGAAACGTTCCTGAACCACGTCCTTTGGAACCTGGTCGTCCATCACCGCTGCTTCGGTTCCGGGCCTCGGCGAGTACTGGAACATGTAAGAGGAGTCGTACCCCACCTCCTCCACCAGCGAAAGAGTCTCGAGGAAGTCTTCTTCGGTCTCGCCTGGAAACCCGACGATGATGTCGGTGGTGATCGCAAGACCGGGGATGAGGTCCCGGGCCATCGAGACCTTCGCCAGATACCGGTCTCGGTTGTAGGAGCGCTTCATTGACTTGAGAACGCGAGACGAACCCGACTGCACCGGAAGATGAAGATGCTCGCAGACCACCGAGGTTTCGGCCATGGCGCGAGCCACCGGTTCGCGAAAGTCCTTTGGATGCGGGGATGTGTAGCGAACTCGTCTCAGCCCTGACACCTCGTCCATCGCTCGCAACAGTTCGGCGAACTTCGGCGTGCGATAGATGTCGCGGCCGTAAGAGTTGACGTTTTGTCCGAGAAGCGTCACCTCAACCACTCCATCGGCGGCGACGTCGGACACCTCTTCGAGGATGTGCTCGATGGGACGGGAGACCTCTACGCCTCGCACACTGGGGACGATGCAAAACGTGCAAGAGTTATTGCATCCGTACTGCACGGCGATCCAAGCGTGAAACTTAGACCCGCGCCGTGCCGGCAAAGCCGAAGGAAACATCTCCAGGGTTTCATGGAACTCGACGACCGGTATCCCTTGGGCCTCGACTTGCCTGAGAAGCTGGGGCAGAGCTTCGATGTTGCGCGTGCCGAAGACAACGTCCACCCAGGGAGCCTTCTCGACGATCAAGTCCCTGTCTTTTTCTGCGAGGCATCCTCCGACGACGATCTTCATATCGGGACGGTCCTCCTTGGCAGGCTTGAGCCACCCGAGGTTGCCGTAAAGACGGTTGTCCGCGTTCTCCCGGATCGCGCAGGTATTGAGAATCACGACGTCCGCCTTCTCGACCGCAGATGCAGGGCGATAGCCCTGGACTTCCAGCAGACCGGCCATTCGCTCCGAATCGTGCTCGTTCATCTGGCACCCGAAGGTACGGATGAAGTAGGTCTTGGACATCTCTAGACCTTACTTTGCATATTCGACGGCGCGATGTTCCCGGATCACCATCACTTTGATCTGTCCCGGATACTGCAGCTCCTCCTCGATCTTCTTGGCGATATCACGAGCAATCACATCGGCCTGCACGTCGTCGATGTCCTTGGGCTGAACCATGACCCGGACCTCGCGGCCCCCCTGCATCGCGTAGCACTTCTCGACCCCCGGGAAGGATTCGGCTATGGCCTCGAGGCGCTCGAGTCTCTTTACGTAGGTCTCGAGAGTTTCACGTCTTGCTCCCGGTCGGGATCCGGAGATCGCATCGGCGGTCTGGACGATGATCGCTTCTATCGTCCTCGGCTCGACTTCGTTGTGGTGGGCCTCGATCGCATGACAGACAGCAGGAGACTCCTTCAGCCTTCGTGCCAGCTCGGCACCGATCAGCGCATGCGAGCCCTCCACCTCGTGGGTGATGGCCTTTCCGATGTCGTGCATCAGGGTGCCGCGCTTGGCGAGCTGGATGTCGGTGGCAAGCTCTGCCGCGATCACACCGGCGATGTGGCCGGCTTCAACGAGGTGCTTGAGCACGTTCTGTCCGTATGAGGTTCGGTAGTTGAGACGGCCGAGGACCTTGACCATCTCCGGATGAACTTCGGTGAGTCCAAGCTCGAGAAGAGCCCACTCCCCAGCCTCTCTCACGGCCTTGTCGACTTCACCTTTCGACTTCTCATACATCTCCTCGATTCTTGCGGGCTGAATCCTGCCATCGGAAATCAGCTTTTCCAGGGTCAGCCTGGCGATCTCGCGGCGGATGGGGTCGAAGCACGAGAGGACGACGGTATCGGGGGTGTCGTCGATGAGAAGGTTGGTTCCAGTTGCGGCCTCGAAGGCCCTGATGTTGCGGCCCTCCCGGCCGATGACGCGTCCCTTCATCTCGTCAGGAAGAGTCACGACGGACTGAGATGTCTCAGAGGTCTCCTCAGACGCCACTCGCTGGACCGCTATCGCGACGATCTTCCTCGCTCTGCGGTCTGCTTCCTCCCGGGCTTGGGTCTCGATCTCGCGCACCGATGCCATGGCATCTCGCTTGGCATCGTTTTCGATCTGGCCGATGAGCATCTCCTTCGCCTCGGAAACGGACATCCCTGCAACCCGTTCCAGCTCGGCGCGATGCCGCTCAACGCTCGATTCCAGTTCGCCCTTCAGTCTCTCGACATTGCTCTCTCGATCGGCGATCGATCTTTCCTTAGCCTCCATGCGCCGGTTGGTCTGCTCCAGGGTCTCCTCCCGCTGGTCGAGCCTCGACTCCCGCTTCTGGAGCTCTCCCGCTCGTTGCTGGACTTCGGCCGTGCGCTGCTTTGCCTCGGTTTCTGCCTCGGCGCGGATCCGGATCGCTTCATCCTTTGCATCGACGAGAGCTTCTCTCTTGAGTGCCTCTGCTTCACGTTTGGCATCCTCGAGCAGGTCCTTAGCTCTCGCTTCCGCGGAATCTGCCCTGGTTTCGGCCAGCTTCCTGGAGACGAAATAACCGATCGCGAACCCGGCGAGGACCCCCAAAAGTGCTATCAAAACTTCCACTGGGTGCCTCCTTGAAATAAGAAAAGCCGAGCTGAGCCTCGGCCTGGGAGAGATCTATTTAAGTTTTAGGCGTACCCTGAACTACATGAGCCCTCTAGGGGGCCTCAGCACTCTGGGTTTCGTCTTCAACTTAGTTTTCTCGTCTCTTACAGCGGTTGTTTGGAAATAGGTAGATGTGCACCGTTGTTAGATACGGACCTTCTCAGGCCGGCTCGAGTCCATATTAAGACCGCCCAGAAACTGGGTCAATCAATGCCGGCCGAAAGTGCAGGTCAGAGACCCTATTCCACTTCCGTCAGGCGAAACACACGCCTGCATACCTCTTCCACGACCTCGTAGTCGTAGCCACGCTGGGCGAGGTATCGCGCCAGCCTCCCCGCTGCGGCGTCGGGGCTCAGTCGCCCGTACCTGCGAGCTCTTCTCGTTGCAAGTACCAGGGCCCTGTCAAAGTCGCTTTCTTCGCCCAACAATTCGGAGATCGCCTCGGCGATCACCACGTCCGGAACCTGTTCTGCCGCGAGTCGCGACCGGATCGCACGCCTCGACTCTCCACGATTCCGGCCGTAGTACTCAGTTGCGGCGTAGGCGAAAGAAGCGTCGTCCAAAACCTCGACCTCAACGAGCCTCGACTCAACTCTCGAGACCACCGCGTCGGCGAACCCCATCCTTGTGAGAAGGGCCCTCAGCTCTCTTTTGGAGCGGGCTCGGCGCGCTAGGAGCTTGAGCGCCTTGTCGAGAGCTTGGTCATAAGCAACTTCGTCGTCGGCAGGGGCAGGTTCGGAAGCGGCCATGCCTAGCCTCCTTCGGTGTCCGAGAAGATGATCAGGACGGCAGGACGACCTCGTCGCTTTCCTCCTTGACCGCGGCCGGCTCATCCTTCTCGTCCGAGGGCAACAGCCCCATCGCCTTTTTTACGAGAATCTCGATCTCTCCAAATACATCGGTGTGCTCCGACAGAAAGGCCTTGGTGTTTTCCCTCCCCTGGCCGATCTGGTCACCCTCGAACAGATACCAGGCCCCCGACTTGTTGACGATCCCGAGATCGACTGCGGTATCGAGAAGGGAACCCTCCTTCGAGATCCCGTGGCCGTACTGGATGTCGAACTCGGTCTGGCGGAAGGGGGCCGAGACCTTGCTCTTGACGACCTTCACCCTGACCCTGGAACCGACTACCTCGTCACCCTGCTTCAGGTTTTCGATCTTGCGAATGTCCAACCGCACAGAGGAGTAGAACTTGAGTGCTCGACCACCCGGAGTGGTTTCGGGCGAACCGAACATGACTCCAATTTTTTCCCGCAGTTGATTGATGAAGACGATCATGCAGTTCGAGCGCGAAACGTTGCCTGCTAGCTTCCGCAGGGCCTGGCTCATCAATCGGGCCTGGAGCCCGACGTGGGTGTCACCCATCTCACCTTCGATCTCGGCCCTCGGCGTGAGCGCGGCCACCGAGTCGACCACGATGATGTCGACGGCACCCGATCGCACCAGCATGTCTGCGATCTCGAGGCCCTGCTCCCCGGTGTCCGGCTGAGACACGAGGAGTTGCTCGACGTCGACTCCAAGGTTGCGGGCGTACCCAACGTCAAGGGCGTGCTCGGCATCGATGAATGCAGCTATGCCTCCGAGCTTCTGGGCCTCCGCAACTACGTGAAGGCACAGCGACGTTTTGCCGCTACTCTCAGGTCCGTATATCTCCACGATCCGGCCCTTGGGGAGACCGCCGATTCCAAGCGCCACGTCGAGTCCAAGGGACCCGGTTGGGATGACGTCCACAGCCACCTGGGGAGACTCCCCGAGGCGCATGATTGCGCCCTTGCCGAACTGCTTCTCGATCTGGTTGACCGCCATGTCGAGAGCTTTGTCCTTCGAACCGTTCGATCCATTGGCCGAACCGTTTCCGTTCTCGCTTCCTCGGCTCATTTCCTCCTCCTTGCTTTCCCCGGCCCGCTCAGCCGGATGATTGACATCCGGCATGAGCGTAGCGAGGGGGTATGACACTCTTTCGCCTGAGGGCTTAGATTAGACCGAACAACTGTTCGATTCAAGGACTTTTCCCCAGAGAATTACACAGTTGTGAATTACGCCGATGTGATTATATGCCTCCGCCCTACCTCAGAGTCCATCTATTTGCCAAGGCGCCAGCGTTCGATGACTTCATAGCTCGCTCCGGCCCGGCTGAGGCGGCTGCGAAAAAGGACCACCTCGCTCACCTCGAATGGAGCCCGGTCGAGGTCGTATGGCCCGCTGGACTCGATCACGTCTGCGATCCGCTCGGGGACCCGGAACCGGGCAAGCGTGAGATGCGGATGGAGTTTGCGGGATTCCTGACGAAAACCAGCCTTGCCCAGCTTCTTTTCCAGTCGAGCTGCGAGATGCGCCATCTCGTCCTCGGGATCATCCAGGCCCACCCAAAGCACCCTGGTCCTGGTGCGGCTCGGGAAGCTTCCGATGTCGGTGAGATGAGTCACCAGGGCGGCCGATCTCCCGGCCGATGCCACGCCTATCTCGGTCACCTCGGCAACGCGCTCGTCGGAAACCTCGCCCAGAAATTTGAGAGTCACGTGCCAGTTCTCCCTCGGCACCCAGCGGGCGGCGGGCAGAGCCTTTCGAAGCTCTTGGATTGCCTTTTCGATCGACCGCTTCTGGGCTTCGGGGACTTCGATGCCGACGAACAGCCTCACTGTGGGTCCGGCTTCACCTCGCCCATGGCCCACAGACGTAAGAAGTTGAGAGCTCCAGCGGAAGCCCATCGCCGGATCGCATCCCTGTCTCCTGGCGCTATGAACTTGCGATGCGCGCTTGCTTGCTCCCATGAGACGGCGATGAAGATGGTCCCGACGGGAGCCTCTGCAGGATCGGGGCCCGCTTCGCCTGTGGTTGCCAGGCCAACGTCTGATCCCGCGCTTCGGCGTGCCCCTTCGGCCATGGCGATCGCAGTTTCCTTCGAGACCGCCCCGTGCTCCTCGATGATCTTGGGATCCACGCCGAGCTGGCGGATCTTTGATTCGATGGCGTAGGTGACGAAGCCGGTGTCGAGAAATTCAGAAGTGCCCGGTATCGAGATCATTCTCGAGACGACAAGCCCGCCGGTGACCGACTCCGCTATCGCCAGCTTGAGCCCCCTTCCCTTCAGAACACCGGCGGCCGCACCCTCGATAGTGTCGCCGTCCGTCCCATAGACCGCGACGCCCAGCTCACCTCGAACGCGCTCCTCCGTCGGAGCGATGAGTTCCAGAGCTTCCTTCTCGTTTCGAGCCTTCGCCGTTATGCGGACTCTCACTTCCCCAGCCGAAGCCAGCAACGCGATCGTGACGATGTGCTGGCGGTCCAAGTCGTCGATCATGTGTTTGATGCGCTGCGCGACATCCGATTCACCCATGCCAGCGACTTTCAAATAGCGGGAGAGAAGTGTGTTCTCCCCGGCGGCCCCGCTCAGCTCCGGGATTACGTGGTCACTCAACATGCCCTTCATCTCAACCGGCACTCCCGGCACTGCGAAGATGCGCTTTCCGTTGTGCGCGAGGTCCACACCCGGCGCGCTTCCGCGCGGGTTTCCGATCGCAACTGCCGTTTCGGGCTGGTCAGCCTGACGAAGATTATTGTCTGCCATCTCTCTTCCCATCGCAGCAAAACGTTCTCGAAGCCATTGTTCGAGCTCCGGCCTCCGCTCGAGCTTCCGTCCGGTCGCGCGGGTGATCGCTTCGCGCGTCAGATCGTCGTGGGTCGGACCAAGGCCCCCGGTGATGATCACAACATCAGAGCGATCGAGTGCCCGCGAGATCTCGTCCGCGATGCGTTGCTCGTTGTCGCCGACCACCGTCTGATACATGACATCGATTCCAATCCGCGACAGCTCGGTAGAGATGTACTGCGCATTCGAATTGATGATCTCGCCGAGCAACAGCTCGGTGCCGACGGCGATGACCTCCGCTTTCAAATTGCAGTCACGTCGTCACGTGGTCGCAGGAGTTCACGAGTTCTCATGAAGTACTGGATACCCGATAGAAGCGTGAGTATGACCGCGACGATCACCGAGAGGTCTTGGGCAATTGAGATCCAGCCCGCTCTTGGCAGCAGCCATAGCATCACCGTTGGGATCTGAAGCGCGGTCTTGATCTTGCCCGTCCTGCTTGCGGGCAAGTCCCGGCCCCGGCGAAGAGCCATCGATCGAAGAACCGAAACCGCCACCTCTCTCGTGACGATGACGATCGCCGCCCAGGCCGGGAAGCCCCTCAGCATCACCAAGGTGACGAGCGCCGCGCCTATGAGCAGCTTGTCTGCGAGCGGATCAAGGAATTGGCCCAGGCGAGTCACCCGGTTGAACCTTCTCGCAAGGTAGCCGTCCAGGGAGTCGCTCATCGCGGCCACGCTAAAGACGATGAAAGCAAAATAGGAGGCCGCATGAACTGCCGGCTCTTCGGGCAGGGAAGGCCCTGCTACGAACATGAGGACCACGAATACCGGGATCAAGAGGATCCGAACCATGGTGACGAAGTTGGCCCAGCTCACCGTAACGAGCCTACCTGGTTGGGAAAGGAGTCGGTTCTAAGAAGGACGTTGGGGAAGTGACGTGGTGTCGGGTGTAAACACGAGCCTGCCGGTTTGTCCCGCATTGCCCGGGACCCCAAGGTCCTTGCCGTTTACGGTGACATTGACCGCGCCGAGGTTTCCGAACAGCACGATCAGCTGATCCGAAGCCTCGAACGTTCTCGACTGTCCGGCCGTCATCGTTCCTTCGAAGACCGGCTCCTCAGCGCCATCGGCCTGGATTCGCATCCACGACCTTGACCCAGTGACATCGATGAGCACCTCTACCCCTTGGGTTACCGGCGCCTCCGCGACCTGTTGAGATCCATCCTCGGCAACCGGGTCGGAGGTCGGCGCGATGACTCTCTCTTCGGTATCGGTCGGAGGACTCGCCACGTTTTGATCGGGACTCCCGAGCAGGCCAACCAGCGAAAAAGACATGAGGATGAGAGCCGCTACAGCTGCTGCGATCACCCAGTGGGGCCGCTTCGACTTGCCCCTAACCGCAGGCTCCTTGAAGATCTGCTTGACGGTCGGGGGCCGCTGCCGGTCGAAGAGACTCTCGAACTCGCTCGACAGCGCCTCCTCGTCGAGTCTCAGCCACCGCGCGTACCCTCTGAGCAAGCCCCGAATGTAGGCGCCACCGGACATGAACCGAAAGTTGTCGCGCTCCATGTACTCCAGGAAGTCGACCCGGATCTTCGTTTCTCGAGAGGCCTGGTAAAGAGAGGCCGGAATCGCCTCCCTCGCCTGCCGAAGCCTCTCGCCGATGGTGAGTTCAGCCATAAGTCTCGTGGGAGGTTGTAGATGAGCTCGGACGGGCCCCCGCCCACCCCAAGCTAAAGCGATACTATCGGCGGCCCCAGGGTGGGTCAATCGTGACTATTTGTCTACTTGGAGTGACCTTAGACGTCCCTACGCCTGCACTTCGAGGACCTTGAACAGGAATGCGAACTCGAAGGCCGTGTCCCGCAGCCGGTCATAGCGGCCGGAGGCACCGCCGTGGCCGGCGACCATCTTCGTCTTGAGCAACAGCAGCTCGTCGCCTCTTTTTATCCTCCGGAGCCGGGCAACCCACTTTGCCGGCTCCCAGAAGTTCACCCTGGGGTCGTGGAAGGAGGCGGTGACCAGCATGTTCGGATATTCCTTCGCCTCCACGTTGTCGTAGGGCGCGTAGGTGCGGATGTATTCGTAGAACCCAGGATCGTCAGGGTTCCCCCACTCCTCGTACTCGAGAACGCTGTACAGCAGCTTGGGATCACGGATCGTGTTGATGACGTCCACGAACGGTACCTTGGCGATCACTGCCTGGAAGAGTTCCGGTCGTAAATTGACTACGGCTCCCATCAACAGACCGCCCGCACTTCCTCCCATAATCGCCAGTCTCTTGGGATGGGCGTAATCCTGCTCGATGAGGTGCTCCGCGCAGGCGATGAAGTCTGTGAAGGTGTTTCGCTTCTGCAGCAACTTTCCATCTTCCTTCCAGTATTCGCCCAATTCTCCACCCCCACGGACATGAGCTACGGCGTAGACGAAGCCGCGATCCAGTAAGGAGAGGAGATTCGAGTTGAAGAAGGGATCGATGCTGGCGCCGTAAGAACCGTATCCGTAGAGAAGGGCCGGATGGGTCCCGTCTTTGGAGAAGTCCTTGCGATATACCAACGAGATAGGAACCTCGGTCCCGTCCGAAGCGGTGGCCGAGATGCGTTCCGAAGCATATTGAGCCGGATCGTATCCTCCCAAGACCTCTTGGCGCTTCAGGAGTTCTCGATCCCGCGTCTGCATGTCGTAGTCGTAAACCGAATCGGGCGTGATGAGCGACGTATAGCTGAAACGCAGAATGTGAGTGTTGTATTGGGGATTCGGCCCCGGCCTGACCCAGTAGACGGGTTCCGGAAAATCGATGGGATGGTCTTCGCCGGTCCGGATGTTCTGAATCCTTGCGGTTGTAAACCCCCCTCGGCGTTCGAAAAACACGCGGTGGTCGGCGAAAACCTCTACGTGGTCGATCTTGATATCCCGATTGTGAGGAACGACCGTACGCCAGTTTTCTTTTCCTGGAGCGTCGATAGGGGCCTCGACGACCTTGAAGTTCTTGGCGTCATCGTCGGTAGTGATGACGAATACGTCCCCCTGGTGCGCGACCTCATAGCGGACTCCCTGCTCCCTGGGATGGATCACCTTGAATTCGTCTTCTGGGCGATTCGCATCTAGATACCAGACCTCGGAAGTTGTGAGACTTCCAAGACTCATGAATATGAATGCTTTGGTCTTCGATCTGACTGCGCCCAAGTAATAGGCAGCATCCGTCTCCTCGTAAATGAGCGCATCGGAAGCCGGGTTAGTTCCCAGGATATGACGCATCAGACGGTATGGGCGCTTGGCCTCATCGGGGACGCTGTAGAAAACACTGCGATTGTCGTTTGCCCAAGCCACCGAATACTCGATGTTTTCAATCTGGTCGGGCAGGAGGGCTCCACTTGTGAGGTCCTTGAAGTGAAGGGTGTAGATCTCTCTTCCCAGCGTGTCGGACGAGTAGGCAAGAATGCGGTGGTCGGGACTCACCGCCAGCGTGCCAAAGGCGAAGTACTCGTTCCCTTCGGCAAGGTCGTTCTGATCGAGGATGATCTCTTCGACAGCATCGAGGCTTTGGAACTTTCTGCAATAGATCGGATACTGCTTTCCCTCCTCAGTCCGCAGGTAGTAAAAGAAGTCGTCAATCCGAACCGGAACCGACAGATCGGTTTCTTTGATCCGCGCCAGCATCTCCCGGTACAGGCTTTCCTGAAGTTCCTCGGTGTCTTGCATCACCGACTTGGTGTAATCGTTTTCGGCCTCTAAATAGGAAATGACCTCCGGGTCCTCCCGACTCTTCATCCAGGCAAACTCGTCCACGCGCTCCTCGCCGTGGAGGGTTTCCTTGACGGGGCTGACCTTTGCTACTGGGGGCGCGACGGATTCGGTCTGCATTCAGGGAAGTGTAGTTGCCGAGGTAGTCAGTCGTTCCAGTAGGAGCGGATCGGGGGGTCGTCCTCTCCCGAACCGGGTTGCCGAGGCTGCTGTGGCGAAGGCCCGGTATCTGGAGGGCCAGCCATGGTGGCTTTCTCCTCGAGCTCCTCGACAGTCATAAGCACCTCGCGGGGCTTCGAACCCTGGGAGGGGCCCACGACGCCACGCTGTTCGAGCAGGTCCATGATCCTTCCCGCCCGGGCGAAGCCGATCTTCAGCTTGCGCTGAAGCATCGAGGTGGAGCCCAGCTGTGACCGAACAACCAGCTCCATCGCCTGGCGGCACAAAACCTCGTCGTCGTCTTCGTCCCCGTAATCGCCGGCCCCCGAGGCCCCGGGCTGGTTCTCTTTGAGGATCCCCTCGACGTACTCGACATTTTTCTGTCTTCGGCTCCAGGCGATCACCCGTTCAATCTCGGGCTGAGATACCCATGCCCCCTGGATGCGGCGCGGCCTGGGGGCGGAGGCATGTTTGTAGAGCATGTCGCCTCTTCCTATCAGCCGGTCGGCGCCGCCTTCGTCGAGGATCACTCTGGAGTCGGTGGCGCTGGAGGTGAGAAACGCCAGCCGCGAAGGGATATTCGCTTTGATGACTCCGGTGACCACGTCGACCGAGGGCCGCTGAGTCGCCACGATCAGGTGGATGTTCACGGCCCTCGCCATCTGGGCGATTCGCATGATTGAGTCTTCGACGTCTCTCGGAGCAACCATCATGAGATCGGCCAGCTCGTCGATCACCACGAGGTAATAAGGGAACGGATAGCGCTGGGTACCGTCCTCGTATGGCGGCAGGGCCCCGCCGCGAACGGCCTCGTTGTACATCTCGGCATGACGCATCCCTGCCAGTTCGAGCAGCTTGTAACGCGCCTCCATCTCGCCCACCACCCAGTGCAGAGCCTCGGCGGCCTTCTTGGGCGAGGTCACGACCGGCGTCAGAAGGTGCGGGACGCCGTTGTAGTGAGACAGCTCGACGCGCTTGGGGTCTATTAGCAACAAGCGGACCTGGTCTGGACGGGCCTTCATCAGCACCGAGATCAGCATCGCGTTTACGCATGAGGATTTTCCTGCGCCGGTCGCTCCGGCGATGAGGAGGTGAGGCATCTCGGCAAGGTTCACCACGACCGATGCCCCCGAGATGTCTTTGCCCAACCCGACAACAAGTGGATGATCACCGGCGACTCCTTCTGGGCTTCCGAGCACATCGCCAAGGGTGACGAGCTGCCGGTCGTGGTTTGGAACCTCGATGCCGATAGCCGACCGCCCCGGGATGGGAGCGAGGATCCGAAGCTCGCCGGAACCCAGCTTGTAACGGATCTCGTTTTGCAGGCTGACGACCCGGTTTACCTTGACCGCGGCCCCCAGCTCGATCTCATATCTCGTGACCGTCGGCCCCGGTGTGTATCCCGTGACCCTGGCATCAACCTGAAACTCCTGGAGGGTTCCCTCGAGAAGCGAGATCGTGTTCTTGATGGACTGCTCCGAAACGCTCTTCAGCGGTGCGGTTTCGAGCAGCTCCATGGAAGGAAGCCGGTAGCCGTCCTTTCCGGAGGATTTGGGAGCCACAACCGACGGTTCGAGGGAGATGACGAGGTCGTCCTCCTCCTGAGTTTCTTCCTCCTCTTCAAGCTCGGCCTCTTCGGCGGCAGTCGAACCTCTTCTCTTCCAGCGCCGCCGCGGGATGGGCTCGTCTTCCTCGTCTTCCTCCTCCTCCTCGACTTCATCGAGCGCCCCCGGAGGAAGCGGGGGTGGCCGCAGGTCGCGCAACTTCTCGAACGCGCTTGCCACCGACGGTTTCAGCTGATCCCAGCCAGATCTCAGCATTCGCCCGCTGAATTGCCCCACGATCTGGATCCACTCGACGACCTTGGACACGGGGGTTTTCGTGGTGATCAACAGGCCGACTCCGGTGAGAGTGGTGATGAAGAGCCCGGCCCCCCAAACCGAAAGAGCCATCTCGAGCGGCCAGGCGACTCCGGCACCAAAGACGCCTCCGAGCTGGGGCAGCTCTTCAACCGTAAGGACGGACCCTCCATCGGCGCCGACGAGATGTACGAAAGCCGCGACTCCAAGGAGCGTCAGCAGCGACCCGACGGCCACCCTGCCGGGCTCGTCGTCTTCCCTCTGCCGAAGCGCTAGGAACCCGACATACCCGAGCACCGGAGGAACACCGAGCGCGATCGCGCCAAGCGCGACGCGCAGGACCCACTCGATACCGCGCCCCGCCCATCCGGCCCAATCGCCGTAGAGCCCCATCCCGCTCAAGATCGCGAAGAACAATAAGAGGATGCCGCCGACGTCTCCGCGCTGACCATCCATGGCGCGGCCGATGGCCGCAGCCATTCGCGCCTGCGACGTTTGCTTTTTCTTTGCGGGCTTGCGACCGCGCGTTTTAGTGGCCATTTGTGTCTCCCGGTAGTCCATCTTCCTTTAAAGAAGGCGGGAAATCGCGAATTTCCGCGCGGCAATCGCCTGGGATGACTCTTTGGCTCTTCCGGCCGCTCCCCTCTTGGGCCGATATAAGGAAGCGGCCGCGTGTCACAAGGCTCCGGCCTTCTTCAGGATCTCTCGGATAACTTTCAGCTGATCCGGCGTGGCCGGCACGAGCGGAAGCCTCGGTTCTCCAACATCGAATCCCATCTCCACCAGCGCGGCCTTGACGGGGATCGGGTTGGTGGTGAGCGTTCCGAGCATGTCGAATACGGGCATCAGGTCGAGATGGATCTTCCTGGCCGCCTCTGCGTCTCCCGATTTGAAAAGGGAGATCATCTCGGCCATCTGGGGGCCGACGACGTGAGAAGCGACAGCAATAACCCCGACCGCGCCGACGGAGAGCCACGGAAGGGTGTCGCCATCGTTTCCGGAATAGACCTCGAATCCCTCTGCAGAGTCCGCAACGAGTAGCGCAGCCCCCTGAACGTCTCCACACGCATCTTTCACCGCGACGATGTTCTCGACTCGGGAAAGCTCGACCAGCGTCTCGTGCTCGATCTTTCGCGCGGAGCGAGCGGGGATGTCGTAGAGGATGAGTGGAAGCTTCGTCGATTCTGCAATCGCACGGAAATGCGCGAGAAGCCCATTCTGCGGAGGCCGGTTGTAATAAGGGGTGACGACGAGGACCGCATCGGCTCCGGCTTTTTCCGCTTGTTTCGTGAGATGGATGGAGTGAGCCGTGTCGTAGGTGCCGGTGTTGGCGATGACCGTCGCGCGGTCGCCTACTGCTTCCTTAACCGTCTCGATCAGCTGGGTCTTTTCCTCGTCGGTGACCGTCGGCCCTTCGCCTGTGGACCCCGCAAGGACGAATCCGTCGGAGCCGTGATCGGCGAGATGGGAGGTAAGGCGGGCCGCCTCTTTCAGGTTGACCTTGCCCTTTCCGTCGAATGGGGTGACCATCGCGGTTATGAGGTCGCCGAATCGGCCTCTCATCTAGAGCTCCTTTCCCAGGGAGGCGATCTTAACATTGGTTAACATCCGTCACAGGCCGAGATCGAGCACGTGCTCGAGACCGATCGTCACTCCATCCAGCGAACCGATCTTCTTGATCGCGAGCAAGACACCCGGCATAAAAGAAGTTCGGTCGGTCGAATCATGACGGATCGAAAGCGTCTGGCCGGTTCCACCAAAGATGACCTCCTGATGCGCAACCAATCCAGGCAATCTGACGCTGTGAATGTGAACTCCGTCCTTCTCCGCCCCCCTCGCGCCGGGCAGAACTTCTGAAGACTCGTCGGAAATACCTTTCGACTTCCTGACCTCTGAGATGCCTTCGACAGTCTTGATCGCAGTCCCGGAAGGCGCGTCTTTCTTGCCGGGGTGGTGAAGCTCGATGATCTCGGCATCCGGCAGAAAACGAGCGGCCTGGCGAGCAAACTCCATCATCAATACCGCACCGATCGCAAAGTTCGGCGCAATTAAGAGATTGCTCTTCGATTCCTTTGACTGCTTGGCCCGAAGCGCGTCGAGCTGTGCTGAGGTGATGCCGGTCGTGCCGACCACGGCGTGCACTGCGTTTGACAGGCACCATTCGATGTTCGCCAATGCAGCCTCGGCTACGGTGAAATCGACTGCCACCTCCGCCCCCGACTTGGTGAGAGCTTCCGGCTCTCCCGCGACCACGAGGCCGCTGCCTGAAATCCCGGCGATGGAATCGAGATCCTGTCCAGAGAACGTCGGATCGACGGCGCCAACCAGTTCCACCTCTTCGTCCGCCATGACCGCACGGCAGACCTCGGCCCCCATCCGGCCGCCCGCGCCAAACACACCGACTTTGATCATCTCCAGTAAGCCTATGCCCTAAGGATTTGGGGAACTCACAATTTCGGGAGTCGGCGTGACATCACCGTGCTTGTTTCTCCAGCGGATGGCGGCCTGGCAGCCCTCTTCTGTGGCGGATCTGGGAGGAGGGTCGGCCCTGAGGTTGTTACGCGAGAGGAAATCCTGGAACTCTTCATCGCTCTCGATGCGAGCAGAGGCCTCGGTACATAGCTTGTGGGCCTCGCTAAATCCGGCCCGTCTGTTTTCATTCTTCTCTTCAACCCATTCGGTGAAGACCAAGAAGGCAAGCGGAGCGAGGACAACCAGTAGCTTCCAATCCAATTTCCTCGATCCTCCATCGGCCTGCCTCCTCGAGTTCAGAAGAGTTAGCGCGGTACTAGCTAGCGCAATGGCCAAAGCAATGACAACAGAAGGCAAGCGATCGAACTGAAACGCGAAATGGAAGATGAGCCCGGACAGAATTCCAGCAAAGATTCCGGCGGCTAGGGCAATGCGAGAATTCATGGGAGACCTTGTCCCATATCCCCTACAGGAGGTCGGAGAAGGGGTCTTCCGTGAACGGGCCGATCACTGCGAGCGTGCGCGTTTCGCGACTCAGAAGATCGCGGGCCACTCGGTTCAGGTCTTCGAGCGTAACTCCATCGATTCGATCCATGATCTGCTCGATGGAGAGGATCTCGGTATGAAGAAGTTCACTTTTGCCCAGGCGCGTCATGCGCGATGAGGGATCTTCCAGGCCGATGACCATGGCCCCCTTCAGGTGCCCCTTGGCCCTGTCGACCTCAGCTTCGGATATGCCTTCCTCCACGACGCGGTCGAGCTCGTTCTGAATGATCTTTACGACCTCGACGGCATTCGGAGGAGTGACCCCGGCGTACACCCCCCACAGGCCGGTCTCGGAAAACAGATTGCGATACGAATAAACCGCGTACGCCAGCCCTCTGGTCTCCCTGATCTCCTGGAACAGGCGCGAGCTCATGCCGCCTCCAAGAAGAGTGTCGAGGACACCCCAGGAGAAGCGGTCTGGGTGATCCCGTGGAAGCCCCGGGCCCCCAAGGACGATGTGCGTCTGCTCTGTCTTGCGATCGGCGACCACAAGCCTTTGCGCCGGCACCGGTGCTGAGAGCACGCGGGCCGGCGAAGATCGATCGTCTTCGCTGAAAGCGGATTGAACCAGCTCCACCAGTGCCTCGTGATCCACGTTTCCGGCGGCCGCGACCACCAGGTTTCGCGGGAGGTAATGAGTGTCATGGAAGCTGGCCAGCTGATCCCGAGTAACGGCCCAGATGGTCTCGGTGGTTCCCATCACCTCGCGGCCGAGCGGATGGGATCCGAGCAAATTGGCTGTAAAGAGATCGTGCACGAGATCGTCTGGGGAATCCTCGTGCATGGCGATCTCCTCGAGGATCACCCTGCGTTCGCTCTCGACATCATCTGGCCTCATTTGTGGCCGGCTCAACATGTCGGCTAAGCACTCCATAGCCGCCGGCAGGTCTTCGTCGATGACTTTGCAATAAAGGCAGGTGTATTCCTTGGCCGAGAAAGCGTTGGCATCGCCACCCATCGCATCAAAGGTCTCAGCGATGTCCCGGGCGTTTCTAGTTGCGGTTCCCTTGAAGAGAAGGTGCTCGAGGAAGTGACTCGATCCCTGCATCGAGTCTTCTTCGTCGCGCGAGCCGACCGCGATCCAAAGCCCGACAGTGACCGAGCGGATAGAGGGCATCTTTTCGGAAAGGACGCGGACGCCGTTTTGAAGCTGAGTGGTCGAGTACAGCAAAGAGCTCAGCCCTCGGGCTGATCGCGATGACGCGGCCTGCCCGGTCTGCCGTCGCGACGACCTCTGTCTCCCCGATCTCTGTCTCCACGCTCACCCCGGCCGCGATCTCTTCCGTCACGGCCTCTATCGCCTCGATCTCGGTTTTTGGCCTCATAGTCCGGCGGAAGTTCGGCGACTCGCGGTGGCGGATTTACCGGCACCAGCGAGATCTTGCCCATCGGGTCGATATCGACGACCTCAACCTCCAGCTCATCGCCTTCGGCAAGAACGTCTTCGACTCGAGCGATACGGATGTCGCCACCGAGCTTGGAGATATGAACCAGGCCATCCTTCGCAGGGGTGATGTTGACGAAAGCTCCAAACGCAGCGATCTTCACGACCTTGCCGTTGAAGCGCTCCCCGATCTCGGGCATCTTGGGATTGGCGATCTCCTCGATCCTGCGCTTCGCGTCGTCGGCCGGGCCACCCTCTCTTGCTCCGATGCGTACCGTTCCATCGTCCTCGATGTCGATCTCAACTCCGGTTTCGGCGATGATTTCGTTGATCCTCTTGCCCTTGGGACCTATCACCTCACCGATCTTGTCGATCGGGATCTTGAAAGCGATGATCCTTGGTGCGTTCGCATTCAGCTCGGGACGTGGACCCGGCAGGCTCTCGGCCATCCTCTGAAGGATGAATAGCCTGGCTTCCTTAGCCTGTTCCAAAGCGGCGGATAGGACCTCCGATGGGACGCCCGAGATCTTGGTGTCGAGCTGCAGAGCGGTGATCATCGTTTCGGTTCCCGCCACCTTGAAGTCCATGTCGCCGAGAGCATCCTCTGCGCCGATGATGTCGGTGAGCGTGATGAACTTGTCACCCTCGTTGATGAGCCCCATCGCGATGCCCCCAACCGGGGCCCGGACGGGCACGCCCGCATCCATAAGACACAGTGTCGAACCGCACACACTCGCCATCGAAGTGGATCCGTTGGAAGAAAGAACCTCGCTGACAATCCGGATCGCGTATGGGAAGTCGTCTTCAGAAGGGATGACCGGCAAAAGCGCTTTTTCGGCCAAAGCTCCATGGCCGATCGCTCTGCGTCCCGGCCCCCTCATGAAACGCGCCTCTCCATAGGAGAACGGCGGGTCGTTGTAATGATGCATGTACCGTTTTGACTCGGCTATTCCGATGTCGTCGAGGATCTGCTCCATCTTGAGCATCCCCAGCGTGCACGCGGATAAGACCTGGGTCTGGCCACGGTTGAAAAGTCCGCTTCCGTGCACCCTCGGTAGCAGCGAGACCTCGGCCGAGATCGGACGGATGTCCTTGGGTCCACGGCCGTCAAGCCGTATGCCCTCATCGATGACTTTCGCCCGCATGACCTTCTTGATGTACGAGCCGAAGGCGGCGTGAACTTCGACCTCGCGATCGGGAAACTCTTCACCCAGCTTTTCATCCAGCCAGTCCGAGATCTCGTCGAGAGCGAACTCGCGCTCCTGCTTGTCCTGCACGGCGATCGCTTGGGGAAGCCGGTCCTTTGCAAGTTCAGATACTCTGGCGAAGACGTCGTCGCCGTAGTCCTTTTGAAGAGGGAATGTCTTTCGATTCTCCTTGACCCCCGCTTCGCGAACTAGTTCCTCCTGTACCGAGATGGCTTCGAGGATCCACTGCTTCGATTCCTCCAGACCTTGCCCGGCTACCGCCTCGGTTACCTCGGGGGCACCGCGATCGATCATCTCGAATGCCTTCTCAGTCGCGCCTGCCTCTACCATGAGGACGTCTGCTCCGCCCTTTCCATCGCTTCGGCCGACGACAATCATCTCGAAGGTTGCTTCTTCGACCTGCTGGAAAGTGGGGTTGGCGACCCATGAACCGTTGATGTGGGCAAGGCGAACCGCACCGACGGGCCCTTCAAACGGGATGCCGGAAAGCATCAGCGCCGTCGATGCTCCGTTGATCGCGGCTATGTCGGTCTGATTGATCAGATCCGCTGACTTGATGATGGCCACGACGTGAACGTCGTTTCGAAATCCATCGGGAAAGCACGGACGAAGAGGACGATCGATCAACCGAGCGGTGAGGGTGGCCTTCTCTCCGGCTCTCCCCTCCCGGCGGAACCATCCGCCTGGGATCTTGCCTGCGGCATACATCCGCTCTTCGACGTCGATGGTAAGCGGAAGAAAGTCTGTGCCTTCCCTTGGCTTCTTCGACGCAGTAGCGGTTACCAACACCGCGCTTTCGCCGACTTGCGCCATGACGGCTCCGTCGGCCTGGCTGGCATATTTGCCAGTTTCGTACCGGAAGAGCGCTTCTCCAATCTTGCGCTCGACAGAATGAGACGTGTATTCCATTTCAACCTCCTAGTAATTTCGGAGGCCGCCGATTGGCGTCAGTTCTCAGTGGTGAGGGCTCACGTTGCCAAAAGCACTCGCAACTGATAACTGACAGGACCTCCTCTTGAACTCTAGTTTTCTCCTTTCGATCTTCTCTAGCGGCGGATCCCCAGCTTTTCGATGAGGGCCCGGTATCTTTCTATGTCTTCCTTGCGCAGATACTCCAGCAGGCGTCTCTGCTTGCCTCTCAACTGCAGCAGGCCACGCCTGGAGGCGTGATCCGCCTTGTGCATGTTGAGATGCTCGTTGATCTCCTTTATGCGCGCGTTGAGGATGGCCACCTGGACTTCGGGAGAGCCGGTATCGCGGTCGCCTCTGGCGTTATCCGCGATGATCTGAGCTTTGCGTTCGGATTCGACTGCCATAGTTAAGAGAAGTTAATCTCAGAAATGCTACCACGGGGGCTCGGCGCGACACCCACTCACTCCCCAAAATCGGGACCTCGCTGGGTGTCGGCCCTCCTATTTGGCCTCGGTGGCCTCAGTCTCAGGCTCGGGCTCTTTTTCATCCTTTAGGCCGACGATCTCCTCGAGGACCTGCCGTGAGACGGTTATGTAATTTTCAGACTGCCGCCAGGTAAACGAGCAGTCCAGGCAGTAGGAGTCATCCTCCCCGCGCTCGTAGATGACCACGTTCTTCGATTCACAACTAGGACAGTTACGGTACAAGTTCCCTCCCTGGACTCCCCTTTGTATCGGCACCTTGCCCTCACTGCCTTGAATCTCAACGGAAATCACCGGATCAACTCTCGGGTCAGTGCCACGTCCCGTTCGATCTGAGCGGAGAGTGCCTCAGGCGAGTCGAATGTCTTCTCGCCTCTCAGGTGGCGAAGAAACTCGAACTGCACCTGAATGCCGTAAAGGTCGCCGTCGAAGTCGAGGATGTGCGCTTCGATGCTAAGAGGGTGCCCCTCGCCGAAAGTTGGGCTGGTCCCTACGCTCAGCGCCGCGGTCATTTTCTCGCCCTCGACTATCACCCGCCCCGCATAGATGCCGATGCCGGGAAGACAGATTCCCGGCTCGGGGGCGAGGTTGGCCGTAGGAAAACCGAGCCCTTTGCCCCTCTTCTTTCCTTTGACGATGCGTCCCCCAATCGCATGCGGCCGGCCGAGGGCTCGCGCCGCCCACTCGACATCCCCATGAGCGATGGCGTGACGAACCTCGGTACTGGAGACGGACTTCCCGCCGAGCTTGGCGAGGCGTACCCCTTCGAATGAGAACCCGAGCCTGCGGCCGTAGGTCCTCAGCATCGTGACGTCGCCGCGGGCTTTATGGCCAAACCGAAATGCAGTCCCAACCACTACCGCCTTAGCCTTCATCTCTTTCACCAGCACCTGCTCGATAAAGTCCTCTGGTTCGACCAGAGACAGCTTCCGATCGAACTTCAGGATCAAAACCCGCTCGATCCCGGCCTCATCCATGAGCTCGAGCTTCCGCTCTTGGCTGACGAGAGCAGGCGGAGCTTCACCTCTAAACAGCTTCTGTGGATGCGGGTCGAACGTGATCGCGGCCGGTAAGGCATCTTTCCTGAGCGCCTGATCCCTCAACTTGTCTATGACTTTCAGATGACCGCGGTGAACTCCGTCGAAGTTTCCGATGGTCACTGCAGTTTCGACACCGCGCGAAGGCAGTTCATCCAACCCGCGGTAAACCTTCACACGAGCACCGTTGCAGGTTTCAGTCCTTGACGGCTTCTTCGATATACGGCGAGCAGGTTGCCGCTCCGATCGACGACCGCCACCGGGATTCCGGCAGTCATCCCGGCCTGGTGGGGCGCGATATCACCCCCGCGGCTCTCCAGGACCATTGGGAGCTCACCGCCCCTGGCCGGCAAGACATCTGTATCGAGAGCCCTGCCGTGTCGCACGGCGGTCTCCAGCTCGTCGGAAACCTCCACGACCGGAAAATCGCGCATGGCCATCGCGGGGTCGATGATCTGAGCCATTCGTTCCCCTTCGTCCATTGCTGAAAGTGACTCCAGAGTGACCGCCTCAGCCTCAATGAAGGACCCGACCGCGGTTCGCCTTAGCGATGAGAGATGAGCCCCGCAATTGAGCTTCTCGCCGATATCGGCCGCAATGGTTCTTACGTAAGTTCCACTGGAGCAGAGGACCTCGATCGACGCTTCCCATTTATCGAGGTCGATGTCTGTCACCTCGAGGGCATAGATCCTCACCTTTCGGGGCTGTCGGTCCACTTCCTCGCCGCGCCTCGCAGACTCGTAGAGCTTCTTACCTTCGACTCGCACCGCCGAGACCATCGGAGGGGTCTGTGCAATCTCACCAACGAAACCTTCCGCAACCCGGAGAAGATCCTCGGCAGTGAACGAACATCTCTCTTCGCTGACGGTTTGCCCCGTCGCGTCCTGCGTTGTCGTGGAAACTCCCAAACGTACTCTTCCCAGGTAGCGTTTCGGGAGGCCCTGCAGGAAGTTCAACAGCCTCGTGGCTTTCCCCAATCCCATGACTAGAACACCGCTCGCGGGCGGATCCAATGTTCCGGCATGACCAACACGCTTGATGCCGTACAGGTGCCTTATGTGGTCGACTACATCGTGGGAAGTTGGGCCCTCGGGCTTGTCAACAACGAGTACCCCTAACGGTTCATCCATTCATCAATCGGACGTCAGATGCTGCTTGATCGCCGCAACCACCTCTTCGGGCTTTCCCCTCAGTTTCAAACCTGCAGCTCTCTTGTGTCCGCCGCCGCCAAACGCTGCAGCGATTTCGGAGACATCCACATCGCCTCGGGAGCGCAGAGAGACCTTGTAGCTTCGGTCTGGCAGCTGCTTCAACAGGACGGCGAGCTTGCTCTCTCTCACCGAGCGCAGCACGTCGATGAAGTCCTCGGTCTCATCGAGGGTAACTCCCCCCAGGTCCTGCTGATCCAGGTAGCTCCATACCATCCCATCTTCCAAGCGGGCGCGCGAGAGGACAATGCCGAGAACGTGCAGATAGTCGAACGATGAGGATTCGAATATATCGATCGCAACGCGCTCGTGATCTACGCCAAGCTCTCGCAGTGCCGCAGCGGTCCGAAGGGTCCCGACCGAAGCGTTGGAGTACTGGAAGCGACCGGTGTCGGTAACGATGCCCGTGTAGAAGCACGTAGCCTCATTGCGATCGGGAATTCCACCCATCCTCGTGATGAGTTCGTATGCGACCTCCGATGACGATGCCGCATTCGGATCGACCAAGTTGATGTCCCCGAAGCGATCGTTGGAGATGTGATGGTCTATGTTGATCTTGAGGCCGGCGCCAAGAAATCGTTCGGTCACCAGCTCCAGCCGTCGAAGGTCCCCGCAGTCGATAGCAACGAAGACCTCCGGCGTCTCTGGGGTTTCTGCGAAATTAACGATCGAATCGATGCCGGGCAGGCTCAAATACTGGGGCGGGATTTGAATCTTGCCCGATCCCCAGGTCCGCCAGACCTTCTTGCCCTGCCTTTCTAGAAAGCTCGTGAGACCGAGCATGGATCCGAGCGCGTCCCCGTCGGGGGCTACGTGACAGGCAACTACCACCTCGTCCGCTGCACTCAGGGCCTTGGCAGCCTCTTTCCACTCGGATTCTTCGATCATGAAGTCTCGTCGGCCTCATCGCTTTCTTCTAGTTCGCCCGCATCATCGAGCTTCTCGACTGATGGGGGCTTCGAGACCCCTACCTCGCGAAGCAGAGACTCGATCCGCTCTCCCTGATCTGCGGTGGTGTCTTCGACGATCTCCAAGAAGGGCAGGTACTTGAGTCTGACCTCCCGACCCAGGACCGAACGGAGATGCGGAGCGGCGTGACGGACCGCTTCGATCGAAGCATCTCTCTGGTCCCTCGATCCGAGCGCACTCACGAATACCTTGGCGTGTCTCAGATCTGGAGTCACCTTTACGGCGGTAATAGTGACGAATCCAACTCGTGGATCCTTCAATTCTGCAACGGCCTCCGACAGAACATGCCGTACCTGCTCCTCGACTCGGTCCCCGCGCGGATAGGTCTTAGGCATCGGGAGTCACCACCTCCGTCAGAACATCGAGAATTTCGATCGAGTACTGATTGCGCAGCACACGCTCCATTTCCATCAGCATCTTCTTGGCATGGAATGCCGAATTGGAAGTACAGGAAACTCCGATTGCTCCTCTTTGACGTAGATCCACGTGGTCCACCTCCGCAATAGAAGCGTTGAACTTCGACCTCAGTGTGCCGACGATGCTTCTTACGACTTTCCGCTTGTCCTTCAGTGAGGTCGAGTCTCGAACAATAAAATCGTAACGGGCTATTCCTATAAACATGGTGTTGGGCTAATGCCCACTAAGTGCGTGCGACCTCTCGAACCTCGAAGGTTTCGATGATGTCGCCTTCCTTTATGTCGTTGTAGCCCTCGATACCGACTCCGCATTCGAAGCCCGAAGCGACTTCTCTCACGTCGTCCCTAAAACGTCGCAGGGATGAGACGTCCCCCGTATATACGATGGCACCCTCCCGGATTAGCCTCGCCTTGGACCCGCGAATGATCTGTCCCTCCGTGACGTAGCAGCCGGCGATCACGCCGCGGGGAGTGCGGAAGAGGGCTCTTACTTCGGCCGAACCCAGCACGACCTCCCTTTGTTCTGGGGCAAGGAGGCCTTTAGTGGCTTGCTCAATGTCCTCCAGAAGCTGATAGATGACCTCGTAAGGTCTCACGTCGACTCCATCGGCCTCGGCCAGCTGCCTCGCGCTGGCGTCGGCCCTGACGTTGAAACCAACCACGATGGCCCCCGATGCTGCGGCCAGCGTCACATCGTTCTCGGAGATCGCGCCAACGCCGCGCCGCAGAATATTGATGCTTACCTCCGTCTGGTCGAGCTTTTCCAGAGTATCGATGAGTGCCTCAAGGGAACCCTGGGTGTCTGCTTTTACGACCAAGTTGAGACCCGGGATCTCGCCGGTCTGGGTGAGAGACAACAAGTCTGCGAGGGTTCTCGGCTTGGATGCCGCAACGAGTTCGGCCTGCCGAAACTTCGCTTCTCTTTCCTGGGCGATGTGCTTTGCTTCCCGTTCGTCTTTCGCAACTCTGAAGTCGTCTCCGGCTTGGGGCACCTTGGACCATCCAGTTACCTGCACCGGATCGGATGGGCCAACGGATTCGACGTGCTGAGCGTTCTCGTCGGTCAATGCCCGAACCCGGCACCATGCGCTTCCGCAAACCACTGGGTCCCCGACCTTCAAGGTCCCCCTTTGAACGATGAGAGTTGCGACTGCCCCCCGCCCTTTGTCGAGGTGAGCCTCGATCGCGACGCCTCGAGCTGAGGTGTTGGGATTGGCTTTCAGCTCTTGCAGTTCGGCGATGAGATGAATCATCTCCAGCAGCTGATCCATGTTCGTGCCGTTCTTGGCCGAAACATCAACGTATACGGTGTCACCGCCCCACTCTTCCGGCTGCAGCCCGAGCTCAGCCAGCTGCTGTCGAACCCGGGTGGGATCGGCTTCAGGGCGATCGATCTTGTTGACCGCCACCAATACCGGGACTCCGGCCGCTCTGGCGTGATCCAGCGCTTCAACCGTCTGGGGCTGCACCCCGTCGTCGGCCGCAACAACAAGCACTGCCAGATCGGTTACTTGCGCTCCCCTGGCCCGCATCTGAGTGAAAGCCTCATGACCAGGCGTGTCGATGAAAGTTACTTCCTTGCCGTTGGAATGAACTTGATAGGCGCCGATGGCCTGAGTGATTCCACCAGCTTCGAAAGAGAGCATCTCCCGCTTGCGAAAGTGCTGGAGAATCGAGCTCTTTCCATGGTCGACGTGGCCCATCACCGTCACGACAGGGGCCCTGGCAAGCAGGGTTGAAGGATCCTCCGCTTCGGTTAGATCGATCTCGACTTCCGTATCCTCTTCTGGCGACACAACCTCGACAGAAGCGCCGAATTCCATTGCGAGAAGTTCGATCTCCTCGTCGGTCAGCGATTGGGCGATGGTCTTCATGGTCCCCATCGACAACAGGGTCTTGATCACCTGGTTGGGCGGCTGGCCAATCTTTCCGGAAAACTCCTCAACCGTTGCTCCCCTCGAGATGTGGATGGCCTCGGCTACAGCGGGCTCGGCCGGACCAGGCTCGGCCACGGCCGCCGGTTCTTCGGGTGGCGCTTCCGCCTCTGGGGTTTTCTTTGGTGCCGGAGGCGGCGCTTCGGCCTCTGGCACTCTCTTAGGCTCCGGCGGCGGTGCCGCAGGTTTCGCAGCGGGAGCCGGCGCGGGTGCGCCGCCGTTCAGTGTTGACCGCAGACGGTCTGCCTCGGCCTCGCTCACCGAAGAGGAGTGGCTCTTTACCTCCACTCCCAGTTCAGCCAGCTTGGCTATGGCCTCTTTGGAGCTGAGTCCCAGCTCCTTGGCCAATTCGTGTACGCGCATCTTTGCCATGGGCATTAAAGATATCCCACGCAGGCGGCAGGCAGGATAAAAAGGCGGAAGGCTAAGAAGACTCTTCCGAGATTGCCGGCGCGGCAGCTGGCTCTTCGGTTGTGGCCGCAGGTGGCTCTTCGGTTGTGGCCGCAGGTGACTCTTCGGTGGTGGCCGCAGGTGACTCTTCGGTGGTGGCCGCAGGTGACTCTTCGGTGGTGGCCGCAGGTGGCTTCGCAGTCGCCTCTGCCGCGGCTCTTGCTGCGGCCTTCCGCGCGGATTCCTGCTCTGCCTGAGTCTCGCTCTTGATGTCGATCCGCCAGCCCGTCAAACGGGCCGCCAGGCGGGCGTTTTGACCCTCTTTTCCAATGGCCAGCGAAAGCTGGAAGTCCGGCACGATGACCTCCGCCGTCTGGGTCTCGGGGTCGATACGTACCGAGTTCGCCTTTGCGGGTGAAAGCGCCTGGCCGACGAAATCGGCCGGATCCTCCGCCCATTTGACGATATCGATCTTCTCCCCTCGAAGCTCGTTCATCACGGCCCGGACCCGCGCTCCCTTCGGCCCGATGCAGGCACCCTGCGGATCGACGTTGGCGTCACTGGAGGCCACGGCGATCTTGGAGCGGTGTCCCGGCTCTCTGGCAACCTGGCGAATCTCGACGATCTCGTCGACGATCTCCGGAACCTCGAGCTCGAACAGTTTGCGGATCAGATTGGGGTGCGTGCGCGAGCAAATGATCTGCGGCCCCCGGGGGGAACGCCTTACTTCCACGATGTAAGCCTTGACCCTGCTGCCGTGGTCGTACCGCTCTCCTGGAACCTGTTCGGCTTGAGGCAACAGTGCCTCGACTCCTTTGCCGAGATCGAGAAGCACGTATCGTGGATCCGTTTGCTGAACGATGGCAGTGACTATGTCGCCTTCCCTGCCGGAATACTCTCCATAAGTGACTTCACGCTCGGCATCCCTGAGCCGTTGAAGGACCACTTGCTTTGCAGTCTGAGCGGCGATCCGTCCAAAATCTTGAGGGTAGACCTCCCACTCCTTCGTGACCGTTCTCTCCTCGGTCTCTTCGTTCTCCTCAACCTCTTGGGCAAAGACCTTCACATCGCCTGACTGCCGGCCTATTTCAACCCGCGCGTCGTCGCCCTCGGCCTCCGGCATTCGCCGGTAGGCGGCGGCGAGTGCCTGCTCGAGCGCAGACACGACGCTCTCGAAAGAGATGCCCTTCTCGCGCTCCACCAAGCGAAGCGCATCAAGATCAATCGGATTCACTTTCCCTCCCTGATGCCCTTCAGCTCTTTGCTCCAGTCGACCTGAAGATTGGCCTTCACAATTGATGAATACGGGATCTCTACCCGCATCCCATCCTCCGAGGAGATAACGAAGGTCTCATCGTTTGACGAAACGATCTCTCCTTGAAAGACCTTTCCGCCCTCGATGGGCTCTCGTACTTTCACCTTGGCGAGTCTCCCTTCGAAGCGGCTGAAGTCCGAAGGCTTGGTCAGCGGGCGCTCCAGCCCGGCCGACGAAACCTCGAGGATGTACCGGCCTTCAATCGGATCCTTCAGATCGAGGGCCCTAGAGAGCTCCCTTGAAATCCCTTCGATCTCTCCAAGAGGTAACGCTCCGTCGGGACGATCCAGCGTGATCCTCAAAAGCTGGCCCCTTCCGCTCTTGGTGAGAACGAAATCCACCAACTCGACATCGTGGGAGGCGATGACGGACTCGCAGGTGGCCCGCACTGCCTCAACCGTCTCAGCACGGATCACATCCACCTCCTCATTCCTTCGGGCCTTCGGGGCCCTTCTGGGCCAAAAAAGAAGTGGGCCTGGCGCCCACTTCGTCATATGTCGAGCCAAGAGCCTTTCGCGTTGCTGCATCGAGTATAGGACCGGGCCAAAATGGCGGCAAACGATGGGCCTTTCTTTTAGGCTCGGCAGAACATGAGACCTCTGATTGCTATTCCGGGAAGACCAGTGCCTGTAGGCGGAGTCGAGGGATGGCCATTCACCGGGGCCGTGGCTGCCCCTCTCACCTATCTCACCGCAATAAAGAAGGCCGGCGGACAGGAGGCCGTCTTGCATCCGGTCCCTATCGATGAGGCCGAAGGCAAGGAGCTTCTATCCCGGTTCGCAGGCCTCTTGCTGCTCGGGGGTGGGGACATCGACCCCTCCGTCTATGGCCAGGAGAGCGTGCCCGAGGTGTACGGCGTGTCCCAGGATCGCGATTCCTTCGAGATATCCCTCGTCAGGGCAGCCATGTCCGTCGATATTCCCGTCCTTGCGATATGCCGTGGCATCCAGGTCCTGAACGTCGCATTGGGCGGAACCCTTCATCAGCACATCATCGTGCCTGAAGGGAAGGTCACCCATGGCTTCAACCAGCAGTGGGGCACTCATCGGGTGAACATCTTCGAAGGATCAGCGTTGTCCAAGGTGATGCAGGCGACGAGCGCGAAGTGCTCTTCGCATCACCACCAGGCGGTCGACAAAATAGCCGACGGCCTGGAGATCTCCGCCAGTGCGGAGGACGACACGATCGAGGGCCTGGAGACAGCAGACGGCAGGATCATCGGTGTGCAATGGCACCCAGAGATGACTGCTGCAGAAGATCCCGCGCAACAAGCCTTATTCGACTGGCTTGTCCTCGCCGCTTCAGGCAAATAGGCGCAGCGGGCTAAGGCGTCGAAGCCGCGAGAGCTTCCCGATCGAGCACTTCGACTGCACGGTTGTAGATAGCCTCTGCTTCTTCATGATCGTCGCCGACCGCGGTGAGGCCGATCGAGCCATGTTCTGTTAGACCGCTCATCATGTGAAAGACGACGCCGGTCTGCCTGGACTGATCGAAGTGCAGGCCGTTAGTGACGACGATGTCGAAAAGGTCGTCTGGGAGCAGCCCGCGGTAGTGAGGGTTCGCGAGATGGTCGCTCGCGACGAAACACTTGGATCGGCCACTCGGAGCCGTAAAGACTCCCGATTCGGGATCGTATGTGCCATCGGTCAGGAACTGAAGCGTGAGGAAAGGGTGAGTGGTCCCTCCCTTTCTCAGGTTGATCTCGATCGCGTACGGATCCCAGCCGTCTTCGTTTCTCACGACAACGAAGTCGAGAGCGAATCTCCCTATGACACCCTCGCGGGCAAGCCTGGCACCGACTTTGGCAGCCTCCCTCGTTATGGAAGCCGCATAGGACTCATCGGCTGGAAATCGGCAGCCTAGATAGGTCTGACCGGACTCTCCTCCCAGAACTTGATCGTGTGTCGAGAGGATCTCGAGCTCTCCGAGGGGAGTGACTCGAAGTTGAACGCTAGGAGATCGGAACTCTTCTCCGGCGATTCGCTCCTCAACGATCCCCCCTCTGGCCTCGAGCTTTCGGAAATAGGTCTCAGGATCGGTGGATGTGTCCTCGAGCTTCAGATCAAATAGCCGAGCATCGATCTGTTTCAGCTCCTCGGCCCCCCCTGGTTCGGGAAGTCCTCGAAGATCGATGACGCCATTGCCCTCTCCTGCGACTCCTTCATTCAGCTTCACCAGGACCTCACGTATTCGAGGTTTGTCTGCGCGCATCTTGGCGATTGCCGTGACCACCTGATCGGACGAATAGAGATCTTCGAAGCCGATCGGATGGCGAACCCCCTCTTCGGAGAAAATTCTCCTGCACCCACTCTTGGTTCCCAGCGGAAAGAATTTCGGATCTGCTCCGTACATCGGAATCCCGAGAGCTACCGCCAGATCCCTCTCGAGCTCGGTCGTGTTGTAAGGAATGAGATGAGCCCGCACAGGATCGGGGATAAGCGATCGGATCTTGTCGATCACCCTTGGACGTTCCAGGATCTTCTGGCTGAGCGGTCTGGAAGTCGAATCGTGCACGGCGACTGTGAACAAACGGGGCCTGGCATGGCTGGGAATTACGCCTGGGAGAAGATCGAGATAGTAGTCGATGATGCTGGGAAGAATCGTCTGCGAGGTGACATAGACAAGACGAGCGCGCGGTTGTCTCAGCAACAAAAGGAGAAACAGGAATCGCTCCTCGTAAGGCTGCATCATCGATCCAACGTCTTCGACCTTGTCGAGCGTCATTGATGGAACCACCACGATGGTCTGCTCGTCGCTCGAGAAGGTCCGCATCGACTTCCATAGCTCCGTTAACCGAGCTTGGACCGCCCCAAAACGATCGATGACGTCCTGATTGACTTCGTTTTCGCCCACGAGTTCCCCCGATTTCTGCCGCCGGCACTTACGATAGATTCGGAATTGTAGTTGACCTATCCACTCACCGGTCAATAAATTGGAGACCATGTCACTTCGGATTCAGATCGGATTGATCACTGCGGCCCTGGCGTCCGGTGCTGCTCTCGTCGCGGTCTACCCCGTCCTGGGAGATCAGGGGGCCAAGGGGGAACAGGTCAAAACTCTTTTGATCACGATTCCTTCGGCGCTCGTCTTCTCGGCAGTCATCTTTGGATGGGCCATTCCGAAGGTCCTGGCTCAAGAGGCATCGAAACGAGCGAAACTGGCACTCACCTCAAGCGTGATCGGCTTGTTGCTCGCGGTCCCATTGTTTTGGACTGGGCTTGGGATCGTCTTCGGGATGAGCGGCGCCTTCCTAACCATGGAGGCCAGAGATGAACCGGAAGATCGCTCTCGTATCTTGAAGGTAGCTTTTTGGCTCGGCGCGCTCGTCGTGGCCTTCAACCTGCTGATAAATATCTTCGAACCTCTATCGGATTAGCCGATTAGCTAATAAGCCTGGGCCCATAGGGCCATCTCTTTGGCGTCGTTGTTGCAGACGATGCACGCCGTCGTCATCGCTTCGGGCTCGAGCGTAAGAGCCCGGTTCGTAGCCTTTGTTTCGGCCTTCACTTTCTCCTCACAAGCAGCCTCTCCGCACCAGGGTGCTCGGACGAACCCTGCAGCGCTGGAGAGCAGTTCGTTGAATTCCTCATAAGACTCCGGTACATGGGTGTGTTCGTCGCGAAACACCTCGGCCTGATCGAACAGAGTGCTTTGAATCTCGGCCATGAGCGAGTTAGCACGCTCACCCACTTCCGCGAGCCGTTCCGTCTGCTTTTCGCCGAGATCGCGTCGATAGACCACAACCTCGTCCGCATCAACCTCCCTTGCGCCTATTTCAAGCCGCACGGGCACTCCCTTGAGTTCCCATTCGTTGAACTTGTAACCGGGCCGAAAGTGTTCTCGATCATCGATCTTCACGCGGAGGCCATCGAGCATCTTGGCGACTGCATTACAGGCATCCAGCACCTTCGCCTTGTCCTGGTCTCCCTTGTAGATCGGGACAACGACCACTTGATATGGAGCGAGCTTGGGAGGCAGACGCAGCCCTTTTTCATCTCCGTGAACCATGACAACGCCACCGATGAGACGGGAGGATGCCCCCCAAGACGTCGAATACGGATGCTCTTCGGTCCCATCGCGGCTTTGGAACTTCACATCGTATGCCCGCGAAAAGTTCTGGCCGAAGTAGTGAGATGTTCCTGCTTGCAGAGCCTTGCCGTCGCGCATGAGCGCCTCGATCGTGAATGTCTCCTGGGCACCTGGAAATCTCTCCGATGCGCTCTTCCTGCCGGGGATGACCGGCATGGCGAAGTCCTCTTCAACTGTAGTCCGGTAGACATCGGAAAGGATCATCTTGCTTTCGGCCATCGCTTCTTGTTCGGTTTCGTGAGCAGTGTGTCCTTCCTGCCAAAGGAATTCGGTTGTCCTAAGGAACAGCCTCGGGCGCATCTCCCAGCGCAGCACGTTTGCCCACTGGTTGTAAAGAAGAGGCAGATCTCGATAGCTCTGGATCCAATTCTTGTAAGTCGCCCAGATGACTGCTTCGGATGTGGGACGGATCACGAGCGGCTCCTCGAGCTTGGAACCTCCTGCATGAGTGACTATCGCGACCTGAGGAGTGAAGCCTTCGACGTGATCGGCTTCCTTTTCCAATAGACGAAGGGGATACAGCAACGGGAAGTACAGGTTTTGATGGCCGGTCTCTTTGATCCTGCGATCCATCCCTTGCTGCATGAATTCCCAGATCGCATAGCCGTAGGGCTTGATGACCATCGCGCCCCTGGTAACCGAGTTCTCAGCCATCTCGGCGCGCTTGACGACCTCCTGATACCAGCCGGGAAAGTCAACGGACTGATCGGGAAGAGACATGTGGAGATATTAAGGGAGGAGGTGCGCGGCCGTCGGTACCTCTACTGGAATGGGTTCTCGATCGGTCTGGTGATATCCAGGTAGAGAAGAAGCAGCTGCAACATGATGAGGAACGCGAACACCAGAACCATAGCCGGCACGATCTTCCTTAGATCAACCTTTCTTCTGGCGATCTTCTCGTAAGCCAGCATCACCAGCCATCCCCCGTCCAGCACCGGCAGCGGCGCGAGATTGATTACCCCAATGAAGATGATAATCCCGGCCAGCAGAAAGAAGAGGCGGTCGAACCCGCCCGCTGCCGCAGACTGCCCGGCCAGGCGCGCTCCTCCAACCGCGCCGATCGGTTCGTCTCCGGCAACCTCTCTCTGACCGGTCTCTCCTAGAGCCCCAAAGATCCGTCGGAAAGTGCTGGGTGAAAAGAAAGTGCCGACCCCGACAATGCTGAGCTTTGTCATCTCGCCAACGACACGTCCCGACGAGACGGCCGCCTCCCAAGGGGGTTCGCGATTAGAGGCGACCTTCGACAGTATCCCCAGCTGTCCCCGGGTTTGCGTCCGGCCATCGAGTTGGACCTCAATCGCTGCAGGTGTAACGGGGAGTGAAAGAATCTCACCATCCCTCATGATTTCGACGTTCAGAGTGCGGCCGGGGCTGCTTCCAACTACTTTCTGAAGATCCGCAAAGGTCTCGATCGGTAGTCCTTCCACCGAAACGATTCGATCTCCACTGCGGAAACCGGCAGCACTGGCAGGAGATTCGCTCCCATTGACCTCGGGGATGACTTCACCGATGGTGGTCGTCGTTTGCGGAACGCCGATCGCGGAAAAGAGCACCATCAACAGCACAAAGGCAAAGACGAAATGGCTAGCCGAGCCGGCCGCCAGAACCACGGCCCTCTGCCAGGAAGGCTTCGCTCCGAATACCCTTTCGCGGTCGTCGTCTGACACCGGCACGAATGGGTTCATACCAGCGATCTTCACGTAGCCTCCAAGCGGAAGGGCCCTTATGCCGAACTCCGTCTCGCCGCGTCTCCAGGAAGCGAGCCGCGGGCCGAAACCGAAGTAAAAGCTCTCCACCTTCATGCCAAATTTCTTCGCTGTGATGTAGTGACCAAGCTCGTGAATGACAATCATCACTGCAAGCGTGATGATGAATGCCCAGATGCCGAGAGTATTAGCCGTCATCGCTCGATCTTTCCGGTCACCTCAGCCGCTCGATCCCTGGCCCACTGATCCTGCTCGATCACGTTTTCGAGATCTGCCGCTCCGGGCGAGTGACTATCCAAAACTTCCTCTACTACTCTCTCGATGTCGAGGAAACCTATCTTTTCCTCCAGGAAGTGAGCGACCGCTACCTCGTTGGCGGCATTGAGAACGGCAGGATACGTGTCTCCTCTCCTGGCTGCGTCGTAAGCCAGGGAAAGGCAGCGAAAGGTGTCCACATCCGGTTCATGGAAACTGAGAGATGTTCCTTCCGAAAAGGAAATCCGATTCATGTCCGCCGTCCTAAAGCGTTCGGGCCAGCCAAGCGCTAACTGGATGGGAAGACGCATGTCGGGATAGTAGACAGCAGCCAAGACCGATGTATCAGCCATTTCGATCATGGCATGAATGAGTCCCTCTGGGTGGATCACCACTTCGATCTCGTCGTAAGTGAACCCGAAAAGAAAGTGCGCCTCAATCACCTCGAAGCCCTTGTTCATCAGAGTGGCGGAGTCGACACTGATCTTCCTGCCCATGTTCCACACCGGATGGGCGACGGCTTCCTCGACGGTGACTCTCTCCAATTCATTGCGAGAGCGGCCCCTGAAAGGCCCGCCGCTTGCTGTGAGGTATACCTTTGAGACACGATCTGGCGAAGTACCTTCGAGAGCCTGCCACATTGCCGAGTGTTCGCTGTCCACCGGGCGGATCTGTCCCGGTCCTGCCTTGGCCATGACGTATTCGCCAGCGGCAACGAGACTCTCCTTGTTTGCTAAGGCAAGGGTCTTGCCGGTCTTCAGAGTTGCGAGTGTGGCCTCGAGACCGGCAGCTCCGAGCACGGCATTCAAGACCACCTCTGCTGTTGCTTCCTCCACGATCTCTGCCGCTGATCTCTCACCTGTGATTACCTTCGCGCCCGGCGGCGGTTCGAGTTCTCCCTCTACGATCCCGACGAGATCGACTTCGAACTCCTTGGCCTGCTGGGCGAGCGACTCAGCATCCGACCTTGCGGCAAGACCCACAACTCGGAAGCGCTGCCGATGAGAACGGACGACTTCGAGAGCCTGTGCGCCGACCGAACCCGTCGACCCGAGGATGACGACACGTATCGGCTCGGGATCGTCAAACAGCCCCGAAACATCCTCCCGATCGAATGTAGTGCTCATTGGAACCCATGATGAAGTATTCGACCGCGTAAGTAATGGTTCACAGGTCAAAGAGCCTCAGTGTGAGATATCCGGCGAGCAGAACAAACAGGATCGCGTCGAGTCGGTCGAGAGCTCCGCCGTGCCCGGGGAATATGGCCCCCATGTCCTTGATATCGAGATCCCTCTTTAGCATCGACTCGGCAAGGTCCCCCATCGTTGCCGCCACGCATGCCAGCAGCACGAAGACCATAGCCTGCCCATAGTTCCAGGGACCTAGCCATGCTGCAATCGGTGGACCCACGATCAACATCGCTGCTGTCGCGATCAGGGCACCCTCGATAGTTTTTCTTGGCGAGATCCTGGGAGCCATCGCTCGCTTTCCGAACTTTGACCCGGCGGCATACGCGAACACGTCGTATAGCGCAGCCGCACCTATCACTGCTATGACGATCCCGCGTCCATCGCAGGTGATGGACGAAACCGTGCAGCCCTCATTTAGGCCGCGACGCAGAATCAGTCCCACGAACGAACCCAGGAGTGGAACGTATGCCACTCCCAGGAGAGTCACACCGATATCCGCAAGAATCGATCCCCGCTTCTCGTGAGCCAGGAACCAAACGAATGAGAAGACGATCGTCAGGAACAAAACCAATCCCGCCGCGGCCTCGCCTCTTGTATAGGTCCCAACGAGAAGAACTCCTCCGGCCACAAGTCCGAGTGCCGCGGCGGGCGAATAGCTTCCGTTCCGAACGGACACATAGAACTCCGCTTGTGCCATCAGAAGCACGACCAGTGCGAGCAGGAAGAACGGCAGAGGCCCGATTGCGATGAGAATCAAGACGAGCGCCGCGAGGCCAACTCCGGTGATGATGGCTACTCGCAGGTTGCGTCCCCCTACCGTTGCAGGGGGAACTACTTCGGTTGCAGGACCCTCCAGCCGTTCCGTGGGTGCAGAGTGGCCAGGATCACCGCCAGGGAGGTCCGAAGGATCCACTTCGCCATTTGGTTCCTCGGACACTCAGTCCTCCAGTAGCTCTTTCTCCTTGTGCTCCATCAACGCGTCGATCTCATGTACGTAGTGATCGGTTAGCCGCTGGAGTTCCTTCTCGCCACGCATCAAGTCGTCCTCGGATATCTCCCCTTCTTTTTGGAGACTCTCCATTTCCTCTTTCACGTGGCGTCTCACGTTGCGAAGCGCAACCTTGCCATCCTCCCCGCGTTGGTGAGACGTCTTGACGAACTCCTTCCGTCTCTCCTCGGTCAGTGGAGGAAACACGATGCGAAGCACGCTTCCGTCGTTGTTTGGAGTGATCCCTAGATCCGAAGCAAGGATGGCTTTTTCGATTGCGCTCAGCGCGTTCCGGTCGTATGGGCTCACCACCATCATCCTGGCTTCGGGGACCGATATTCCCGCCAATTGGTTCAATGGAGTTGGAGTGCCGTAATAATCCACCTGGATCTTCTCGAGGAGAAGAGGAGAAGCTCTTCCGGTCCGTATGGAGGAAAAATCCTCCTTCGCTACCTGTACCGCCTTCTTCATCTTGGATTCAGCTTCTTGGAGCTGCCCTTCCAGAGCCATGATCCCTCCCCTATTTAGCGGCTGACCTTGGTCCCGACCGATTCGCCCAATACAACTCTTCGAATGTTTCCGTCGAGAGAGAGGTCGAAAACGATGATCGGCAGATCGTTGTCCATGCACAGAGAGATGGCGGTCGAGTCCATGACCTTGAGTCCCTTTTGAAGAACTTCTATGTACTCCAGGTGATCGAATCGCTTTGCGTCCGCGTTTACATGCGGGTCCGAGTCGTACACCCCATCGACCTGTGTCCCCTTGAGGAGAGCCTGAGCTCCGACCTCCAAAGCACGAACGGATGCGGCCGTGTCCGTTGAAAAGTATGGATTGCCGGTCCCTCCGGCGAAGATCACGACCCTTCCCTTTTCCAGATGCCTTAGTGCGCGGCCTCTGATAAAGGGTTCCGCGACCTCCTGCATCCAAATAGCGCTCAACACGCGGCAGTCCGCGCCCATCTGTCCGAGCGCATCTTGGAGCGCCAAGGCGTTGATAACGGTCGCGAGCATGCCCATGTAGTCGGCCCTTGCACGCTCCATGCCCATAGCCGATGCCTGGGTGCCGCGAAAAATGTTTCCCCCGCCGACGACCACAGCGATCTCTACTCCGGACGCTTGGACCTCTGCGATCTGTTTCGCAAGTGAGCTGACCACTCCGGCCTCGATACCGAAACCAGAGCCCGGCCCCGCAAAGGCTTCGCCCGAGAGCTTGAGCAAGACTCTCTTGTACTCGAGAGACTCCCCGGCCATGACGGTCAGCTCTCTTCGCCCACTCTGAACCGGGCAAATCTGCGAACGATTACGTTTTCCTTCACCTTGGCGGCGTAGTCGTGGATGACGCCTTCCACGGTTTGCTTGCCACTCTCGTCCCGTACGTACTTTTGCGCGAGCAGCGCGCCGCCTTTTTCTGAATAGATGCTCGAGATCTTGCCGTCTACGATCTTGGAGACAACGTCATCCGGCTTACCCTTAACCGCGTCGCTCTCGAGGATGATTTTTCTTTCCCTTTCGATCACGTCGTCCGGTACGTCAGAAGACGAGACCCACGCCGGTTCCATAGCCGCAATGTGCATCGCCAGATTCCGCCCCAGCTCTTTGAATTCGGGAGTCTTTGCAACAAAGTCGGTTTCGCAATTCAATTCGATCAGGACCCCGACCTTCGCAGGAAGCTCTGGATCAATCTGATGGATGTAGTGAAAAACACCGCCTTCTGCCGCGACTCGCGCGGCACGCTTTTGGATTCCGGCAAGACCCTGGGCTCGCAATAAGTCTCGGGCGGCTTCGAAATCTCCCTCCGTCTCCTTGAGGGCCCGCTTGCAATCCATGATGCCTGCCTGCGTTTGTTCGCGAAGGCGAGCTATGTCCTCGGTTTTCGGCTCGTAGCTCATCTCCTCCTCCCGTCGGGCGGATGATGCTTCATCGTGTCCTCGTCCTTGTATTTCGACTTCAGTTCTTCTTCGATTTCCTCTCCAGGCAGCGGTTCGTCCGACAGTAGTGGCTTGACTACCTGATCGGCAATGTCTTCGGCCTGCGGCGCCGCGGCAGGGCCGGATTCGGCAACAATCTCTTCGGTACGCGGGGTTTCGGCCTCCTGCTGTACGAGCATGAGCTCCCACTCGGCTGGTGGCTCTTCCGTACCCGCGGTGAGCGTAACGCCTGATGCTGCGGCGGCCTCTGCTGCGGCCACGATTTCTGGGGGCCTCTGTTGCAATCCGTCGGCTATAGCATCTGCCACCACGCGGGCCAGCAAAGCTCCCGATCTAATGGCGTCGTCGTTGCCTGGAATGACGTAATCGACATCGTCCGGATCACAGTTCGTATCAACCACGGCGATGATTGGGATCCCGAGCTTTTTCGCTTCCCTTACCGCTATGTCTTCCTTGCGGGTATCAACTATGAAGATGGCGTCCGGCCGTCTGTTCAAATCCCGGATGCCGTTTAGGGTTCTCTGCAGTTTCTCCAGTTCGTGGCGAAGCTTGAGCGCTTCTTTCTTGGGAAGCTCTTCGAAGATCCCCTGAGCCTCCTGAGTCTCGAGCTCCCTCATCCTCAGGATGCGCCGGTGGATGGTCTGGAAGTTCGTGAGCATGCCCCCAAGCCAGCGGTAATTCACAAACGGCATGCTCGCGCGCTTCGCCTCGTCCTCGACTGCATCGGAGATCTGCTTTTTGGTTCCTACGAAGAGAACCAGGCCCCCTTTGGCAACCAGGTCTCGTACGAACTCATACGCGATCTCGATGCCCTGAAGGGTCTTCAGAAGATCGATGATGTAGATCCCGTTTCGCTCCGCGAAGATGTAACGGCGCATCTTGGGATTCCATCTTCGGGTCTGGTGCCCGAAGTGCACTCCTGCCTCGAGGAGCTGTTTCATGGTGATGACGGCCACGTGGCCTCCTTTCGGTTCCGGCGGTCTCCCGCCCTTCCGCCCGCCTTCACCAGGGTTTCCCCTGGCACCAAAAGAACGGCGGGCGTGCTCGGTGGACTTCAAACAGCCTGCGGATTGTAACCGTTAATGCGCCTAGTCGCTGCGAGACTGTTCGGCGATCCGGGTACGAAGTTGCATCACGGCCTTGGTGTGCATCTGACAGATCCTCGACTCCGTCACACCAAGCACCTGCCCTATTTCATTCAACGTCATCCCCTCGTAGTAATAGAGGGTCACGACTATCTTCTCTCTCTCGGAGAGACGATTGATCGCTTGAGCGAGGATGTGTTTCATCTCTTCGCTTTCAAACAGCGCCACTGGGTCGTCCGACGATGTGTCCTCGAGGGTATCGATCAGAGACAGCTTGTCTCCCTTTTCCCCGCCGGTCATCATCAGCTCGTCCAGGGCTACGAGGGATACGAAAGACACCTGACTGTAGATCGTCCGAAGATCTTCGATTCCAACACCCATCTCTGCTGCAATCTCGTCATCGGTTGGAGTGCGGTGCAGCTTCGCTTCAAGCCTGGAGAGGGTCTTTTCGATCTCCCTAGCTTTGAATCTGACGGAGCGCGGAACCCAGTCGATAGCGCGCAGCTCGTCGATGATCGCCCCCTTGATGCGGCTGATGGCATAGGTCTCGAATTTGATGCCTCTTCCCAGTTCGAACTTGTCGATCGCGTCGATCAGTCCGAATATCCCATACGAGACGAGGTCGGCTTGCTCGATGTTTGCCGGCAGACCGGTCGACACTCTTCCGGCAACGTATTTCACCAGCGGTGAGTAGTGGACGATCAGCTTGTCGCGCGCTGCCGAGTTTTGATCGCTCTTGTAATCCTCCCAGAGAGCAGTGAGTGCTTCCTGCTCGGGAGATCCATCACTCTTCGCGGTCTTGCTCGTCGCCGTCCCGGACTTGGGTGAGACCGGTGCCGATTTGCTGCTTTCCCGCTTGGGAGCGGCTCTGCTCATCTCGATCCTCACCCCCCTCGCCCGGGGGTTTCGCGCTTCGCTGGACAAATCAGTATAGAGGCGGACGCTCACTCCGAGTCCCCGTGACCCCGTTCCCCTCGCCGGGGCCATCTAGTATCGGCCGATTGTGTTACCGGTGTCAACGTCTGTTAACTTGAGTTGCTTGAGCAGTAGCAGAGAATCTGCTGCCAGCGTGCCTGGCGACCAGATCTTTGAGCTCGAGCCGGGCAAGGATGGCAGAAGCCGTCGAAGCCGGGATCCCTGCGGCAGAAGCGATGATGTCGAGGAGCACCGGCTGAGCCTGCATGGCTGCCAGGACCATGGATTCCTCAGGGCTGAGATCGGGGGCGGCGGCGGGCGAATCATCTGATTCAAACGACAGCTGCCCGGACAGCCCGAGCTCCTCGAGGATGTCTAGCGGTGAGGTGATGATTCTCGCTCCGTCTCTTATCAATAGATGAGGGCCAAGGCTCACGGGAGAGTGAACCGGGCCGGGCACCGCGAAGACCTCTCTCGAGAACTCCATCGAGAGCCTCGCGGTGATCATGGCGCCCCCCTCCGGCCTTCCTTCCACGATAAGAGCTCCGAGCGACATCCCGGCGATTATGCGGTTGCGAGTCGGAAAGTGATGAGGCAGGGGTGCGGTCCCGCTTGGATACTCGGAGACGATGGTCCCGCTTTCGAGGAGACGCCGATAGATGTGGTGGTTGGCACGCGGGTAACAGATGTCGAGTCCGCAACCCAACACCGCAACACTCGACGCGCCGGCGTCCAGTGCACCCTGGTGCGCTGCCCCGTCGATACCTCTTGCCATCCCACTGACGATCAGGAGTCCGGCTCGGGCGAGCTCGCCTGCGAACCATTCGGCGACCTCAAGACCATACGCGGTGGGCTTTCTCGCGCCGACTATTGCCAGCATGGGGCGCGGCTCGAGCGGCAGGCCGATGACGTTTAGCGCGACAGGGGGATCCGCGATCTCTCGAAGAAGAGGGGGGTATTCAGGATCAATTCGAGTTATCCGGCGCTCAGCAGGAGTCATCTCCATACCGCCCGTCTTAGTTGAAGAGCCTCCGCTACGTGAGCCTCTTCAACTCGCTCCACCCCTTCCAGGTCCGCGATCGAACGAGCCACCGCGAGAGTGCGATGAAACGCCCTAGCCGAGGCCGGCAACTCCCTGAATGCCGATCTCAACAATGCACGAGTTGGTTGATCCAGGGCTTCGAGGCCTTCGGTCCATTCGGGTTCAGCCTCGCGCCGTTCCTTGATTCTCTTGCGCCCCGCGATCACTCTGGCCCTGATCTCGGCACTCGACTCCCCAGGAGAAACGGCAAGCAATTCGTCTTCGGTCAGCCGAGCTACCTCGACTTGGATGTCGATTCGATCCAATAGCGGACCGGACAGTCGGGATCGATACTGGTCGAGCCGACCGAGGGGACACGAACACACCTCTCGTTCATCACCCGCCTTTCCGCATGGACACGGATTGGCTGCCGCGATCAACGCGAACTCTGCCGGGAAGCGCACCGTCGCCCCCGTCCTCGCGATTATCACTCTGCCTTCTTCCAACGGCTGTCTCAAAGCTTCCAGCACCGCCCTGGAGAAAAGAGGCAGTTCATCCATGAAGAGCACGCCACGGTGCGCGAGAGAAATCTCTCCGGGCCCGGGCAAAGGATGGCCGCCCCCGATCACCGAAGCCGGTGAAGCGTGATGGTGCGGGGCCCGAAACGGCCTCGAAGTAAGCAGAGCTGCCCCCGGCGCCAACAGGCCTGCCACCGACCAGACCCGCGTTACCTCCAGAGCCTCCTCGGCCCCCATCGGCGGAAGGATCCCAGGAAAGCGTTGCGCGAGCATGGTCTTGCCGGACCCAGGCGGGCCGACCATGAGAAGGTTGTGACCGCCGACGGCAGCTACTTCCAGGGCTCTTCGCGCCATTGCCTGTCCTCTGACATCCGACATGTCCGGGTACGCAACCTTCTCGAGATCCAGAAGGTCAGGGAGCGACTTCGGCCTGCCGACGTCGGGATCGAGCTCGCCGTTGGCAAAACCCATGGCTTCGGTGAGGGTCTCTACTCCAACGACATGGACACCAGGCACGAGCTGGGCTTCGGGCGAATTGTCACGGGGCAGTACGAGTCCTTTGCCGAGCTCTCTGGCAGTCATGGCTGCGGCGATTGCTCCCCGAACCGGTCTCAAGCGTCCATCGAGCGCGAGCTCACCCATGAAGAGATAACCGGAGGCACGCTCTCTCGTGAGGATTCCACCGGCCGCAAGGATCCCAACGGCCAGGGGCAGGTCGAGAAGCGAACCTTCTTTTCTCAGATCGCCCGGCGCAAGGTTGACGGTCACCTTCGTTTTCGGCCAGTCCTCGCAAGAGCTGAGGATCGCCGAACGGACCCGCTGTCTAGACTCCCGAACCGCTGCGCTCGGCAGCCCGACTATGTGAAATTGCTCGAGCCCCCCGTCGATGTGAACCTCCACTTCGACGGGCCTTGCTTCCATGCCGAGCACGGAGACCGATGAGACTTTGGAGACTTTTGTGAGGCCCTTGGATACCTTTGTGCCCATACCCCGAGCATAGTGAGGGGGTATGACATCGCGACTCGATCAGCGGCGTACGGATTCTCCCATCGCTTCCCAGTTCGTGTCGCCGTTGCCAGAGCGGAACAAGATGCGATCGGACGTAAGGGCGTAGGTGGTTCCGCCGAATGATGACATCGCTTCGATGGAATCCCTGTTCTGCGTGAACCTCCAGCTCTTACCGGCGGAAGAAGAAATGAGGACGCCACCGGGAGTGCCGACCCACATCCGGTCCGGATCCTCCGGATCGGTGAGAACAGACCGTATGGGTGTGGCGAGGAGGCGTTCCCACGCAGGGGACTCCGGGAATCCTTCTGCCAGCCACAATCCCGAGGTTAGCCCGCCCGCATAGATCCTCGGAGAGTCCCCGGTTACAACGGCAAGAGCAGTCATTTCCTGGGGTCCTTGGCCCTGGATATCGACTTCTTCCACCGCCGAATCGATCCCAACCGCGATGACCCTTCCCTCTCGTTCACCACTAACCCCGACGAAGGTCACTCCGCTTCTTCCGACCGCAACAGCCGTGCCGAGGGGGCCTCGGTCTGCAACGGTTTCGAATTCGGGCAATTGGAAGGTACGCGCTATATATCGGCGGTCTCCCTTTTCGTATCGGATAACTGCCTGACCCTCAGAAGAAGCCACGTGGCTCACACCTGTGATATCGCCGAAAAGCGGCACCCACTCATCGAAATCGGAGGTGACGAGAATCCCTTCAGCGGTAGCGACGACGAAACTCTCCTCCACGACTGCAAGCGACAGGATCGGTGCATCCGTAGGCACCGATCCCTTGATGCGTCGAAGTGAGAGGAACGCGACCACCAGAGCACCGGCCATCACCAGGGCCAGCACCGCCAGCAGCCATCGGTAGCGTCGAGGCCCCTCGGGACTCTCCTCTAAAGAGTCGCTACTCTCCGGTGAATCTTGGCTCACGCTTTTCAAAGAAGGCCATGATGGCCTCCTGTAGGTCCTTGGTCGAGAACAGGACGGACTGATTGAAAGATTCCTGGTCCAGCACCTCGTCGAAGGAGAGGCTGAATGAATCGTTCATCGCTTTCTTGATGAACGCCATGGTTATAGGGGGCCCTGAGGCAAGCCGATCGGCGAGTTCCTTCACGACAGTGTCGAGCTCATCCGCCTTGACCACTCGGTTTGCGATTCCCATCTCATAGGCGCGCTTCGCATCGATGGTATCTCCCAACAGAGCGAGCTCCTTGGCCCGGTGGAGGCCAACCGCTCTTGGGAGCGTAAAGGTTCCGCTCATGTCGACGACGAGGCCGCGTTTCACGAACAGTTCCGCAAACTTGGCGTCCTCTGTCATCACCACAAGGTCACATGCAAGGGCGAGATTCGCCCCGCCTCCAGCCGCATACCCTCGCACCGCCGCAAGGCCCGGCTTGGGGCAATAGACGATGTCGCGCATGAGCTGATGAACGTCTCGCATCCGAGCAAGCATGTCTGCTGGAGTTCTTGGCGAGTCCTCTATCCCGGAGAGATCAGCGCCCGAACAGAAGTGATCCCCCGAGCCACGAAGGACAAAGCTCCGAATATCGCGATCCCCGGCGATGCGTTTGAACGCATCTGCCAGTTCCTCGAACATCTTGCGATTGATGGCGTTTCGCTTCTCAGGACGGTTGAGGACCACCGTGGCGACATTGGCCGATACATCGAAGATCAAAGTTTCGTAGGACATCCCACCTCCACTGCCAGACATCCTATTTGGTCTTCAGGCGAACGCGTCGGGGATGTATCTCAGCCTGCTCAGCCCGTCGTGGACGACCGAGACCACGTCGAACCTGCAGCGGTCGAACTCCGGCCTTTCGATGGCGATGTAAGCCTCGGCCAGCCGTCTCAGCTTTCGTTGCTTGCGGAAGTCAACCGCCGCTGAGGGATCGGCGAAGTCAGCGGTTCGGCGAGTCTTGACTTCAACGAACACCAGGATTGGCCCCTCCTTTCCGATGATGTCGATCTCTCCCATCTTGAGGCGCCAGTTACGGGCCAATATCTCGAGGCCTCGCCGCTCCAAGAAACGGGCGGCGGCGTCTTCACCGGTGTTGCGAAGGTCATCTCTACTCATTGTCCGAGTGTAGGCTTTGGGTGTGACAGAAACAGCCCCCATCGAGCTCGACGAACCGGGGCACAAGGAAACCACCGAGCCCGACCTGCCCTGGGTGTGCATCGTCCACAACGACCCCATAAACCTGATGTCGTATGTGGTGTACGTCTTTCAAAAGCTCTTCGGTTATTCGCGCGATAAAGCGACGAAACTCATGCTGCAGGTCCACCATGAGGGAAGGGCGGCGGTGTCTTCAGGCCCCCGGGAGAGGGTCGAGATGGACGTCTATCGTCTTCACGCTCACGGCTTGTGGGCAACGATGACCAAAGATGCCTGATGTTCCGCAAGAAGCTCGGAAAGATCACTGCGGACGTCTCGGAGGATGAGGCCAAGCTTCTTCGGTCGGTGATAGGCCAGTATCTCGACCTGCTGGAAAACGATCAGCCTCCCGGAGATCCGGTGATGGAACGTCTGCTTCCGTCGGCGAGCTTGGACGACGAGGAAGTGGATCGGAAATACCGGGACCTTGCATTGAATGAGCTCCAAAACCACAAGCGGTCCACGGCTAATACCGCGCTGCAGTGCCTCCCGCACCGGGGGCCGTGGAGCCAGGAGCTCGGCCCCGAGGAAACCGAGGCATGGCTGGTCGTTCTTGGCGATGTTCGCCTTGCGATCGGAACCCGAATCGGCGTTACCGAGGAGCTGATGAGCCGTCCGGTCGACCCAGAGGACCCCGACGAATGGTCCATGGCAGTCCTCCACTACTTAGGGGCTCTGCAGGAGAACCTGGTCGAAGCTCTGTCCGATTAGCACGCTTTAGCGTCACCGCCCGGCCACTCTTAGCGTCCGTCCGTTGTCGTCTGCGGGCCGCGTCAATAGCCCGAAATGACTAATCCCTATGTGCGATGGGACTAGCAGAAATGACCGCAAGAGCCTATGTCCTTCGAGTCGCTTTCATACGAACAATTACCAGAACGAAATCCACATTTTGCGAGGAGGGGTTAGATGCATTCGATTTCACTGGAAAGAGGCGGCTCGAGGTACTGGTATGCGCTGATGGCCACGGTCATCAGCGTTCTTTTAATGGCCCAGTTCGCCCCTGGCGCCGGGGCCTTCGCCCAAGCCGTCTTTTCCGAAGCGGTCGACAAGGCGCTGATCCTCGACGCAGAGCGCAGCCCGGCTTCGAAGGTCTCGGTGATCGTGGGTAAGCGCGATCCGAGCAGCTCCAGCTTGGAATCGGCTGTCCGCAAAACAGGAGGGACCGTCAAAGAGCAGCTCCCCATCGTGAACGGCTTCTCCGCCACCATTCCTGCGCGTGCGATTACAACTCTGGCGGCAGACCCGAACCTTCGGTCGCTTACAAAGAACCGCGCGGGGAAGTTCGAGATGCTCTCCTATGACGAAACGAACGTGAATTCCTCATCGCCGAAGTCGACCGGTGCAAGCAAGCTATGGGCGGAAACGGATTACGGCAGTGGCATAGGAATCGCCGTGATCGACACCGGAATTTCTCCGATGAACGACTTCACGAAATTGAACGGCCACCGAATCGTTCACGGACCCGACCTCTCTGGTGAAGGCAACTTGCTCGATACCTATGGCCATGGCACCGTGATGGCCGGACTCATCGCAGGAGACGGTTACGACTCACAGAGCAATTCGAGCGGAGCCCATGTTGGTCTCGCTCCGAAGTCGCACCTCATAAGCATCAAAGTCGCAGGTGCCAACGGAGTCGCCGACGTTTCTACGATCCTTGCCGCGATGCACTGGGTGGCGGCGTACCGCGACCAGTTCAACATCCGCGTCATGAACCTCTCATGGGGAACTAAGGGAACCCAGAGCTACAAGCACGACCCGTTGAATTACGCCGTGCAGCGCCTCTGGCAGCTCGGCATCGTTCCCGTCGTGGCAGCGGGCAACTCCGGTTCCAAGGCAGGCACGATCACCAAGCCTGCGGACGACCCATTCGTCCTTACCGTTGGTGCATACAACGACAAGCAGAATCTTGACATGGCGGACGACATGATCCCCTCGTGGTCGAGCCGCGGACCAACTCTTGCCGACAATCTCACCAAGCCGGACATCGTGGCTCCCGGTCGCTACATCACCTCGACCCGTTCCTACGGATCGACCATCGAAAAGGAGTATCCCAAGGCTCTTTTCTCCCCCTCCTACATCCGGGGAAGCGGAACATCTCAGGCAGCCGCGGTCACGTCGGGCGCCGTCGCCCTTCTCCTCAAGAAGAAGCCCCATCTCGCTCCGGCGCAGGTGAAGTACGCCATCATGAGCGTTGGGAGCCAGATCAATGCATACACGGCGAACGATCAGGGGGCAGGAAGACTGCATATCGATAAGGCCGCCGCACTCGCCGACCCGATCCCGTACGCCAACTCCACGACCGAGCCAAGCAACGGACTCGGCTCTCTCGAGGCCTCCCGTGGCGGACTTCACGTTCAAACCGACTGCAATGGCGATGGTGTCGCAGAGGTCATCGAAGGTGAAATGACAGTCCAGTGCGAGGCCTGGGACGGAACTTCCTGGACCGGCACGTCTTGGACAGGTACGAGTTGGACAGGCACCTCCTGGACCGGCGCATCCTTCAACGGAACGTCTTGGACCGGTACGTCATGGACCGGAACTTCGTGGACCGGTGGCTCCTGGACCGGTACGTCATGGACCGGAACTTCGTGGACCGGTGGCTCCTGGACCGGTACGTCATGGACGAACAGTGACTTTGCCGGCGCCAATTGGAATGGCACGTCTTGGACCGGGACTTCGTGGACCGGCACGAGCTGGACCGGGACCTCCTGGACCGGAGGTTCGTGGACCGGCACGAGCTGGACCGGCACGAGCTGGACCGGCACGAGCTGGACCGGCACGAGCTGGACCGGCACGTCTTGGACCACAGGCGAATACAACGAGTTCACGACAGCCGAGTACGACGAAGACCTGACGGAGTTCCAGACCGCATTCTGGGGAGACCGGCCGCAGGCCGGGGACTATCTGCCCGGAGAAGTGAGCGAGCAGACGGAAACCTATCGCTCGAGGCGATGAGGTGAGGCACTAGAAACCAAACCCTTACAGGCGATAGTGAAAGCAGGCAGGTAATGGAATCAAGCGGGGGGACGATGGCACGAGGAAACATCTTCGTTGCCATCGTGATAGGGCTTGGCTCGATGGCAACCATCGCAGCCGCTCTTTCTGGAGGCACTTGGATTCTCGACCACGCGATCGTCTTCCCAGCGATCGTGGGAGCGGTGATCCTGTCGGAGAGATTTGTAATCAATCTCTCATTCGTGCGGGAGGCAGTAGCTTTCTCAGTCGTCGAGGTGGCTTTGGCACTCGCTCTCCTGCTGGTGCCGATGCAGGCATTTGTACTCGCTGCGGCTGTTGGCATCTTGGGAGGCCAGGTCATAAGAGGAAGACCGCCCGTAAAGATCGCCTTCAACACAGCGATGTACGCGCTGGCGGCCTCCGGCGCCGCAGGGGTGTTCGCCCTCCTTACTTCAGCGGGGTTTGGAGACAGCAACAGATGGCTGGCGGCTATCGTGGCGATGGGAGTGTTTTACGCTCTGAACCAGATCATGCTGGCGACGGTCGTCGCGCTCTTCGATAACCAGAAGGTCCTCGACATCGTGCGTCATGGCCTCCTTCTTGCCGCCGTGGTTTCAGCGGGAAGCACGAGCCTTGGCATCCTCACCCATCATCTTGCTACGTCGAAGCCAGAAGCCCTCTGGCTGCTGCCCATCCCATTTCTCCTCTCCTATACCGCTTACAAGGGATGGATCCATTCCAAGGAAGAGAGCAGAAAGATGCACAAGCTCTACGAGGTTGGATCCAAGCTCACCAACAGCCTGGGGACCGAGCACGGACTCGGTAGGTTCCTCTCCGCTGCCACGGAACTGTTCCGGGCGGAAGGCGCGCAGATCATCACCTTCGAAGGACCTGGGGCATTGGCCATCATCTCTCACACCGGTAATCGCGACCTGCACGTTCTCCCGCCCGCTTCGGCATCCGCAGAGGGCCACGGTGCGATCGAAACCTATCTGCAGTCCCAGGAATGGGACTCCCATCTGTACGCCTCTCTATCGTCTGAGATCGGAGTCGCCGGGGCCCTCGTTGTCTATGGCCACAACGATGCCGAAGGGCCGGCGGCTTTTCCGACCAAAGATGCGGCATTGCTCCAGACCCTGGCCAATGAAGCTTCCATTGCGATCCGCAATGTTGCCCTCTTCGAATCAATCAGTGAGGAACGGGCCAAGCTTTCCGACATCGTGGAGCACACTTCCGACGGCATCTACCAGGTTTCGCCCGACCGCAGGATCATGACCTGGAACCCGGCTATGGAGAAGATCACAGGCTTCTCCGCAGCAGAGGCCGTAGGCCAGATGTGCTTCAACGTCCTGCGGGCGCGGGATCGCCAAAACGTAGACATGTGCTCGCGCTCCTGTCCAATTCTTGGTGCTGCAGAGCACCGGTGCCTGCAAGAGACGGACGCTCAGATCATGACGAAAGACGGGGCCGCCAGGTGGATCCACTACACCCACAACCCCATCCTCGATGGCCAAGGAAAGATGACGTCGGACGTCATCGTGGTTCGTGACATCACCAAACAGAAGGCGGCGCAGGAAATGAAGGACGATTTCGTGGCAACGGTCTCCCACGAGCTGAGGACTCCCATCACTCCCATCAAGGGCTTCCTGCTCACGTTGTTGCGACCTGGGTTGGAATTCAAAGATGAAGACCGCCAGCGCTATTACCAAATGATGCTGCGCCAGACAGAGCGGCTGGAGGGCCTGGTCGAGGATCTGCTCGATGCATCAAGACTGGAGTCCGGCAGACTAAACGTGGAGACCACGACGCTGAATGCCGCCGAGCTCGTGGAGCAGATCATAGCCGGCTATCGCGTATCTCACCCTAGCCGCGAGCTCGTCATAGAAAATACGGAACCGGCTTTTGCCCAAAGCAACAGTGCCCGCCTCGAGCAGGTACTAACGAATCTCCTTCAAAACGCTCTCAGGTATTCACCGGAAAAGTCTCCCGTTGCGATCTGCACGACCCAGAGCGAACGAGAAGTGACCATCTCAGTCACCGACCAGGGTCCAGGAATCCCAATAGATGAACAAGAGTTGATCTTCGAACGTTTCTATCGGATGGGACACCATCTAACGAGGGAGCAGGGAGGAACCGGCCTCGGACTGTTCATTGCGAAGCGTCTGGCAGAGGCGATGGGCGGAAGGATCTCACTGGAGAGCCGGCTTGGGCACGGTTCGAAGTTCGTCATCCACCTGCCGGCTGCACAAGGATCTCTCGACTCCAGCGAAGTGCGAACTTACTGACTGTCGAGTTTCAGATCGTCGAGAGGACTCTTCTCGTCAACCCGGATTTCCTCGATGTTCACGTCGCGAAACGTGTGGACCTTCACTTGGGAGATGAATCGAGCGGGCCGGTAAACATCCCAAACCCAGGCATCCGTCAGGACTAACTCGAACCACGGTCCCCTTTCATTGTCATGCTCTTTCAGTTCATAGGCGTTGCAGAGGTAGAAACGCCGGTCGGTTTCGACGACGAACCGAAACATTGGTAAAACGTCTCGGTACTCTCGGTAGAGAGCGAGCTCCATGTCGGTCTCATATCTCTCCAGATCCTCAGCACTCATCGGATCAATGGTACTGCCTGGCTACCGAGTCAGCAGTCTGCCCGTCCCTCCCTCGTCGAACAGTCTGCGCACCGGCTCGAAAAGCCTGCGGTGAACTGGAGACGGACCGAAAGCTCGGAGAGCCCACTTGTGATCGGGAGATGGATAGCCCTTGTTGGATTCGAAACCGTACCGCGGATACAAGGCGGAAATCCCTGCCATAAGCTGATCCCTGGCAACCTTGGCCACGATCGAAGCCGAAGCGATCGAAAGAGATTCGCAGTCGCCTCTCACTATCGCCCGGACGTTTTCCTTTTGTAAGAAGTTCCAGTTGCCATCTACCAGAAATCCATCGGGATAAACGGGCAGGCCATCGAGTGCCCGCCTTGCCGCTCTTCGAATGGCCTCCGAGAGGCCATGAGAATCGATTTCATCCGGCCACGAAATCCCTATCGCCCACGCGAGACACTGCTTCCTCACTTTGGTACAGAGATGTTCCCTGCGCGCCGAGTCAAGCAGTTTCGAATCCCTCACTTTGTAAAGGCGATGGCCGGGATCCAGGATCACCGCCCCAACCACAACTGGACCAGCCCACGCTCCCACGCCCACTTCGTCGATGCCGGCTACCAGCTTGGTGCCATCTGCGGCGAGCAGTCGCTCGTGTTTCAGTCCAGGGACGGCAGGAGTTCTGGCCTTGCGGCCCTTCCGTTCATAGGTGCGACGACGATACGTTGCCTTGAAAGCCATCGAAATGAACCTTATGGCAAAAAGCGCTATCAGCCAGGAATTCGCGCCCTGCAATCCCTTAGAAGCGGCCCATCCAATCGACTCGGTCTACCGGCCAGATGAGGATAAAAGCGCGGCCGACTATCGCGCCCTCCTTGATGGGCCCGAACGATCTGGAGTCGGTCGAATTGAATCGGTTGTCTCCCATCACGAAGACTTCGTCGTTCCTGATCTTCTTTGGACCGTAATCGGGAAGGGCGATCTCTGGATCCTGTCGATATGGTTCCGAGAGCTTTTTGCCATCGACGAAGACTGCCCCCTCCCTCACCTCCACCGTCTGTCCTTCAGTAGCGATGACTCTCTTGATCAGGTCGTACTCGGAGCTCGACAGGCCCAAGGCTTCCTTTAGCGACTGGATGAAGTTACCAACCGGTCCCCGGTCTTCCCTAGCCACGACAGGCTGTGTCGCCGACCTGAACACGATCACGTCGCCATACGCAGGATCCCCGACCTTGTAGCTGAGCTTCGATACCAGAACTCGATCGTCCTCGAGAAGAGTCGGCTCCATCGACTCCGACGGGATGTAGAAGGCCTGGATCAGGAAAGTCTTGATCAGAAGCGCAATCCCGAAGGCGACCACGACGAGGATCGGAAGCTCCTTCAAGAAGTCTAGGAAGCTATCGCCCTGCTCCTCCTCTGTCTGCGGATCCAGAGCCTTCTCCTCCGTTTCGGTGGAGGCCATACGGCTAGTCGCGCTTCTCTTTGATCTTGGCAGCCTTGCCAACGCGGGATCTCAGGTAGTAGAGCTTGGCGCGGCGGACATCGCCCTTAGTTAGAACCTCCACCTTGGCAATCATCGGAGAATGAACCGGGAAGGTGCGCTCCACCCCAACGTTGAATGAGACCTTACGAACGGTGAATGTCTCACGAATCCCGGACCCTTGTCTGCGGATGACTACTCCCTGGAAGACCTGGACTCTCTCGCGGCCCCCCTCCACAACTCGAACGTGGACCTTTACCGAGTCCCCAGCTCGGAACTGGGGAAGGTCCTCCCGGAGGACGGGGCGCAGTACGGCATCGGTCTTTTGCATGGATCCTCCTGGGACGGGATTAACGGTATGGGAACAAACGATGATAACCCAGGTCTCCCCTGACATTTGAGCTCATCGGAGTCAAAGCCCTCGCTCGTCCTGCCGCCAGCTCTCGATCATGTCCCGCTCCTCATCTGAGAGATCTGCGCGTTCGAGCAGCTCGGGCCGTCTGTCAAACGTACGCCGAAGAGATTGCGTCCTCCTCCATCTACGGATCTCATCGTGATTCCCCGAACGAAGCACTTCGGGCACCTCTTGACCTTCGAATTCAGCCGGGCGCGTGTACTGGGGATATTCGAGCAGACCAGACGAGCCGGGCGAGAAGGACTCCTCGGTGAGCGAGTCGGCATTGCCGAGGAACTTGTCGCCCAGCCGCGCGACGCTCTCGATCACCGCTAGAGAAGCGGTCTCCCCACCGGTCAGCACAAAATCCCCAACCGAAACCTCTTCGGCCCCAAGGATGGTTCCAACCCGATCGTCTATGCCCTCATAGCGCCCGCAAACGAGAACGACCTGTTGCTCGCGGGCAAGTTCACCTGCCATTGACTGATCGAACAGCCTGCCCGAAGCTGAGAGGATCACCACTCTGGCCTCTCCCCCGTCGATCTCTCTTACCGCTTTAACGAGCGGTTCCGGCGTCATCACCATCCCCGCCCCGCCACCGAAGGTTTCGTCGTCCACTTTGCGGTGGGGGCCCCCAGCCCATTCGCGAAGGTCGTGCACCATCACCTCTATCCCTCCAGCCGCGAGAGCTTTGCCCAGGAGTCCGGCTGAAAGCGGGGAGTTGAAAAATTCAGGAAAGATCGTGACGACGTCGAACCTCATGTTTCCTCGCCGAACAGGCCCTCCGGTGGGTCGACTACCACTCGCCCCGAAGGGATATTGATTTCTCTAATCACCCGTTCGACGGCAGGAAGCAGCACCGGGCCGGACGGATGCGCAACTTCCCAGAGATCCTGTAACGGCCTCGAATAGACGTTACTTATCTCGCCGAGGCTGCGTCCACCTAGATCGAAGACCTCGAGTCCGATTAGGTCGCGAGCCCAATAAGATCCTTCTTCGGCTGGGACTGCGTCGGACGGATCGATGAAGAGCAGTGCCCCCCGGCACCTCTCCGCTTCGTTTCGATCCGAAATCTCTTCGAAACCCACAACAAGTTTCGTCTCCGAACGCGGTCTCGATGACGCAACAGTCACTATGCGAGGATCAGCTTCGCCCATCAATAGCTTGCTGCCGGGAGCAAAGCGGCCCGGATTGTCGGAGTGAGAATCGACCAGGGCTTCCCCCCTGATGCCATGGGGCCTGACGATCTGCCCCACGAGAATCCTCTCAGTCGACGATTTCGACGAGGGCGTTTCGGTCCTCCCTGGCTGCCGCCGCTTTCACCACCGTTCGGATGGCTCTGGCCGTCCGGCCATTGCGGCCAATGACCTTGCCGATGTCGTCCGGATGCACGATCAGGTCGTAGATGATGGTGTCGCCGTCTTCGGCTTCTTCGATTCGAACCTCGTCGGGCTGGTCAACCAGATACGAAACTATGAATTCCAGTGTGGCCCGCGAGCTCATTTCTTAAGTCTTCAGCTTTTCAGGCACACCCGCGATCTGAAACAGCTTCGACACGGCCTCGGTGGGTTGAGCACCCTTCCGAAGCCATTCCACCGCGCGGTCGGTGTCTATGACGACCTCGGATGGCTCGACCCGTGGGTTGTACCGGCCGATCGCTTCAATGAAACGGCCATCGCGGGGAGATCTTTCGTCCGCGACGACCACTCGATATGTGGGCTGGTGCTTCTTGCCCATGCGGCGCAATCTGATCTTCACCATGAGTCAAGGAGTGTAACAGTCCACCCAAGAGTCAGGCGGCGGCTGCTGTCTCAGGGCTACACTCGTGACCATGGCTCCTATAGGACTGCCCCCCATCGCCACCCTGCCGGATGACCCCCGCCTTCGGCAGATGGCCGAGACTCTCGAGAGGACGCGGCTAACCGCTGCTCTCTGTGATCACGAGTGGAGGCTGGTCTGGGTTTCCGCGGAGCTCAAGAAGATGCTCGATGAGCAGGACGAAGGCAAGCTCGGGTATGGCAATCACATCGTTGAGTGCTTTTTGAGCGAAACGTGGTCACGCACGGTCAGTGACTCGAGCAAGGCAAACTTTGCGATGGTCGACCTCCCCAGGATCGCCCACGACACTCCCGACGGAGTAAAGAGGATCTCCAACATGATCAAGGCTGCCTTCGGACAGCAGGACTCCAACATCTCCTTCGAAAGCGAAGTTCCTGCACCTATCTGGACTTCCGAGTTCGACTTCATACAGGGAGATCTCCCTCCCCTCAAGGTCGCGAGCATCTACATAAGGCTTCACGAAGAAGCAGGTCCCTTCTTCGGCACTGCCATCGTCTTCGACCAGTCTCTACCCGCAACCATCACGACGCTTATTCTGCGCGGCGACGAGGGGATGTTCGAACGGATGGTCAGGCTGTACGAGCCCGGACGTCGCGCGGCAGCTCTTCTGTTTGCCGATCTCGAGGCTTCGACCATGCTGTCGCGCAAGATGGCCAGCTCCGCATACTTCCACTTGGTAAGGGCGATAACCACAAATATCGACGAAGTCGTCGTCCGCCACCTTGGCATCGTTGGCAAGCACGCAGGAGATGGTGTCACCGCGTTTTTCCTGGCGGAGGACACCGGGTCTCCCTCTCAGGCAGCCAAGGCCGCAATCCGCGCTGCCAAGGAAATGGCCAGGGCATGCTCCGCTGCCGTCGAACAGTATTCCCGAGAGCTTGGTGGGGACGAAGAGATCGACTGTTTCATCAACGTCGGGGTGCACTGGGGGCCTACCTTGTACATGGGTCAGCTCGTGACCGGAGGGCGGCTGGAAGTCACAGCGCTTGGAGACGAAGTTAACGAAGCGGCCCGGATCCAGCAGAGCGCCCAGGGAGGCGAGGTTCTTGCTTCGAAGTCTCTGCTCGAGCAACTCGACTCCAGCGACGCCGAGGCCCTTGGGATCAATCCGGACGCGATCAGATACAGACTCCTAGAGGAGATGCCGGGGGCCACGGAAAAGGCAGTTCGGGATGCCGGTGTTCTGCCGGTAGCGGTCATCCCTTCCGAAGAAGACTTGAACTAAAGAGGGAAACCGCCTTTTCGACCTTTCCCGGGTTTCATCCGCGACATCTGTTTCATCATCTTGCGTGCGGCGTCGAACTGCTTCAAGAGGTCGTTAACGTCCCTCACGGCAGTGCCCGATCCTCTCGCTATCCTCGACCTTCGGCTCCCAGAGATCATTCGTGGGTCACGGCGCTCTTGGGGAGTCATCGAACGGATGATGGCTTCGATTCTCTTGACATCGCCCTCATCGACGTCGACGTCCGACAGCTTGCCCACCCCAGGAATACCGGGAAGCATTTTGATCATGTCACCTATGCCCCCCATCTTTCGGACCTGCTGCATCTGATCTAAGAAGTCCTCGAGAGTGAAGCTCGCTTCGAGGATCTTCTTGGCCTGCTTCTCGGCATCCTCCTTCGAGACGACTTCCTCTGCCTTTTCAATGAGCGTCAGCACATCTCCCATTCCGAGGATGCGCGATGCGATTCTGTCTGGATGGAAGGGCTCGAGGTCCGTTAGCTTTTCTCCGACCCCTGCAAACTTGATTGGCTTCTTGGTTACCGTCACCGCGGATAGCGCCGCACCGCCTCTTGCGTCTCCGTCGAGCTTCGTAAGGACGATCCCGGTCAAAGGCAGTCTCTCCGAGAATGCGTTTGCAGACAGAAGTGCGTCCTGGCCGGTCATGGCATCAAGCACGAACAGAACTTCGTCCGGGGAAATCACGTCGTGAACGCGCTGTACCTGATCCATCATGTCCTCATCAACGTGCAGTCTTCCAGCCGTATCCACGATCACGACGTCTGCTTGCATCTTCCCTCTCTCGATGCCATCTCTTGCCACCACAACTGGATCTTTCGCTTCATGATCGGCGTGTACTCCGACACCCGCCTGTTCTCCTAGAACTTCGAGCTGCTTGATCGCCGCCGGCCTCTCGAGGTCTGCTGCAACGAGGAGGACTCGCCTCCCCTTCTTTTTCAGATGGTTTCCAAGCTTGGCCGCCGCTGTGGTCTTCCCGGACCCTTGCAGTCCAGCGAGCATAATCACGGTGGGAGGATGGGACGAGAAGCGAATAGCCGACTCCTTCTCGCCCAATATCCGGATCAGTTCCTCGTGAACGATCTTGATGACCTGCTGCCCAGGGGTAAGAGATTTGAGGATGTCGTCCCCAATGGCTCTCGCACGGACCCCTGCGAGGAACTGCTTCGTGGCGGGCAGAGCCACGTCGGCTTCCAGGAGAGCGAGCCTGATCTCACGCAGGGCGGCCTCGACATCCTTCTCGGTCAGGCGGCCTTTGCCCCTAAGGCGCTTGAAAACGCCTTCAAGTCTTTCTCCGAGAACCTCGAACATGCGCTCATTGTATGGGCCATCGGCTGCCACTTCAGACCCGCTTTCTTCATCCCGATACAGACATGGAGAACTGTTCTTTAAACGCGGGAGCCAGGTTCCAATGTCGCCGACCGAGTCAGCAAAAATGAGCCGCCAGCGCGCTCTGGAATGGGGATTGATCAAGGTCCGCTGGTTTGGAGTCGCGTTCGGAATATTCCAGATCTATATGGGGACCGACCCGCCATGCAACCCGAGCACCAAAGAAGTCATCCTCGGGGGAGCCTGCGAACCCTCTTTTCTTCGGCCGCTAGGGTTCCTGCTCATCGCGGGCTTGGCCCTCGTAAACATCATCGCAGGCCTATGGCTTCGGAGAGCCAAGACGGAAGGTTCGTTGTTTTCCTTAGGAGCCGTCGTATTCCTGATCGATCATCTCTTCCTCATCGGATTCGTCTTCCTTTACAGCTTCGGCCAGTACACGAACACATGGGCCCTGCTCTACATCCTTCCCCTCGAAGGCGCCCTTAGATATGGGATGAGCGGTTCGCTGATATCAATCGGAATCACCACCGTTGGAGAGATCGCTCGAGACCTCTACCGCGAAACCGTGTGGGGGTTCGAGTTCGACCTAATCCCCGGCACTACGTTCAGGGTAGGCATCATGGCGATCATCGGCCTTGTTGCAGGCATCATGGCTCGAAATCTGCAACGCGAGCGCCTCGAGGTGGAAAAGCGAGCCGATGAGCTTGGCCAATTGGCGGAGCGAGAGTCCGGTCTAAGAGCAGAATCGCAGGCATTCCACCGCGCCACTCTTGCCGGGGTATCTACCGGAAGCTTCCAAGATGCCATGCAAGGGTTGGTCGAGACCATTGCGGAGACCCTCGATTACCCGAGCCTGGCTCTCGCCCTCACGGAGGAAGGGCCGCGGGGCCTCCGGCTTCGGGTTGTCGCGGGCCACAACTATCCGAGGGATGCGATCGGAACGATTTTGAGTCTCGAAGAGGGGATCTGCGGACCGGTCGCGGCGACGGGGAGACCGGAGCTGATCAACGACGTGAGAAAGCATCCCAACTATCTCGAGTTGGCACCGTGGGCCCGCTCGGAGATGGCGGTTCCCCTCGCTATCGGGGACAAAGTCATCGGAGTATTGAATGTGGAGTCACCTAAAGAGGGGGCGTTCACTCAGCAGAATTTGGACCAACTCGCCCGCCTGGCCGTAGGGGTTGCGGTTGTTACGGAGAACGCCAGAGTGCTGGAGCGAGAGCAGGCTGCAGTAAAAAAGCTCACCGAACTCGATGCGATGAAGTCAGACTTCATCGCGATCACGTCGCACGAACTCAGGACGCCCCTCACGTCCATCCGAGGATTCGTCAAGACCCTCAGGAGATCGGAGCTGGATCTCTCGCCCGAACAGGTTTCGGAGTATCTCGAGGTGATAGACCGCCAGAGCGAAAAGCTGGCCCGGGTCATAGAAGACCTGCTGTTCGTTTCCCAGATCGAAGCCGCCAGGACTGAATTCCTCCGGACGGAGATCAACATGAAGGACTTGATTGACGAATTGATCTCATCGGAGTTTGAAGATCAATCCCGGCGAGTACTGATCCGTGGTGATGGGGCTCGCGTAATCACGGACAAGTCTCGCCTTCGGCGGGCGGTCGAGGCCCTGATCGACAACGCCCTCAAGTACTCACCTTCATCGAGTCCGATCACCGTGGAGATCACAGAGACGGGAAACACGATAGAAGTGGCAGTTCACGACAACGGTATCGGCATTCCCGAGGAAGAATCCGAGAGGATCTTCGAACGCTTCTACCAGATTGGAGGATCTTTGAAGCGATACCAACAGGGCTTCGGGCTAGGCCTCTACATCACCAAGCAAGTGGTCAACTCCCTCGGAGGAGACATCACCCTTGAAAGCGCACCAGGAAAGGGCGCGACCTTCACGATCGTTCTCCCCCGGCAACTTCCGACCCAAGAAGTCGCCGAAGCAGCGAGTTAGGAATCGGCCAGAAGCGCGTCCACGAACTCGCCCGGCACGAAAGGCTGGAGGTCATCGAGGGTTTCGCCAACACCAACGGCCTTCACCGGAATGCCCAACTCCTGTTCCACAGCCAGGACTATTCCCCCTTTGGCAGTACCGTCCAGCTTCGTCAGGATGACTCCCGATACCTCGATCGCTTCCTGAAAGGTCTTTGCCTGGGAAATGCCGTTTTGACCCACGGTTGCATCGAGGACCAGAAGCACTTCAGCGACAGAGCCAGCCTCGCGCTCGGCCACCCTTTTGATCTTCTTCAACTCATCCATCAAGTTCGTCTTCGTGTGAAGTCTTCCGGCGGTGTCGGCTATGACGAGGTCGATATCGCGCGCCTTGGCGTACGAGATCGCATCGAAGAGAACCGCTCCGGGGTCCGACCCAGGATCGTGACGGATCATGGGTACATCCACGCGTTCGGCCCACGTACCCAATTGATCGATCGCTGCCGCGCGGAAGGTATCCGCTGCAGCTACGACCACACTCGATCCTTCCGCTTTCATCCTATGGGCCAGCTTTGCAATCGACGTCGTCTTCCCCACCCCGTTCACCCCAGTAACAAGCCAAACACTCGTTACGCCTGGGCCCATCGCCAGCTGCCTCTGCCTGCCGGAAAGGACCGACACCATCTCGTCCCGAAGCGCTGCTTTCAGCTCTGAGACAGCCGGCTTGCTGGTCCTCAATTTGGTCACGATCTTGGTCGCAGCCTTGACTCCGACATCCGCACGGATGAGCGCCTCTTCGATTTCGTCCCAGTCGTCCTCCGACAATCGGTCTTTGCCGAGGACCAGATTGAGCCTCTCTGAAAGGACCAGACGGCTCTTCGCCAGCCCTCGTGAGAACCGATCGGCGACTGAGATTTTGGGGGGTGCGGGAGCGGGCGGAACTGCAGCAGCAGGAGGTTCCTCGGGGGCCGGCGCCTCAGAGACCGGAGCCTCCGGAGCGGGAACCTCTCGGGGCGGGGCCTCAGGGGCCGGAGGAGTTTTGGCCCTAGTTTTACTCCGAAGTCCGACGAAGAAGATCGCGGCGACGACGAGCACCGACACGCCTGCGACAAGAAGGTAGAGCAGCTCGGTGGTCACGATTGAAGAGTATTAACTATCAGCCGGGCGGGTCAGTTCGGATGCAGACCACTGTCGTGGTGTGGCCGAGTCTTCCTTTGGCCATTCATCGGACAGCTTCTCTGCGATGACGCGGCTGGCGCCGTCCGGCTTGATCGAAACGCCGTAGAGAACATCGGCCGCTTCCATCGTTCGCTTCTGGTGAGTAACCACGAGCAGCTGCGAAGTCGAACGGAATTCCCTCAGCAAACCCAAGAACCGGTGAAGGTTGACGTCGTCGAGTGCAGCTTCCACCTCATCGAGAACATAGAACGGTGAAGGCCTTGCCCTGAATATCGCAAAGAGCACGGCGAGGGCCGAAAGCGCCTTCTCTCCTCCGGACAACAGAGACAGGCGTTTCAAATTCTTCCCTCCGGGCCTCGCCTCCACCTCTACTCCGGTTTGCAGCATGTCGGACGGTTCCGTCAAGCGGAGCCTCCCCTGTCCTCCTGGGAAGAGCATGGCGAAAAGCCGCTCGTATTCGGATGCCACATCCTCGAATGCACCCTTGAACATTTCGCGGATCTGCTCGTCAATCTCTGTCGTGATCTTGAAGAGGTCGCGCCGCGAAGCTCGAACATCTGCGATCTGTCTGGTAAGAAAGTCCTCTCGCTCGGTGAGAGAGTCGAACTCTTGGGATGCCAGGGGATTGACCGTCCCTATAGTCGATAGATCGCGTTCGAGGCGCGTCCTTCTTCGCTCCAAACTGTCGGCGTCAGTTGCCGCGATACGACCGAGAGGATCTTCGATACGCGATGGATCTTCGGCCTCCCACTGATGACCAAACCGCTCGACCGCCTGGTCCGGTTCGATCTGCCACTGTTCTTCCAGGCGCTCTTCGAGAATCCGCGCCCTGATCCTGATTTCGCTTTTCTGTAGATCCTCCTGGCGCGCGCGCTGACGCATATCGTCCAAGGCACCGGCACGAGCGGCCCTCTCCACGCGCAATTCACCGACCTGCGAATCCAGGCCCTTCAACTCCTCGCGGGACTCCTGGTAGGAGGATTCGGCGTTTTCTGCCCAATCGGACGCCCCTTCCACAAGGGAATGCGCCACCGCGGCGACCTCGGCTACGTGTTCGATCGTGGCCTGAATGGCCCGGCGCTTTCCTTCAACGGAGTCAGCAGCGTGCTGTGCTTCGGCGAGGGCCGTTCTCAAAGCAGCCAGGCGCTCCTCCACCAATCGCCTCCGCTCGGAGACACGCGTTAGCTCCATCCTCGCTTCTTCTGCCTCAGCAGCGAGCGATTCGGTAGCAGCGGCCGCCACCGCATACTCTTTTTGAAGAGCTTCTATCTCGGCGGACAGCTCACGGATGGTGGCTTCGACCTCGGGCAGCAATGCACTCGAGGACTGCATCTTCTCGACGACGTTGCCCCTAGAGGAGTCGGCCTGGGCCCTCTGCTCGGATACGACTGTGAGCTCGCGCTCCAGGGCATGCACATCGCGCTCGGCTCCGCTTACTCGTTCCGAGACGGCAGCCATGCGCGCGTCGATCTCATTGAGCTTGACTAGCGCCTCCTCTTTCTTGCGTCTTGACACCTCCAGCTTCGAAAACACCTCTGATTCCGAACGCCGAAGCTCTTCGACCCTCTGCTTCGCACGCTCCGCGATGTCTTCCGCTTCTGATGGTCCCAGCGCAAGCAGTGAACCCGCAGCTACAGCGCCGTCAATGGTGACGAAAGTCGCTCCGCGGTTAGATCCTGCAAGACCGACCGCCTCTTCCACCGAGGATGCTTCGAAGACTCCGGCAAGGGCCGAATCGACAGCGGGATGCAGCGCCTCGATCGAATCCAGGAGCGGACGGGCCCCATGTACTACGGCCCGTGATTCGGAAGGGGTCAAGATGCCAATCCTGCCGTCCTGGCCACTCCTGCGAGAGACCTCTGCGGCGACCGAAGCTGACTCAACTACGAGCACCGCTTCAGGACGGCCGGCATAGGCGGTAAGCAACTTCAGTCCTTCTGATCGCGCATTCACGAGTTGGGAAAGGATGCCGATCACTCCGGGAATCGACTCTGCCGCCAGCCGGCTTGCGAGTTCGGAGGAACCTCCCCTTATCTCAGCACGCGCTTGCCACCCGTACCACTCGCGCTCAGCCTCCTTTAGACCCCCCTGGATCAGGGACATCTCTCTGTCCAGTGCCGCGATCTCGGCATCCCTCTCCTCGATCTCAGCCACAACAGGAGCCTCTTCACCTTCAAGACCAAGGCTTTCCCTTCTTGCCTCTTCCAATCTCGAGCTTGCTTCGGACAGGGAATCCTTCAGGCCTATTTCGCGGCCCGCAGCCCGGCTTCTCTCCTTTTCGATCGCGTCGATCGAGGCCTCGAGCGCTGCCTTCTCTCCCCTGATGCGCACAGCCTCGGACGTGGCGTCGCGCAGTCTGTTGCGGATAGGAGTGAGAACTGCCTCTGCGGCAAGAACGGCTCTGCTCGCTTCGTCCAAAGCGCCCTTCTTGCCCATGTACAGGGCTTCTGACGCGTTCTCTTCTTTCTTGGAGACCTCCAGGGTGGCTTCGGAGGATTTCAACTCTCTTGTGATCTCGGCTACGCGCGCTTGAGCCGAAGCCTCGGTAGTTGCCCCGAGTTCGGCTTCGAGTGTCCTTCTTCTCTCAGCCGCCAGACGAGTAACGTTGGAAAGGCGTTCGAGCGCACGACTGAGGCTCCAGGCAGCATCCCTCTCCGCCTCCGCCCTGGCGAAGATCTCGGCTCTGCTCCTCTCGAGAAGAGACAGAGTGGATTCGATGTCCCTCAGTTCCGTTTCCTTTTGCCTGATGGGAACATCGAGGTCGAGTGAACCGGAAGGGCCCAGCTTTTCTCGCACGTCTTTCAGTTCACGCGCGGTGGAGACCAGCCTGATCCTGCCGAGCTCCTCAGCCAGCGTGGCATGCTTCTTGGCCACCTCGGCTTGCTCTCTCAGTGGACGGAGCTGACGGCGAATCTCCGAAAGCAGGTCGCTTAGACGAAGAAGGTTCTGTTCTGTTGCCGCGATCTTTCGCAGCGCTCGGTCTTTTCTCCTGCGGTGCTTTGCGATCCCCGCGGCTTCCTCGATGAACCCTCGCATCTGAATCGGATCTGCCGTAAGGACTTGGTCGAGCTGACCTTGTCCGATGATCGTGTGCTGCTCCCTTCCGATTCCGGTATCAGAAAGGATCTCGGCGATATCCAGGAGCCGGCACTGAGTACCGTTTAGACGATATTCACTTTCACCGCTTCGAAAAAGGGTCCTCGAGATCGTTACCTCTGTGAAGTCGATAGGAAGAAGGCCGGAAGAGTTGTCTATGGTCATCGTGACCTCGGCCATACCAAGGGCAGGTCTCAGGCGCGATCCCGCATAGATCACGTCCTCCATCTTTCCGCCCCGGAGGCTTCTGGGCCCCTGTTCACCGAGGACCCATGAGATCGAGTCGATGATGTTGCTCTTTCCGGAGCCGTTGGGCCCAACGATGATGGATACACCGGGCTCGAAATCGAGGACGGTTTTGTCCGCGAATGATTTGAAGCCGCGTATGACCAGATTTTTTAGAAACATGACTCGCTGAACGATGTTAGCAAAGGGGGCGATGGGGCCAGGGGATTGTGCGCCGGCCCGGCTTCCGATCATTTCGGCCTGTAGAGTTGCCACCGAAATGGATCAACTCTTCGAAAGACTGAAGACTCCGTCCGATTCCAAGATCGTGCTGATGGTCCTTGACGGTCTCGGAGGCTTTCGAACCCCACAGAGGGGCTCCGAGCTCTTCGAGGCGAAGACTCCAAATCTGGATCGCCTGGCAAAAGAAGGATCTAGCGGAGTTCACACCGTGGTTGCCCCCGGGGTCACTCCGGGCAGCGGCGCCGGCCATCTCGCGTTGTTCGGCTACGACCCGCTCAAGTGGGAGCTTGGCCGGGGAGCCCTATCGGCCGCTGGAATCGGGTTCGATCTTCAATCAGGCGACGTCGCGGCCCGCGTTAACTTCTGCCATCTGGACGACGAAGGGATGCTGACCGATCGTAGAGCCGGTCGCCTTCCAACCGAGGAGAACGAGCGTCTCTGTCTGAAAATCCGGGAGCAAGCCGATCTCGGAGACATCGAATTCTTCCTGCAAACGGAGAAAGAACACCGTGCCCTTCTCGTTTTGAGAGGTGAAGGGCTATCCCCGCTCGTCACCGATACCGACCCTCAGGCAATAGGAGTCAGTCCCCTGGCCCCCGCGCCCATCGATGAATCAGCCGAGGGCACGGCTGCTTGCGTGCGGAACTTTCTCGACCAAACGAAGAAGATCCTCGAAGGAGAAAAAGCCAACTTCCTCTTGCTCCGAGGATTCGACACCCTTCCAGACTTGCCCTCCTTTGATCAGCGTTACGGGTTGAATGGAATAGGGATCGCTTCCTATCCGATGTACAGAGGAATCGCGCGAATCGCCGGCATGGAAGTGCCGTCTTCTGCTGCCGGCCTGGATGGAACACTTCAAGCGTTGCGGGAAGGCTGGCCTTCTTACGATTTCATGTTCGTCCACCACAAAGCCACGGATTCCGCAGGTGAAGACGGCGATTTCGATCGCAAGGTAGCCGCCATCGAGGAAGTCGACGCAATGCTGCCGGAAGTTATGAAGCTGCAGCCGGATGTGATCTGTGTTACCGGAGACCACTCGACGCCTTCCCAGATGATGGAGCATTCATGGCATCCAGTCGCGTTCGTGATGTGGGGCTCCCGTATCCCAGCGGACAGCGTCGAGACCTTCAATGAAGAGGCAGCGCGCCAGGGCGGTTTTGGGTCAGTTATGGCGAAAGACCTCATGCCCCACATGCTCGCAGCGGCCGGCCGCCTTATGAAGTTCGGCGCCTGATCCAACTATTAGGACCGGCTGGAGTCTCCGTGCACCCTCTTGAGCCAATCCACAACAGGCTCGACGAGTCCATCGATAACCTCCTTCCCGGATCGGGCTCGCCCATCCGGCGACCGGCCTGCGGGAACTTTGAGGGAGTGGTCTCCGCCCTCCACGACGATGAGCTCGTGTCCTGCGCCGAGTTCGGAGAGGTGCCGGTTGAGCAGGGTGAAGTCGCAGAACGAGTCATTCGTTCCTTGAAGAAACAAGCAAGGCACCGTGATTTCGGGCCAGTGGCCGACTCGAAGGCTTTCCTTTTTTCCAGGAGGATGAAGTGGGTACCCGTAGAACAACAGACCGGCTGCATCCAGGCCCCCCGCGACCGCAAGTGATGCAACCCTCCCACCGTAGGACTTGCCTCCTACCACCCACTTCAAGGTCCCGAAGCGCTCCACCACTCCTTCGAAGGCCGATACGACTCCGTCAACGCTCTTTTCTGCTGCCGGCGGGCTTTTTCTTCCTTCCACCCGGTATGGCAGATCGAAACGGCATACGAGAAGTCTGTTTGCGGCCAGCCCATGCGCGAGTGCGGTCAGTCCCGCACCCTTCATGTCGCCTCCTGCGCCGTGCGTTAGGAGCACTCCTCCAGCAGGATCTCCTGTCGGTTCGTCGACGAGTGCCGGGAGTCCGCCGAGCTTCAGACTTGGCATTGCGGGCAGAAGAAGGTCGAGCGGTTGCTCCACCTCGCCCTCTCGACCGGCGTGCGACATCGCCGGCAGGGCTGTCCTTCACGCTGGTAAACCTTTAGCTGAGTTTGAAATTCTCCAAGTGCTCCGTATAGATCCTTGTACTGTTCGTCGTCGGCGGACGTGCCTCGGAATCTGATCGCCTCCTGCAGAATTTCCTGGATGGCGCGGTAAAGCCTTCTCACCTCCTGCGAAGACAACTCATTCGAGGGGTGATCGAAGCGCAGCCCGGCCGCGAACAGGATCTCGTCGGAATAGATATTGCCAAGGCCACAGATGAACTTCTGATCCATAAGAAGGGCCTTGAGCTTGGTCTTCTTTTCCTCGAGGGTTTTGGAGAAGTACTGCCAGGTGAGAGCCTGTTCGAGAGGATCGATCCCAAGGTTCTGAAGCTCCTTCACCTCTCCGAGCTCGCCTTTCTCTGTCACGAACATCTCCCCGAAGGTACGCGGGTCGACGAACCGCAGCTGCCCACCAATCGTGAAATGGATCACGACGTGAGTGTGGTTTTCCTGGGGCGCCGAAGCCTTGGTAAGAGAAAGCTGTCCAGACATTCCAAGATGAGAGACAAGAATCTTTCCGTTCAGATGGGTCAGGATGTACTTCCCGCGGCGATCGATCTTTGTGATCTTGAGCCCGGCCAGCGCATCTTCGAATTCCTTGCGCCTTTTGTGCCGTCTTATCGCCCGCATCGCGTTCTTGGTGTTTCGCACTTCGACTTTCTTGATCTTCTTACCGACGATCTCTTTCTCGAGATCACGCCTGATGACTTCTACCTCTGGAAGCTCAGGCATCAGACCCCTCCAATACCGCGAGAGCTTCTTTCGCCGCCGCCTGCTCCGCTTCTTTCTTGGACCGACCGCCTCCCTCACCGAGATGCCGGCCGCCCAGAAAGACCCTCGCAGAGAATCTCTTCGCGTGGTCGGGACCGCTTGGGGTGATCTCGTATACAGGATGCTCACCGAACAAGCGCGCAGCCTCTTCCTGAAGGGTGGTCTTGAAATCCCTGACGACTCCCCTTTCAACGTGATCCTTGATATGGGAGGTGAACAGCGTTTCGACGATCTGCCTGGCGGCGTCAATTCCGCTGTCGAGATAAACGGCCCCAAGGAGAGCCTCGAAGGCATCGCCGAGAATGGATGGCTTGTCGCGGCCCCCAGAGAGGTCTTCGCCCTTGCCGAGCAGAAGCTGCTGACCGAGTCCTATTGCCCGTGCGGCGTCGGCCAAGACCGCCATGTTCACCGTGCTTGCTCTCAACTTGGCCATTTCTCCTTCTGGGAGATCGGGGAACCACTCGAAGATGAGGTCGGTAACGATCAGACCGAGGACGGCATCTCCAAGGAATTCCAGCCTTTCGTTGTGGGGTGTTCCGCCCTGCTCGAAGGCATGTGAGCGATGAGTCAAGGCCATTTTCAAGAATGACGGGTCAGAGAACCGGACGGAGATGGTCTCTTGGAAGTGTTCGAAGTCGGTCGCTTCGACAGCTTGAGACCTGTCGTTGTTCAACTATTCGATCTCTACAACCTCGCGGCCCGCGTAGTAACCGCACTTGCCGCAAACCCTGTGCGGCATCTTCGGTGCGTGGCATTGAGGGCAGGTCGCTTTCGGTGGCGACTCCAATTTCCACTGGGCCTTGCGATGGCGCGTGGTGGATCTGGACTTCTTCCTCTTGGGCGTTGGCATTTAACTTTCCTCCGATTGGAACTTGCTTTCTACGAGTGCTCTAAGTGGCTCCCATCGGAGCTCAACCTTCTCTTCTCGGTGACCGCAGTCGACCTGATTGCGATCTGCTCCGCAAACCGGGCATATCCCCTTGCATGCATTGGAGTGCAGCGGACGAATGGGGATGGCCAATATCGTCAGGTCTCTCAGCATCGGTTCTAGGTCGATCGTCTTGCCTTGAACCTGATAGGTGTCTTCGTCCTTGGCCGTTGCCGAGAAGACAAAAACCTCATCAACGGACATTTCAAGCGGCTCTTCGAACTCCGCGAGGCACCGTGAGCAGGTAAGCGTCATGGTCCCCCCGACCTGCCCGGAGACGGCGATTCCGTCCACGACAGACTCCGCCAGCAGCTCGAGGTGGAGCGGCTTGTTCTGGTCAACGTATCCCAGGGCGCTGCGAAGACCGGCGATCGACTCGGAAGTCTTGATCTCCTTGGTGGCCCCCGGGTCGCCGGTCAGATCGCTGACATCGATCACCAGGCTTGACATGTGGCTCCTTTTAAGGTGGAGCCATGATAACAAATGGTAAATTCTTCCAGCTCGGATCGAGCCGTTCAGGCGATTACGGCCGCCGAATGCGCACGTTTCCCGTCTCGGTGGGCTGGGGCTGCTCCTCTTCGACTTCGGGCTCGGGCTCCTTGGGGAGATCGAGGCGCCCTCTCAATCTCTCCCGGCCTTTTTCGACAGCCGAAAGTGTCTTTTGGAGCACCACCTCGAAGCTGGCCAGCTTGGCATCGACGTAGTCTTCTGCCTCCATTCGGATCTCTCTGGCCCGGCTTTTTGCGTCGTCGATGATCTTGTCGGCCTCCGCGTTCGCCGCGGCGACGATCTCGGTTTTTGCCACCAACCGGTCCCGTTCGGCTTGGGCGTCGGCGAGCATCTTCTCGGACTGACGCTGAGTGGATTGCAGAACCTCTTCTCGGTCACGCATGACCCAGCGCGCTTGTTTGAGCTCTTCTGGGGCGGACTGCTTGATCGATTCGAGATGGTCGAGGATCTCTTGCTTGTTGATCATTGCTGAAGCCGAAAGGGGCACCGGCTTGGCCCCTCTGATCTTTTCGATTACCTGATCGAGTTCGTCCATCAAATCCATGGCTATACCTTATCCCCCGAAGATCGAGCTAGTTGGTCGTGCCGAACTTGCGAGCCAGAGCCGTCGAAACGACCGGAGGAACGAGCTTTGAGACATCTCCTCCAAGCCTGGCAACTTCTTTGACCAGACTCGATGACACGAAGCTCCACTTTGGATCCGTCGCAACGAATACGGTGTCCACCTGGCTTAGGAGACTGGCATTCATTTGAGCCATCTGCAGCTCGTATTCAACATCCGAGAGAGCGCGCAATCCCTTCACTATTACTCCTGCGCCGCTTTCCTTAGCGAGGTCGACCAATAAGCCCTCATGAACGATCATCTCGACGTTGTCGAGATGGCTAAGGACTTCCTTCATCATTGCGACTCTTTCTTCTTCCTCAAAGAGTCCCTGCTTTTTCGGGTTGCGAACCACTGCGACGATCACTCTCTCGAAGTGGCGGCTCGCCCGCTCGACCACATCGAGGTGACCGTTGGTTGGAGGATCGAACGATCCCGGGCACAATGCGATCGTCAAGACTTCGGTCCGAGCGGATTCATGAAGACGAGCATGGTATCTCCGTATTTCTTTCTATGGCCGAGGAGGTATCCCTCGGGTGTTGCGACTTCACCTAGACGGGACGAGGCTTCCACCACCACCAGAGCGTCCTGGTTCAAATGGCCGAGAAGCCCCTCGAGCACATCCGATGGTAGGCCGACGGAGTAAGGGGGGTCAATCAGGACCAGGTCGTATGACTTCACGGAAGGCCCCGCAACGAAGACCGCGGCATCTGCCTGGATCACATCTGCACGAGGCCTGAATCCGAGCTCTTCCAAGTTCCGTTCGATCACTTCGACCGCCGCGGTGTTGCCTTCCACGAAAGTGGCGTGAGAGGCGCCGCGGGATAGAGCTTCGATCCCGAGCGCGCCTGAGCCCGCATACAGGTCGAGGACCGTGGCACCATCCACCAGCTCCCCTATCGATGAGAAGAGGGCTTCGCGAACCCGGTCTGAGGTTGGTCTAGTTTCCGTCCCCTTCAGGGTGCGGAGCTTCCTGCCGCCGGCGGATCCCGCGATGACTCGCACGGCTCAAGAGTGGAAGAGCCACTCGAGGCGTTCCGCGAATCGGCCTTCCATCTCGAGTCTGATCAGCTCGTGCTTCGACAACTCGGGGTCCGTCTCAATCATCGAGAAAGCCTCGTCTCGGGCCCGCTTCAGGATGTCCACGTCTTTGATCAGATGAGTCAGCCGCAAGTCGGAGAAACCTGCCTGCCTCGCCCCCATGATCGTGCCGGTCCCTCGCAATTCCAGATCCTTGTTGGCGAGTTCGAATCCGTCCGTTGTCGAAGCAAGAGCCTTGAGACGTTCTCTCGCAATCTTTCTTTCCTCTTCATCAACTTCCTCGAGAGAGCTTGCGAACAAGATGCACTTCGACGGGTGAGCTCCCCTTCCAATGCGGCCACGCAGCTGATGAAGCTGCGACAGACCGAATCGGTCGGCGTCTTCGATGAGCATCACGGTCGCGTTGGGGACATCGACGCCGACTTCAACCACGGTCGTGGAGATGAGCACGTCGATATCTCCGTTCCTAAAGGAGCTCATAACCGATTCCTTCTGGGCCGGCCGCATGCGGCCGTGCATCTTCGCCACTCTCAGATCGGGAAACACCTCGCTGGCAAGTCTTTCGGCTTCCGCTTCGGCGGATTTGACCTCCAGCTTGTCGGACTCTTCGATCAGCGGAGTGATGACGTAGGCCTGCCTGCCGGAGGCAACCTCATCACGAACCAGCGAGTAAGCCTCTTGACGGTTCGACTCTTCGACGATCGCTGTCTCCACCGGCTGTCTTCCTTTCGGAAGCTCGTCTAGGACGCTCACATCGAGATCTCCGTAGAGAGTGAGGGCCAGGGTTCGAGGGATCGGAGTGGCGGTCATGATCAGTACATCTGGCGTTGATCCCCCTTGTGTTTTCTCCCTCAATGCAATCCGCTGGTGAACGCCGAACCGGTGCTGTTCGTCAACCACCGCCAGCCCCAAGTTCGAGAACTCCACCGCTTCCTGGATCAGCGCATGGGTTCCAACCACGATGTCGGCTCTGCCGTCTGCGATCCGAGCGATCGCTTCTCGTCGCTTGGCAGCCGGCACGCTTCCAGTCAAAAGCACGACCTCCGGCCCCAACAAAGAGGCGCGACTCACATTTTCTGGAAAGTCACCCATGCTCGTTCCAGTCAGCAACGAATTGATCGTCAGGAAATGCTGGGACGCAAGGACTTCGGTCGGCGCCATGATGGCGGCCTGGTATCCCCCTTGCACCGCAAGCATGGCGGCATAGAGCGCAACCACGGTCTTGCCGCTTCCGACCTCGCCCTGCAGCAGACGATGCATGGGAATCGATCGGGCCATGTCCTCTTCCACTTCACGGATCGAACGGATCTGCGCCTGCGTCAGCTCGAACGGAAGATCTTCGATCATCCGGCCGGCGAGCTCGGCCTCAACCTTGTGAGAGATCCCGATCGTGTCCTGCTCGATCCTGCGCTTACGGAACGCAAGGCCGATCTGAAGGGTGAACAGCTCGTCGAAAACGAGCCTTCTCCTTGCTTCCCACTTTTCCTTCATCTCCCCTGGGAAGTGGTATCTGGTCATGGCCCTCGTCCGGTCCAGCAGGCTGTGCCGGTCGCGGATTTCGAGCGGAAGCGGATCCGCTAGCGGGCTGTACTCCTCCAGCGCTGATCGAATGATCCTTCTGAGCCAGGCCGTGTGGATCTCCGCGGTAGCCGGATAGATCGGAACGATCTTGATCACCTCGTCCGAATCTTTGATTACGTCAACCATCGGCGATGTCATCTGCCTCTTCCCGGCGAAGGTCGAGACCTTGCCCTTGGCCGCGATCACGGTGCCGGCCCGCAGCTGCTTGGCTCTCCATGGCTGATTGAAAAAGGCGAGCTCGATGGAGGAGGTGCCATCGCTCAACGTCACTTTCGTCGGAAACTTCTTCCTGCCGGGAGGCGCAGCCTTAACTTTCTTCACCTCGCCGATGAGCGTGACTTCCTGGCCTACTCCCACCTCCCGGATGGAAGTGGTCTCGGAGAAGTCCAGGTGACGCCGTGGGTAGTGCTGAAGGAGATCTTCCACGCTTGCGATGGAGAACTTGGATTGAGCAAGCACCTCGGCCCCCTTGGGGCCGACCCCCTTCACGAATTGGACGGGCACGTGCTTGCCGGCTGGGGCATACAGCAGAAGTGAGGTCCCCTTCATCAGGCCCATTCTGCCCGAGGCTTGCGACAGGAAGCGGATTCTCCTGCTACCATCGACCGTTCACCCATACAACGGAGCACAAATGTCCGCGGTTTGCGACGTATGCGGCAAGAAGCCGCAATTTGGAAAATCGATCAGCCACTCAAACGTCCGCACCAACCGGCGCTGGACGCCCAATATCCAGACCTTCCGGGCCGTGGTGAACGGGACACCGAAGCGGATCAAGGCTTGCACTTCGTGCATCAAGGCCGGCAAGGTCAAGCGGGCCTCCTGAGCTAAATGGATCTGGGAGAAAAGACCGACCGCATCGACTCCGACTCCAACCACAAAGTTGGGGCCCTGATAAAAGACATAACGACCGACGTCTCCACGCTGGTGCGCAAGGAGATCGAACTGGCCAAGGCCGAGGTCTCTCAGATCGTCAGGGAGAAACTCGTTGCGGTCGGACTCTTTGTAGTCGGGGGCGTCGTCGCAGTGCTCATCCTTCCTTTTGCCCTGCTCACCTTAATGGAGGTCCTGGCGATCTGGCTCCAACGCTGGGCCGCTGCATTGATCGTCACTCTCATGATGATCGCGGGAGGGGGCCTGCTCTTCGTGATTGGGGCGAAGAAAATCAAGGGTAAGACCCTCCCGGAAGAGACGATCGAATCGATCAAGGAGGACCTCGCATGGGCCAAGAACCGGAAGCCATAAAAAAAGAGATCGAAGAAACCAGAGAGGCCCTCGGCGAAAAGGTCGATGCGCTGGCCGGTCAGCTGAAAGAGGGCGTTGAAACCGCCAAGACCACCGGAACCAAAGTGGGAGCAGCGATCCTGGCTGCGGTCATCGGTGTGATCGCCATCAAGAAGATCCGCGCCCGCCGCCGCTGACCTCACCCGGTAGCGTCGAATCCCATCCTGCGTTCGCCGGACCGTGTCCCTCGCCGATATCAAGCCCGTAACGGATCGCACCCGTCACGAAGCTCTTTGCTCTGCCGATGGCGTCCAGCAACGGGTCACCTTTGGCGAGATACGCCGCGATGGCAGCCGAAAGGGTGCAGCCCGTTCCGTGCGTGTTGTGAGAGTCGATCCTCGGCCCCGTTAGTTCGATCACAGAAACTCCGTCGTAGACCACATCGATAGCGTCGCCGCCTTCGAGGTGACCTCCTTTGACCATGACGAACTTTGGGCCCATCTCGTGAAGCGCCTTCGCCGCGTCGGCCATATCGGCAGTGGTCTCCACCTCTCGGTCAAGAAGTGCGGAAGCCTCGTAGAGGTTTGGTGTGACGACGGCGGCAAGAGGAAACAGCTTGTTCACCAAGGCCCCCACCGCGTCTTGCGCCAAAAGGACGTCTCGATTCGTCGAAATGAAGACGGGATCGACCACCAGATTTGGGATCGAAAACTCGATAACCGCTCCGGCCACCGCCGTCACGATCTCCGCGTCAGAGAGCATGCCGGTCTTCGCGGCATCCACCCCGATGTCTTCCACTACTTGTTTGATCTGCTCTCGTACGAACTCTGGCGGTACTGGATGTATCGCGCTCACCCCCCGCGTGTTCTGAGCCGTTAGGGCCGTGATGGCGCTCATCCCGTGGACTCCAAGAGCGAGAAAGGTCTTGAGATCGGCCTGGATGCCTGCTCCCCCGCCGGAGTCGCTGCCCGCGATCGAAAGAGCAGTACGGACGTCTTTTAAGTTCGTAGGTGATCCCATCCCCGTGCCTCTAACTCCGACTCTTCTCCGTCTATGACGAGCGCCATGCCTCGCCCTTCCACTATCTCACCGACGACTGTCACGGCGGTTTTGGTCTCTCGAGTTACTTTCGATAGGGCTTCGTCTGCTCGATCCGCAGGGATAGTGAAGATGAGCTCATAGTCCTCTCCTCCATGAAGACCGAGTTCCAAGGGGTCACGATCGAGCTCGACATCGGTTAGATCCACCAAAGGAAGGTCGGAGGAACGCACTATCGCTCCAACTTCCGATTGCTCACATAGATGAGACAAGTCCGCGGCGAACCCGTCGGACACGTCGATCATTGCGGTTGGAAGCTGCCGCCGCAGGATCTCGACTTCTTTGACTCTTGGAGTGGGCCGCAGATGGCGATCTTTCAGGTCGGCCCTCTCCTTGATACCGGCTCGAAGCAGTCGATAACCTGCAGCGCTTTCCCCCAGGGTCCCGGTTACGCAAATGACATCGCCGACCCTGGCCCCCTTTCTTTCTATGACCAGCCTGCCCGCGGGATTGCCCAGCAGAGCCACACTCAGCAGCAGGCAATCACTTCTCGAGATGTCGCCGCCGGCAATGGCCATGTCGAACTGATCCGCGCACTCCCGCATCCCCCGGTAGAGCCGCTCTACCCACTCCGTTTCCATCTGAGGCCTGAGGCCCAGCGAAACCAACGCCCTTCTTGGGGTCCCCCCCATGGCCGCCACATCGCTGATATTCACGGCGAGCGCTTTGTAACCGAGGTCTTCGGGGCCGGTGATCTCGAGGTCGAAATGGACCCCCTCGATCATGAGATCCGTTGTGAAAAGGATCGTCCCAGCAGGGGCCCTCAGAACCGCGGCATCGTCTCCGACCCACACTTCTCCTTCGCCGGGTTCGCCCACGATTTGACGCAGGCGATCGATGAGCCCGAACTCGCCTGTCTCTGAGATACGCATCGTTCGAGCCTACATTCCAAGCAGCAGATCCGGATCGGGTGATCTTGGAATATCATCTGAGCAGTTGCAGCCAGGAGGAACGAATGTCGGTTATCAACACGATAGAGCTGGAAGGGGTCTCCGAGGATGGCTGGGGAGCGGCTGCGAGAGAAGCTCTCAAGGAAGCGTCGAAGACCATTAGAGGGATCCGCAAGATGGATGTGATCAGCACCAGCGCCCAGGTCAACGACAAGAACATCACCGAATATCGAACCGAAGTGCGAATCTTCTTTGAGATAGAAGGTAGCTAGCTCAGCGACTGAGTTACAACCGCTCCAAAGAATCGATCATTTGATCGAGAACTCTCACCGAGTCCGAGTATTCCGCTTCGGCAACACTCGTTGTGGATGCGACAAGTGAATTTTCCTCCCAATTAACCAGCCAGATCGTCTGACGAGTGCCCTCCGGGTAGAGGTCTTCGCCCGAACTGATGATCTCGACTCTCAGGCTTTTGCGGCCGACCACGGTGCTTTCACGCTGAGAGAGGACTTCTCGCACCCCTGGCCCACGGGTGATTCCTTCGGACACATCCTCAAAGTCCGCGCTCTCGACGGCTATGCGAATGGCTATGTTCGTCGCCTCAGTATTTTGAGGCAGCTCGAACGGATCCGGATGGAACCAAGAACAAGCGGATCCAGTTTCTGGATCATTCACGTACCAGTCGTCCGGATAGGTCACTTGGTATCCGCCCTGAGGGGATGCGCAAGTCTTGCCTGAGGGCTCTTGCGGACTAGGCGTAGGCGTGGGCGTAGGTTGTTGTCTGCCGGACGGCTGCTCTGCGCACCCGGTAACCGCCAAAAGCACTGCAGTCAGCAACTGGAGAGCTCTGGCCTTGGGGCTGGAAAGATGAGTGCACACTGCGCTAGAGGGACGGCCCTGCGTCTCGTACCTCGGGAGAAACGTGATCTCTGAATTTCTCGAAATTCTCTTCGAACTTAGAAGCCAGCTCCTTGGCGCTGGCGTCATACGCGGCAGGATCGTCCCAGGTGTCGCGAGGGGTGAGCGTCTTTGGCGGAACGCCCTCGACCTCGAGTGGGACCTCGATGTTGAATATTGGATCGGTTCGGGTGGGAGCGTCTGAGAGCTTCCCGGAGACGGCGGCCGCGACGATGGCTCTCGTCGCCGCCAAGTCGATTCTGCTGCCGATCCCATAGGGGCCGCCACTCCAGCCGGTGTTGACCAGATACACGTTGGAGTCATGCTCGTCTAGCTTTTGAACCAGCATCTTGGCGTAAACGCTTGGGTGCAGTGGAAGGAAGGGGGCCCCGAAGCAAGTGGAGAACGTGGCTTCGGGTTCATCCCCAAGGCCGGCTTCAGTCCCGGCCAGCTTCGATGTGAAACCGCTCAGGAAGTGATACGCGGCCTGGGCGTGGGTCAGCTTGGCGATTGGGGGCAGAACACCAAAAGCGTCTGCGGTCAGAAAGATGATGGTCTTCGCGTGGCCTGCCATCCCGCTTGGCGTCGCTCCCGGTATGAAGTCGAGGGGGTAAGCCGCGCGAGTGTTTTCGGTAATCGAGTCGTCGTCGTAATTCACCTGGGCCGTCTCCGGATCGACGACTACATTCTCGACCACTGCACCGAATCGAATGGCATCGAAGATCTGTGGTTCTTTGTGAGGAGACAACCGGATGCACTTTGCATAGCAGCCTCCTTCGAAATTGAAGACTCCCGAATCAGACCAGCCGTGTTCGTCGTCCCCGATGAGACTTCGTTCCGGATCTGCCGAGAGAGTGGTCTTTCCCGTCCCGGACAATCCAAAGAACAGGGCAACATCACCATCGACGCCGACATTCGCTGAACAATGCATCGGAAGGACGCCGCGGCCGGGAAGGAGATAGTTGAGGACGGTGAATATGGATTTCTTGATCTCGCCGGCGTAATGAGTACCGATGATCAGCACTCTGGTGTTTGTGAAGTCGACGGCAACGAAGGCACTCGAGTTGAGCCCGTCGGTGTTCCGCGCCTTGAAGTTAGGCGCCCCAAGGACAGTCCACTCAGGAGTGAAGGTGTCCAGCTCGTCGGGGGTTGGTCTGCGAAATAGCTGACGGGCGAAGAGCGAATGCCACGCAAGTTCCGATACCAGCCGTACACCTAGCCGGTGATCCGGATCGGCGCATGCCCATGAATCGGTAACGAAGACGTCGGTTTGTTCAAGGTGATGAGAGGCCTGTTGCCAGAGTTCTTCGAACAGCTCCGGTGAGGTCTCCTGATTCTGCTCCCACCAGACCTTGGGATCAGTCTTGGCATCCCGGACAACGAACTTGTCCTTGGGCGACCGGCCGGTCCGCTCGAAGGTTCGGGCTACAAGAGCCCCAGTGCTGGAGAGAGTTCCCTCACCTCGGCTTATCGCGTGCTCGACAAGGGCTGCGACCGGAGGATTAAAGAATATGTCCTTCTGAGGCTCGAAATGCAGCCCATCAAGGTCCCTCAAGCTACCTCCCTCAACGCCGCCAATACTTCCTCATCGCCAACCTGATCGAAGTCTCGGTACCACCGCCCCACCGCTAGGAAAGGTTCCGGCGATTGGAGACATACGACACGATCGCAATCGCCTTCGAGCCTACTCACGCCTTCCATCGGAGCGACGGGAACGGCAAGTATGACGCTTTTGGGGCTCCGATTGCGCACCGATCTAGCCGCGCACCTTGCAGTCCATCCGGTAGCAATACCGTCGTCGACGATCACAACGTCGCGGCCGGCTAATTCGATCTCTGGCCGGTCACCGCGATAGGCAACCGCTCTTCTCTGGATCTCTTGAAGACGCAGTTCTATCTCCCTCGCCAAATAGTCCTCAGTCACTCCCAGAACGGCAATGGCATCTTCGTCCAGTACGCGTGTGCCATCTGCTGCTACCGCTCCTATCCCCAGTTCCGGTTGGTATGGGGCTCTGATCTTCGCCGGTACGATGACGTCCAGGGAAGCCCCCAGGACCCTCGCGACCTGCGCCGCTACGACGACCCCGCCTCGAGGGATCGCGAGGACGACGGGATCGAGCGATAGCTCCAGGAGTGATTCGCCGAGCATCTGGCCAGCTTCCTCACGATTCCTGAAGATCATCATCGTCCTCCTGCTTTCTGGCGATCTCTCTTTGCTCGATCTCTTCGAGGATCTCTCGCCGGCGATCTTCTTCTACCCGCGATGGAGGCGGAACAGGCTTGCGGATACGGGCGTATGTATCCCTGAGGGAGTCGCCCCGGCTCCCTTTTCGGGGCCTTTTCTTGGGCATGAGCAAATTGAATCATAGGCGCAGACTGCTTCGCCCTTGTACCGTAGTCGGTTCGTTCTTAGGATGGGGCCTTCATTCCCATAAGGCCCATAAGGCCCATAAGGAAGGAGACCGGTGTGGCAGTACAGGCTTATATCCTCATTCAGACAGAGGTCGGAAAAGCGGCTCAGGTCGCTCGTGAAGTCGGCGCGATCCCGGGCGTAACGAGCGCGGAGGACGTCACCGGCCCATACGACGTGATCGTTCAGGCAGAAGCACCTTCCGTCGACGACCTCGGGAAGCTGGTCGTCGCCAAGATCCAGGCCGTCGAGGGAATCACCCGGACTCTGACCTGCCCCGTAGTCCATCTCTGAGTCCAATCCCTCAGGTTCTTCTCCGGCAATCTGGCCGGAGTGGAACCTAACGCGGGTTCTGTGGGCCATCATCCTCGTCGTGCTGGCGCTCATGCTGGCGAGCTACCTGGTCTTCTTCCACATTCTCCTCACAGGACCCTTCTTAGGGGAGCCAAGCCGGCGAAGCTACCTTCAGGCTGCCGCGGTCGCGGGGTTTGGGGGCATCGCTCTCGCGGCCCCCATGCTCGTGATCGGCATCCTGCGAAAACAGAGGTCGTGGAAACTTGCAGCCCTATTCCTCGTCATCATTGGGTTAGCGATCGCTGGGTTCGATCTCTTCGAGGCCGTCTCGACTCCGCCGAGAATCGTTCCGCCTCGCTAGAGAGATTCGGGCGGGCGCATGCGCGAGCTTCGCTTCTTAGTGTCGCTCTCGAGCGCCAGTTCGATGAGCCGGTCGATCAGCTCACTGTAAGAGACACCGCTGGCTTCCCAAAGCTTCGGGTACATCGAGATGTTGGTGAATCCGGGGATAGTGTTGATCTCGTTACAGACAACTCCTCTTCCCCTTTCCTCGAAGAAAAAGTCCACCCTCGCCATTCCGGCCGCCTCTACCGCCCTGAAAGCTCTGAGAGCGTAATTGCGGATCAAGTCCATAACCGGAACCGGCAAGTCTGCAGGAATGACAGTCTGGGAAGCATCATCGAGGTACTTGTCGGAATAATCGTAGAAGTCGTGTCCTGGGATCACCTCTCCGACCATGCTGACCTCTGGGTGATCGTTGCCAAGGACTCCAACTTCGAGCTCGCGTCCTGATATCGCCTCTTCGACCATCACTTTCCGGTCGTATTCCAGCGCGGCCTCGATGCCAAGCTGAAGAGTGGTTCGATCGAGTGCCTTTGAGATCCCGATCGAAGAACCCAGATTGGACGGCTTCACAAACATCGGGAATCCCATCGGCTCGATCTCGTCGAGCAGCAGGTCTCTGCCAATCTCCCACTGGTGGTCTTTGACGATGAAGAACCGAGGGATAGGAAGTCCTTCGGCCGAAAAAAGGATCTTCATCTTCTCCTTGTCCATCCCAAGAGCGGAACCGAGCACGCCGGAGCCGACGTAGGGAATGCCGGCAAGCTCCAGCATCCCTTGGACGGTGCCGTCCTCACCGAACGGGCCGTGGAGGACGGGGAACACCACGTCGGGCGGATCGAACGGCTGCAACGGCCCTGTGCGATCGATGGGAACTATTTCGGTGCGTCTTGGATCGACCATCATCGCTACCGGCTCACCCTCTGCCGAGAACGCCTCGTCGGGCACCTCGAGAGGCCCTCCCTCGAGGACCTTTCGGGACGCATCTGGCAGAAGCCATCCGCCATCGAGCCCTATGGCGATCGGTAGCACCTCATATTTGTTCGGATCCATCGCATTGACCACGTGCTTTGCGGAGATGCAAGAGACTCGGTGCTCGGCCGATCTTCCTCCGAACAGAACCGCTACCCTGATCCTGCGTTCAGGAACCATCTTCAGCGAGTTTCTCGAGAGCAGCCTCGAAGTCGCGAGTCAAGTCGATAGCATCTTCGATGCCGACCGAAACGCGAACCAGGCCGTCGGTTATCCCAGCGGCATCTCTGTCCTGCTGGCTGAACTGACGATGCGATGTCGTTGCCGGATGAGTTAGCTCCGTTCGCACCCCTCCGAACGAGGAGCCCACCCTGGCAATCCTGCAGGAATCCATGAAACGCCATGCCTTTGCCTGCGAGCCAAAGTCCGCAGCGATCATGCCCCCAAACCCGCTCAGAAGTTTGAGCGCGCGGTCGTGCTGAGGATGGGTGGGGAGCCCCGGATAGATCACCCGTCTGACTTCTTCGCTCGATTCGAGCAGTTCGGCCACCATCATTGCGTTCTCGGAGTGTTTCGACATTCGAAGGGCCAGAGTGGCCACGCCACGAAGGGCGAGCCAGCTCTCGAATGCCGATGCGGTTGTTCCGTACCGAACGGCGAGGTGTCTGGTTGCGTCAATCAGATCGGCCGGCCCCAGGACCACCCCGCCCATCAAGTCGTGATGCCCTCCGACGTACTTCGAAGTCGAATGCACGACGAGAGTAGCTCGCTGGTCAATCGGCCTGAAGAGCGCAGGGGTTGCAACGGTGTTGTCGACGATAAGTGGAACACCGGCATCGCGTGCAGCGTGTCCAACACCTTCGATGTCTGCGATCTCGAATGTGGGATTGGCAATGGTCTCTACGAACACCGCCTTCGAGCCTTCGATAGACGCCGCGACCTTCTCCGCCTCGGTGCAGTCGGCGAAAGTGACTTCGATCCCTACCCGCTCGCAGCCTTCTGTGAACAGACCGTAGGTTCCCCCATAAAGAGTCCTGGCCGAGACGATTCTGTCGCCGTGTCCTGCCACGGCCATCAAAACGGCGTGGATGGCCCCCATGCCCGAAGAGAAGACCCATCCAGCCTCGGCCCCCTCGAGCGCGGCCAGAACCGATGCCAGCCGCTCCACGGTCGGGCCTCCGTAGCGGCCATAGATCTGGCCATCGCGCCGTTCGTTTATGACATCGGCATAGTGCTCGGCCGAATCGTAGGCGTAGTCGGCGACTTGCCAAATGGGAAACGAAAGCGGCTGTTCGTTCACCTGGGGGGCGCCGTCGGAGGCGTGAGTCGACGCCGTGCCCGTTCCGATCTCGCCGGGGATCTCTGGCTCCATACGCCCATTCTGACTCACCTAGAGACCTTCCTTTTGAGAAATCTCTTCCCGCCAGCCCTAAAGAGCGGCCCCCACCGGGTCGATTCCTTGATGGTATGGATAGCCAGGACCGCTCCCTCGTTGGGGAGTTGACAGAGATAACCGAGACGAACGCGCCCGATCAACAGCGAGGACCCCTGTACAACGAATCGGTGCTAGTCGAGAGGGAGCCTCAGGCCCCCGCCGAACAGGAGCAGCCTGCCAAGGTCAAACCTCACCTGGCGGATCTGCTCCACACGATGGTGGAGACGAAAGCCTCAGATCTCCATATCTCAGCGGGGAACCCTCCGCTATACAGGCTTCACGGAGATCTGCTCAGGACCGAACACGATCGCCTCATGCCCAACGACATCCAAGAGATGCTCTACGCCATCCTGACCCAAAAGCAGAGGGAAAGGTTCGAAGAAGACTGGGAGCTCGATCTCTCCTACGCGCTGCCCGGTGTAGCGCGCTACAGGGTCAACATCTACAAGCAGAGAGACGCATTGGGCGCAGCTTTCCGGTTGATCCCATTCGAGATAAAGACCCTCGACGACCTCGGAATCCCGCAAGCCGTCAAACAGTTCGCCGACTTGCCTCGCGGCTTGGTGCTCGTCACCGGTCCGACCGGGTCTGGAAAATCCACGACTCTGGCTGCTCTCATAGACATCATCAACTCCAACGAACCCAAGCACATCATCAGCGTCGAAGATCCCATCGAGTTTCTTCATCAGCACAAGACTTCAGCCGTTCACCAGCGCGAGGTCGGTGGAGACACGAAGTCATTCGCCCAGGCCCTCAAGCACGTGCTTCGCCAGGACCCCGATGTCATCCTCGTCGGGGAAATGCGCGACCTGGAAACCATCGGCATGGCTCTTACTGCCGCAGAGACCGGCCACCTCGTCTTCGCGACTCTGCACACGAATTCGGCCCCGGGCTCTGTCGACCGAATCATCGACGTCTTCCCGCCTCACCAGCAGCAGCAGATCAGAGTGCAGCTCGCGTCTTCCCTTCAGGGAGTCGTAACCCAGACCCTTATCCCCACAGTCGATGGGAAGGGCAGGGCAGTTGCTTGCGAGATTCTGTCGGTCACTCCGGCGGTCTCGAACCTGATCCGAGAAGGAAAGACCCATCAGATCTTCTCTGCGATGCAAGCGGGTGGGGCCCAAGGCATGCAAACGATGGACAAGGCTCTCGCCGAACTCGTGAAAGCGGGCAAGATCACCAGGGACGCCGCCGACGAGCGGTGCCACGACATGGACAACCTCGCCCAACTCCTGCGTGGGGGCAACATATAGGCATCTGATTCGCCCTCCACGGCCGGGCAATACCGGCGTTTAGAACCGAGCAAGCTAGGGTATCGAGGCAAGGACCGGTTCTAGAAAGGAGTGGCACGTATGACTGATCATCACCACGGGAACGGCCCCACGGTGGTCGAGACTGAGCGTGACTCCTCGGCAGGCTTGATCGTCGGGGTTTTGGTTGCTCTTCTCATCGTGTTTTTGATCTGGCTCTTCCTCTTCGGCCCCATGAACATCCGGGGTGGCGACGACGTCGATGACAACAACGGCGACGTAACGAACATAGAGAACGAGGGAGACGAGGGAGACACGGACGTAAACATCGACCAGCCGGGCGACACCACCGGTGATACGACCGATGATACCGGCGGCACCGGAGACACCACTTCTCCGTAACCGCCAGCACAGCTAGAACCAAAACGGCCCCCAATTGGGGGCCGTTTTTTATTCCTCAGTCTCTCTCCCGCTGACGCACGCGCCGCAAGAGGTTTCCGATCATCTCCGACACCTCTTGTCCCTCATGGATGACCTGGTAGACCCCCTCTGAGATAGGCATCTCCACGTTGTAATTCTCGGCCAGTGCCATCACCGCCTTGGAAGACTTGACCCCCTCGGCCACCTGCGACATCTCACTAAGAATGTCCGCTATCTTCCTTCCTTTTCCGAGCTCCACCCCCACGTGGTGATTGCGAGAAAGGCCGCTCATGCACGTGCAGATGAGATCACCAACTCCGGCCAGCCCTGAGAAGGTCATCGGATCCGCACCAAGACTCACCCCTAGCCTGGTCATCTCCGCAAGCCCTCTAGTCACAACAGTGGCCTTGGTGTTGTCACCAAATCCGATCCCCTCCGCGATTCCGGTTGCGATGGCGATAACGTTCTTGACGACACCTCCGATCTCTACCCCGACAACATCGGAAGCAGAGTAGGTCCGCAAAATGGGGCTCATGAAAAACTCTTGAAGCCGATCGGCCACTCCCCCACTGGCACACGCGACGACCGAGGCCGCCGGCTGGGCAAGCGCGACCTCCTTTGCAAGATTTGGCCCAGAGAGCACTCCTATCCGCTCCGGCCACGATGCCGGGACTTCCTCAGCTATCACCTCGCTCATCCTTCTCAAAGAATCAGGCTCGAGGCCTTTGGCCAGGCTGATGAAGGGTGCAGCGGGCTCGACAAGCTTCGCCGCAGTCGTGACGACTTCCCTGAACCCGTGGGATGGAACCGCCATCACGACGACGGCTGCACCATCCAGGGCAACCTCCAGATTTGAAGTGCCTCTGAGCCGCGGCGAAAGGAACAGCCCGGGCAGGTAATCGGGGTTCTCGTTCGATTCTTGGATGGCTGTTGCGAGCTCAGGTCTTCTGGCCCACAGCGTCACCTTCAGTCCTTTGTGGGCCAGGGCGTTGGCGAACGCGGTGCCCCAGCTTCCGGCTCCAATGACTGCGACTTTGTCTTCGACCCCTGTCATGTCCCGTCGAGCAGGGCGGTCACTTCAACTTGCCTTTCTTTCGAAGCTTGGCTTTGGTCTTTTCAGGAAGTGGTCTCGTTTCCCATGGCTTCGCAGCTTTCAACCCTGCAAGGAGAACTGAGATCTCTTCCATCGTGAGCTTCGCGACCGCGCGCCATGCGTCTGGATCCCGGCCCGTACCGCCGTATTCATCGAACGAAACGGGGGCCCCGAAACGAACCCACACATCCTTGCCGAATCCTGGCTTGAACCCGAGATGGTAGCTCCATATCCACTGGCCTCCCCAGGTGGCACATGGGATCACCGGCAGCCCGGTGGCAAGCGCCAGACGCGCAATCCCGGTTTTGGGTTCAAGCGGAGAAAGGTCGTCGGCTACGGTGGTCGTGCCTTCGGGAAAGATCACCACGATCTCTCCATTTTCGAGCGCTTCTTCCGCCATCGAGAGCGAGGAAGGCGCGCTCGCAGTGCCGCGATCCACCCTGATTTGCCCGGCCGTTCTGAGCACCCACCCAACCACCGGTGCCCTGAAGAGAGAGGCCTTACCAAGAAACCTCGGTCTTCGGCCGTTGGCATCAATGGCGTACGCGATGGCCAGGGGGTCGAAAATAGAGACGTGGTTGCATGCGATGAGTCCGGGTCCACTGCCGGGAAGATGCTCCAAACCCTCGAAGTGCCACTTGAACGAGGTCGCCAGCCAGGGAACTAGGAGGCTCTTGGCCACGGTGTAGCCGGGTTCCCAGCCTGCCGAGGGCGGAGGGCTCATCTACTCGTCCCCACCACCATCGCCTCCTGATGCAAGGTATTCGGATCTCACTCGCTCGAGGACCCGGTTGGAGGACCACCGTCCGGACGCATGGGATTCCATCGGGCCAACTCTCCTTCGTTGTTTCTTGGCCAGAGCGTCAAGAACCTTCAACGCCACAGGCTCCTCTTCTGCAGCGCGGGTAACAACCACCCCTGCGGAGACTGCCCGGTTCCAGAGATCCTGGCCGTATTCGCTCCGCACGACGCACATCGTCCACCCGCTCATCCCAAGACCGCCGAAGGATATGTCGGCATGCTCTGCAGCGAAGTCGGGGCAGTGATGACACCAGGCATTCGCATAGGGCTTGCATTCGTCGAGGGGAATGACGACATCGGTCGCGTCATCCAGGGTTACGAAGACATCTCCCTTCACATTGATCTTTTTGATGCGGTCCAGATCTATCCCGTAACGACCTTTGACGATTTCGAAGATGAATGGCTCGTACTGAAAGGTTTCGTTACACATAAGCCCTGCATTGAACTTGACCATCCGGCTCCAGCGCTTGATGCCCTGGGCCCCCATCTCTCTTATCGCGGTCGCCTCACAAGAAACGCCCACCATCGCCACGGCCTTCATCTTTCGTTCCGCGGCTTGCTTCAGGGCGAGTGGCGTGGAGCAGTAGGTATAGCGGCTTCCGGCAGCCTCGATGAGCTCATCTGCGGTCGTAGCAATCACGGGCTCGTCCAGCCAAGGCTTGTCCTGCCTAGGTTTGGACACACACGCTCCCTCGATTTCCCCTTGTTCTAGCATCCATGCCAGTAACGCAGTTACCACTCCCCCGTCCTGTCCTCCCGGGACCCCGTCGCCTGCCGCTTGTGCAAGCCACATCTCGCGGCTTATCCCCCATGGCTCCGATGGATGCTTGCGGCGTCGCCCAAACAGGAGCGACTCGATGGTGTCGTAATCCGGATCGAGACGAAGGCAAGCCATCGCGCAGAGAGAACAGCTCTTCTCACCGTGAACGCAGTTGTCCGGCCCAAGGGTGAGATCCTGCATCACGGGATCGAAGTTCTCCATCTCGATCACGTGATGAGGGCAGGCCACGACGCAGGCGGAGCATCCGCAGCAGATCTCGGTGGCAACTATCTCAGCGTGGAGATGCTTCCAGTGCTTTCTTTCTTCAGTGCCCGGCTCGGAATCTTCGGTCATCCTCCGTAGGCTACAAGATGATGGATGGCATCCTGATCCCTATCAAGCGCCTCTCCCTGGCAAAGGCAAGACTCGCTCACGTCGTCCCTTCGGCCATCAGGCGCCGGCTTGGGCTAGCGATGCTCGCCGACGTTTTGCGCGCGACCGACAATTGGAACCCAAAGCTTCTCGTCACCGACGATCCAGATGCGGAAGCAGTCGGAATGGCGTTCGGATGCGTATTGGTCGCGGACCCGGGTACAGGCTTGAATCCTTCGGTCGAAGCTGGGACGGAGGCGGCAATCTCGCTTGGAGTGACCTCGCTGCTCGTGCTGGCATCCGATCTGCCTCTCGTCACCGCGCAAGAGGTCGAGTCAGTCTTCGAGTGCGAGACGGAAGTCGCGGTCGCAGGTTCGAGCGACGGAGGAACCAATGCGCTCTTGAGGCGTCCACCCGGTGTCATCCACCCGGCATTCGGGCCCTCGAGTGCGCGGTTACACGAAACCAGCGCCAGGCAACACGGAAGGTCCTTTCAGCTGGTCCGCTCCCCCGGCCTCCAGTTCGATATCGACGAGCCGGGCGATCTAGCGCAGCTAGCCACATCCTCCGAGGACAGGGAGAGCGTCAAGGTTGCAAGGGAGGCGACTAGATCTCCGGAGGGCGAGGGCCTCGGACCGCTCTGATTCCCATCAGGGCGGCGATTACCAGCGCCGTCGCCCCCCCAATCGCAAGAGCGACGACATCTCCAGTGGAGGGGGGCTGCGGATCGAATGAAGATCCGTTCGCGGCGACGGTTCCGATGTCCTGAAACGCGCTCCAGCCAAACCACCAGAGGACGAGCGCGACGGCGACAAGAGTCAGCTGGATTGCCCTCAAAGCGATCCTCTGCCTGGAAAGCGGCGGGCCCCCGCGGCGCGTCTGACCCGATAGGCCTCTCTTCACGACCCGAGGTTAGTCCTCGGCGCAGTTCAGCGCTTGCGGGCCGCGGTCTTCTTACGACTCGGAGACTTTTTTGCTGTGGACTTCTTGCCGGTGGACTTCTTGGCGGTGGACTTCTTGGCGGTGGACTTCTTAGCCGGCGACTTCTTCGCAGAGGTCTTGGTTACCGTCAGCTTCGCTTTGCCCGAGACCAGGTCCTTGAGCGCCTGTCCGGCCTTGAAAACTGGAATGGTGGTAGCCGGAATCTTAACCGTGTCACCGGTTCGAGGGTTGCGACCGGTACGCGCCTTGCGCGCCCTTGGCTGGAAGGTGCCAAAGCCAGGAATCGTTACCTTCTCGCCTTTGGCGAGAGCTCCCTGGACTGCGTTGATCGTTTCGTCGACCACCTGAGAGATCTTGGTCTTGGCTTCCCCGGTGGCATCAGCCACGCGGTCGACCAAATCTGACTTATTCATCTATTACCTCCGCTCCACTATTACTCGTCGCCGGAGTAAACCCGATAGGACCTTTGGTGTCAAAGACTTTTTAGCGCTTGCCCTCCACCTGAATGAGTTGGACCGGCTCATTCTTTGCAGCCCACTTGGGGGCCCAGGCTCCTGGCATCAAGGCTTCGACGAGGCCGCCCCCTCTCTTTGCGATTGCTTCCAGAGCGGCTTGGAAGGCGGCAGTTGCGACCCCCTTGTTTCGCTGACCGACATCCTTGTTCGTGACGTAGCAAGTGATACGCCAGTCCACCCCATCGGTTCCAGATCTCTTGACTGCTCGGCCGGCGTCGTCGAGGGCGATCATGAAACCTGCCGGATGCTTCGAATTCTTTCGGGAGTGGCCGGGAATCGGGAGCTCATCCACCGGACCGTACTGGCACCATCCGATGGGTTCCCCGTCCGCATAGACAAGGATCCCGTGAGCACGGCCTTTCTCTACCAATCGTCTCTTTTCCTCGAGGTTCCTGACCTGCATTTCGGAGCGGGTCGGATACTTACTGCGGGGCAAATGATGGCCTCGCTGAAACAGCATGCACGCGCAGAAGTCCCAGCCATGGCCCTGGCTGAAAAGGTTCACAAAGTCGGGCCATGTCCCGACAGAGAGCTCCTTAGTCTTGAAGGGCGTAGTTATGCGGCCTACTCGCCTGGCTCGGTGGGCCGGCCCGCGTCCTTCCAAGCCTTGATACCTCCATCGAGGTGAGCCACATTCGTGTAACCCATCTGCTGCAAGGTCTCGGCAGCTAAGGCTGACCGTCCACCCGATGCGCAATGAAGGATTAGCCGGCGGTCGGGATTGAACTCCTCTTTGTGATACGGAAGAGAAGGGTCAGCGTAGAACTCCAGCATGCCGCGAGGTGCGGAGATCGAGCCTGGAATGTTTGACTCTTTCCTCTCTTGAGGCTCGCGGACGTCGATCACTATTGCGCCCTCCTCTAGCTCTTTAGCCACCTGGTCGGGAGTGAGATTCTCGACGCGCTTTTTCGCTTCCGCCACCATCTCCATCGCTGTCTTCTTCATTCCTTCCTCCTTTGTATTTTTAGCATTTACTTAGGCCGAGCGACTGCCGCCCATCCGTTGAAGCAACAGGAGGATCAGCACGGCGACGATTATCGAACCTATCCACTCGACACCACCGCTGTCTCCAAATATCGCTCGCCACAAATACCCGCCTACGATGGCCCCGACGATGCCCACGAGGATCGTCACGAGCAGACCCATGCTCTGACGGCCGGGAACTAGCAGGCGCGCTAGGGCCCCAATAATGAGGCCCACGATGATGAATACGATCAGGTCGATCACTTGCTCCTCCCTTTCTAGTGTGCTCTGTGCCCTCTTGATACCCAGAACCCAGGGCAGAAAATCTCCAGAGGATGGCTACCTTTCCCCCTTCTTTATACTTGACCTGCCCTAAGCATGGGCAGGCGGCGCCTCGACGAGTCCAACAATCCCGCCTTACCGAAGGATAGGTCTGGATTTCTTGTCAACTGCCTTGGGATCTCACAAAGATACGTCTGGCCCGGCTTCGCGCGGGGTCCTGACCGGCTGGCGGCTTTGGGCCGGCCCAGGAGCGGTGGTGGTCCTGGCGATTTCCTTCGAGGTCCTGTCTTTTCTCGCCGTGAGCGACGTGGTCGTCTTTTCAGTACTGCTGGCTGCCATCGCTTTGGCGAGCTTTGTGGGTGGCCTCCTTTCGGGTCTCGTTGCGGCAGGCCTGGTGGCCATATATGCGGCCTACTTTTATCTCGTCACCGGACGTGAGGACATGCCCCTAGAGCACTTCCTAGTCGTTTCTTTTGCCGCTGTGGCGGTGGCCGTCAGCGCAGGGCTTCTCAGAAAGTGGTCTGTCCTCTATCACGTAGAACACGATCGGCGACTGCAGGCCGACTCGGAGAGAGACGAGTTGCGCAGTCTGGTCGATTCGGTCGACGCAATAGTCTGGGAAGCGGAAACCGAACCGCTTCGCTTCACTTACGTCAGCAAGCGAGCGGAACGGATTCTCGGCTACCCGGTGGAGCACTGGTACGAGGATTCATTCTTCTGGGCGAACCACATCCATCCGGAGGATCGAGAGCTTGTCGTTAGGGCCAGACAGGAGGCGGTCGTCGAGGCCAAGGATCACGAGCTCACCTATCGGATGGTTCGCTCCGATGGTGGGGACGTTTGGTTGAGTGACAGAGCGGAGGTTTCCCCAAGAGGATCACGGTCGACGATCAGGCTGCGCGGGCGCATGGTCGACGTCACACGGCTCAAGGAAGCGGAACGGCGGCTTGCCGCAGTTCATGCCGCGGCACAAGCATTGATGGAAGTCAATTCCCTGGAGGAGGCCGGCCCCAGAATTCTCGAGGCTATCTGCAGCAACCTCGGCTGGGAGATGGGGGCTCTTTGGATCGTCGAGGAGAGAAATAGTCACATGAGGTGCGTCGCGGTCTGGCACACGGGAGGCGAAGAAAAGGAGGAATTCATAGCCGAGACTCTTCGACTGCGTCTGGAGAAGGGCCTAGGCCTGCCCGGAAGGGTTTGGCAGTCCAAGAGACCTCTGTGGATCCGAGACGCAGAAACCGACAGCGACTTCTCTAGAGCAAGCCTGGCCGGAAAGGCAAACCTTCATGGAGCCTTCGCGATCCCAGTACGCAGCGCCTTTGAATTTCTGGGAGTGGTCGAGTTCTTCAGCAAAGAGATCGAGCAGCCTGACAACGAACTGATGCAGCTGATGGATTCCGTTGGTATCGAGATCGGTCAGCGAATAATCCGACTGAGGACCGAACAGGCGGTTCACGAGAGTGAGGCTAGAAAGGCCGCAATCCTCGAGTCTGCTCTCGACTGCATCATCACCGCGGACCATGATGGCAAGATCATCGAGTTCAACCCAGCCGCAGAAAAGACTTTCGGGTGGGCCCGTGATGACATTATCGGCAAGAAGATCGAAGACACGCTGGTCCCCCCGTCTTTGAGAGACGAGCACCGGGAAGGACTCAGAAGGTACAGGGAAACCGGCGTATCCAGGCTCGCCGGCAAGCGCCTGGAGCTTCCCGCGCTCCGATCTGATGGGACCGAGATACTCGTAGAACTTGCGATCACGCCGGTTAAGACCGAAGGATCTGCATACCCTCTATTTACTGGCTATCTGAGAGATATCACCGAGCAGCGCCGTCTTCAGCAGGTTCGGATGTTCTTGGCTGAGGCAAGCACGATCCTCGCATCGTCGCTCGACTACAAGACGACGCTTTCCAACATCATGAAGTTAGCGACTCCTTTCCTGTGCGATTACTGCCTTGTCGATGCCATGGAAGAGGGCCAATTGCCAAGACGCCTTGCATCCGCGCAAGGCGATGATCTTCAGGTGGGTTCCATGGCAGCTCTGGACTCTTACCTGCAAGGACCTGGTGAGGACCATCCAATCATCAGAACTTTGCGAAGCGGCAAGAGCACGGTCTTTTCCGAGATCGATGACGACATCCTCACCCAGTTGACCGGTGAGTCTGGGAATCAAGAAGCACTCAGGGATCTGAGACTTGATTCGATGATCGTAGTCCCGCTCCAAGCGCGAGGCCGAGTCCTCGGAGCTGCCTCTTTCTTCTCGAGTGGCTCCGGACGGCGTTACAACCAGGAAGATCTTCAACTGGCAGAAGAGCTGGGCAGAAGAGTCAGCCTTGCGCTCGACAACGCTCTTCGATACGAAGAGCGAAGCAAAATCGCCAGAACTCTCCAAGAGAGCCTCCTGCCGAGAAGGCTTCCCGAGATTCCAGGCTTCGAGAAGATCGGAGCGCGGTACCGCGCGGCCGGGGGAATCGAAGAAGCAACCGAAGTCGGTGGCGACTTTTACGATCTCTTCCCATACGGCCAGACCCGATGGGGCATTGTCATCGGAGACGTCTCGGGCAAGGGGGCAACGGCGGCCGCCCTGACCTCATTCGTCAGATCGACAGTGTACGCGGAAGCAATGCAGGAAAGGGAGCCTCGCAGGATGCTTTCAACGCTGAACGAGGCTGTTATCGAACGAAGCGCTCAAGACCAATTCTGCACGGTGGCTTATACCCGCCTCGAACCCACTGCGGACGGAGCGCACCTGACTGTGGTGTGCGCCGGCCATCCCCAACCGATCGTTATCCGCAAGGATGGAACCATCGAACGCATCGGATTTCCCGGCACGATGCTGGGGTTGTTCGAAGAGATATCGCTGGAAGAGCAACACCTCACCCTTGAGCCGGGAGATGTCGTCGTTTATTACACCGACGGGGTGATCGAGGCCAGGTCACCGGAAGGCGCGGAGATCTTCGGAGAGGATCGACTGGAGGCCTGCCTTGCCGGATGTGCCGGCAAGTCCGCCGACACCATCGCGGCATCGATCGAGAAAGAGGCGGTCAAGTTCTCCGATGGTCGTCCTCGTGACGACATCGCGATCCTTGTGCTGAAGGCCAAGTAAGTTCAAGCCCATATACTCAGGCCCCGATGGCACGACCCGATATAGACCAATCTTTCGCAGACCTTTCCTACGAGGCAATGGCCGACGCGGCTCTCTCTAAGGCGCAGAGCTTGAATGTGTCGTATGCGGACTTCCGTTTCGAGCGGCTCAAAGGGCAATTGATCAACATGCGGGATCTGCAGCTCGAGGGGCTGGTTACGTCTGAGAGCCTAGGGTTTGCTGTGCGGTTGGTGAAGGACGGCTCGTGGGGATTCGCAGCAAGCGTGGAACTATCTCCGGAGGCTGCCGCTAGGGCCGTGGAGCAGGCGACGGATGTGGCTCGGACACTTTCTTCTCTCAACAGCGAACCCGTTGAACTTGCCGACGAACCCACCTATGAGGACAGCTTCGTCTCCAGTTACGACATCGATCCATTTTCGGTACCCGACGAGGAGAAAGTCTCCTTCTTGAAGGGCATCAACGAGAAGGTGTTGGCGTCGAAGAAAGCAGACCACGTCGACTTCGCGCTATCTCAAGTCTTGGAGAACAAGTTCTTCGCCTCCCTGTCCGGTTCCAAGATCACTCAGCAGCGAGTAAGACTCCAGGGAAATTTCGATGCTGTACGCGTCGACAAGGATTCAGGGGCATTCGACACCATGCGCTCCAACGCGGTTCCGGTCGGAAAGGGCTGGGAATACATTTCCTCTGAATACGACTTCATGGCCGATGCAGAGGAAATACCGTCGCTGCTCGAAGAGAAAATGGCTTCGAAATCGGTGGACCCCGGCCCATACGACCTCGTCATCGACCCGACCAACCTGTGGCTCACCATCCACGAATCCATAGGGCATGCCACCGAGCTGGACAGAGCCCTTGGTTACGAAGCTGCATATGCAGGAACCTCTTTTGCCACCATCGACAACCTCGGAAAACTCCAATATGGCTCTCCCGTCATGCACGTCACCGGCGATCGCTTGGCAGAGAACGGCCTTGCGAGTGTCGGGTACGACGATGAGGGCGTGGCGGCCCAGCAGTGGGACATCATCAAAGACGGCGTGCTCGTCGGTTATCAACTGAACCGCCAGATGGCTGAAAAACAGGGGTTCGGCCGGAGCAATGGCTGCGCCTTCGCGGACTCCCCGCTACACGTCCCTCTTCAGCGAATGCCGAACGTCTCTCTGCAGCCAGGTCAGAAAAATCTGAGTCTCGATGACCTGATCGACGGAGTCGACCGGGGCATCTACATAGTTGGCGACAAGAGCTGGTCGATCGACATGCAGAGGTACAACTTCCAGTTCACCGGGCAGCGCTTTTACGAAATTCGCTCGGGCAAGATCATCGGCCAGCTGAAGGACGTGGCCTACCAGGCCACCACGACGGACTTCTGGAACTCGATGGAGGCTGTGGGGGGCCCTTCGACTTATCTACTCGGCGGCGCCTTCAACTGCGGCAAAGGCCAGCCCGGCCAGATTGCTCCGGTAAGCCATGGGGCCCCCGTCGCATTGTTCCGCCAGATCAATGTGCTCAACACGACGCATGAGGGCGGCTCCTCGTGAAGATCCAGGACACGATGGAGAAGATCCTCCAACTATCAAAAGCCGATGAGTGCATCGTAATAAGCGAGGAGTCTTCGAACGCCAACGTCCGATGGGCTAACAACACCACAACCACAAATGGCGTTGCGGAGGCTCGCAAGCTCCACGTCATCTCAACCAAGAACAAAAGAGTAGGTGTGGTTGGGCGCACCTATTTTCCCGATGACCAGTTGGAGGATCTTGTCCGGGAGTCGGAAGCAGCATGCGAAGACAAGCCGGAAGCGGAGGATTATGCGCCTTTGATCGAAGGTATCTCAAATGACGGTTGGAGCGAGTCACTCGATCGGATAGGCATCGAGGTATTTTCGAATTTCGCTCCTGAACTCGCGCAGGTCTTCAAGGAGGCCGAGTCTTCCGACACCAAGCTGTTTGGATTCGCCGACCATTCAACCAGCGCGGTGTATCTGGCCACTTCGTCCGGGATGCGGCTTGGTCACATGCAAGGAGAGGGAAAACTCGAGGTCAACGCCAAGTCCTCCGACTATTCCAGGTCTTCTTGGGTCGGGCAGGCTACGTCAACATTCAGAGACATTGATCTCTCTCGTCACTATGAACGCCTGCAACAGAGGCTTGGATGGGCAGAGAAAAAGTTGGATCTCGATCCGGGGCACTACGAGGTGCTGCTGGAACCCTCAGCCGTTACCGACATGCTGCTCTATTCGTACTGGACTTCATTAGCTCGCGACGCCGATGAAGGACGCACCGTTTTCAGCAAGCCCGGGGGCGGGAACCGCAAGGGCGAGCAGCTTTATCCCGACCACGTCACTATCTATTCAGATCCCTCGGAGCCCGGATTCGAGGTATCGCCATTCCAGGTCGTTCCTACTTCGAACAGTCAAGCATCTGTCTTCGACAACGGACTGGCATGCGACCGGACCGAATGGGTCTCTCGAGGTGTCCTCCAAAACCTGGTCACGCCGCGCTATTGGGCGGACAAGACCGAGGGCCCGGCAGTTCCGTTCATCGACAATCTGATCTTTCCTTCCAACGGGCCCTCCCTCGACGACATGATCTCGTCCACCAGGCGGGCATTACTCGTCACATGCCTTTGGTACATCCGCGAGGTCGATCCCCAGACTCTGCTTCTAACGGGTCTTACTCGAGACGGGGTCTTTTTAGTCGAGGATGGCGAGGTGAAGGGAGCCGTCAACAATTTCCGTTTCAATATGAGCCCCGTGGGGATGCTCGCGCAGGCGCACGAGTTGGGGGCCTCTGAGCCGACGCTCGCGCGTGAGTTCGGGGACTATTTCACATTCGCCAAAGCTCCTCCGGTCAGGGTCGCCGACTGGAACATGAGCTCGGTTTCCCAAGCTACCTAAAAGTCTCCTTTCCGAAATCGCTCCAGACCTTCAGCCATCTCGGAATCGCTCAAGGTGGCAAACCCGACCCTTCTCTCGTTCAGCAGGCCATCGTCCAGGTTCATCGCCAAACCCTGGATCGCGGCCTTGCGGTCGGCGCGGATGCTTGCCTGAGGATAGCCAGCGATCTGTTCAGCCAGCTCGCGCGCTCTATCGAGGGCAGTTCCTGCAGGGACCACTTCCTGAACAAATCCGAGTTCCTTGGCACCTGACGCGTCGATGCGGACCCCGGTTTCTATCAAGTAGAGCGCGGCCCCCAGACCGGTAATGCGAGCAAACCTCTGGGTGCCACCATCGACGAATGGGACTCCCCAGCGGCGATTCAACGCTCCGAACTCGGCATTGGCCGATGCAATGCGAAAGTCGCACCATGCTGCCAGTTCCATTCCTCCTGCAAAGCAGTAACCGTTAACGGCAGCAATGGTCGGCTTGCCCGGATCGAGCCGCGCAAACCCCATGGGCCCGGCGCTTTCGACGAAATCATGGCTCATCAGCGAATCCGAAGCTTTGAGGTCGGCTCCACTGCAAAAGGCTTTGTCCCCGGCCCCCGTGAGGACCAAGACCTTCAGCGATTCATCCTTTGCGAATTCTCCAATCGCCACCGCGAGGGACTCTGCGGTCTCGACATCTACACAGTTGTGGACGTCGGCCCGATTGATGGTGATCACCCTCACCGCGCCGTCGTCACCAATCACTACCTTTTGCATGAGAAATACCTCCCAACAGAGCCTTCACTGAAGATCACGCTATCTTGAAGCCTTTAGACGAAGGGAGCGGCCATGCCGAGCATCTTCACAAAGATCATCGAAGGCGAGATCCCAGGCAGGTTCGTCTGGAAGGACGACCGGTGCGTGGCCTTTCTATCCATCAATCCCCTCCGCCCCGGACACACGCTCGTCGTGCCCAGAGATGAGGTCGACCACTGGCTCGACCTCCCCGAAGATCTATTGAGCCATTTGACCCGAGTCGCTCAATCCATAGGGAGGGCGATGGACAAGGCATACAGCCCGGTGAAGGTCGGACTGATGCTAGCCGGCCTCGAGGTTCCCCACGTTCATTTCCATGTGGTGCCCATATCTGGGGTCAACGACCTCGACTTCTCGAACGCTGACCCAAATCCGAGGCAGGAGGACCTGGAGGAGGCGGCCGCCAGTTTGCGCAAGGCTCTTGGCGACCTGGGGTTTCGTGAAGTAATCGAGTGAGGGGATTACCGTGAAGACTGGACGATCTGCGAAAGCAAAGCCTTCGTAAAGGCTTCCAGATCGTCCGGCTTGCGGGAAGTTATCAAGTTCCCGTCTTCCACAACCTCCTGATCGACCCACGAGGCCCCCGCGTTTTCGAGATCGGTTTTGATCGATCTCACCGAGGTCACCGTCTTGCCCTTCAGCACGTCCGCCTCGGCGAGCATCCATCCGGCATGGCAGATCGCGGCCACCGGCTTCCCAGAATCCACCACGTTCTTTGTGATCGCCACCATCTTCTCGTTGGTGCGAATCTTGTCGGGAGAGTATCCCCCCGGAATCACGAGGGCGTCGAAGTCGGCAGGGTCAGCTTCTTCCGCCGACATCTCAATAGTGATCGACTCCTTGCCCTTTTTGCCTTGCACCGTTTTGCCCTTTTCGAGTCCGACGACTACGGCCTCGTGACCGGCCTCACGTACTCGATCGTATGGAACCTTGAACTCACTGTCCTCGAACATCTCATCGAGAATGAACGCAACTTTGGTCATTGAGATACCTCCTTCTAGCTTGTTTATTGCCTACCCCAACAGAGCAAGGCAATAACCGCTAGCTCCATCATGGCTTCAGGTCTTTTGCAGCCTCCGGTTCGACTCCTTCCACGACCTCGACTGGCTTCCTTCCGGTCTCGGTGCGCCAGATGCTGAAGGCAGCAGTCGAGGCGATAAGCCATGAGAGTCCGAGAACGTAACCTCCGATGACATCGGTTAAGAAGTGAACGCCAAGTGCCAAACGTGAGAATCCGATCAGCAAGACGAGGGAGGCCGTGGCCGCGATGGCCAAGGGTCTCCACGCCCGTGCGATCAACGGCATGAAGATCAAGAGCAGGGCACCGTATGCGATGGTCGAGGTCATGGCATGGCCCGAAGGAAATGATTTCCCTATGGCATGGATCAGCGGGATCTCCACTTCGGGCCTACCCCGATTGACGGCAACTTTGATGATGGTATCGACGATGCCTCCCCCCAGGGTCGAGGCGATGAGAAAGATCATGAGTCTCACGCGCTTGGACCTGAAGAGGTAGATCGAGACAGCTCCGATGAGAATGTAGAACCATAACGGCTTCCCCATAAAGCTGATCACTTTCAGAACCGTGACCAGAGCCTCTTTCCCCCTGGTCCATCCGTAGAGTCGTTCGGAAAGTGCAGTGTCGAACGATTGCAGCTCAGGGTCTTTGTCCACCACAGCCTTCAGCAGAAGTCCAAACGGGAGAGTCGCAAGAACTATTGAGAAAGCGAACAGGGTCAGCCTGAGCCCGTATCTCTTCTCAGCATCTAGTCGGTCTGCAACAAAGCCTGGGAGCAAACTTTTCATGCTATTCAGGTTTGCCCGTCCCAAGACCGAGTAAAACTTGGCCCGTGCGAAAGAACAGCAAACTCAAGTGGGCCCTTCTCTGGGGTGCAGGGCTAAGGATCGTGCTGGGTATAGCAGCGATTCCCCTGGCTCCCCTGCTATACCGTGACAACTTTCTGATCCTCGTACTCCTACGGCCGACCAAAGAAGTGTTGCTGGCCGCTGGCTTCCTCGCCCGTGCCGGGAATGTTCGGCTGCCTGAGATCGTGATTGCAGCGGTTCCTCTCATGGTGCTGGGAGTGTGGCATTTCTACTACCTCGGCCGTCAGTTTTCGACAGAGATCAAGAACAACCGGCTTCCCCTGATCGGCTCGAAGATCCTCCCGTCCAAGCGGATCAAAGACTTGGAGAAAGTGCTCGATCGCAAAGGGTCTCGCCTCGTCTTCCTTGGGCGGCTGGCGGTTTTTCCGTCGGCACTGCTTGGGGCAGCAGCTGGGTCGAGCGACATGCCATCCAAGGAGTATTTGCCCGCAGACGGCCTCGGGGCAGCGGCCTCGATCGTCGAGGTAGTTGGGGCCGGCTTCCTGCTTGGAGCAGCTTACAAAGAGGCTGGGATATGGATCACCGTGGGAGGGATCGTAGCTCTGGCGGCGGCGGCTATCGTATTTGGCAGATACCTGCGCCGGAACGGAAGCTAGTGGGCAACTAGGCGTTCTCCGGCGGCTCGGGAACGAAAATCTGGACTTGCTCCCCGGCTTTTACGATCACGAACTCGTCGGTGCCATCGAAGCTCTCGCCGTCACACGCCAGCCGGAGCGGGCCATCGAGCGAACGTACCTTCAACTGTTCGGTAACCATCTGATCGTAGATCTTGGACCTACCAAGCGTCCCGGTTAATACCGAAAGAGCGAAGCGTGTTCGACCGAAAGGATGCTCTGCAGAGAGGATTCGCACATCCAGCTTGCCGTCATCCAGCCGCTCGCGCCAGACCGGCGCGAATCCTGCCGGCTGGTATAGGCAATTGCCGATAAACATGAGCCAGATCTGACGTTGCTCCCCATCAAGCTCCACTTTTATCGGAGTCGCCTCTCTTAGAACTTTGACCAGAGCTACAAAAAGGGCCGGCCATTTGCCGATCTTCGATTCCAGCTTCTCTCGATAATCGACCAGTTCGGGATAAGTTCCGAGACTTGCGGTATTGACGAAAGGCTTGCCATCGATGCGTGCGATATCGACGGTGGACGTCGTCCCGTTTGCAACCGCTTGTGCGGCTTCTCGAACGCTCGTGAGCCCCAGGTCACGAGCGAGATGATTGAGCGTCCCGGCAGGTATCACCACGAGCGGCTTACCGGTTTCAGAAGCGACTTCTATCGCACAATTGACCGAGCCGTCGCCCCCCGCCACGCCGAAGACGTCCGCCCCGGCTGCTGCTTGCTTCAGAAGCTCCGCCATGTCCTCCCCATCGGCTGACAGCACTTTGGCTTCAGGAAGCAATGTCTCGAGGCTGTCCGAAGGATCTCTTGAAAGGGCCGGGCCAGATGATGGATTCACAACCAGTGTCACTGAACGTCCCGTAGGGGCCCCTTGCCTCCGGTTCGTCTCAAAAGTCACCCCGTGGTTGATGGGATCCTTTGGAGCTCGCGGCCAGAATCTGCGAGTTGCCAGCGCCAAAGCCGAACCTGCAGCCGCGCCCGCAATGACATCGCCCGGATAGTGCACGCCGGCGTAGACGCGGGAGTAGGCGACTCCGCTCGCAAGAGTAAAGATGGGGGCCGCGAGTACCGGAAGCTCCTGTGATACCGCGGTGGCGAAAGCGAAAGCGCTGGCGGAATGTCCCGAGGGAAAGGAATACGAGGTCGGAAGTCGCCGCAGCCTGCGAGCCTCTGGGACCCCTTTGATCGACGGCCTTGCTCGTCGCGCGATCCACTTGGCGGGGAGATTGACCAAGGCAGAGGTTATGCCCAGTGAAATCAGACCTCTGAGAGCTGCACGCCTTCCGAACCGGCCCCCCGATGTGGCCAGCACTGCCGCTATCCCAACCCAAAGCTTCGACCTGTTAGCCGCTCGCGTGAGAGGAAGAAGCGCGTTATCTACGATGGGCAACTCGGTCTTCGCAACGCGCCTGAACAACCAGAGATCTAGCCTCGCTAGTCCTCGGGGTCTAGTTTCCTTACGAAATGGTCTCGTGATTCCCATAGTCATTTGTCCTTGGCCGCTGGGCCCTTACCCAAAAAGGCTCATATAGACTCCTAAACGCATGCCGGGAGGTCCAAAGATTCTTACAAGAGCGCTGCTTATCGCGCTGGTTCTCTCAGCAGGAGCTCTAGACCTTCCCTTCATCCCCGAGTCTCAGGCAGTTCCACGAGACTGTGGAGAGACGACGCTCGATGGAACCATCGTCAGGAAACAGGACGGCACCCTCGAATGCGGTCCGGGCGAAGGGATCACGGTTAGAGAGGATCTCGCTCAGGCGGGGGCCGGCCGCGATCAGAGAAGAAAACCCTTCAAGGCATTCTTTACGATCGCCGACCTGCAGCTTGCCGACGAAGAGTCTCCGGCACGAGGTGAATGGGCCGACGCCTGCGAAGACCAAGTAGGGACAAAAGGAGCGTTTCGTCCCCACGAGGCTTTCGTCCCACACTTGAATCAACGCTCACGTCCGGGCCGCCAACCGCATCGCCACAGGGGGAAGCCCCGTCTTGCAGCATCCGTTTGACTTTGCGGTCGCACTCGGCGATCTCGTCAACAATCAGCAGTACAACGAGACCCGCTTGATGATCGATCTCTTCGACGGCGGCAAGCTCGTCAATTCCGACTCGGGCAAACCGGGGCCGTTCGGCTCCGGCGATGGATACAACGGAGTGCAGGGTCAAGACCCCGTTGGAGGAAATCCTCCACTTCAGAAGCCGGCCAACGCCCCGACCGCGCCGGGCCCCGCTTCCGTACCTCTGGTAAATCTAGCCAACGAGCCATTCTGGGCGACCAGTTTCCGCGAGCCTCCCGGATCCCATCTCCGGTGGTACGCGGTGATGGGCAACCACGACATGAAGATCCAGGGAAGCATTCCCGATGACGACCCGGTTTGGCGGGCTTTCATCCGGGCTCACGCGGTCGGCAGTACCAAAGTCGTTGGGGTTCCTCAAGGGTCCCAGGGTGACGCGTGCGCAGGTTTCACCGACCCCAACTACTGGATGAACGTCCTTCCGACCGTCGGCAACACGACTGCGGTACCGGCAGACCCAGACCGAAGGATCTTCGACCGCCAAGAATGGATCGACGAACACGTCGTCACAACCGGAATCCCAGAAGGACATGGTTTCCTCCCGGAGAACACGCGGTGTCCGGCTCAGCCGGGCACTCCGACCACACCGGCTTCAGTTCTGAGAAGGGCGTGCTATCAATGGATAGAGGAACCTTTTCATTTCATCACGCTCGATACCACCGCAACTGAAGGGCTGGAGAACGGCAACCTAGACCCGCTCCAGTTCGCCTGGCTCGAAGAACAGCTGAAGAGGTCTTCGACGAGTTACTTCGACGCTCAAGGCCGGGAAGCTTCAAACCCGGCGGGAAAGGACCGGCTGATCGTCATTTTCGCCCACCATCCGCTGGGAAGCATGGTCAATCCGGGTTATCCGTGGAACGAACAGATGGGCCACCACCCGCCCCACGTCGAGGGCGGAGTGAAGCTTGGAGACGATCTGAGAGAGCTGCTGCTTCGTTTCCCGAATGTGATCCTGCATGCCGACGGACACACCCATCAAAACAAGATCTGGGGGCACAAGGACGAGGAGAAGAGAACCTCGTACTGGGAAGTCAACACTTCTGCTATCGCGGACTTCCCGACGCATTCCAGGACGATCGAGATCGCCGACAACCTCGACGGAACCATCTCCATATTCGCCGTGGTCTTCGAAGCTGCAGTCGATCCGAACGTGAGGGCCGGAAGCGGTATCGACTGGGTAGTCGACGATCCCACCCCGACCGAGGAAATCACAGCAGGGGCGCGGCAGATCAACGAGGACTGGCTGGCCTCCGCGGGGAGAGAGATCCTTTACAACGACCCCCAGCAAGACTTCACCAAGATCGGAACCGCGGCAGATCAAAACGTCGAATTGCTACTTGGAGTCCCCTTCCCGTTGCCAACGGGCGGGAGGCCAGGTCAGCTCGCAGCTACGGGAGAATCGACCTTGCCAGGGGCTCAGACAGCAGCAACGATCCTGCTTCTAGCAGGCGCCCTGCTGATGGCGCTGCTTCGCAACCGTCGGAAAGGACGCCTCCACCTAGAGGCCTTCTCTTGTCGGCCCCTCTATTGGTCGGGCGCCTTTTCGTAACCGGTGGTGGCCCCGTTCGTGTCGAATGCCCTTGGCTTAGTGTCGGGCCAGCCATACCACGCATATCTACTACCACCGTCGACGTACCAGTACGCTCCCTGCCTGTTATTTGGGTCCCTCGCGTTGCGGTCCCACCAGATCTCCGTCATGTCGTCGAACGAGGTGTAGTCGAGGAAGGTCCTTCCTCCGAGCTTCTTGGGCCCGTACGAGCGGCGGCCGATGGTTACCGTCCCACCGGTCGGGATGGCCTTAGCCATACCTGCCGCAAAGGTCTCTGGTGCGAGCTTCGGGCCCGCGAGGTGCACTCCGGTGAAGAAAATGATCGGAGGGCCGAGCACCACGGGGGCCTCCTCCAGCGGAGTACCGTTGGGCTTCATTTCCTTGTACATCTTGAACCAGTAGTCGTTCTGGTTCTTCACGTCCGGGGCGAGCATTGATACTCCGAAAGCCCTGCTCCATTGATTCTGGTCGTATAGCCGGCCGAAGTTGTTAGTGTCGGTCAGCACCGACCCAGTGATGATCCACTCCCACTGAGCCCCTTGGAGTTCCGCCTGCTTGGTAAGTTCGATAGGACAGATCGGATCTCCCGAGAAGATCACGGAAGTGACGCTCTGGCCGTTGTCCGCAGCCTTGAGAGCATTTACCATTACGCCGGCATTGATGTTGCATCCTTCAATGTTCACGTAACGAATCTTCTCTTTAAGGGTCACCCCATACTTCTCTTTGAGTTCCTGCTCGAAGAAGTCGACTCCGCTTTGGTAATCGCGATTCGTGTTATCGAAGTACACCAGGGCGAAAGTCCTCGGTTTGTCCTTGAGCAACCCGGCGGCATGGTTCGCCGGATGAGGTGCCAAACGCTTCCCGACGTACTCGGCCCGATGGATGTAGGCGAAAGTCGATGACTGCAGCGTTCCCCAGGCAAACGGAGCCATCTGCTCCGAGAACTCCTGAGGCAAAGAGACCCCGCAGCCAAAGCACATTATTCCTGCCTCTTTCAAACGCGCAACATACGAGGGAGCAGCCTGTCCCGGCGCGTTCAGCACACCAAAGACGGGCGGATTCAAGCCGGCGATCCGCTCAGCATCGTTTCGGGCCGCCGTGGGATCGTCGTCCTTACCGCTGCTCTGGATTGGAACCAGCTCGATCTTTCTGCCGAAAGTCTCGTAGTACTTCATGAACCAGTCGACATAGGTCTGCATGTAATCCTGGGAGCATTCGAAGCTTCCACAGCCACCGGCAGCTTTCGTGGCGCCCACGATCACCGGGTCGTTCGAGTAATACCAGGCCATGCGGATCTTGTCGCGATAAACCCCGCGATAGGTCTCGCCGCCGTTATCACCGCTGAATTTCGGAAGACACTGCACCGCCCAGGGGAATTGGACGGTTGAACCGGTTTGGAGAACGTTGTTCTTGCCGCAGACGTTTGAGGTGGGCGGCGCGACGAATTGTTTTGCTATCTCTCCTGCGGCTGCGCTGGCTGCTCGTTGTGCTTGCTGCGCGGCCTCCTCCGGAGACCCCGGAGAGGGAGTGTCGATCAGTTCCTCTCCGGGAAGACCGGTGAAACGCTCCAATGCCTCCTGGTCGGTGAGATCGTCTGTGGTAGTTACGCCCGTCGTGCCGGACAAGGCCGCGGCGTAGAGAGCTACGAGGGTGACGATCCCCACGACGGGGCCGTACCTCGCTCCGAATCGCATCAGACTCGGGGGAAGTTTCGGGCGGATCGCCTCGACGGCTTTGTCGAGGCCGAGCTTGCGATAGACGCTTTGGTCGAGCCGGCGCCCGGCTTGAAAAACGCGGTCCATGAATCCCATAGGTCACCCTCCCTTAGGTTCGCCGCCGGTGGCTATTGTCCTCCACTCTGCGCTTTTTGGTATTTGTCGGTTTCTTGACACGCCCTGAGGGCTTTTTCCTCGGGGCCCTCTTGTCCGCTTTTTTCTTCAGGCCCCCGGATCGAGCGATGACCTCTTCCTTGGTGCCCAGATACGCAGTCACCACTCTGGGGTCATTTACCACCTCAGAAGGGGATCCCCTGGAGATCACTCGCCCCAGATCCAATGCCATCAGCTCGTCGGCAACGGATGAGACCAGGGGGATGTCATGCTCGATCACCAGAAGACTGCATCCGAGCTCATCCTTAACCCTCAACAGCAGAGGGGCGAGGGCATCGGTCTCGGCCTGGGCGATCCCAGATGATGGTTCATCCAGGATGAGCACTTTCGGTTCATGGGCGAGCGAACAGGCAAGGTCGACGATCCGCCGGCTCCCGGTGGAGAGTTCGTGAACGAACTTGTCCCGGAATGCCTCGAGCCCCATCCGTTCGATCAGTTCTTCGACCTTTCCCGATGCTTTTCTCTCCGAGCTTCTAACGGCGGGGAGTCCTAGGGCAGCTGCTACCGGCTCCTTAACATCAAGGTGGCGTTCGAGGGCGAGGGCGATGTTATCCGACACCGTGAGAGATGGGAAAAGCCTCGCATCTTGGAAGGAACGACCGAGACCCCTCCTGGCGCGCTCGTCTGCCGAGAGTTCGGTGATGTCATCTCCCATCAATAAGATGCGTCCGGAGTCTGGCTTGAGGAAACCAGATATGACGTCGAAGAGAGTGGTCTTTCCGGCTCCATTGGGACCGATCACTCCGAGGATATGACCGCTCTTCAGATTGAGGCTCACCTCGTCGAGAGCGCGGATACCCCCGTAAGAAGCCGACAATCCAACGGTCGTGAGGGCCATCTCTTCGGATGGATCGACGGAGGCTGTTTTCCTCTCCTTGATTGTGGTGCGTTTGCCCGCTCCGTCTCGTCCCGCCCCCTCGAGGAACACCGACCGGATCAAATCGGTTCTGCCCAGAAGCTCAGCGGCAGGCCCACTGAAGCGAATCTCGCCTTTCTCCATGAAATAAGCTCTCTGGGCAACCGTCAGAGCGATGTTCACAGATTGCTCCACCAAGATGATGGTCATCCCGCGGGCATGCATGGCCTTCACCGACTCCAGCAGTTGATCCACCAGCTTCGGTGCCAATCCGAGGGACAGCTCATCGATCATTATCAGCTTCGGTCTGGCAATGAAGGCCTGGGCGAGAGTGAGCATCTGCTGCTCTCCCCCTGAGAGGTTGCCGGCTTTCGTATCCCAGCGCTCTCTAAGGATCGGGAATATGTCCAGGACTTCATCGACACTGCTCTTCACGAACTCCTTGTCCTTCCGGAACATCCAGGAAGCGAGCTCGATGTTCTCTTTCACAGTGAGAGAGGGGAAGACCCCGCGGCCCCCGGGGACCTGGGAGATTCCGGCCCTTGCCGCCTCGGGGGCGTCGTAGTACGTGATGTTTTCTCCCTCGAAGAAAACCGCCCCCCCGATTGGCTGGACCACTCCTGAGATGGCCTTCAGCAATGTGGATTTGCCGGCGCCGTTCGTTCCCAGAAGCGCGACGATCTCCCCCTGTTCCACCTGGAAATCGACGCCGAACAGAACCTGCACCCCTTCGTAGGCAACGTCCACCCCACGACACACCAGCATCGCCTGCTGCCCTGCGGTCAGCCGCTCCTGCCTCAGTTCGACTTCGAGAGCCAAAGCCGTTAGCGCTCTTTGTCCGTCGGCATTCACGTGGCGAGCGGCAGCGAGATAGACCCCAGCCGCCACGAACATGCCGGGGGCGAGTGTCGCTATGGCGGCCCGGATTCCCGATGCATCACTGATGGCACCGGCCCAAATCGTGAAAACGAATCCGCCCACTCCAAAGAACATCACCCCGATGCCGATGCCGAGGCTCCGGATACGCGCAGGCAGGACGATCACGAACACCGAAGTATGGGTTGGGGTCCAGAACCCTATCGAGAACCACGCGACGAAGCTCCCCATCAGCCCGACAAGCAAAACCGGAGAGGCCCCGATCAACACGACGCCGACTCCGATCCCGGCCACTGCCAGCCCTGCCACGAAAGCGATCTTGCCGAGGCCCACTCGGCGCATCCGATCGGCAACTATTCCGCCGATCAGCGTGCCGGCGAACTGGGCCGCTCCATTTCCGGCGTTGATCAAACCCCGGCCGAACTCACTGACCCCGAACTCGTCCTCGAAGAACAAGGCCAGGAACGCAGAGAGGGCGAAGATGACTCCTCCTCCAAAGAAAGCCGAGATGTAAAAACGCTTGAGACTCGGTACCGAAAAGAGCCATCTCCACCCGCGAGAAAATGGGATGGACGATTCTTTGGCAGCCTCCGCGGCCAGGTCATAGTCCTCGGCCTCCCCCCGGACGGGCTCTCTTAGCTTGAGGGCAAATCCCGCTATGAGAAAGGTTGGGATGGAGACGATGAAGAACGCCCATCTCCAATCTCCGAATAGCCACGGCGCGGCGATGGCGCCCGCCGCGAACGAGCCAATCACTCTGCCCGCGGGGTTTCCCAGACGGTGGACGCCAAAGACCCGACCCTGGATGTGCTGCGGATAGTAGTCGGTCAGCAGGCTCGTATGGATGGCTTCGTTGGCAACCCGTCCGAAACCGCTTCCGAGTCGGGCGATTATGAGTACCCAGATCACGGGAGCGAGTCCGGTGAGGATCGACATGCTTGCCCACAGAACCGCGGCGACCGCGACCAACTTGACCCTGGGCAGCCGGTCTCCAATAAACCCAATCGGAAGACCACTCAGAAGGACCAGGACTGTCGTCAGCGCGGCTATGACTCCGTACTGCGTATTGCTTAGGTTGAAGGCATCGCGGATCTCGGGTGCAAGGGTGTTGAATGCGGAGACATCGAACTCGTCGACCGCGTTCAGGATCAACAGAAGGCCAAGAGGGAAGATCTCCCGGCCCTCCATGAACGGCCAGCGCTTCTCTACGAATCCACGAACTCGGCTCATCCCTCACCTCCAGCCGGGGACTCCGCGAGAGCCTCCTCCTCGATCACTTCTATAGAATCGGGTTCTTCGGTCTCCGAGCGCCGCGCGCCGGGAAGAAGCACCGATTCCTCCACCCGTACGTCCGCGACGAGGCTGGGCACGATCACGCCTTTACGCTTCGCGATGAACCTCAATACAGCGTCGCGCCATCCGAACAGAACTTGTCCCAAACCTCCTGGGATGATCATCAAAAGTGTGAGCCCCAAAAAGCCGTTGGCCAATCTTGCCACGACGGAGGTAAAGAACAGCTGGCTCGCGCCGTAAAAGGTGGCCCCGAGAAGGACGCCGGGAACCGATCCCAGCCCGCCGATGACCACCATCACAAAGATCTCGAGACCTTTCTGCACCGTGAAGGCGCTCGGGGTAACGTCATTTTGGTGGATGGCAAAAAGCCCCCCTGCGATCGCGGCGTAAAACCCGGAGAGGGCAAACGAAGTGAGTCGCGCCCAGGTCACGTTTACGCCGAAGGTGCGGACCGCCCTTTCGTTGTCCCGAGCTCCGATCAAAACTCTCCCGGTACGGCTCTTTCTCAGGCTTCGTACCGACGCCATCACCAGGATCAATACGACGAGCACGAAGTAAAAGAGCGGCTTCGAAGTGAGTTGAACTCCAAAGACGCTGGGGCGCGGGATCCTGCCGGAAGGAAGCATCCACCCGAAGTACTCCGGGCTGAGGCCCATGGTCGCGATGAACAGCGCGAAGGCCACGGTCGAAACTGCTAGGAACAACCCTCTTATCCGAAGGGCCGGCAGTCCGATCGCTATCGCCACTACCGCGCCCACGAGGCCCGCGATCGGCAGCGCAAGCAGAAGATTCATCTCGTTGTCGAGCACGAGTCTCCCGCATATCGCCCCACCGACCGCTACGAAACCGATCTGCCCAAGCGAAACCTGTCCGGCCCACCCGGTGAGGATCACGAGAGAGATCCCGATGATCCCGTAGATCATGATCAGCGTGAGTCCTTCGAGTCGAAAGTTGGTGGCGAACAAACCGTAGATGACTAATGCCGCCAACGCCCCCAGAACCAGCGCAGGGAGTCCATACCTCACCTCGGGAACACTTTTCAGTTCCTTGGGAACCGGTCGGATCTCCTTTACCGATTGCCAGGTCCCAGCTTCGACTTCGTCTGCCCTCGTAACCAACCCCCGCCTCTGAAGTAGAAGAGCGCCAAGGATGATCACGAACAGGATGGTATTGCTGACCGACTCGTCGAGCGTGCGATAAAAAGCGGCCTGATCGATGATCCCAAGGACCACAGCAGCCACGAAGGTCGTCCTGAGGTTCTCCATCCGGGCTACCACGGCGGGAGCGAGTGCTCTCACTAAGAGCGATGCGCCGAAGGCCCCTCCCGTTACCGAGAGACCGACTGTGGGAGCACGCAGCAGGGCACCGAGAGCCGACAGTCCAGCTGCCACAATCCATACAACCGTTGAGACTCTGCGGACTGGGATCCCGAGAAGTGACGCTCGTTCTGCATTGTCTGCAACTGCCCTGGCCGCCTTTCCTACCGAGGTGTTTCTGAGAAACAGCGTGAGTGCGATCACCACGACCGGCACCGCGATGATCGCAAGCAAGTGGTTGCCATCGAAGTTCACCGGGGGAGTGGAGCCGGTTGGGTCCGGGATCGAGAACCTCCAAGTAAACGGAGTAGGAAAGTTTGGGCTAACAATGTCCGCCCGGAAAAGGGCAGGCATCAAAACCTGAAACCCGATGAGCACCTGCGCGAGAAGAATCGTTGCGACGGTAAGGATGAGACGGGGAGCCTTGAAGAACCTGCGGACTACCGTCTTCTCAATGAGAGCGCCCAGCAGCAATGCAGACCCAAGACTGATCAGAACGCCGGTGACATAGCTGATCTGGACTTCCCTAACCAAAAGAATGGCAAGGATGACCGTTGTAGCGCCGATGTCGGCGTGGGCGAAGTTGATGATCCGGTTCGTGCGATAGACCAGGACCAGCCCGATAGAGATGAACGCGATCAGCCCCCCGATCACTCCGCCAAGAGCCACGATGCCGAGCGGTGCAGGAAAGCCGAAGAGAGCGGACGTGACCACCATGAGGAATAGCAGGCCGGTCCAAAACGACGTGGCCGGGTCGCGGTCGATGAGATCCTTCAGGAATTGCACGCCATGCTCCGGGGGTCTCGGCCGGCCCTCACCATGTCAGGCGGGAGTCTATATTCCTTACGCGGGTGGATAATCCGGTCGTGACCGATTTGATCGACCTTGCCGACCGACTCTGGCGCGGCGAGGCCTCCATCGAAGATCATCATCCGTTCTCGATGGGGGCCGACTTGGTTGAGGTAGCCCCTCGAGCCGCATTCGTCGCCTCGTTCGGCAATTCCGTAGCGCTTTCAGCCGACGACGGTCTCACTCTTGTCGATACCGGGAGCCCATTCACGGCCAGGATGATTAGGGACAGTATCCGCACCTGGTCGAAAGCTCCCGTTCGCAGGATCCTCTATACCCACGGGCACATCGACCACGTTTCGGGAGCCGCTCTGTTCGAGGAAGAAGGCCCTCTCAAGGTGATCGCCCATGAAAACGTCGGCCGTCGATTCGATCGATACCGGCTCACGGCCGGTTACAACGCCGTCATCAATCAGCGTCAGTTCCAAGTCCCAGGATTGAGATGGCCGACCGACTACCGGTACCCGGATGAAACTTACGACGGGACCATGACGACGAGTGACGGGGGTCTCCAACTAAAGCTGCACCATGCTAGAGGCGAGACCGACGACCATACCTGGACCTGGGTGCCGGATAGCAAGATCCTGCTGACCGGCGACCTCTTCATCTGGACCGCACCGAATGCAGGGAATCCTCAGAAGGTTCAGCGATACGCGCATGAGTGGTCCCAGGCATTGCGAGAAATGGCCAAGCTCGGGGCCGAAGTGATGCTTCCCGGGCACGGCCTTCCCGTGATCGGGAGGGATCGAATCCGTCAGACGCTCGACGAAACGGCGGAGTTCCTGGAATCACTGGTCGAGCAGACGCTCGAGATGATGAACTCGGGTGCTTCGTTGGAGGAGATCGTCCGCTCGGTCATCCCTCCCGCCCATCTTGCCGACCGCCCTTATCTAAGACCGATCTACGATGAGCCGGGATTCATCGTTCGCAACATCTGGCGGCTATACGGGGGCTGGTACGAAGGTGATCCATCGCGTTTAAAACCCGCCGCGCGCCGCGATCTGGCAACCGAGATCGTGTCGTTGTCCGGGGGCCTGGAGAAGATCATCTCGAGGGCGGCCTCCCTGGCAAAGGAGGGCCGCCTGGACGTCGCGTGCGAGCTGATCGAGTTCGGGATTCTGGTCGCGCCCGATAACCCCGACCTTCACCGCGTCAGAGCCTCGATCTACGAGAGACGCGCAGGAGCCGAGGCCTCCACGATGTCTAAGGGAATCTTTACGTGGGCAGCGAGTGAGTCGCGGTCGCGTTCCGAACCACCAGGGACTCGAGCAGGCGCTTAGAGGACACGGCTATCTCGGCCACCGCCTCACGGAAAACTTCGTCATTGGCCTTGGAAGGCTGACGAAAACCACTGATCTTGCGGACAAACTGAAGCGCGGCCGCCTCGATCTCCTCGTCGGTGGCAAGGATAGCTCCCTCTCTAAGGGTCTTTATGCTTCTGCACATAGGTTGTAGGTTAGCCGCTCTCGATCCCGACGACTTGGCTGGAGGTGCACCCTGGCAGAACTCCAATTCCCACAGGAGTTTCTCTGGGGCTCGGCCGGGGCCGCTCATCAGACGGAAGGCGACAACACCAACTGCGACTGGTGGGAGCACGAGCACGCTGACGAAACGCCGGCGGTCGAACCCAGCGGCCGCGCATGTAACTCGTACGAGCACTTCGAAGAGGACTGGAAGCTCATCGCGGATTCAGGCCAGAACAGCGTCCGGTTTTCGATCGAGTGGTCTCGCATCGAGCCCTCCCCCGGCGAATTTTCGACCAAGGAGATCGACCACTACCGTGACGTGATCGGGTCAGCCCGTGACCGGGGGCTCACGACTTCCGTCACCCTGCACCACTTCACCAGCCCTCTGTGGCTCGCCAAAGAAGGCGGGTGGGAGCTCGATGAATCTTCCGAAGCTTTCGGACGCTACGCCCGGCGGTGCGGAGAAATGTTCGGCGATCTGTTCGAGTACGTCTGCACAATCAACGAGCCGCAGATCGTAGCGGTGATGGGATACGCCCTCGGCTATTTCCCGCCACGCAAGACGACAATCGACGGAGCCCAGAAAGCAACTGCCAACCTCATCAAGGGACACGCCGCGGCGATCGAGGCGCTCCGCGATACATGTGAAGCTAAAGTCGGCATCACGCTTTCGATCAACGACTTCGTTCCTGTCGACGAAAGTGATGAGGCGAAGTCGTTTCGCGACTTCACTCACTACTCGATGGCGGGCGTCTATTACGCGGCGCTTCGAGACGGGCGCATCACGGGGCTAATGGTCCCCGATGAGGAAGTGCCGCAGATCGGAGGGACCGACGATTTCGTCGGCATTCAGTACTACACGAAGTTCGTAGCGGATCCATCCGCCCTCCCCCAAGCCGCTGCTCGAGATACAGGCCCGGAGTCTGGCCCTGCAGATTTGGGGCCCGGAACGCTGCGGCGGGGGGCCGCCGAGGAAGACCGGACGACCCAGATGGGATGGGTGTGGCACCCCGAAGGGCTGGGGACCGTGATCGACGAGGTGTCGGAAGTCGGCCTTCCTATGATCATCACCGAAAACGGCATCGCCACCGAAGACGATGAAGAGAGGATCGAATACGTCGGCCTTCACCTCGAAGAGGTCCACAAAGCAATCGGACGGGGCCGAGACGTTCGAGGTTATTACTACTGGAGCTATCTCGACAATTTCGAGTGGAACGAGGGCTACCGCCCGAAGTTTGGCCTTATCGCATGCGACGGAGAGACGTTCGAAAGAACCCCGAAACCAAGCCTCTCCTGGTACGGCTCAATCGCCAAGACCAACTCTCTGAAGACCTAGCCCTCGGTGGCTGCTCCGGCCCCCGATAGGAAGACGGAGCGCAGCAAGTCGTTTCGGCCCCGGAGGTCCTCGGCGGGCCCGGAAAAACGGATCTCTCCCCGTTCAATGAAGTAAGCACGCGATGAGACGTCCAGGGCAAGGTCGACGTGCTGCTCGACGATCACGACTGCCACTCCCTCTTCATTGAAGCGTCTGATGATCTCGAGGAGCTGTTCGACGATTATCGGAGCAAGGCCGAGCGACAGCTCGTCGATAAGAAGAAGTTTGGGGTTGAGGACGAAGCTCTTCGCCAGCGTCAATTGCTGCTGCTGTCCCCCCGACATGCTTCCCGCAACCTGCTTGCGACGATCGGCAAGGATCGGGAAGTAGCCGAAAACGCGATCGATCATCTCGTTTCTGGTCTTCTTGTCCCTGCCGTAGAGAAACCCAGCCATTTGCAGGTTCTCTTCAACGGTCATTCCCGGGAAAACCCCCCGGCCCCCTGGCATCTGCACGATGCCCTTCTTCAATATGTCTGCCGGACGGAGGCCTCGGATCGACTCCCCCTCCCAGATGACGTCTCCCTCTGCTGGAGGGAGGAGGCCGGAGATGACTCGAAGGATCGTGGTCTTCCCAGCACCGTTGGTCCCAAGCAGTGCGACGATCTCTCCGTCGCCAACCTCGAGGTTCGTACCGAACAGGACGTGCACCGGCCCGTAGAAAGCATGTATGCCTTCTAATCTAAGCAACGCTATCCCTTCGGGTTCTGCCGAGATAACTCTCGAGCACTCGATCGTCGTTCGCGACTTCATCGGGAGTGCCCTCGGCGATGAGACGTCCGAAGTCGAGGGCATACACCCGTTCTGAAACCGAGAACAGAAGACCCATGTCGTGCTCAATCAAGACGATCGCGCAGCCGGTTTCATCTCTTATGCCCTTCAGCATTGGACCGAGTGCCTCGACCTCCCTCTGCTGGATACCAGATGCCGGCTCGTCGAGCAGCAGGATCTTCGGCTTCAGAGAAAGGACCGACGCGAGCTCCAGGAAACGAGTGGTTCCGTACGACAGCTCGGATGGCCTCGCATCTTTCCACGGGCGAAGGTTGATGGTGTCGAGCATCTTCTCGACGAGGTCTTTCGCAAGCTTTTCGTCCTTGCGCCAACTCGGGAGTCTCAGCATGGCGGCGAATGAACCGCTGGAGAGATGACGGTGCTGCGCTACAAGAAGGTTCTCGTAGACGGTCAGATTGCGAAACAGTTTGACGTGCTGAAATGTTCTAGCCAGTCCAGCCGCCACACGTTCGTATGGGAACAGGTTCTGGATCTCTTCCCCGTCGAGAATCACCTTGCCCTGGTCGGATTTCAGGAATCCGCTGATGACGTTAAAAAGGGTCGTCTTACCTGCACCGTTCGGCCCGAGGATGCCCACGATCTCTCCTGGCTCGACGTTGATCGATACTTCATCCAGCGCCGAGATGCCGCCGAAGGTGATGCTGAGGTCCTTCGTCTCGAGAATCGACATCACGAGGCCCTTATGAAGATGTAGGCGATCCCGAGGTTCAGTGCAACAGTTACGAGCACTACGGCCAGTCCAAACACCGGCCGGCGCTTAACCAGTTCGGTAGTGATCTTCGATACCTGCACCAGTCCGCCTGGACGGAACAGAAGGAACAGGATGAGGAAGAACGCCGAGTACATCCCGAAGAATGGGAAGAAGAATCTCGCTCCCTGGAAGACCTGTGACTGCACTACAAGCGAGATAGCACCGAAGAAGGCGCCCCAAGCCCGGTCGATACCGCCGATCACAACCAGGGATACCAGAAGGATGGAGGTTACCTCAGCGACCGGAGACTGGTAACCACCAGGGGAGACATTGCCGAGAAGCACTGCAAGGAAAGCGCCACCGAAGCCTGCCATCATGCCGCTCAGGACGAAGGCGGCGAGCTTCGTCTTGTAGACATTGATTCCAAGCGCCTGTGCCTCCAGCTCGTTATCCCTAACCGCAAGCATGGCCCGGCCGAGGCGCGAGGTGCGCAGGCCTTCCGTCATCCAAACGAGACCGAGTACAACGAGAAGACAAAGGAGATAAAAGTTCAAGTCGGTGCCGAAGTCGATCGGGCCGAGTTGCGGGGAGGCGACAGTCCAACCGATGCGCCCACCGGTAACGAGGTCCCAGCGAAAGAACGTTTCGCCAAGTGCGGTAGAAAACGTGAGGGTTGCAATCGCAAGGTAGAGGGTCTTCAAACGCACCGATGCCATGCCGACCACAAGCGATACCGGAAGAGTCGCTAGAGCCGCCATCGGTGCGGCCAGCCAAAATGGCCAGCCCCACCCGGTCATGATCAGTCCCGTCATAACTGCACCAAGTCCGGCGAAGGTGTACGGCATGAGGGAGATCAGTCCCGCGTAACCCGTCACTATCGTGACCGAAAGACCGAGCATGGCGTAAACCGCGGCGTATTGACCGATGAAAAAACCGTAGTCCCCGAAGGGAATCGGCACGGCCCCGAGTGCCGCAAGGGCACCTAGCGCGATGATCTGATTGCGACGGTTCTTTTTCGTGGCGACCGTGCTGGGCGCCTCTATGACCTGTTCCGGAACTTCCGGGGTCTCGACGGCGGTACTCACGCTTCGAGCGCCTCCAGCTCCTGGCGTGTAGCGAAGAATCGCTCCGTCCGAAGCAGAAGCAGAACGACGATGAGGATCGCGGCGACGCTCGTTCTCAGTTCACTCCACGGAGCGGGAGCCAGCACCAGGAACTCCCTGGTGAGTCCGAAGAAAACCCCCCCCACCAAGGCCATCGGAAGGTTCACCAGGCCCCCAACCAGCGCGGCACCGAACGCCGGGATGAGAAGCGTCCCGAGGGGAGTCAGGTCGAAGGTGGTGATGAGGCCCCCTTGTTGGCCGGCTGAGTGGGGCATGATGATCAAAAGAGCAAGTGCAGCGAGGCCCGATCCGATTGCCCACGCAAGCGACGAATACCGGACATCATCGATTCCGGCAAGAACTGCGGCTTCACGGTTCTGAGCTACGGCTCTTAGAGCCTGGCCGGATCGCGAAACTCTGAACCAGAAGAAGAAACCCACGGCGATCGCAAGTCCAACCCCAATCGTGTAAACGTCGGACATTCGCAGTCTCATCCCAGCCACCTCGAGTGTGGCCATCGGCAGCCACGGAGGCAGTCGCGTAAAAGGACGGAAGCCCAGAACCAGCGCAGCCAGGGATGAATAAAACTGCGCGATCCCGACGGCGACCAGGATCACGATAATCTGGTTGGAGCGAGCGATCCGCTTGAAAACCAAACGGTAAGCGGCCACACCTGCCCCCATCGCCAAGAGCAGACAGATAGGCAGCGCGGCCTGGGGCAGCATCCCTTCACCGGTCAGCCAAGCGTATGAGACCACGGCCACCAATCCGATAGCCCAGTGGCCGAAATTCATGACTCCGGTGGTGCGGTAGATCAGAACAAGACCCAAGGCCAGAAGGCCGAACACTGCTCCTGCAGAGATGCCGAAACTCGCAACCTCGATGGGGTTGATCGCAAGCGTCATCTCAGGTCCTGACGAACGCCCGATACATCCAGTTGGCCGATCTAAGGGGCTGAACTTCGAACAACCGTCTGCCCCACGCGAACCTCTGGATCCAGCCGAACAGCAGAACGGTCAATGCCAGTCCCCCCGCAGCTAACAGACTGATCAGGGGCCAAGGACCAGCAGACATCTCCTTGACCGCAAATGCAGGGCCTTCGGGCCCGGTCGTCACCTCTGGTGGGACCTCGGGGCCCGCTGCCGGTGCAGTTTCGTTCGTTCCAAAAGCGGGGGGGCCGGGGCGGGTGAATGAGATGGTCTCGCCTTCGTTCGCAAATGGTGAACTCAGGAAATCGAAAACGGGGGCCCTCCCCAATCCTGCAATGAGTTCCGCTCCCCCGACGTACGTAGTCTGCGTCTCGGTGCCGTAGAACATCCCTGGGGCATAGATCTTCAGCTCGGTTCCGTCTTTCTTCGAGATTACATACGGGCCGGCGACTCCGACGAAGAAGGCATCGGTCCCGACCGTCTGCCCCTGGGAGAGACTAACCGGCACTCCGTTAATGCGAACACCTGAGGCCACAGTCACGGCCGACCATTTCATCCCCTCGGGAGTTCCGTCCGATTCGAATGAAACGTAAGTGGCGACGTAGTCGACGGAAAGAGAGTTGGCCCCCTGACTCCCACCCATCTCGGACACGAACGCCCGCAGCTTCCCGGTCACCTTCCCTCCGGACTCGCTCAAGTGAACGGCGGCGAGGGCGTGCCGAGCACTCGGGCGAGGTATACCCGCCGCCCCACTTTGCGAACAGTCGTCGCCCTTGCACTCAACGAACGAAAAGGCCTCCGGGGTTTCTTTCGACCACGTTAAAGGATGAACGTATGAGCTGGTGCTGGTGGCAGGATCGCAGCGCTCTTCGTATTCGTTCTTGTTCGCAACAAAACCATCGCTTTCCGAATGGGCCTCTGGGTTGGACCGGCCAGACTGATCGACGTAGGTGTCGCTGGCAAGCCCTGAGGAACCGAGGACGGATCCGGCGCGCGAGATCGATCCCACCGCCAAAAGCTCATTGAGCTTTACCGGGCTGGCACCGGGGGGCTCCCGGTTTTCAGGAGCCTGTCCGGCCTCGTCCCCCGCACCGCCAGTTCTCGGGGTGCCTCCCGGCGGCGGTGCCATTGGAATGAGGCCACCCTTTCCAAGCGCAATAGTCGGCTGACAATTGAGGGTCTGGTTGTATTGCTGGTTGTCACATCCGTAGGGGTCTGTTTCCGGATCGCATGGGACCTGGCCGTCGATCTGGATGACTTCTTTGGTCACGGAGATCTTGTAGGCGTATGCCCTTGCCCCCACTCCGTGAGTAAGTTCCTCTTCCACGGCATGGGTCGGTGATGCGCCCATGACGAGAATGACGGAAAGGACGACTACCGCTACCAGCTTTCTCATCAAGTCCTCGTCAGAGACTCGGGAACGTTAACTTCGGACAGAGGCACGAATCGTCCCGATATGTCGTCGAACCACGGCATGGGTGAATTCGCCGTGCCGGTGAACTTCATGAGCCACACACTTTTACCCCCATAGTGATCTTCAGGACTGGTATTGAGGACGGGACCGATCCCGGCATCCCAATTCTTGAGATTCTCCAGGGTGTGACGCAACTTTTCCCGGGAGAGTTCGGGCCCGGTCATCCCAAGCCACAGTCCCAATCCCCCGGTGATGGCGGCCGGACCATAAGTAAGAATGTCCTCGGGATCCCTGGACAGGTACTGACTCCAGGTGTCGCGCAGAGTACCTGCGGCCGGGTACCTTTCGCGATCGGCCCACGGGATGCACGGAAGAGCCTGGCAATCGGTGATCATGTTGGTACAGGCGTCGCCGCATAGTTCAGCGACAGCTTTGACCCAACAGGTGAGACATGCCCACTGGACCTGGTCGGGAGTCCATCCCTGGTCCTTTGCCTCCAAGGCCCCGAACGCAGCGTTCAAAACATCCATCGCGACGATCGAGTCCGGGCTCTGCCCGTTGTAGCAGGTGCGCAGCTGCGCGATCTCAGTCTCCATGCCGTTCTGAGCTTGTTGGGCCTGCTTCAAAATGATGCAGCCATCGGGAATTTCCCGGCCATGAATGTGGCGATAGATCTTCTTGGTGACCGCAACGTGGAGATCTTTGATCGATGGGTCCGCGATGATTCCCAGACGTTGCTTTTTCAGCGTATGGAGCATGTATCCGACATTGACGCCGGTCACCTTGAGTGGGTCCACGCCCGGCGAGAAGTTCCATTTGTCGAGTCTAGGCAACGGCATCTCTGAATAAGAACACCAAACCCCCGGGACTCCCTTCTGATTCTGATAGCCGGTTGCGGGACCCATGAGGTTCGATTGCAGGTAGCAGTCACGGACGAGAAAGACATTTTCGACGTCGATCAGCCTTCGCATCTGCTGGAAGGCCTCGTCCTGGTTGTTCTGAGACAGTGAGAGGACTTTCAACTCGACTTTGCGACCGTAGATACCGGGCCGCTGAGAACATCCCCAATCGAGATCGTATGGGCCGGGGATCTTGGTGATCGAGTTGAGCCAGGTCTCCGACGCCACCTTCATAACGCGGGCGGTTTGCTCTCCGAGCGGACGCAGCGCACCGGTCAGTGGGACAATCGTGCCCCATTTCATCGTGGTGGCCGTGAAACCCTGTTCCGCGTTGGCGTTGGTAGCGCACTTCGGATCTGCGCCCCCGCCTCCAGTCGTTCGGGTACCGATAGTACCCGGCCCGCCGATACTCACCGAGCCGGCGCCTCCCTCGGAAAGATTGGCGTCGTCGGAAGCGGCCGCACCGGCCTGTACCCCGACCTCCTTCACTTCGACGATGGCGGTTCTTCCTCCCGAGGTGCAGGCGAGCGCCACCATGCTAAGGATGACGAGCACCACCGCAAATCGCTTCATCCTCCGACCCCCTTCCTGAGGTCCAACTCGCGCAATACTCCGGCGACCATGCCAAGAAGGAGCACCACTGCTCCGGCTATCAACATCCAGACTCCCCAACCGAAGCCGGCGTGCATCGAATGAAACGGTTGCTCCAGCGACTCCAATCCCTGCAATCCTCTCTGGAACATCGAGTCTGCATCTCGGGAGAGGATCGGCACCTTCACCAGAGTGATTCCAGCAACTGCAAGGGTCGCGATTGTGGGGATCAACTTCGGCAGCCAGCCCTTCATCCCCCACGCAAAGGCGCCGGCGATGGCCAGGACACCGAGCGCCGCCAGAGCCAAACCGAGGGGGTCCGTGTATCCCATGACGGCTTCAACTTCGAGGAACGGGCTGCGAGAAGTTTCCTGCTCTGCAACTCTGATCCAGGTCCCCAGCCCACCGCCCAAAGTGAGGACTCCTCCAAGGGCAGTAAGGGAGGCGACGAGTTTCTTAGTGAATGGCCGGTATGCGGTTGGCGAAATGGCAACGGGAGCCGCTTGCGGCTCGGACGAACCCAACCTTCGGTTTTCGATGATCGCCTCGGCCACTTGGACTCCCTGGCTCCCGACCCCGCCTCATGGCATGGGGGCCCCAGCCGCCAGTTGCCTTTTGTATGTGGGAGCGTATCAGCGAAGCAGTAGTTTTGTTAAGCAAGCACAAAGCTTGATGTCTGGATTACCCCATTTGTCCCAGGGCACGGGCCAGCAGTTCCTTCCAGCCCAGCTACTTCAGGGCCCCCGCAACCCCCTTCAGATCCGCGACCAGCGCGGCGAATTCGGAGGCCCTCCGCTGGTCGTCCGCTCTCAGGATCGAGGAGGGATGCACCGTAGCCGTGACCATTGGCTCGAGATCCCACTCGACGAACTTGCCTCGGTCCTTAGTCACCCGAAAGGACGCTCCCAACAGCGCCTGGGCGGCCGTTGCTCCTAGGCAAACCACCACTCTCGGCTTCACCAGAGCGATCTCAGCCTCGAGCCAAGGCCTGCACGCGGTGATCTCTTCACGATTGGGTTTCTTGTGGATGCGGCGTTTCCCTTTGGGCATCCACTTGAAGTGCTTCACGACGTTTGTGACGTAGGTCTTACGTCTGTCGATGCCCGCTTCCTCCAGGGCTCGATCGAGCAGCTTGCCGGCTGGCCCGACGAAAGGCTCGCCGGACACGTCCTCCTGATCACCAGGCTGCTCCCCCACAAGCATCACCTCAGCGCGCGCCGACCCTTCACCAAAGACAGTTTGAGTTGCGTTCTTGTAGAGATCGCAAGCGGTACATCCTCTGGCTGACTCCGCCACCTCATCGAGGGAGGCTCCCCTTTCCAACAACTCGGGAGCGGGATTCTTTCTCATGGTCAATTCGTTACCCCATGAACCTGGATCGAATCGGGAGCTCTGGTCACCTCCATGCCGCGCTCCGATGCCAGCTTTGCAAAGACACCCGCGTCTCTGATCGCGCAGGCGCGGGTGTCGTTGTTGAAGTAGACATAGACATCGTCTTCTTTCCTGGCGAGCCCGCTGATCCGATCGACCCAGCCGGCAAGCGAATCCCTCCCGTAACATGGCCGCGGGTTTGCACGGCCCTCATGGAAACGCAGGTACAGGACGGAATCGGTCCGCCAGATTGGCGTGATCGCACGGGAACCGCGGTCGGCCATGCAGAATGAAGCACCCTTGTCTTCTAACAAGTGCCGGATCTCTTCATCGAACCAAGAGGCGTGTCTGAACTCCATCACGATCTGAACGGAACTGCCGAACGCATCGAGCGTCTCTGCGAGTGCGGCTCCATCCTTCTGCAAAGTGGGAGGAAGCTGAAGCAGCACCGTCCCGAGCTTTGACCCAAGGCCGGCGGCGCGATCCATCAATCTCGAGACCGGCTCCTGCGGTTCTTGAAGCCTCTTGATGTGAGTCAGGTAACGGCTGGCCTTGATCGTGAAGATGAAATCGTCAGGCGTTCTTGCGCGCCAGTCCTCAAAAGTTTTGCGCTCGGGCAAGCGGTAGAAGGTGTTGTTGACCTCGACGGTGCGAAAGTTCTGCGCGTAGTGTTCCAGCCACTCACTCTGCGTAACTTCCTTGGGATAAAACGTGCTCTTCCAGTCACGGTATTGCCAGCCTGAGGTGCCTAGAAGGATTCTCACAAGGGCTATTTACCCCTTTTGTTTGCCTTGCCTGCCACCGGGGTACCACCGATTCATGGACGAAAAGGAAGTCAAAACCTCCGGCGAGGAAGAAACCACAGACCAAACCGAACAGAGCTTCGAGAAACACAACGTCATCGCCTCGTTTGCCGACCCGGAGACCGCACGTCATGCAATCGACTCGTTGAAGAGTGCCGGGATCGAAGAGAAGTCCATCTCGTTTCTTGCCCGAGGAACCGAAGAGACCTTCACGCCCGCAGAGCGCCACGACGAAGAGGAGGCTGCCTCGCATGCCGGTCATGACGTTCCTCCAGATCGGATGCGCCAGGAGGATGCCGAGACCGTCTCGGAGGTAGGAGGCGGAGTTGCAAAGGGGTCTGCTATCGGCGGGACTGCCGGCGCCACCCTTGGCTTTATCGCGGGGGCAATCGCATTCGGCATTCCCGGCATCGGCCCCGCCGTAGGGGCCGGGATCTGGGGAGCGACGGCCGGCGCGGCCGCGGCCGGAGCAACTGGGGGCGCCGTGATCGGAGGCTTCTGGAAGATGCGCTACCGCGACGAGCTATCCGAAGGCAGGGTTCTGGTCGGGGTACATTCCGGCGACGCTGCTGCCGTGGAGAAAGCCATCGACGAGCTGAGAAAGCACGGGCCCCAGGAGCTCGATCGATTCGACGAGCACGGAGAGCTGGTCCCCGCTAACTAGCTGGCGACCGGTACCAGCGCCGCAAGCTCTCGCGCCTGCGCCAAAGCCGCCAGGGCCTCGGACTGGATTTGGCGAGCACGTTCTCTTGAGACCCCGAGCCTCTCTCCGATTTCTTTTAAGGTGAGCGGCCCCTCTCCGTCGAGGCCGAACCGCAGATTGATGACGTCTTGCTGCCGTTGCGTAAGCCGCGCCAATGCGGTTCTTAGACTCTCCTCTTTGAGATTTAGCTCGATCTCTCCGTCAATAGGTTCGGCGATCACCCTCAGTTCCCCAAGAGGAGTGTCTCCCTCGCCTCCAACCGGCTGATCGAGACTCGCCACAATCCTTGGCGAATTCCACAGGTCCTTCAGCTGCTCGATCGTTAGGTCGGCGGCAGCTGCAATCTCTTCGTCTGTGGGCTTTCTCCCGAGCTTCTCGGTGAGTTCGGACCCAACGCGTGCGACCTTCCACTCCCTTTCAACCTGATGAACCGGAAGACGAATCGTGCGCGCCTGCGTTTGGACCGCGCGTCCGATGGCTTGGCGGATCCACCATGTTGCGTAAGTTGAAAACTTGAATCCTTTGGTGCGGTCGAACTTCTCTACGGCTCTAATGAGTCCGAGCACTCCCTCCTGGATGAGATCGAGAAGCGACAACTGTCCCTGATACTTCTTTGCTATAGAAACGACGAGCCGAAGATTGGAGTTGATCATCAAGTTTTTGGCTTCGAGGTCACCTCTGTCGATGCGCTCCGCCAGTTCAACTTCCTCTTCGCGAGTGAGCAGGGGGAATCGGCCGATCTCCTGCAGGAAGAGCCCGAGGGTGTCTGCAGAAAACGACCCCAGGTCTTCATAGTTGATCCGTGTCTCCTCGGATTCCGTGCTGCAATCGTCTTCGACGTCGATGCCCTCGGCGTCGAGCCGCTCATAGACCTCGGCGGCCTGGTTCTCGTCGAGGTCATTTTGCTCAACGAGGGAGTGGACGACCGAAAGCTCGACGCATCCATCGTCTTTGTATTTATCTATGAGGAGCTTGAAGTCTTTACTGTGGGTTTTCATATGCCTCCTGCTTGAGCAAGCATGGTAGCGCCGATTGAAAGTCTCGGCATAGCATCGTCGCATGAGCTCGGGCAGCGCTTTAGTAGAACTAAGCAAGGTCAACAAGAGCTTCGGCCGTCTTCACGTCCTTAAAGACGTCGATCTTTCCGTAGGAATGGGAGAGGTGGTCGTAGTCCTCGGCCCTTCCGGCTCAGGCAAATCGACTCTTCTGCGCTGCGTTAACGGCCTGGAGCCGGTCGATTCTGGAGAAGTCCACTTCGACGGCAAGGACGTCTCCAGGGCCGGAAGATCGATCCATAAACTTCGGTCTGAGATCGGGATGGTGTTTCAGCAGTTCGACCTCTTTCCTCATTTGAGCGTCATCAACAACGTAATGCTCGGTCCCGTCGAAGTGAAGAGGGTTCCGAAGGCCGAAGCGAGGAACATGGCCGAGCAGCTCCTGGAGAAAGTCGGCATCCCCGAGAAGGCAGACTCATATCCCGCGGAGCTCTCGGGAGGGCAGCAGCAGCGGGTAGCGATTGCTCGCGGGCTTGCGATGAATCCAAAACTGATGATGTTCGACGAACCTACTTCTGCGCTCGACCCGGAGATGATCAAGGAGGTCCTCGACGTCATGCTGGACCTTGCAAAGGAAGGGATGACGATGATCGTCGTCACCCATGAGATGGGTTTCGCACGACATGCCGCTAAGCGAGTCGTCTTCATGGACGAGGGCCGGGTCGTGGAGGAGGCGGCCCCAGAGGCGTTCTTCTCCACGCCCAAGCAAGATCGCACAAAGGCGTTTCTTTCCAAGATCCTCGGTCATTGAGTAGTATCCGGACTTATCCAACAAAGGAGGCAAAATGGGCCGAAGGCTAATCAAGATTCTCGCCGTGCTGGCGGTGCTTGCGATGATCATGGGTGCTTGCCAGACGGACGATCCGTCGGTCGAAACGGAAGAGCCGGAGGCCGCCCCATCATTCGAGCCGGGCAGCTACATGGCCGAGCTCCAAGAGCGCGGCAAGATAGTGATCGGCGTCAAGTACGACGTACCGCAATTCGGATTCCTGAACCCCGCCACCAATCAGCCGGAAGGCTTCGACGTCGACCTCGGCAACCTCGTCGGTGAGGCACTTGGAGTTGATGTTGAGTTCGTCGAGGCGATCAGCGCCAACCGGATCCCATTTCTAACGGAGGACAAGGTCGACCTCATCATCTCGACGATGACAATCAACGAGGAACGCAAGCAGCAGATCGATTTCTCGATCGTCTACTACGTTGCCCAGCAGCGCCTGCTCGTGAGAAAGGATGGAAACATCAAATCGGTTTCCGATCTCAACTCGCAAAAGGGGACCGTTTGCTCCGCCAAGGGCTCCACGTCTGAGAAGAACATCCGGATCGCCGCCCCCGACGCCAACGTAGTGCTGCAAGACGGGTATTCGCAGTGTTTCCAACTGCTGCAGAACCGCCAGGCGGACGCCGTCACCACTGACGATGTCATCTTGGTCGGACTCCTGAAGAACGACCCAGACCAATTCCAGATTGCGGGCGAGCCGTTCTCCAAGGAGCCCTACGGGATGGGAATCAAGAAGGGGCGCGAGGGATTCAAGGAGTTCGTGGATGGGGTCATTAGCGAGGCCAAGTCCGACGGCACCTGGGTGGTCCTCTACAACAAGTGGGTCCAGCCGGTGACCGGCGAAAGCGCAACTCCGCCGCCCGACGACGTAGAGGCAGAGGCCCCCGCACCGCCAGCCTAAAACCGTCTCGCTGATCGATGATTGGGGAGGTTCTCACTGAGAACCTCCCCTTTCTTTTAGAGGGTTATCGCAACACCCTCTATCTGGTAGCGGTCGCCTTCGGCGGAAGCTTGGTGCTCGGCACCTTCGTTGCGGTGCTCAGGATCGCGCCGGTCCCGATGCTCCCCCGCCTTGCCAGGGTGGAGGTCGAAGTCTTTCGTAACACTCCCCTTTTATTACAGATGAGCTTCGCCTACCTCGGTTTGGGCTCACTTGGGATCCGCCTAAGGCCCTTCACTGCGGCGGCCATCGTGCTCACTCTGTACACGGGGGCCTACGTCACTGAGACGGTGCGTTCTGGGATCGCTTCGATCGGACCCCGCCAGATCGAGGCCGCCCGTTCCATCGGCATGACGTTTCCAAAGACCATGCGTCTTGTCGTCCTGCCTCAGGCCCTACGGACGGTTATCCCTCCCCTCGGCAACCTCATGATCGCTATGGTCAAAAACTCGGCTATCGCGGCATCGATCGCCTTTCCCGAACTCCTCTATCAGACCCAGATTCTGGACTCCAGGACGTTTGCCACCTTCGAGGTTTACAACGGGGCGATCTTCGCCTTCCTCACCATCACGCTACCGCTGTCGTTCGCGGTGTCACGTCTAGAGAAAAAACTGAGGATCGCCCGATGAGAAAACGGATCCTCAGATGGACCATCGGGATCGGGGGGAGCGCCGCCTTCGTAGCTTTGTTCGTCTGGGCCGGCTATCGGATGTACGGGCCTGGCGACATCGGCGAGAGAGTGGAAAGATTCCAGCGAAGGTGGGCCCCCTTTTATAAGGGGATCGGCGATGGCACCGCTTTGAACTACTGGACCTTCGTCGGGCGCGGCCTCATCCTTACGCTCGAGGCGGCAGTCATCTCGATCCTGCTGTCTCTGTTCTTCGGGACCCTGCTGGCGCTTTTGCGACTCACCCGGAACCCGAGGCTGCGGTTTCCTGCTCCGACCGTTGTGCGCTACGCTCTGAGCGCTCCAGCCACAACGCTAATCCAGACGATCCGCTCGGCCCCCCTGTTTCTTCTGATCCTCTACACATTCATTGCGGCCCCGAAGTTGGGTCTACAGCTGACCGCTCTGCGAGCCGGGATATTTGCTCTCACGCTTTACACGTCATGCGTGCTCGCCGAGATCATCCGGGCCGGGATCCTGTCCTTGGATCGGGGGCAATTCGAGGCCGCCGACGCAATAGGTCTGTCGTACGTGAAAAAGCTTCGTTTCGTGGTCTTGCCCCAGGCGATGCGGCGGATGGTGCCTTCGATGGTGTCGCAGCTGGTCACTTTGATAAAGGACACCTCGCTTCTATCTATCATCACAGTGACAGAGCTATACCGCAGGCTCTACATCATCCAGCAGCAGGCCTTCAATCCGATCGAAACCTTCATCGTCGCGGGGGTGATCTACTTCGTGATCAATTTCGCTCTGTCTACGTTTGCCCGTCGTTTAGAGGTGGGGCCGTCTCGAGTAGGTGGAGCCTCTGCAGCCGCCGTCCAGGGCCTAGGTGTCGAAGATCAAACTCTTGTGGTCACCGAAGCAGCCGCCGGGAGGGGAAGAACGAGCAGCCATTCTCGAACGGATCCGTGAAGCGAAGACGTGCAGAGGGGCCCGGCCCAGAGATCGCATGAGCTTCGTCAATGCTCGCGGTCAGGCAACTCTTCGGGAAGTTCCTCCACCGGCATCACCGCCAGGTCGTGCATCCGCCAGTCGAGGGAGCGGGCGTGCTCGGCCGCCTCGGTCGCTCGCTTTGCGATGTCCTCTCCGCCGCGAAATTTGATCCATGCCTCGCCGAAGTACACGTGGCCCTCTTCTCGAAGCCTGATCTTCACGGCGCTCACGTACGGCAGCTTCGCCAGCTCGGTCTCCAGGCGGGCCGGAAGAGGATCGGTCTTTTCGTGCTCGACGGTTCGGGGAGAGGCGTCCATCAGATCCCAGACCACGCCCTTTAGGTTCTTGAAACCGTCATAGAGGATGTCGAGAGAGATGACGATGGCGGCAACGGCATCGGCCCAGAAATACCCTAGACCGATCCCGAGGATTCCCAGCATGGCTGCGACGGCGGTCAGCCAGTCGGCTTTGTTCATCTCTGCATCGGCGTGAAGGACCTTGTCGTGGAGCTGCCGAGCTAGTGGCAGTTTCATCCGGCCGAGGATGATCGCCGGGACCGTCGTGTACGCGAGGACTGCGATCATCAGCCACCCGAGCCAGATCTGACGGCCCATCAGCTCGACCGTTCCGATGGAGGGATGTTCGAACGCCAGCAGCTTCATCAGCGAGTCCATGAACAGAAGTGCCCCCAAGGTGAAGAGCGCGATCGCCGCAAGCAAAAAGGCGATGGAGACCGCTCGGTGATACCCGTAAGGGAAGTCCTTGTTCCGAGGTCTACGCCGGACCCGGTTGGCATATAGGAAGGCGATGGGCGGGATCAGGCTCAGGATGTCTTCGACCCATGCCGTCTTCATCGCCTGCGACGAGCCGAGCGCGAAGTACATGAGCACGATCGCCGAGATGAGAAAGATGATGGTGATCCACTCGATCTTGACCGCCCTGGAGTTGATCCGATCCTTGTCGGGGGGCAGTTCGTGGTCGTCCCAAAGGCTGCTCACTGTGAGAACTCCTGCAGAAGACGAGGCACGTCGGCTCGCCTCGAGCGCAGGTACCTCTCCAGGCTTACCAGAAAGGCGTTTTCACCGGGAGCGGCCGCCATCGAATGTTTATGGCGCGTCAATATGTGACCGGTGGGTTTGGCTTCGAGGTTCTCCAGCCGGTAGTCCTCCAACGCGGTGGGGCCTTCGACCGACTCGATCTCAGGCACGCGATTGGGCTCGGCCCCCTTGTCCTCCACCAGCCCGGCGGTCTCCGAATGGGATTCGACCGTGACCTCCTGTCCGGTTAGGTCGTTGGGAGGATCATCACCTTCCGGCACGGCAACGACCACCACCACCTCGTGATAGTGGACCGTGATGGCAGCCTTCTGCCCCCACGGACTGTTGGAAGTAAAACCCCCGATCACTAGGTCCAGCTCACGTCGCTCCAAAGCTCCTATCAAGTCGGCCTCGGTCCCCTCGACCCACTCGATGTCCGCGCTGAGGGTCTTCGCGAACCCTTCGACCAGGGTCACCTCGACTCCGGTTGGTTCGTCCTTAATGATCACCCACGGATCGCTCTCGGTGATCCCCACTCGAAGGGTTCCGCCAGTGACGCGCTCCAATGTTCCTTCGGGGTCACGGGGGATGTTGCAGGCCGCGGTGAGAACCAGCATGGCCAGTCCGATCGCAAATCTCCTCACGGCGCACATTCTTTACCCGCTTCACACTGGAAATATTTGTGAGTCGCGCCTCCCGGGGGGGAAGTCCCGGGAGGCGGTTACGATGGGTGGATGAAGTATGGCAGCGGCGATGCGGAACTGGATCGGGAGCTGCATGGCGTTCTGGAGCGCTATGCCCCCGGCGACGATCTCATGTTTGAGATGCTGGCGACCGTTATGCGCATGGCCCGCGATCCCATCTCCCGTACCGATCGCAACCTCGCAAACTCGGCGCTCAAAGAAATGCGCTACGCCTTTCAGATCTTCGGCGCTTACCGCGATACCCGCAAAGTGAGCATCTTCGGGTCGGCCCGCACCGCCAAGGGCGACCCGGAATACGAGGTGGCCAGAGATTTCTCGAAGCTGATCGCCGACCTCGGCTGGATGGTGGTCACCGGGGCAGGCCCCGGGATCATGGAAGCGGGTCACGAGGGGGCAGGTGGTGCGAGATCCTTCGGCGTCAACATCCGTCTTCCGTTCGAGGCCGAACCGAACCCGGTGATCGCGGGAGATCCGAAGCTGATCAACTTCAAATACTTCTTCACGCGCAAACTCATGTTTATGAAAGAGGCCGATGCATTCGTCCTTCTTCCCGGGGGCTTCGGGACTCTAGACGAGGCTTACGAACTCTTGACGCTGGTGCAAACGGGCAAAAGCGACCTTCATCCGATCGTGATGCTCGAGCCGGAAGGTGGCACTTACTGGAAGGCCTTCGACGAGCACCTAAGAAACGAGCTCCTTAAGCGAAGGATGATCGATGACAGCGACCTGAATCTCTATCGCTGCTACCACCGGATCGAGGATGCCGTCGAGGAGATCGAGAACTTCTATCGCGTCTATCACTCTCAGAGATTCGTGGGAGGCACTCTAATCCTGAGACTAAATGTCGAACCCCCCGAATCCGTTTTGAAAGAACTCTTCGATGAGTTTTCGGACGCGCTTACCGCCCCCATCGAGCGGGCGGAACCATCTCCGGCAGAAAAGAGAGATGATGATGTCCCCGATCTTCCGCGCATCGCAATCAAATTCCACCGACTGCATGCGGGAAGACTTCGCCTTTTGATCGACAGGTTGAATGAATCAGCTGCCTGAAGTGAACTCCACCGAAAAGCGTCCCCGGCGGAAGAGGGCCGGCGCCGAAGATCCGCTCGCGCCCAGCTTCACGATCATGCGCGTCCGGGGAATCAGGATCGGAGCGCATTGGACCTGGGTTCTCGTTTTCGGTCTCATCGCTTGGTCGCTGTCCGACAGGCTGTTCCCATCTACCTATCCAGGGCTATCCGAACGCACCTATCTGGTGATGGGAATCGTGACCGCTGTTGTCTTTTTCGCATCTATCCTCCTGCACGAGCTCGGTCATTCCTTCAGAGCGATAAGAGAGGGGATGAAGGTCGGAGACATCACACTTTGGCTCTTCGGGGGAGTGGCTCGATTCGAGGGCATGTTTCCCTCTGCCGGCGCAGAGTTTCGGATCGCCATAGCAGGACCCATCGTTTCGGTGCTCCTGGCAGGAGTCTTTTATCTGGCCGCGCTCGCCGCCACCAGCCTCGATCTCCCCCTCGCCTTTCGGGGTGGGGCCGAGTACCTCGCTCGCATCAACGCGATCGTTGTGGCGTTCAATATGGTCCCGGCCCTTCCACTCGACGGGGGCCGGGTGCTTCGCTCTTGGCTGTGGCACCGGCAGCAAAGCTTCACGGCAGCCACTATCTCGGCAGCCAGAGCCGGCAAGGCTTTTGCCTATGTACTCATCGCTTTCGGGATCCTTGGTCTGTTCAATTCGGCTTTCACCGGAGGAATCTGGTTCATCTTTCTCGGCTGGTTCCTGCTGCAGGCGGCGCAGGGTGAAGCTGCGTTCGTTGTAGTCCGCAGGGCATTTCGTGGGCTAACGGTGAGAGACCTCATGACCCCCGACCCGGTAGTGGTCGACCCGAATCTCACCATCAACGAATTCCTAAACGATGTCGTGAAACCCAAAGGTCACTCGGCTTATCCAGTTGCCGAGCAGGGCACGGTAGTCGGACTCATTTCGCTCAAGCTGGCAGGAGAAGTTCCGCAGGAAGATCGAGACGAGATCAGAGTTCACGGCGTGATGCTCACGCGCGAGGAGACTCCGGCTTTTGCGTCGGAAACGCCGGTCATGGATGCCTTCGCTGCACTCCGTTCTCCCCCAGGAAGAGGCATCGTGCTGGACAACGATCGCCTGATTGGGATCGTCTCGGCCTCCGACGTCTCCAAAGTCCTGGAGCTGGAGGAGGCCAGGGGCTTCGAACCGACGGAACAGGCCCGGCGCGCAGGAACGCTGGTATGGGTAATTGTCTTTCTTGCGATCGCCCTGGCCGCTGGGGCCTTCTATCACCCTCCTCTAGCAGTGATCATGCCCGGTCCTACCGAAAACGTGACAGAGGGAATCGAGATCACAGGAGTGCCGGCCGGCGAAGTCAACGGGGAGTATCTGCTCGTGACCGTTAGAGTCGATCAGCCGAGTGCGCTCGGGGCGATCTATGCGTTCTTTCATCCCGAACAAAACCTCATTCCCCTCTCCGCGCTGATACCCGAAGGGGTAGAGCCACGCGAGTTCACCCGGCAACAGAGAAGCATCTTCCGAGAAAGTCGGATGATCGCCGCAGCCGCCGCCGGTCAGGCCGTGGGCCTCGACGTATCGATCGAGGGGACGGGAGCGAGAGTCTTGGGAGTTCTCCCCGACGCTCCGGCAAACGGGATCCTTCAAGACGGCGATGTTCTCACCGCAGCCAACGGGGAATCGATCAAAACCATCCTCGATCTGCGACGAATAGTCACCTCGAAGCCTGCAGGTACGAATTTTGCCTTTCAAGTAGAACGCAACGGAGAGACGCTCGAGCTCTCGGTGGCCAGCAGACAGTTCCAGGACCAGGAGGGGCTGGTGGCGATCGGCGTCTGGGTTGAGACAAGAGATTTGAACGTCGATTTACCCTTCGAGATCACCTTTGAGGAAGCTGAAGACATCGGGGGGCCATCGGCCGGTCTCGCATACGCCCTCGCCATTGCGGACATGCTCGACGAGCGGGACCTTGCTCAGGGAAGAACGATCGCAGCATCTGGAACCATCCTGCTCGGCGGTGACGTCGGTGCCGTTGGAGGACTCGTTCAGAAAAGATCCTCAGCTCAAGACGCAGACGCCGGACTTTTTCTCGTACCGGTCGAGGACCTAGAAAGCGTGCGTAACGGGAGGATCGACATCCGTGGAGTAGATACTCTGCAGGATGCCATAGCGATCCTCGTCCCATCCAGGAGCTAGTTCCGCTCCGGGATTACTTGTTTGGAGCTGGTGTCCCAACCAGGTGAAGAAGGTTGTTTACGTCTTCGACTCCGTCGATCTTCTTTACCAGTCGCTCGATCTTCTTTACGTCCTTTTGTTCATCGACTTCACCGCGCAGGACTATGACGCCGTCTTCAGCATTGATGTTGATCCGATCCTTCGGTATCTGCGGATCAACGAATAACTCGCTCGAAACTTTCTGAGCGAGAGTAACGTCGTCGTACGTCTTGGCATCCGACGATGAATGAGCGACCCTCTGCCGTAGTCCCTCTGCGTCAGAGGCAAGATGGCGGCCGGTTCTCGCCACTCTTCTTTCGGTCCTTCTCAACTTACCCATGATCTGGTCGCGGGCCCTCGCACGGCGCCCCTTGCCGCGATCGGGATCGAATAGATAGAGAGCCAAGGCCCCCGCTCCCGCCGCCAGTAGCAGCTTCTTTAGTCCACTACTTTCGCGTTTTGCTTTGCCCTTTCCCATAACGAACCTCCTTTCAGTATCGGAGTATTGCCCCGATACCTTCCTGGGACTGAAGGTCGGGATGGAACTTCACAACCCTCACGTCGCCGGAACTGGCGAGAGTTCTTCGCATCCCCCAATCCTTCAGGTCAACACCTTGACGAAGCGGCTTGGAATCGACAGGACACTCCTTGCCTTGCTGGCCCGCCCACCCACAGGACGTGCAGGCGACTCCATCCCGCTCGAAAGACTCATCGACGAGAAAGGTGGCCACCCGGTTCTCGGCCAGAGCAGCGAACACCTGCGTCACTCCGCCGGCCGCGCGCTCGCCCCTGCCGAGGCCCTCTTGCAGAGCATCGAGCAGTCCCCTCTCTTTCTCGTTGTCACGCACCTCTGCGAGCTGTTCTACTTCGCTGCGTACTTCGTCGACCGATGAGTGCTCGATGTCGAGCTCCAAAACCCCTGCAAGGCGGTCCTTCAAATCCGAATGCAGCTCCCTTTCAACGTCCGGCCACATCTCCGGCAGCGTGACCACAACCAAGCAATCAAATCGTGTCTTCCCCAGAAGCTCGCGCAACTCTTCCGTGGACTTCTTGATGTGATCCTGAACGTCCTTTTCTACCGAGCGCTCAAATCTCGCCTGAGACCAGCCACCTTGGGAGTGCTGACCGCGGACATCATCCTCAATGGATTCGACCTCTCTTAGTCGCCTCGGAAAACCCATCAGGTAGCGGGCTATGGTGCGGCTGATCATCATCACGCACCAAAGATCTCCGGTCACAACTTCCGACAGGGGTTCTATGTGCGGCCAAGCTGAAACCTCGGCCTTGGTTTCCAGGGGCTCGAGACATCTCACGACCTCGAAGATTTCGTCGGGCGAGAAGTAGACGGCTGCGCCTCTGGCGTCCTTCCACCAGTCCTCATCGTTTTGAAGATGATCTTTGAGCACCGGAAGCGCCTCGCTCAGTTCCTTTTTGGCTCCGTCTTGCTCGATCTCTCGCTGAGCGAGGGTCATCAGAGAATTGAGCTCGCTCTGCCTCGCCTGGGGCGTAGCGAAAGCAGGACCAAGCTCCATGAACAAGGAAAGGACCGGCCCTTCGGCCGTGGTCTCGGCGAGACGCGCCAGCGTCTTGGGCTCGGCATGGCTCAGTTGAGGCGCGGATAACTCCATCAGCTCGATTATCTACCCACCCTGGGGGCAGACACCCCTGAAAAATCTGTTTCCCGCGGTCAGACTATGGCCGTGATCACCTACGAGGAGCATCCAGAGCTGGATCGCCCAATCTTCATCGCCGCATTCCAGGGGTGGAACGACGGGGGCCAGGCCACGACCACTGCACTGGAGCACCTCATCGGATTGTGGGACGCCTCGAAGTTTGCCCACATCGATCCGGAGGACTTCTACGATTTCCAAGTAACCCGTCCGAACGTCACTCTCTCCGATGGAATGACGAGGAGAATCGACTGGCCGCGAAACGAACTGTTCTTCGCGAGCCACGATGGGACCGATTTCGTACTCATGCTCGGGGTCGAACCAAACCTGAAGTGGAAGACGTTCACCGGAGGGATCGTGAGTGAAGCCACGAAGATGAACGCAAGGTCGTTCGTGACCATGGGGGCCTTCCTCGCAGAAATCCCCCACACCCTCCTCCCACCAGTGACGGGAGTTTCCTCGGATCCTTCCTTAACCGACCGGCTCGGCCTCATGCCGTCGCAATACCAGGGCCCTACCGGCATCGTCGGCATAATCCACAGCACAGCCGCTGCTGGGGGCCTTCCAGCGGCCTCCCTCTGGACGGGAGTGCCGCATTACCTCGGCCCCGGCGCAAACCCGAGAGCCGCCCGTGCGCTCATCGAGAAACTTGCGGTTGTGATCGAAATGCCAATCGATATCAGCACCCTGCAAGAGGCGGAATCGGTGTGGGAAGCGCAAGTCACAGAGGCATTGTCTTCGAGCGATGAAATGAGCAATTACGTCCAACGATTGCAGAAGGCATATGCCGACAACGAAGACATGGGCCGCATCCCAAGCGGTGAGGAACTCGCTGAAGAGCTGGAGCAGTTCTTAAGACGCGAAGACGGAGAACGCGGCCCAGGGGCCTGAACAGACTCGGCTCGAGATCACCTTCGGTGAAGGCAGGACCGCTCACTTCTAGTTCCCGGCTATCACGGAGCGCGAAATAAAATCGTGCAAAACAGCCATATTACCCATAGGATGCGCGCGCGATGCTCGAATCCTGGCCGCTAGTAGGACGGCGGGAGGAGCTGGAGTTCATAACGGATGCCCTCGAGAAGGGGGTAGGGGGAGTAGTTCTCGCCGGGGCGCCTGGGGTTGGAAAGACGCGCCTGGCGCAGGAGACTCTCAGCCGGAGCGAGGCCTCCAGTTTCCCCGTCTATTGGACCGTGGCGACACGTTCGGCCTCGTCGATCCCATTCGGCGCCCTGGCAAATCTCTTGCCGGTGCCGTCAGCGGGAGGAGATCAACTCGATCTCCTGAGACACGCAACGGATGCACTCGCCAGCCGTGGACAGGGGCGCAGGGTCGTATTGGGAGTCGATGATGCTCATCTTCTCGATGATGCCTCAGCGGCTTTCGTCCTTCAGGCCTCGGTCAGCGGCTTAGCGTTCGTGGTTGCAACAATCCGAACCGGGGAGTCCGTCCCGGATTCAATAGTTGCTCTCTGGAAGGATGGAATCGCCCAACGGGTCGAGGTCCAAACCCTAGCCGAGCATGAAGTACAAGAACTCATGGTGAGCGCTCTCGGCGGAGTCGTCAGCAGGGCGACGGCTTACGACCTGAACGTGGCAAGTCGCGGTAACCCTCTCTTGCTTCGCGAGCTCCTGATGAGCGGACTCGAATCCGGAGCTCTCGTCCGCAAAGGGGGCATCTGGACATGGACTGGCCCCTTCGCTGGGAGTGTGCGCCTTAGAGAAATGATCGAAGCACGCCTTGGAACGCTGGACACTTCCGAAAGAAGAGTCTTGGAGTTGGTTGCATTCGGTGAACCGATCGGCCTCGAGACGCTGGAGAATCTCGCTGATCACTCTGCGATCGAGAGCGTTGACCAAAAGGAACTTCTCAACCTCTCCAGAGACGACAAGAGGCTCGAGGTTCGAGTTGCGCACCCCCTCTACGGAGAAGTGATTCGGTCTTCGACCCCGGCGACCCGCGCAAGATCTCACAAGAAACAACTCGCGAGAGCTTTGGAAGGTTTCGGAGCCCGACGCGCGGATGACGTTCTGCGAACCGCAACCTGGCAATTGGAGGCAGATTCTGAACGAAATGCAGAGCTCTTGATCAGAGCCGCGAGTCATGCGATGAACTCGCTGGATTACGGAACCGCAGAACGGCTGGCATCTGCCGCAATGGAGGCAGGCGGCGGATTCGAGGCTTCTTACATTCTCGCTGACGCACTGCGATCGCTGGCGAAATCGGCTCAGGCGGAACAACTGCTCAACCAGATGATTGCCGGCGCCAAAGATGATGCTCAGTTGCGGAAGGTCAGCGAAGTTCGGGCTTACAACCTATTTTTCGGACTGGACCGGCCATCGGAGGCAAAGCAGGTCCTCTCCGATGCTCGGACGAAGGTGCACTCCCGAGAGGAGCAGGCGAAGCTCTGGGGTCAAGAGTCGCTTATCGCTCTGTATTCAGGCCGGCCCGTCGATGCCATGACGGCAGCCGAGAGAGTGTGGGATAACCATCAAGCGCCCCCTAGTGCAATCGTCGACTCCATACTGGGAGGTGCAACAGCTTTCGCCATGGTCGGAGAAACAGAGAAAGCACTTGAAACTTACGACCGAGAAAGGTCTGTGGCCGCCTACCTCCAAACTGCTCCGGGCCTGCAAGGACAGCTGCTGTCAGTGCGCTTTCTCATCCTCTGGCTGGCGGGCAGTCTGTACGAAGCTGAGACGCTTGCAGACAATGTCCATGCAGTGGCTCTCATCCGAAGATCTCACGATGGAATGGCACTGATGAGTGCCGCTCAAGGTCAGGCTGCTCTGGCTCGAGGCAAACCCAAAACTGCCGTTTCGCGCTTCCGAGAAGCGGTGGCCTTGCTGCGTGAACGCGATCGCAACCGCTTTCTTCCGTGGGCGCTCGGGGGCCTCGGTCACGCCAGTGCTTTGGTCGGTGACGAAGTCGGGGCGGCAATCGCGTTAAAGGAGGCAGAGGAAGATTGCCCGCGCGGCGTTCAGATCTTCGCGGTAGAGTTCACTCTTTCGAAGGCCTGGGTTGCAGCTATTCGCGGCGAGATTTCTATGGCCTTGGAACTGGCCGGCCAGGCTGCCAGGACCGCTGCTATTTCTCAGCAACACTCTATGGAAGCCATAGCACTACATGCGGCTGCTCGAATGGGTAACCCACAAGGTTCCGTTGCGAGACTGACCGAACTTTCGGGCCTGGTGAGCAGCGAATACGTCGCGGCGTATGCCGACCACGTCACGGCTCTCGTTCAGAAAGATCCAGTCGCACTCGATCGTGCGGCGGCAAGGTTCGAAGAGATGGGCGCCATCCTCCTCGCTACCGAAGCCGCTACGGAAGAGGCACGAATCCATCGGGCAGCGGGCAGGAACGCATCCGCGCTGGGGGCAGAGGAGAGGGCGGCCTCTCTAAGGGCCCAGTGCGAAGGTGCCCGGACCCCCGCTCTTCTGAGAGGAATCGAACCCATCCCTCTGACCAAGAGGGAGCGTGAGATCATTTCGCTTGCCGCTCAGGGGCTCTCGAGCAAACAGATAGCCGACAAGCTGGTTGTGTCCATCCGGACCGTGGACAATCACCTGCATCACGCCTACTCCAAGCTGGGCATCTCCAAGCGAGAGGAACTCGCGACGCTGTCGTCGGTCCTCAAACCTGAGTAGCCGGCGAGGCCGTGCCAAGAAATGAGCAGGCGGCTACTCGTGCGCGGCACTCGGCCAAAATTTAGTGTCTTGGTATGGATCTGCAGAGTGCCATCGACCAGCTACCGGAGCCCTATGCAAAGGCCCTCACCCTAAAAAGGCAGGGCCTAGGAGCTCCCGAGATCGCTGAGCAGCTCGGGATCGAAGCGGAGTCTGTTGAGCCATGCCTCAAGATTGCCGAGGCCAAACTCAGCAATCTTTTGTTCGAGGAATCCGCGCTCGAGGCCTGACCTCTTATCTGCAGCGCTCTCCGCACTGTTCGATGAGACTTTCCATCTGAAGCCTGGCTCGCTGATATACGAGAGCTGCGCCCAAGAACTGTTCTCGCGCCAGGTTGGAACCAGGTGCGTCTCCCCGACGTGATGCTTCCATCGCCCGCTCCAGCGCAGCTAGCTGCTCATCCAGTGAGGTAATCAGGGCGCGCTTGGCTGTCTGCATCTCCGCCGGTGTGTCGAGTTCCTGGTAGGCGCTCCTGGTCGCTATCAGGGAGCTACGCATGTTGCCGTATACCCGAAGTGCTTCGCTCAGTTCCGCGTCCTCTCCCAACTCCCGTACTTCGATCGTGAACCGCTCCAGAGCATCACGGTACGAATCCGATGCCCTGGAGAAGTCTCCGTCTAATCCAGGTGAGCGTCCCTCACTCCCCAACCCGGAAAAGATGACCACACCAACGCCGAAGAGCAGCGCCACCACAATGAGCCCAGCGAGTATCGAGGCCGCTTTACGCTGACCCCTTAAAGCTCTAAGCACCCTAGGGATGCCGGGGCCGGAGCCCCCGGCCGTTCATCTGCACCCAAACAGTCTATTTAGGTGCAGACGAAGTGGCCTGGAGTCTCCGGGTGAGCTGGCTTGTTATTGACACCAGCGTCCTTCGGATAGACAAGTGCAAGCTCCCGGAATCCCGAACTGCCGGGCGTCGCAGGATCTAGGGCTCCGTCGCCCAGTGCCTGATCCTGTAGATACTGGAGTATTCCTGGACTGAGATCACGGGTGGTGATGTAGTCCCCGTACACGGCCGGGCACACGTAGTAGATGTTGTATGCGCCAACCCAGTCCAGCAGACGGTCGCCGGGATGAGGTCCATTTACTCCCTCGTCCGCCTGAAGAGCGTCCTGATCGAAACCTCCGTACAGGTAGTCGATCCCCTGGTAGTTGTCCCCAACAGGGGCGACTATGAACCAACTGGGCGGATCTGCAGGTGTAGGCGGCTTATTGGGCTTGGTCGGAGTGGAAGTCGGGCGGGGGTTGACATCTAGGAAGTCGTTTCCGTAACCGCCGTATACGTGGTCGTGGTTTTGACCTCCCCAGAGGGCGTCCACACCGTCTCCGCCGAACAGCCGGTCCTCGCCACTGTTTCCATTCATGAGATCCGACCCAAAGCCACCGTGCATGGAGTCGCCCTCCGATCCGCCTAGCATCACGTCGTCTCCACCTGTCGCGATCTGCGTCAGGGTGGTGATCCGAGTAAGCGTCCCTGCCACGAAGATGTCGTCTTCGATGAAGGGCTCCTTCGGCTCGATGTGTCGCTGACGCGGGCCCCCGTCCTCCGAGCGGTTCTCGACCGTTCCCTGGTCACCCAGCATCGCGTCTTCGCCAGCGTCGCCACACATGAGGTCGCCCTTTACCTGCGCCAGAGTTCCCGTACCACATCCGATATCCGTCAGCGTGCTGGCTTCGCCATCATCGAATTGCCCATACATGTCGTCGTCGGCACCGTTTCCACGCATGAAGTCGCTGCCGCTCGTCACGCCGGGACCCGTATTCAGCATGGTCACGTTCCTGGTGATCCGGGTGGACGCTCCATTGTGGTAAACGATCGGCGTCCACATACCGCCGGTGAGAGGCCGGTCGATTATTCCGTTATCACCCAGCATCACGTCATCACCATCCGTCGTGACTCCTGGAGGAAGACTGGAACCGTCGGCGTTGGTGTCGCCGTACATGAAGTCGCCTGCGTCGAGATGGGCCTCCACGGGGCTTCCGCCGAGCATGTCGTCGTCTTCACCGTCCCCGAACATCGTGTCCGAGTCGTGATTGCCGAACATGAAGTCGTCTCCGGCACCTCCGTGCATCTCGTCCTTGTCACCCTGGCCGCGCATGATGTCGTCGTTGGAGTTGCCCCACATCACATCCGGTCCATGCACGGCAGCATCCACCGCAGGCTGGCCTTCGATCTCGATGTCGAACAGCTGCAGGGTTCGTACGTAGTTGCCGTTGAAGGAATTGATCTGCCACAGGCCGTTGTCGGGATCGATGGTCCTCAGGATCCTTGCATTGTCTCCGGCCATCACATCGGCCCCGCTTCCCTCAGGGGTACCCGGAGTGTTATCGCTCTCCCCGTACATGGCAGTCTCGCCTTCATCGAGGAGACCATTTCCAACTCGGTCGTCGTCGATGATGCCGTCGTTGGCAGAACCGCCCCCGACGATGTTGTCCTGCCCGGCATCTCCTCGCAATGTATCGGCGCCGGCGTTTCCTTCAAGGTCGTCCTCGCCGTCTCCTCCACGCAGATCGTCGTTATCACCCTGACCGAAGATCGTGTCGTCACCGGTGCCTCCGTTGACCGCGTCGGGGCCGTTGAGCTGTTCGTCGACCGCGGGGCCCCCAAGAAGTTCGACGTTGTATAGCTCAACGCTTCTAACCTGGGAGCTGTTTGGCAAGTACGTTTCGCCCGGTCTGTCGATCCGGCCGTTGTCCCCGAGGATGAAATCGACCGATCCGCCACCGTCGATTATGTCGTTGGTGTCTAGGACGGTACGCAGCTCGCGTTCGGCTCCGTCGGGGCCGCCTTCGTCCTTTCCGCTTCCCCCGATGAGGTCATCCTCGCCGTCGTTTCCATTGATCGTGTCGGTTCCTGAATTTCCCTCGACGTAGTCGGCACCCGTGCCACCGGAAAGGGAGTCGTTGTCTCCCTGCCCGTAGATGACATCGTCGTTGGGCCCTCCATCGATAGAATCCTGACCGCTTACCGAAGCAGGCGGCGCGGGCTCGCCGAGGAAGGCGATGTCGTAGAGCACGATGGGGCTGCAGGCCTCGGCATTGTCCCCCGTCATCTCATCGTTGCCGATGCCACCGAACATGAAGTCTCCTTCATCCGAGGCACCGGCCACCGACGTCCCCCCGATCATCTCGTCGGCGCCGGCATCCCCGTGCATCGTGTCTACTCCAGCATTGCCCTCCATGCAGTCTGCGTCATGGTTGCCGCGCATGAGGTCATTGTTTTCGTCACCGAACATGGTGTCGGCGCCAGAGTCACCAAACATCGTGTCCTCGCCGGCGTTTCCGTGCATGATGTCGCCGTCGTCTCCACCCCGCATGGGGTTGTCGTTACCGGCATTGCCGTTCATGGTGTCGATTCCCTGGTCCCCGAACATCATGTCCGGCCCCTCATCTCCATGCATCTGGTCGTCGCCGAGGCCCCCGTGCATGTCGTCTGAGCCATCGTTCCCGTGCATTGTGTCGACGCCTGCACACCCGTTCATCACGTCGTCGCCATCATTTCCGTTCATGGCGTCGTTGCCGGCAAATGATCCGGTGCACAGCATCGTGCCGTTGGCCTGGCCGGTGGGCCGGACTATGGTTCCTTCGTCTCCAAGCAGGTAGTCACGGCCCTTCCCACCATTGAGGGTGTCGCCGGTGGTGTCCCCCGATACCCCGGTGTTGTCCGTTCCTCCGAACAGATCGTCGTTGTCGTTGCCACCGTTCAGCGTGTCATCCCCGGCGCTTCCGAAGACGTCATCGTCTCCAGATCCACCAGAGATCACATCGTTATCCTCATCTCCGTGGAGGGTGTCGTGGTCGCCTTCCCCAAAGATCTGATCATCTCCAAGGCGCCCGTGGATGGTGTCGTTACCGGTCCAACCAAGAAGCGTGTCTCCTCCGGCGTCCCCCTCGATGATGTCGTTGTCGGCGCCACCGTCTACGTAGTCGTCGCCCTTGCCGGCAAATACGGTGTCGGCGTCGGTTTGACCCTCGGCCAGTGAGAGCGGACCGGCAATGATCGTGTCTGCGACATCCCCGTCTCCGGGTCCACCATGGATGGTGTCGTTGCCGGTGCCGCCTCGGATTCCTCCGCCGTTGGCGAACGAGTCACCGCCGAGGCCACCGCGGATGTTGTCGCCACCGCCGAGACCCCAGATGTTGTCGGCCCCCTCCCTGGCGTCAATCGTGTCGCCGCCATCGGTGCCGGCTTCGCCGGTCGAGCAGTCGTACTCCGCACTGCCCGACGGGTCGACGTGGCCGCCGTCTCCAACGATCTTGTCCGCTCCAGCTCCACCCTGCAGGACATCCACCCCTGCACCTCCACAAAGGATCGCAGCCTTGGTGAACGGGATCACCTGCGTGTCGATGGCATCGTTTTCGCCAAGGGTGTTGATGGTTCCGGCCTCGAGAAGAACGGTGTCGTTGTCACTGCCGCCGTCGGCAAACACCTTGCCGGTCACGCCGGATTTCTCCTCTTCGAAGCCAAAACCGGCGATCGAGAACTTGGTGCCTGCCTCATTCAGCTGGCGAACCGTGATCTTCTCGGCAGTCACGCCCTCCTGATAGTCACGCAGGTTAGCAAAGGCCCCGATGTGGATGACCAGGTCTCCCGTGTCCGAGTCGACATGGGAAAGCACCGGCTTCTGCTCACAAGCCTGTCTGAACAGATCGCTGAAGTTGTAGATCTCAACAGGCCCGACGATCGTGAAGGTCTCCTCGTCGAGGGTGTAGTCGATGTATGCCTCCAGGAAGGCAGTGATCACCCCCGTGTAGTCGAACAAACAGATCGGGTTGCCGAGGAATGATGCGATCTCCTCGATACGCAGGACGCCATCCAGGTTGTGAGCGAAGTGAGCGAACTGGTCGCTGTCCGGCTCGTGAAATGCGGGACCAAATCCCCCGTCGTGCAGGTTGGCGTCCAGGGTGGCCTTTACGCCTCCGCGCACTCCTGCTTCTGCGATGAATATATCGAGCGCAGCCTTCGCCGTCACACTTCCGAAGAGCGTTATCTCAGGAATGTCCTCACCAGTCGGCTCACCATTCACTCTCAAACGATCGTCGATTCCAATCCCTGCGAACAGAGTTCCGACGAGTTCGAAAACACCATCGTCTCCGCTGTCTTCATTACTCAGTGCTTTCACCGCGAGCCTGATTCCTCTGGTGTCGTACCCGACGGCGAAGTGGCCCCGTACGCCGAACTGAATCGTGATTCCCAGCGATACCGGGAGCGGGCCGATCGGGGGCCCTATCTCCAGAGGAATCGTCACCGAAGCCTCGAGAGGGCCGGCGTCCCAGTGGACCAGCGTTACGTCCTGTCCGACGAGAAGCTTGAACAGATTAGATGGATTGTCGAATGCTGGGAATGAGAATCCGCCTTTCTCGGTGCCAACCTTCTTGGCGTCGGCGAGAACATCCTTCATCGTCTGGCTGAGACCGTTGCCGCTGGAGTCATCTTCGGACAGCGGATTTGGAATATCGCCAGGGTTGTAGCTCGACGAGTCGATCAGGCCGCCCGCTTCGTTGCCCGAGAGGGCCCCACCTCGCGCAACCCCAGGAAGGATGTCGAAGTCCCCCAGCTCCATGATCGGCTGGCCCCCAGCAGTGTTCACGGCGGTGATGAAGTTGATGACCGCGATGAGCTGGCGAATCAAAGTCAGTTCACTTCCATCTTGTAGCTCGTAGGCATCGAGTAATGAGAACTTGCACAGGTCTTTTCCTACGACGATCGGCGGGAAGGGAAGCTCGAGAGGACATCCGAGCAGCGAGGCTGCATCTGTCAACCCCGGTATGGGTGCCGTGACAATGTCCACCACCGGCTTGAGCGGCTTTACCAACCGATTGGCTTCTCCCAATATTGGTCCGAGGAAGTCTCCGAGGAGCGATCCAAGATCGATTCCAACATTGTTGAATTCGATCGTCAGGTCTCCAGAATCGCCTGCAAGAACGTTGCCGCTGGTGAAGTCCCAGTCGAGAAGAAAGTCTGCGACGAACTTCGGCACCGACTCGTCCTCGGTCCCGAATGGTCCCGTCTCGAAGTGGAAACTCAGGTTCACGTTTCCACCAAGGGTCGGGGTAACGACCGTTGGGTTGTTTGGCTCGAGCGAGCCCGATAGGTCGGTGAACGGAATACGGTTGTCCGGCCCCCCACCGAGGAGGTCCAAGCCAAACGTCAGCGAAAGATCCGGCGGAAGGGGCGAGTTTGTGCTGTCGGTCAGTGTGAATGGAAGGAAAACGATGTCCCCGGACAGGTTATTGGGCAGCTCCAAAGTGGACGACAGGGTGGCTTCGTCGTCGTCCACAGGACCGCCGGACAGATTGTGCGGGTTGTCGGTGCGAATGTAAAAACCGTCGTCCAGAGAGATTCCGAAGGCAAGATCGATCTCCCAGTCGATGCTGCCAACTAGGTCATCAGACGTATCACCCTCCACGTCGTTCATCTCGATGCGAAGGCCCGGGAGTCCGATGTCGAAGTCGACCGGGGTTCCAGCCACTGCGTCCTGGCCGATGGAGAGTCCTACTCTCACATCAGAGAGGTCAATGGCATCGTGGAAACTGTCATCGCAGGTTGTTTCGCCATTGGCGAAGTCCCCGCCAAATATCCCGATGCCGTCGTTGCACATGAGGGTAATACGAATGTCCTCCTTGGTAACGTCGGCATCAGCATCATCGGCCCGATCCCTCAAAAGTGAGCCGCCCCCATCCAGCGCAAGAGCGTCGAAGAGCTGCTGCTTCATTACGTCCATGACAATAGATGGCTTACCTGCTTCCTCGAGGTCACCGGCCAAATCGTTCAGATCTGCCAGGACCGCATTTAGCTTCCCTGCTACGTCGGCGCCCGCGTCGAGGGCATCACCGACTACGGGAACATCCTGTCCGAACGAAGAGCTCTCGAGGGACTCGTCGATGAACGCGACGATCAGCTGAAGGCCCTCGAGCACCTTAGTCCAGTCGAAACCGAGACCGATCAGCGACTCCAATACCTGGGTGTGACCGTCGAGGACCCATCCCCCCGGATTGGTGAGGTCTGGAGCCTTGAACACGATCGTCCCAAGCAGGTCTGTCCCGTTGTAGACGGGAAGCTCGGCACAGGCGTCATAGGCAGTGGTATCGGGCGGATCGAATGTGCACGTTACGCCGGTTGCGGGATGGATATTGCTGGGCGTGATCCCATTTCCTGCGGTTCCGTTTCCGATGTAGGTGTCGAAGTCTGTGCTGGGCACTGCGATTCTGGTCGGACCTGCAGGACCGAAGTCATTGTCGAGGGTTATGCCGGCAGCCAGCTTCCCTTCCAAGGGGTTGGCGGGATCGACGTCGTTGTTGCCGACCTGAAGATTCACGGGGCCGACGGTGGCAGAAACCACTCCTCCTGCGGTCACGTTGGCAGAAAGAGAGGCATAACTGGTGTCGATCACGAACGCACTCGGTGATCCGACCACGGTCGGAGTCGATCCGAAGATCGTCCCGGCGGTGACCTCAGGAAGCTGCACTCCAAAGTCAACTGAGGCCTTGGCGGCATAGCCGACATCAACTTCTCCGGTCCCATCCAGACCGACGATTCCGCCGGACGACTCGCCCAACCCGAAGTTGAACGGAACGGAAAGCGGGCCGGTTACCTTCAGGCAGTCGGGTCCGGCGGCAGAACAAATGCCGTATGAGAGGTCGAAAAGTATCGAAGTTGGGCTCGAATGCTGGATGGAGATACCGAGGATGTCCTGGCGCTGGGCGAGCGGGATCTGCAGTGCATTCCCAAGAATGTCCTCGATTCGAGACTCCAGCACCTGGACCGTCTGTGGCGGATCACCAATGAGTTCATCGATGGCTTGCGAAATTTGCTGGAACTTGTTGCCCAGATCATCGAAGCTCTGGCCGCTAAAGGGAAGGTCGGTCGACATTATCTGGGCTGAGGAAGCGAGATTGTCGAGTGCGGCGGCGAATGCCTCGACCGAATTGAGAATCTGATTGAACAGAGCAAGAGGATCGGAGTGATCGAAGTCGAAGTCGAGAAGTTCGTCTTTGAAATCCGGATCGGCGGTGACTTCGGGATCGTCGATCAGGATGTCTGCCCAACCAAACGTAAGAGTGCCCTCAGCGATGGTCGTCGTACCTCCCTGGACATTAGCCTTTGCGGTAAGAGTGGAAGTCGGGATCGAGGCGTTGATCGCGGGAGTTATCGATCCGTCCCCACTGCTGAAAGATGGCGGGCTTGATACCAGAACGAACAACTCGGCGAGACTGAGACTATTGTCCGATCCTCCATCGACGTTGACGGAGAGCATGGGAGAGCTGTCGCCCGCCCTCTTCGCGAGCAGAGGGATAGATCCGCTCGCGTTGGAATCCGCGATGTCGATGCCAAGAAACCCGATCTCTCCAGCCAGATCGAGGTTCCCTGAGATCGGAAGATCCACTTGGAGCTCCGGATCGCCTCCGGTCTCGAGACTGAACAGATCCAACACCGTATCGGTGGGGATGGTCGGAGGGCCGAGGTCGACCCCCACTCCGAAATTGAGTGTGATTGTCGGAGTCACGGTGACGCTGCTCGAAGCGTCCTCAACGCCGGTTACCCCAACGCGCTCGAGCTGATTGGCAAGGTCAACCGCCAGGGGGGCTGGAGAGAGTGCTTCGTTCTTGACGATATTGAATGTGAGTTTGTCCTCAGTGGCATTGTAGGCAATCCCCAATGAGGCGAGAGACACACCGAGCGCCTCCTCGGCCCGAAGAGCGGTACTGATTTCTTGAATGGTGTCGAAGTTGGAAATGGTAGCCGCATAGGCCTCGGTCGTTACTCCTTCCGGGGGCCCCAGGCTCAGGGGATTCCCGGCCGGAGATAGACCATTGGATGTAAAGAAGTTCCGCAGTCTCTGATTCAGGACGAGCACCTCGGAGAGCGCTTCCTTCATCAGAGGCAGGTTGATGTCTCCGGGACCGGTTTGCTGAATCGCGTCGAGGGCCCCGGCCACATTGGCAAGACCAGCCAGAAAGTCCTGAGGGGTCATGTGATTGAAGTTCGCCAAGTCACCCAGGTCAACCGTAGGAGTGGCGATCCCACTGCCCAGAGGAGAGAGGTCGGAGTCTGCGAGGGTAACGGTTCCGGTTGGCGTCCCCGGAATATCGCTGGCGAGGGACAGATCCAGGTTCGCGTGAGAGGTTCCAAATGACACTTCGAAGAGGTCCAGTGCCGCAGTCGACTCCCAGTCGTCCCGGGTGATCCTGTCGTCAGGAGTCGGGTCCACGAGACTGGCGATGAACTCCGTCCCGATATCTGCCGCCCCGGTGACGCCCAGTTGTGTCAAGCCCAGATTGACGCTATAGGGAGTGGCGGTGAAATCGGCGTCCGCGTCGAGCCCAACCGTGAGAGATGGTGGGGTAGCTGCCAGAACGAAGAAGTCATGGCCCTCGGGAAGCGAAGCGTCCAGGCGAAATCCCAGCGTTCCTAGGACGTCGGTGTCGGTGGTGAGGGACCCCCCGCTGGCGTTAATCGATGGGAGCGACAGGGACAGGGGGGTGGTCCCCTGACGATCGAGGTTCAAGGTGAGGGTTACATCGAAGACCGAGCTGGAGACCTCGGTGACGGAGCCCTCGACGTTTACGAGTACCCCACCGTAATTTCCGTCGTTGGCTGCGTTGCCATTCTCATCTGGGTCGTCGAGGAAGGCATCCAGACTGGCGATCGAGTCGAAGCCCGACCCGGCCAGCTTCGCGGCAATCTTGCTTTCGAGGGAGTCAGCAAAGACGCTGGCGAACCTGAGCCCGTCCTCGCCGGTGGGGAGAAGTCCGGTGAATGCGACGGGATCGGCAAGCTCTTCCAGGCTGTTGAGTCCATCCAGGACGCCTGCAAAGCTTTGGATCCCTTGGGCGATCTTGGTCGCATTTGGGTCATCCGCCGCATGAGAGGCGATGAAAGAGAACAGCCCGAAAAAAGCAGCCAGCGAGAGGCCCATTCCGATGGCTAGCCGCCGGAGGCGCTTCGCTGGGAGGATCCTTAAAGTACCGGCCATGTCTGACTCCCCCGTTGAAGGAACTACTCAAGTGACTGGCCGCCGTCATCCAGCAAGAAAGGTGCCGGTTCGGCCCGTCGGGGGGCATCCTGCCAACCTGGGCTCGCCTAGTCATGAGCAGTAGATTGCTCATTTCCTGACTAGTCCGAAAGAACTACTCATCGCTTTGGACGGGCAGAGGGAACGCTATGTCGCGACGGCGACACAACGTCGCCTGCGGACGGCCAGGCGTTTCGACCTAGCTTGGTAGGGATTACTGAGGTATGAGCAATAAGAATCCTCGTCGAGAGGAAAACGAGAGACTCAAAGACGGGTTGAGGGACACCAATATTGCCTCGGCAATTAACATCGCCGCAGGAGCGGGAAAGCGATCAGTCAAGAGCAAACAGCGCATTGTGCGCAAGGACGGCGTGACAGCGTGACAACGAGAGTCACCCAGACATCTTCACATCGGCTACCACTGGAGATAATTGAACCGAGCAGCGAGCGAAACTTAGGTCAATGGCTCCCTCACCCATCTGAGACCGTCCATGCCCAGACCTCCAAGTTCAGCGTTGATTCGTGTCGCAGGGTGCTCTGCTTCGGGCACGGTAGCAAGAACCTCTCTCCAACCGAACTGCCTGGCGCTAAGTAGCTGCGCTGCCTTTAGCGCACGCCCGATCCCCCGCCTACGATGTGGGGGATCGACCACGAAAAGCTCAGTCAAACCAAGCCCCTGTACATTCGTCATTTCCACATTGGCCAGCCCCACCACCTCCCCCCCGGTCTCACGTGCCAAAACCACGAACCCCTCCTGAGGTCCCGAGTACTCACCAATGAGTCGGGGGCCTACGGGCTGACTTCGCTCCATACACCAGACTTTCTCGAGGTGGATGACTCTCTCGAGGTCCTCTGATGGCACGCCAAATACAGTGGTCAAATCGTAGCCGTCGGGCACATCGAGCTCCGGGCTTGGAGTCTCGGCAAGATCGTGTAGGAAAGTCTCGACAACTCCGGCATCTTCGCAATGGAATCCTCTCTTCGAGAGAAGCGCGGGAGCTGCGGTCCGTACGTCGGTGGGTTGTATCATCACGGTCAACTCTGGTGAGATCTCCGAGAGAAGCGCCTCCAGGAGATCTCCTCCAATACCGTTTCCTCTCACTCCCGGATCAACGGCACCCCTCACATTCGCAAAGGCCTCGTCCATATACATAACGCCCATCAAACCTACAGACTGACCCGCCTCAGAAATTGCCTCGTAACCCCACCTGAACTGCAAAGGAATATGGGAGTAGATGCGTGGGCTCGCGCTCAGGGGATGCCAGGCTTCGTAGGCCGTCTTCGTGGTCACGATTTCGGCGAGCGACTTGAACCTCGTTAAGAGCACATTAAGAGCACTTTCGCGTCGTGCCCCGGACGGGATTTGAACCCGTGGTCTCCACCTTGAGAGGGTGGCATCCTAGGCCGCTAGACGACCGGGGCGCTGGTAGCGTTCGTCATCCGAAAATGACTTGAACGACCTCAATAACTATACCGACTAGAGGCGTTGAGGAGCGAGTAGATTAGGTGGATGAGGATCGCAATGGTTGCACCGCCGTGGTACGAGGTGCCCCCGGACCGATATGGGGGTATCGAATGGATCTGCTCTTGGTTGACCGACGGACTGATTGAGCGGGGCCACGAAGTATTTCTGATCGGCGCTGGCAGGGATCTCACCAAAGCGAAATTCTTTTCAACCTATGACGTTCCCCCAACGCACCTGCTGGGCAATGTTCTTCCGGAAGCGGTCCACTCGGCTCGAGCGTATCGGCACCTGAGAGACTTAGACGTCGACATAGTGCACGATCACAGCTTTCTCAGCCCGATGACGGCCGGGGGGCGGTCGGTCCCTACGGTTCTCACGGTTCACACTCCGGCGGAAGGAGACCTTGCCGAGTACTACGGGTCCTTCGGTTCTAGGTTTCGGCTGGTTGCTATCTCCGAGAGGCAGCGCCGCCTGTCACCGGAGCTGCCATGGTTCGCTACGGTGCGAAACGGAATCCCCGTGGCCGACTATCCATTTAGGGAAGAAAAGGAAGACTTCGTTCTTTTCGTCGGACGCATGAGTCCGGACAAGGCCCCCCACTTGGCGATCCAAGCCGCGAGAGAAGCCGGCCTTCCGCTCATCATCGCCGCCAAGTGCACCGAAGTTCATGAGTTTGAGTACTTCGAAGCCTTCATCAAACCGGTGCTCGGTTCCGACGTGAACTACATCGGCGAGGCAGACACCGTCACCAAGAAAGATCTCTTGGGAAGGGCGCGAGCACTGGTTTGTCCTATGCAGTGGGAGGAGCCATTCGGAATAGTGATGGTAGAAGCGCTTTCGTGTGGAACCCCAGTGGTGGCCTTCCCAAGAGGAGCTGTTCCCGAGATCGTGGAGCATGGGGTGTCGGGCGTCATCTGCCTTGATGCCAGTGAGCTTCCCGCGGCGATTCACGCCACAGCCAGCCTCAATCCTCATGACTGCCGAAAGAGGGCTGAGACTCTTTTCGACACAGCACCCATGATCGCCGGATACGAATCCGCATACCAGCGGGCTCTTCTCGAAGAGGGCTTATTTGAATAAGGATTCGGTAACAAGCCCTCGGGGAGACGCCTTCAAGAGGGCAGGACCCGCTGCGCCTATAAAGCTGAGGTCGGCCCCCGACATCACCGCCGAGGCAGGCGGCGAGCGCTTGGTCATAAAGCATGGTTCTTTGTTCGTCGTATGCCGGACCAACGGCGACATCGAAGCAGGCCTCCCGGATGGTCTCTATGCAGGAGACACCAGATTTCTCTCACAACTGACCCTTTCGATTGGCGGCAAAAAGCCCTTGGTTCTCAGCTCATCGGATCTACTCGGCTACGGGATGTCCGTGGCTCTCACGAACCCGCGAATCTCGACTGAAACCGACCGCATTCCCCAACAGACTCTCAGCGTCACAAGGGACCGATTTCTGGACGAGCGCATGTACGAAAAGGTGACTCTCACCAACCACGGGGCCCGCGCTATAAGCACCGATCTATCTCTTCGCCTGGATGCGGACTTTGCCGACACATTCGAAGTACGGCGCGTTCTCAAACGGCCGGAGCGAGGAGAGGCCATGATTCCCAAACTGGACTCGCGAGGCGTCACGTTTGCCTACATAGGAGTTGCGGAAATCTTCCGCGAGTCAATGGTCAAGTTCGACCCCAAGCCAGATTCGATATCGATCGAAGGCACAGAAACCGTGGCCACTTGGACGATCTCTCTCGACCCCGGGGAGCGAATGACCCTGGGTCTTACGGTGGAGGCGGGATTAGCAGGTCAACGGCGGAGAGCCCGAGGTTACGACACCGCTAGAAGTCGCGTTGGCGAATCCTTCGAGAAATGGCAGTCGAGCTGCACCGAGGTTCGAACCGACAACGAGACCTTCAACGTCATTCTGCAAGCGGCTATTCGAGATGTGAACGTCCTGACAACGACGCTGGAAGACAAGGCGAGAATCGTCGCCGCGGGTATCCCTTGGTTCGTTGCGCCTTTCGGACGAGACTCGCTGCTTACATCCCATGAACTGCTTATGCTCAATCCTCAAGTCGCCCGGGAGACTCTCGAAGTTCTTGCTGCGAAACAATCCCTGATCGACGACCCGGATCGAGACGCCGAACCGGGAAAGATCCTTCACGAGATCCGTTACGGCGAGCTCGCGCAAGCCGGCCTCATTCCGCATACGCCTTACTACGGATCCGTTGACTCCACCCCACTGTTCATCCTGGTAGCCGGTAACTACCTGCGTTGGAGCGGAGACATCGAGTTCATCAATCACATCCGTCCGTCGTTGGAAGCAGCAATCAAGTGGCTCGACGATCACGGGGATATCGACGGTGACGGGTTCATCGAATATTCGAAGCGATCCCCCGCCGGGCTCATCAATCAGGGATGGAAAGACTCTGAAGACTCAGTGGTTCACAAGGATGGCTCCCTGGCGGAATCACCGATAGCGCTTGCGGAGGTGCAGGGATATGCCTACCTCGCCAGGATGAGGATGGCGGATATATATGACGCTCTAGGTTTCCCGGACCTGGGTGAGATCCAATCGAAGAAGGCCGGCGAGCTGAAGGAAGCATTCAACGATGCTTTCTGGATGAAAGACGAAGGCTATTTCGCATTGGCTCTCGACGGTTCCAAGAAGCAAGTGAAGAGCATCTCTTCCAATCCGGGTCAGTGCCTTTACTGCGGGATCATCGACGAGTCCCTGATCCCTTCGGTCGCCGAACGTCTCATGTCACCTCAGATGTTTTCCGGATGGGGAATACGAACGCTGTCGAGTGAGTCGGTCGCCTATAACCCTTTGAGCTACCACAACGGCTCGATATGGCCGCACGACAATGCGATCATCGCCGCTGGGTTGAAGCGTTACGGGCTGTACGCCGAAACCGAGCGCATCGCGACCGCCCTCTTCTCGGCAGCGACCGTCTCGAGGGACAGTAGGCTGCCTGAGCTCTACTGCGGTTTCGACCGGGTTCCAGGCCTTCCTTACGTCTCTTACCCGGTTGCCTGCAGCCCCCAGGCGTGGGCAGCGGCCGCACCATTTCTCCTGCTCCAATCGATTCTGGGCTTGTCTGCCCAGGCCACCGAGGGAGTTCTTTCGATCCATCAACCCCGGCTTCCCGATTGGCTCAAAGAGGTTCATGTCAGTGGCATGCGCGTCGGCGATGGAAGAGTCGGGATGACCTTTACACGACGGGAAGAGGGAACCAGCTTTGCCCTCGTTGAACAAACAGGGTCGATAGGGGTTCACCTAGAGGACCGCGGAGGCGCTTGAGCTTCAGCGGTTTTAGGCATTGCTAAACTGGGGCTGATTGCCGGGTAGATCAATTGGCAGATCGTCTGGTTCTGGCCCAGAAGGTTCAAGGTTCGAGTCCTTGCCCGGCAGCGAAGGCCTGGAAGATTCTGTGAGTCGCGCCTCCCGGACGCGGAACCGGCCCCGCGGGGAGGGGCCGGTTCACTTGTGTCGCTTTGAAAGTCGAGGCGGACGGATAGGCGACTAGGCGAAACCCCTCAACGAGCGACACAATGCGAATCCTGCTGCGATCAGGAACAAACCGACAAACGAATACTTGAGATCGAAACCGGTGTTGGCGAGCGAGCAGCTGCCCTCACAATCCGAAGTGGATTGGGAAGTGATTCCGGGATTGCCCTGAGTCCCAGGGGGGCCGACCGGTCCGCTCGATGGGCCTTGAACGCTGGGGTTGTCTCCCGAATTGCTCTGGTCTCCTCCCGGATTCGCCAACTCATCCGATGGTTCGCCGATGTTGATAGTCACCCTGGCGGTAGATTCCTCTCCATCGGGATCGGAGATGGTGTAGTCGAACGTGTCAGTGCCGGTGAACCCGGGGTTAGGCGTGTAGATGCAGGTCCCGTTGGAGGTACAGGTGACCGTACCGTTGGATGGCTGGGTGTAATCGACCACGGTGATCTCGTCGCCGTCGTCGTTGGGAAGAACCGATATGTCGACGGGCGTGTCTTCTTCGGTAGTGGTCTCGTCATCCACCGCAACCGGAGGATTGTTGTCCGGCTCAGGGTCGGGATCAGGGTCGGGGTCGCTTGGCGTGACCGTGATGGTCACAGTCGCGGTCGACTTTTCCCCAGAGGGATCGGAGATCGTGTAGGTAAAGGTATCGGTCCCGGTAAAGCCAGGGTTCGGGGTATAGACGCATGATCCGCCCGCAGTGCATACCACGGTCCCGTTGGAGGACTGGGTGTAGGAAACCACTGTGATCTCGTCGTCGTCTGGGTCAGAGTCGTTTGGAAGAACCGAGATTCCGACGGGCGTGTCCTCTTCGGTAGTGGTCTCGTCATCCACCGCAACCGGAGGATTGTTGTCCGGCTCGGGGTCGGGATCGGGATCGGGATCGGGGTCCGGGTCGAGGGAGGGCGTAACGGTGATGGTCACAGTCGCTGTGGACTGTTCCCCATCAGAATCCCTAATGGTGTAAGTGAAGGTGTCGGTTCCCGTGAAGCCCGGGTTGGGCGTGTAGGTGCAGGATCCGTCCGGGGTGCAGGTGACCGACCCGTTGGATGGCTGGGTGTAGGAGACCACGGTGATTTCATCGCCGTCGTCGTTGGGAAGCACCGAGACGACGACCGGGGTGTCCTGAGGAGTCGTTGCGTCATCGTCGCGCGCTACCGGAGGATCGTTGTCGGGGGGAGGGGGCTCGCTCGGGTTGATGGTAATAGTCACAGTCGCGGTGGACTGTTCCCCATAAGGATCTTCGATCGTGTAAGTGAAAGTGTCGGTTCCCGTGAAGCCCGTGTTGGGCGTGTAGGTACAGGTTCCGTCCGGGGTGCAGGTGACCGACCCGTTGGATGGCTGGGTGTAGGAGACCACGGTAATGTCGTCACCGTCTGGGTCCGAGTCGTTGGGAAGAACCGAGATGTCGACGGGCGTGTCTTCTTCGGTAGTGGTCTCGTCGTCCACCGCGAGCGGAGGATCGTTATCTGGCGGAGGCTCGTGCTCGGCCTGCGCACCCATCGCCATAACATTCAACGAGGCGACCAGAGGTGCCGGGACGTTGGTGCTCTCCGGGATATCGATCGACACATGCAGGAAGTTGAGACTGGACGAGGCTGCCTGACGAGAGCCGACTCGTTCGGTCGACTTATCCAAAAACAAGCGGGTCACGCCGATTTCGAGTTCCTCGAAACCAGGAAGCTTCTTCAGCGCGGTTTCGACCTCCTGGACCGCTCCGATCAGAAGGTCCATCGCCTCCGCGTAGTCCTCTTTCGTCAAAATGACTCTGCCGGCGACTTGTGCCTCCCCCCATCCGACCCGCGAGGTGGCGGACGAAGAAGTATCGTCGGTCTCCGATGAGATACCGGCATTTAGGGCATTGATGCTGATCAAGGGAAGTTCGCGGACTTCGGTGTTCAAAAACTCGACCGCGTCTCGCAGATCGGAGACGACGGCTTGGATCGAATCACAGATGGGCTCCAGCAACGGATCGCTCGAACAAGCCGCGGCATAGTCGAGAACTTGCTGCACGCTGGCGTCAGCAGGCAGCGGCGAAACACCCAGTGCCGATAGCGGAGCCAGAATTGTGTTGATCTGCGTGATCGCCTCCTGGCGCTTCGCCTCTACCAGCGCCAGCTCGTCCGCTGTGTAATCGCCGCCGACCGCTTCGGCGAATGCGATCAAATCGTCGGCCGACAGAGTCGTGAGGCGCTCCAGAAATTTCCTGAGTGGCACTAGGAACAGGTTCGAGATCGAGACTCCTTCGGAGGCGGAGGCAGTCGAGGTGGTCACTTCTTGAAGGGTGCCTATGGAGACTCCGGTGAGCCCAACGAACGAGTCGGCGACGTCGGCGTCGAGCGTGGCTTGTCCAAGAGTCGATCGAGCGGACCTGGCGGAGCCATCGACCTCTGCGACGACGCCCTCGAACGTGACCGAACCTTGTGCGCCATCGGGGATGTCGAACGGAACAGTTGCGTCTGCAGCGGAGTCATAAGGAGTGGAGGAGTCTGCGGAAGCTGAGGCGTTGCCTGCGCTGGCAGAAATCACGCCGTCCACACTCACGGCTGCGGCGGTGAAGCCGACTTCTGAGCTGACGGCCATTTCATTGGTCGCCGTCCCCTCACCGAAACCGACATCCAAGGTCTGACCATTGATCGTCAGCGATATGAGCGAGAGTGACGTCGTGGCAACGCCGTCGTAGGGCGCTGCAACCGCTCTGAGCGCGATGGGAACGATCAACAGGACGCTCATCAAAAGAGCGCCCATTGCCGTCCGTTTCGTACCTTTAACCCGCATTACCACGTACCTTCCGTCCACGGCTGGTCCGTCTTAGTGTTCAATCGGAAGCATCAAGCACCAGCCACATGACTCAAAGGAGGGGTTTCGAGTAGCCCTAAAGGACTAGTACTCGGGCCGCGAACCTGGAGAAACCGGACGAGAACGACCACGGAGAGTCGTTAGCGGGCGAAGCGACGATCTAAGAAACGAGGGCGCGCGCCTTTTCGAGGCGCTGGAGGAACTTCTCCTTGCCGATCAGTTCGATCGACTCGAAGATGGGGGCCCCCACGGTCGAACCATGAACGGCTACATAGAACGGAACGAAGGCTTTCCTGGGCTTGAGGCCCATCTCTGTCTGAATATCGCGTAGCGCAGCCTCGATGCTGTCCCGGCTCCAGTCTTCGAGGCTCCCGATTTTCTGGGCGGTCTTGTCCAGAAGCTCGGCTACATACTCATCCTTCAACCCACGTTCTGCCGCCATTGGATCGATGTCGGGATCGGTGAAGATTCCCCTCACTTGATCGGCAGCCTTGTCGAGCCGGTCGATGCGCGTCTGGACGAGCGGTGTGATCGCCTTCACCAATTTCTTTTGCTCATCCGATTCAGTCTCAGACACAAGGCCGGCTTTGGCGAGCCATGGCATCAGGCGTTCAGCCAAGTCCAACTCATCGAGGCCCCTGATGTATTCACCGTTCATCCAGTCGAGCCTGTCGGGATCGAGATTGGCCGGCGAAGCGTGAACGTTGGAGATCTCGAATTTCTGAATCAGTTCATCCCTGCCGATGATCGTCTGGTCTGCCAGCCCCCATCCGAGTAGCGCTAGGTAGTTCATCATCGTCTCAGGAAGGTAGCCAAGCTCTCGAAACGTCTGCACCGATTCACCGCCGAATCGCTTGCTAAGAGGCCGCCCCCCTGGGCCTGAAACGAGGGGAATGTGGGCGTACAGCGGAACCTCGTAGCCAAGTGCTTCCAGCATGATGATCTGATGGGGCGTCGACGACTGTAGGTCCAGGCCCCGGATAACGTGAGTGATCCTCATGATCCCGTCATCCACCGAAGCCGCAAGACGATATAAGGGGCGGCCATCGCTTCTCACCACGACCACGTCATCTAACTCTTGGTTGTCGAACGAAACCTCGCCGGTGACCATGTCCGTGAACGAAGTGGTACCTTCGTCGGGCGTTCGGATGCGCATCACGAAGGGTCTCCCCTCACTCTCGAATTGCGATTCTTCCCTGTCGGAGAGCTGCAGGCAGCGCCGGTCGTAGCGGGGAGGTTTCTTGGCCTCCATCGCAGCCTTCCTTTTTGCGGCCAGTTCTTCGGGAGTGCAATAGCAGCGATAGAGGACCCCTAGTTCCACGAGCTTGTCGGTTGCGTCCTTATATATGTCGAGTCTCTCGGATTGAAGATAAGGTTCATAGGGTCCCCCTACTCCTGGACCTTCATCCCACTCGAGCCCCAGCCACAACAGATCATCCTGGATCGTCTTGTAATGCTCCTCGACCACTCTCGAAGGGTCGGTGTCCTCTACTCTTAGCATGAAGACGCCGCCGCTTTGGCGGGCGAACAGCCAGTTGTATAAAGCGGTACGTGCGGTCCCAACGTGGATCGAGCCGCTGGGGGCCGGGGCGATGCGCACTCTAACGGTCAAACGTGGGATCCCCGAACGGTTGCAGCCAACGTCCCTATGTCTTCGATCGCGACTTCGATCTTGTCGCCCTCCGTCAGTTCTCCGACTCCCGAAGGGGTTCCGGTCATGATCACGTCTCCCGGAAGGAGCGTGATGTACGAAGACACGAATTCCACCAGCGCCGGAATGTCGAAGATGAGCTGCTCGGTGGAGCTGTCTTGTCTCACTTCTCCATTGACCGTTGTGACGAGCTCTAGGTTCGATGGATCGATGTCCGTGGTTATCCACGGCCCCAGGGGGGCCGAGGTGTCAAAGCCCTTTGCTCTCCCCCACTGAAGATCTTTGTTCTGAAGATCTCTTGCTGTTATGTCCATGGCACAGGTGTAACCCAGCACGACCTCCTGCCAGCGCGATTTGGGCACGTGCCTGGCAACGGAGCCAATGACTGCAGCGAGTTCGCCTTCGAAGTGAAGGAGTTCGCAGTTCGGCGGCCGTACGATTTCGTCCCCGGGGCCGATTACCGCAGTAGAAGGCTTGTAGAAAAACATCGGATCTTCCGGGGGTTCCCTTCCCATCTCCTTGGCGTGGTCCCGGTAATTGACCCCGATGGCAACGATCTTCGATGGAAGGCACGGGGCAAGGATCTTCACATCCTGAAGCTCATGGGTGATCCCCGTCGGCTCAAAAGGAAGAAACGGCGTTGCAGAAATCTCCTCGACTTCGCCATCGCTGGCGATGCCGTAGGCGATGTGGTCTCTCTCTCTGAAACGAACGAAGTTCATGGCAGCCTGCAGACTACCGCTTTACGAACCAATCGACTCCGAAGATCTACGCCCCGCTTTTTGCGGACAACCAGGCTTCCAGATCGTCGAGAGTTAGCTCCCACTCGCCCCACTCGCGGACGCCTCGAAAGCCGAGTTCACGATTGATGCCGAGCATCGACTTGTTGATCGTGGCGTTCCAGGTGATCACTGAATCCGTTTCGGGCTTTTCCTCGAGGAGCTTCACGAGCATCTGCGCCTTCAGCCACCGGCCGAGGCCCCGGTTGCGATGGGCCGGCAAGACACCGGTGTCCTCCTGCTTCGCAAGCTGCGGCCGCCAAGGAGATGGAAACATCTGCGTGTAGCCTGCGACCTCGCCGGACGGCTCATGAATTGCCGCATAGGTCCAGAGCAGGTAACCGGCCTCGACATGGCGCTCCTCCCACTCCTTGACCTGTTCGGGCTGGAACACATCGTCCTCTTGGTTCGGCCCTCGTGGTGCATCGTTCATGGCCTGCTTGGCCTGCGCAAAACTGTCCAAATACTCCGCCGGACACGCCCCCTCCCAGAACTCGAGTGAATATTCCTGCGCGCGCTCGGGGGCCCGCGCCACCCAGGACTCGATCAATGACCTGTCCAGTTCCGCGATGGGAAGCCGATTCTCAAAGTCATTCGTAGTCTGATTGGCCCCGAGCAACTTCGCGTAGCCGGTACCAGGCGAATCCTTCTTCAGCCAATTGTTGAGGCTTGTGCGACCCTCCTTCCGAGCGATCTCTGCGACTGGGCGAAGCAGACCGGAAGTGAGGCCCTGTAGCCGCGACCCGGGATGCGTGAAGATTGAAACGTGGCCTCTGTGCTGATTGGTGTCTCTGCGTTCAAAATCGATCGAGGTATAAGCCAAGGGTTGCCCTGACTCTTGGCCGGTCGCCAACCAGAATCTCTGGAAGCTGTATGAGGGCCGCCCGTTGATCTCTGCGACAAACTCCTCGAATGGGGGCGGAGGATCCTCCGGCCAGGTTTCGAGCTCATCCAAACTCCATAGCTCGTGAAGCGCGCGAAGCTGGGCGTCCGTCGCCTCGCTTGGATCTATCTCTGTTATCTCGATTGTGTCTTTCATGTCGACTCCTAAGCTGTAAGGGACTCGAGCCACTGTTCGTGCAGGGCTCGGTAGGCCCCGGATCCGCTGATCAGGTCCGACGGTGAACCGTCCTCTACGATCCGGCCCCCATCCACGACGAGCACCCGGTCGGCGATCTCAACCGTCGACAACCGGTGGGCGATGATGAATGCAGTTCGGTCCGACAGAAGGGTTCGGAGCGCGTGCTGCACCAGCCGCTCGGTCGGAATATCGAGCGACGATGTGGCCTCGTCGAGGATCAGAACACTCGGATCTGCAAGGAAGGCCCGCGCGAAAGCGATCAGCTGACGCTGTCCCGCCGACAGACGGCCCCCGCGCTTCTTGACATCGGTGTCGTATCCGTCCGGCAAGGACGAAATGAATCCATGGGCGCCGATCGCCGTAGCCGCCTCTTCGATCTCCTCCCTGGTGGCATCGGGCCGGCCAAAACCAATGTTTTCCGCCACGGTGCCCGAGAACAGAAAGCTCTCCTGCGTCACGACTGTCACCGCGCGGCGAAGTCTCCATTCCGGATAGCGCTTGAGATCCACGCCATCCAGAAGTACCCGCCCCTCAGTCGGGTCGTAGAAGCGGGATATCAGTCTGGCCAGAGTCGACTTCCCTGCCCCCGTCTCTCCGACGAGCGCGACGGTCTGACCGGCAGGGACCAGCATCGAGATGCCGTGGATCACCGGCGTGTCGGCACGGTAGCCGAACCTCACATCCTCGAATGTGATCTCACCGTGAACGAAGTCCGGAGTATGCGGGTCTTCCGGCTCGGGCACTTTGGGCTTCTCGTCGAGCACGCCGGCCAGCTTCTCCAGCGCCGCCGCCGCGGCCTGGAATACGTTGTAGAACTGGCTCAGGTCCTGCAGCGGGCCGAAGAACCGATCGACGTAGAACATGAACGAGATCAGGAAGCCAAGAGCAAGGGGGTCAACCGGGTCGGTCACCCGGATGGCACCAAACAGGACCACGATTGCCTGGGTGTAGCGACCCAACAAACGGATGCCGGGACCGAAGACTCCCGCGAGCTGATGTGACTTGATATTAGCGTCTCGGTATCTTGCCGTGAGGCCCTCGAAGATTCCCTTGTTCCTGTTCTCTCTCCGAAAAGCCTTGCCCGCCCTGATGCCGCCGAGGGATTCGTTGTAGAACACGATCACGAGCGCGACCGCGTCGCGCACTTTTCGGTATGCCCTCTCGGAATGACGCCGGAACCAGTACGTAAGAGCAATCACCAGCGGAAACGAGATAAGTGAGACCGACGCGAGCTTCCAGTCGATCGCGAACAGGATTACAACGATCCCAAGGATCGCCAGGATGTTGGTGATGACCTCGTGCAGGCCGGTCTGAAGCAGCTCGCTCAGGGCGTCGACGTCGGAGGTCAGCCGCGCCACGACTCTTCCCGAGGTGTATTTCTCGTGGAACGAGATCGATAGTTCCTGGAACTTTCGGAACACCTTAGTGCGGAGATCGAACAGCACATTTTGCCCGAGCGTCCCCGAAACCCAAAGGAAGAACCCCCAGGTTATGTTGTTGGCGATAAAGACTCCGATCACAAAAAGAGACAACGTGATGAGGGCGCGCACATTCGATCCCTCGATCCCCCGCTCGATCGTGAAGCCGATGAGGTACGGCTCGGCCAACCAGGTGGCCAGGTTGATCGTCATCAGAAAGCTCGCCAGCGCTACGGTCTTCCGGTACGGGCGAAGTAGCTCGCCCAAAAGGCGACGGCTGCGTTTCCTCAGGATCGCCGACGCGTTGGCGGTAAGTTCCTCGTCGGAGTCGGCCGTGACGACCCCGCGCCACGAGTCCTCGAGCTGATATTCATTTTCTTCCTTTACTTGTCCGTTCGTCTCATCCATCTCCATCACGTCCCCACGGTGACATCGGTTTCGTCATCGAGCAGTTCGGCTTCCTGCGAAAGAATCGCCTTGTACAGATCGTTGCTTTCCATCAACTCGTGATGGGTCCCGACCGCCACGATCGTTCCTTCATCCATCAGGGCTACCCGGTCCGCCAGCTTCAACGTCGATGGGCGGTGAACCACCAAGATGGCCGTGACTCCGGAGAGCACGCTCTCCAGCGCCTGCTCGATCTGCTCTTCGGTGTGCACATCGACACTGGAGAGAGGATCGTCGAGCACCAGCACCTGAGGGCCCCCGAGGATGGCCCTTGCGAGAGCCAGCCTCTGCCGCTGACCACCAGAAAGAGTGTGGCCCTGCTCACCAACGCGGGTGTCCAGCCCCCAGGGAAGGTCGTACACAAAATCGGCCTTGGCGGTACGAAGTGCCTTTGCCATTTCCTCGTCGGTAGCATCCGGACGACCCATCACCAGGTTCTCCTTTACCGAAGCGGAGAACAGGATCGGGTCCTCGAATGCCACGCCGATATGCCTTCTCAGCGAATCGACCTTCACGTCACGGATATCGCGACCGTCAAGGGCAACCCGGCCCTGGTTCACGTCATACAGCCTTGGGATCAGCATCGCTAGCGATGTCTTACCGCAGCCGGTTTTGCCGACGAGCGCCATGGTCTCTCCGGCGCGCAGCTCCAGATCCACGTCCTTCAAGACCCAGTCCCGGGCCTCGTCGTACCTGAACCAGACTCCTTCGAGCGAGATCTCGCCATCGGATTCGTGAAGCTCCCCCGCTCCGGGGCGGTCCTGGATCGAGGGCTTGGTGTCGAGAACCTCGTGGATGCGCTCGGTCGCGGTCCGGCTCTCCTCGGTCATGGCGAGGATCCATCCCAGCGCGTCAACGGGCCAGACGAGCTGGCGCACTAAGAGGATGAACGCCACTAGTTCTCCAATCTGAAAGTCTGCAGTCCCCCGAATGACGGCCATTCCGCCGAATATCAGGACTGCCACGCTTGTGAAGTTCGGAAAAATGTCGAAAGTCGGCCAGGTACGAGCAGACAATCGCACCCATCCCATGTTCGACTGGCGAAGCTTCTCGGCCTGCTTGCCGAACTTCTCCTGGATCGCGGGGCGCCTGCCGAATGCCTTGATGATGCGGATGCCGGTGGCGGCCTCTTCGATCACCGTCCCCAAGTCGCCCTGATCGTCCTGGACCTGCCGGGCGATCACCCGATAGCGCTTCCCGAAGTAATAGCTGATGTAACCGACCGGAAGGATCCCAAGGGTTGAGATCGCGGCCAACTGGAAGTTCAGACCGAACAGCCGGACGATGATGTAGACGAACTGAAACGACAGGATCACCAAGAAAGGCAGAGCAAACCCCACGAACCTTCGGATCGAGTTGATGTCGTTGATCGCCCTGGACAGAAGCTGGCCCGACTGCCATCCGTCGTGGAAAGAGACGTGCAGTCTCTGAAGGTGGGCGTAAAGGTCGTTGCGCAGCTCCATCTCCACCGAGTAGGAGGCCCTCGCCAGAAGCATCCTGCGCGCGAAAGCCAGGCTCGTCTCGATCGTTCCTAGAGCCACGATCATCGCGATCATCGGCCACAGCAGGTGGCGCTCGGAGGCATCCCTCACCGGGCCGTTGATGGCATCCTTAATGACCAGCGGGATCTGGGCCTCGGCAATGATCTCTACAAAGGCGACCGCGATCGCGAAGAGGAGCTTCCCCTTGTGCCGCTTCACGTATGGAGTTATCCGAAAGAGCGCATGAGAGCGCATGACAATTACCTCAGTAGAACGTTTGGAGACTTCTCCCGCCCCGGCGTCCCGCCCTTAGAAAGGGGACGGCGTTGGAGTGTGCCGTTTGACGCGTGAAAGCGGGAGTCCGCTAACGAAGGAGACCCGACCCGACCGAAGAGGGATTGTAATACGAAGAACGGCTGCTGACTAGCCTTTTTTGTTAAACGTATTCGTTCCAGTCGGAGTACTTCTCGACTTCGCCTTTGACGGCGGCGAAGAAAGTCTCCTGCACCTTCTTAGTGATCGGCCCCGGGTCGCCCAGGTCACGGTCGTCGACCGAGCGGATCGGCACCACCTCGGCCGCCGTTCCGGTCATGAAGGCCTCGTCCGCGGTGTAGAGGTCGCTTCGGACGATGTTTCGGTTCTTCACGTCGATCCCTAGGTCCTCTGCGATAGTGATCACACTCGCACGGGTGATCCCCTCCAGCGGGCCGGCCGAGATTGGCGGGGTGAACAGCACTCCGTCCCTCACGATGAACACGTTCTCGCCGCTGGCGTCGGCGACGAAACCCTCCCGGTTCAGCATGATGGCCTCGTCGTACCCCGATTTGATCGCCTCCATCTTGGCCAAGGAAGAGTTCAGGTACTGCCCTGTGGCTTTGGCGGCTGGAGGAATCGCGTTGGTGTCGTAGCGCTGCCATGAGCTGATCATGGTCTTGACGCCTTTGGTGAAGGCGTCCTCGCCGAGATAGGCCCCCCACGCCCAGGTCAATATCGAGACGTTGACCGGAGCCTTGAGGGGGTTCAGGCCCATCTCCCCGTAGCCGTGGTAGATGATCGGGCGGACGTAACAGCTCTGCAGCTGGTTGGCCCGGATCAGTTCGCCCGTGGCCTCCACGATCTGCTGGGGAGAGAAGGGGACGTCGATCATGTGGATCTTGGCCGACCGGAAAAGACGCTCGACGTGCTCGGTTAGGCGAAAGACCGCCGGGCCCCGTTTGGTTTCGTAGCACCGGATCCCCTCGAAGACCCCCGATCCGTAGTGCAACGTGTGCGAAAGGACATGGATCTTCGCGTCCTCCCAGGGGACGAGCTTGCCGTCCATCCAAACAAATTTCGTGGCTTCTATCGGCATTGACGCACCCTCCTGGTCATTGGCCGGGGAAGACTCCCCCAATTCTAGAGCACGCGGGGTCCGGCTCTATTCTTCATATGAGCGAAGCAGATGGATGATCTCTTCATTGCCCTTTTCGAGAGCGATGAGGAAGGGGCCCCTGCCCGACTCATCCTCGAGATTGGGATCGGCGCCCGCGGCAAGAAGGATCTTGGCAGTTCCCACGTCACCTCGTTCCGCGGCCCGGTACAGCGCCGTGGCCCCGTCTGCCTCGGTGGCGTCTGGGTCGGCGCCTGACTCGATGAGAAGACGGACGACTTCCGCGTGCCTGCCGGCGGTAGCGGTGTGAATCGGGTGGTTCTCGAGATGATTCTTGGACTTGGCAAGAGGATCGGCTCCAGCCGCGAGAAGAACTCGGGCGGCTTCTAACTGCCCGAAGTGGCCCGCAACGTGTAGGGCGGTCCAGCCGTCCGGGTCGTAGGACTTCGCTAGACCTGGGTCTTCGTCCAAGAGTTCGAGGATCCGGTCGACCTTTCCGTTGGCTGCGGCGGCTGAGATCAGAAGCTCGGGATCCATCTATTCGCCCAGATCGATGAACTTGGCGTCACTCGCAGAAATCTTCGATGTGATCTCATCGAGGGCCTGCGGAGGGATGGTCTGATCGACGGTCAAACCCATGAGGGCCTCTCCCCCGATATTTTCCCGACCAACCTGCATGCTTGCGATGTTCACTCCTGCATTGCCGAGGATGGTCCCAACTGCCCCAATCACACCGGGGACATCGCGATATCGGAGAAAGCACAGGTACCGCTCCGGGGCCATATCGATCTCGTAGTCATAGACCCTGACTATGCGCTGCTGATCTCGCTTGCCGACGAGGGCCCCGCCGACCGACACCGAACCGACGTCGGATTCGGCCTTGATCACAACCAGATTCACGAAGTCTCTCGACATCGCCGACTTCGTCTCCTTTATCTCGATGCCGCGCTCCCGCGCAAGGATCGGAGCATTCACATATGTCACGGGCTCATGAACTATGGCGCCGAACAATCCTCGAAGCCCGGCCAGTGTGAGGATCCTGGTGTCGTGCTCGGCCACCGTCCCGTGGAACTCGAAATGAACTGCCGATATCCGAGAGCCGCCGATGCCGGTGAGGATTCGTCCGAGCTTCTCGGTCAGAGGGATGTAAGGGCGAAGTGCTTCGACGAATTCCGTTCCGGCCTGAATGTTCACCGCGTATGGAACGAAATCTCCCTTGAGCGCAAGAAGGACCTGCTCTGCGATGGCCACGCCCGCTTTGGTCTGCGCTTCCGCGGTCTGGCCCCCTATGTGCGGAGTCAAAACCACATTGTCGAATTCCAGGAGCGGGCTTTCACTGGGAGGTTCTTGCTCGAATACGTCGAGAGCCGCACCCGCAACCCGGCCCTCCTTCAGCGCGCGGACGAGAGCGTCCTCATCGATTAGTCCTCCGCGGGCGGTGTTGACGAGCCTTACTCCCGGCTTCATCGCTGCGAACTGCGCATCCGAAATCATGCCCTTAGTCTCGGTGCTCTTGGGCATGTGGACCGTCAGGAAGTCTGCTTCACGACAGAGGTCCTCAATGGTTGGGACAAGCTCGATGCCAACCTGCGCGGCTCGGTTCTTGGAGACGTACGGGTCGTATGCCATGAGTCGCATCCCAAAAGATGATGCTCGCTGGGCCACCAGAGTGCCGATTCTTCCAAGACCGGCGATCCCAAGCGTCTTCCCGTGCAGCTCGATGCCGCTGAATTTCTCACGCTCCCACTCGCCACGGCGTATGGAGGCATCTGCAGGAAGCACTTTTCTCACCATCGCTAGAAGAAGCGCCATCGTGTGCTCTGCGGCCGACAGTACGTTCGATTGCGGAGCGTTTACCACCAAGACGCCGCTTCGGGTGGCAGCTTCTACGTCGATGTTATCGACGCCGACCCCGGCCCGGCCGATCACCTTCAGCCGGTCTGCCCGCTGAAGCACATCCGCATCGACGGATGTGGCGGACCGAACGATGAGCCCGTCGTACTGACCGATGACGTCCACGAGCTGGTCCTGGTTGAGGCCGAGACGCACATCGACCTCGACCTGCTCGCGAAGCCTGGCGACGCCTTCGTCGGCCAGCGACTCCGAAACGAGCACCTTCACCGGTTGAAGACCTCTTCGGCCGCGCCGACCGCTGCCCCGAATTTGACCGTGTATCCCAGTTCGGCAAGAACGAGCTCGAGAGCCCCGAACAACCTGATCACATCGAGGGGTTCCACCCAGCCGAGATGACCGAGCCGGAACACCTGGCCCTTGAGCGGTCCCTGACCCGGACCCGTCACGATCGCATGCTTCGAGCGGAGCAGGCCAACAACCTCGCTGTCGGAGATTCCCTCGGGGACCCGCACCGTCGTCACTACATGCGCGCGCTCGGGATCTTCGCCGAACAGATCGAGTCCAAGAGCCTGCACCCCTGCCTTCACAGCTTTGCCGAGAAGGATGTGGCGGTCGAAAATCTCCTGCCTGCCGTCCTCGCGGGCCATCCGAAGGGCCTCGACCATGGCCGCGACGATCGAAACTGCCGGCGTCCATGGGCTCTCGGTTTCATCTCGGTCGGCGGCGTCCTTATATGCAGTCCAATCGAAGTAGAACCTCGGCGCGGTTGAGGCACGGTGCGCCTCCCATCCCTTTTTTCCGATCGCCACGAATGAGATGCCGGGAGGAGCACCGAGAGCTTTTTGAGATCCTCCGATCACGACGTCGAGGCCCCAATCGTCCATCCGAATGTCGATGGCGCCGGCACTCGAGATGGCGTCGAGAATGAAGATCTTGTCTCGAGCTTTGACCTCGCGCGCTATCGGTTCGACATCGTTCACGACGCCGGTGGAAGTTTCTGAATGCTGAACGAATACGAACTTGATCTCGGGATCGTCATCGAGGGCCTTCGCGACATCCTCGGCCTTCGCGGTCTTACCCCACTCGTATCCGAGAAAGGTGACGTCGCAGCCGAACCTCTCGCATATGGTCTTGAACCTCTCGCCGAAGTAGCCGACCGATACAACGAGCACCTTGTCTCCTGCCGAGACGATGTTCGCAACCGCTCCCTCCATCCCCCCGGTGCCCGAAGCCGTATAGACAACAACGTCGGACTTGGTGTCGAGCAGCCATCTCACTCCGTCCACCAGCTCGTCCAGGAGGGCGGCATATCCAGGCCCCCTGTGGTAGACGAGCGGGCGAGCCTGCGCTGCGAGCACGGCCGGGGGCACGGGCGTGGGCCCCGGCGTCATGAGGATCTCGGGTCTTTCGTTCACGGCGTCTCCTTACAGCAATTGATGGCCTAACTGAGGACGATATCTCCTGCGGAAGTCTTGATCGCGAGGGAATCCACACCGGCCCTCTCGCCTCCGAAACGCACCGGCAGAGCGATGTCTCCGAGCCACTCTTTCAATACGACCTCATCGGTTCCGAGGTCTATCCAGGAGATTCCCTCTGGTTCAATCGAGTGTTGCACTTTCATGCGGCTCGGGTGCTGGGATGGCTCGTCCCACGAGATGAAAAAGGGAAGATCGCGTGCGAAGGCCTCTTCGATGCCGGCCACTTTCCAGGTGACTTCCTTGCCGTCGGTACGAATCCTGGCCCCCGGAACCGCAAGCAGCCCCAGACGTTCGGCGACGGAATCGAGGTCGTCGGTGGCGACGACCCATCCGACGAAACGCTCGCCCTCTGCCATGTGTTCGATGAGCTTTCGTCCGAGAAAATTCTGCTCGGCGGTATGCCGGTCCACGATCGCCATCAGCTCCAGGTAGCAGTCGTCTCCTAGAGGGACGATCCGGTTGCCGGTGCCGAACGCGGGGTGGTGGCCGCCCTCTGCCGAGTCGAGACCGACGTCCTCCTTCAGCCAGCGTCCTGCAGCATCCAGGTCCCGCACGCCATAGATGACATGGTCGATCTTCATTGGCTGAAGACTAGCGCCTCAGGAGGCGCCAAGCTTCTCTTTCAGGATCTCGGTCACAACAGCCGCATTGGCTTTGCCTTGGGTTGCTCTCATCACGGCCCCCACCAGCACTCCGAACGGCTTCATGTCCCCCGCTCTGATGCGGTCGGCGACCTCGGCGTTGTTCGATATGACCTCATCCACCACCGCCTCGAGCTCTCCCCTATCGGATACCTGGCGCATGTCGCGCTCCTCGGCGATCGAGCCGGGGGATGTTCCCGTCAGCAGCATCGCGCTCAGGATTTCCTTGCCCTGACTGGCGTTGATCTCCCCGGAGGCGACCATGTCCATCAGCTCCGCGAACTGAGAGGGAGTGATCTTGAGATCGGAAAACCTCTCTCCCGTGTCGGACAGGGCCCCCGCGAGATTGTTAGCCACCCAGTTGGCGACTTGCTTGGGGTTCGCGTCTTTTACCGCCTCGAGGGTCTCTTCGAAGAAGACACTGACGCCCGGGGAAGAGGTAAGAACCTGCGCGTCGTAGGGCCCAAGGCCCAGTTCCTCCATCCAACGCCTGCGCTTGGCGATCGGAAGTTCGGGCAGCTCCTCCTGCAGCTGTCTGAGCCACTCGATGCTCGGCTCGATCGGCGTCAGATCCGGCTCTGGGAAATACCGGTAGTCGAATGCGTATTCCTTCACCCTCCCCGGGATCGTGACGCCCGACTTCTCGTCCCAGTGACGCGTCATCTGCACCAGCTCTTCTTCGTTCATAAGCGCGTTTCTCTGCCGCTCTTCCTCGAATTCAAGCGCGCGGAATACAGAACGCATCGAGTTCATGTTCTTCACTTCCACTTTGGTCCCGGAGCGGCCGGGGGCCTCAACCGAGATGTTGGCATCTATTCGAAGTGACCCCTCTTCCATGCGAACGTCCGAGACATCGAGGAACTCCAGAATCGACCGCAGCTCCTGCGCGAAGACCCTGGCCTCCTCGGCAGAAGTGATGTCGGGTTCGGTGACGATCTCGACCAGCGGGGTCCCGGCCCGATTGAAATCCTCCAATGAATACTCGGCTTCACGAATCCTGCCGCCGCCGCCAACGTGAACCGACTTACCGGTGTCCTCCTCCAGATGCACTCTGGTGATGCCGATCCAGCGGCTCTCACCTCCCACCTCCATGTCGAGCGATCCGCGGGATCCGATGGGGATGTCGTACTGCGAGATCTGATAGTTCTTCGGCATGTCCGGATAGAAATAGTTCTTGCGATGGAAGATCGAATGCGGCGCAATCTCACAGTCCAGCGCCATTGCAATCTTGTTAGTCAGTTCGATCGCTTTCTCGTTGGGAACCGGAAGAGTCCCGGGATGGCCGAGACAGACCGGACAGACCCTGGTGTTTGGCTCGCCACCGAAGGCCACCGGGCAGCCGCAGAACATCTTCGTCCTCGTCTTCAATTCAACGTGGATCTCCAGGCCGATGGTCGTGACGAATTGCGCGCTGGGGGCCGTCATCGAGACACCAGCTCTGGAAAAATCTGTGAGTCGCGCCCCCTGAAGGATTGTTCGAAGGCATAGGCGGCGCGAAACATCGTCGGTTCGTCGAGAGCTTTCGCCATGATCTGGATGCCGACCGGCATCTGGTCCTCCGGGGCAAGCCCGCACGGCACCGATATCGCCGCGGCGCCGGCTAGAGAAGTCGGAACATTGCAGATATCCGATAGATACATCGTGAGCGGGTCGTCGGTCCTCTCCCCAAAACCAAAGGCAGTGGTGGGAGAGGTGGGCGATACCAGCAGGTCGAATTCTCCGTAAGCCCGCTCGAAGTCTCGGATGATGAGCGTTCGTGCCTTCTGCGCCTTGCCGTAGTACTGATCGTAATAGCCCGCGGAAAGAGAGTAGGTCCCGAGCATGATGCGGCGTTTTACCTCGGGACCGAATCCTGCGGCCCGCGTTTTCGAATTCATCTGGACGATGTCTTCACCGTCGACTCTCAGCCCGTAACGCACCCCGTCGTAGCGCGCCAGATTGGAAGATGCCTCCGCCGGTGCGATCAGGTAATAGACGTCGATGCCATATTCGAAACTCGGCAGCGAGACCTCCCCTATCTCGGCCCCCAGCTTCTCGAGAACCGAGACTGCCTCGTCGAAGCGAATCTTCACACCTTCTTGAAGGCCTTCTCCCGCTAGCTCTTTGACGACCCCGATCCGCATGCCATCCACTCCGCCCTCCAATGAGGCCGCGTAGCTTGGGTGATCGATCGGCAGAGAGGTTGCGTCCTTGGGGTCTTGTCCGGCTATGGCGTCCAACAGCAGGGCAGCGTCTCGCACATCTCTCGTGAATGGACCGGCCTGGTCGAGCGAGGAAGCAAAGGCGATCATCCCGTAACGAGAGACGAGCCCGTAGGTCGGCTTCACTCCCACCACGCCACACAATGCCGCCGGCTGACGGATGCTTCCTCCGGTGTCGGTCCCAAGAGCCCAGACTGCCTGGCCGGAAGCAACTGCCGCAGCGCTTCCTCCAGAAGACCCACCCGGAACTTTGGAGAGATTCCATGGGTTCCTGGTTTCGAAATAAGCGGAGTTCTCGGTGGATGACCCCATCGCAAACTCGTCCAGGTTCGTCTTGCCCAACAGTGGAAGGCCGGCTGCATCGCAGCGCGCCGCCGCCGTCGAAGAGTATCCAGGAACATAGTTCTCGAGAATCTTCGAGGCTGCAGTCGAGCGGATGCCCTTCGTGACAAATATGTCTTTGAGCGCGACCGGCACTCCTGCGATGGGCCCCGGGTCCTCGCCGGCGCTGCGCATCTCGTCAACCTTCCGAGCCTTCGCCTTGGCCTCGTCTTCAGTGATGGTGATGAAGGCCTTGACGTCGTCTTCCACCGAGCGAAGGCGTTCGAGAACCGACTCGGTCACGTCGACCGCGGACACCTCCCCGGTGCCGAGCAGCGCGGAGAGCTGTCCGGCGGTGTGCTGCCAGAGCTCACTCATCCTGCACGCTCACTCTTCCTCCTCGAGAATGCGCGGCACCCTGAACTGATGCTCTTCAGCAGCCGGAGCATTCGCCAGTGCGTCGTCGCGAGATAGCGGATCGACTACATCGTCTGACCTTGCGACGTTGGCGAGTTGGATCGCATGAGATGTAGGGGGAACCCCTTCGGTATCGAGAGATGTCACCCGCTCGGCGTGAGCCAGGATCTTCGACAGTTGCTCCTCCAGGGCAGCCTTTTCTTCTTCCGAAAGAGCAAGCCGGGCGAGGCGAGCTACATGATCGACATCTTTTCGAGTGATGGGCATGACGCCCGATTGTAGTGGGTCAGGGAGCGGTCACCGTCAGCTCTTCGACGAGGGCTTCGACTCGAGCGGATATCTCGTCACGGATCTGACGGACTTCTTCGATCGGCTTTCCCGCAGGGTCGGGGAGTTCCCAATCCAGGTATCGCTTGCCGGGATAGACCGGACAAGCGTCGCCGCAGCCCATCGTCACCACGACCTCGGCGGCGCGGACTGCCTCGTCTGTTATCGCTTTGGGGGATTCATGATCCAGATCTATGCCGATCTCCCGCATGGCCACCTTGACCTCATCGTGGATGTCATCGCCGGGATCCGAGCCGGCAGAACGGGCAGACACCTTTCCTTGCCCGGCGCGGTTCAGCAGAGCCGCTGCCATTTGCGACCTGCCGGCATTGCGAACGCACACGAACAGAACCTCGCTCATCTCAGTCTCCTGTGAGCTGTCTAAAGAGATATTCTCATCTCGATGACGATGCAGACGAAGAAGCTCACCCGCCAGGGAAGAGCCCGCAAGGAGCAACTCATGTCTGAGGCGGCCAAGCTCTTCGCCCATAGCGGTTATTACGCCACTCGGGTGATCGACATCGTGAAATCAGCCGGGGTGGCAAAGGGCCTTTTCTACTGGTACTTCGAGAACAAGGAGGCACTCTTCCGCGAGATCGTCAAGGCAACCCGAGACGATCTAAGACGTGCCCAAGCCCGGGCGATCGAGGGAGAATCCGATCCTCTCGCCCGCATCTCAAAGGGAATCGAGGCATCGCTCGACTTCATCGGCCGCAACGAGCACCTCTACGTGCTTCTTCGTTTCGCAGGAACCCAGGAGAGATTCGCGTCGCTGGTCGAAGAAGCTCAGGAGGTTCAGGCCCGCGACGTCTCGCAGCACATCCAGGCCGCCATCGATGATGGGACTCTCCCCGACGGGGATGCATTCCTGCTGGCCCACGGCGTCGTTGCAACGGTGTTTCACTTCGCCAGGCTGAAAGCCTCCAACTCGATAGATCATGACGACCAACTGCTCGAATTCATCACGGCTTTCTGTTTGCGAGGATTAGGAGCGAACCCGGAGCTATACCTGTCCGCAAGAACCAGGGCCGGGAGAAAGGCGGCGGGCTAAAACAATGGACTTTCAGGTTGCTCCCGAAATAGAAGGATTGCGCAAGTCGCTGGCGGATTTCATAGACAGAGAGATCCGCCCACTCGATGAGAGTGAACTCGATCCGGAAAACGATGAGATTCCCCACGAGTTGTGGAACAAGGTGCGCCGCCGTTCCGCGGAACTCGGGTTTTACGCTCCGGACTTCCCGGAGGAGTATGGAGGAGCCGGCCTCCCGCAGGTGGGGATGGTTGCGCTGCGAGAAGAGGCCGCAAGCTCGGGAGTCCGCTTGGCGGCCGGCGTTTGCTACGGCCCCGAGGGGCCGACCGGGGTTTTACTCGACGGGACCGAAGAGCAAAAGAAGCAGTACCTGATGCCGCTCATAACCGCGGAGAAATCCATGGCCTTCGCGCTGACCGAGCCGGAAGCCGGATCCGATGCTCAGAACATTCGGACCTCAGCGGTGAAAGACAACGGTGATTGGGTCCTCAACGGGCGCAAACACTTCATCACGAACGGAAAGCATGCCGATTTCGTTCTCGTCTTCGCGGCGAACGACCGGGAGCTGAAGGCCAACGGCGGGATCACCGCATTTCTGGTCGACAAGGACACGCCTGGGTTTTCCGTGGGCCGCTCACAGAAGGGGATGGTGGAGGGAGAAGGGCAATTCGAGCTGACCTTCGAGGATTGCCGGGTCCCCGAAGAGAACGTCCTTGGAGGTCCCGAAAAGGTCGGCTTCGGCTTTTACTCCGCGATGAACTTTCTCGGGATGGGCCGGCTGTCCATCGCAGCCATGTGCAACGGGATCGCCGACTATGCGCTCAACCTCGGTTTGGAGTACGCAAAGACCCGGACCGCATTCGACCGCCCGATAGGCAAGAACCAGTATGTGCAGGGCCATATCGTGGACTCCTTGGTCGAGCTGAAGGCATCGCGTCTCATGACATACGAGTGCGCATGGAAGTACGACCAAGGGGACCCCGTGATTCAGGAGTCTTCCATCGTGAAGCTCTATGCGAGCGAGATGGTCAACCGAGTCGCCTACCGGATGATCCAGGTGTACGGGGGCATGGGGTGGATGAGGGAGGTCCCTCTGGAGCGTATCTACCGACTCGTGAGGATTTTCACCCTGGTCGAGGGGACCTCAGAGATCCAGAAGTACATCATCGCCAAGACCCTCGGCCTATAGTTCCGTCGTGAACGACCGCTTCCTGCGAGCCGCCAGGCGAGAACCCGTCGACGTCACTCCTATTTGGATGATGCGGCAAGCCGGACGTTCCCTTCCCTCCTACCGTGAGCTGAAGAAAAAGCACCATTTCCTCGAACTGATCAAGAGCCCGGATCTCATCGCAGAGATCTCGCTCATGCCACTGCAATACTTCGACGTCGATGCGTTGATCATGTTCGCCGACATCACGCTTCCGCTGGCTTCACTTGGGATCCGATTCGACATCGTGGAGAACGTAGGGCCGGTTATAGAGGATCCGATCCGTTCACTGGAGCAAGTCGATGCCCTCGATCAGATTCCCATCACGCAGACCGTACCGACGGTGCTGGAGGCAATCACCAATGTGCGAAGGGAAGTTGAAGGAAAGCTGCCCCTGATCGGTTTCTCGGGAGCTCCGTTCACGCTCGCCAGCTATGTCATCGAGGGCCGTCCTTCACGCGACTACTCGCTTGTAAAGGGATTCATGTACCGCGAGCCGCAGGCATGGGACCGGCTGATGACACGCCTCGCCGAGATGATCATCGAATACCTGTCAGAGCAGGTGGCGGCGGGGGTGCAGGCACTTCAGCTCTTCGATAGCTGGGTCGGGATCCTGTCTCCGCACGATTACGAACGACTCGTCCTTCCTTACACCATGAAGATCTTCGAATCGATCTCACATCTGGAAGTTCCTCGCATCCACTTCGGCACCGGTACATCATCGCTTCTGGAACTGATGGCGGCCCCCCAATGCGAAGTCATCGGTCTCGATTGGCGAACGAATCTCGATGAGGCCTGGGACAGAGTGGGTCACGACAAGGCGGTTCAGGGCAATCTGGAACCGGCAGTTCTTCTCGGCCCTCCGGAGCTGGTGCGTGATCGAGCAACCGATATCCTGCAGCGAGCGGGTGGAAGACCCGGCCACATATTCAATCTCGGTCACGGCGTTCTGCCCGGCAGCCCGCTGGACAACCTGAAGCTTCTGGTCGATACCGTCCACTCCTACGAGAGGGACCGATGACCACAGCAGTGCTCTGCATGGCATACGGCAGCCCACGCAGTCTCGAAGAGGTCGAGGGATACCTCACCGACATCCGCGGTGGCAGGCAGCCAAGCAAAGAAGGGCTCGAGGAACTGAAACAACGCTACGCTCGAATTGGAGGCGGCTCTCCGCTTACCGAGATAACCGAGAGCCAGGCGAGTGCCTTGCAAGAGCGGCTCGATCAGATCAGTCCGGGACAATTCCGCACCTACGTAGGCATGAAACACTGGCACCCATTCATCGGCGAGACCGTTGCCAAGATCGCGGCGGACGGAGTTAAACGCCTGATCGGATTGGTCCTCGCTCCTCACTATTCGAAGATGTCTATCGGCGGTTACGAGAGCCGCGTGCAGGATGCCATGGAGGCAGCAGGCGCTGAGTTCGAGTTCCGCATGATCCCGAGGTGGTACGACGAGCCAAAGTTCGTGGATTTCTACGCTTCGCTGATCCGGGAGCCGTTGGGCCATTGGGACAAAGAACGAACGCGAGTCTTCTTCACGGCCCACAGTCTTCCCGAGCGAATACTGTCCTATGGTGATCGTTACCAAGATGAGCTGATGGAGTCCTCTTCTATGATTGCCGGCGCCGCGAATGTCTCGGATTGGGAGTTTGCGTTTCAAAGCGCCAGCCATACCGGTGAACCGTGGCTCGGCCCAGACATCCTCGAACGCCTGGACGCCTTCAAAGAAGAAGGAGGAGAGAGAGCGCTCGTTGCCCCGATCGGTTTTACCGCCGACCATCTCGAAATCCTCTTTGACGTCGATGTCGAGTGTGCCGAGAAGTGCCGGGAGATCGGTCTGGATTTCAGGCGGACTGCATCGCCAAACGATCATCCGCCCTTCATCGACGGCCTCGCCTCAGTTGTGCTCGGCGCTGGATAGACTCTCGAAGCGATGATCCTCGCACTGTCAGCCGGCCGAGATGCACCAGCCGAGCTTCGCGCGCGTCTGACTCTGGACGAATCGGGGCAGCGCAAGCTCTTGAGGGCAGAGCGAACCGGCGTAGGAGAGCTGGCGGTTCTCTGTACCTGCCACCGCACCGAGCTCTATGCGACGGCAGACGGCCCCCCGGCCGAAGCCCTTCACGCGGTGGCCGCCCTTCTTCCCGAGCTTAGGGCTACGGACCAGCACGACATGCGTTTCATGGAGGGGGCGGAGGCGGTGGAGCACCTGTTCCGTGTGACGTCCGGGCTGGACTCTCTCGTCATCGGTGAGTCTCAGGTGCTGGGCCAGGTTCGAAGAGCCCTGGTAATCGCGCAGGAGGAAGGGGCCGCAGGGCCGGTTCTCGTCAACTTGCTCGGCCGGGCTATGCGTCTGGGCAAGCGAGTTCGTTCCGATACCGATCTTGGAAGGATCGCCGAGAGTATCGGCAGTATTGCAGGATCGTTCCTCGACGACCGCTTCGGATCGCTCGAAGGCAGAACCGGCGCGATCGTTGGCGCCGGCGAGGCCGCCGAGGATGCCGCAAGGGCGATCTCTGCGCACGGGGCCCGCCTTAAGGTTCTCAGCCGCACTGAAACTTCTGCCATCCAGCTCGCGGCAAAGATCTCGGCAGAACCGCATCCTCTATCGCTGTTGCAACAGGCCCTCGAGGACTGCGACTTCGCCGTGATCGCAGTTGCGGGCGGAAGGATGCTCAGCCCCAGGGAACTGCCGCAGCGGGCCCCCGACGAGCCTTTCGTCGTCCTCGATCTATCGGTGCCACCCGCACTCGAGATAGACGGCCGCGGCGATGTAGAGATTCACACGCTCGAAGACCTTCCGGGCCCACGGGGGCCAGAGGTGACCGCAGCGGTCATCGATGCCGAAGCGATGGTGAAGAAGGAAGTAGCCGAACTCGAGAGGTGGGTCGATACCAGAGCTTCCGGATCGGCGATTCGAGATTTACGCCAGCAGAGCGAACACATCGTGCGTGATGAGATTCGAAGGACCCTCGCCGGAATGGATCTCACCATCGAACAGCGCCAGAAGATCGAGATGCTTGGCACCCGGATAGCCAACAAGCTTCTACATCAGCCAACGAAAGCCCTGAGGGAAGCCGACGAGGAAACCAGGCATCTCATCATGAAGTTGTTTGGCCTCGAGCTTTAGACCGCCTCGGCGATGAGCCGCAACAGCCCGATACGCGTTGGCACCCGCGGAAGCAAGCTCGCCGTGGCCCAGACCGAATGGGTGATCTCCAAGCTTCGCGTCGGGGCCCCCGGCATCGACATCGAGCTGAAGACAGTTCAGACCACTGGGGACAGAAGAGCAGAGGCCCCGGTTCTCGGCGATGGTGTGTTCGTACGAGAGATCCAACACGCGCTCCTCGAGGGTGAAGTGGACATGGCCGTTCATTCGCTGAAGGACATGCCGACCGAGCCTGTCGCCGGGCTCGTCATCGCGGCGATCCCCGAGCGCGAGGACGCAAGAGATGCGCTGGTGGGAGCACGGCTGGACGATCTTGCACCGGGTTCTCGCATAGGAACCGGAAGCCCGCGCCGTTCGGCCCAGCTCAAACGCCTGCGGTCCGATATCGAAGTGGTTTCTGCAAGAGGAAACGTTCCCACTCGGATCGAGAAAGTTGAACGCGGCGAATACGACGCGGTGATGCTGGCGATGGCCGGTCTCTCCCGACTTGGCCTCACCGCAGACGAGGTATTCGCCATCGATGACGTGTTGCCTGCTCCCGGTCAAGGAGCTCTCGCCGTCGAAACGCGCGACGGTGATCCCCTGTCCGATCTTGGCCGCACCCTTCACCGCGAGGACGTGAGAGCCTGCGTAGTCGCCGAACGGCACCTCCTGCGGATCCTTGGAGGCGGCTGTCTTCTTCCGGTGGCAGCGTACGCCTCCGTCTCGGGTGACCGGGTCATCCTCGACGCAGCGGTCACTTCCCAGGATGGGAAGACGCAGCTCCGAGCTCATGGGGAGTCGGCGATCGATTCACCCCTCGGTGCCGCCAAGCAAGCTTCACGACAGCTCTTGAACGAAGGTGCCCGCGATCTTCTTTCGATATGAGAGTTCTCGTCCTTAGACCGGAGGACCAAGGGGGCGAGCTGGCTTCGCTGATCGAGCAGCGAGGGCATGAGGCCATCGTCATACCTGCAATCGAGATCGTTCCTCCTTCTGACTGGGGACCTATCGACGAGGCACTTGGGCGGGCCGATGGATTCGACTGGATCGTCTTCACCAGCTCAAACGGAGTCCGCTCGATCCTGGAGAGGATGGAAGAAACCGGCATCGACAAATCGCGTCTGCCCAAAAACATTGGAGCGATCGGACCCGGCACGAAGGCCGCTCTGGCAAGGCATGGTCTTGAAGTCGATTGGATGCCCACTCGTTACACGACCGTCGCCGTCTCCGAAGAGCTTCCCGATCCGCCGGCAACAGTTCTTTTGGTGCGCGCCGACATAGCAACGCCAGTACTGGAGACGAGGCTTATGCAACGGGGCTTCGAGGTCGAAAGGATCGATGCCTATCGAACGAACTCGATCAATGCGGCGAGGATCAGACAAGCGGTGTGGGATAGAGTCGACGCCATCGCGTTAACGAGCGCATCTATAGTCCGTTCATTCCTCGAGGCTATCGAGGATCGCGGTGCTCTCGAAGGGATCCAGATCGCATCGATCGGTCCGGCCACCACGGAGGCCTTGCACGAAGCAGGAATCGAGCCGTCAGTGGAGGCCGACCCTCACACCGCAGAAGGACTTGCTGACGGCCTGCTGCCGGCATCTCGCGGCAGATGAGGCAGCGGTATCTGATCTTTTAGGACCTTCCCCTGCGCATCAACTGAAGATATTTGATCCAGGAAATCCCCTTCGGGTATCTCGATCACAAAGAAGCGAACCGGGAACTCCTGATGCCGAAGCGCTTCAACTTCACTGACTGAGCCGTCTCGGAAATGGACTCTTATGGACTTCACATCTTCCGAAGCCACCCCATAGAGGACCACGGCTTGACGCCAACGAGACTGCAGCAACGAGAAGACCGAGGATTCCGAAAACCAGAAGAGCCCTTCTAGGCTCGAGGGTGGTCCCTGGATGGCTCAATCGACGAGTTCTCCTTACCATCCCACGACTACCATGAAACCGGGATGACTCTGTGGGTCCCGGAGATGCCTTTCAGCTCGACATCTCGTGGTTCGCCGTATGAGATGCCGCCTCCCTCGGCAAGTTCCCTGACCAAGGACGAAACTAGGATCTGTCCTCCCTCTGCACTCGCTGCGATACGCGAAGCGAGATTGACGTGTTTGCCGACAAAGTCGCCGCCTTCCTTCATTGCTTCACCGGTGTGCAGACCGATTCGGAGCTTGACGGGTGCTGTCGATGACTCGTTGAACTTGTCGAATGCCTGCTGGATGGCGATCGCGCAATCGACGGCTCGACGCGTGCTCGAGAAAGCAACCATGAATCCATCGCCCAGTGACTTCACCTCCAAGCCGCCGTGGTCCCTGACATGTTCCCTCACGATCGAATTGTGCTCTCTCAGCAGCTCGAGCCACTTCTGGTCTCCCATCTGGTCGGTGAGTTTTGTCGAGCCCTCGATGTCGCTGAACATGAGCGTCACCGTGCCGTCGGGAGCCGCATGGGGAGAAAGGTCTGGTGCCTCTCGCTCGACGGCGGCTGCGACCGCGTCTATGGAAGCCATCGTGAGACTTGGATCCACGCCTTGGGCTCGCAGTTTGTCTGCCAGAACTGCTTCCAGCCAGCGGGTCCCAGCCCCATTGCGCCGGTAGACCTCTAGGGCGGCGTCGAGTTTCTCGAGTGCGGTAGAGACATCACCTGCCGAGATGAGCATTCTCCCCCAGTGATGAAACACCTCTGCCCGCATCAGCGCGAGATCGAAGGTCTCCATGGTCTCAGCGGCTCTTTCGAAATGCCTCTCGGCGTCGCCATATCGCTCCTCAGCTACAGCCAGAAGCGCTCGCGTCAATTCAGCGAACCCAACGGTTGCTCTCCAGTCCTCTCCGCTTTCAAGGAGCTCGGTGGCGCGGGCCATTTGTTCCCTTGCCGCATCGGGCCGCCCCCAGGTTGCATAGATGGCACCCAAAAAGATTCGTGAGTTCGCTTCACCGGGCACTGAGCGGCCTGCAACCGAGACTTCCACAACCTTCTGAATCCGCTGAACGGCCAGGTCGTAGTCGCCTCGGTACCACGCCACTCTTGCCAGCCAAAACAGAAAACCCCATGCCATCCAGGGAGCGGAACGCTCTTGCTGAGCGTAGCCTTCCATCATCAACGCTTCGCCTCTGTCCAGGTCGCCTGTGAAGACGTGATTCAATGCCATAGAGAACTTGAGTGTTCCTCCCTCCATCTCGTCAAGCCCACTTTCGGCCTCATTCAGCTTTCCGGTCAACACGTTTGCCTGGGCGATCATCGACTGCATTACCCGCCGTTGATTCGGCGCTTGGGCCATTCGAGGCTTCTCCATCTCTTTCGACCACCACGACACCGCGTCCGAAAAGTCCGACACGGTAAAACCGCAGCCCCCACGAGTCCATGCCGCCACAAATGCGGCGAAGATGTGGTCAACGCGATCAGCGGTCTCCCAAGCTCGCTCGACGAGTTCTAGTCCCTCCTCGAATCGCCCACTGGTGAACAGGTGCCATCCCCGCATTGCTGCGGCGCTTGCCCATAGCGGCTCGTTACCCAAGCGCTCGGCGATCCCCAAGGCCAACCCAGATGTTCGAAGTCCTTCCTCGGTGGCAAGGGCATAAAGAGCATTTGATGCCATCCCTATATAGAGGTAGGCCTGAGCTGCCCGTTCGGGGCCTTGGGCGAGAACAACCTCTGCTTCCCTGAAGTGTTCCATCGCTCTTGCGACGTCCATGAATTCAGGGAAAGTCGACAGATAGAGACCAATCCTCGACTGGATCTGAGCCGCCCGTTCGTCCTGACCGATCTGCTTGTAGAGGTCGAGAGCTTTCTCAAGATAGTCGATGCCCTTTGCGAGGTTGATCCCCGCGACATACATCAACCCGCCGAGAGTCTGAAGAAGAAACGCTTCTTGTTCGGGCTCCGCCCCGTACTCATCCATCATTTCTCTGGCCGCTTCTAGGTGGACAGCAGCTTCCTCCCATGCAAAGACGCCCGCCGCCACTTGTCCCGCCTGTATCGAATAATCGATCGCCTTGGCCGAGTCGGCGGCAGATCCCGCAAGGCGGTAGTGCACCGCGAGGGCGGGAACGTGTGGTTCGAGATTTCTCTGATAGGTGTCCTCCATGGCTTGCGCGGCTGAGAGATGAAGACGCTGTTTGCGCGGCAGGCTGAGTTCTTCGTAAAGGGTCTCGCGCACTAATGCATGAGTAAAGGCGTAACTGGGTTCCGACCCGGTCTCCACGATGACCTGGTTTTCGAGCGCTTCCTCGATTGCACTCAACAAACCGTCCTCGTTGATCCCCGTCATACCCGGCAGAAGTGCGAAGTCAAACTCCCGGCCAAGAACCGACCCGGCGGAAAGCACACGATTGCATTCTTCGGTGAGGCGAGAGAGACGGCGGCCGATGACTTCCCGAACCCCCTCGGGGATGCCGAGAGTTTCAAGCGTGCGATCGGAAACCCACCGCCCATCCTTCTCATAGATCGCGCCCGTCTGAACGAGATGGCGCATGGTCTCCTCGATGAAGAAGGGATTTCCCTCGGTTTGGCGATGGAGAGCCTCGGCGAAGACTGTCCCTGCGGCGTCGAGCTCGTGCTCGGCGGCGCTCTCCAACATTTGGTTCACGTCTTCCGACGTAAGCCCTCTGAGCAAAACCCTCTCGTAGAGCCGCTCCCTTCGAAGCTGACCCAATACATCGGAAAGCGGATGGCGGCGATCCAGATCTACATCACGATAGGTGCCGATGATGACCATACGGGTCCCCTTGAGCCGGCGGGCTAAGTGCTGTAGCAGAAGAAGCGAGGGCTTATCGGCCCAATGCAAGTCGTCGAGCACGACAACCAGCGAAGAATTCTGAGCCAGCCGAGTGAAGTAGCTGCTGACTGCCTCGAACAGACGGTATCGCTCCTGTTCGGTCGGAACCTGAGGCGATGGTGGAAGATCAGGCAGCCGCTTGAATATCTCTGGGACAAGCTTGCCGAGATCAGACGCAATCTCTCCAAGCTCCGCCTGCAAGTCCTCGTCGCTCAGGTCCGCTATTCGCGAGCGGATGGCCTCAACGAATGGGATATATGGCAGAGCAGCCTCTGTCTCGTAACAACGTCCTGCGAGCTTCAGTGCTCCCCTCAATTCGGCGTAGATACCGGCTTCTTCGGTGAGGCGGGTCTTTCCGATGCCTGGTTCACCGACCACCATCATCAGGCGACCCCTCCCGCTTATACCCGCGTCCACTGCTCCTTTGATCAACTCCAACTCGAGCTGGCGCCCAACGAACTCCCAGCGCGCCAGCCTGCTGATGTCTCCCATCCTTATGGGAGCGCTCCGCTTTGGAACCTCGAGTGGCTGCGACATCGCCGGCATCGCCGGCATCGCCGCAACTCGAAGCCTCTCCAACACTTCTGCGCCAGAACCGGGCCGGTCGCTGGGTGCCTTTTGAAGAAGATCGACGATCAGACTCTCTACCGGTTCAGGTACTTCATTGTTGTAGAACGAAGGAAGAACCGGAGAACTGTTTAGATGCTGGCTGATCACCGACACGGTGTCGTCGCCGACGAAGGGGGGCCTGCCGCAAACCATTTCGTACATCACGCAGCCGAGCGAATAAAGATCGGCTCTGGCATCGAGCTCTCTTCCTGCCGCCTGCTCCGGCGGCATGTAAGCAGCCGTTCCCATCACGGCTCCCTCAGCAGTAAAGCGGGGACGGTCGAGAGCAACTGCGAGACCGAAATCGCCAATCTTCGCAACTCCATCACCAGTTAGCCATACGTTGCCGGGCTTCAGATCACGGTGAACGATGCTGCGTTCATGGGCATGTGCTAGCCCATGACAAATGTCCTCTGACAGACTGATGGCTCGTTCCACCGAGAGACGGTGACCGTCTGTTTTTGAAAGAAGATCCACAACGGATCCTCCTGCCATGTATTGACTGACTATGAAGTACTGTCCCTGTTCTTCTCCGACGTCGTAGATGGTGACGATGTTGGGATGGTCGCCAAGGCGACCCATGGCGCGCGATTCCCGGCGTATCCGTCCCATGCCTTCCTCGTCGAGGCCATCTGTCTTGATCAATGCGAGTGCCACATCGCGATCGAGCAATGCGTCGTGCGCTCGGAAGACTCGCTTCCTGGCTCCTTCCCCCAATAGTTCTGCGATCTCGTATCTATCGCTGCCAACCGACGGAACACTCCGGGGCTCTCCCTCAGAACCAAGGGCTGTCCCACAGCCACGACAGAATTTGAGGCCTACCGGATTCGGGCGCCCGCAAGACGCGCACGGGTATTCCGTTGAAAGAGCCTTCCCGCATTCCCCACAGAAGGTCGAATCGGGGGGGTTCGCACTTCTGCAATTTGGGCACTTCATGTCAGGTTGTGGTCACCGCGAGAAGCTGCCATTCGTCCGGAACACCTTTCAGGGTATGGACTCCCCTGTCCTCGAACCCGATGCCCGACCCTGCGACCAGATCCTTCACGGTCCGAGAGACCAGCACCTCACCGGATCCTGCGAGGCTGCAGATCCTCGAAGCGGTATGCACTGCGATGCCCCCGACGTCATCACCCATCACCTCGCATTCACCCGTGTGAACCCCGGCTCGGACCTCGACACCCAGCCGGCGGACCTCGTCGGTGATAGAAGTCGCGCATCGGATGGCTCTGGCGGGACCATCGAAAGTGGCGAGAAATCCGTCACCCGTTGTCTTTACTTCCCTTCCCCGGTGACGTTCCAGCTCCGATCGAACAAGGGTCTGCTGCCCCTCGAGGACCTCGCGCCATTTCTTGTCACCAAGCTCGGAGGCCTTCTTGGTTGAGTCCACGATGTCGGTGAATAGCACGGTGGCCAGAACCCGGTCGTACACAGGAGCCGGGCGGATGCCGGTGAGAAACTCCTGGATCTCCTGAAGGATTGGCTCCGTATCGCCGGCAAGGATGTTGTGATCGATCCCATCGAGCTCGACGTACTTGGCACCCGCGATCTGCTCGGCGAGAAACCGAGCTGCCCTTACGTTCACCACCCGGTCGCCTCGTCGATGGAGCACGAGCGTTGGCACATGTATCGATGGGAGGACGTGTCGTACATCAATGTCGAGAAACATCTGTGCGAGCTGAACTACCATCTGTGGGCTGGCCCCTTGTCTTTCGAGGCGCGCGTAAAACTCTCTTGCGCCGGGGTCATCGGCCTGGCTCGGCGAAAAGATCTCGATGGAAGCTCCCTTTCCCCAGTATGGGCCGACAAGTTGTTCGCTCGATTGCTGCAGATCCTCTATCGGAGCAGCCCATGGATAGTCAGGCGCCCAGGTCGATCTCGCCATTGCACCGTAGAGGACGAGGGCTTGAGTGCGCTCAGGATAGGTCGAGGCGAAGAGGATGGACATTGGTCCGCCCTCGGAGGTTCCTATCAGTGCAGCCCGCTCCGAGCCTGCCGCATCCATCACGGCTCGAACGTCGTCCATGCGCTCCTCCAGAGTGGCCGCTCGTGCAACCGGATCCGACAGTCCCACTCCGCGCTTGTCGAACATGATCACGCGGGCAAATGACCCGAGCCTTTTGACGTATTCGGCGAACGGGGCCCCATCCCAGAACAGGTCGAGGTGCGATATGTAGCCGAACACGAGAACGACATCCAGGTCTCCTTCTCCATAGACCTGGTACGCGATGTTTACGTCTCCGCTCTTGGCGTACTGGATCTCCGGGCGAGTCATGTCTCATCCTCCTCGCGACGCGGCGGGCGATATCTCTGGCCCTCCCGCTCGGCGTAAGGACGCCCGCTGCCGATCGCTGCTTCATGCAACTCACCGACATCGAATGGGACGCGGCAGAACTCAACGGCAACTCTTGGCCCTTCCGATTCGATCACGGCATATTCCGCGAACGGATAGAAATAAAACTCGCTGGGATCCATATGGCGGTTATAAGTCACCCCCGCGCTTCCTGGATTGAAGAATAACGAGTCTCCCACCTGGCGCGCCCATTGAAGATGGGTGTGTCCCCCGGTGAGAACGGCAGCTTCCGATCCTCCCAGCAACCCGACCACTTCGTCTTCTGCCGTCTCGGGAAGGATCACGTCGTCGAACGAGCGCGGGGACCCGTGAAAGCAAAGCATCTTTCTTCCAGCCTCGAGATCGATTTCGAGGGTTGATTGGAAAGAAGCGACGAAGTCGAGACCATCGGGGCCAATCTGTTCGCGGGTCCACTCTCTAACCTCACCGGCCCCGGGGGCCGGCGTCTCTCCCGACTCTCCGGTCAGCACGTAATTGTCTCCGTTGCCCATGATCACAGGGCACTTCAAATCCTGGAGTCGTTCGATCACCTGGGCAGGCTGAGACCCTCCCTGAATGGCATCCCCCAGACATACGATCCGGTCGATTTCTTGTCTTTTCACGTCCTTCAAAGCAGCATCCAGCGCTACTCCGTTTCCGTGCATGTCAGAGATGACCGCGATGATCACGCCCCGCCCCTCCTTGTGAAGTCGAGAAGGTAGGATTTTCTCATCGTGAGTCATATCCGGCGCCTCAGGCGTCTCCGATCGAGCGATTCCATCCGACGGCTGGTCTCCAGGGCGAACCTCTCCCCCGATCGTTTCGTCCTGCCTGTTTTCGTGGCAGACGGCATCACCGAAGAAGAACCGCTGCCCTCGATGCCGGGCCACTTCCACTGGCCATCCGAACGGGTTGGGGTAATTGCCAAAGAAGCCGAGTCGCTTTCGATCCCCGGTCTGCTCATTTTTGGGGTAACCGGGAACAAGGATGACGAAGCATCACAGGCCTTTGCCAAGGATGGACCAGCGCAGAGGGCGATCTCCGAGGCGAAGTCTGCGGCCCCCGGGCTCGTGGTCTTCGCGGACACTTGCCTCTGCGGATACACGAGCCACGGGCACTGCGGCATCGTTTCTGGTGAAGAGATCACCAACGACCCTACCCTGGAGGTCCTTGCCAGGACCGCGGTCAGTCAGGCTGAAGCCGGCGCCGACTTCGTCGCACCCTCCGACATGATGGATGGGCGGGTCGGCGCGATCCGAAGGGCGCTCGACGAAAGCAACTTAGGCACCGCCGGCATCATGGCCTACTCCGCCAAATACGCCTCGGCCATGTACGGACCATTTCGGGATGTCGCCGATTGCGCGCCTCGATTCGGGGACCGCAAGAGCTATCAGATCGACCCAGGCTCGCGGGCTCAGGGAATTTCGTCGATCGAGCGCGATATCGACGAAGGCGCCGATATCGTGATGGTGAAGCCGGCTCTCCCCTATCTCGATGTCATCACCGAAGCCCGCCGCCGCTTCGATGTTCCGATCGCGGCCTATAACGTCAGCGGTGAATACGCGATGGTGAAAGCCGCCTCAGAAAAAGGATGGGTGGACGGGGAGAAGGCGGCACTTGAAAACCTGACCTCAATCATCCGCGCTGGAGCCGACATCGTCATCACCTACCATGCCATCGAAGCCGCGGCATGGCTCAGCCGCTAGTGAGTTGGGAGCGGGCGAAGAACGTGATGCCCGGCGGCGTCTCATCGCCGGTTCGCGCGTTTGGAGCGGTGGGAGGAGATCCAGTGATCATCGCTTCCGGACGTGGAAGCCGCGTGTTCGACGAAAGCGGAGGGGAATTCATCGATCTGCTTGGCAGCTGGGGTCCCCTCATCCTCGGCCACGCCCATCCGAAAGTCGTCGAAGCGGTGAAGAAGGCTGCAGAGAAAGGGACTTCGTTCGGTGCACCCACCGATGGTGAGGTGCGTCTAGCCGAGATGATCACCGGCGCCCTTCCGTCGGTCGAAATGGTCCGCTTCGTGTCGTCTGGGACCGAGGCCACCATGAGCGCTTTACGCCTTGCCAGGGCGGCAACGGGCCGTACAAAGGTCGTCAAGTTCGCCGGCGGCTATCACGGTCACGTCGATTCGCTCCTCGTCTCCGCGGGTTCGGGCGTCGCAACGCTCGGTCTGCCCGACTCCCCCGGCGTGACCGACGCGACAAGCAAAGACACGATCGTCGCCGGGTACAACTCGATCGATTCGGTCAAGGAGGCCTTCTCGTCGTTCCCAGACCAAATTGCAGCGGTGATCGTGGAACCCATCGCGGCCAACATGGGCGTAGTTCCTCCAGTTTCAGGATTCCTCGAAGGCCTGCGGCAGATCTGTGACGAAGATCGCTCAATACTCATCTTCGACGAGGTGGTCACCGGCTTCAGGGTGGGATATTCGGGGGCCCAGGGGATGTTCGGCATCTCTCCCGACCTCACCGTCATGGGAAAGGTGATCGGAGGCGGGCTGCCGATCGGCGCCTATGGTGGGCGAAGAGAGCTCATGGAGATGGTTGCCCCGGCAGGTCCCGTTTATCAAGCGGGGACGCTTTCCGGCAACCCGCTCTCGGTCGCCGCAGGGTTGGCCGCTCTGGAACAGCTCGGGAACGGCGATCCATACGGAACCCTGGATTCTCTGGGCCGGCTTCTTTCCGACGGCCTTCAGGCAGAGGCCAAGAACGCTGGAGTGCCACTAACGGTGCAGAGGGTCGGGTCGATGATGACCGCGTTTTTCACCGACATGGAGGTATTCGACCTCGAAGGTGCAAAGACCAGCGACACCGATGGCTTCGCCCGGTTCTTCCATCAACTGCTCGACGGTGGAGTGTACTGGCCGCCATCCCAGTTTGAAGCCGCGTTTGTTTGCCTTGCCCACGATGACGACGACATCGCGCGAGTAATAGAAACGGCCTCTAAGGCCTTCGAAAGGATCGGCTGATGGCAGAGAACCGAAAAGTGATGAGGTACGCCATATATCGGATCGATCAGACAGAGTCGCCCGGAGCCGGGGCGCTCGACAGGCAAGAATTGATCGATTACTTCGAGAGCGATCTGCCAGTCGAGGTCCATACCTATTCGACCGTCGGTCTGAAGGCCAATGCCCACATGCTGTTGTGGATCCTTGCCGACGATCCGCGCGACCTGCAGGAGTTCGAAGTCGGACTCAACAAGACCTCGTGGGGCAGACGGATGTTCTGCTCGCATTCGTTTCTGGCGATGACCAAACCTTCTCAATATCTCGGGGGCCACAAGCACGAGGGACAGGAGGGCGCCGATCGCCCAGCCGGTCCGGTGGGTGGCAGCTATCTCTTCGTTTATCCGATGGTGAAGAAGCGGGAGTGGTATTCGCTGCCATTCGAGGAGCGCCGCAAGATGATGGGCGAGCACTTCAAGGTGGGGCACAAGTATCCGGGCATCACCATCCATACGGGGTATTCCTTCGGGATAGACGATCAGGAGTTTGTGGTCGCCTTCGAAGGCGAGTCGGTGGGCGAGTTCCTCGACCTGGTCCAGGAGCTGAGGGAGTCGGCGGCCTCCCGGTACACGGAGAGGGAGACGCCGATATTCACGGCGGTCAGAGCCCCTTTGAAGGAGATCCTCGACCAAATAGTGTTGGGTTAATTAGCGAAGGAGGAGGACATGTCACTGAAGATGTCGGTCTATTACACGGCCCCCGACAACCCCGAGGAGTTCGAGAAGCGGTATCTCGAAGGGCACGTTCCGCTTCTTCAGAAGTACGAGAACCTAAAGCACCTCTCGTTTCACAAGTTGAGCCGGACAGTCATGGGCGACTTCCCATACACCTACGCCTTCACCGGCACATGGGACGACAAGGAGGGCTGGAAAGCAGACATGAATTCTCCGGCCGCAGCGGAAGCGACTGAAGACGCAAAGAGTTTCGCTCCCGAGTTTCACGTCGTAGTTTGGGAGCAGATGGCCTGAGCATCCAGCCCGTAGTAATCGCGAGGGGCCTAAGCAAGATCTACGGCCGCCGATCCAACCAAATACATGCGCTGAAGGGCATCGACCTCGATATTCGCCCCGGTGAGATCTATGGGCTCCTCGGCCCCAACGGAGCTGGCAAGACGACTTTTGTGAAGTGTCTGCTCGGACTTCTGCGGCCGACCACCGGAGTTGTTGAGATCTTCGGCAAGGCGCCATCCGATCCCGCGTCGCGACTCAGAGTCGGCTTTGCTCCCGAGATCGTGAACTTCCCCGATTACCTTTCCGGGCTGGACGTCATGAAGCTGCACGGCCTTCTGATCGGCATGCGCGAACAAGAGGCTGCCACCCAGGGCCGTGCTCTTATCGCCGAGGCCGAGCTCGACCGTGCCCCTAAGAGAGTCAAGGGCTATTCCAAAGGGATGCTTCGCCGGCTCGCCGTTGCTCAGTCGCTGCTTGGATCTCCGGAGCTGATCGTTATGGACGAACCAACCGCCGATCTCGATCCCCTCGGGCGCCGCCAGATCCGCGACAAGCTGCTGGAGTTGAAGGACAAGGGAGTCTCGATCCTCCTTAACTCCCATCTGCTTTCTGAGGTTGAGCGAGTGTGCGACCGAGTACTGATCATCCACGAGGGTTTGGTCATTGCCAGCGGATCCATCGAGGAGCTCGTTCCCAAGGGAAGCGACCTCGAGACCGTCTTCGTCGACCTGGTCCAACAAGCCAAAGCTCGACGGGCTGCCGGATGAGTGTCCTGAGACCCATCCTGGTCGTTTCCGGCTTCACCCTCCTGCAGCACTCGCGCAGAAAACTGATCGCGTTCTTCCTGATCGGATCTGCAGTCATCACTGCCGGCGGAATCGCCCTCGAAGCCATTCAGAGCGAAGCCGAAATGATTTTCGGCCCCCTGCCTCTCGCCGGGATCGTGCAGGGCTTTCTCTCATTCTTCGCAACTATCGCGGTACTGACCGTCTCGATGGGCAACTTCAACCAGTCCTTCAAAGAAGGCGAGGCCACGATCGTTCTGTCCAGACCCGTTGGAAGGTGGCAGTACACCCTTGGGCGCCTCCTGGCCAGCGTTGGGATCGCAGCAGGCCTTTGCATCATCTTTGCGGCCGAGGTTCAGATCGTGCAAATCGTCGCCAAATCATCGGACCCAGGACTGCTGTGGGCTCAATGGGGGGTCGCAATTTTCAATTTCTCGGTCCTGGTTGCAATCGCCTCGCTGCTTTCCGCAGTCATTCCGGTTCCCATACTCGTGGCCATCGTGGGCTACTTCGCCCAGTTGATCATCGGTGGCCTGATGGCAGGCCATCGAGCCATAGAGGCTGGTGGTCTCTCGGGATGGTTCTCAAAGGTTCTCGAGGCTCTCTACTACATCACCCCCAAGTTCCTGAACGCCCCAGTGGACCCGGCCACGGTGCCCGCAGAGATGAGAAGCTTCTTCGGAGGGAACTCAGCGGGCGTCGTGATCTGGGCTGTCGCTTACCTGGCAGCAATGGTTCTCGCAACGATCTTCCTCGTGAACCGGAAAGAGGTCTAATTTACCTCAGTAAATTGAATATTTAGCAAGTTTCTCTTGCTATTTTGGTAAATCCTCCTTAAACTGCCCTCGAGAGCAAGGAGGATCGGATGGGTAAATCCAAGAGCAAGTTCGACAGTAAGAAGCGGGAGGCACTGAGGCACGTCGTCCCGGGGCAGACCACCTTCATCAGGTACGGCGGGGTCGTTTATCCCGTCTACCGGCCCGAGCACAAAGAAGGCGAGAAGGGGGTCTCGTGACCACGGCCGGCCACCAGGAGCGCCGCAGGATCCTCGAGCTAGTGAAGGATGGGGCAATCTCCCCATCCGAGGCAGCTGAGCTTCTCGATGCTCTTTCCCGAGAGCCCGCGGACGAGGAAACAAGTGAGCTGACCACAACTCATACGGGGGTCACAGCAGTCAGGGTGGTCGGGACCTTCAGGGCCCTCAAGATCGAAGGAGATTCCTCTGTTGCCGGTGCAATCGCCCGTGGCCCTCACAAGGCCCGCAATGACGACGGCACCCTCGTCTTCGAAGAGGAATATGACCCTGAAAGCCCGGGATTCGTTTTGTTCGGACCGGCCTCGTCCGGGTCCCGCCGCAAGGCAAGGATCAACGTCGACGTCGGGGGCCGAAGCTTCAGGTGGGATCGCGAGCTCGCTCCCCCGGTGCTGAAGATCAGGATGAATCCCAACCTGCCCCTCGAAGTGGATATGACCGCAGGTTCGGTCCGAGTCCGAGACATCGTTGGACCGATCACTGCAACTCTGGCCGCAGGCAGTGGCCACTTCGATGGAGTCCGGGGCCCAATTCGACTCTCGGCCGATGCCGGTTCCGTAAAAGTGAGCGGCATCTTCGATGAAGGCGAATCAGAGATCCGGTGCACTGCGGGCAAAGTGCACGTTTCCCTTCGTCGTGGATCCAGCGTCCGCATCACGGCGAGGGCAACCCTCGGCAAGATCCTGCTTCCATCCGGAGAGCAATGGGCCGGACTGGGAGGCGGGATGAAAGAAGTCACCGTCGGCGGCGGGAAGGCTAAGCTAGACGTAGAGGCAACTACCGGCTTAGTGACCGTCGTGGAGGAGAAGTGAACCCTCGAGCCAAACAGGCTCCAAGGAACTGTCCAGTCTGCGGGGAGATTCTTGCGCTCACCCGACTATCCTGCGACGAGTGTGGAACCGAATTGGGGGGGCACTTCCCTACCTGTGATTACTGCTCGCTCGAGGCAGATGACCGAGAGACGCTGAGAGTCTTTCTATCTTCGAGAGGCAATATGAAGGAGCTCGAGAGACATCTCGGAGTCAGCTACCCCACAGCCAGGGCGCGGTTCGACACCATCTTGACGAGGCTTGGATTCGAAGCGGCTCCCGAGGAGGGCGAAGGGAATTCAGAAAAAGAGCCCGCGGCGTCATCTCTCGACGTTCTCGATTCCCTTGCCAAGGGAGACATCGGGGTCGAAGAAGCACTCAAGCGTCTCTCTTGACCCGAGTCCCCGGCAGGAATTACTGGACTTTGAGGCTTATCACCAGATCGTTAGATGGATCGATAGTAGCCAGGGCCTCGCTGCCCTTTGAAGGCGGTGACACGCCTTCGGCGAGTGCGAGAACGGTCCCATCGCGAAACACTGCTCTTCGTTCCTCCTCCAGCCTCTCGAATACGCCTGCATACAGCACCCTCGGGGGATCACTTGCGACTATCCCGATTCCGGCTACCCATTGGACGACCCCGTCTTCGACTCCAAGATGAACATAACGATCCTTCCAGCTAAGAATGGGCCTGACGGTATGGTCGCCGGTCGTGAAACTCTCTAGATCCTCGCTCACCGGGTAGGACTTCTCCCCGTCTACTTCTATCTGTTCGAGACTTACAAGCGTCACAACGCCAGCGTCATCAGGGAGTCTTGCCTCCAGATCGGTCGCCGATGGAGGGGAAGTCTGGCACGCCACTAGAACTAGAAGAACCACGGCAGATCCAACTGTGATCCCCCTCGTCATCTGGAGACTAGCCTTCAGGTTCCGCAGATGTATCCGCTTCATTCTCCGCGATCGGCTCACCGTCGGCATTGGCTTGAGCCTCGGATCCAAAGAAGCCTCCAAGACTGGCAATGAGAACGTTTTCCTGGGGCAGGTCAATAACTATGGGGGTCCCGATTTTGGTTAGAACAGTCGTCATTCTCCGCAAGCGGAGGGGGTCACGAGTCCGACCCTGCCTTACTCCTTCCAGTTGTTGCCTGAGGAAGTCACTGCCTTCTCCCCGCTTCGCCCTGAGAAACTCGGGATGACTCTCGAAGTCGATCATCTCCTCTACCTTGATCAGGTTGTTCCCCCTCACATAGAAGGAAAGCTTTCTGAAATGCGCAGTGGTGGGAAGAGCGCTCGCGGTGCCCCTAGCGCTTCTTCGGGGCAAAACGGGAGGTCGGACGTCATACCTCTTGATACCGGCCTCTCGACTCGGCTTTTCGAATGGATCCTCACTTGGCTTGTAACTGATGTCATCTTCGTTGAACTCCCAGACGTCGCGCCCTTCGGCGATCGCTCTCTCCAAGTATTGGAATAGATACGCCGCGTCCAGCAAGGCATTCCCTCCTACGGGAGCCTGGCCTTCACGCGGGTTCGGTGCCGAAAGCGGAGGGGCGGCTGAATGGTCCAAAACCCATTGCCCTGAAACGAGAGCCTGGCCGATGATCTGATTAGAAGTAAAGGCGGCTATCGAAGAAACATCAGATGCCTTCTCTGGGCTAAGTACCCTCAACGCAAGAGCATCATCGGCTACGACTGTCTCTACAACATCAGTACCATCGAGATTTAGTACCTCGGAATATCTGAGGTCATCTTGTACGCGGCCGACGACGTTAATCGTCCGATCCTCGACTGTCTCCCTGTAGACGAACTCTCTCGATGACTTCTCGGTTTGATCGAGTAACCTCCGAAGCTCCTGCTCTGCGGTGACATCCCTCGAGCATCCGGACGCAATCGTCGTAAGAAGCAACAGGAGAAGAACAGTCATCTTGCAAGACTTCATAACTGAACGTCCAGTTGGACGAGCCTCCTCAAGAGGGTCCGCGGGAATAGATAGTCCTGGTGAACGCTCAGCACGTACATGGTCCTCTCGCCAAACCATACGAAAACATTCTGGTCCGTGCCGGAAGTGGCATAGACCGTGGTCTCGATGAGCGTACGATCCCCGCCGACCTGATGGATGGTGATCTCTTCCGGAACGCTTGCCCCCATCAACCCGATGATGGAGCGCTGGAAACTCGGTTCGCTCGGCCGGGCAGAGCGATTGAATCGCCCCACCTGGAGCGTGGCCCTCAGGAGGTCGCCTTCTCGCAGACTGAACAATCCCGCAGCGCTCAAGTAAGAACGCTGCACTTCCTCGATCTTGCCTCTCACATCTTCCTGACTGACTTGTAGACCCAGTACCTGGGATGGGATAGATACTCTTGCGGCGCCTGTCGACGACACTGACCTGGCGACGCTCGCCTCCCGCGAACAAGCAAGGAGCAAAGCGGGTGCAAGGAGGAACACTAGAACCGCCAAAACTCGCGCTAGACCTTTAGGCATGTTATTCCCGAGGAGGAATGACCTGGATCGTCCCAAAGATGAATGGAGCGAAATCATCCTGAAGCTCCCATGCCCCCGTCGTAGGGAACTTGAATGTCCAAACCTGGCCGGGGACCAGCGGCCCTGAAGAAAACGACCCGTCGCGAGCGGTGAAGGACCGCTTGGGTCGCTCCGCAGTCGCATCGCGGTTGGTGACACGAAGAGTGAGGTTCACCGTCATGGTGAGTTCATTGCCGGGCTCGTAATAGGGGCTATCCGGTACGAGCGCCACGTCGAAGTATTTGACTTCCTCGGATTTAGGAGCCTCAGGTGAAGGCGAAGGCCCGCCTCCGAGCGTCACTTTTTCCTGTTCGGGAGGAGGTTCGGGAGATGCCTTCTCGCGTTCACCAAGCCTCTTTGCTCCCTCCTGCTCTTCGAAATCGAGCAGATTCTCGGAGCCGACTTTCTGACTCTGACCGCAAGCAACCAGTAGGGCAAGACCGAGAATCAGAACGACCAGGGTCGATCGGCCTTGAGGATTTTTGTAAAAACTCATTTTCTGATCCCGCTTCTTTGAATGACGTCTTCAGATGTACCGAGGTAGGACTGGATCACCTGCTCGTTGTTGAGAACTTCGGCAGGATCCGCGCGGACCACCGTCTGTCCCTGGTCCATCGCCAGCAATTCGTCCGAAACCGATGTGATAAGTGGCATGTCGTGCTCGATCATGAGAATACTGCACCCTGTTTCGAACCTGATCCTACGGAGCAGGGGGGCCAGCATCTCCGCCTCAGCTTGGGCGATACCAGTCGACGGCTCGTCCAACAACAGAACCTTCGGCTCTGAAGCGAGTACACAAGCTAGATCGGTGATCCTTCTGAGGCCGGTCGAGAGTTCGCGTACGAATTTGTCACGATAAGCCTGAAGATCCAGTACTTCCACCAGTCTCTCGGCCCTAAGGCGTACCCTCCTTTCAGCAGCGCGTACTTGAGGAACCTGAACCGCGGTAAGAGCCATACTGCGTACGTCGATCTTTAAATCGAGTGCCATCAAGATATTCTCGAAGACTGACAAGGACGGAAACAGCCGGGCGTCTTGGAAGCGCCTGATCAACCCGAGCCTCGCCCTCTCATCCGGACCCATGGCGGTCACATCCGTTCCGTCGTAAACGATGCGACCCGAATCTGGGAACTGATAGCCGGCAATCAGGTCGAACACCGTTGTCTTTCCCGCCCCGTTGGGACCGATAAGGCCCAGAATCTCTCCCTCGCGCAAGCTGAAAGACACGTTGCTAACCGCAGTTATCCCGCCGAACCTCTTGGTCAGGTCTTTCACTTCCAGCACCGCACGTGCAGAGTCCAACTCGTGTTTGCGAACTTCTCTCTGGCTCTTGAGCGTTCGAGATGACGAATGCGAGTCCGTTAGGCCTCCGGTTCCCTTCACGTAAACCGCTCGCAGAATCTCCGGCCGGGAGAGAAGATCTTCTGTGTTCCCAACGAATTTGACCTCACCCTTCTCCATGAAGATCGCTTTCTTGGCCACCGTGAGGGCCACGTTGACCGACTGTTCCACCAGGATTACGGTCGTCCCTCTCTCGTGGAACGCCTTCACGATTTCGATTAGTTGCTGAGTGACCGCCGGCGAAAGCCCGAGGGATAATTCATCGATCATCAGCAACCTCGGATTGGACAAGAAAGCCTGAGCGAGACTGAGCATTTGCTGCTCCCCGCCCGATAAGAGCCCGGCCTGCTCCTTGCCCCTCTCCTTCAACACTGGGAAGATGCGGTAAATCTCCTGCATTCTGTCTCTGGCCTCTTCGGAATCGAAAGCCCACTGGCCAAGGATGAGGTTTTCCGTAACAGATAAACCGGGGAAGATCCCCTTTCCGCCCGGCATGAGCGAAATGCCACGGCGGGCGATCTCATCTGGAGGCATGTGAGTGATGTCGCGCCCGTCCGCAACGATAGCTCCGGAAGAAGCTTCCTGAGAGCCGGCAATCGCCTTCAAGAGAGTGGACTTTCCCGCCCCATTGGTTCCCAGTAGTGCGATGATCTCCCCCTCGTCCACGTCGAAGTCAACGCCGAACAGGACCTGGACTCCGTCGTACTCGACGTCGATGTCCCGGCAAACCAAGAGCTTGGCCCGTCCTGACTCCCTAGCGCTGCGGTATTCCTGAGAGGCCGCCTGGGAAGCAATAGCCGCTCTCATATCCCTTTCGAACACATCGGCCGCAGTCAAGGCGACGATCGAGCCCAGAAGGACAAATGGCGCGCCCGCGAATAGGACTCCCTGCAGGCCCCAATCATTGAGTTGGCCCGTAACCACGAAGAATAAGATCGTCGCAGGGATGTCGGTGAGGACGAAGACTGCGAGACCTTGCGACCGAATATGCGCAGGAAGTATCTGAGCAATGATCACTGCACCGGCAGGTCCAAGGAGGGCGCCAAAGAAGGCGAACATCGCAAGCCCGCCTGCGAGTATGACTATCGGGGGACCGGCTGCCTGCACGAAAAGGAATAAGCTCGAAACGATGCCGAGCATTCCATAAAAAATGAGGACCCGTTGTGGCCTTCTTCTCGTCAAGGCATCCACGACCCCACCACCCAGGTAACCGCCGAAGACAACAAAAAGAGCGGCTATAGCGCTCAAGATTCCACGCTGGAACGTGTCGAGCCCGTACCGCTCGGCGAGAAAGAACTGGAACAGCCGGAGATAGATCAGGGATCCAACTCCGGAGATGGCGGCAGCAATAAAGAAACGACGCAACGTGCGGATGGACCAAATCGTTCTCCAAGCCTCCCCAAAACTTGGTGGTTGTTCAGCCTTCTTGGAGTCCTCCTCAGACAACCCGATTGCTCTTCGCTCCATGTAACCGCGAATCGGTTCTTTCAGAATGAACATCATCAAAAACCCAACCAGAATCAGTCCGGGTGCGGTAACGAAAAAGGGCAGACGCCAGTTCGGATGATTAGGATCGGAGGTCGTAGCGACGACCACGTAGCCTATAAACAAGGGGGCCGCCAGAGTGGCCGCTTTTCTAAGAGTGCCCATCAGAGCGAACAGCCGGCCGCGTACTTCGGGAGGATAGTAATCGGTCAGCAAAGAAAACCTGGGGATGTCCGCAGCCGTTTCGCTTACGGCATCCCCCGCCCTAGCCACTCCCAGCATCGGCTCGGTTCGGGCACGCGTCGTAATCAACGAAAAAGCCCCCGACAAAATCGTGGCAAGGCTGACAAGCCGGACCCTGTGCGTCCGATCCAAAAGCCACCCCAGCAAAAGAGTCCCGAAGATCATGAAGAAACCGACAATGTTGAGGGCGATCAATACCTTCGGAAGATCGAGTTCGAGGTCGCGGACAATATCCGGTCCGACGATCCCGAAGGCGACCGAGTCAAAGGCCTGGAAAAGGCCAGCCACTGCAAGGACCACTGCGGGGACGAGACCGTATGGTGTCTTTTTCAAAAGACTCCAGTTGGCTGCTTCCTTGAAGATGCTTCCCAGCGAGGCACGTCCTCCGACCATGAACTTCGGTTCGAGGCCTCCCTTTACCCTAGATCCGGTGCTCGGGTCTGATTCCAGATCTTCGATACTCATTGGCGTACTCCCGGTTGAGTTGCCGTTGCTTGGCTGGGCTGTTCCTGCAACCCTTCGGTCGCAGCCCCGAGGGCAACTGCCTCATCGGTTGAACCCGCGTCCCTCTCCAGGCCTCGCGACCCCGACCCATAAAGCTCGGAAACCTGGCGGTATCGGCGGCCCCGTGACGCCGCCGCCAGACCAGTGTTGGGGATGGGCTCCGAGAAGGGAATTAGTTTTCTCTCTACCGCTTCCGGGTCGAAGTCCGCAAACAGGCTCGGCACGAGCAAGTGACGACGTTGAGCCACAATGCGGAGTATCGAGTCACGCAATCCGAAGACGATGGCGGCTAGGCCCCCCGGTGACATGAAGAGGATGAAAAGGAGCCCAAAGTCACCCACCCAGAAAGCTAGGAGAGGCTCACTGCTCATAAACGAACGGACTGCGAAGAAAGCTGCCCCCATGAGGACTCCGGCTACCGAGCCCACCCCCCCAACCACCGCGTACAGGAAAACCTGAAGGCTCAGAACCGGCTCGAAGTCAACCGCTTGAACTGCCTGCTGATGGTGCGCCAGCAGGATTCCGGCGAACCCGCAGATGAAACCGGAAATTGCAAAGGCAGCCAGCTTTGATTTCACTGCGCTGACTCCAAACGATTGAGCGTTGGGTTCGTTTTCGCGAAGGGCTATCAACACTCGCCCGACTCTGCTCCTTCGCAGAGCGGTAACCATGAGGATAACCAGAACGAGCGAAAGAAGTACCAGGTAGTACATGCTGCGCTCCTCGCCGAAATCGAGAACAAGCAGCGATGGACGCTCCACACGCGGAGAGAGAAGCCATGAAAAATAATTCTCGTTGAACAGGTTGGAACGAATAGCAAAAGCAAAAGCAAAAGTGCTGACGGCAAGAAAGAGTCCTCTGATCCGCAAGGAAGGGACGCCCAGTAGAAACGAGAAACCTGCCGTGATCACCGGGACGATGAAAATGGCGAGCCAGAAGGATACTCCCGCTTTGGAAGTGAGAAACCCTCCAAGGGCCGCCCCAAGTGCAACCAATCCAAACTGGCCGAGACTGACTTGCCCGGCCCATCCCGTCAGGACCACGAGAGACAACATGACCATGGCAACGATCGCGATATAGCCTGCAAGTGCCTGCTGCCCGGCGTTGGTCACCCAAGGAAAAGCGAGAACGACGATCAGCCCAACGCCGATAAGAGCGTACTTCCAGAAGCGGACGGCCGGAATCTCCATCATCTCCTTGGGAATCCCCCGGTATTCCTCAGTGGCCTTCCAACTCGAAACTTCCAGCGCTTCGCTACGGGCCCTGGACCTCTGGAATAGCAGGGCAATAACGATCAGAAGGAGCATCCCAAGATCCATCAACGGGAGCTGGTTCTCAAAACTGAACCCAACGGCTTCTCGAAGGATGCTGATCCCAACAGCAGTAACAGCAGCTCCCGAGATACTTCTCATCCGAGCGGCAACGGCCGCAGCGAGTGGCGTTAGAAGGAGATAAGGCGAATCTCCTCCTACCGAGAAACTTCCCGTAACCAGCCCTGAAAGGATGATGCCCAATCCGGAAAGAAAACCTGCGATGCCCCATACGATCATTGAAAGATTGCTCACCCTAATGCCGAGAAGAGGGGCACGCTCAATGTTCTCTGCCACCGCTCTGATGGCCATCCCCGAGCGCGAGAACTTCAGGAAGAGAGCCATTCCTAATAGGGCAAACACCGATAGCACTACTGCCAATACATGCGCGAAGGTAAAGGAGAGCGGGAATCCGCCGACCTGAAAGCCGAACTCGGAGAATGGGATCGGAACCGGGGCTTGTCCGGAGATCTGCTCGATCGTTCGGTCCTGAACGTCCGGAAAGATTCCGGGGATGGAAGAGACGAACGAGGCTGCTCCGGTCAGAACCGAGATCAGTGCAATCGTGAGAACGGTCAAGACCAGCCTTGGAGCTTTAGAAAATCGGCGAATGATTGCCATTTCAACGGCGACTCCAAGTCCGGTGGCAACAATCAGGCCGCCAATGAAGCTGAGAATGAACGGCCACCCATTGAGAACTGCGAAGTTGTAGGTGAAGACGCCCCCAACAGCCCCCAGCGCGCTCTGGGCAAAGTTGATGATGTTACTGCTGCGGTAGATAAGTACGATGCCGGCGGCCACTAACGCTTGTAATAGGCCCTGGACGAGACCACTGAACAGGATTGCTCCTGGCGTTCCCCGGCCGGAGGTTCCTGGAAGGACAAACTGCGTGATCATCAAGAGGGCCGTGAAAGCTCCCGTAGCGACAACGGCTCCAATAATCCTGGGACGCAAAGAGGGATTCATCTAAGGCTCAACCTGCCCAACTCTGGCATCCATGTTGAAAGTGGGCTCGTCCTCCGGCGCCTCGACGTGCTCGGAGACGATGAATCCCCCGAACTGAGTAGCGATCGAATAGTGATACTTCCGGGTGTAATCGTCCCCCCGAAGTGAGATGAACTCTTGTCTGGCTTCCACCTGCCAGCTGTCTATCACCTCACCACAAGCATCGATTCGCTGCCGGCCCCTAATGAAGCCGGAATGGGTAAGGCTCTCTTGTGTGGTGGGGTCGATTCCGGTTGTGTCCATTTCAGCACCGGCCAGGGCTGGCAGCCGAAGGAACAAAATATCTGGCGAGGGATTGAATACGGCAACGGTGCGATCCTCAGCATCCTTGAATCTATGAGACGTGAGGTAAATCCCATCGTCTTGAACGATCTCGAAGGTCTGCTCGAGGATTCTTTCCGATCCGAAAACCAGTTCTTGTTCGCGAGTTGTGAACGTTCGCGTTCCGGTGGCCTCATTGGTCCGAGCATTTACGATCCGGCGGTTCACGAACTGCGGAAGAGCCACAACTCCTAAGGAAGTCTTCTGCTGTCCGGAGATAACCCAAAGGTACAGCCCCTCTTTCGGCAAACTATTGACGCTCGTAGACGCCTCTTCCTGTGGGAAGTCTGTTGCCTCTGCTTTGGGACACCTGTCAAGATCTTCTGTCGGAGGGGACGCAAACCTCGGTCTTTCGGATGAGGACAACACCGGTAAGGGGTTCTCGGGCTCTGGATTTATGTTGGCCGGCGCGGCCGGCTCTTCTACTGGGGGTATACCAAAGACAAGATCTGCGGAAAGTCCTTTGACGTTTACCCCAGTCCTGGATCGCTCAACGCATGCGGGCAGAAGCACGAGTAGGAAGAGAACGGCCGCGGTCCATTTGGACGATCGATCAGCTGCGCGTCGCAAGAACCTTTGCCTCTCTCTCCCTTTGCTCAATGGCCTTTGCTACGAGGGGACTCAAAGCAGGTGAGAAGGGTCGCCTGAGGGACAGCCGAGACAATCCGGCGATGAACCTAAGACTCAATGTATGCGCCTGACTCATCCTTCTTCGGATGCTTCTCGAGAGCTCTTCTGCGGTCAGGGCATCGTTGTCCGACAGATCCTCCTGGAAATCTCCCCAGAGGCAACGCGTGACCAACCAAGCAAGCTCGGTATGCTCTTCATCCTCGGTGGCCCGATCCAGAAACATCAACGGAGTATCTGCGGGATATTGATATCCGAAATCGGTTGCCACGTCTCGCCAATCCGCATAAGCGACCGCGATGCGCTCCCTCGGCCCCTTGTTTGCCGCCCAGCTTCGCCTCCTGGCCCGGTACGCCGTCTTGTAGAGCCCGGGCCAGAGGTAATAGAGGAGCACCAAACCAAGGATGATCGGAACCAAAACGGCCATGACTGCCCTGATCTGTTCGAAAAGGAAAGTTCTCGGATCGGTCTGGAAGGGCACCCACACTTGAACCGAAATATCGTCGCTTGCAAGAACCTCATCGCTTAGTTGGGTGTTCTCGCTCGATACATCCGAGCGGGCTTGCAACGGAGTTCCGATAATTGGCAACCACTTGTATCCGGGGAAGTAAACCTCGACGAAAGAAGCTCCATGCCTGGGACGGACTTCCACAAGCTCTCCCGCTGGATCTCCTCCATCGAAGCCGTATCCGATCCTGGAGGGGATACCTGCCCACCGCGCCAGCATGGCTTGAGCAGCAACGATCTCGTACGGAGTACCTTCCTTGCTTCCCGCCAGCATGTCCTGCACTTTCTCAACCGGAACCGGGACTGGAGTACCCTCTCCGGCAGCCACTACAGTTAACAGAAACTCGTTTCGGATGAAGTCGTACTTGGACCAGAGGCTATCGATAGGGGCACGCCTCAGCAGATCACTGACCGCGGGCGGAGGATCCGGGATGCTCATGTACTCGGAACACCGAACGCCAACGGTGCACTCGAGGGCGCTGGGATTCGTCGAGATCACCTTTAGATCCTCAACGCTCGGGATTCGCCCAGCCGTGACCGTGTATTCGAGACCGGGCTGGATCTGTCCTTCAGCTAACCGGATATTCCCGGTGCGATAGTCATAGGCGAGACTGGGCCCTTCGGCGATGAGACCAACGAGGTCAGGAAGGCCGGGAAGAACGGCTCCTCCCAGATCCTTAATTACAAACGTCGCTCGCTGCCCAGGCTGTAGTTCGCTATCGATGATTCCATCCGCAGGCACCTCCTCGATCCGATTGTCCGCGAATGGGGGAAGGAGCCACTCATCCTCCTTATAGATGTCGAGTGCTCCCATCCTCCACGGCCCTGTGACTCCAGACTCCACGGTGAAAAGGACTCGGTCTTGTACTTCCGAGAGCGGAACCGTCCTCGGTTGCTGGGCCTCCTGCGTTGGGTCGTAGCGCGGAGCCGGGAAAAGGATATTTCGGGTCGCCATGAAGTAAAGCAACAGCACGATCACTCCGACCATGGGAAGCGCTCTGATAGCCCTTCGAGCCTCATACCGAAGAGACCTTTGCTCCTCCTCCCCTATTTCCACCCCCGACAAGAGACCCAAGCCGAGCGCTAACAGCACGAGGGCAGCCAATCCACTCGGGATTTTCGCCGTGTCGGGGAGACTGATGGCCCCCAAAGCCACGATGGGAAGCGGAACGACAAGGCCGAGAGCCGGCCTTCGGAATTGAATGGCGACCCACCCGGCGGTGAAGCCCAGGCCCCCCATGAGCCAGCCCAGGATGGCGCGCCATCCCAGCGTGAATGGAACGGGCGGTCTCAAGACATCTCCCGAGGTGATTGCCTCCCTAACGAATGGCCCCAGATTGACGATGTCCTCGAATGATCCTCCTGGGATGGTAAGCACGACCCCGATAAGGAAGATCCCGACCAAGACTGCAGCATTCAGGGTCCAGGGATTCTTGAGATTGAAGACCCAGACCGCGAGAAGTATTCCAAGAACTCCGGCCACAGCTCCCCAGGGCCGAGCTCCAAAACCTCGGAATACTCCCCCTACCATTACAGCCCCAGCTATTGTCGAGAAAGCCACGACCCCGGCCAACCGTCCGACCGGAAGAGGAACCTCGTACCGTTGGTCAGGCTCTTCGGTCGCGGGCGTCGCATTGGCCTCCGCCTCGAGCTGTTCGAGCGCGTGTTCTTCCAGTTCTAGCAGCTGAGAAGAAGGTGGTTTCGGGGCAGCCATCAGTCTATGAACTCGTGGCGATCCCCCAAGGCTGCCTCCCTAGTCCCGATTGTCGCCATAAGAATCGAAGATGAAACGTGCGGCGAGAAAATATACACCAGTTCGGCCAAGCCCCTGATGCGTTCCCCCTTGATCGGTCCTACAATGTGAGCCACAAGCGGCGGCCAGACTAAGGCGGGGAGGTCACAAGTCAGGTGTCAAAAGTCGAAGACTCCTTAGAGAGAGATCCTAATCCGGCTCCTGCCGCACGTCGGGGCTGGGCAATGCAGTATCCCCCTCTTGGCGCGGTGATCGTAACGATGTTGCTGGCCGTCCTGGCTCTTCCCTCGAGCCTCAATCTTCCCCAGTCAAACCCTTCGACGGTCCTCGAATATGCCCCTGTACCCCCCGAGGACGAGTCGCCGCCACAACAGGTCGAAGGAGCGATCTCTTCTCTTGGGCTCGGCAGCACCAGCAGTCTGCCCTCGGATGCCCCTGCAGCAGAGACTGGGCCGACACTAACCAAGGCCGAGCAAGCGACGGTAAAGAAGTGCGTTGGCGACCCGCCCAGGCAGTCCGAAGATCCGAACGCTCCTCCATGTCAACCGTTCTTCGAAGGAGATAATGGCGGCAAGACCTGGCAGGGAGTCACCCGCGACGAGGTCACGGTCATCATCTATCACTCCAGTTTCATCAGCGACCAAAACGAGACCGAGGGAGGAGATACCAGCGCCGGGGAAGGGACTCGCACCGGACAGTACTGCGACCTGGGCCGTCCCACTTCGGAGCAGACGGGGTGCCGAGACTCAAACGACGACGGGAAGGAGCTCTCTTTGGTGGCAGCAGGAAGAGCCCTCTCTAAATACTTCAACTCGCGGTACCAGACATACAACCGCTACGTGAGGATCTACTTTTATTGGGGAAGCGCAAGCACGGCGTCGGGCAGGAAGGCTCACGCGCGGGCGAATTGGGAAGCTCTCAAGCCTTTCGCCGTTCTAGATCGGGCCACTTTCGGAGGTTACAACGAAGCCTATGCCGAAGCGATGGCCAAGAGGCGAACCATGGTCTTTGGCTCTTTCGGGGAACTGGACGCGTCTTTCTTCCGGCGACTGGCCCCGATGGCGTACTCGTTCTGGCCAGACGTCGAGCACTGGGCCGACCTCTACACGAGCTATGTGTGTCAGAAAGTTGTGCCGTACAAGGTGTCCAATGCGGGAGGGCCCGACAAAGACGGTCAACCGATGAACGGCCAGGACCGAAGGTACGGACTCATGTACACCTCCGACTCCTCTCATCCCGGGCTGCAGTACTTCAAGAAGCTGGTCGAACAAGGGATCAAGAAGTGCGGAGCGAATGTCGTTGCTGAGGTTGACTTCCCCTACGCCGGCGCAAATATCGATAACCGGTGCGCGCCTGATTGCACCTTCGCCGTGCAAAACGTCGCGGAGATGAGAGATGCCAAGGTGAACACAGTGCTTTGGCTGGGAGGCATGGAGTCCAGAACCACCGATGCTGCCGACAAAGCCGGGTGGTACCCCGAATGGGTGGTAGCCGGGGACAGGACGATAGACGACCTATTGAACGGCCGCGCCCAGAATCAGCGGGCGTGGCGCCACGCGTGGGTAGTCAGCCAGCAACTGAGAGAGGGCCGATTCGAGGAGTCCCCGGCTCGACAAGCGTTCAGGGAAGCCGAACCACGCGGGCGACGTATCCACGAATACTGGGCCACCACGCTGTACCGGGAATATTTCTCGCTCTTCAAAGCGATCCAGGTGGCAGGTCCTTACCTCTCTCCTGACACCGTAGATCAAGGTCAGCATGCCATCCCACGCCAATCCAGCACCGACCCCAGGGTGGCAGCGTGCTTCTACGATCCTGGGGACTACTCATGCGTAAAGGATTCCCATGAAGCTTGGTGGGACCCAGACGCTCCCGACCCGAATGGCGAACAGGGAGTCATGGGGTGTTATCGGATGGTGAGAGGGGGAAAGCGCTATCTCGCGGGAACCTGGGAGGGCGGCCATGACGTTTTCGGCGATCCCAGGCAGGCACCCTGTAATGGGGTCAAGGGAGTCAGCCACAACTATCCAGCATGAAGAAAATCGGGCGCTTGCCGTGATGGGCCGGAAATTGCTTTCGGTTGCTCTCCTCAGCCTTTTAATGTTCGGGCCAATGGTGGTTCCCGCGGCCTCGGAAGATCGCGGATACATGGGGGAGGTCACTCCGACCAAGAGCTTGTCCGGCAAATACCCTCAGATCCTTCTTCGCTATCCACATAAGCAAGGCGGCCAGTTCTTCACTTACCGAAGGCCGCCTCGTTGTCGCGCCGACCGGTACTGTGATGCGCTCGAGTTCGACATCAAGAAGCCAGATGATTATGCGCAACTCGCATACGTGGAGATCCAGGTGACCTGGACCGCCCCAAACAACGATCTCGACATATATACCTGGCCGGACGATGATCCCGTCTTTGGTGGCCCGGTGGCGCAGGGAGCCAACCGAGATACCTCTGGAACCGAGATCATCAAGATAGAGGCCGAATCGGAACACATATGGTTGACGGTCGTGAACTACGACGGGACCAACGCTGGCGGGTATGAAGTCCGGGTCAGTTGGCAACTGGATTCGTTACCTCCGCTCGACATCGACAAGCGTCCCGGCGGAAGAGGCAGCTTCGGATCTTCCTCGGCCTCATCGGGAAGAAGCCCTCGAGCATTCGGGGATTTTGGAGAATTTCAGGAAGGCGCCGAGCCCCAAGTCACGACCACCCCCGTGATGGTTCCCGGTCCGGACGGGGAGCTCATCGAGATGGATCTCCCTGTTTACGTAGAGTCCGAACAAGCAAACCAATCTGGCCCCAACCTGCTGGTCCCCGCGGCGATAATCGCTGGAATTCTTGGGATCTTGGCAGCCGCTTTCTTTTACCGTCGATCTCGCCGGCAGAGGATCGAAGAAGCGCTTTCACCCTGAGAGGGCCGACGAAAGGTTTTCGAATCGCTGGCGGCGTACTGGTCGGTATTTTTCTTTTGGCCCCCGCATGTCGGCTTACTCCCAGAGTTGATGCGCCATCCGCTTCCTCCCAAGCGGAAGCCTCCCCCGCACCGATGCCTGAGCCTGGACCACAGGCCGAAGCAAGAAAGTTACCTCCGATAGTCCCTACACCTGACCTGCCGGACCAGCAACCTCTGGACGCGTTGAGTCAGGTGGGGGCTGCAGCCAGACCATTGCTGCAACCAAGTCCGTACCGGGAGCTCGTCGTCGAGATCGACTGGGTAACGAGCCATCCTCCAGATTCTTCGGCGGTCGATCACCTGATCACCGTGCTTCGGACTTCGATAGGCAAACCCGTGAGCGTTAGAGGAGGAAACGAGCTTCCCCGTCAGAGCGGCCCGTATTACCCCAGCCAGATCAGGGCCCTTGCCGAGAGAAGAGATCGCTCCTCGGGCGGATCTGTCGCAGCGATTTGGATCGTTTATCTCGACGGAAGTCTGGCAGCCAACCGACGCGCTGCGGGTGCAGCGATCTCAGGGACCGTCATGGCCATTTTCCCGGATCGTTTGAGAGAATCCGGCGGCGAGGGCGACGTGCTCGAGGCCGCTACTCTGGTGCACGAGATGGGACACCTGCTGGGCTTGATCAATATCGGTTACACCAGCCCGCGCCGCCGAGAGGATCCTAAGTATCCCGGCCATTCGATCAACCGAGGGTCCGTGATGCATTGGTCGGTCGAGGCAGCTTCTTGGTCGGATGACCTGCCGATGACCTTCGACGAGGATGACCTGGCAGATCTGCGCGGGCTGGCGAACGGGAGCCTTTGATCGTGAAGCGGTGGAAGCGACGGCTGCTAGTTCTCGGATCGACTGCATTGATCCTTCTGACGGCGGTGTCCTGTTCCCTCAGATCGAGGAACCAAAGCCCCCTTGAAATCATCCACACAACTCTTCCGGAGAGGCTCCAGACCGAAACGGTAGTAGGAGGTTCTGCTCAACAAGCTCCCCCCGCAGGCGATGGAATCCTGGCCCTAACAGTTCGCGATCAGTCCGGAAGCGGACCTGAGGGAATCCCGGTATCAATTGACGGGCCTATACAAGAAGTGAAGACAACCGATTCAGGCGGGAGAGTCACGATGGACCTTCCGCCGGGCTTTTACAGCGTCGGAGTACTGGATGGATGCACGGAGCGGCTACAGGTACTCAGCGGCGGCTCTGCCCAGCTGGCTATCGCTCCCGGCGAAACGACAGAGGGCGAACTGCGTACAGAGTGGCGTCACAGATTCGCTCCGTCGGGGCCGGTCCATTCTTCCGTCACTCCTTATTGGCCTGTCGGAAAGGAAGTCTCTCTAAGGTACAACGTTGTTGACCGCTGCAGAGATGAATTGAGAGAGCCCAACGGATCCATCCCTACATTCCGCTTTCATCACAACGAAGTTTTGTCGATCTTAGGATCGCCTCAGATGATTGGCGATGGAGACGGTTACGGTCACCTGTCGATCAGGTGCACCCGCGAAGGAGCACCAACCCTAATGCTGGTTGACGAGTTGAATCCGACCGACGTCTTAGACCTTCCCAAGAGCGACACCAGCTCGGGCACACCCCCCGAGTGCCGCCACACCTGAACGACTGTGAGCTAGCCGGCTCCTTGCGGCCGCAGCTCCACCAAAAGATCCCTCTCGACATCGACCACCGCGGCGACCAGCCTGCCTTCTCGGAACGGATCGGTATTGACGTCTTCAGCCATTCTAAAAACTGTGCCGTCCTCGAAGATCACTCGGTTCCCATCGGCTCGAAGGAACGTGCCGGGGTAGGTTACCTGGTTCGATCCTTCCACTACTATGCCGATTCCGGCTATCCATACCGCGACGTTGTCTTCCAAGCCAATGTGGACATACCAGCGGTCTTTCCAGCGAAGCAATGCCGTGACAGCATGCTCTCTGCTGGTGAAGCTCTCGATCTCCGGATCGATGGCGAAGGTTTCGGATCCATCGATCTGAACCTGATGAAAGCTGATGTCGGTGACAACTCCTGCAGCGTCAGGAGATCTGGGTCCCTGATCCAGCACTGATTCAGGCTCGTCAGGCCCACAGGCGGCCAGGAAGAAAATGACGAGGAAAACGCAAACGTTTCGTTGGAAAAAGACGCGCTTAAGGAACGGTGGACGTTTCCTCAGTTTGGGCCTCCCCTCCCTCTTCGGGCATCGGACTCCCCTCCTCCTCGGGGGGAGCCCCTTCCCCGGAGGCGGGAAAGCCTGGGGGAAGGCCACTGCCCTGGCCTGTCTCAGTTGTTGCAAATCCGAGCGATCCCAGCACGCCCGACATATCAGCAGCAAGGACTGTGTCTTGGGGAAGGCTGACGCTCTCCACATCCTCGCCCGCTTCCTCGATCTCTATGGTCATTTCACGCACCCGAATTGGCTCGGGTAGTTCCCCTGCCCGATGCTGCTCGAGTATTTGAAGGTGATGTTCAGCACCCCCTCCTCTTTGGGCCCTGAGTATTTGTGGGTTTTGCTCCACGGTGATCTGCTCGCGCACCCGTACTATCTGTTCCCCTCGGATGTAGAAGGCGATCCTCCTGAAATTGGCTGTTCGAGCGACCGCAGCTTCCGTTCCTCTAGCTCCTCTCCCAGGAAGGGGCTGGGGAAAAGCATCTATCCGTTTCTCCCCTAGGTTTTCGTTAGGAGGAGGAAAAGGGTCCTCAGACTTTCTGTAAACGGTCAAATCCTCGGGATTGAACTCCCAGACCAACGAGGCGCTCCGAACGGCTTCAATGAGATAGTCGAAAACATAGGACGCATCCAAAAAAGGATCTTGGCCCACGATGATGGCTCCCGTATCGGTTCTCGGAGGGGATGTAGGAGGGGCGGCTTGATAGTCGAGCACCCACTTGCCTGACATCAGCTCCTGGCCGATGACCTGACTGCCTGCGACGTTTGGGGCCCCACCCTGGAACGCGGGGATTCGGGGAGGGTCGATGACACGAAGAGCCAACGCATCTTCGCTGACTACGATTTCTGCAGCGTCGGCGCCCTCTACTGCGAGCTTCTCGTAGTAACGGAGGTCATCCTCCCATCTGACCCGGACCAATAGCTCGGGTCCATCCTCGGGAACCTCCTCATAAGTGTAGATTCTGCTCTCTTCCAAGAGATTGTTCAGATACCGATTGACTTTTTGCTCGGGCCTTGCTGCTCTGGCACAGCCGGTCGTCGCGGTGACCAGCGAAGCGAGAAGAATCGGGACCCACAACTTTGCACTAAAGAGCCTTCCACTCATAGGTCTATCTCCAGGTCGATCAATCTGCGCAGCAACGTTCTGGGAAACTCGAAATCTTGATGGACTTGCAGAACGAAGAACCCTCTGTCCTCAATCCACGCATATACCCTCTGCTCGTTGCCAGACGTTGAGTAGACGGTCACGTCGCCGACTTCCAACTCCTCCGGCACGCTGCCCCCGAGCTGAGAGGTAACCAGCCTCCTAAAGGAAGTACTGTTTGGTCTAGCGATTCGATTGAATCGACTGACTTGGAACGATGCCCTAAGAAGGTCGCCCTCGCGCAGACTGAAGATTGACACCGCGTCCAGATAGGGCCTCTCGACCTCCTCGACATCGCTCGCAACGGGTTCTTGCTGTACGACCAAACCCATCACCTGATCCGGAATCTGGATCCTGGGGGCCTCTACCGGACCCGTGCCTGTGATCGTGCTTCGGAGCCCACCTCCACATGCCGGGAGCAGAAAAAAAGCGCAGGTTAGTAATGCCGCTAGAGGCCGGCCCATCTCTATGCGGTTACCTCCAAGGATGCTCGGATGAACCCGGCTGATTGATCCACGATAGTCCACGCTCCAGCGCCGAGCCTGATCGTCCAAGATTCCCCCGGAGCGAGCCTGGGAGAACTAAAGGAACCATCCTCTGCGGTAAAAGTTCTCCACGACCGGCACGCGCACGTGTCCTTGTTAGTGACTCTCAAAGTAAGGCTGCGGTGCATCGTAAGGGCGTTACCGGGTTCGTAATAGGGACTGTACTCAACCAGGGTTACGTCGAAGAACTGCTCCTGAGGAGGGGGCGGCGGCGGCGGCGGCTCTTGCGGGGGCTGAGGGTTCGTAATGGCGCCCTTATTTCCTTCCCCCTGGCCTTCATCCGCGAGCGGACTGGGGGTCGGGCATCTCTCCCCCAAACGGCACTCCGCGATCTCTTGCTCGATGTCCAGAAGCTTCTCGCTCCCAACCTTGTTGGGTTTCCCGCAAGCGCTCGTCAGCAAAAGAACGATCCAAAGGACGATAAGAAGTGCAGGCGCCTTCTTTCCGATCATGTCCTCACCCCAGATCGCTGAATGATGTCCTGCGAGGTCCCAAGATAGGATTCGATGACCCGCTCATCGTCCAGGACCTCAGTTGGATCGCCCCTGAGAAGAACGCTTCCTTGGTCCATCGCAAGAAGCTCGTCTGAAATCGACGAGATCAGTGACATGTCGTGCTCGATGATCAAAATGCTGCACCCAGTCTCGAACCGGATCCTCCGTAGGAGCGGCGCGAGCATCTCGGCCTCTGCCTGAGCAATCCCAGTGGACGGTTCATCGAGAAGGAGTACCTTTGGCTCGGTTGCAAGGACGCACGCGAGGTCAGTGATGCGTCTGAGACCTGTGGATAGCTCCCTCACGAACTTGTCTCGGTATCCTCCGAGCTCCAGGAGCTCGATGAGTCTATCCGCCCGTCGGCGTACGCGGCGCTCGGCCTGTCGGGCCTGAGGAAGCTGAAGAGCGGTGACCGCAACATTCCGCACATCGAGCTTGCGCTCGAGGGCGACTAGTAAGTTTTCATATACCGTCAGAGCAGGGAAGAGCCTTGCGTCTTGGAATCTCCGGATCAGCCTTCGTTTGGCCCGCTCATCGGGTCCAAGCCGAGTCACATCGGCACCGTCGTAGATGATCCTCCCCGAATCAGGTGCCTGGTAGCCCGCTACTAAGTCAAAAACGGTAGTTTTTCCTGCCCCGTTGGGTCCGATCAATCCCAGGATTTCACCTTCTCTCAAGTCGAAGCTCACGTCGTCCACCGCAACTATTCCGCCAAACTTCTTGCTGAGATGCTGAACCTGCAGAATTGGCCGCGCCTGACCAAGCTCGTAACTGCGGAGCTCCCGCTCCGTCTTGAGCGCCGCGGCCGGAGCGCCTGCGGTAAGAGCTCCCGTTCCCTTGACGTATACCGCCCTTAGGATGTCCGCTCTATCCAGCAGTTCATTGGTCCTACCAACAAACTTGACTTCACCCTTCTCCATGAAGATAGCTCTCTCGGCCACCGTCAGAGCTACGTTGACGGACTGCTCGACCAAAATAATGGTGGCGCCCCGCTCGTTGATCTTCTTGACGATCGCTATGAGCTGTTCCACGACGGCGGGCGCAAGTCCCATAGACAGCTCGTCAATCATCAGTAGTCTCGGGGTAGACAGGAAGCATTGAGCCAGGGAAAGCATCTGCTGCTCGCCTCCCGACAACGTACCGGCCTTCGCGCTCGACCTCTCCTTCAATATTGGGAAAATCTCATAGACCTCATTGAGCTTTCTCTTTGCCTCCTTGTCATCGTTCATCCAGTTGCCGAGCATCAGGTTGTCCGAAACCGACAGCCCAGGGAAAACGCCCCGGCCGCCAGGCATGAACACAACTCCCCTAGGCGCTATCTCGTGCGGAGGGATATGAGTGATGTCGCGTCCGTCGTAGACGACGGCCCCAGAGGATGCCTCCTGAAGACCGGCGATGGCCTTGAGGAGAGTGGACTTGCCCGCGCCGTTCGTACCAAGGAGAGCAATGACCTCACCTTCATCGACGTCGAAATCGACGCCGAAGAGTACCTGTACTCCGTCGTATTCCACATCGATGTCCCGGCAAACAAGGAGCTTGGCCTTTCCAGCGTCGCGAGCACGCCGCCATTCCTGAGATGCAACTTGGGAGGCTATTGCGGCTCGAACATCACGCTCGAAGAAACCGGCAGCCGATAGCTCTATCAAACCGGAAAGAAAAAGGAGGGGGGCAGCCGCATAGAGGCCTCCGACGGTACCGTAGACATTCAGGAGGTACGCAATTAAGAAGAAACGAATCACCTGTGCTGGGATTGTCGCCAAGGTAAAGATGGCCGTCCCAGTCGTCCTGATATGAGCAGGCAGTATCTGAATGATGAGTACGCTGCGGGCCGGACCCAAGAGCGCTCCTGCCGCCCCGAATCCGAAGAACGCCAGAATGAGAATCCAAAGCGGAGGACGCAGCGACATTCCTCCAATGAAAACAGCCGCGACCAGAGTGAGGGTTCCTGTTAAGACCAGAACGCGCTGAGGACGGCGTCTCAGGAGGACGTCGATGAGTCCACCTGCGAGGAATCCAAAGGGCAAAGTGGTGAGGGCAATTCCCACCCCTATCCATGCCCTTTCAGTTACATCAAGCCCATAGACTTCAAAGAGAAAGAATGCGATCACAAATCCATATGCGATATCCGCAGCGCTTCCCGGAATGTTGGCTAGGAACAGCCGCCTAAGGGTTCTGATCGCCCATATCGTTCTCCAGCTTTCACCAAAAGAAGGAGGCTCCTCCGGTTCCTGAGCTTCCTCTTCGGGGAGTCCTTGGGCCTTTCGCTCCATGTACCCACGAGTTGGTTCCTTGAGCACCACCCACGCGAGGATCCCGAGGAGGACAAGAATTGGGCCAGAGATGAGGTATGGAAGCCTCCATCCCCACCGCACGACCATCACCGCAACGATCAAAGGTGTTGCCACCCCTAGGGCTCTTCCCACCACTCCGAATAGCGCGTAGACCTTTCCTCGCTGATCCGGCGGGTAGTAATCCGCGAGTAGGGCCGTAGAGGGAACATCCCTTGCGGTATCCCCCACTTGGTCCACGGACCTGGGAATCACAAAACTCGCCACCCCGGCGGCCCGGGTGGAGAGAAAAGAGCCGAGGCCCTGAATGATGGTGCCTATGGCGATGATCGGCACGCGCTTTACGCGATCCGCCAGCCAGCCAAGCGCCAGAACGAACAGGATGAGGAAAAACCCGACTATGGCACCGGCCTGGAATACCGGAGTGACGAGGATGTCCAGATCCTGAAGGATTTCCGGGCCTGCAGCCCCGAATACGCGGGCATCAAATGACGCGACAGCTCCAATGAGCATGAAGATGATCGCCGGCTTCAAGCCATACGGAGTCTTGCGGAGTTCCTTATAGTTGGCAGCCTCCCGAATCGTCTGCTTGAATTGGAGCTTCCCACGCTCGATGAATTTGGGTTGCGCCAAGTCACTCCGCTGATCTGATTGAGGTAAGGCCGATTCTTCGATGGGACCCGGAGGGCTCTGGCTCATGACGCTCCTTCAGTTCGTGGCGCCGGAGCAACAGCCTCGAGCGGCGGGGTCACTTCTTCTGTCCCTGCACCGGCGGCTCTCAGTGCGGTCTCATCTTCGCTAACCTTCGGTGGCTTCCTTCGGCCAAAGCCCAGTAGCCAGCCTTCGGATCCATAAACCTCGGAGGAGACTCGATACCGCCTGTCAAGCGGCAGAGCGTTGAGGCCGGCGCTGGGGATGGGCTCGGCCAGAGGGATGAGCCGGTTTCGCATCGCCTCTGGGTCCATGTCCGAAAAGAGCGCGGGCACAAGCATTTGCCGCCGTTGGGCCACAATCCGGAGAACCCCATCCCTTAGCCCGAAGAAGAGCCCGGCCAAACCCCCCGGAGCAACATAGAGAATCGTGAGGATCATCACCGGGCCTACTATGAAGTTCCACGGTTCCGCGCCACTGAGCAATTGGCTGCCTGCAAAATACGCAGTTCCCAACATCGCACCGGAGATCGAACCGACGCCGCCGATTACGGCGAAGAGGAAGATATCCAAACTGAGCTGGGCCTCGAAAGAGCTCTCCGTGACTGCTCTCTGGTGGTGGGCTAGCAGGACGCCGGCGAACCCGCATATGAAACCGGATACTGCGAAGGCAAGCAGACGAGTCCTGAGCAAGTTCACACCAAAGGATTGAACATTCGTCTCGTTCTCCCTAAGAGCGATCAGGACACGGCCGGTGCGAGATCGCCTCAGAACGACGACAGTCAGGAGCATCAACATAGCCCCCACCAGTACGAGGTAGTACATGCTCCGTTCCTCTTCGAAGTTGAGTAACAGAAGTTGCGGACGATCGACTCGCTCTGGGAGGAGCCAGCCGAAATACCGCTCATTGAAAAGAGCAGAATGAACCGCGATCGCCAGAGCGAAAGTTGCGATACCTAGAAAGAGACCTCTTATACGAAGAGCTGGGAGTCCTACCAGCACAGCCAGCCCCGCTACCAGCAGGGGAACTGCGATGATGGCTATCCAGAACGAGAGCCCAGCGCGTGAGGTCATGGCCCCCCCGGCTACAGCTCCTACGGCCACCAGTGCGAACTGCCCGATGCTCACCTGACCCGCCCAGCCCGTGAGTACAACGAGGGACAGCACAACCATCCCTACCAGAAAGAAGTAGCCGGCCAGTTGAATTTGGCGAACAGATACCAGCCACGGATATGAGAGAAGGGCAAGTACTCCGACAATGATGGCCCCGCGCTTCCAAAGCCTGACCCCCGGAACCTCCATCATCTCCCTTGGGATTGAACGGTATTCCTCAACCGCTTTCCAGCTGGACGCCTCCGCGTACTCACTGCGAGTTCTCTCTCTTCGCTGCACGAGCAAACCAACGACGATCAGCAGGAAAAGGCCAACGTCCAATAGGGCAAGCTGTTCGCGGTAACTATAGGAAGTAGCGGTCCTGAGAATCGTGATACCGACCGCGGCCAGGATTCCTGTCGTGAAGTTTCGCATCCTCGCGATAACCGCCGCCGCGAAACTGGTCAGGAGTACCTCGGGGGGCGCCTCTCCCCGAGTGATCCTTCCGAGTACAGCTCCATTCAGAATGACCGCTAGCCCAGACAGAAGCCCCGCTATTCCCCACACCAGCAGAGACAGCTTGCCGATGCTGATGCCGAGAAGAGGAGCCCGCTCAGCATTTTCCGAAACGGCCCGAATGGCCGTTCCCGACTTGGAAAAACGCAGGTATAACGCCACTCCGACCATCGCAGCCAAGGACACGCCGATGGCGAGAATGTGTCCAAACCCAAAGTCGAGAGGAAGCCTGCCGACCGTGAATTGAAAGTCCGCAAACGGCAAAGTCAGGACTTCGGATCCTGCCAGTTCCTCAGCGGTCCTGTCCTCCACGCGTCCGAATATGGGCAGATTGCTCACGTACTGAGCTGCCCCCGTGAGAAAGGCAATGAACGCGATGGTAATGACCGTTAACACAAGCCTGGGGGCATTGAAAAATCTGCGTATGAATGCCAGCTCGATGAGCAAAGCTACGCCGATAGAAACGATCAAACCTGCGACGGCAGCCAATAGGAAAGGCCAGTCGTTAAGGACGGTGAAGTTGTACGTGAACACCCCCCCGATGGATCCGATAGCAGCCTGAGCGAAATTGATGATTCGGATGTTCCGATAAATGAGAATCACACCCATAGTGATCAGGGCATTCAAGAGACCTAGAACGGTCCCGCTGAATAGGATTGCTCCCGGCGTACCTCCGCCGTCTCCGCTGCCGGGCAAAATGAACTGAGTTATCGAAAAAAGGACAACGACCGAGGCAATGCCAAATATAGTCGCTTTAATGCCAGCCGGAATGCTCTTCAAAAAATTACCTCGCCGATATCAGCTCTCGGAATCATCCGGTTCGACTTGCCCGATCCTGGTGTCATACACCAAGTCCGGCTCTTGGGCCGGAGGAACAGTCCTCTCCACGTGCTCCATGATCAGGATTCCGCCCATCTGGGTGGCAATCACGTAGTCGTAGTTCCTCAGATAGCGTTCAGGACTCCCCACCGCCGGCCTGACGAATTCCTGGTCCGCGTCCATGAACCAACCTCTTATCTTGGTGCCACAAGCATCAATGTCTACTTGGTTCAGGCTGACGCCTTTGTGTCTCAGAGTCGCACCGGACCCGTTTTCGTCCTGTGCAGTAGTGTCGAACTCTCCCCTGGGGTCGGTGCCGGCGGTCGCGCGATAGCCCGTTTCAACGGGTAGCCTCAAAAAGAGGAGTGGAGGGCTTGCGACAAACGATGAAACCTGCCCCCCGCGGTCCTCTTCGATGGCCTTGAGATAAATTCCGCGATCGTCCGCGTCGGTGTTGTGCAGCAATGGGTTCGCCGGGGGCACGGTGCGCACCTGCCAGAACTGGGTGACCTTGTCACCGCCTCCTCCGGTCAAAGCGGTTTGAACGGTTTCAAAACTGTGGCCGAATCCGCGCTTTTCGACATTTTGAATCGTGCGCGTAGAGAATTTGGCCAGGGTATAGGTGTCTCCACTTGGGAGTTTCTGCGTGCCGGCGGTCACCCAGCGATACTTCCCCTCCTTGGGGAGGACGGGAACATCGACGGTGGCCACCTCATCAGCAAATTCGTCGGGAGCCGCTTCGGGGCAGGGCTCGGCACCAGGAGCAACAAATGGGGTCGTGTTGCTTTCGAAAGGCCGGGTGGAACCGCCCGTATGCCTGATTGGAGGAGGTTCCGCTGGGTCCAGATCGGGAGGCGCTGCGGGTTCGGCGACGGGCGGGATACCAAAGACCAAGTCAGCGGTAAGGGCCCTGACGTTCACTCCCGATTGGGGCCTGCGTGCGCATCCCGTCGCTACGATTATTAGGCAGACGAGAGCGACCAGGCGCACTCCTGTTCGTTCAGCCCTAAGCCGCTTTGACTTCATATTGTCCTTTCCCTCTCCCCTGCTTGCCTGTCCTGCGAAGTTCGCGTCCGAGAGCCGGGGCATAGGGATGCCTCAGGGAAAGCCTCGAAACGGCAGCTATCAATCGCAGTGTCCATGCATGAGCCTGGTTCATCCTCTTTATCAGCGACCTCGAGAGCTCCTCGGCCGCGGTAGCATCGTCATCAGTCAAGTATCCACTGAGATCGCCCCATAAGCCGCGGGTAGCCAACCAGGCGAATTCGGTGTGTTCGGCATCCTCGACCACGCGGTCCAGGAACATGAGAGGAGTGTCAGTCGTATAGCTGTATCCGAAATCGGTGGCTAGATCTCGCCAGTCAGCATAGGCGACGGCTACTCGCTCATGCGGACCCTGGCTTTGAGCCCAAGAACGTCTTCTTGCGCGCAGCTGAGCCTTCCTGAAAAACGGCCAGGAGTAGTAGATCAGCAGGATCGCCAGCAGGATCGGCGCAACTATAAAAACTACTCGGCGGAGTTGTTCGAAAAGGTATCTTCGGGGATCCGTCTGGACAGGAACGAATATCTTTACGGCGATGTCATCGGAAGCGAGAACACTCTCGTTTTGCTGAGTCTGTTCGCCACCTACGGAGGACTTCGCGATCAATGGGGTGCCGATGATCGGAACCCACTTGAATCCTGGGAAATAGACCTCGAGCCAGGTAGCTCCGTGCCGTGGACGGATCTCCAAAAGTTCACCTGAGGGCTCTCCCCCGTCGAAGCCATAACCAATACGGCTGGGAATCCCAGCCCACCGGGCGAGCATGGCTTGGGCGGCCACGATCTCGAATGGAGTCGCCTCGGTTTTCGTGGCGATGATCTCGGCCACCCTTTCAGGCGGCACTGCGATCGGAGTTCCCGCACCAGCGGCAACGGCGTTTTGGAGCAGACTCTGTCTGACGAAATCCAGGCGCTGCCAGAGGTTGGTAGGGGCTTGAGCCAGTAACTGCTGAACTTGCGGAGGTGCGGGAGGTATCTCGAGAAACTGCCGAATGTTATCGGGAATTCGGCCGGAAGCAGCCTCAATCTCGTCGATCTCCGGAACCCGGGCGGCAGTAACGGAGTATTCCAGTCCGGCTTGGATCGTGCCTTCAGAAAGCCTTATGTTTCCCGTCCGAGAGTCAAATGCGAGCCTCGGCCCTTCGGCGACCATTGCTACCAGATTGGGAAGACCGGGCAAGATCGCCCCATCGAGCCCGCGAATGGAGAAGGTCGCGGTAATCCCGGCTTGAAGCTCTGGATCCACTATTCCAGATTGCGGAACTTCGCGGATTTGATTTTCGGCGAACGGCGGCAGGAGCCATTGGTTGTCCTGATAAACGTCGAGACCGCCCATCTTCCAGGGACCAGTAATGGAAGAACGCACCAAGAAGAGGACCCGGTCCGGCACCTCGGAGAGCGGGACCGTCTTTGGCCTCTGCGCCTCTTGGGTCGGATCGAATCGCGGCTGAGGGAAGAGAAAGTTGTTCACGGCCATGAAGTACAGGGCGACTGTAATCACGGCCAGCAGTGGAACGGCGCGAATGGCTCTTCTGAGTTCATAGCCGAGCGACCTCTGTTCCCCCTCACCCATCTCGACTCCGGAGAGGATTCCGAGTCCGATCGCGAAAAAGACCATGGACAAAAGTCCCGAGAGGATCTTGGTGTCGTCGGAGACACTGATCGCGGTGATGGCTATGACAGGAAGCGTCGATAGCAGCCCGAGGGAGGGCTTGCGCAACTGGATCGCGATCCAAGCGGCGGCGAAGCCAAGGCCACCCATTAGCCAGCCAACAATGGCTCTCCAGCCAAGTTCGAATGGGACTGGTGGTCTCTGAACGTCTCCTGAGGTAACTGCATCTCGGACGAATGGGCCGAGGTTGATCACATCATCGAAAGACCCTGCCGGGACCGTGAGAAGAATGCCTATCCCAAATATTCCGATCACTATCAAGAGGTTGACAAAAATCGGATTCTTCAGGTTGTGGACTCGAGCGGCTAGGACTATTCCCAGTACCCCGGCCAATGCCGCCCATGGTCTCGCACCGATGCCCTGGAATACCCCCCCAACCATCACCGCCGCGGCCATAACCGAAAACGCGATTACGAAGCTGAGCCTTCCTACTGGTACCGGCGGCTCTACCTCTTCCGGCTCCGGAGCCTCGACTGGTTCTGTGAGCCGGTCTTCCTCGAGGTGTTCGAGGGCGTGCTCCTCTAGTTCGAGGAGCTCTGAAGTCTCCTCGCGGGTGGACGCCATTAAGGGCTGAACCTCCTCACCGGTTTCCTGCTCCGATGTCATGGTACAGCGCAGTTGCCAAGTCTTGTCCCGGATGGATCCCGGCAACCTGGCACCCGAGTGCTGCCGCAGTATTCAGTGTTTCTGCGTTTTCCTCGTCCCATAAGAGCGCGACCACCATGACCGAAACCCCGCGGTTCAAAAGGATTCTCAACTGTGCCGCTTCGATGTCTCCAAGTCTCGGAGTAATGAAAATGTTGTGTGCGTCGCGCTTGGGATCGGTAATGAGTCTCATGATCACTTTCGTCAGGGGTTCGCGGCTCTGCTCTATGCGAGTGAATGCATCGAGCACCTGCATCTGAGCTTGTGGCCCTCTGGCGGGCCTGGTAACTGCCCCTGCATTCGACTCGCAGCGCACCTCATATCCCTCTCGGAGATGTCGAACGGCCAGTGAGGCCGCGGCGCGAACCCCCATCTCGAATGACTCAGAAAACTCGAAGCCATCGCGACTGTGAAAGGTACGGTCGGTATCGAGCACGATCGTTACGTGGTCGGTGATTCCCTGTTCGGCCTCTCTAACCATAAGAGTTCCTACTCGCGCGGACGCCCTCCAAACAATTCTTCTGAGGTCGTCGCCGGGAACGTACTCTCGCATTCCGTAGAACTCCAGCCCAGATGGCCATGGCTTCGAAACCGGCGGCCGGATAGGCGGATCTTCATACTGGCGAGTAAGAGGCCGGTCGGAGACGAATTCGATTCTCGGGTGAACGAGCAGCTCGAACTTTTCGGCAACGATCGTTTCCCGCTGCGTAAGCCCTAGCGGGTCGCTCGTAACGGCAACCAATGGACCGACTTCGTAAACGCCGCGTCTCGCGCACCGAAGGCTGTAACGGTGCGAGACGGTCTTTCCTCCCGCTAGGCTGGGAATCGGCACTTTCACAGTGGCGCCCAGTCGTTCGGGAACCCGCTCTTCGAGGATGAAGGTAGACACTCTCTTTTTTGCGGTCAGTTGCATCTCCACGTCGAGACGGTCGCCCTCGTGTGCCCGAGGGAATAGCCCTTCTCTAGTAGCCTCAAGGGACATCTTTCTGCGGGCCAGAGCGTAAGAAGCCATCACAAGGAATAGGCAGCCGTAAGCCACGATGTAAAGAGCGGTCCCGGCGACGATGAAGGCCGTCATCCACAGAAGAACGAAAGCCACCACCGCAATCTGACCCGACCGTGTGAGGCCGATCTTTCGTTCGAGCTCTTTGGATACCTGCCTGATCCGCTCGGCGGCCAGAGACTCACGCACACGGTCGAACCACGCCAGGACGCGACTCCTAACGGACATTTTTTCGTATTTCGATTTTGTCGGTCTCTTAGTTGCTGCGAATGCCATTAGAGGCCCCCTGCCGAGCGCCTATTCCCCGATTGCCTTCGATCAACCCGCCACCGTCGCCGGTTGACTCGAACCCTTCATGGCCCCGGTAGGCGGCTTCACCTTTGTAACGATGCGTTCGATTACTGCATCGATCGTCTCGCCTCTCAATATGGCATCGGGATTCAGAATCACTCGGTGAGAAAGAATCGGCTTGAGAACAGCCCTCACATCGTCGGGATATACGTGGTCCCGCCCGTCGCTCGCGGCGAGCGCTCGGGACGCCCTCAGCAAAGCGATAGACGCACGGGGGCTCGCGCCCAGCGCCAAAGCCGGATCCTGCCGCGAAGCGTTGACCAGGTCGACGATGTAATAGCCGATCTCCTTAGCGACGTTCACCTTGGCAGCCGCGTAAGCGATCATCTGACTGATCACATCCGGCGAAACCACTGAGGCCAATTCTTCGATCGAGAGCTGTACCGAGTTATCGAACATGACCTCGTACTCGGCATCGCGCGCCATGTAACCCATTGTGAGCTTGAAGAGGAAACGGTCGAGCTGGGCTTCAGGAAGCGGGAATGTTCCGGCTTGCTCGATCGGGTTCTGAGTGCAAAGAACGAAGAACGGACGGGGAAGCAAATGAGTTACTCCGTCCGCCGATACTTTTCTTTCTCCCATTGCCTCGAGGAGTGCAGACTGCGTCTTGGGGGCCGCGCGGTTTACCTCGTCCGCAAGAAGGATGTTGCAGAACACCGGCCCTTCTTTGAATTCGAATACTCCCCTCTTTTGGTCATAGATCGACGCGCCGGTGATATCAGCGGGAAGCATGTCGGGAGTGCAGGAAACTCGGTTGACGGAGGCGTCCATAGATTGAGCAATGGCACGCGCCAGCATGGTCTTGCCGGTCCCGGGTACGTCCTCGAACAAGATGTGGCCCTCACAGATGATGGCTACCATCGAGAGCCTCACAACATCGGTCTTTCCTTTGATGACGGTTTCGATGTTGTCGATGATTGCGTCGAAACGATCCTTGAACTTCTTTGCGTTCATGTTGCCCGCGTCGTATGTGGCAATCGACGCTCGTTGGCTGGTCTGGGCAGCCTGCCTTCTGGACTTCGTAGTGCTCATTTATGGGGCCTCCTGTCCACTAGTCCTTTGTTCCGAAGTATTGCTACACTAAGGGGCGATGGGAAGGCCGAGGCGCGGCAGAATGGGTTTTAAGGCAATTCCTAACAAGATCAGTACTACTTCCCACCTGCCGAGCATGACCGACATTCGCTCCTATCACGATATACCAATTCTTGGGTTCGGCGGAAAAGCAGTATAGGAAAAGCGGTGGCTGAGGCGGATTCCATGATCCGTCTCCCGGAGGAGAAACGGGGCAGCGATGGCCGACGAAGAAAGAACCATCAGCGAGAGCGACGAGCGCGAAGTCCCGAGACCGAGCTCGACAGCGCTCAAGAATTATCCCCCACTCGTAGCGATGGTCGTAGCGCTGCTCATCGTCGTCCTAGTACTCCCGTCGGCACTGAACCTTCCGCAGGCAAACCCTTCGCAGGTCCTCGAATACGCTCCCATTCCACCTGAGGACGATTCCCCTCCTCCGACGTCCGAGGGCAGCATATCGGCGCTGGGTCTCGGTTCTTCCGGGACGCTGAGACAGGGCCTGGGCGGCGAGGTCGGTGGGACTTCGGCGGGACCTTCAAAGGGAGAAAAGCCGGTTGCCAAAAGGTGTGTCGGAAATCCCCCGCGTCAGACCGAGGACCCCAATGCCCCCCCCTGCGTGCCGTTCTTTGAAGGAGACAATGGTGGCGAGACTTGGCAGGGGGTTACAGGGCAAGAAATCATGGTTCTTATTTATGCAGATACCTACTGCACTACGGGAGGTAGAAGCAACAACGTGGAGTGCACTCCCGACCGCAATACCTACTGCGATGTCGAAACACCGCAGGACGATCCCAACAACCGTACCTGCCATGCCAGAGACTACGGGAGCGGCGAGAGCTTGAGGTACGACTGGCAGGACGTCATGGTCTACAGGGCCTACTCGAAGTACTTCAACCAGCGCTTTCAGACCTACGACCGCCACGTCCATTTCATCATCTACTGGAGCCCGGCCAGGAGCGCCGCGTCCAGACGAGCGGAAGCGGCAGATAACTGGGATCGCCTGAAGCCGTTCGCGGTTCTCCAGCGGCCGCAGTTCGGGGGCTTCGACGATGTATACACCGACGCCATGGTCAAGCGCCGGACGATGTCGTTCGGTGCGCTGCCTCCACGTCCGAACGTCTACTACCGAACCTATGCCCCCCCTAAGTTCCCAGGAGGGATGATCTGGAACTTCTGGCCCGACGTCGAGCATTGGGCCGACCAGTACGTTGGCTACATCTGTTCGCGGGTTAAAGCGGCCTCAGGTACGGTTCAGGGCAGCAGATCGAATCCCCCCTCTATCGACGGCCGCTCTCTCGTTGGCCAGCCACGCAAATATGCCTTTATGCGAACGACCGACGACCGATTCCCGCAGTTCAAATACTTTGCGGACTTGGTGAAGACCGGGACTCAACAGTGCGGAATAACCTACGCTGACGAGATCAAGTTCTCCCGGCATCAATACTCGGTTGACACCCATCCCGACGCCTTCACGGAGTCAGAGGAAAACGTCGCTAGGATCAAGGGAAAGGGAATAACGACCATCATCTGGGCTGCCGGATATGAAGTCGAACATGGAAAGGCCATGGAGAGGAAGAACTATTTCCCCGAGATCTTCGTGGTCCATGATCAGTGGCATGGGGAGATATCCAAGGCCCGCTTCCAGAACCAGCGGGTATGGAGTAACGCGGTCCTCATGAGCAACGATCTGCTGGAAGACAAAGAGGAGACTGCGCCTTGCCGTCAGGCTTACCGTGAGGCCGATCCAAATGGCACCTTCTACGGAAGAGCCTGCGAGGTCTACCACGACTTCTTCATGCTCTTCAAAGCCATTCAGGTTGCAGGTCCAATTCTGGGGCCCGATACCGTCGATCAGGGTCAGCACGCCATCCCGGTCCAGGAGAGCACGAGCCCCTATGTGGCCGCTTGTTTCTTCGATCCCAACGACTACACCTGCGTAAAGGACGCCAGGGAAGCCTGGTGGGATCCCAACGCGCCCGATCCCGATGGCGACCCAGATGAGTTAGGTTGCTGGAGACTCACCAACGGAGGGAAACGCTATTTGGCGAACCGATGGGACAGCAAGTCATATGCTTTCCAGAATCCCAACGATCCCTGCGACAATCAGGGTAACTCGGTCGACATCAATCCATACGGGCCCGAAGGGTAGATAGCTGGCGTGACCCACTAAACTGAGTGGGCGAAGATGGCAGAAATAGGAAAGGACACGAACAGGTGAGGACAACCAGTAGGCGTAAGGCCAGCAGAAGTAATCTTCGGATATTGGCGGTCCTTGTCGCCCTCGCGCTCTTTCCGGCTCTCCTTTCCCCCTCGGGGAACCCGGCGGTAGCCGAAACGAGGGGCGTCATCGGTACCCTCTCACCTGAGAATCCTGTCTTGGAGCAGTCGTACCCTGCGATTCCTGCGCGATACCCCCCTAACTGCGCCGGCGACGTTTGTCGCACCTATTTCGCCACCGTTCGTCAGGAGGCATGCCGGACTAACGGGAGCGGGTCCAAATACTGCGACGTGATTCAATGGTCGATCGATCTCCCTCAAGTTCAACCCGAGCTATACCTGGTTCGTATCAGCCTGTTTTGGAGTGACCCGAAAGGCAACGACATGGACCTGTGGGTATGGCAGAACGACGTCGAAGACAGCAGAACGAACTGCTGCTTGGGCCCCGCCTACGGTTCTTCCACCACCCGCGATAAGCACCCTGAGGTAGTGATCCTGGGTGAGCCGCCCTCTGAACACCAGAAGAAAGAAGGCGAACTGGCGAAGTACTGGCTCACCATCGTTAACTACTCCGGCTTCAACAGCGGCTACCGGGTCAAGCTGGAATACCTGGAGCAGGCTTTCTTCGACAAACCCTTTGTCCGGCCGGAATACGGCTCTGGCTCCGGCTCGGGTTCGGCGGGGACCGGTTCTTCCGGCTCCGGCCGGCCGGCAGGATTGGGAACCGGCGCAACGGATGGGGAAGGACAGCCCGAGTCGGTTGATATCATCAAGGTGCCTGGCGACGATGGGACTTTGACGGATCAGGAACTGTCGACTCTCCTGGCCGCAGAGGAAGAGCGTCAAACTAGGTTGAATCCCCTCATCCCGGCAACCATCGGGCTGCTCACTTTGGGATTCGCCCTCGCTGCGTTCTTCTTCCTGTGGAAGCGCAAGCGGCGGCTGGACGAGGAAGCCCTTCTCCCCTGAGCGAAACCGCCTCTTTAGCGGAACGAAAGTGCGAGGTCTGCGCGCCGGGCACTCCTCCGGTCTCGGAGGACAGGGCAAAGGAATTGCATTCACAGCTTCACGGTGACTGGGCGCGCGATGCAAATGTCGGGGTCTCGACGAGACTGAAGTTCAAAGACTTTGCCGAAGCATTTGGCGCCGCCACCCGCGTCGCGCTGCTGTCGGAGCAGGAAGGCCACCATCCGGATATGAAGATCGGCTGGGGCTATTTAGAGATCAAACTAACCACGCATGCCGCGAAGGGCCTTACAGACAACGACTTCATCATGGCAGCCAAGATCGAGAAAGCACTCACACCGCAAAGCGGAAATGGGTGACGTCTCCCTCTTTGAACTCGTAGTCCTTTCCCTCAACCCGGATCTTCCCCTGCGCTTTCGCCGTGTCCCATTGGCCGAATCCTTTTAGCTCATCGAAGGAGATCACTTCCGCGCGGATAAAGCCTCTCTGCATATCCGAGTGGATGACTCCGGCCGCTTCTGGAGCCTTTGCTCCGCTTCTTACCTCCCAGGCTCGTGACTCCTTGTCGCTTGTGGTGAAAAAAGAGATCAGGTCCAAAGACCGATAAACCGCGTCGATCACCTTGCCTAAAACGCTTCGCTTGATTCCATAAACTCCGAGCAGCTCCCCGGCCTCTTCGGCACCCATCCCTGCCACCTCGGCTTCGAGCGACGCGCTGGCGAGGAACGATGGGAATTCGAGTGGAGGAGGAGCCTGCTCTAGGCCGTGTTCATCAACGTTGAAGACCACCACGATTGGCCTCTGGGTCACGAGCGCAAGCGACGAAAAGGTACTCAATTCATCCGAGGTCCAGGTTTCCTGCGACAGGCACCTTCCTTCCTCCAAGGTTCGTTTGGCTCTTTCGAGAGCGGGGAGCTCCCTTTTCGCAGAAGCATCCTTTTTGGCGCGCTCCAATCTCGTCTCGACTGGCTGTAGGTCGGCGAGTATCAGATCCTCGATCGAAGCGCTCACATGAAGTGCAGGATCCTGCGCCGAAAAGGATGGCGTTACAAGCAGGATGGCATCCATCTCTCTCAGCTTGGCGATCGCAGAAGCGTGGGTTCTCGCGGCGGCGTGGACATCTACGACCTCGATCTGGGCCGGCACCGTCTTCCTCGACGAGTGCATCTCGACCAGAGCCTCCAATCTCTCGTCCGGCACCGAGACGGTCGTCACATCCCCCTTCGCCGTACCTCTGCCGATTGCTCTCACCAGCGTGCTCTTACCGCTGCCGGGAGGACCGGTCACCCCTACGCGTTTCATCGATTAGCCAGCATAATTGAGCGATGCTCGAGATAACCGAAGACGCCATGGAAGTACTGAAGCGCGCCCACAGTGCTGCCGTCCGCGTTAACCCCGAAGCCAAGATCCGCCTTGATCTAAGAGGCGATGAGCTGGAAACCTCGTTTGTTGACCGAGCGGAGCAAGACGATGAAGTACATCCGCTCGAAGAGATGACGCTCTATGTAGCGCGCGATGTTGGGGATGCGATCCTGGACACATCCGAAGAACACGACCGGCTCATCTTGAAAAGAGCAGAGGCATGAGCCGGACTACCAATACCCCTGCGCGCCCCAGCGCGACGGAGATCACAATAGATGAGGCGCGGCCCCAAGAATACGAGACCATTGCCAGGCTGTCGGTCCAGGCCTACCGCGAGTTTGAATCCCTTTGGGGGGACCGGTGGCCGCTCGTAGTGGAGAGACTCGAAGCGGTTGAGGCACGAGCCGGAGGTGGAGTGATCATGGTGGCCCGGACGGAAGGCATTCCGGTGGGAACTGCGACTCTTCATCCGGGGAGTGATCCCCAGAGAAATCGGTGGCCAGACAACTGGGCGGTCCTTCGAAAAGTCGCCGTTGCTCCGGACCTCCGTGGACGTGGGATCGGAAGACTCCTAGTGGAGGGATGTATCGATCGAGCAATGAGTCTCGAGTCGCCCACCCTGGCTTTGCGAACGATGGAGTTCATGAGAACGGCCAGGTCGATGTACGAAAGGATGGGATTTGCCTATCTAGACGATTTCGCAGAGCCACCTGTCCTTGCCATGGCCAAGCATCTGCGGCCGGGTTAACCGGGCCTGAGGCTCACTACTTCGACCGTAAAACTTCCGCCCGGCGCTTCCACCTGCACCGTCTCTCCCGGCCTTTTGCCCTCGATTGCCTTCCCTAGCGGCGATGACAACGTGATCGTGCGCATCCCTTCCACGCGATCCTCTGGCGAGGCGGCAAGGAAGTACTCCTCGGGCTCATCGAGCCCCTCTTCCTTCACGGTGACGATCACACCAGGCGCAGCCTCGTCCGCCTCACGGCTTTCCTCTCTCACAACCGAGTCCTTGATCGTCTCTTCCAACGTACGGATACGGGCCTCCATGAGCCCCTGATCGTCTTTGGCGGCGTCGTAGTCGGCGTTCTCGCGGATGTCCCCATGCTCGCGAGCTCGCTTCAGCCGCGCCCCCATCTCGGTTCGTCCTCTCGTTTTGAGATCTTCCAACTCTGCTTTCATCCTCTCGAGAGAATCGGCGCTGATAGGTATCTTGCCTTCGTCGCTCATACTCCCGAGCTTACCGAACGCAGCCGGTCGATATCATCCGGGACACCCAATGGAAATGATTGAGCGATGTCTCCAGCACATCAAGGCCACGGACGGCTCTTTGAAGGCCTGGCTGTTCCTCGATGAGAACGAGGCGCGAGATCGAGCGCAAGCCATCTCGCCGGACGACCGGGGCCCCCTGGCCGGGGTTCCCGCCGGAATCAAAGACATATTCGACGTCGCTCGAATGCCAACCACCGCTGCCTCACGGGTGCTGAGAGGCAACCTCGCAGCCACCGATGCTCCTGCCGTCGCGAGGCTCAGAGAAGCCGGCGCGATCATTCTGGGAAAGACCAACACTCACGAATTCGCCTACGGTTTTGTCTCTCCTCCCACCGCTAATCCGTGGGATCTCAATCGGATCCCCGGCGGCTCTTCTGGGGGCTCGGCCGCAGCGGTGGCGGCTTCGCACTGCGCTGTTGCACTCGGCAGCGACACCGGGGGCTCGGTGCGCGTACCTGCGGCTCTTTGCGGGGTGTCCGGTCTCAAGCCGAAGGCTGGATCGATTCCCATCGAAGGCGTCATCCCTCTCGCTCCCAGCTACGACGTGGTCGGCCCAATAGCCCGCATGGCCGCAGAACTGCGCGTCTTGTGGGACGTCCTCTCCGACACTGCGTCAGCCCAGATGGAACCACCATTTCGGATTGGATTCGCCTCCGAGCAGGCCATGCCCGAACTCGATGCGGGAGTAGCAGCCGCATTCGAAGAGGCTCTCGCCACTCTCGGCAAGCTCGGCAAAGTCGCGCCGGCAGAGCTGCCGCACTTCCAGGACTTCGACGGCCCTCGCGCTGCCGCTTTCATGCCGGAGGTATTGGAAGTGCATCGCGCGGCTGGGTGGTGGCCCGACAGGGCAAGCGACTACACCGAAGAGATCCGCAGCTATCTCGAGTTCACCGAGTCCCGCCTCACACCACAGTCGTTCGAGGACGGGCGTCGAGAGATCGATCGTCTGGGTTCCGCTATGCGCAATGAGGTCTCGAAGTTCGACGTCGTTGCGACCCCTACCTGTTCGATACCGGCCCCCACTCACGAACAAGCCGCTCACGTCGAAGAAAAAAGCATTCGACGTCCGGTGGCTGCGGTTCTCGGCCGTCTTACCTCCCCCGTCAACCTGTCTGGGCTGGCGGCAGTTTCCATTCCGTGCGGCTTCACATCGGAAGGTCTGCCGGTAGGTCTTCAGCTGATTGGGAAGCAGGAGGACGTGCTCCTTTCGGTCGCCGAGGCCTTCCAGCGCGAGACTTCCTGGCATGAGCACAGGCCCCCTTCCTTCGAAATCTGAGGTGAGGCGAACCGCCCTCACCTACGGGCCCGCTTTCCTCGCGCCGGGCCTGTGGGCGTGGGCCAAGTTCCCTGAAAAGCTCAACTGGGTCTCTGGCCTCTACGGCAAGGCCTTCGGGTATCTGGCGGCCTTCTACGACACCTGGACGGAGGTCGAGGGATACGGAGAAGCCCTCGACGAAGCAGTCAACGAGATAAGAACTGTCCCCGGCCACATCCTCGATATCGCGACCGGGACCGGCTACGCGGCCAGGCGGCTCAAGCGCCTGTTTCCTGCGTCTCAAGTTACCGGCGTAGACATCAGTGAAGAGATGGTTTCGGTGGCCAGATACGATGCGATCGCAGACGGCGTGGATGTGCTTTTCGAGGTGGGAGATGCTGCAGACCTTCCGTACGCAGACAACTATTTCGATCTTGTCATTCTGCAGAATTCCATCCCATACATCGAGGAGATGATGCGCGTATTGAAGCCAGGAGGAAGAGCTATCGTCGTTGTGTCGCTTGGTGGTCCATGGGTTTCCCTTTCGTGGCCCGCCCTCGCTGGGCGGTTCGAGCAGGCCGGCGCGCAAGACGCTTGGGGTCGCCGGGCCGGCCCCGGTTTCTTTGGGATTGCGACCAAAGGACTGCCGGGCAGCGCAGCAGGAGATTAGGATCGGGGCATGGACGTTACAGAAGCCCTGGAATTCGTAAAGACCCGCGACGACGTCGAGGCGGTAATTGAGCGGATTGGATACCACACGACGCAGGTGATCCTGGTCGCAGGAAACGGAGAATGGCTGCGCTTCGTCGTCTCATCTCCCGAGATCGCACAACGAATCGCCACCGGCCTGAAGGTCGAGGCTCACGAGGGATGGCCCGATAGTCTGCGTCAAAAGGTGTCTTCGTATCGGAGGGACCCTTCGGACTGGGCAGAGGCCCCCTATCCCGAGCGCTTCCGAGAGACCTCGGTCTAGCGGCGCGAAAAACCCCCGCACTTCAGGCGGGGGCACAAAAAAACCGGCTCTTCGCCGGCCCTATACCACTACTGGCTCTCGAACCTTCTCGGCTTCCCGGATCGAGTTCTCGAGCTCGCGTACTCGATTTTCCAAGATTTGGATGCGTGCAATGAGATCTGCAATTGCCGCCTTGTGATCATCCTCATAGGCGAGCCCTACCCACGGATCACGTACGTTAAGTTGCCTCATTGCAACCCCTCTCTCACGGAGATTTGAGCGTAGCACCTGAGAACTCGCGGGTCTAGCCCCCAAAAAATGAATTAGCCGTCTTCGCTTGCTCCGCTTTCCCCATCGCCACCGCTCTTGTCCGCCTGAATTGGCCGGACCTGCACCACTTGTGCTTGCTTAGGGGCCGGGCGGCCCCGCCTCCCCCTCCCCGACATCCCACTGCGGCGCCTAACCCATCCCGAGGCTGCCTTCCAAACGTGTCGCTTCACATGGGACCGGGTCAGCGGAGCAAGCAAGAGCAGGCCAAGGGCATCGGTGACGAAGCCTGGGGTGAGCAGGAGCGCCGCTCCGAACAAGACCAGAAAGCCGTCGGTGATCTCAGCTGAGGGGATTTCGCCCCTCCCAAGGGCCGAGCGGAAACGTCTATAGACCCCCAACCCTTCTCGTTTGGCGAGGACGGCCCCCGCCAAGGAGACGGCTAGAAGCAGCGCGATCGTCTCCAGTCCCCCGATCCAGTCGGCGACGGCAACGATGACCGCCAGCTCGACGATGGGGACGACTATGAAGACGACTGCCAGTACCGTTCCCATCGTTATAGCGTACATACACCATGTCGTTACCAAGAATCCTGGCTGAGCGGGCGGCCAGCATCCTCGAGGAAGGACTCGCGCTTGATCTTCGTCCGATACCTGAGTACCTGGAGAAGCACCTGCGGGGAAGCATTTCGATCATGTGGGAACAGGGGCCAGGATTCGCCACCAGGGCCCGCGATCTTCTGCCTTTGAATGCAAGGTTGATCCTTCTGGAGGACGGGTCCTCTCCGCTTTCCGAGGCCGCTTCGAGATTGCGAGGCAAGGGCTTCGACGTGGAGGGGTATCTGTCGAGTGAGGACTTGCGTCAACTTGGGAAGCTGATCCCGACGCGGTCGATTCCGATTGCAGATGCCGGAAGCCTTCATCTCCTTCACGTGGGCGACCCAGGAACCGTCCATGAAGGACGCTGCCTGCGGATTCCTACAGAGAGGCTATGGGATGGACTGTCGGAGCTGAATACCTCCTACCGGATCGGGGTCCTCTGCGGTTTCGGCGTAAGGGCTGCGACGGCCGTCGGCATCCTCGAGAAGTTTGGCTTCAAGGAGATCGTCGCAATCCAAACCCGGCCAGAAGGCGCCAAGCCGAGAGTCGCCGGCCCCGAAGTGTTTCGCGTCGGGGGGCCTGGTTAGCTCTCGTCCATTCCCTTAGCGATAAGAAACCCACGAGCGCGCTCTGTCAGAGGATATGCACCGACGAGCTTCCAAAAGCGGGTGGAATGGTCCGGCACGATCAAATGAGCCAGCTCGTGCACGATCACGTAGTCGCGCACCCATCCCGGCATGGTTGCAAGGACGTCGGAGATGCGGATGGTTGCGTCTGTAATGGTGCAGGAACCGTACCTGCTGTTTTGGTTGGTCACGTACTCGATAGAACTCCACTTCAGTTTGCCGCCGAAGTAGCGTTCGTTTAGGTCCTTCGCGCGTCTGCCGAGGTCTCCGGATGAATTGAGCTTCTCGCGCCTGTCTCGGTCTTCCAGCCGGCGGCGCATCTTCTCTATCCATTGCGCCTCTTCGGCTTTCGACATCCTCTGTGGCAGATAGACGATCAGAGTTTCTTCCTCGACCTTGGCGGCAACCGTCCTGCGCCGGCGCGCCGAGCGCCGGACCTCGATCGATTTGATCAGGCCGACAGTGTCACCGGTGGGAAGTGCAAGCTGGAGCTGGCTGTCCATGGCTTGGTTGCTGTTCGCTGTGAGGATTATAGGAAGCGGCGCGCGCGCCAACGCGGATTCAGCGCGCGAACGTCGAGAGCAGAGAGCGGTAGTTCTCCATCAAGCGCGATGGATCGACGCGGTACCACGGTCCGGCGAGAATCAACTCATCCACTACCCCGTCGAACTTGGCCGCCTTCTCTTTGACCTCATCCGCAGTTCCATAAAGACCAAAAGTTTCGGCCATCTCATCCGAGACGAGCGAAGAGAGCTTCTTCATATCTTTCTGTTGATACGCCTCGCGCAGCATCGGCACAATGTCATCGAATCCATGCAATGCAAGAACCGGGATATAGGTGCGCGTCGTCGCGTAGAAACCGATCTGCTGTTTGACTTCGCTCTTGGCGACCTCCCGATCCTCTGCGATCGAGAAGATCACCTGCTGGGCAAGCTCAACATCTCGTGGGTCACGCCCCGACTTTTCGGCCCCGTTCGCGATGTTCGGCTTCACAACCTTTTCTATGTAGTCGAGCGACGTCATCGGATGGCCGACGATCCCATCTGCAACCTCTCCGGAAACTCGAAGCATGTGCTTGTTCACCGCGGCGAGAAAGACAGGCACCTCGCGCCTTACCGGAGGCGGAACCCTTGGCCATGGAGCCATCATGACCTTGTAGAACTTGCCTTCGAATGAGGGCTCTTCGCCGAAGTACCCTCCGATGAAGGCCCTTACCGCCTGGATGTACTCGCGCATCCTGGGGGCCGGATGGTCGAACGGCGTAGAGAAGCGCAGTTCGTTTACGCGCTTTACCTGGCTCCCAAGACCGAGGACGAAGCGGCCCCCCGACACCTCGTCGATGTCGACGGCATTCATGGCGGTTACCCCAGGGCTGCGAGTGAAGGCCGTGGCAATGGCCGTCCCGATGCGGGCCCGATCTGTCTCACCGGCGACGATCGCCGCTGAGATGTAGGCGCTCGAGCCGGTCTCAGCCGTCCAGATCGAGTCGTAGCCGTGGGCCTCGATCATCCTTGCGGCGGCTCCCAGGCTCTGAAGGGGGCCTCCAACCATCATTGCGATCCGCATGAACCGAGCCTAATCGGGAAGGCCGTTGCGCCTAACCGAACATATGTTCTATCCTTACAGGATGCGGTGGGAAGCTCAGCTTGTGGACAGGCAGGATGCCGGCGAGCGCTTGCCGCTCGGAAACACCGAGGCGCTCGTACGACGCTTCAACACTCCCGAATTTCGAGGGATGACCTTCTACGAGATCTTCGCCAAGTCGATCATCAACCACGTCCCCGGAGACCGCTTCGGATTCAACTGGACGATCAACCCGTACAGGGGATGCAGTCATCGTTGCAAGTTTTGCTTTGCTAGGCCGACGCACACTTACCTCGATCTCAACGCGGGCACCGACTTCGATACGAAGATCGTCGTCAAGGTGAATGCAGTCGAATTGCTGGCCCGCGAGCTTAGAAAGAAGTCCTGGACGGGCGAGAGCATCGCAATGGGAACGAACACCGATCCATACCAGCGCGCCGAGGGCCACTACAAACTTACTCGCGGGATCTTGAAAGAGCTGAACGCGGTTCGAAACCCTTACTCGATCCTCACGAAGGGAACTCTCATACAGCGCGATATCGATCTGCTGCAAGAGGGTGCGTCTCTCATGGACGTCCACGCGAATTTCTCCGTTGGGACGGTCGACGAAGACGTCTGGAAAAAGACCGAACCCGGGACGCCTCACCCCATGAAGCGCCTAGAGGTCGTAGGTAAGCTGAACGAAGCCGGAATACCTGGCGGGGTTCTGATGGCTCCGATCCTTCCCGGAATCTCAGACTCTCCCGAACAGTTAGAAGCAACTGTAAAAGCCATTGCAGAATCCGGGGCTACCCACATCACTCCGATCGTTCTCCACCTGAGGCCCGGTGTGAAGGAGGAGTTCCTGCCGTGGCTGGAAAACGCCTATCCGAACCTCATCAAGCCATATGAAGAGATGTACAAACGCACGAATGCCCCCAAGGAAACAAAAGAGAGGATCGGCAAGACGGTTGCCAACTACCGGAGGAAGTACGGTGGCGGGCGCTACGAGGAAACCGTCGAGAAGCCGAAAGAGCCGCGCGAAGACTCGGAGACGCAGCTGTCACTCGATCTGGACCTCGGAGCAAGGCGCGCTCCCAAGTGGGTCAAAGAAAACCTCAATACCGCAGCATCCTGACTCGGACGTTGCAGTCCAGGAGAAACTTCCTCACCTTGTCGAAACCTGCTCGGTCCTGACCGTCGAGAGTCACGATTTCCTCTAGACCTGAGTTGGAGATCAGTTTGGCGCATTCGAAGCAGGGCGGAGCCGTGATGTAAAGAGTGGCCCCCTGCCGCTCCTCCGGTGTGGCGTAGAGAATGGCGTTTGCCTCGGCATGAAGGCCGGCGCACGGCTTGGAGCGATCCATGCTCTTTCCTCTTGGACATGCACCCTGGTCGCAGTTGCCGTAGCCCGATGGCGTGCCGTTGTATCCCGTGGAGAGAATCCGCCGGTTCCGGACGATCACTGCGCCGTGCTGGTCCAAAACGCAGCTAGACCTGGTGGCGGCTTGCCTCGCCAGCTCGAGGAAATAGGTATCCCAGTCGGTCTTGTGGTGTCCTGAACTCATCGGGTGCGCATCATACCGATTGGAGTGGTAGCGTCCCGCCGATGGAAGGCGCTGCCGAGGTTCTCTTCTCGTCCTGGATCACCGAAGCTGCGAGAGCCGCCGTCTTGAGCGGTCGAGGGCACGGCGATGCAGGAGTCCGTGCGGCCGAGCGAGCCAGGCTGCTGGCATCCCGATCGACCAATGCGGGAAAGAAGATCGAACCGAGGCTTGCAAGCCGCCACGCCGAATGGATGGCGGAGGTGGCCGGCGCCGAGGAGGAGACCGGGCCCCTGGGTTGGTTCTTCCTTCAGCGCCTCGGGATGTTCGTTGATGCTCATTCCTCTGTATTCCTCGACGAAGCCGACTCGAACAGACTGAGAGAACTGTCCGCTCCAGACGAAGAGGCGGTCGCCCACGCAATGGCCTCCCAGGGCATCCCCACTCCGCCGCCGCCGGAATGGCCTGCCGTGAAAGAGGCAACACCACCGGGCAAAGTCATAGCTCGCATCGGCATCCTGGGGGACCCCCATATCGGACTCGATTTCGCCAACCGGCTAATCCCCGCCGCCATCGAAGACCTGAACCGCGAGAATGTGGACCTGTCCGTCACCATCGGCGACCTTACCCAGAACGGCCAGGACGCCTCCTTCGCAGCGGCAAAGAAGATTCTCGACGGCTTCGATCATCCCGTCGCGCTGACTCTCGGCAACCATGACATGTGGGGCGGCGGCGACGAACCTGCCGGCCTGGAGAGATTCACTCGGCATTTCTCGAGAAAGCCGTTCGAAGTCATCGAAGGCAACGGGGTTCGCCTCATCGCTCTTAACTCCGCGATCCCACAGGCCTCTCCTTTCCCTCCATTCGAGATGACTGCAGGAAGGTTTACCGACGAACCCAACGAGTCGGTTCCAGGAGGACGCTTCTCCGACGAAGTGAAGGAGTGGGTGCAGACGCTGGAGTCCGACGGGCCAACCTTCATCGCATTGCACCATCCTCCCTACCCTTATCTTGGCCTTCCGCCCGTGCTCTTCGGGCTCGATGAGGAAAGCACTCAAGTCCTATCGGACCTCCTCGAACGAACCGGCGCGTGGGGGATCATCTGCGGCCACACCCACCGAAGCGCGCTCTACGATCTCAAGGGAGTTCCTGTGATCGAGGTCCCCTGTCCCAAGGAATGGCCGTTTGCCTATGGCGTCATCGATGTATCGGATGAGGGCTGGGCATTCAACTTGAAGCCGGTCACCGATCGTTCATTGGTGGAGGAGGGAAGCTCGCGAACCAACGTTCTATTCCGCCGATATGCCCGCGGCCCCGATGAGGCTCGTGCATCGGTCTTCTTTAGAAAGGGCTCTTAGAGGTCCGTAGGCACCTTCTTGCGGATGGCCCCTGCGACATACCGGCGAAGCGGTCCGAGCATGACAGTCATGTGATAGACGGGACCGAGCCACCATTGCACTCTGACTTCGAATGTACCCTTTTCGATCCCGCGTATCAGGGCCTCCGCAACTCTTTTCGGTCCCATGACGGCCCATCCGTAAAGAGGATTCGCCCTGATCTCTTCCATCGGAAATCCTTCGGTGTCCGCGAGCCCTGGCAGAACCATCATCGCTCGAATCCCCCTGGCTGCAAAGTCGTGCCACGCGGCTTCGGTGAATCCGACTACGCCGAATTTCGAAGCGATGTAATCGGCCGAGTTCGGCACGGGAATGCGCCCTCCCATCGAGGCCACATTCACGATCACAGGCGTCTTGCCGTTGCGGGGGGCCGCGTCCAACAGGGGCAAGAACTCGGTCTGGCAGTAGATGGTCCCAAGAAGGTTGGTGCGAATCACCTTCTCCATCTCCTCAGACGTGGATTTCGTCGGGGGGCCGGACGTTGCGATTCCGGCATTGTTGATGAGGACATCCAAACGGCCGAACGCGCCACCAACCTGTTCCACCATCGCTCTGACCGAATCGAGGTCGGAGACATCACAAGTGACGTAGGTGTGGTCGCCTTCCAGCTCGCCGACGAGCTCCTGCAGCTTGTCCTCGCGTCTGGCCGCCACGATGACGGTTGCGCCGCGCCGGGCGAGTAACTTGGCGGCCTCGCGGCCAAAGCCACTCGAAGCTCCGGTGATCAAGCAGATCTTTCCGGTCCAATCCATGCAGTCCCCTTGTCAGCGAGCTATCAGTCTATGTATTAGCGGGATCGCCACCACAATCACGGTGACTCTCAGCGTATGCATGGCGATCATCACAGCTACATTGGCTCCCACCTGACCTCCCGCTGCAGTGATTCCGCTCAGAGCGCCGGGGGCAGTCCCGTACAGAGCCGTCGCAAGGTCGATGTCGAACAACCTCGTGATCACGACGGAGACCAACACCGTGAAGCCAATCAACGCCACTACGAAGGCAACGGTTGGCAGCCAGGCTTTCGAAAGGGTCAGGATCGTCGAACGATCCACCTGGGATCCGAGCTCGACAGAGATCAGGACGTAAAGGCCGAACACCACTGGGTCTGGAAGCCGTTTCACCGGGAGGAGACCGGTTGCGTTCACGAAGCTGACTGCAATCAGAGATCCGAGCAAGGCCCCCTGAGGAAGACCGATCTTCACACCGATCAGGCCACCAACGGCAGCAATAAGCAATGCGACGGCAAGGTTCAACTTCAAACTCCTTTCGCTCGGTTACGCTCTGCGCATGCCAACGTTAATCCACCTCGTTCGTCACGCCGAAGTAGAGAACCCCGACAACATCTGGTACGGCCGCCTGTCCGGTTTCGTTCTCTCCGAGAGGGGCCGCCGACAGGCAGAGGCACTGGCCAAGCACTTCGCCTCGAGCGAGATCGCGGCCGTTTACTCCAGCCCACTCGAAAGGGCAATAGAGACCTCTTCTGCCATCGCGAGGCCGCATGCCCTGGAGGTGATCGAGGACATGGACCTGATAGAGAGCGAAACGCGGCTTCAAGGAAGACCGGGCGATACCCGCTTGTTTCGCAACCCATTTAGGGCCCTGCACTTCATCAATCCCTTGAAGCCCAGCTGGGGAGAGAGCTATGCCTCAACTGGCAATCGCATGCTAGAGGCCATCCGTCGCATGCGCGAGAAGCACCCTGGAGAGGAAGTGGTCGCGGTTTCTCACATGACTCCCATCATCGTCGCCCGCATGCGTCTGGAAAATCGACGGGGGCCAGCGTGGGCATCGGGTCACCCGTGTGCCAGAGCATCGATCTCAACTTTCACCTTCGAAGGGGATCACGTACTTACGAGCGACTACCTTGATGTTGGAACCCGAGTCGAATAAGAAACCGTGATCCTCCAGAGGAGCAAATCGCAGTTGATCGCCATCGATCAGGCCGATCACGCCCGCCTTTCGGGGCTGTTCGCGAAACACTGGAATGAAGGGCCATATCTTCGGCCGGCCCCGTGGGACAGAGTCGTGAACGCGACCAACCGGCACGATGACGGCTGGATCGGCTGGGATGCCGCGCCGACCGTCAATACCGACGGCAATCCATACGATTTCATCACTCTTCCGATTCCCGATCGCCTTGGGGTCTACGAGGAAGGCATCAGGGCAGTCCTTGGAGAAGATCCTTGGACCATTCTTCTGGTGTCGATGCACCTCACCGGCCTATTTCTCGGCCGCTACGAACCCGGTGCATCCCGGCTTGTCGATGGCCTGGATGGTGAAGACCGGAGGATGGCCGACAACTTTCTACAAGAAGAATCGGCGCGCCAGAACCGTCTGCGCTCGGAGCTGGGAGTGGACCCGATGCCGCATTACCGTCTCCTGCAAGTATTCGACCGGTTGTCTCTGTACTTTTGCATGACTGCCCCCGCCGATCTGCATCCGACTTCCATCGAAGGAGTGCCCGGCAGTGACCTTCCTATCTCAATCGAAGTTTCTGAGGGCAGGGCGACGTTCAAGCCTTCGCCATTCGGTGGGCCATTCGAATTCGCGATCCCGGCGGTGAGTCTGAGCGTCGGAGAATTCCATAGCTCGAAGGCCTTCCGCGAGGCTCTCGCGTCAGGTGAACGCGTCGAGCTTTCCTTCGAGGTGGCCTAGAGGAGCTTCCGCACCTGTCCCAGCAATTCGATCTGACGAAGAGACTTCTCGTGAGGTATGCCTGGGAAGTAGGAGCGGGCGATCAGATGCAGTTCGTCGCCGACGGCGGCCTGCAATTCCCGGATCCGGTCTGCTACTTGCTGCGGAGTTCCTAAGATGAGCCCGTCCAGAATCGCTCTGCGGGCGTCGTCGTCGAGTGAGGGGGGTGACGGAAGGTCGGCCCCAGGCTCCCTGCCGAACTCGGCCCCCATATCGGCGTACTTCCAGCGGCTGTAGTGGATATGGGGAAGGATCTCTTCGGCATCTCGCTCCGGATCCTCTGCCACCCACACGGGCTCGTGAAAAGCGAACGTGAACTGTCCAGAGTCGCGCCCAGCCTTCTCCATTCCTTCGGTGACTACCTTCACCCTTCTCTTCATCTCGTCTGCAACCGGCGCGGTTCTCCTGCTGGAGGAGCCGAGGTACCCGTCGCCAATCCTTCCGGCCCTTTTCAGGGCGCCGTCGGCGAAGCCGCCGATCCAAATCGGGACCGGCTTCGAAGGCTTGGGGGTGACGTTGGTCTTGTCGAATGAGTAGACCTTGCCCTCGAACGTGAATGCCTTGTTCTTCCAGGAGAGCCGAAGCAGCTTCACTATCTCGCTCATTCTTCTGCCGGGGTTCTCCATGGCTATGCCCAGCCGGTCGAATTCCTCCTGTCGCCATCCAATGCCAAGCCCGAGGACGAAACGCCCGCCGGATATGAGCTCGACCGTGGCGGCGTCCTCGGCAAGCCGAATGGGGTGATAAAGCGGGGCAAGCAGCACCGCGGTCCCAATCGTGATCGATGTGGTTGCGGCCGCAAAAGCCGCCGACATCACGAGCAGAGACGGCATGTAGTCGTCGTCCCAGAAGTGATGTTCGGAGGTCCAAACGCTATCGAGCCCCGATGCCTCGCAGGCTCTCGCAAGGTCGATGGCCTCGCGGTAGAGATCGGCCGCCGTTCGCTGATCACCAGGGTACCTTTGGCAGGTAATCAGTCCATATCCAATCTTCATGGAGAGATACCCTATCTCTCACAACGCTTCGAGATAGGGGGCCAATCGTGGATCTCATCAGATGGATCAGAGGACAGCATCGCGGCGTTCGAGGCTTCTTCGAGGCTTCCGTCTATTCAGTCCTGTCTCCTGAGCAGCTGAGAGAGCGGCCCGGAGGTGTAGGGAATTCGGTCGTATGGCTCATGTGGCACCTCGCTCGAACCGAAGATGCCATAGTGAACTCGATCATTCGCGGAGAGGGACAGGTTCTTCTTGCCGACGAGTGGATCGACAAACTAGGGGTGGACGCCACCAACATCGGCACCGGCCTCGGCGACGACGAGGTCGAGGCCATCTCCGGCAACATAGATATCGAGGCCTGCGATGAGTACTGGAAGACGGTGGCCGGTCAGACTTCCGAATGGCTGAAGACGATCTCTCCCGAGGACCTCGATAAGGTTCCGGACATGGAGGCTCGCCTCGCCACCATTCCGCCGATGATCGCCGGGGCCGACAACACCACCGCGACATCTTTTTGGACCGGACGCACCGCGGGGTATTTGCTGGGAGGAACCGTCATCAGCCATGGGTTCATTCACGTCGGGGAGATGAATTCAATCCGAGGAAGGATCGGCGTCAGCGGATGGGTCTGAGACGGCGGGCTGCGGCTGCCTTGCTTATTGGTGCACTGCTCGTGCCTTCCGCGGTCTCTGCCGCCTCCAACGACCCGCGCTTTTCCCAGCAATGGGGACTTCACCGCGTCGGGGCAGAGTTCGCCTGGACCTCAGCCACCGGCGGAGGAGTCCTGATCGCAGTAATCGATACGGGCGTCGATCTGAACCACGAGGATCTCAAGAGCAAGCTCGTGCCGGGAAACGACTTCGTCTCCGGTGACGGCGATGCTTCCGACGAGCACGGGCACGGCACTCTTGTGGCGGGGGTAGCCGCAGCCGCCACGAACAACTCGAAGGGAGTCGCCTCGGTTGCCCCTGCAGCCCAGATCCTTCCTGTACGAGCCATCAACCAAGATGGAGTTGGGGAACCCGACGATGTCAGGCAGGCCATCGATTATTCAGTCGGCAGAGCTCAGGAACTGGGAAAGAAACTAATTATCAATCTGAGCCTCGACGGCCTCAACGATCAGGGCTCCCACCCCGCGCCCGTTCCGCTTCCGCTGGCCGACCCCCGTGTGGACACGGCGATCAAAAACGCTGCAAATGCCGGGGCCGCGGTCATCATCGCCGCAGGAAACACCGGGCAGGCCTCGACGAGCTACGACGCGGACCGCGCCGGCATCCTCGTGGTGGGAGCGAGCGACCGCAACGACGGGCGCTGGCAGTTCTCGAGCTACGGACCAGGACTCGACTTGATCGCCCCCGGAGTCGATGTCGTGTCCACCTGGTGGTCCAGGGAACATGGGGCCAACGTGTATGGGAGCGCGAGCGGAACATCCATATCGGTGCCTTTCGTGGCCGGCACCGCATCTCTTTTGATGTCGAAAGGGATGTCGAACACTCAGGCTGCCGACCGGATATTGAAGACTGCAAGAGATCTGGGTCCCCCCGGGCGCGACAACGAGCACGGCTGGGGACTGCTGGACACCGCCGCGGCCCTGGGAGTTCAGCGGATCGAGCCCACCCAGGCTCCAACGGCTCCTTCGAGAAATTCGGGGAGCCAGCGGCCGAGAACCCAGGCAACTGCGCCCGCCCCGGCGCCCGAAGCTCCAGTCGAGTCGCCTTCGCCACTCGCGCTCGAAGAGAGCTCCAATCCCCCACCTGAGCTTTCTGGAGAGGTTGCGTTGAGTTCACCCGAGGGTCGCGAGCCAACGCGCGCGATCAACTACGGGAGTGCGCTCCTGCTTCTTTTGGCCGTCGCCGGACACATCCTGAGGCGCTTCGCGCCCGGCGTGATCGGTCTTCGCTAGAACCTAAAGGGCTTCGATGTTACGGGCCAGCCGCTGGAGCATGTCGCGGTGCTCGCTCTCCTCCGCGGCGAGGTTCTCGAGCTGAACTTTGAGACCGAGGTCGCCCAGTTCCTCCGCCTGATCCGCCCTTGCAGTGTAGTTTTTGACCGCCTCGATCTCCAGTTCGATGTCGTAGGTGATCATGTCTTCGACGGTTTCCTGAGTCTTGACCGCCGGAACTGCAAGGTCGGGCTTTCCACCGAGGGACACCACCTTGTCTGCGAGCATGATCGCGTGCTGGAGCTCGCCCGGAATCTCTGGAGCAAGAATGTCCCTTAGTACCTGGCCTTTCAGACCAGGGGCCGTCGCGTGCTGGTACAGATAGGTGAGGGCCGCCCCGATCTCGTGCTGGATATCTCCGTTCAACAGCTCGATCATCTTCTTTTCGTCCATTAAATCTCCTTCCTGGCTCTTTCGAAGACTGCGTCGAATGCTTTCTCCGTAAGGGTACCGGTAAAAGTGTTTTGCTGACTTGGGTGGTATGAACCGAGCAGCAAATACCTTCCTGCTCTTGCCTCGGCCAGATGAGTGAAACGAGGCCTTGGAACAACCGGCCGCTCTCCCGCGGCCTTCAGCACCTTGAGTGAGCAATCCCATGCAAAAGATCCCAGTGCAACCATTACCTTTACATTTCGAAGAACTGCCAGTTCGCGCTGCAGATAGGGCAAACAGTTGTCGCGTTCTCCAACGGCAGGCTTGTTGGAGGGAGGAGCGCATCTCACCGCCGCGGCGACGTAACAATCAGAAAGACGCAGACCGTCTTTACGATGAAGGGACTCTGGCTGGTTCGCAAATCCGGCTCGGTGTAGTGCCCGAAAAAGCCAATCTCCGGAACGGTCCCCTGTAAAGATCCTTCCGGTCCGATTGCCGCCGTGCGCGGCCGGCGCCAGCCCGATGACCAGCACACGGGCGCGGGGGTCTCCAAATCCCGGAAGAGGACGAGCCCAGTACGTCTCCGCGTCGAATCGGGCGGGAGGGTTTCGGGCTGCCTCTTCTCGCCACTCGACCAGACGAGGACACTTCCTGCAGCTGACTACCTCGGCGGTGATGCGGGATATCGAATCCCGCGGACTCAACGCCGTTTCAGCGCTTTTCCAAGCGCCATCGTCTCGTTTCGACGCGCGACCTGAAGCTTCGGCCGATCCTTCTTCGTCACCAGCTTCTTGATGAGCCACTCCTCGCGGCACCCCGCTTGTTCGAGAAGGTCGCGGGCGAGCCCCTCGGTTTCTGCGTTGTAACCGGGGAGACTGAGATAAAAGATCCCGCCGGAGTTGAGCGAAACCCCCATCCTCTTCGTGAGATCCAGGGCTGTCTTCTTGTTGACCTGATGGAAGAAAAGCGCGCAGACGATCACCTGGTAGTCGTCGTCGAAATCGAGGGAGGAAACGTCGGACTGGACTATGTGGAGAGGAAGACTTTTTTCCTGAGAGGCCTCTGATGCCTGACGAAGCCCCTCGCCCGCCACGTCTACGAGCGTCACGTCGAACCCTAGAGCGGACAATGCAAGAGCGTGCCGGCCCTGGCCGCCGCCCACGTCGAGCGCCTTTCCCCTCGGGGCGCCTGCGAGTGCTCTCACGAACTCGACGTCAGGCTTGTCTCCATAGGCCCAGGTCTTCGTGCGATAGAGCTCCTCGTAGTCCTGGACGGAACGAACCATGAGCGAAGGCTATTCCAACTCGGCCTGCATGGGAATCCCCCTCATCACAGGAGTACCTCAATACAATCCCAACACGGCACCACGAATACGGGGGTCAGATTTGCCAACGAGACAGTTAGGCCGAAGCGTCCTCATCGGGGGGTTTGTGATTGGCGCGCTGTCGGCCGTTCTCTATACCGCGGGAGTATTGGAACCTCTAGAAAAACGGATATACGACTCGCGCATCCGGGCTACTGCCGCAGGCCATCTGACAGACAGAATCGTAATCGTCGGCATCGATGAGACCGACCTCCAGGAACTTGGTTATCCAGCAGATCCACAGAAGCTTGGGAGCTTCGTCGTCAAGGTGAAGGAGCTCGGCGCGACGGATGTAGCCTTCAACGACCGGATCGATGGATCTCCCGAAGCCATTTCTGAATTGACGGAAACGGTATCTGATACCAGCGCCGTCTTTTCTTTTGCATTCAGCCCCATCGAGGAGCGCGATCTCCTCGATGGAGGAGTCCCGCCTGCGCGCGATGAGCTTCCCGGTGATCTGACGCTGGCGTCAACTGCGGTTGGTTTCACAAATCGCCTCGCAGGGCCGGACGGAGTCCTTCGGCGCTTTACCCCGTTTATTGGTGACCGCGTTGAGATGGGTCTTGCTGTGGCAGCAGCCGCCGCCGATCGCAACGTCAGGCTGCCGCGACAGGCTCAGATGATCGGTGAATATCAGCAGCTGGGGCCCGGTCCTAGGCTGCTGATCAGATACGACCGGCGGCCGGATCGTGCCAGCTACCCCCGTTTTAGAGATGTAATGGCCGGGGAAGTCGACGTGCGTGGAAAGGTGGTCCTCCTCGGCCTGATCGCAGAAAACCGGGCAAGGCTGTGGAAGACCCCCATGGGATCCATGACCGATGTCGAGATCACCGCTCAAATCGCCAGTGCTCTCATTCAGGGAAGAGGAATCACGCGGGCACCGATATGGATCGTCGTTGCCGCCCTTATGGCGGTGTCTCTGGCCCTGACTCTCGGAGCGACGGAACAACGACCGGCTGTGGATTTCGCCTTTCCGCCAATCGTCGCGCTTGCTATGTGGTTTCTGAGCGGAATAGCGTTTGAAGGAGGAACCTGGGTAGACATCGTTCCGATCTTTCTTGTGCTCGGTCTTCACTTGGCCGTCATGCCTACGGTCAGAAAAACGGCCCGCAACGCCGGCGATGTTCCTGCAGCATCAACTCGGAGGTTCTTCGAAGCTCTCCTGGAAGTCCTCTTGCTCGGCGCGTTCGCACATTCAGGGCGGGTTTGGACCCATACGCGCTCCAGGCTTTCGACGGCCGCGCAGACGGGAGATATACCCGACCACCTGCTACAGGCCATGACGGGGGGAGATCCGGTTGAAGCCAACCGCGATGAAGGACAGGTCGTGTTTATTCCAATAGCAGGTCAGACGCAACACGCTGGCACCGCGATCCTTCTTCGCAGAAGGGGCCATCTGCTATCGGAAAGAAGACTCCGCCTCCTCGGCGCAATCGCAAGGATCTTCGGTTCTAAAGCCTCCACATTGACCCGCAGGCATGCTCAAGCAGTGATTATTGAAGCCCTGAGTGAAGTGGCTGCACTACTCGACGAGATCGATCACTTCAGTCGTGAACATCCCGCTCATCTCGCCAGCCTTGCAGGGCGCATCGGCAAGGCGGCAGGGCTCTCGGTCAAACAACTCGAAAATCTCCGTATTGCATCCCACCTGCACGATCTCGGCAAGATCGGCGCGCCAGACACAATCATCGACTCGACCGTGCGACTCACCGATGACGAGTACGACCGGGTGAAGCAGCACCCCACCCTAAGCCGCCGCATCCTTGATGCGATCGGCCTGGACCCTGAGATCGGAAGGATTGTTGGAGCACACCATGAGCGCTGGGACGGAAAAGGCTACCCCGAGGGGAAAACTGCCGAAGAGATTCCCCATGCCGCAAGAGTTCTCGCGATTGCGGACACTCTTACTTCGATGCTCTCCGATCGTCCATATCGCAAGGGAATGGCCCTCGATGTAGCTCTCGAGGAACTGCGGAGGCAGAAGAGCAGGATGTTCGATCCCGTTCTCGTTGAGATAACCATCGAACTTGCCGGTTCAGATCGCGGCGCGTTCCGGAGTCTGGCCGTTGCCCAATCTGACAACCAAAACGCTGAAGCCCTCTAGCGCATAGCTTCAGCTAGGGAGACCCTCCCTCTTCCGGGGGGATTTCGATATCCCTTATCCCACAAGAGAAGGCACCTCCAACTTCAACGCGCCCCCCGACCATCTCGGCAACGGGAGGAGGAGGGGGCGGCGGAGGAGGTGGGGCTGGAGCCGCTGGAGTCCTGTTGGCAACACGGACCCTGGGCTTCGATTGGGTTTGTTGTACCACGGACCCGGCCCGGCCTACGAAGTCGTGAACCACCATGACGCCTCCTGAATATGCGGCCACTCCAATACCAACATGGGTGAAGGTCTTGTTGAGGATGTTTCCTCTATGAGTGGAACTCGACATGAAGGCTCGGTGAACCGAATCAACGTCCGGCCCCCTGCCGACGTTCTCGCCCCAAGAGTTGGCGTCCGATGTACCACTAAAGCTGCTGTGAAAGATCCTGCCCTCCGCGGCCATCCTCTCAGCATGCCTTTGAGCGATGGAGTTGAGACTGGAGTCCCCAGACACACCAGCAAGACCGGCGCTCTGTCTGGAGGAGTTGATGAGAGAAAGGGCGCGTGCCGACCCACCGCTCGCCGAGAACGAGGGAGCGATGAAACTTATCGTGATTGCCCAGCACAGCCCTATGCCAAGCAAGAGGCGCCTGCCCCTTGGCCGCCCAGCCATTGGTGGGTGACCCTATGGCACTAACGCGGATGGGTCAACCTTTTACACGTCCGTTGGCAGCTTGTGTCCGTCGAATTTCTCCCGAAGGACCTTTTTGTCGAATTTGCCCACTGAGGTCTTTGGGACTTCGGCAATGAAGACCACATCGTCCGGCAGCCACCATTTTGCGACCTTGTCTTCGAGAAAGGCGATGATTTCGTCCGAACTTGCTTCCATTTTTTCCCTCAACACCACGCATGCGAGAGGCCGCTCCGTCCACTTCGCGTGGGGAATTCCGATAACCGCGGCTTCCAGCACGGCCGGGTGTCCCATGATCTCCTTCTCCAGCTCCACCGACGAGATCCACTCACCTCCGCTTTTCACGAGGTCCTTGGTTCGATCGACGATCTGGAGGTAACCAAGTTCATCCACAGTCGCGACGTCCCCCGTGCGCAGCCATCCATCCATGAACGAATCTGCGCTGCGGGGGTCGTTGTAGTAGTCCGATGCGATCCAAGGGCCCCTAACTTGTATTTCCCCAAATGACTTTCCATCCCACGGTAGTTCTTTGCCTTTGTCATCGACTATGCGCAGCTCGACGCCGGGGATCAGAAAACCAGTCTTGGCTTTAACGCGAAACTTCGTTTCATCGTCCTCGGCCTGCAATGACGACTTCAAATGACCGAGGGCGCACACCGGCGAAGTCTCGGTCATTCCCCAGCCCTGCACGAGCGAGAGACCGTTGGAGTCGAAGCTCTCGATCATCGAACGTGGAACCGCCGCGCCGCCGGCGGTCAACAGCCGGACTGATGACAGGTCATATCCATTCTTACTCAGCTCATCGAGAACTCCGATCCATATTGTGGGAACTCCTGCGGATACTGTGACCCGCTGGCTCTGCATGAGATCGAGAAGGGATGCCGGATCCAGGAAAGGTCCTGGGTAGACCTGGGTGCATCCAGCCATCGTCGCCGAATAAGGCTGTCCCCACGCCATTGCGTGAAACATCGGCACTATCGCGAGGGTAACGTCGTCTTCTTTGAGTCCGTTGGCATTGCCGGTGTTGACTCCGAAGGAATGAAGAACGGTAGACCGGTGGGAATAGACCACGCCCTTGGGATTGCCCGTCGTGCCAGACGTGTAACACATCCCGGCAGCGGCATTTTCGTCAACTGCGGGCCACTGGTCGATCGGATCGTATGAGCGGATGAACTCCTCGTAGTCGACAGACTCGGTCTTCGAGTCTCCCTCCCCCATCTTGATGAACCGCTCGACTGTGGTGAATTCAGCGGAGATCGGATCGAGCACCGAAACCAGCGAATCATCGAAGAACACGAAACGATCTTCAGCATGGTTTGCGATATAGATCAGCTGTTCGGGAAATAGGCGAATGTTGAGCGTATGAAGCACTGCACCGATACATGGAACCGCAAAGTACAGCTCGTGATGCCGATAGTGGTTCCAAGCAAACGTTGCCACTCGATCGCCGGGCTTCACACCCGAATCGATCAGGGCCGCCGCCAATCTCCTGGCGCGCTCGGCGAATTCGGCGTAGGTATAGCGGTGCAATCCTGAAGGCAGCTTGGAGACGATTTCCTTTTCTCTGAACAGCTTTTCCGCCCTCCACATTATGTGCTGGATGGTTAGGGGGAAATCCTGCATCAGTCCTTTCACATCGCCTCCTCCAATAGCGGGGAGAGTGCATCCTCTCCTATTGCCGCTATCCTTGCGACACACGGGGGCCTATCTGTTCGTCCGTTCGAATTGCCGTCCAGAAGACGTCTGCCACGACCCGATAGCCCTGGGTGGAAGGATGAAACCCATCCGCGGCGATCAGGGACCCTCCTTGCTGATGGAGTCGCATCGAAGCAGGGAACAGGTCGACCAAAACCGCTCCGTTGCGCTCCGCCACCGCCCGGATGGCCGAGTTCCACTGATCCACTTTGCCGGCGAGTATCGCCCGGGGGATCTGGGAATAGATCGGCACACCGGTGAGATCCGGCAGGTTACCGACGAAGACCCGCGTGGATGAACCCGACAACGCCTTCAATATTTCCTCGAGGTCCTCTTCGTACTGCGCGAGGTCGAGGAATGCGTTGAAGTCGTTTACTGCAAGCCACACGGTGGCGAGATCTCCTTTCGCCTTCACCGCACGGGGGAGCTGTTCTTCGATAGCCTGCGCCGCCGTGCTGCCCGATACACCGAGTCGCACGAACTCGCTTCCTTCTGGAAGGCGTTCGAACAGACGGACGACCCAAGCTTCGGTCTCGGGATCATCCGCTCCCACTCCGACGGTATCGGACGCGCCCATCGCAACATAAGTGACCGGACCGTAAGCGGAGCTTTTTTGCTGCTCCCCGCTGCAGCCTGCCAGGCTGACGAGCAGCAGCAGAAACGCAAGGGCGGCTCTTCGCGGGAGCCGGCCTCGGTGCTCTGGGGATTCCGTCAGGCCAGGTTCACCCAGACCGATTTGGTCTGTGTGTATGCCTCCACTGCATGGCGACCCAGTTCGCGGCCGAATCCGGACTGCTTGAAGCCTCCGAAGCTGACCGTAGGATCGTAAATGCCGTAGGTATTGACCCAAACGGTCCCCGCCTTCAAGCCTGCGGCTACGCGATGGGCCTTCTTTACATCGCTCGTCCACACAGCCGCAGCCAGCCCATACTGCGTATCATTTCCGACGTTGATGGCGTCCTCGACATCCTTGACGGCAGTTACCGCGAGGACCGGCCCGAAGATCTCCTCCTGGAAGATCCTCATCTTGGGAGTAACTTCCGTAAAGACCGTCGGCTTCACAAAGAATCCATCGGAGAGATCTCCGTTGCCGCGCTCTCCCCCGGAGATCACTTTTGCTCCTTCTTTCTTTCCGGTCTCCACATATCCCATCACTCGATCGAGCTGCTCGGCCGACACAACGGGTCCCATCCTCGTTTCGGAATCGAGGCCGTGTCCCAGCTTCATCTTGGCGCTAGCTTCGACGAGAGATCCAACGAAATCGTCGTGGATCTTCTCCTCGACGAGCAGCCTGGTGGCGGCGGTGCAGGTCTGTCCCGAGTTTAGGAAGACGCCGTACATCGACATGTTCGCAGCAGTTCCCAGGTCGGCGTCGGAAAAAACAATGTTGGGGGATTTGCCTCCAAGCTCGAGGGTCACTCGCTTCAAGCTTTCGGCTGCATTTCGCATGATCTCGCGGCCCACTTCGGTCGATCCCGTGAACGCGATCTTGTCGATGCCGGGGTGTTCGACCAGCGCGGCCCCCGTCTCACCCGCGCCCGTGAGGATCTGAAGTAGCCCTGGGGGGGCACCGGCCTCTAGCGCTATCTCTCCTAGCTTCAGGGCGGTGAGAGGAGTCTGCTCTGCTGGCTTCAGGATCATTGCGTTTCCAAATGCAAGGGCAGGCGCAACCTTCCAGGAGGCCATGATGAGCGGATAGTTCCACGGGATGATCCCTGCACAAACCCCCATCGGTTCCCTGAGCGAATAGAGAAGCATGTTCCCGTCGCTTGGAATCGTTTCCCCATAGTGCTTGTCGACCCAGCCTGCGTAGTAACGAAAGGTCGAGATGGCTATGTCCATCTCGGCCAGCGCCATGAACATCGGCTTACCCTGGTCCAACACTTCCAGCTGGGCCAGTTCGAACTTCTGGCCTTCGATCAGGTCTGCAATCTTCCACAGGATCTGGCCCCGGTCTGCCGGGCGCATACCGGACCATTTGCGGCTCTCAACTACCTTGCGGGCGAATGTCACGGCCGCGTCCACATCCTCCGCCCCGGCCTCGGCAACGGCAGTCAGTTCGTCACCGCGCGCGGGATCGATAGTGGCGAAGGTCTTCCCCGAAGAGGCCTCCACCCACTCAGGGCCGATCAGCAGCTTTCGCGGCTCCTGGAGGAACTTCTCGACCTCTGGCATCAGCTGGACGGCTTGAGTCATCAGGCTTCTCCTTTTCTTTAAGTGTTGCCAAGAATCCTACTGCCAGGTCGTTTTCGGTGTCTCAGCCCCCTGCAGCGAGAGCTCGAGCTGTTTCTAGGTCTGGCCCGATCCCCATGAGGATGGAGCCTCCCCGGCAGCGAAGCACTGCAGACTGAACGGGGCCGGAGACGGCGAGATTCTCTCCTTCGAGCCTTTCGGCCGGGGCATCGTCGTCGAACGAACGCTCGTACCACGTCGACATTCCGTCACACATCTCGTTTCCGTTCGGTTTCTCCTCGAGGGAGACTCCTAGAGCGACTTTGTCTTCCCTGGTCCAAGTCGAAAAGGTTCCTCCCGCCCAATCTCGTGCATGCTCAAAAGGATTCCCAACCTCCTTGGAGGTGTCTCCGCCTGGCGCCTCGAACAGCCACAGAACGTCTACTGCACCGAACACTCTCGTCTCTTTGAACTGCCATGGCTCTGCGAGACTGCCGGGAGTGCTTACCTTTGCAGGCGCGGTCACTGGCGAATGGGTTGCCGGGAAGAGGATGGCTGCAGTGGACTTCGGAAGATCGGAGTATGCGCGGTTAACGGCATCCCAGCCCCCCTTCGCGTATAGATGGCAGATGAACTCCGCGCCTTCGACATACGGAAAGACGATGGACCTCTCGAGATAATGCGGAATAGACACAAGGGTCTCTTCAGAAGCCTCGCCTCCCCCGAGGAGGGCTGTTGGGTCCTCGTCCCCCAGCGCCGCGAGGCCGTAAACGTAACCAACCAGAGTCGCATCACCCTCGATCAGAGCCTGCCCGGCAAAGTGTTTGTCGTCCTCTTCGGGCTTTGGGTCTGGTCCGTGATCGGGAAGCCCAAGCGTTTGATCGGTGAGAGCGTGGGTGAGCTCGTGGGCGAGGGTCACTCGGTCCTCGGGGCTTAGGACCTCTCCGGGATTTCTCGAACCGACCACAATCTCTCCGGTGCGGTCATCGTAGTAACCCCCCACCGCGCCCGAGTAAGCAGACCCGATCAATTGCTTCATGTCGATGTCGCGGGGTGCGGCCCCCAGGGCGGCCAGGAGTCTTCCGTCAAGGACCGCCTGCTCGTCGGGATACTCCTCCGTGACTTGACTGTGGACGCGCTGCGATAACTCTGCCGGGGATAGAAAGGTGGGCTTCGGGACCTCGGTGAAGTCCAGACCTCTGATCGCGGCAACCGTTTCTGCGATTAGCTCGACTTCTTCCTCGAGATTGTTCGGAAGGCGATCCCCCATCCGCTCGCTTGCCTGTTCGACGAGCCCGTCGAAAATGACCTCGCACCTGATGGTCCGCGGATTATTTTTTTCCACGATGAGGCCGAAGCCGATCGTGATAACGGCAATGGAAACGACAAACACCGCCCAGGACTGCACGCGGCTCGCAAGAGTCATGCCGGCACGAGGCCGGGGGCCGGGCTATTCCTCGTTCGAAATCTCCCTCGCCAGTTCTTCGGCTTCTCCAAGAATCGAGTCGATCGTTTCGAGCCCTCCCGCCCAAAAGGATGGATCCGCAAGGTCGAGACCGACGATGTCTGCCAAGTTCTCCGGAGAGTCCGAACCTCCAGCACGCAGCAGCTCGAGGTACGGCTCCACCATCGAAGATCCCTCTTGCTCGTACCTTCGATATATCGCAAGAGAGAACAAGAAACCGAACGCGTACGCATATACGTATCCGGGAGATCCGATGAAGTGAGGGATATGACTCCACCAAATCTTGTAGTTGTCGGTGATCTCCACGCTTTCCCCGAGCATTTTCTTCTGGGTTTCGATCCACACGTCAGAAATTGATTCAACCGACAACTCGCCTTCATTTCTGCGCCGGTTGTGAACGGCGTCTTCGAATCGATTCATAGCGATCTGGCGGAATACGGTGCCGATCGCATCTTCGAGTCGATGTGCGATCAGATCCAGTCGCTTCTTTGGGTCGCTTTCCTTCTCTAGAAGTTTGCCGAACGTGATCGTCTCTCCGAAGACCGAAGCTGTCTCTGCCAGGGTTAGCGGCGTCGAAGCGTTGAGAAGCCCCAGGTCCTGGGCAAGTGCGCCGTGAAGGCCGTGCCCAAGCTCATGGGCAAGCGTCAGAACGGAAACCTTGTCCCCCGTGTATGACATCAGAACATACGGATGAACGCCGGGGACCGTGGTCATGCAAAACGCGCCTGGGGCCTTATTGGGGAGAGCTGCAGCATCGATCCACTTGTCGTCGAAAAACCTGCGGATGATGTCTCCGGTCACAGGTGAGAACGAATCGTAAGCCTCCTGAACCGTTCGTTGAGCTTCGTCCCACTCAATGAAAACCGTGTCCGAGTGGAGAGGGGCCATCCGGTCGTAATCGGCTATCCGATCAAGGCCAAGGAGCTTGGCCTTCAAGGTGTAGTAGCGCTGGGGAATGTCGAATCTTGATGACACCGCTTCGACCAGAGCTTCGACCGATTCGTCCGCGGCTTCATTGGAGAGGTTCCTTTCGGAGATCCAGCTCGGATAGCCGCGCAAACGATCTGTCGTTGCCTTATCGAGCAACAGGGTATTGAAGATGAATGCTCTCGTTCTCAATCCCTCTTCGAGAGCCCGAGTAATGGCCTCCGCCGCCTGCTTTCTCTCATCGCGGTCGGGCCGCTGCAGGCGAGACGTTGCTTGTTCGAGAGGGAGCTCCTCTCCGTCGATTGTGACTCGCATGGCGGCCGTCAGCTCCGTAAAGAGCCTGGTCCAGGCTCCTGCGCCGGTGACGCTCTTTTCGGTGAGGATCTTCTCCTCAGGTTCGGTGAGAACGTAGGGGCGGAACCTGCGCTGCGCGCCGAGCCAATGCCGGTAATGCTTCAGTGCGGGATCCGAAAGTAGTTCTTCGGCCCTGTCGTCTTCGACTGCGAGCCACTCGAGCTCGGCGAAGAGCAGGTCCGTCTGCAGCTTTGCCGACTTTTCACGGATGCTCTGGACAAGGGCACCTCTGGCAGGATCGGCTGTGTCGGTCGCAAAACGGAGATAAGCAAAGATCCCCGCCCTGGAAACAATGGAGTAAATCCGCTCGAGCTCGGCGACCGCCTCTGCCAGCTCCTTAGCTTCCAATTTTCCGAACTTGCCGTGATATCGGTCTCGGAACGCCTCAGCCGCCTTGAGGGATTCGCTAAGATCGGATTCGATCTTTGGATCGTCTGGTCCGGAATACAGATCCGTTAGATCGAACAGAACCTCTTCTGCGCCTGTCTTCTGTGCGGTCGCGGTCAAACCGGCCTCCTCTTCGTAGTGAACACCGAAGTCTATCTAACGCGAAGAGGACGAGATCAGCAGTAGCGAAGAAGTTCGGATGCTGTTTCGGCCACGGCTCGATTTGCGTTGTCCCTGCCGAATTGACGTTCCAGCCAGTGATAGGTAATCGAAAGTCTTGATCCCGGGGTAAGAGATTCCGTGAGGTCGTCTTCATCGGACGGATTGACCAGGTCCCTGATCAAAGAGACGGGCTGCTCGCTCAGATCGGCATGGAGCCTAACCAGAAGCATGATCCCACCCTGACTTACTCTCATCTTTCGATAGAGGGACGATCCATGTTCCTCTTGTACCAGTGGTTCTACCGACATTCCCAGCCTCAATTCCATCTCCCGAGCCGCGATTATCGGCGCGCGATTTCAGCTTTTCGCGTCTTTGCAAAGAACTACAGGTCTGTTATTTCATTCCGACCCACGATGGAGCCGAAAAAGGTTCAGGACTCTCAGGTGCAGCTCTCCCAATCGATGGGCATAACCGACGCCAACTTGGCCGGGGCCGTCCACGGAGGCGTGATCATGAAACTGGTCGACACGGCCGGGGGGATAGCTGCGATCAAGCACGCCGGCGGACCCGTTGTGACTGCAGCCATCGACGAGATGAGCTTCATCGAGCCAGTGAATCTGGGGGACGTCGTAACGCTAAGAGCCTCGGTGAACGGGGTGGGAAGGACCTCGATGGAAGTTGGGGTCAGGGTAGAGAGCGAAAACGTTCTCACAGGCGAGACGGTGCACACCTCGACCG